>NZ_CP022753.1:0-1228430 GCF_002263495.1 Nocardiopsis gilva YIM 90087 | reverse complement strand
CAGATCCTCCAGGAGGCCTTTGTCGAGCTGCGGCGGCGCGCGGCGGTGTCGGCGGAGCGGGCCGGACGGGCCTATGGCGAGCGGCGTGCGGCGCTCATCAGGGAGTTGGAGCGTCACGGCCTGAGTGGGCGCGGGAGATCGGGGGTCAACGTGTGGGTGGAGGTTCCCGACGAAGCCCGAACGGTCGCCGGGCTGCTGGCACGCCGGTGGTCCTGCACCCCGGGGCGCCGTTTTCGGCTCGACTCGTCCCCGGGCATCCGGGTGACCATATCGGCCTTGGACGCGCAGGATATGGCGACATTGGCGGCCGACATCGCCGCGGCTGCCCGCCCCGGAGGGCCCGCCGTCTGAGCCGCAACCGCCCCTGACCTGCGGTCGGTTACGTGCCCTCCGGCGTGCGCAAACGTCCGATCCGCTGGTCCGGCCTCCGGCTCCGCCGCCGCTTCGGACGCGCGATTATGGCCAAGGGTGTCCGGGTATGGGGGCCATGACCGTATTCGGCGCCGTATCAGGGGGGACCGGCATGAGCGAATATGGGAACGATCGGCGTATCAACGTCACCCGGCTGTGGTCCGGTGGACTGGCCACGGCGGTGGTCGCCGGACTGGTCATACTGGTGGGGGCGCTCGTCGCACGCGGGGTGCTGCAGATCCCGGTGCTCGCCCCTGAGGAAGCCGGATACTTCGGAGACGCCGGTACCGGCGTCTACGCGGCCATGGCGGCCGCGGCAGCGCTGATCGCCACCGCCCTGCTGCACCTGCTTCTGCTGAGCGCCCCTCGGCCGATGACGTTCTTCGGCTGGATCGTCGGGCTGGCGACCATCGTCGCCGCGGTCAGCCCGTTCACCCAGAGCGCGCCGCTGGCGAGCCAGATCGCCACGGGCGTCATCAACGCGGTCACCGGAATCGCGATCGTCTCGCTGCTCAGCAGCGTGGGGTGGAGCTCCGTCCGTCTCAACCGCGGGGCGCGGCGCACCCACCGCGAGGACGGCACCGTGCCCGGGACCGGCTACAGCAGCGGCTACCGTGACGCGACCGAACGGCCGACCCGGCCCTACGACGGGCGGCACCGCAACTACGATCCGGATGCCGATACCCGCATCGAACGCGACTGACCCGACACCGCATCAGGACTGATACACAACCGCAGCACACTCCACGCGCCACGGTGACGTGGCCGCAACGGATCCGCGTGAAAACCAGGGGACGCTTATACGCGTCCCCTGTGTGAGCCGAATTCAAAGGCGCGTACCCGAGGAGAGTGAAGATGCGGAAGATACTGGCCGCCGTTGCCCTGACAGCCATGGTCGGGGCCCCGGCTGTCGCCATGATTATGGAACGCCCGGACATCGGGCCCGAGGCTGCCAAGGCCGCACAGAACGCACGTGTCGCGGTCTCCCCCGCCACCGCAGCGGTCGGGGACGGGCAGCCGGTCACCGCGCAGAACGCCGTATCGAACGGGAAGCCCACAGTGTTCGTCACCATCGACCCGGCCAAGGCCTCCCAGGAGATTGTCCGACTGAGGGAGACGGGCTGGATGAACCCCAACAAGATCGAGTACGCCGACGACCCGGTCGTCAGCCTGCTCCAGTTCAAGTACTGGCTGGACAAGGGATACATCGACAAGGACGGCAGCTGGAGCGAGAAGGGGATGAAGGAACAGGGCTGGATGGACACCGGCTACGAGAACGGCAAGGCCTACAAGAAGTACATGGGCGACCAGGCCTGAGGTCTGAGCACTGGACACTGAGATCCCACGAGCCGCTGACCGGTTGAAATCTTGAGTAAACCGGGGCCGTGTCCGATGTCATGGGGGACGGGACACGACCCCGGCGTCGAGCGGAATCGGACGCGCCGTCCCGGCTAGTCGACCGGGAAATCCTCCTCACGCTCATCGAGCAGGGTCCGCGTCTGCTCGGCCAGCGGCTCGTCCTCATCGGCGGTGTCGGCATCGAGGTCGGCCCGGGGGACGCCCGGGCAGGTGGTGGCGCTGCCGGGCAGGATGCCGTCGATGAGGTAGTCGTCGATCTGCTCGGTGACGCAGTCGTAGTCCGGGCCGCCGTAGTAGCCGTGGTTGCCGTCGTCCTTGACGATGATGAGGTTGTCGTGCAGCCGCTTGGCCATGGCCGGACCTC
The DNA here is from genome assembly GCF_002263495.1 of Nocardiopsis gilva YIM 90087. Lineage (NCBI taxonomy): Bacteria > Bacillati > Actinomycetota > Actinomycetes > Streptosporangiales > Nocardiopsidaceae > Nocardiopsis > Nocardiopsis gilva. The sequence continues at coordinate 1,226,296 of NZ_CP022753.1, read as the reverse complement.
CCTCATACGGCGTCTGCGGGTCGTACTCGCCCTGGATGACCACGCCCGTGGGGTAGCCAGCCCGCTCCAGCGTCACCGGCTTCTCCGGCGGGGTGTAGGAGCGGAAGGTGCACGGGTTGGGAGCGACCACGGCGACACCCCACCCGTAGGGGTGGTTCTCCCGGTAGTTCCGCATGTCGTCGTAGTAGACGTCGAGGTCGGTGGGCCAGTCGGCCTCGCACAGGATCGCGTTGTAGGTGCCGTTCATCAGCCGGTCCCGGGAGGCGGCCGCGACCTGGTCGACCGCCTCGGCAGCGTCCTGGGCGTCGGCGTCGGGTTCATCGTCGCTGCCCTCCTCCGGGGCGCCGTCGCGCAGCTTGGTCAGGGTGTCGGCGAAGAGGTCCCACTCGCCCTGCCAGCGGGCGAGATCACCGACGAAGAGGTCGAAGTCGGTCCGCGTGAGGCCGCCGAACGGCTGCTCGTGCAGTCGCTGCGCCAGGTCCTCGATGAGACCGCGCACGGCCTTGGCGTCCTTGCCCAAGCCGAGCTTGTCGTCGTGGTCCGCGGCCCACTCGGCGAACCGATCCACGTTCTCGGTGGTGGCGGGCCCCACCGCCTTCCAGTCGTCTCGCCAGATGCGGTCGGGGTGCACGGAGGAGTCGAGGACGCTGCGGTCCAGGCGGTCGGGGAAGAGGCTGCCGTAGACGGCGCCGAGGTAGGTGCCGTAGGAGTAGCCGAGGTAGTTGGTCTTGTCCTCGCCGAGCGCGCCGCGGATGACGTCCATGTCGCGTGCGGTGTTGGCGGTGGTGATGTGGGGCCGCAGCGATCCCGCCGTCCGGTCGCAGCCCTCCTCCTGGGTGCGTGCCGCCTCGGTGAAGTTGTGCAGCTGGGCGTCGGTCGGCCGGGAGGGCAGCTCATACTCCTCGGCATCCGGCGCCGAGCAGTTGAGATTCGTGGACCGGCCGACTCCGCGCGGGTCGAAGCCGATGAGGTCGTAGACCTCACCGACCCGCTGGTCCCCCAGGAAGCCGGGCATCCCCAGCCCCGAGCCGCCCGGCCCACCGGGGTTGAGGAGCAGGATCCCGCGCCGATGGTCCCGGTCGCTCGCTTTGCGCCGCGAGATGGCGATCCTGATCTTCTCGGCCTCGGGCTTGGAGTAGTCCATCGGGACGGTGATCTCGGCGCACTCCAGGCCGCCCGGCCCCTCGCCGTCACAGGGGTTCCAGGAGGGCTCCTGCGCATAGAAGCTCCGCAACTCGGGAGCGACCCCATCGCCCGCCCCGGCCGCGGCCGGGGGTGCCCACGCCAGGACACCGCCCATCGCGACCAGTCCGAGCACACTCCCAGCGACACCCGCACGCCTGCCGGTTCTTCTGCTGTCGTCCACAGCCTGCCTTCCGGAGGGGATTGCCGATCCCGGCATCACGCACGGTGCGCAAGGTCGGCAATTTCGGACATGACGGCGTAGGAGCCTAGAGAGCAGGATGTGACGCACGGAACCGTCGAAAGTCGTACTTCTTACGGCCAGAGCGGGCCGTGAGAGAGCTGAAGGCGAGACGGCCTGGGAGGACAGCAGAAGACGGCTCGGGACACGGGGGCTCGATGTCGGTGATCGACCATCGAGTCCGGGAGTCCCGAGCCGGGGTGAGTGCCGAGTGAGCTACCGCTTCGAGCGTGCGCGCAGCAGGAAGACGATGGAGGCGCAGACGAGGACCAGGCCGACGCCGGTTCCGCCGAGGAAGCCGACAGCTTCCAGGACGGTGATGGTGTTGTCGCCGTCGCTCTCGTCCGCCACGACGCCCGCGGAGTAGGCGTACACCAGGACGCCTGCGAAGAGCCCCACGCCGATGAGCCCCAGAGCGGCGCTCAGCAGCGCTTTGGGGGCGTTTGCCGATGGGGTGCCGTTCACGCCATCTCCAGGTTGCTCGTCGGTGATCGCCGCTCAGGGAGCGCACTTCGTGGCAGAGGTCTTCGTCAGCCCGACGTTGGGCCGCAAGCTATCCAGGTTCCAGCCGCTTCCGGCCAAGGCCGCCCGCAGAAGAGTACACAGCAACACATGGAACAGGGCACCGCCAATTCCGCCGGTCAATGTGCCGGCCTGTGGACGGCGGTGCCCTTATGACTCTGTGGCACTAGCTGTTGGAGTGAACCGAGAAGGCGTACACAAGCGGCGGCTTGTCATAGACACCGCAGGTGATGAGGGCATCAGGCGCGTCGATCCGCCACATGAAGGGGTCACCCGGGTAATCGGGATGGGGCTGCGCGCACGCGGCCGGGTCTTCGGTGGCCGCAAGGTTGATCAAGTGGTCCATTACGCGCATCCGCACACCCTTCGGGATGTGGAGCAGCTGTATTTAGAATTCGGGGCCAAGTCGGAGGTCACGCAGTGATCGGCCCTCCGGCCTGATCCAGCTCTGCGAGGAACCGCGCCGCCTGCTCGCGCATCCGTTCCGGGCTGTCTGCGGCGATGAGGTACCCGAGGGGTTCAGCGTCCTCCACCACTGCCCGCTCGCGGGTGACGATGGCACGGGCGACCTCGCGCTGGACGGCACGCCGCATCCACTCAGCCGGGTCCATTCCCGCTTCCTCAGCGGCTCTGCGGACATCGGGAGGGACGCCTAGCGTCACCTCTTCGTCGGCCACCGAACGCCCCCTATCCGAACAAGGATCGCTGCGCCCAGAGTAGGGCCGATCGGTCTGCGGCCACTGGGAGATTCGAGGAATTGGATCCGGCCGCCGGATCGGGGTGCGCGGGAACGTGGGCTCGGCTCCTCGCTCTCAGGCGTCGTAGTCGACGACCACGTTCTCGGTGAGGGGGCGGGACTGGCAGGTGAGGACGTAGCCCGCTGCGAGCTCGTCGGGTTCGAGGGCGTAGTTGCGGGCCATGTCGACCTCGCCCTCGCAGAGTTTGGCGCGGCAGGTGCCGCAGACGCCGCCGCGGCAGGCGTAGGGGGCGTCGTCGCGGACGCGTAGGGCCGCGCCCAGGACGGTTTCGGTGTCGGGGTCGACGTCGACGGTGGTGGTGCGGCCGTCGAGGGTGAAGCGGACGTGGCTGGTGGCGGCGGCAGCGCCGCCGGCCTCGGTGTGGCGGCGGCGCGGGGGTGGTTCCTCGTCCTCGGCGTGGAAGAGCTCGTAGTGCACGTGGTCGCCGCGGACGCCGCGTGCGCGCAGGTCGTCGCGGACGAGGCGGACGAGTCCGCTCGGGCCGCACAGGTAGAAGTGGTCGACCTCGTCGGGCGCGATGAGGTGGGTGAACAGCAGGTCGAGTTTGTCGGCGTCGATGCGCCCGCTGCTGACCGGCGACTCGCCCACCTCTCGGCTGAGCACGTTGATCAGCTGGAACCGCTGCGGATAGCGGTCTTTGACGTCCTGCAGCTCCTCCAGGAACATCACGTCGCGCGCGGTGCGGTTGCCGTAGACGAGGGTGAAGGTGCTCGACGGCTCGGCGGCCAGGGTCGTGGTGATGAGCGAGAGCACCGGCGTGATCCCGCTGCCCGCGGCGACGGCCACGTGGGCGCGGGCCTGGTCGGGGGTGAGCGGGATGTGGAAGCCGCCCAGCGGGTGCATGACGTCGAGGACGTCGCCGGGGCGCAGCCGTTCGTTGGCGAAGGCGGAGAAGGAACCGTCCTCCAGGCGCTTGACGGCGATCCGCAGCGGGCCGTCGGGGGCCGGAGAGCAGATGGAGTAGTTGCGGCGCAGCTCGCGGCCGTCGAGCTCGCACCGGATGGTGAGGTGCTGGCCCTGGACGAAGCGGAACTCCTCGGCGAGGTCGTCGGGGACGTCGAAGGCGATGGCCACCGCGTCGTCGGTGAGCCGGTCGACCGCCGCCACGGTCAGCGGGTGGAACACACCGCGGTGGCGCGTCGCCGCCGGGCGCTCACTGACTTCTGTGTTCATGGCTCCTCTGGTGCTCGATGTACCGAAGGCGTTCGGGTCGACGACCCAGCGGACCGCTCAGAGCGGTTTGACGCGGTCGAAGGGCTCCTTGCACGCGTCGCAGACGTAGAGCGCCTTGCACGCCGTGGCGCCGAACCTGCTCAGCTCGCGGGTGTCGGTCGCGCCGCAGCGCGGGCAGCGGACGGACAGCGCGACGAAGGTAGCGCCCGGCCGCTGGGCCCGCCCCGGCGGCGGTGCGATGCCGTGCTCGGCGAGCTTGCGCCGCCCCTCCGCGGTGATCCAGTCGGTGGACCAGGGCGGGGTGAACACGGTGTGCACGGTGACGTCGGTGTGGCCGTGCTCGGCCAGGCGGGCGCGGATGTCGGCGCGGATCGCGTCCATGGCCGGGCAGCCCGAGTAGGTCGGCGTGATGGTCACCGTGATCGCCCCGGAGTCGTCGACGCGGACGTCGCGGAGGATGCCGAGGTCCGCCAGGTCGACCATGGGCATCTCCGGGTCGGGGACGGATCCGACCAGGCGGGTGATGCCCGCGATGTCGCGGTCGGCACGGCCGACGTGGTCGGCGCGCTCGGCATCCTCGTTCCTCCCGGCGGGGGCGGACGGTGCCGCCCGCCGGGTCCGCTCCGTGTCCCGGGCCGTCACCACGTCGCCCCCGGGTGTGAGCGGTGCAGGTGCTGCATTTCGGCGATCAGGTAGCCGAACGCCTCGGTGTGCACGCCCTGGCGGCCGCCCAGCCCGGCGAGGCCGGTGAGGGGCGGTGTCTCCGGGCGGTCCAGTCCGGCCTCGGCGAGAACGCCGTCGATGTAGGTGTCCCAGGCCGGCCGCAGCGACGCCGGGTCGGTTCCGGTTCCGGCCTCCGCGACGGTCCGCGTGACGTCGTCGGAGGCGAACACCTCGTCGACGTAGGGCCAGATCGCCTCCAGCGCCGTGACCATGCGCCCGTTGCTCTCGTCGGTGCCGTCGCCCAGCCGCACGGTCCACAGCGCGGCGTGCTCACGGTGGTAGTCGAGCTCCTTGACCGCCTTGGCGGCGACGCCCGCGATGGTCTCGTCCGCGGACCCGACCAGCGTCCCGTAGAGCTCGTAGGCGTAGGCGGAGAACAGCAGCTGCCGGGCGATGGTGTGCGCGAAGTCGGTGTTGGGCAGCTCGACCAGGCGGCAGTTCACGAACTGGTTCTCGTCGCGGAGGTAGGCGAGGTCGTCCTCGGTCCGCAGCACCCCGGTCAGCTGCTCCTCGGCGCGCCCGGCGTAGGTCAGCAGTGCGCGGGCCTGGCCGAGCAGGTCGAGCGAGATGTTGGCGAGGGCGACGTCCTCCTCCAGCTGCGGCGCGTTGGACACGAGCTCGGCGAGCCGATGGCTGGCGATGAGCGCGTCGTCGCCCAGCCGCAGCACGTAGGCGACCAGCGCGGCGTCGGCCGCGGGCGCGTTGACGGTGCCGTCGGGATTGCTCACAGGTGCTCCACCCCCTCGGGGACCTCGTAGAACGTGGGGTGCCGGTAGACCTTGTCCTCGGCCGGGTCGAAGAAGGCACCCTTGTCCTCCGGTGCCGAGGCGGTGATCGCGGCGGCCGGGACCACCCACACGCTCACCCCCTCCTGGCGGCGCGTGTAGAGGTCCCGGGCGTTGTACAGAGCGTGCTCGGCGTCGGCGGCGTGCAAACTGCCGACGTGCACGTGGGACATGCCGCGCCGGGCCCGGACGAACACCTCCCACAGCGGCCACTCGCCCATCCGGCCCCAGTGTCCGTTGTCGTTCTGGCTCACGCCGTTTCGCTCCTTCATGCGGCCTCCCGCTGCGTCCGCGCGGCGCGCTTGGCCGCGTGTGCACGGGCCGCCTCGCGGACCCAGGCGCCGCTCTCGTGTGCGGCGCGCCGCTGGGCCAGGCGCTGCCGGTTGCACGGCCCGTTGCCCTTGAGGACCTGCGTGAACTCCTCCCAGTCGATGGGGCCGTAGTCGTAGTGCCCGCGCTCGGGGTTCCACCGCAGGTCGGGGTCGGGCAGGGTGAGTCCGAGCGCGTCGGCTTGCGGCGCGATGATGTCGACGAACTTCTGCCGCAGCTCGTCGTTGGAGAACCGCTTGATCTTCCAGGCCATGGACTGCGCGCTGTGCGGCGACTCGGCGTCGGGCGGGCCGAACATCATCAGCGACGGCCAGTACCAGCGGTTCACGGCGTCCTGCGCCATGGCCCGTTGGCCGTCGGTGCCGCGCGCCAGAACGTAGAGGCTCTCGAAGCCCTGGCGCTGGTGGAAGCTCTCCTCCTTGCAGATGCGCACCATGGCGCGGGCGTAGGGGCCATAGGAGCAGCGGCACAGCGGCACCTGGTTGGTAATGGCCGCGCCGTCCACGAGCCAGCCGATGGCACCGACGTCGGCCCAGGTCAGCGTGGGGTAGTTGAAGATCGACGAGTAGCGCTGGCGGCCCTGGTGCAGCAGGTCGAGGAGTTCGGCGCGGTCGACGCCCAGGGATTCGGCGGCGCTGTAGAGGTAGAGGCCGTGCCCGGCTTCGTCCTGGACCTTGGCGATGAGGACCGCCTTGCGCTTGAGGCTGGGGGCGCGGGTGATCCAGTTGCCTTCCGGCTGCATGCCGATGATCTCGGAGTGCGCGTGCTGCGCGATCTGCCGGACCAGGGTCTTGCGGTAGTCGTCGGGCATGTGGTCACGCGGCTCGATCCGCTCGTCGGCGGCGATCATCGCGTCGAAGCGCTCGCGCCCGCCGTCGGCCGCCGTTTCCGGTGCGCTGTCGGTCGCGGTCATGTGGTGTCCTCCCGCTCGCCCTCCCGGGCGGCCGCCATTACCTACCGAACGTTCAGTTAGAAAATACTGCGAGAAAGAAGGCGGGGTCAATGGCCCCGCCTTCCTCGCCGGTCCGGCGCCGCGGGCGTCATCTGCCCGAATCGCCGCCGTGACCGGAAACGGCCGCGCGTCGCCTACGCGTGGCGCCGCGACTGCACGAAGCTGAACCGCCCGGACACGTAGGCCGGGTCGGTCAGCGACGACGTGGCGGCGGGGTTGGCACCGCTGCCGTGGTAGTCGCTGAAGGCCGCGGACTGGTTCACGAAGACCTGGCCCGTCAGGTTGGCCGACATGTTGACGCCGGCCTCCAGCGCGGCCTTCTCCGCCGCGTCCAGCACGTCCTCACCGGTGGCGTACACCGCCGCTGTGAGGGCGCCGCGCTCGGTGATGGTCTCGCGCATCAGCCGGAGCGCGTCATCCGTGTCCTGCGCGGTCACCACGAACGAGATCGGCCCGAAGTGCTCGCGCCCGTACACGTCGCGGCGGTCGCCGTCGAGCTTGACGATGACGGGCGTGCGCACGGTCGCGTCGGCGAAGTCGGGGTGGGCGATGTCCCGGGACTCCAGCACGGTGTCACCGAGCTTGCCCGCCTCCTCGATGCGGCCCAGCACCCCGTCGTTGGCGATGGCGCCCAGAACGCCGGTGGCCCGCGCCTCGTCCCCCAGCAGCCGGGACACCGACGCCGCGAGGTCGGCGCCCACCTCCTCGACGCTCTTGTGCCCCTCGTCGGTCTCGATGCCGCCGCGGGGCATGAAGATGTTCTGCGGCGTCGTGCACATCTGTCCGCTGTACAGCGACAGCGAGAACGCGATGTTGCCCAGCATCTGCTTGTAGGCGTCGGTGGAGTCGATGACGATGGCGTTGACCCCGGCCTTCTCCGTGCACACGAAGGCCTGGCGGGCGTGCTCCTCCAGCCACTCGCCGAACTCGGTGGAGCCGGTGAAGTCCACGATCTTCACCTCGGGGCGCACCGCCAGGGTCGCGGCCAGCTTCTCGTCGGCGCGCTCGGCGGCCAGCAGCACCGTGTTCGGGTCGAGCCCGGCCTCGGACAGCACCTCGCGGGCGACGGCCACGGTGATCGCCAGCGGCAGCACCGCGCGCGGGTGCGGCTTGACGATGATCGGGTTGCCGGTGACCAGGCTGGCGAACAGACCGGGGTAGGAGTTCCACGTCGGGAAGGTGTTGCAGCCGATCAGCAGGGCGATCCCGCGCGGCACCACGTGGAAGCGCTTGTCCATGACCAGCGGACCGCCCTTGCGCTGCGGCTTCTCCCACCGCGCGGTGCTGGCGTAGCGGGCCGTCGTGTCGTAGCCGTAGGCGAGTGCCTCCAGCCCGCGGTCCTGGGCGTGCGGGCCGCCGGCCTGGAAGGCCATGACGAAGGCCTGCCCGCTGGTGTGCTGGACGGCGTGCGCCATCTCGAAGCTGCGCTGGTTGATCCGGTGCAGGATCTCCATGCACACCCCCGCCCTGCCCTCGGGCCCGGCGTCGCGCCAGGACGGCCGCGCCGCCTGGGCCGCGTCGATGAGGGTGTCGGCGTCGGCGTGCGGGTAGCCCACGCCCAGCGCGATCCCGTACGGGGAGCGCTCGGTGATGATGCGGTCGTCTCCCCCGGGCTGGTCGATCGGGAAATCCTTGCCGAGATAGGCGTCGAACGCCGCCTGTCCCTGGGGCGCGGCCTCCTCGCCGTACACCTTCGGGCTCGGCGACTCCGGGTGGGGTGTCCAGAAGTACCGGCCGTGAATGGCCTTGACCGCCTCCTGGAGGGTCGATTGGTGCCGTTCGAAGAGCTCTGCGGGGGATGCGCCGTGTGCGGCCACTGATCCGTACTCCCAACGCGTGCCATGGGGGAACCGCTCTTGACAGCTCCCCTGCCGGTGGTGCTTGTCTATGAGGTATTACTAACCGACCGTTCATTCAGTCCGCAAGGGCCGCAGCCGCGCCCGTGGGTCCGCCTCCCCACCCTCCCCACCTCGCCAAACGTCGGACCGTCGCAGGTCAGATGCGATGAGTGACAGCATGGAAGGAATGCGTGAGTTGACCGAGCACGACACGCAGCCGAGCCCGTCCACCCGCGCGCGGCGGCTCGGATCCGCCCCCGACCCCGCCCTTCTCGACCCGATGGAGCGGGTGTCCCGGGACATGCTGGAGGAGCACCAGCTGCGCCAGCTCAAGCGGACGCTCCGGCACGCCTACGACCACCAGCCCTTCTACAGGCGCAAGTGCGACGCGGCCGGGGTCGCCCCCGAGGACCTGCGCGGCCTCGCCGACCTGGAGCGGTTCCCGTTCACCACCAAGCAGGACCTGCGCGACGCCTACCCGTTCGGCGCGTTCGCCGTTCCCATGGACCGGGTGGTGCGCGTGCACGCCTCCAGCGGAACCACGGGACGCGCCACCGTCGTCGGCTACACGCAGGGCGACCTCGACATCTGGTCGGACCTGGTCGCCCGCTGCATCCGCGCCTCCGGCGGACGGCCCGGCGAGAAAGTGCACGTGGCCTACGGGTACGGACTGTTCACCGGCGGACTCGGCGCCCACTACGGCGCCGAGCGGCTGGGCTGCGCGGTCATCCCGGTCTCCGGCGGGCAGACCGCGCGGCAGGTCCAGCTGATCCGCGACTTCGGCCCCGAGACCATCATGGTCACGCCCTCCTACCTGCTCACCATCGCCGACGAGTTCCGCGCCCAGGGCCTCGACCCCCGGGCGACCTCCCTGCGCACCGCGATCCTCGGCGCCGAGCCGTGGACCGAGGACATGCGCGCGGAGATCGAGGAGACCTTCGACCTCGACGCCGTCGACATCTACGGGCTCTCGGAGGTCATGGGCCCGGGCGTGGCCAACGAGTGCGTGGAGACCAAGGACGGCCTGCACGTCTTCGAGGACCACTTCCTCCCCGAGATCGTCGATCCCATCGACGGCACCCGGCTCCCGGACGGCGCCGCGGGCGAGCTCGTGTTCACCTCGCTGACCAAGGAGGCCCTGCCGATCGTCCGCTACCGCACCCGCGACCTGTCGCGGCTGCTGCCCGGGACGGCGCGTCCGGCGTTCCGGCGCATGGCCAAGGTGACCGGGCGCAGCGACGACATGATCATCCTGCGCGGCGTGAACCTGTTCCCCAGCCAGGTCGAGGAGCAGGTGCTGCGCATCGGCGCGCTCGCCCCGCACTTCCAGCTGGTGCTGCGCCGCCCGCACCGGCTCGACGAGCTGACGGTCCGGGTGGAGCACCGGCCCGACGCGCCACCCGACGACCGGGAGGAGGCCCGCCACCGGCTGACCGCGGCGCTGCGGAGACACATCGGCGTGGGAGCCGCGGTCGAGGTGGTCGCGCCCGACACACTGGAGCGCTCCGTCGGCAAGATCCGGCGCATCGTCGACGAGCGCCCCAGGTAACCGGTACCGCCGACGAACGAGGACTGTGGCCTTGCGCACCTTTGATCCCGACGCCCGCGATGCACGCGGTCCCGGCACACGCCCGACGGTAGATTCTCCGACTGTGTCCCCATCGCCCGCATCCGGACCACGCGCATCATCACCCGCACAGCCGACCTCCCGGCGCCGTGCCGGCCGCCCCGGCCACGACGCCGAGTCCGTGCTGCGTGTCGCGGTACGGGTGTTCAACGAGCGCGGGTACGACGGCACCAGCATGGAGGACCTCGCCCGCGCGCTGGGCGTGACCAAGTCCGCGATCTACCACCACTTCAGCGGCAAGTCCGAGCTGCTGCGCAGGTCGCTGGACCACGCGCTGGACGCCCTGTTCGCGGTCACCGACGAGCCGGGGGCGACCACCGGCCCGGCGATCGACCGACTCGAGTACGTGGTGCGCGGCAGCGTCCGGGTGCTCGTCGAGGAGCTGCCGCACGTGACCCTGCTGCTGCGGGTACGCGGCAACACCGCGGTGGAGCGGCACGCGCTGGAACGGCGCCGCGAGTTCGACCACTTCGTCGGCGACCTCGTGCGCGAGGGCGTGGAGGCGGGCGACATCCGCCCGGACATCGAGCCGGCACTGGCCGGGCGTCTGCTCTTCGGCATGGTCAACTCGATCGTCGAGTGGTACCGGCCCGGCAAGGGGCTGGACGCCCCGGAACTCGCCGACGCCCTGGCGACGGTCGCCTTCAACGGCCTGCGCGCCTGACCGCCCATTCCCCCGCACCCCTGGCCGCCGTACCGTCGTTACCACCGTTGATCTCGGGGATATCGACCTTCTACCGGCGAGTATTCGGTCGATATCCCCGAGATCAACGGTGGGGGGCGGGGGACGACGCGGCGCCGGTGGCATATCCCACGATCGCGGTAACCGTGCGGATACTGTGATTGGCGTGCTCGGCCGACGGCGGAATGAGGGAGTGGCGCCATGGCACAAAGCGGGCCGCTGACACGCGCGATGGACGGCGGCCTCCGCCGACACCTCCGCCCGCTCGCCCGCCTGCACGCCGTGCTCGCCGCTCTGGCCCTGGTCGTCGTCCTCGCCCCCGTCCCCGCCGCGCACGCGGGCGCCCCTCCCGCCTCCTCCGTCCCGACCGCGCAACGGGGGCACAGCCCCGTGGTGGTCGTCGGGATCCCCGGGCTGATGTGGGAGGAGATCGACCGCACGACGATGCCGGTGCTGTGGAACCTCGCCCAGAACAGCGCCATCGGCGACATGTCGATCCGCACCGCCACCTCCCGCACCTGCCCCGTCGACGGCTGGCTGACCCTCTCCGCGGGGCAGCGCGCCTTCAGCGAACGCCAGCAGTACTTCATCTGCGAACTTCCGGTCGCCCCCGAGCGCGACGGACGCGGCGCGGTCTTCCCCGACTACGACGACTTCATCGAGGAGAACGCGACCTCCCCCTACGGCGCGCGCGTGGGCGCGCTCGGCGGGGCTGTACGAGAGGCCGGGGGCGCCACCCTGGCGGTGGGGGCCGGGGCGGCGCTGGCCGCGGCCGACCGCGACGGGCGGATCGACCGCTACATCGGCGAGGTCGGCGGGCTGCGGCGCTCGGACCTGGACGCGGCGACGCTGGCGATCATCGACCTCGACGGCCTCGCCGACCTCTACCTCAACCCGCCGGTGGACCCCGACGCCGAGGTCGACGAGGACGGCCCCGACGCCGAGGAGGAGCCGGAGCCCGACCCGATCCAGCACGAGGACCGGCTGGAGGCCCTGGCAGCGATCGACGACAAGCTCGGCCAGGTGCTCGACCTCCTTCCGAAGAACACCTCGCTGATGGTGGCGGGGGTGTCGGTGGAGGCAGGCGCGTCCAACCTCAACGCGGCGCTCCTGCACGGTCCGGGACCGCAGGGCCGGCGCTTCGACGGCGGATTCCTGACCTCCGACTCCACCCGGCGCGACGGCCTGGTGACCCTCACCGACGCCACCACCACCCTCGCGAGCACGATGGGCCTGCCCGTCCACGGCATGGTCGGGCGGGTGTGGAAGCGGGAGGAGCGCCCCGCCGAGTTCACGGCGGCGATCGGCGACCTCGCCGACCTCAACACCGCCGCGCGCGTGGTGGGGTCCCTGACCGCCGGATTCTTCGCCTTCTTCGTCGCCCTGCAGCTGCTCATCTACGCCGCGGCCGCCTACGCCCTGCACCGCTACGGCGACCGGGACCGGAAGAAGCGCACCCTGGTGCTGTCGGTCACGCGCGTGGTGGCGCTCGGTGGCGCGGCGTTCCCCGTCTCCAGCTACCTGTCCAACCTCATCCCGTGGTGGTCGGCGGACCTGCCGCAGCTGGCCCTGATCGGATGCGTGCTGCTCACCGACCTGGTGGTGGTCGCGATCGCCATGGCCGGTCCATGGCGGCGCGGCATCCTCGGCCCGATGACGGCGGTCGCGGGGATCACCACCGCCGTCCTGTTCATCGACATGTGCACCGGCGCCAACCTGCAGCTGAACTCGCCCACGGGCTACACGCCCATCGTCGCCGGGCGCTTCTACGGGCTGGGCAACATCGCGTTCGCGACCTTCGCCACCGGCATGCTGATGACGGTCGCCGGGGTCGCCCACTACCTGATCCGCCTCGGGAACAGGACGGCGGCCGTGGCGACCGCGCTGGTCGTGGGCACGGCCACGCTCTTCGTGATCGGCTGGCCGGGTCTGGGCACCGACTTCGGCGGGGTCATCGCGATCATCCCCGGCCTGGCGGTGACGGTGCTGATGATCGCCGGGCGGCGCGTCACCTGGCGGTGGGCGCTGGGCATCGTCACCACGGCGCTCGTCGTCATCGGCCTGCTGGCCTATCTCGACTTCCGGCAGCCGCCCGGCGAGCGCAGCCACTTCGGGCTCTTCTTCGACCAGCTCACCGGCGGGGAGGCGGTGATGGTGATCAGCCGCAAGCTGGCCTCGATGCTCGGATCACTGGGCAACTGGCAGCTCACCCTGCTCTCGGCGTGCGCGCTGCTGTTCCTGTTCGCCGTGTTGAACAAGCCCACCGACTGGAAGGTGGGCGCGCTGCAGCGCGCCTATGAATACGCGCCCACCCTGCGGGCCGGGCTCACCGGATCGCTGGTGACGGCGCTCGTCGGATTCGCCGTCAACGACTCCGGCATCGCCATCCCGGCGCTGGCGCTGACCGTGGCCGTCCCGCTCACCCTGTCGGCGTGCACGTGGGTGCTCCAGCAGGAAGGGCCGCGCGAGGCACCCCGTCCGCAGCGGGCCAACAGCCTCCCATTGTGAGGGTGGGTGCGGCCGCCCGCCCTCCGTTGATCTCGGAGATATTGGGGTCAAAATCGCCCGTGAGACCCCAATATCTCCGAGATCAACGAAAGGGGCGCGGCGGAAACCGACATCGTATGCAGAAGCTCAGTCGGTGAAGCCCCGGGCGAAGTCGACCGTGACGCGGTGCATCTCGCGGCGTTCGGTGTAGTCGGGCACCGCGTAGTGCTGCACGGCCCGGTTGTCCCAGAACGCCATGGTGCCCGGTTCCCACGTCAGCCGAACCTGGAACTCCGGATGCCGGACCTGGTCGCAGAGAAGGGGCAGCAGCGCCTCGTTCTCCCAGGGGGACAGCCCCTTGAGGCGGGTGACCGAGCTGCGGTTGACGTAGAGCAGCTTGCGTCCGGTCTCCGCGTGCACCCGCACCACCGGGTGCTCGACGGGGGGCCAGTCGCGGCGCAGCCTCTCCAGGTCGAGGGCGTGGCCCTTGGCGATCGCCTTCATCGCGCCCGGGGTGATGTCGTGGATCCCGACCAGGTTCTCGGCCAGGTCCTTCAGCTGCGGGGACAGGTCGTCGTAGGCGGCGTAGGCGCTGGCCCACAGGGTGTCGCCGCCGACCGGGGGCAGGGTGATGGCGCGCAGCATCGAGCCCATCGGCGGGTGGGGCATGAAGGTGTTGTCGGCGTGCCAGTTGTCCCCGCCCTCGCCCTTGGGGCTGGTCTGGTTGAGCACGTGCACGGAGTCGGCGACGGGGTCGCCGGTGTCCTTGCGCGCCTTGAGCGGCGGGACGCTGAGCGTGCCGAAGCGCAGCGCGAAGCGGAGATGCTCCTCGTCGGTGATGTGCTGGCCGCGGAAGAACACCACGCCGTGGTCGAGGAGCCCCTGGTAGATGGTGGCGATCTCGGCGTCGGAGAGTTCCTTGCGGAGGTCGACGCCGGTGACATACGCGCCGACACGCGCCGTGGCTTTGTCGAACCGGATGGCCATGGACGCCTCCATAAAACAAGCAATTGCTTGGTCACCGTGAGCCTAGCACCACGCTCCGCGGCGGACCCTCCGCTCCGTGGTGACCAAGGCCATCCCCTGGAACACACTCCCGCTTCACTCACATCACGAAACGGCCACGACCATGTGGTATGGTCCGGAACGGATGCTTGTTCTAAGCGTCTTAGGACCGAGCCGACGCGACATCCGCACACTGCGGATCGCACGCACGGCCGCCCAGGCCGCAGCCACCCGCAGATCCCGCCGGGCGCCCCGAGCCGACGTCGGAATCGCCACGTCGTCACAGTCATCACCGGACGGCGGACCACCACACGAATGCCTGACAGTCCGCACTGTCGGCATGAGGGGTAGCACACCGATGAAACAGCAGTTCAGCCGCAGCAGCGTGCCCGCGTACGCGACGACCCGCGTCTTCGCCGCACGCCCGAGGACGGAAGCCATCCGGACCGCGGCGATGTCCGATCTGCCGACGGTGCCGGCGCTTCACCCCGGAGCCAACGCCATGCCCGCGCTCACGATCACCGCCCGCAACCACGACGACGGCCTCGTCATTGCCCTCGACGGCGAGATCGACATGGCCACCGAGGACCAGTTCCACCAGGCCGTCCTGGACTCCGTGGGCACCGAGGCCCCCGGCCGCGTGGTCCTGGACTGCTCCCGGCTCGGATTCATCGACTCCAGCGGACTTCGCGTGCTGATCCAGTCGCACAAGACCGCCAAGGAGCACGACACCAGCCTGTTCATCGCCGCACCCACTGACCGCGTGGCGCGCCTGCTGCACGTCACCCGCATCAACACGCGCATCCCCGTGTTCCCGACCGTCGACGCCGCGCTCGCCGCACCGCTGGAGAGCCCCACGCTCTGACGGACGTCGGCCGCTCGGACCGGCCGGTCAGAACATCAGCAGCCAGACTCCCGTCCCCAACGCCGCCACGTTGATGAGGCCGAACAGGAGCACCCAGGCGGTCCCCGGAACGCCGGTGAGCCGGTCCAGCTGGTCGGCGTCGGACTGCGGCGTGGGCATCGACCTGCGCTGCGCCTGCAGCTCGAACACCGGCCGGACCCCCGCGACCAGCAGGAACCAGGTGAAGAAGTAGGCGAACGCCGCCTGCACGTCGGCCGGGGTGAACCACGAGACGCCGAAGATCACCAGTCCCGTGCCGACCACCGACAGCACGCCGTAGATATTGCGGATCAGCAGCAGCATGGCGAGCAGCAGCAGGATGCTGATCCACAGCAGCGCGGTGATCCGGTCGCCGGCGAGCATCAGGATGCCCAGCAGGCCGACGATCGACGGGGCGACGTATCCGGCCAGGACGGTCAGGACCATGCCGACGCCGTCCGGCCTGCCGCGGGTCACCGTGACGCCGGAGGTGTCGGAGTGCAGCCGGATACCGGAGAGCTGGCGGCCGCAGAACAGCGCGACGAGCGCGTGTCCGCCCTCGTGCACGATCGTCACCACATTGCGCGCGACGCGCCAGGGACCGCGCGCCAGCACCACGAGGAGAGCGAGGACGCCCGCCGCGATGATGATCCACTGCTCCGGCGCCGACTGCACGAGGAAGATCTCGCGCATGACGTCGCCGAGCCTTGTCGTCTCCATCGGGAGCGCCCCGACCGCGAGGAGATCCGTTCCCGAGCCTGCGAACGATGTTCCTGCCATTCGGCTCCCGCTCTCTCCCGATACCGAGTGATCAGCACGCGCTAGGCGCACTGTAGGACATCCGGGACAGTGCTCGGCCCGGCGTCGGACCATCGGTCCGGCACCGGGCCGCGCGGGTCAGCCGACCCCTGGGTCAGCGGCGTCAGTCCTCCGGCTGGACGCTCACCGACCCGCTCGTGGTTGTCGCGTTGATCTTCGCCGCGGCGTCCGGGGACGTGCCGACGCCGATGTCGCGTCCGCCGCTGCCGGTCTCGGCGCTGATGTCATACGTTCCGGCCGGAACCGAGATGTCGACCCCGCCCGATGTGCTCTCGGCGGTGATCCGCTTGAAGGGGGTCGCGGTGTCGATCTCCACCAGGCCGGAGGTGGAGCTGACGTCGGCCGTCTCGAATCCGCCGCCGACCTCCACGCCGCCCGAGGTGGACCTCGCCTCGACGCTCTTCGCGGAGAAGTCGCTCAGCTCAACGGTGCCGGACGTCGACTCCGCGCGGGCGCTGTCGCCGGATCCGGACGCCTCGATGCCCCCGGAGGAGGTCTGCAGGTCGATGTTGCCCTCGACGCCCTCAGCCTCGATGTCACCCGAGGCGGAGGCGGCGGTGACATCCCCGCGCACTCCCTCCGCCTCGATGCCGCCGGAGGTGGTCTTCAGCTTCAGGTCACCGGCCACCGACATCGCGTCGATCTCGCCGGACATGCTCTCGACGCTGACCGTCGTCCCCTCGGGAACGCCGATGACGTAGTCCACCCCGCAGTATCCGAAGAAGAACGGAGGCCCGTCGCACCGGCCCTCGGCCCACAGCTCGTCGCCCTTCTGGGTGAGGGAGTCGACGGGCTCGGCCAGCGGCGAACCGCGCAGCGTCCGCGCGACCGTGATCGCGTCCCCATCGGTCCTGGTCAGCTCGACGTTCCCGGAGGTGTCGTTCCGCAGGATGAGTTCGCTGACCCCGCTGAACGACTCAGTCTTCTCGCGCCGGTCGAGGGAGACGTCCGCCAAGGCGATCAGCGCGCCGAGCACCAGTGCCACGATCGCGACGATCGCCCCCAGGACGAGCCAGCCGACACGCGGCCTGCGCCGCCGACGCGGCACCTTGCTGGATGAGGCGTACAGCCCCCTGCTGGTGAACGTCATGTCCCTACCTCTCCGGGGAGGTTCTCCCCTCTCTCGTCGCCTTTCCTGAGTCCGGTCGGCCGGCCGGTGCGCCGGAGGCCTAGGCCTCGCTCCCGCGCAGGTAGCGCAGGACCGCCAGCACACGCCGGTGGTCGTGGTCGTCCTGGCCCAGGTCGAGCTTGGTGAAGATGGATCGGATGTGCTTCTCGACGGCGCGCTCGGTGATGAACAGCCGCTCGGCGATGCCCGCGTTGTTCAGCCCCTGCGCCATCACCTCCAGGACCTCGCCCTCGCGCGGGCTGAGCCGGTCCAGTGCGCTGTCGCGTCGGCGGCTGAGCAGCTGCGCGACCACCTCGGGGTCGATCGCGGCACCGCCCTCCGCAACTCGGCGCAGCGTGTCGAGGAACTCGTCGATGTCGGCGACGCGGTCCTTGAGCAGGTAGCCGACCTTGGTGGCGCCCCCGCCGAGCAGCTCGGCGGCGTACCGGCTGACCACGTGCTGGGAGAGCAGCAGGACGGCGACGTCCGGGTGGGTGGCGCGGATCTCGATCGCGGCCTGGATGCCCTCCTCGGAGTAGCCGGGCGGCATCCGGATGTCCACGAGGCACAGGTCCACGTCGTCGTGCTCCGCGACTGCCGCGAGCAGCTCCTTGGCGTCGCCCACCTGCGCGAGGATCTCCACACCCTCGTCCTCCAGGAGCTTGGCCATGCCGCTGCGCAGCAGCACCGAGTCCTCGGCGATGATGATCCGCATCGCTGTCTATGCCTCCCATGGGATGTCCGCGGTGAGGACGGTGCCCTCACCCACGGGGCTGTGCACGCGCAGCGCGCCGTCCACGGCGTTGACCCGGTCCCACAGGCCGTACAGCCCGGTTCCGGCGTCGGGTTCGGCGCCGCCCGCACCGTCGTCGGTGACGGTGAGTCGAAGCAGGTCGTCGCGGCGGTTGCCGCGGACCCGCTCCGCGCGCACCGCGACGTTATCCGCGGCCGCGTGCTTGGCCACGTTGGTCAGCGCCTCGCAGACGACGTAGTAGCCGATCCCCTCCGCCCGGCGGGAGGGCCGATCGGGCAGGTCGACGTCGACCCGGACCGGCACCGGGCAGCGGCCCGCGGCGACGGGCAGCGCCGCCTCCAGCCCGTGGTCGGTGAGCACGCGCGGGTGCAGGCCGCGGGCGACCTCGCGCAGCTCGGCCATGACCTCCTTGGCCTCGGCCTGCGCCTGGTCCAGCAGAGAGCGGGCCTGCTCCGGATCGCGGTCGAACCGGGCGCGGGCGCGGGCCAGGGTCATGGTGACGGCGAGGAGCTGCTGCTGGGCGCCGTCGTGCAGGTCGCGCTCGATCCGGCGGCGCTCGGCCTCGGCGGCGTCGACCATCCGCAGCCGGCTGTCCTGGACCTCCAGCAGCCGCCGCCGGACGCGCACGTCCGCGCCGTCGAGCAGCAGCCGGCGCGCCACCTCGACCTCCAGGCCGACGAGCAGCGGGACCAGCAGGAACCCGACGAACGCGGCCAGCAGCCCGCCGACGATGACGGTGACCAGCCGCGCGATGTCGGCCGCGGCGCCGTCGATGACGAGGTAGCCGAGCCCCAGGAACGAGCCGATCGACACGGCGATGCCGTAGACGACGAGGCCGATGGTGATCCCACCGGAGAAGAGCCCCTGGAGCCCGGCGGCGGTGCTGTAGACGACCGCCGTCCAGGCGTCCCGGCCGAACAGGAAGCCCAGCACGCGGAACCGGCCCGTGGACGTGGACAGCATTTCGAGAACAGGGGCACCGGGCCCGGTGACGCCGAAGACGCTCTCCAACCGGTGGCGCTGGATGGCGCACGAGAGCCGGGCGATCAGCGTCGCCAACGGTGGGAAGAGGACCAGGAAGATCAGCCCCTCGATCACCAGGTCGCCGAGGGGGAGTGTGACGGCCAGGTCCTGGGCGACGCGCTCGCTGATCTTGCGGACCAGCCCGGCGGCGCGCAGCACGATCCAGGCCGCCGCGACCGCCAACATGGCGGCCGGGAGCAGGTAGAGCGCGGAGAGCACGAGCGACGCCATGAGGTGCAGCACCCCGATCAGCCGCTCACCCCATGACCGCGCGAAGACGAGCTCGGCAGCGGCCCGCACCGCGCGCTTTCGCCCACCGGCCGCAAGCGTGCCCGCCATCTTCGTCCTACTCCCGCGATGATCTGGATGTTTCCTGCTCAATCTAGAGTCATCGCGCCGACACGGCGATGACGACACCAGGCCAGTGAGCGGTAGTGCTGTCACTACGGGTGAAGCCGTCGGCCCACCCGTCCCCCACCGGGGCGGACGGGTGACCGACCTCGTCGCTCCTGCCAAGGCACCGAAGCTCACAGTTAGCAATGTCCGGCAGAAGCCACCATTTCCCCTCGCAGATGCAAGGCATATGATCGGGCGTATGCCGAATTTTCGGATCAGCGAGGTCGCCGCGCTCGTCGGGGTCAGTGGCGACACCGTGCGGCGCTGGGTGGATTCCGGCCGCCTCGCGGCCGTGCGCGACAGGAACGGGCAGCGCATCGTCGACGGCACCGCGCTGGCCGCGTTCATGCGAGAGGAAGCCCACGCCGACACCGACTCCGGCGAGGACTCCGCGCGACGGCTGTCCTCCGCGCGCAACCGGTTCCACGGACTGGTCACCGATGTCGTGCTCGGCGATGTGATGGCACAGGTGGAGATCCAGGCCGGGCCGCACCGCGTGGTGTCGCTGATGAGCCGGGAGGCCGCGGAGGATCTCGGCCTGGAGGTGGGGTCCGTGGCCACCGCGATCGTGAAGTCGACCAACGTCGTCGTGGAGAGCGACACCTCGAAGGGGGCGCACCATGCCTAGTGCCGCCCCGATCGGGAGCGCCGCGCGCCACGCCATCGCCGCGAACCGGGTGATCGCCGCACCGCTGCTGGCCGGAGCGCTGCTGGCGAGCGCTGCGGCGTGCGGGGGCGCCGACGGCTCGGCGGACGACGGCGGTGCGACCCTCACCGTCTTCGCCGCGGCCTCCCTCACCGACACCTTCACGGAACTGGGCCAGCGCTTCGAGGACACGCACCCGGGCACCACAGTGGACTTCAACTTCGCGGGCAGCTCCACCCTCGCCCAGCAGATCGACGCGGGCGCGCCCGCCGACGTGTTCGCCTCCGCGAACCCCGCCACCATGGACCAGGTCGTCGACGGCGGCCGCACCGCCGACCCGCCCGCCGTGTTCGCCCGCAACACCCTGCGCATCGCGGTGCCGCCCGGCAACCCCGCCGGTGTCGAGGGCCTCGACGACCTCGCGGATCCCGACGTCACGGTCGCGCTCTGCGCCGAGCAGGTGCCCTGCGGTGCCGCGGCGCGAACGGCACTGGACGCGGCCGGGGTCGAGGTCGTCCCGTCGTCCGAGGAGGAGGACGTCCGGGCGGCGCTGACCAAGGTCACGCTCGGCGAGGTGGACGCCGCCCTGGTGTACGCGACCGACATCATCGCCGCCGGCGACGCGGTCGAAGGCGTCGACGTCGCGGTCGCCGAGGAGGCGGTCAACGACTACCCGATCGCTCCGCTGTCCGATGCGTCCGAACCAGAGCTGGCACGCTCCTGGATCGACCTGGTCCGGTCCCCCGAGGGTGAGAAGGTGCTGAGTGATGCGGGCTTCCGCACCGCCTGAGGGAGCCGCCCCCGCCATCGGGCGCGCGCGGCGGCGGGGAGCGGACCGCGGCGACCGGCGCGCGGGCGACGGCCGACCCGGCGGCCATGTGCGGGCGCGTTCGGGGAGGTTTCCCTGGCTCCTCGTGGTTCCAGCGCTGGGCGGGCTCGTGTTCCTGGCGCTGCCGTTGGCCGGGCTGCTGCTGCGCGCGCCGTGGTCGACGCTGGGCGCCCGCCTGCTCGAACCCGAGATCCGCGCCGCGCTGGGGCTGTCGCTGACGACGGCGACCATCGCGACCTGCGTCGCGCTCGTGCTGGGTGTTCCGCTGGCGTGGCTGCTGGCGCGGACCGCGTTTCCGGGGCGCCGGTTCGTCCGGGCGCTGGTGACCGTGCCGATGGTGATGCCGCCCGTCGTCGGCGGTGTGGCGCTGCTCCTGGCGCTCGGGCGGCGCGGGGTCGTGGGCCAGTTCGTCTACGACGGGTTCGGCTACTCGATGCCGTTCACCACTCCGGCGGTGGTCGTGGCCCAGGTGTTCGTGGCCATGCCGTTCCTGGTGATCAGCGTCGAGGGGGCGCTGCGCGGCGCGGATCGGCGCTACGAGGAGGCGGCGGCGACGCTCGGGGCCACGCGGGCGACGGTCTTCCGCCGGGTGACGCTGCCGATGGTGCTGCCGGGCGTACTGGCGGGGGCGGTGCTGTGCTGGGCGCGTGCCCTCGGTGAGTTCGGCGCGACCATCACCTTCGCCGGGAACTTCCCCGGCCGCACGCAGACGATGCCGATCGCCGTGTACCTGGAGATGCAGCGGAACCCGGAGACCGCCATCGTGGTGAGCCTCGTGCTCCTGCTGGTCAGCATCGCCATTCTGGTCGGCCTGCGCGACCGGTGGGTGAGGGCGCTGTGAGCGGAGGACGCGAGGGAACCGCCGCGCGGCGAGCAGAGGACGCGGCCCCGGCGGCGGCCGCAGCCCCCGCCTTGGACGCCCACCTTCAGGTCGAGCGGGGTTCCTTCCGGCTCGATGTCGGACTGACGGCCGCCTCCGGCGAGGTACTGGCCGTTCTCGGCCCCAACGGCGCCGGGAAGTCGACGGCGCTGCGGGCGCTGGCCGGACTGGCCCCGATGACGGGCGGCCGGGTCCGGGTGGACGGCGCGGACCTGGCGCGGGTGCCGGTCGAGCGCCGTCCCATCGGCATGGTGTTCCAGGATTACCTGCTGTTCGAGCACCTCAGTGCGGTGGACAACGTGGCGTTCGGGCCGCGCTGCCGCGGCCTGGGGCGGGCCGCCGCCCGTGCCCGCGCCATGGAATGGCTGGACCGGATGGGACTGGCCGCCTACGCCCGCACCCGGCCGCGGCTGCTCTCCGGGGGGCAGGCGCAGCGGGTCGCCCTGGCCCGGGCGCTGGCCGCCGAGCCGCGGCTGCTGCTGCTCGACGAGCCGCTGGCCGCGCTCGACGCGCACACCCGGGTGGAGGTCCGGTCGCGGTTGCGCGCCCACCTCGCCGACTTCGGTGGTGCGGCGGTGCTGGTCACGCATGACCCGCTGGACGCGATGGTGCTCGCCGACCGGGTGACGGTGATCGAGGACGGTGCGGTCGTGCAGGACGGGCCGCCCGTCGACATCGCCCAGCGCCCGCGCACCGCGTATGTGGCCCGGCTGGTCGGCCTCAACCTCTACCGGGGCCGGGCCGAAGGGACGCGGGTCGAGGTGCCGCGCTCGACGCCCCACGCCGATGGCTCCGCCGCACCGCCGTCGATCGAGGTCGGCCACGCCCATCAGGGCGACGTGTTCGTCGCGTTCCCACCCCGCACCGTCGCGCTCTACCGGGAACGTCCCGTCGGCACGCCGCGCAACGTGTGGCGGTTGGCCATCCACGGCATCGAGCGCTTCGGCGACCAGGTCCGCGTGCACCTCGACGGCGAGCTGGAGATGAGCGCGGACATCACGCCGTCCGCCGTGGCCGAATTGCGGCTGGAAGTCGGGAGCCGGCTGTGGGTCGGCCTGAAGGCCTCCGAAGTGCAGTGTTACCCGGCGTAATAGGCGCGGGAGCAGCGAAATGCGGCCGAACAATGGCCGCACCCGGCCAGTGAATCCAGGTGTCGACGGCCAATTCCTGATCTGGCGACCGCGAAAATACCGATTCACCTGGAAGGTCGAATCGGAGGACTCGGTTCTTCCATTTTATCGCCACACAAACCGGCGATGATAAATAGGCGGATTTTGATTTAACATGGGGCGCCCCCACACGAAGGATGACCCGTGTCGAACATATCCCCCACGCCTCAGCCACGTAGACACCGAACGGCGGCCGCCCTTGTTTCGGCCGCCATGGTCACCCCGATTCTGGTCGCTGCCCCCTCCCCCGCGCTCGCGGCACCGGCGGAGGGCACCATCGTCCTCTCCGCGTCCGAGCAGCCGGAGACCGAGCGGCCGACCCTCGACCGCCTCAAGCGGTCCGCCGCGAGGCGGGACATCACCCTGGAGGAAGCGGTCGACGGCTACCTCACCGAACAGGCCGAAGAAGCGGCGTCCGCCATGGCGGACCGGCCCGACGGACCAGTCGACACCCCCGATGTCATGATCGACGACCTGCCCGCCGCCGAACTTGAGGACCTGACGTCCCTCGCCGAGGACGAGGGGATCGGCTTCGCGGAGGCCATCGAGCGCCACGGCTGGCAGTCCGACTTCACCGCGGCGGCCGAGGAACTGGAGGCGTCGTTCCCCGCGGAGTTCTCCGGCGCGGTGCGCGCCGAGGACGGCTCCCGTGCCTGGTTCGGCTTCAAGGACGAAGTCCCGGAGCAGGCGGTGAAGCTGGCCGAACGCCTCCCCGTCGAGGTCGAGCTGGTCGGCGGCCGCGGATTCTCCGAGGCCGAACTCGCGGCGGCCCAGAACCGCACCCATGACGCCGTCTACCGCCACCCCGACGTCACCGACGCCATTACGGCCTACGAGATCGAGACCGGCGAGATCGTCGTCGAGGCGGAGCTGGACGAGCAGGCGACCACGCAGGCCGCCCAGGACGCCGCCATCGCCGAGATCACGCCCCCGCGGACACTGAGCGGCCGGTTTCCGGTCGACATGCGGATCGTCGGCGACGCGACCGCGGAGCCGGAGGACCGCTACATCCGAGGCGGCGGACTACTGCAGACCTGCACGGCCGGGTTCAACCTCCGGCACACGAGGACCGGAACCAAGCGCATCGCGACCGCCGGGCACTGCGGACGGTCCAAGGCGAAGCGCAACTACGACAACCACAGTAGGGACGGGGGCTCCACGACCGTCACCCGGGTGTGGTGGCACAAGGGCACGTGGGGCGACATCGCCTACTACTCGCGCGGCGGCAAGACGGCGACCCGCACCTTCTACCACGACTGGAACTCCAAGCGGTATGTCGACCGGCGCGGCGGACGACCGCCGAAAGGCACCAAGGTCTGCAAGTTCGGCATGGCCTCCGGGAAGAGCTGCGCCACCGTGCGCTACCGGAGAGCCAACGGCAGCACGGTGAGGAACATGGTCATCACCGACACCGCCGGGTCCGCCCCTGGGGACAGCGGCGGCCCCTGGTACTACGGCGGCACGGCCTACGGCGTCCATTTCGGAAAGATCAAAACCCAGGGCGATACCGCAATGCGCGCGTCCTTTACGCCCATCCGCCAGTTCGAGCACCGGAATTATCGGGTGTGGAAGCGCTGATCCGATCCGTATCGAAAATGCTGAGGGCGGCGGGTGGGACACCCGCCGCCCTCGCCCTTTCTGTTTTCCTGGAACCGCGGGGAGCGCATTGACGTCCAAAGCGCACGGGACGCGGAGGACCGGGGCTTGTCGCGTCGTCACAAAAAGACCGAAAAGGATGGATGCAGGCGATGACGAAACCGAGGATTGCGGTCACCGCTCTTCTCGCCATGGCGACCGTCGCGCTCGTGACGGCCTGCGGCGGCTCGGGCGCCTCCGACGCTACGACGGCCTCCGGCACCTCCTCCGCGAACGACCCGACCCCCACCTCCGAACCGACGGATGACGCGGGCCGCGCCGCGATCTCCATGGCCGGAACCGACCCGCGCATTGTGCTCCACAACCGGGACGAGGGACCGGACATGGCCGTCGGCGGACGACTCGTCTACCGACCCGATGGCCGGTGCCTCCTCGTGGAGGTCGGCGACGAGGAGATCCCCACGGCCATACCCATCTGGCCCACGGGTGTCGAGCCGGTGCGCAAGGGCGGCAAGCGGGGGGTGGAGGTGCCCTCGTTCGGCTCGATCGTCGAGGGCGACACCATCGAGGCGGGCGGGGAGTTCTGGGATGCCGACGACCCGCGCGTCGCCGGCCTCGACCTGCCCGAGGAGTGCCGCGCCTCCGGCGGATTCATCGTCTTCAACGAGGACTCGTTCGGCCCGTTCACCCCCGACGGCTGACGCGGCACACGGCCCCCTCTGCCGGGGGCCGTTCCGGTGCCGTCGTCGGCCGGGGCGGCCGGTCTGCTCGGTCCGCTCCAGATGGTTGATGGGAGATCTTCGGCCTGGCCGGTGGCGGCAGGCGAGCAGCGGACGCATGAGCGGGACGGCGCGCCCGCAGGCCTCCGGCGGTGCGGGCACGGCGCCACACCACCATTCCCGGCGTTGATCTCGGCGATGTGCACCTCATACCCGCGGGTATGAGGTGCACATCGCCGAGATCAACGCCGGGGAGGCAGGAAGAAACCTGCCCGGGCACGGGCAGGGCCGCTCCACCCGACTCCCATAACCGATCTAGGCAGCGTCCTCGACGAGGAGCTTGAGGCGCGGCAGGGTCTGCTCGATCGCGCGGGCGTTGCGGGACGGCCACCCGGCCAACTGGTAGGCGAAGGACATCGCGTAGGAGTAGTCGAAGGTCTCGGTCACGCGCGTGGTGCCGTCCGCCAGCGGCTCCAGCTCCCAGCGCCACCGGTGCGCACCCAAGTGCCGCCAGGCGATCAGCCGGTCGGGCACGAACTCCACGACCCGGTTCGTCATGCGGTACCCCACGCCCAGACGCATGTCCATGCCGAACTCGGCGCCCAGCTCCAGCCGGTCGGGGCCGTGGATCTGTCCCTTGACGGTGCTGGACCCGTCGAAGTCGGGGTGGCGGTACGGGGAGGCGAGGACGTCGAAGATCTCCTCCGCCGGAGCGGCGATCACGACGCTGCGTGCAACCTTCTTTGTGGCCATGACGGCATCCTCGCAGCCCGTTCCGGCGCCGCCGCCCCGACCCCGGCATCGGCTTCCGGGCGGCGGACGCGACGCCGTTCCCTCAGCCGCGCACGGTGTGGCGTTCGATCGCGGCCAGGGTGCGGTCCGCCGCCGACACGTGCACGACCCAGAACGTGCCCTTGCGCAGCGACAGCTGCTGGGACACCGGGGCGCCCAGCCGGCCCAGCGCGTCGCGCATCATCTCGGTGACGAGCTCGCCGTGGGTGCACACGACCGTCGGCTCGCCCTCGTTGAGGAGATCGGCGAAGGCGTCGTGCGCGGCCTGCCGGTCGTAGGCGGGGGCGGACTTGTCCACCGTCTGCACGGTGAACGCCCGCTCGGTCCGCATCGGCGCGTTGTGGGCCACCGCGTAGGGCAGCAGCGTCTCGGTACAGCGGGCCGCAGCCGAGCTCACCACGCGCGGGGTACCGAAGGAGGACAGCACCTCGGACAGCTCCAACGCGTCGGCGCGGCCGACCTCGTCCAGCGGGCGCAGCAGGTCGTTGTCGTCCCAGCTCTTCTTCTCTCCTGCCGACGCGTGCCGCATCAGGATCACCGGGAACGTCTCCAGCGGACCGGACACGATGTTGTCGAGCACCTGCACGTCGTGGTCGTAGCTGAGCCGCTCCCGCGCCTCGGGGATCGACACCCACTCCAGCGCGTCGACCTCTTCGTTCGGGGCGAACGACGACGGCCCCGACGCCGTGGCGGCCCACCATTCCACCTGCTTGGGCCAGCCGCTCTTGAGGTAGCGCTGCGGCGGGATGCGGCGGCCCAGCACCGGGCGCAGCCCAGTCTCCTCGGTCACCTCGCGGACGGCGGCGGTGACCAGGTGCTCGCCGTTCTTCACCTTGCCCTTGGGCAGGGTCCAGTCCAAACGGTCGGGCCGGTGGATGAGGGCGACCTGGCGTTCCTTGCCGCGGCCCGGACCGTCGGGGGTGCCAGTGTCAACGTCGCGCCAGAGGACCGCACCCGCGGCGCGGATGGGCTCCATGTACCCGGCCGGGGCGGTGTCCCGGGCCGGGAACGCGCTGGTGATACTGGCGTCCTCCGGGATATAGGCGGCCGGGTCGACCGCGTCGGCGGCGGTCTCGGTGTGGGTGTCGGTCTTTTCAGCCATCGACGGCCCGCAGGTGACGGTCGCCGCGCAGGGTGTTCTGCAGATCCAGCAGCGGCTCGCCCGAGGCGTCGCGGGTGACGCGCGTCCACCCGCCGTCGGACTCCATCCGCCAGGAGGAGGTGCTCTCCGCCATCGCCAGATCCAACATTCCCACCAGGCGCATCCGGTGCTCGGGATCCGTCACCCGGATGAGCGCCTCGACCCTCCGGTCGAGGTTGCGCGGCATGAGGTCGGCGCTTCCGATCCAGACCTGCGGTTCCCCCCCATTCTCAAAGATGAAGACGCGTGAGTGTTCCAGGAACCGTCCGAGGATACTGCGGACGCGGATCGTCTCGGACAGCCCGGGGATCCCCGGACGCAGCACGCAGCTGCCCCGGACCCACAGGTCGATGGGGACACCCACCCGGGACGCCTCGTACAGGGCGTCGACGATCTCCTCGTCGACCAGCGAGTTGACCTTCATCCGGATGCGCGCGGGATCGCCCTGGGCGTGCTTGTTCATCTCGTTCTGGATTTGCCACATGAGCGACTCGCGCAGCCCGCCGGGCGCGACGAGCAGCCGCCGGTACTCCTTTTTCCGGGAGAAGCCGGTCAGCTGGTTGAACAGGTCGCTCAGGTCCTCGCCCACCTCGGGGTCGGTGCTGAACAGCCCGAAGTCCTCGTAGATGCGGGCGGTCTTCGGGTTGTAGTTGCCGGTACCGACATGGCAGTAGCGGCGCAAGGAGCCGTCGTCCTCCCGGCGCACGACCAGGGAGAGCTTGCAGTGCGTCTTGAGGCCGACGACACCGAAGACCACGTGGCACCCGGCGTCTTCGAGCTTGCGCGCCCACTGGATGTTGTTCTGCTCGTCGAACCGCGCCTTGATCTCGACGAGCACCGTGACCTCCTTGCCCGCGCGCGCCGCCTCGATCAGCGCGGTGACGATCGGGGAGTCACCGCTGGTGCGGTAGAGGGTCTGCTTGATCGCCACGACGTTGGGATCGGTGGCGGCCGTCGCGATGAACCGCTCGGTGGTGGCCGTGAACGACTCATAGGGGTGCTGGACCAGCAGCTCGCGCTCGCGGATCGCCGCGAGGACGTCGTCGTTCATCAGGCGGCGGGGTTCGACGGGCACCATCGGCGAGAAGGTGAGCTCGGGGCGGTCGAGGTCGGCGATCTGGTCCAGCCCGGCCAGGTTGAGCGGCCCGGGCACCCGGTAGACCTCCTCCTCTTCGGCGCCGAGTTCCTTGCACAGGATGTCGAGCACGTCGTCGGAGATCGTCTCCTCGACCTCCAGCCGCACCAGGGGGCCGAAGCGGCGCCGCAGCAGCTCGTTCTCCAGCGACTGGACGAGGTCGTCGGTCTCGTCCTCGTCGACTTCGAGGTCGACGTTGCGGGTGACGCGGAAGGCGTGGTGCTCCTTGACTTCCATGCCCTCGAACAGCTGCGGCAGGTGCGCGGAGATGACGTCCTCGACCGGCACGAAGTGCTCGCTGTAGACCTCGATGAAGCGCGGCAGCACCGAGGGGACCTTGATGCGGGCGAAGGTGTCGCGCCCGGTCTGCGGATCGGAGACGGTGACCGCGAGGTTGAGGGAGCGCCCGGAGACGTAGGGGAACGGATGGGCGGGGTCGACCGCGAACGGGGTCACCACGGGGTAGATGGACCGCCGGAAGAACCGGTGCATGCGCTGGCGGTCGGTCTCCTCCAGGTCGTCCCAGCGCAGGATGCGGATGCCCGCCTCGGCGAGGGCGGGGCGGACCGAGCCGTGGAAGCAGCGGGCGTGGCGCACCATCAGATCGTGCGTGACCTCGGAGATGCGCTCTAGCAGGTCGCGGGGGTGGTGGCCGCTGGGCGACGCCACGGCGATGCCGGTGGCCAGGCGGCGTTTGAGCCCGGCGACCCGCACCATGAAGAACTCGTCGAGGTTGCTGGAGAAGATGGCGAGGTAGCGGGCGCGCTCTAGGAGGGGGATCTCGGTGTCCTCGGCGAGCTCGAGCACACGCTGGTTGAAGCGCAGCCAGCCCTCCTCACGATCCAGGTAGCGTTCCGCTGGAAGGTTGTCGCCACTCTGCCCCATGTACACCGGTTCCACGCTCACGGTCCGCAAACTCCCCTGTTGGCATGAACGCGCACGGACAGTGTTATGTCCGTGTCCTAACGACTTCGCGTAGTCCATACCCGTTCTTCGGGGTTACGCGCACCTCACTTGCAACGTCCACCCCGATCTTCTCGCATATGGCCCTGATCGGTACAAATCGCCCGCGTCCGCACCGGGGGCCACCGGGGCTCAGAGTAGGGCCGGGGAGCAGCGGGAGACGTGCGGTACGGGAGCGCGACGGAGCTGGTGAACGCTGGTGGGAGCCGGTGATTCCGGGCGCCTGCAGCAAGGCGCGGCACCGGCCGCTGCGGAGCGGCAGTGTCAACCGTCAACCGTCAACCGTCAGCTGTCAGCTGCCTCCCGCGGCACCGCCCGTGGCGGCCGCGCCGATGACCACGGCCGTCGACGCCTCGATCGACTGGATCACATTGCGGACGACCTGGCCGATCCCGTCGTTCGCGACGACCGTCTTCATCAACCGCCTGCGTTCGTTTCCCCGTAGCTCAGGGAAGAGCTTGCCGTCGACGCGCATGGCACCCGCGAGCGCCAGCAGGACCACCGTGGCGGGGTCAGGCGCGCGCTCCCCGACCAGCACCGCACGCATCGACTCCCGCCGCCACGCGTGGGCGGCCGGGTCCGCCGGGCGGTAGCGGTTCCACGGGAACATGCCCAGCACGTGGTCCTGCTCGTGGCGCATCAGGCCGCGGTACGCCACCCGATAGAGCAGCCCCGTTCTGAGCTTGTTCGACATGGTCTTCTGCACCCACCACTTGAGCTTGCGGTGGCGCTGCTCCATCGCGATGCGCTGGGCCAGCGCGTCCAGATCGGGGTCGCCGCTCGGGGCCGGGTGCTGGGCGTAGACGTAGCCGCGCCCGTCGATCCGGATCCGGTCGGCGAGCGCGAGGTCGGCGAGCAGTGCCCCGGCGAGCGCCACCTGCACCCGGGTGGAATCGGCCAGTGGGCGTCCGGTGGCCGGATCGTGGCAGATCAGCAGCAATTCCTCGGCCAGAATCGTGCCATTCGATGCGGTCATGGCTCCCCCGTGTGCGATCCGGTGCGGTCGAACAGCGCTATTCCCCCGACATTAAGCGACGACGGAAGCGTCCTTTATACGATGGGCTCTCGCTGAAGGAGGTCCAGATGACGCCACGCGCGTGGGCCCGGATCGCCGACTGCCTCGATGGCACCCCCAAGACCGTCCTGCTGCCGGGTTCCGAGGCCGAATCCATCCCCCACCACGTGCGGCACCTGGTCCATATCGACAGGGTGGCCGATTCCCGAATGATCGCTGTGCGCGCTTATTGCCGCGGCCCCGGTGCGACCGATACCTGGGTGTGCCGACACTGCGGAGCGCCCAACAGCAGCAATTCCTCGGGAAAGTGCCGCACCTGCGGTAAGTACCAGTAGTCCGCCAGGGTGTGGACCAATCGATTCCTCGGCGTATGTCGGGGGTCGGTGTCGGCGCGGCGGAGTCCGCGCCGACACCGACGCGATCACGGGCGCCCGGCGAGGCTCTCCGTCAGTGGGATCAAGGCGAGCGTGGTCGCGCAGGTGTGCAGCAGGAAGTTGAGCCAGATGTTGCGATAGCGCGACCAGAGGTAGCCGTACATCAGCCCGGCCACGCCCTGCACGCTGATCGCCAGGCCGAGTGCGACCCACAGGTTCTCGGGGTAGCTCTTGGCGACGATGCCGGTCACCCCGTAGCACAGGGCCGCGAGAACGATGCCGGGCCAGCGGCCGAACCGCATCTCCAGCCGGGTCTGCAGCATCGCGCGGAAGAAGACCTCCTCCAGCAGCGAGGTCCCCACAACGCTCAGAGCGAGCACCACCAGCAGCGCGTAGCTCGCCGGCACTCTTCCCAGGTCGGGCGGGTGCGACGCCCATGGCGCGAAGACCATCGCCAGGTAGGCGATGACGGCCCCCAGCCCCGCCCAGCGCCACGGTTCGCGCGCTCGCACCGCCAGGCCGCCCAGGTCGGGTCCGCTGACGTGGCGCATGATGCCGTAGCTGCCGATGAACACGATCGGCAGGATGAACAGGAAGAACACCTTGGAGGTGTAGTAGGACAGCGCGCACAGCGACGCGTCGACCAGGCAGAACACCGGGTAGAGAACCACGTCGCCGAGGTAGAAGCCGACCATGCAGCCGAGCAGCAGGGCGATTTCGCGCCGGGACGAGCGCCCTGCCAGCCGCTCGCGGACCCGCTGGTTCATGTCACTGTCGGGGATGCGCCACGGCAGCACCCGGATGAGGAGGAGCACCGCGGCGACGGGGACCCACAGCGTCCACAGCGGTCCCGGCCGATAGTCCTCGGAGCCGGGGATGGTGGTGTGGCCGGTGACCAGCAGGCCCATCCCGGCTGTGAGGAAGATCGCAAACCCGGCCAAGACAATGGCGCGCTCGGTGATCCGCGCTCGACGGCTCGTGTTCGTCGGCGTCGTCGGGGCCGCAGAGGCCGTGCTCGGTTTGATCTCTCCCCTCTCACGCCCGGGGCGCACGCCACGACCGGACCGCTTCGGTGACACACGAATAGCCGGACACACCGGCATCTGGCTCTTGGGGCCGCGCGGAGCAGCGGGGACGTCCGCGCATCGGAAAACGGGGTACAGGCCCCTCACCAGCACTTTACCTGAATGGCACTGTTACGTGACCATTCGCGGCATTGGTCAAAGAATGAGTAGTGCGGGGACGCGACGACGAGGGTGAGTGCTCCGTGCAGCACGACGGTGAGCCACAGGTTGCGGTAGCAGACCCAGACGTATCCGTAGAACACACCGAGAACCCGTAGATCAGCAGCGCGTGCACGAGATCGGAGCGCATGTCGCCTTCGGGCAGGGGGCTGAACTCGTTGTAAGTGCCCAGCAACGCGTAGGTCAGGGCATAGAGCAGTGAGGTGAGCAGAATTCCGGGCCAGCGCCCGGTCAGCCGCTCCAGCCGGGACTGCACCATGCTGCGGAAGAAGATCTCCTCGGGGATGGCGACCGTGATGAACCCGACCGCGGCCGCGAGGACCACCAGCTTCGGCGTCGGCGGGGACGCCGGGTACACCGATACGGCCGCCACGCCGCAACAGGCGAGCAGCGGGATCACCCCCAGCCAGCGCTTGCGCTCGGTGACGCGCAGGACGTGCGCGGGCATGGCGGCGCCGTATCCGGTGAGCGTGAACCCGGCGCGGTCGACGAACAGGATCGGCAGCAGGAACAAGAAGATGACGCGCACCACCGGGGTGAAGGGCACCCCCGCGAGCACCCGCCCGAACACGACCGCGAGGAAGGCAGCCCCGCCGACGAAGCAGGCGAGGAAGATCATCAGCCAGGTCAGCTCGGCCCCGACCGGGTGGCCGCGCAGCGCGCGCCACGTGCGCTCATCGAGGTCGCGCAGGTAGTCGCGGTCAGTGAGCACCCAGGCCAGCACGACGCCTGTGAGCGCGGGGAGCCACACCGCCCGGGACGGGGGCGTCCAACCACGTCAGGTCATAGAAGTGCACGTCACGCACGGACAGAGCGATCGCCAGCGCCGCCGCACCGCACAGCAGACCGGCCGCCAGTGCCCACCTGTATGCCATTGCCACGCGCTTCTCCCCCTGGTCAGAGCATCAGTCTGCCCCGAGAGAAGCTAAAAGTAATGCAATGACTACCGTATGTCGCAATTCCTTGGGGGTGACCCCCTCGTCCGATCATTCCTCGCCGGACCGCTCCAGGGCCGCCAGCGCGCAGACCGCGCCCAGCTCCCAGCACGCCTCACGGTCGTCGCGGCCCACCTCCCCGATGACGGAGACCGGCGGTCGGTGTCGCTCCCACGACATCCCCTTGGCGATGGCCTCCACCGCGCGCACGGCCCCGGTGGTGTCGTTGTTGCCGTGTACGTAAAGGGCGTAGGGCAGCCCGGTCGTGTCGGTCAGGCAGGGGTAGTACACGGTGTCGAAGAAATGTTTGACGGCGCCGGCCATGTAGCCGATGTTCGCGGTGGTGCCGACGATGACGGCGTCCGCCGCGAGCACGTCGGGCACGGTGGCTCCGAGCGCCGGGCGCGTCACCACCTCGACGCCCTCGATCTCGTCGTTGCGCGCGCCCTCCAGCACCGATTCGAGCAGGGTCTGCATGGACGGAGACGGCGTGTGGTGAACGATGAGCAGGCGTGCCATGCATCCAGGGTGGCATGGCACATCCGGCGTCCGAGCGTGGAGGGCGGCGTCGGCGGCGGGCACGCCGCGTCCGCCGCCCTCCCGGGCTCAGCTGCTCTCCAGCACCGCGTGCAGGAAGGACTTGGTGCGCTCCTCCTGCGGGTCGCCGAAGATCTGCTCGGGCGGCCCCTCCTCCAGGATCTGGCCCTGGTCGAACATCAGCACCCGGTGCGAGACGTCGCGGGCGAACCCCATCTCATGGGTCACCGAGAGCATCGTGATGTCCGTGGTGCGCGCGATCTCGCGCAGCACGTCCAGCACGCCGGCCACCAGCTCCGGGTCCAGCGCCGAGGTGACCTCGTCGAGCAGCAGGATCTCCGGGCGCATCGCCAGCGCCCGCGCGATCGCCACCCGCTGCTGCTGGCCACCGGACAGCCGCGTGGGGTGGGCGTCGATCTTGTCGCTCAGCCCGACCATCTCCAGCAGCTCCTCGGCCCGCTGGTCCGCCTCGTCCCGGGATATCCCCAGGCTGTAGACGGGCGCCTCGGTGATGTTGCGCCGCACGCTCATGTTCGGGAACAGGTTGAACTGCTGGAAGACCATCCCGATCTTCTTGCGGACCTCGCGCTGGTACTTCTCGGTGGCCGGGACCAGCTCGCCGCCGTCCCCCGACTTGTACATGTGGCTGAGGGGATCGCCGTTCACCCAGATGACGCCGCCGTTGATGCGCTCCAGCGTCATCAGCAGCCGCAGGATGGTGGTCTTGCCCGACCCGCTGGGGCCGATGAGGGTCACCCGCTGCCCGGCGTCGACCGCGAAGTCGAGCTCGCGGAGCACCACGTTGTCGCCATACCGCTTGACGACCTTCTCGAAGCGGATCAGCGGCTGGTCGTCGCCTCCCCCGCTCTGCCCGTTCTCGGCGCGCGCATGGGGGACCGCACCCGCGTCGCTTTCGGCATCGGGACGGTTGGTGTGGTTGTCGTCAGACCGCGGCATAGCGTCGCTCCAGGGTTCGGATCAGGACGGCGGACAGCGCGCTGACGATGATGAACAGCACGCCGACGGCGGAGATCGTCTCCAGGTACTTGAAGTGCGTGCCGCCGAGGCGGTTGGCCTCGAACATCATCTCGGGCACGGTGATGGCGAACAGCAGGGGCGTGTCCTTGAACATCGCGATCAGGTAGTTGCCCAGGGCCGGGATCACCCTGCGGATCGCCTGCGGCAGGACCACCGCCGACCAGGTGCGCCGCACCGGCAGGCTGAGCGCCCGGGCGGCCTCCCACTGGCCCTTGGGGACGCCCTCCATCCCGGAGCGGTAGACCTCGGCGGTGTAGGCCGCGTAGTGCACGCCCAGCCCGATGACACCGGCGGTCAGCGGGCTCAGCGAGATCCCGATGCCCGGCAGCACGTAGAAGATGAAGAAGAGCTGCACCAGCAGGGGCGTGGAGCGGATGAACTCCATGACCCAGAAGACCACCGCGGCGATCGGCCGCGGCGCGGCCCGGCGGGTCATCGCGACCACCAGGCCGAGCACCAGCGCCAGCACGTAACCGAACGCCGTGGCCAGCAGGGTGTAGCGGAGTCCCGTGAGCAGGTCGGGCAGTGCCTCGCCGACGAATCCCCAGTCGAACATCAGGCCGCCCCTTCCTTCTCACGCCCCGCGCTTATCAGCGCCCGCGCCACCCACGACGGTTTGGCCGGTGCGGGCAGGCGGCCGAGGCGCCGGTTGGCCCGCCGTTCGGCCATGCGCACGAAGAACACGATCAGCTGGGCGATCACGAAGTACATGACCAGCGCGCTGGCGAACGCCAGCAACGTCTCACCGGAGAACGTGCGCAGCTGCTGGGCGACGAAGGTGATGTCGGAGACCGCGATCAGCGAGACCACGGCGCTGCCCTTCATCAGTTCGATGGCGAGGTTGCCGAACGTGGGCAGCATCTGCGCCCACGCCTGCGGGAGGATGCACCGGCGCATGCGCTGGAACGCGCTGAAGTTGAGCGCGATGGTCGCCTCGTACTGCGCCTTGGGCACGGCGTTGATGGCGCCGCGCACGTTCTCCGCGCCGTAGGCGCCCACGTTGAGGCCCAGCGCCAGGATCGCGGCGAACACCGGTTCCAGCCGGTACCCGGTGACCAGCGGCATGGCGTAGAAGAGCCAGAACATCAGCACGAGCGCGGCGACGCCGCGGAACACCTCGACGTAGACCGTGGCGGCGGCGAGGGCCCAGGGGTTGCGCATCGCGCCGACGATGCCGACGACCATCGAGATCACGAACGCGAGCGCGCACCCGCCGAGCGTGATGAGCAGCGTGTACCAGGCGCCGTTGAGGTAGAGCGGAAGTGAGTCGGTGAAGAAAGTCATTGCGGCTCCCCGGGGTTCATGCCGAACACAGCTGCTGGGCCGTGAGGTCGCCGGGAAGCTCGTCCTCGGAGAACCCGAACGGCTCGATGATCTCCAGCAGCCGCCCGCTCTCCTTGAACTCCTCCAGCTTCTCGTTGAAGGCCGCGAGCATGTCGGTGTCCTCCTGGCGCAGCGCGTATCCGCCGCCGCCGATGACCTCCTGACCGTCGACGACCGGGAAGAACGCCTCGGTCACCTCGAAGGGTCCGCCGCGGGTCTTGAGGATCCAGCGCAGCGAGATCGCGGTCAGCGCGACCGCGTCGATGCGTCCGGTCTCCAGCAGCTCGTAGGCGCTGGGGGTGTCGGGGGCGGTCTGCACCTGGGCGGTGGGGACTCCGGCCTGGGCGGCCATCTGCTGTTCGACGGTCGCGTTCATGACCGCGAGGGTGATGTCGGGGTTCTCGGCGATCGACGAGAAGTTCTCGATACCGGCGGGGTTACCCTCGGGGACCAGGAAGGCGGTGCGGCTGAGGTAGTCGGGGTTGGTGAACGCCACCTGCCGGCAGCGGTCGGGGACGATGGCCATCCCCGCGGCGACCATGTCGAACTGGCCGCCGATGAGCCCGGGGATCAGGCCGTCGAAGCTGACGGGGACGCCGCGGAGGTCGTCGACGCCCAGCTCGGCGAAGATCGCGCGGGCCAGCTCGGGCGACTCCCCCGTGAGCTTGCCGGTGGCCAGGTCGGTGTAGCCGTAGGGGGCCTCGTTGGCGAAGCCGACGTTGATGTAGCCCTGCTCCCGGACGCGGTCGAAGGTGTTTCCGGTCCCGACGCGGGAGCAGCCGCTGAGTAACGTCGGCCCCATCAGCGCGGCCACCGCGGCCCCGCCCGTTCTCGCCAGGAAGCGGCGCCGGTCCATGCCGCTTCCTCTGATCGTCGTCATCTCGTGTCTCCTCAGGAACGAGCACGGCGCCCCCTCCTGCACCGGAGGGAGCGCCGTGCTGTCGTGCGGGATGTACGTGCGTGAACGCCGGAGGTCCGCCCGTGCTCAGGGTCGCCTCAGGGCACCTCCGATGTCACGTCGGCAGGCCGTGGGCCCGCGCATGGCGCTTGTCTGCGTAAATGTGCGGCTTATTCTTTGCCGCTTTCAGCACAAGCGAAATCCCGCGTTATGCACTAGTTACGGCCGGGTCCGGCCAATAACGATCAAAAACGCGGCCGGGGCCGCCGTCCCGAATCAGACCACGGGAGTGAAGTCGCGCGCGCCGAGGAACGGCGGGCGGGGCGTGGGCGCCGCGAAGGGCTCCCCGCAGGTGTTCTCCACGCTGTTGAACACGATGAAGATGTTCGACCGCGGGAACGGCGTGATGTTGCCGCTGGAACCGTGCATGCAGTTGGAGTCGAACATGATGGCGCCGCCGGCGGGACCGGTGAGCACGTCGATGCCGTGCTTGGCGGCGAGGATCGACAGGCTGTCCTGGTCGGGCGTGCCGACCTCCTGCTGCTTCAGGGACGCCTTGTAGTGGTTCTCCGGGGTCTCGCCGACACAGGAGACGAACGTCTTGTGCGAGCCCGGCATGATCATCAGCGAGCCGTTGTGCTCGTAGTTGTCGGTGAGCGCGATGGAGATGCTCACCGCGCGCATCCGGGGCATCCCGTCCTCGGCGTGCCAGGTCTCGAAGTCGGAGTGCCAGAAGAAGTCGCTGCCGCTGAACCCGGGCTTGGAGTTGACGCGGCTCTGGTGCACGTAGACGTCGCTGCCCAGAATCTGCCGGGCGCGGCCGACGACGCGCGGGTCACGGACCAGTTCGGCGATGACGTCGCTGATCTTGTGGACCTCGAAGATGGACCGGACTTCGTCGGACTGCCGCTCGACGATGACGCGCTCGTCCTTCCTCAGCTCCGGGTCCTCACTGAGGCGGCGCAGCTCGGCGCGGTACTTCTCCAGTTCCTCGGGCGTGAGCAGCTGCTCGACCTGCAGGTAGCCCTTGTCGTCGTAGGAGTCCAGCGTGGCGCGGTCGATTGGGCCGTCTCCCTCGCCCAAGACCACGGCGTCCCGCCGGTAGAGCAGGGACGGGAAACCGTCCTTGCGGGTCGGGTAGTCGTCCATGGTCGGCTGCTCGAAGTCGGTCGTCAACGCAGTCATGGCTATACCCCTCGGGGTCTCTCTCCTTCGCGCTCTCGATCGTGTGCTTCTTGCGGGTCAGGCTCTTTTCTTTTCTTCCCTGCTCAACGAGGGTGCCCTATTCCGGTGGTCCGCACACTCGCTCCCACCAGGAGGAGGGGGTGAGGGCGGGTGCGGGCGCGCGGGTCGGCGCGCCCGCACCCGCACCACGCGCTACTCGGCCGTGGCCAGGCTCTCCTTGGCGCTGTCGTCCTCTTCGGTCAGCAGGGGGTAGACACCGTTCTCGTCGTGCACCTCGCGACCGGTCACCGGCGGGTTGAAGACGCACAGCACCCGGAAGTCGGTCTTGGGCCGAATGGTGTGCTTCTCGTGCCCGTTGAGCAGGTAGAGCGTGCCCGGGGTGATGGTGAACTTCTCCCCGGTCTCGTCGTTGGTGAGCTCGGCCTCGCCCTCGATGCAGTGCACGAGCTCGACGTGGTTCGCGTACCACATGCTCGTCTCCGTCCCCGCGTACAGGACGGTCTCGTGGAACGAGAAGCCCACGCCCTCCTTGGCAAGGATGATCCGGCGGCTGCGCCAGTTCTCGGTCTGGACATCGGCGTCGGTGCCGTCGACGTCCTTCAGGCTGCGAACGATCACGCTCTTGTACTCCTCATGACTCGTTTCGGCCGCGAGCGACCGAACGCGGGGTCCCGGCGACACGCCGGGACCCTCGGGTGTTCATCCACTGCAATTGTGCGGCTCGGGCCGCGCCTGCGCAGTGGCTTTATGCGGGCTGCGAGATTTTCACCGCGGCGCGCGCGGCCTCGGCCATGATGTCCAGGCCCTGCTCCAGCTCCTCCTCGGTCGTGGTGAGCGCGGGGAGGAGCTTGGCGACCTCGTCCTCGGGACCGGAGGTCTCGACGAGCAGGCCGCGCTGGAAGGCCTCGCGGCTGAGCGCCGAGGCGGCGCCCTCACGCTCGAAGGCCAGGCCGGCCGCCATGCCGCGGCCACGCACGTGCGCCCCGGCCTCGGCGAACTCCTCGGCGATGGCGGTGAGGCGCGTGCGGATGAGCTCACCCTTGGCGAGGGTGGCCTTCTGCAGCTCGTCGTCGCGCCAGAACGTGTCGAGCGCGGCGGTGCCGGTGACGAAGGCGGGGTTGGGGCCACGGAAGGTCCCGTTGTGCTCGCCCGGGCCCCACACGTCCAGCTCACGCTTGAACAGCGTGAGGGCGAGCGGGATGCCGTAGCCGCTGATCGACTTGGACAGCGTGACGATGTCCGGCTTGATGCCGGCCTCTTCGAAGCTGAAGAAGCCGCCGGTGCGCCCGCAGCCCATCTGGATGTCGTCGACGATGAGCAGGATGCCGTGCTCCTCGCACAGGGCGGCGAGCCCGCGCAGCCACTCGGCGCTGGCGGCGTTGATGCCGCCCTCGCCCTGCACCGTCTCGACGATGACGGCGGCCGGCTTGTCCAGGCCACTGCCGCTGTCCTCAAGGACGCTGCGCAGCCACAGGAAGTCCGGCGTCTCGCCGTCCATGTAGTTGTCGTACGGCATGGTGTTGACGTGCGTCAGCGGCACCCCCGCGCCGCCACGCTTCATCGAGTTGCCGGTCACGGCGAGCGCGCCCAGCGTCATGCCGTGGAAGCTGTTGGTGAAGTTGACGATGACCTCGCGGCCGGTGATCTTCCGGGCCAGCTTGAGGGCGGCCTCGACGGCGTTGTTCCCGGCCGGGCCGGGGAACTGCACCTTGTAGTCGAGCCCGCGCGGGCCCAGGATGACGTCACCGAACGTCTGCAGGAACTCCTGCTTCGCCGTGGTGTAGGCGTCGAGGCTGTGCACGACGCCGTCGCTCGCGAGGTAGTCGATGAGTTTGGATTTCAGGACCGGGTTGTTATGCCCGTAGTTCAGGGAACCGGCACCCGCGAAGAAGTCGAGGTAAGGCCGCCCCGACTCGTCGTAGATGTAGCTGCCTCGCGCCTCGTTGAAGACGACCGGCCAACTACGGCAGTAGCTCCGGACTTCGGATTCGAGGCGGTCGAAGATCTCCATCGTGTGTTCCTTGGTTCCTTTCCCCAGGTTCGTGGGCTCGGGGCGGTGACGACGGGGTGGTCAGGACGGATGGTTGGTCGTGGCCCGTCGCGTAGCGGATAGCGGGCCGAGCCGCACGGGTTCCCCGGGGACGCGTCCCTTGGGGACCTCCTGCGGCCACTGCTGGGTGTCGAAGTTCAGGGTCCGCACCGGTGCGGCATGGGCCGCTCCGCGCTCCCGCGCCAAAAGAGCGGAAGGGGCGCGGGAGCCGAAGTCGCCCGGTGCGGGAGTGCCCTCTGTCGTCGCGGGGACGCGTGCGGCACTATCGGCGCCGACACGACAGATCGAGCGCATGCGAACGGGACCCACGGTGAGACTGACTACTGCGGGGTGATCCCCGGTGTCCGGTCGGCCGCGGGTTCCGGCGTCGATCTGTGTATGAGGCACGTCGAAGGAACATAGCGAACGTTCCTGAGCAGCGTTTTTCGTGGCTGCGGAAACTATGTTTCGAGCCCGTTTCCTCGGGTAGGGCTTGTTTATTTAGCGCCTACCGTCACAATCCGTCGCCATCGCGGGGGCTTCAGTCCGCACCCGCTCACCCCCCGCAGACGCCGTACTCACCAGCGGTTTCGGAACGCGATCCGGGCCGGTTCCGGACCCCGCGAGCGGGAGGGACATGACGAGTATCCCGCCTATCGCCGTTCAAACATAGAGCAAGCGCAGCAAATCTTAAGGGTGGGCTACCTCACACAAATTCGGGTGAATGGTCGCGACAGAGCCGAGACAGGCATTGATCGCTCCACCCGACGTGCGGAAGGACCCACCAGCGCGCGGATCAGACCCCAACGGGGGCCGGACCGAATATCGCGAAACATTATCCGACGGGACGAAGTCTTTTTCGTGACGCGCACGTTATGCGACTGTGACCAAGGAGCTCTTCGGCACCTTGAAAGGGAGCCGAATTTTTAGCAGACTTTGCGTAGTACGACTCTTCGTAGTACTACAATCGGTCGCGGCGCGCTGAAGCTCGTCTACGCGGTCTCGCGCATGTCGTCGCGCGGGAGTCTCAACGCGCACGGGTCTCGACATGCGAGGTCTCAACAGGCCGGTGGAGCTCCGTCTCGCCCCACCGGACATCGAGCCAGGGAACGGAGGGCGCCTGGTGAACCGCCTCTACCACGAAAGCGAAGACTGGGTCGCGCAGGGAGCCTGCCGACAGTACGACCCGGAGCTGTTCTTCCCGGTGAGCACGACCGGGCCGGGGCAGCACGACGCGGAGCTCGCCAAGGCCGTCTGCCGCAGCTGTACTGTTCGCCAAGAGTGCCTGCGGTGGGCGCTGGCCGCCGGAGAGGCGCACGGCGTGTGGGGCGGGACCAGCCCCGAGGAGCGCCGCTACATGCGCCGCGAGCTGGCACCCGCCAGCTGATCCGCGGTTCCGGCGGTAGGTGGCGTGAAGCCGCCGGCGGGGTCGTGGACGACCCGCCGGCGGCTTCACGCCACCGATGTTCTCGGTTAGGTTCGGGAGTCGTGCGGTCCCCAGGTGGCGGCCCCCTCCGGGTCATACGCACGGCGGTGCTCGCCGTGGCGTGCACCGGCCTGGCCTGGGGTGGGCACGCGGTCTGGGCCGGTTCGCCCATCGCCCCCGGCGCCTTCGCCGCGGCCACCGCCCTCATGGCCGTGCTGCTGGTCCGGTTCACCCGGTGCCAGCGCGGGTTCTGCGAGATCTTCACCGTCCTCGCCGCGGCCCAGGTCGGCCTGCACCTCGTCTTCCAGGGCCTGAGTGCGGCCTCTCCCACCGCCGCGGGGGAGCACAGCGCCCACCCAGCGCCGGGCCACGGATCGGCCCCGCTCACCCACGCCCTCGGTGTCGTGGGCTTCTCCCCCGGCATGCTGGCCGGGCACCTGTGGGCGGCGCTCCTGGCGGCCGCCCTCCTCGCGCACGGTGAGCGGTGCCTGTGGACTCTCCTGCGGCTGCTGACCGCCGCCCTGCCGCCCCTGCTACCGCCCGC
The DNA here is from genome assembly GCF_002263495.1 of Nocardiopsis gilva YIM 90087. Lineage (NCBI taxonomy): Bacteria > Bacillati > Actinomycetota > Actinomycetes > Streptosporangiales > Nocardiopsidaceae > Nocardiopsis > Nocardiopsis gilva. Next base: position 1,184,590 of record NZ_CP022753.1, on the reverse strand, counting down.
GGTCCTCCCGATCGCCGATCCGCGCACCGGCGCACCCGACCCGACCCCCGCACGACCGAGCCCGCGCATGCTGCGCCGCGAGCGCACCCGGGGGCCGCCGTCACCGGCTGAGCGTCTCCAACTCAGGATCGACGCGCTCCACGCGCGTCCCCACACCATCTGACGGATACCAACGGCCGGAAAGGTCACCTCACCCCATGCCTCACACGTTCACGGCGCGACGCAGCGCCGTCACGCTCGCCTCGCTCACGGCCTCCCTACTGCTGGGCATCGGCCTGGCTCCAGCGGCCCTGGCGCACAACGCGCTCATCGACTCCTCACCGAAGGACGGCGCGAAGCTCGACAAGGCCCCCGAGGAGGTCACGCTCACCTTCAACGCCGACGTGAACGACGGCGGCAACGCCATCGTCGTCACGGGCCCGGACGGCGACACCTACGAGGAGGGCGACGTCCGGCTCGACGGCCCCACGGCCGCGACCGACCTCCGGCCCCTCGACGCCGCGGGCGAGTACACGATCGCCTACCGGATCGTCTCCGCCGACGGCCACCCGCTGGAGGAGAAGCTCACGTTCAGCGTCTCCGAGGAGGCCGTCGCCGACAACGAGGCGGCGGCCGAGGACGCGGACACCGCCGCGCCCAGCCCGGACGACACGGCGGGCTCCGACACCCAGGACGGCACTTCCACCGACGAAGGCGAGCCTGCCGCGTCCAGCGACCCGATGCAGTCGCTGGGCCCCGTGGGCGCGGTCATCGGCGGAATCGCGATCATCGCGCTGATCGTCATCCTGATCATCCGCATGCGCGGCCGTCAGGGCGGCCAGGACGGCGCGGACAGCTAGGCAGTGTTTTTCGAACGGGTGAGGTCGCGTAGCCAGATCCGTATCGAGGCGAGCTGGACGGTCCCGTCGTAGATCGCGGCGCGCTTGTCGTACCTGGTGGCCACGGCCCGGTTCTGCTTGAGCAGGTTGATCGCCCGTTCTACAGTGTTGCGGCCGCGGTAGGCACCCCGGTCGAAAGCCGGGGGCCGACCGCCCGCCGATCCCCTGCGCCTGCGATTGGCCCGCTGGTCGGCGGGCTGGGCAATGGTCGCCTTGATACCGCGCCTGCTCAGGTGGGAGCGGATCGCCGCTGAGGAGTAGGCCTTGTCCGCGAGCAGCCGGTCGGGCCTGGTCCGGGGGCGCCCGACCGAGCGGGGCAGGTGCAGGGCGACCATCAGCGGCTCGAACATGGGCGCGTCACCGCGCTGGCCGGGGCTGGTCGCGGTCACCAGCGGCCGCCTGCGCTGGTCGGCGATCAGGTGGATCTTGGTGGTCAGCCCGCCCCGGGAACGTCCCAGTGCTTCCGAGCCGTCCGCTTCGTCCCGTACCGCTTCCCCTTTTTCGCGGCTCCGGCGGCGTGGGAGTGGGCGCGCACGCTGGTGGAGTCGATGCCGACCACCAGGTCTTCTCCGGTGGCGGCGTCGATGCGCAGCCGGTCGGCGATCCTTTGCCAGGTGCCGTCCAGGCACCAGCGGCGGTGGCGCCCGGCCGCGGTCTCCCAGGGGCCGTAGCGTTCGGGCAGGTCACGCCAGGGGATCCCGGTGCGGGTTCGGAACAGCACGGCGTTGATGACGCGGCGGTGGTCGGCCCATTGGCCGCCTTTGGGCGGGTTGTCGGGCATGAGCGGGGCGAGCAGGGCCCACTCGGCATCGGTGAGTTCATGACGGCCGGACACGCTCACCAAGATTGCCAGCGCGAGCCCCACTCCACCCGCCGATTCAAAAAACAGGCCCTAGAGCGGTCCCGGCACCAGCCGACCCTGGTCGCACACAACGGAGCGGCCGTGGCCCGAGGCCCGCAACGCGTGCCCCGGGTCACGGCCCTCGCACATCGGGGTATTCATTTCGGTCAGGGCCGAAATTGGGCGGCAAATGCCCCTTTTAACCGAGTTCTTCGCTATGTTCACACCCCCGGAATGACCACTCCTTACCCCCACAAGGAGCTATCGAAGTGAACATGGTGAAGAAGGCGGTCTCGGTCGTCGCCGTCCTGGTCAGCGCCCTCGCGCTGCAGGCGGTCGTCTCCGCGCCCGCGCACGCCGGAGGGTACGGCTGCAGCGGCAACCTGGTGCGCAGCTACCCGGTCCCGATGAAGGACATGCTCGACGGCAGCACCTACTACATCAGCGACGTGAAGGTGTACTACGACGCGGGCAGCGGGTGGAACTGCGCGGTCCTCGCGAAGCGGCCCAGCGCCTTCCGCTACGGCAAGGAGACCCCGATGTTCATCCAGATGTTCAACTCCCGCTGGGCCGAGGACCGCTGGAAGAACAACTACGACGAGGACCAGGGCCGGTTCAAGTACTACGCGGGTCCGGTCAGGGTGTACGGGAAGAACCTGTGCCTGTACATCGACGCCTCGATCGGCGACCACACGGGGCCGGGGAACGACTACAACGGCAAGCTCCGCAAGAGCGGCGTCGCCTGCGGCTGACCGCACCTGGGCCCCGGCTACCCCCGTTGATCTCGGCAATATCGACCGAATTCTCGACGAAATTACGTCGATATCCCCGAGATCAACGGAGAGGTGGCGCGCCCGGCCCGGATTCGCCGCGAACAACAAGGGGCGGTGCCCCCCGATCTTCTCCACCGGGGGGCACCGCCCCTTCGCACGTGCGGGTCAGTTCCGGCCGCTGACCGCCGACTGGCGCAGGCGATCGGCCTCGGCCGCGAGTTCCGCCGAGTCCCACAGCGCCTCCGCAGCGGCCAGCTGTCCCAGCGGGCCGATCCGGACGAGGTCTTCGGGCTCGTGCGTGTGCCCGCCGTCCTGCGGGAAGTGCTCCCGCTCGAAGAGCGGCGTCCACACCGGCTCCGCCCCGCGATCGCGGGCGAAGGAGCCGAACAGCGCGCGCGAGGCGGCGTTGTCCGGCGTCACGGTGGCTTCCAGGTGGGTCAGGCCGCGCTCGGCGATCCGGTCGCCGATGTAGTCGAGCATCCGGCGGGCCAGGCGACGCCCGCGGCAGGCCGAATCGACCGCGACCTGCCAGAGGAAGTAGGTGTCGGGGGCGTCCGGTCGCACATGACCGATGACGAACCCCCGCGGCGTACCCTCAGCATCCCGGGCGACGACGGAGGTCGCGGCGAAGTCCCGGCACCACATCACGTAGGCATAGGGAGAGTTCTCATCGAGCCCGTTGTCGCGGGCCAGCGCCCACAGCAGTCGGCCATCGGCCATGACCGGCGGGGCGAGCTGGATGTCATCCTTTTGGGAGGAATTATCACGGGACATACCGCCTGACCCTAGCAAAGGGCGCAGGTCACAGCCCTGAGGAGCGCTCCTCCTGGTGTTTCGGCGACATTCCCGGGGGTACGACCAGCCCCTGATCTCTCGACGGCGGCCGTGGCTCCGCCTCGCCCGACCCACCCCGACGGAGCCGACCATCTGTTCGGCTCACCAGCCTCACCAGGGAGTTCAGCCGTCCACGGCCGGACGCCCGTGCCCCGGCCAGGCGGCCGCGGCCGCACACCTCACCGGATTCCGCGACCGGCCGGAACCACGCGCGCGGAGCGAACAGCGGTGCGGTGAATCACATCAGCACCGTTCCCCGCCGGAAAGGCGACCGGCGACCGACGCGCGGAACCTCCCACCGCCGGGGACTCCGCGTCCAGCGCGGGCGCGGCTAGAGCCGACGCGCGAGCAGGATGCTGATGTTGTCGCGGCCGGAGGCCTCCATCGCCGCCTGCCACAGGCCGTGCACGGCCGCTTCGTCGCTGCCCGCCTCGGCGATGATGCGTTCCATGTCGTCGTGGGCGACCAGGTCGGAGAGGCCGTCACTGCACATCAGCCAGGCGCCCGGGCCGGCGTCGCCGTCGCGGCCCACGTGGGGCGTCATGGCCGACGCACCGCTGCCACCCAGCGACTGGGTGATGAAGTTCGTGGAGACGGGTTTGCCGTCCTCGGACGGAGGCAGCGGAGGCGAGTCGTCCTGGGATATCTGGCGCAGCCGGGTGCCCTCCAGTCGATAGGTGCGCGAGTCGCCGACGTTGAACCAGAAGTTCCCATCGGTGTTCAGCAGCACCCCGGCGACCGTGGTCCCCATGCCGGAGAACTCCGTGTGCTGGGTGGCGTGCTCCTGAATCTCCTCGTCGATGTTCTTCAGCAGAATGTCCAGGTCGTCCGGTCCAGCCAGACGGGGACCCATCTCGGCCATCCGGTGCACGGCGTGCTCCGAGGCGATCTCCCCCGCGGCGTGCCCCCCCAGGCCATCGGCGACAGCGGCGATCACCGGTTCGCCGAGCGGCAGTACGCACCGCGCGGGCAGCGTCATATTCGCACTGGCAACGGTGAGCGCCCCCACCACAACGGCGTCTTCGTTGGCCGGGCGTACAGCACCCCGGTGCGTGAGGGCTGTGACCGCGACTTCCCCACCAACGACACCCATACGCCCAACCTCCTGTTTCATCGGCAGTTACTGCCGCACAGTCCCAAGCGGCGCCTCGTCTTGAGGACGGTATCCGAGGCGCGTTGATCATGTAACCGTATCGGGGGACCGTTGACCGTGGTCAAAATCCGCGTACATCATGGCGGAAAACGCCTTGATACGCAGTTCCTCAACGGATCCTTATCGTCCAACGTATGGTTCCGGACCCGTCCCGGCGAGCATCCGGGCCTGTTCCTTACCCGTTTCCTTCCCCATGCCGACGCGTGCCCGCCACACCCCCACCACCGCACACTTTGGCACGCTCCGCGATCACTTCCTCACACAACCGCACGTTACAGCGGAGTTTGGCGCCCGTCGCGCGGTCTGGCAGAATGACGCAGTGATGGGTGTCTAAGACGCAGACACACCTCTCCTTCGCACGCTCCCGCGCGGCTCTCCCGCCCGCGCCGTGATGAGCGCGTTCTGTGCTTTCTTCCGAACGGTCAAGGTGTGGTCCTTTTGCGTCTGCCCAATTCCCTCCTGTCCTCCCGACACTTCCTCTCCGCCCGCCCGGGCTGCCGTTCGCATGCCCACCGGCCCCCGTACCCGCAGCGTCGGAACGGCCGCGCCCGCGGGCGGTTTTCCCATGCGCCGGGTCGCCGTCTCGCAATGAGGAGCAACACGTGAAGATCGCCTTGGTCGCCGAGCACACCAGCCCCCTACCCGCCCACAAAGGGGAACCGACCTGCGGTGAAAGCGTGCACATCGCCTCGGTCTCCCGCCATCTGGCCAAGCTCGGACACCGCGTCACCGTCTACTCGCGCAAGGACGCCGAAGACCTGCCCGGCCGCTCCCGCATGGGGCGCGGCGTCAACGTCGAATACCTGACGGCCGGCCCGCACTACACCCTGGGCGAACACGAGATCTCCGAACACACCGGCGCCTTCGCCTCCGCCCTCGCCACCCGCCTGGACGAGGACACCCCGGACGTCATCCACGCGTTCGGCTGGACCAGCGGCCTGGCCGCGCTGTCGGCCGCGCGCACCGCCGAGGGGGTCAGCGAGGAGACGCCGATCGTGCAGACCTTCCACTCGCTCAACGCCAGCGAGCAGCGCGCCGGGCTGCCCGAGCGCCAGGAGCGGGTCCGCCTGGAGGCCGCGATCGCCGGGCGCGCCGACGCCGTCGTCGTCAACTCCGCCGACCAGCGCTTCGAACTCGCCCGCATGGGCCTGCCGCGCACCCGCGTGAGCGTCGTCCCCTACGGCGTGGACACCGACCACTTCACCGTCGAGGGTGGCGTGGCCACCGAGCCGTGGAAAGGCCGCCGCGAGGAGCGCCCCCGCATCATCTCGGTGACCGGGCTGGCCGGCGGCGGAGCCGACGCGCTGATCGAGGCGATGGTCCGCATCCCCGAGGCCGAGCTGGTCATCGTGGCCGGGCCGGCGCCGATAGAGCTCGCGCTCGACGACGACGCCCGCCGCCTGGAGCTGCTCGCCAAGGAGGCGGGGGTCGACGACCGCGTCACGCTGACCGGGCCCGTCGACCGCAAGGAGATGCCGCGGCTGCTGCGTTCGGCCGACATCTACGTCTCGGCCGCGCCCTACGACCCCTACGGCGGCGGCCTGCTGGAGGCCATGGCGTGCGGGCTGCCCGTGGTCGCCACCGCCGTCGGCAGCGCCACCGGCGCCGTGCTCGACGGCACGACCGGGATCCTGCTGCGCTCGGCCCGGCCCGAGGCCCTGGGCGCGGCGTTGCGCGGGCTGCTCTCGGAGGCGACCATGCGCAGCGCCTACGGCATCGCCGGGGCCGACCGCGCGGAGTCGCGGTTCACCTGGCAGCGCGTGGCTGCGGAGACCGAGCGCGTGTACACGCGGGCGCGCCCGCAGGAGGACGAGCTGCTCGCCGCGGTCGGCGATGATGCACACTAGTCCGCGGACGGGGAGCAGCACCACGAACATCGGACAGCAGTGGGCACGGGCCGGGAGGGATCCCCGGGGTGATGTCATGACGTCGCGCGCGGAGTCCGCGACCGCGGGAACCGGAGGATTCGAGCACCACGGCGTATTCTTCGATTCGGCCCGGGACCTCCGTGAGGCGGTCCTCCCGGTGCTCCGGACCGCCCTCGACGCGAGCGAGCACGTCGTCGTCGCCGTGAGCGAGCGGCTGCGCGACGACATCCGGTGCACGCTGGACGCCGCTGAGAGCGCCACTGTGCGCTTCGCGGACCGAACGGCGCTCTACGACGCCCCCGGGCGCACCGTGGCAGCCCTGCACCGCCTGGCGCGCGCCGAACCGCGCCGGGTCACGGTCGTCGGCGAACCGGTCCTGCCGCCGCACGATCCCATGGAGCTCCGTGAGTGGCACCGGCTGGACTCCGCGCTGATGACGGCGCTGTCCGACGTGCGCATGCGGCTGCTGTGTCTGCACGACAGCCGCACCACCCCCGCCGACGTGCTGGAGTCGGCGCGCAGCACGCACCCGGTCCTGCTCACCTGCGGCGGAAGCCGCGCCAACCCCGACTACCGATCGACGCCCCTGGTGCCCGACGCCGCGCACGCTCTGCCGCCCCCAGCGGGTGAGACGCGAAGACTCGACATCCACTCCGATCTGCCGTCACTGCGCGAGGAGGTCCGCGACCTCGCCGCCGAGACCGGCCTGCCCGGGCCTCGCATCGGCGACCTCGTCGTGGCGGTGAACGAGCTGAGCGCCAACGTCCTGGAGCACGGCGCGGGCAAGGGCACGGTCACGATGTGGCACGCGGCCGGGCGGATGATCTGCGAGGTCTTCGACGAGTGCGGGGACCTGACCGACCCGCTCAGCGGCTATCACCCCGCCGACCCGCTCAGCCCGCGCGGCTACGGCCTGTGGATCACCCGCCAGGTCTGCGACTTCATGGAGATCAGCGGCGGCTCGCGCGGCTCCCTGGTCCGGATGTACTTCCGGCTCTAGCGCGGCTAGGCCAGCACCGCCTCCATCGCGTGCGCGGTGTCCTCTTCGATCGTGATGACCTGGTCGATCCCGGCGATCACGAACAGCCGGTGCACGGCGCGCTGCGGCGCGGAGACCGCCAGGCCGATGCCCAGGTCACGGGCCTGCCGGTAGGAGGAGACGAGGACGCCGATACAGCGCGAGTCGCAGAAGCTCACCTTGGAGAAGTCGATCACGATCCCCCGGCACGGCTCGGCCGCGCCCAGGATTCCGTCCAGAGCTTCGGCGAGTAGGGGCGAGCTGATGGCATCCAGCTCCCCTGCCGGTGTCACCACCACGACATCGCCTTCGGTCCGGATCGAGACATCGGACGCCACGCTCACGCTCCTCGCCGGTAACCGGGGATCGCCGCGGGCGTCGGCGGTTCCGACCGCCTACGTGCCCTCGCACCGCTCCTGAACTCCACGCGGCCACCTTAGCGCCAATGCCCAAGCCGAGACAGATTCGGCGCGAGGCCGTCATCACACCGATACTGCGCGTTGTGCCGATCCGCGACAACGCCCATCAGCCCAGCGCCTTCGCGTTGGTTTCCGCGTGTTCGGCGACCAGGCTCCGCGCCACCTCGACCACCTTCAGCCGGTTGCGCTGGGCCACCTTGCGCAGCTCGGCGAAGGCCTCCGCGGCGTCGCACCCGCGGGCGTGCATGATGATCCCCTTGGCCTGGTCGATCACGGCGCGCGCCGACATCGCCCGCCGCATGTGCGCCGCCTCGCGCTCGACGTCGGAGTAGCGGCCCGCCGAGTGCAGTGCCATGGCCGCGTGCTCGGCGAGCAGCGCCACCAGCGGGGTGACCACCGCGTCGTCGAACACCCCGGCGCGCCCGGAGTGCACGCCGAACGTGACGACCTCGCCCTCCAGCTCGCTGGGGAACGTCACCGAGGAACGGTCCCCGCACTGCACGGCCATGCTCGTGTAGCCGGGCCAGCGGTCCTCGCGCAGCACATCCCCCACGGTCACCGCGCGCATCTCGCGAACCGCCGCGACCGTCGGGCCCTCGTCCGTCGTGTACTGGTACTCGAAGGCGGTCGCCAGGTCGGAGTGGGAGGCCCCGTAGTCGACGACGACGTGCTGCCCACCGCCCGCCGTGGGTTCGTCCCCGGGAGCGACCTCCCGCCAGATGACGACGAGGGCCGCGGAGCATCCCGGGACCCCGCGCGCGGCGGCCATGCTCATCTGGTCCAGCGCCCGCTCCGGGGAGCGCTGCCCGAGATCGCCGATATCCCGCGCGAGGCGTTCGATCCACATCGGCACGTCCCATCCCCCCGTCAACACGACCCCTCACGATCAGTTCGGACGGCGGCCGTCCCGGCTGACTTCCACGGTAACCAGGAACCGGACTTCGCTGTGCATGCGTTAGCGTCAACAACGGGGCACGACGTTCACGCGCGTCGCGGAAGGGCCCCGGATCCGAGAAGCCAGGAGGCCCTCGCGTGCCGGAGAATCTGGCCGAGCTCGAGCGTGAGATCTCAGAACTGCGCGAGCGCATCGCGGCGCTGCGCGCCGCGCACGCGATGTACCCGGACGACGCCGCTGGGACGGCCGAGGCCGCGCTGGCCGAACTCGGATACGCCGAGCAGCTGCTGGTCGACTGCGGGACACGGCTCACCGCCGACGCCGAGTCCGCCGCACCGCGCCGCACGGGGAGCGAGGACGAGCGCTCGGTGCTGCGGGCGGTCTTCAACGAGCTGAGCGTCCCGGTGGTGCTGCTCGACCACGAGGGCTACATCCGCCGCATCAACGCCATCGGCGCCGAACGGCTGGGCGGGCTGAGCGGGTACCTGACCGGCAAGCCCTTCTCCAACTTCGTGGACCTGCGGCGACGCGCCGCGATGCGGTCGTGGCTGGCGGCCGTGGTGCGGGGCGGTGAACCGGCCTCGTTCGAGTCCCGGCTGGCACAGCGGGGCTGGTCCGAGGATGTGCACCTGACTCTGAGCCGGGTGGAGGTGCCCACCGAGGCCCACCCGATCGTGCTGGTCGTCATGTCGCCGCCGCTGGCCGCCGAGGACGAGGGGCCGGCGCCGCTGGAGTCAGAGGTCGAGGACCAGGTCGTGGTGTTGGCGGCGCGGCGGCTCGACGTGCTCACGCGGATGACCCGGCTGCTACTGGGCAGCGCGGGACCGGGCGGCGCGGGAAGCCCGCTCGCGCTGGACGACGCGGCGGCGCTGCTCGCCGACTCCTACGCCGACTGGGTGATCATCGACGTGTGCGACCTTCCGGCCGACGCCCGCCAGGCGCGCCGCGCGGTGGTCGCCGGGCCGGGCGACGATGACCAGCGCGAACTCGTGGAGTCGCTGGACCCGCTGGGGTCGGAGGTCCCGCGCGACGTGTTGACCGGCGGGCAGTCCGTCCTGCACCAGTTCATCGAGGACGAGAGCACGCTGGGGTACAGCGAGGAGGGCGCGCCGATGCTCAGCGCGCTGGGCGCCGGGTCGCTGATGTGCGTCCCGTTGAAGGGGAGCCGCGGCGTGCGCGGCGCGCTGACACTGATCCGGCGGAGCAACCGGGGCTCGTTCCGGCTCGCCGACCTCGGGCTGATCGAGGAGATCGGCGAGCACATCGGGCTGGCGCTGCCGCCGCGGGCCACTGACTGACCGCACCGCTCAACTGTCTCTCTGTGTCGCCCCTTCCCCCGTTGATCTCGGAGATATTGGGGTAAAAATCGGCTGTGAAACCCCAATATCCCCGAGATCAACGGGGGAAGGTGGGGAGGCGGGCGCCGGTCAGCCGTAGGGCGGGCCGTAGGGGTCGTCTCGTCCGGTGGACGAGGGCGGCGGGTGCATCCCCGGAGGCTGCGCGCCCGGCGGTGGTCCCGGCTGCCAGGGCGGCGGCGCACCGTAGGGCGGGGGCGGTGGGTGCGGCGGAGGCTGCGGCGGTGCTGGGGGCGGCGGCACGGATCCGTGGGGCGGTCCGCCGTACGGTAGGGGCGACTGCTGCGCGGCCACGCGCAGCTCGACGGCGTTGTAGGCGCCGACCGCGATCAGCAGCGCGATCGTCACCCAGAACCCGAAGCGGGTTCCCACCTCGGAGCTGCCGGAGAGCCAGAGGGCCTCCGAGGCCATGCGCTCTTCCAAGGCGCTGTACACCAGCACCTCGTTGATGGCGAAGAGTAGGAGCGCCAGGGCACTGGTGGACAGTCCGCCCAGGGCGCGGCCGAGGCGCGACGGCAGAACGATCCCCAGCACGGCACCGGTCAGCAGGGCGAGGATCCCGCCCAGCATCAGGGGGTGGACGCCGACGTCGCCGGGCTCCTCCCCCACGCTGGCCCCGCCGCCAGTGGGGTCGAAGCCGCGCGGGACGTCCCGTCCCAGCCCACCGCCTCCGGAGACCGAGGGTTCACCGCCGACGGCGAGGTCCCACCCCGAAGCCTGGACGTCGAGGGTGCCCAGGCCGGTGTCGCAGGAGACGCCGATGAAGGGGAGGAAGAGGCAGATCAGGACCAGCCCGATGCCGGAGGGACTGATCAGCCGCTGCCGCGGCGAGGCGTCTCGGGGGAAGCTCATCTCTCCCTTGTACTACGCGGGGCCTGTTCACGGCAGAGGAGCGCGTCAGGCGGGCGCCCGTCGTTACGGGCGCCCGCCGCGGTCACGACGGCCGAGGGGAGAGGCCGTCGCTCCCGGTTATCAGGAGGCGTCGGTCGCGTCCGCCGCGGCGGCCTTCTTCTTCCGCGAGAAGTACATCGCGGCACCGCCACCGCCGAGCGCGGCGGCACCGGCGGCCACGAGGCCGCCCAGCGCGGCACCGGTCACCGGAAGGCCGGCACCGGCCTTGTCGGCGGCGGGCTTGCTGGTGTCGGCCTCCGTGTTCTTGTCACCGTCGGAGCCGGAACCGGAGCCGTCGCCCTTCTCGCCGCCGGAACCCGTCTCGCCGTTGTTGTCCTTGTCGGAACCGGAACCGTTGCCGTTCCCGTTGTCCTTGTCGCTCATGTCCTTGCCGGTGATGTCGACACTGGCCAGGGTGGCGGGCTCGGACGGGGTGCAGGTCGTGGTGACAGTACCGGACGCCTGCTCGATCTTGATGGTGACAGTGCCGGGTGTGAAGGTCAGCTTGCCCGGCTTCAGCGGGGTGAAGGTGCCCGTCGTCTTGTCGTAGTTCCACTTGTCGGCCGGGAAGTTACCGTGCTCGTCGACCGGCCCCTGAGCCGTCGCTGTCGCGGTCAGCGACTTCTGCGGAGCTGCGGCACCACTCAGGTTGAGCGCACCGGAGAACGTCCCATTCGTGACCGGCTCGTCGGCGTAGTAGTAGGGGAAGTTGTCGACGCCCGCTGCCCAGACGTACGGCTCGCCGGTCTTGCCGTCGCCCGAGTGCGCGAGGGTCCAGAGGATCTTGGCGCTGTCGGTCTGGGAGCCCGCCGTGCAGGTGTAGGCGTAGGTCTTCTGGGCGATGTAGTCGCCGTCGAAGTCGAGCTCCTCCTCGATGTCGGTGTCGAGCGTCAGGGGCTCGGGATCGACGTTCTCGGGTGCCTGCTCCTCAGCGGGGGTCTCGTCCTTGTCCCCCTCGTCCTTGCCCTTGTCCCCCGCGCCGGTGTCCTCGGCCTTGTCGGCGTCGCTGGGCGCGCCCGCGCCGCTGTCGCCATCGGGGGTCGTGGTCTCCTTGCCGCCCTCGGCGGAGGTGTCCTTGCCGGCGTCCTGCTGCTCGCCGGACTCGGCGCCGGTGCCCTCGGCGTTCACCTCGGGCTTCTCCGCGGGGGCGTCGGCCAGGGCGAGGGGCGCGCTGAAGACGCTGCCCAGGCCGACGAAGGTGGCGACGGCGAAGCCGGCGGCCGTGCGGGTCATCGTTCGCGACACGGTAAAGCTCCAAATGTGGGGGTTGAAGAACGGGGTCGGTGGCGCCTGCGCGGTATGGCGGGCGTACTCCCGAGTGGTCTGCCAGGCGGTTCGAGCGGAGCGGGGCTGCGAACGGCATCAGGGAAACCCGAGCGAGGTTTCGCACCTGGCGCTGTTCGGCGGTCGTGAACCTGCCGAACAAGCAGAACTCTAGACCCAGAAATCACCACAAACCAAGAAGAATGTGATCAGTTATCAGGACGTTGCGATTGCGGTAGACATCACATTTTTCATGGCCGCCGTCACGCAACGCGACGATTGGAGATTCGCGAACTGCGACAACACTCGAATCCAGCGACCCAGAGTGATCCCCGGTGGATCGGAACCGGGGTGGTTTACATACGAACGGCCGCGCGACCGCATCCGGCCCCGCCCTCCCCAACGGACCGATCGCGACCGTCGCGCGACACAACGCGGGGCGGGACACCCCGCACAGGTGTCCCGCCCCGCTTCTTCGTCTTCCTTGCCCCTTACTCCGGGCCCGGGCCGTGCAGCGCCTCCACCAGCGTCGTCAGCTGCGCCACGGAGCGGTCGAGGTCGCGGACCGCCTCGATGGTTCGGCTGTCGTCGTCGCGCTCCTCGGTCACCACCAGATCGCGCAGCAGCTCCAGGTTGGTGTTGACCTCGGCGACGCGCCGCGACAGGCGCCCTGCGACACCCGACACCGGCCCGCCGGTCTCCTCGGCCAGCTCCTTGCGCAACATCCGCGACTGTTCCCGCAGCTGCTGCTTGACCTGGTGGAGCTCCACGAACACCTCGACCTTGGACCGCAGCACCCACGGGTCGAACGGCTTGGTGAGGTAGTCGATGGCGCGCGAGGCGTACCCGCGGAACACCTGGTGGCGGTCGATTCCGGCGCCGGTCAGGAAGATGATCGGGACGTCCTTGGTCCGCTCCCGCTGCTTGATGTGGGCGGCGGTCTCGAAGCCGTCCATCCCGGGCATCACGACGTCGAGCAGGATGACCGCGAAGTCCTCCTCCAGGAGCGCCTTGAGCGCGTCCTCCCCCGAACTCGCGCGTACCAGGTTCTGATCGAGGGACGTGAGGATCGCCTCGAGTGCCGTCAGGTTCTCGTCGCGGTCGTCCACAAGGAGGATGTTGGCCTTACGCGGCACGGTCACTGCTCCTGCTCATTCTCGGTGTCGGCACTCTCCGCCTCAGTACCGTCCGCCTCGGTGCCATCTGCACCGTCTGCCTCGGACTCCGGCTCCAGCCACTTGCGTATCACGTCGAGCAGGTGGTCGAGGTCCACGGGCTTCGTCACGTAGTCGGACGCCCCTGCCTCCAGGCTCCGCTCCCGGTCGCCCTGCATCGCCTTGGCGGTGAGGGAGATGATCGGCAGTTCCGCGAACTGCGGCATGGCGCGGATGGCCCGGGTCGTGGCATCGCCGTCCAGCTCCGGCATCATGATGTCCATCAGCACCAGCGCGACGTTCTCGTTGGCCTCCAGCTTCTCGATCCCGGTGTGGCCGTTGTCGGCGTAGATGACCTCCAGGCCGCTCGCCTCCAACGCGCTGGTCAGGGCGAACACGTTGCGCACGTCGTCGTCGACGATGAGCACCTTGCGCCCGGACAGCACCGCCTCGCGGTCGGGGTCGCTGCGCACCTCCTGGCTCTCGCCCACCTCACCGCGCTCCGGATCGGGCTCGATCTGGCGGAGGACCGGGACGGCCGGCGGTTCCGCGTCCTCGTCGATCCCGGCCTCCTGCGTGAGTTCGATTTCGGTCGGGGTCTCGGCGATGTCGATCTCGGTGAGCGGCTCGATGTCCGGGGTGCCGTCCGAGGTCAGCCCGGCGGTGGCGCCCAGAGGGTCCTCCAGCCGCTCGGACGTGCCCTCCGGCAGCCGCACCGGAAGCAGCAGGGTGAACGTGCTGCCCTCGCCGACGACACTGCTCACGCGGATCTCGCCGCCGAGCAGGCGGGCGAAGTTCCGGCTGATCGACAGCCCCAGCCCGGTGCCGCCGAAGCGGCGGCTGGTCGTGCCGTCGCCCTGGTGGAAGGCCTCGAAGATGACCTGGAGCTTGTCATCGGGGATGCCGATCCCGGTGTCGGCCACGGAGAAGGCGATGACCTCCTCGTTCTCCCCGAACATGTCGAGGTCGGCGTCGTCGAGCGCCCAGGCCGGCTCGATGAGCAGCCGCACCTCCCCCGCCCCGGTGAACTTCACGGCGTTGGACAGCAGGTTGCGCAGGATCTGCTGCAGCCGCTGCTCGTCGGTCCACAGGAAGTTCGGGATGTCCGGTGAGACCTCGACGGCGAAGGCGAGCCCGCGCTCGCTGGTCATCGGGCGGAACGACGCCTCGACGTAGTCGACCAGCTGGGTGATCGACACGTTGGCGGGCTGCACCTCAGCCCGTCCGGCCTCGACCTTGGCGAGGTCCAGGATCTCGTCGATGAGCTGGAGCAGGTCGTTGCCCGCCTTGTGGATCGTCTGGGCGAACTCCACCTGCTTGGAGGTGAGGTTCTGCTCGGTGTTGTCGGCCAGCAGCCGCGCGAGTATGAGCAGGCTGTTCAGCGGCGTGCGCAGCTCGTGCGACATGTTGGCGAGGAACTCGGACTTGTACTTGGAGGACACCTGCAGCTGGTGCGCGCGGTCCTCCAGCGAGCGCCGGGCCCGTTCGATCTGCCGGTTCTGCAGTTCGATGGCGCGGTTCTGGCTGGCCAGCTGCCCCGCCTTGCTGTGCAGCTCAGCGTTCTTGCGGCGCAGCTCCTCCTGCTGGCGCTGCAGCTCGTTGGAGCGCTCCTGCAGCGCGGTCGTCAGCTGGCGGGACTGCAGCAGCAGGTACTCGGTCTTGGAGTTGGCCAGGATCGTGTTGATCGTGGTCCCGATGTGCGACACGAGCTGGCGGAGGAAGTCGAGGTGCACCTCGCGGAACTCGCCGTACGAGCCGAGTTCGATGACGCCGAGCGCCCGGCCCTCGAACAGTATGGGGAAGATCGCCAGGGTCAGCGGCGGGGCCTCGCCCAGCCCGGACTCGATCCGCACATAGTCGCCGGGGACGTTGTGGATGACCATCTCCCGCTGCTGGGCCAGGACCTCCCCGGCCAGGCCCACGCCGGGGCGGATGCGCCGGCGCGGCTCCTCCGGCTGGAAGCCGAACCCGGCGTACAGCCGGAAGGTCTCCTCGTCGTCCTTCTCCTCCGGGAGGAAGCAGGCGCCGTGCTGGGCGTCGACCAGCGGGGTCACCTCGGTCATGATCAGCCGGGCGAGCTCGTTGAGGTCGCGGTGGCCCTGGATCTTTCCGGAGATGCGGGCGAGGTTGCTCTTCAGCCAGTCCTCGTCGCGCTGCGCTGCGGTCGTCTCGCGCAGGTTGCTGACCATCAGGTTGATGTTGTCCTTCAGGTTCAGCATCTCGCCGCGCGCGTTGACCTGGATGTTCTGGGTCAGGTCCCCGCGGGTGACGGCGCTGGCGACGTCGCCGATCGCGCGCACCTGGGTGGTGAGGTTGCGGGCCAGCTCGTTCACGCTGTCGGTGAGCTGCTCCCAGGTGCCCGAAACGCCGTCGACCTTGGCCTGGCCGCCCAGCTGGCCCTCACTGCCGACCTCGTGGGCCACACGGGTGACCTCGGTCGCGAACGCCGAGAGCTGGTCCACCATGGTGTTCACGGTGTCCTTCAGCTCCAGGATCTCGCCCTGGGCATCGACGGTGATCTTCTTGCTCAGGTCACCCGCGGCCACCGAGGACGTCACCTGCGCGATGTTGCGCACCTGCGTGGTGAGGTTGTGCGACATCGAGTTGACGTTGTCCGTCAGGTCCTTCCAGATGCCCGAGACACCCTTGACGTCGGCGCGTCCGCCCAGCTTCCCCTCGTTACCCACCTCGCGGGCCACGCGGGTGACCTCGTCGGCGAAGGCGGACAGCTGGTCCACCATCACGTTTATGGTGTCCTTGAGTTCGAGGATCTCCCCCTTGGCGTTGACCGTGACCTTCTTGGTGAGGTCACCGGCGGCCACGGCGCGCGTGACGATGGAGATGTGCCGCACCTGGTGGGTCAGGTTGTTGGCCATGGAGTTGACGTTGTCGGTCAGGTCCTTCCACACCCCTGACACGTCGCGCACGTGGGCCTGACCGCCGAGCTTGCCCTCGGTCCCCACTTCGCGCGCCACACGCGTCACCTCATCGGCGAACGCGGAGAGCTGGTCGACCATCGTGTTGACGGTGTCCTTCAGCTCCAGGATCTCGCCTTGGGCGTCAACGGTGATCTTCTTGGTCAGGTCACCGCTGGCGACCGCGCGGGTGACCTGGGAGATGTTGCGGACCTGGTAGGTCAGGCTGTTCGCCATCGAGTTGACGTTGTCGGTGAGGTCCTTCCAGATCCCCGACACGCCCTTGACATTGGCACGACCACCCAGCTTGCCTTCCGTGCCGACCTCGCGGGCGACGCGGGTGACCTCGTCGGCGAACGAGTCGAGCTGGTCGACCATGGTGTTCACGGTGTTCTTCAGGGAGAGCATCTCGCCCTGCACGTCGACGGTCACCTTGCGGCTCAGGTCGCCGCGTGCCACGGCCGTGGTCACCTGGGAGATGTCGCGCACCTGGTTGGTGAGGTTGTCGGCCATGGAGTTGACGTTGTCGGTGAGGTCCTTCCAGATCCCCGACACGCCCTTGACATTGGCGCGACCACCCAGCTTGCCCTCGGTGCCGACCTCGCGCGCCACCCGGGTGACCTCGTCACCGAACATGGACAGCTGGTCCACCATCGTGTTGACGGTGTCCTTGAGCTGGAGCATCTCGCCCTGGACGTCGACCTTCACCTTGCGGCTCAGGTCGCCCTGGGCGACAGAGTAGGTCACCTGAGAGATGTCACGCACTTGCGCCGTCAGCCGCGAGGCCATCTGGTTGACCGACTCGGTGACGTCGCGCCAGGCGCCGGAGACGCCCTCGACCTTGGCGCTGCCGCCCAGCTTGCCCTCGGTGCCGACTTCCCGGGCCACGCGGGTGACCTCGTTGGTGAAGCCCTGCATCTGGTCGGCCATGCGGTTCACCGAGGTGGCCAGACGCAGCAGGTCGCCGTGGAGCTCGCCATGGCGCGTGCCCAGCTCGACCCGCTGCGACAGGTCACCGTCGGCGACAGAGTCGAGGATCCGCGCGACGTCGGTCACCGGCCCGCTGACCTCGTCGAGCACCTGGTTGAGGGCGCGGATGCTCTTGCCCCAGGCGCCGCGGGCGGGACTGACCGAGATCCGTTCGGTGAGCCGGCCCTCGGTGTTGACCACCGTGCCGAGCCGCTGCAGCTCGCTGCTCAGCTGCTCGCAGTGGTCCAGTACTTGGTTGAACACGGACGCGAGCTCGCCGGACTTGGCGCCCTCACCGAAACTCAGCCGCACGCTGAAGTCGCCGTCGCGCATGCTGTACAGCGCCGCGAGAAGCTCATCCATCTGTGCTTCCGAGGCCACCGCCCCGGCCTGCTGGGGCATGGATCCCCCTCCTTCAGCAACTACCTACGCCGACCCCAGCCGCCCGGCGGGGGAGCCGGAGGGAGGCGGCGGCTCCGCTGCTCGCGCCACCCGTATCCTCCGACGCCGGACGGATCGTGCCACCTGCAAAAGGTCGGCCGGGCTGCTCATTACATGGACGTTCTGACATCATGACTGCGTTGTTCCTACTGTGCCCACGAAAGTCGTCGTTCCGACACCGCAGACTCAGCGGAAGTCGAGATTGGGGGTAGGGGTCAAACATGCCGATGCCGCCAAGGGACTCATCCGCCCTGTTCGACGCTGAAAGAAACCGTACGGCTTCACAATGCCACATGATGCGATGAAGGTCGCCCGCCGGGAGTTCTCCCCGGCCCCCGAGACCGCAGGCGACGCCCGCCTCTTCGTCCGCGAGACGCTGAAGGACTGGGGCGTCAAACGGTCGTGCGACGACGTCGTGCTGCTCGTCAGCGAACTCGTCACCAACGCGGTGATCCATGCCCAGAGCATGCTGGAGGTGACCGTACGGCGGCTTCCGGACTCGATCGAGGTCGTCGTCGCCGACAGAGTGCCCGAGCGCGCGGTTCCGCAGGCGGGACCGCTGGCGGTAGACGTCACCCCGTCGACCGATGGCCAGCGCCACGGCGGGCTGGGGCTGGCCCTGGCCTCCGCACTCGCCTGCTCGTGGGGCGTCAGCTACAGCAAGGACGACAAGGCGGTCTGGGTCCGGCTGCAGGACGAAGTGGCGGCCGAGTCGAACACCGACCTCGCCCCGCCGCTTCCGGTACGGCCCAACCGGCGGCGCCCCGAGCGCCCCGGCCCGTGGGCCCCGTTGGACGCCGCGCTGACGGCGCGGCTGTCCCTTCCCGACCTGCTGGACCGGACCGTCGACTACGCGCGCACCGCGCTGGGCGGGGACGCCGCCTACATCGCGCTGGCCACCACCGACGAGACCGAGTGGGAGGTGCGCACCGCCGTCGGGCTGACGAACAGCCCCTGGCGGGCGTTTCGCAGCCGGACCGAGGAGACCTTTCCCTCGGCCGCCCCGGCCCCAGGACCGGTGATCAACGACGACCTGATGATCGCCCGGGCGCACCGGGGACGGCTCTCCAAGGCGGGCATGCGCTCGCTGGTCACCGCCCCGCTCATCGTGGACGGCCGGATCACCGGTCTGATCGGTGTGGCCTCGCGGCGCATCCGGCACTTCGGAGAGACCGCGGCCCGCCGCCTGCAGGACGGCGCCGACCGCATCGCCCTGCCCGTGGAGCGCGCCCGACTGGCCGAGGTGGAGCTGGCCCGGCGGGCGTCGCTGAGCTTCCTCGCCGAGGCGAGCGACCTGCTGACGGGGACGCTCGACGAGCACATGACCGCGGCGCTGGCGGCGCAGCTGATCACCTCCCGGCTGGGCAGCTGGTGCGCGGTGCACGTCAACAACGACCTCGGGGCCTCGCGGCTGGCCTATGTCGTGCACAGCAACGAGAACTACAACGACGTCCTCCAGTCCCTGCTGTCCACGCTGCCGCCGCCCGAACAGCACACGCCCCGCTCGCTGTGGAGCCGGGACATGCTGCTGGCGTCGGGCATCGAGGACGACCTGACGCACGAGCTGGCGCAGTCCCCGGCCATCAGCATCCCGCTGGTGGCCCACGGCCAGACGCTGGGCCGGCTGACCATGGGCAAGAAGCCCGACGAGGACTTCACCCGCGAAGACGTGGACGTGGCCGACGACCTCGCGCGCCGCGTGTCCTCGGCGATGGAGAACGCGCGGCTGTACGCGGGTCAGACCTCGATGAGCGAGGCGCTGCAGCGGAGCCTGTTGCCCGCCAAGGAAAAGGTGCCCGACATCCCCGGCGTGGACCACTCCGTGTTCTACCGTTCGGCGGACGAGCGCAACGTGGTGGGCGGCGACTTCTACGACCTGTTCGCCACCGACGGCCGGTGGTGCTTCGCGATCGGCGACGTCTGCGGCACCGGCCCGGCCGCCGCGGCGGTGACCGGCCTGGCCCGGCACACCCTGCGCGCCCTGGCACGCGAGGGCTTCTCCCCGGCGCACATCATGCACCGGCTGAACCTCGCCATCCTGGACGAGAACACCACGACACGCTTCCTCACGATGCTCTACGGGGAGATGACCCCGATCGGCGAACCGGGCGAGGGCTTCCGGATCCGCCTGGTCTCGGCGGGCCACCCGCTGCCGCTGCTCCTCAACCAGAAGGGCGAGGTCACACCGGTCGGAACGTCCCAGCCCCTGCTGGGCGCCTTCGAGGACGTCGACTTCTACACCGAGACCATCGAGGTCACCTCGGGCGATGTGCTGCTGGCGGTCACGGACGGCGTCACCGAGCGCCGCAACGGCACCCAGATGCTCGGCGACGAGGGCCTGATGCGCATCTACTCCGGCTGCTCGGGCCTGACGGCCCAGGCCGTCATCGTCCGCCTCGACCGCGACCTGGAGGAATTCGCCCCGGGCGGCCACACCGACGACACGGCCATGCTGGTGCTGCGCTTCCTGTAGAGCGGCGCAGCCGGTCAGAGCCACCCCATGTCCTGCGCCGTACGGATGGCGGACATGCGGTTGTCCGCCCCTGTCTTGCTGATGGCGTTGGACAGGTAGTTGCGCACCGTTCCCTCGCCCAGGTGAAGGGTTCGGGCGATCGCGGCGACCGAGGCGCCGTCGGCCGCGGCGCGCAGGACGTCGACCTCGCGCGGGGTCAGCGGGCTCTCGCCCGCCGCCATCGCGGCGGCGGCGAGTTCGGTGTCGATGTAGCGGCCGCCTTCGTGCACCTTGCGGATGGCTCCGGCGAGCTGCTCGACGGGGGCGTCCTTGGCCAGGAACCCGCGGGCTCCGGCGGCCAGAGCGCGGCGCAGGTAGCCGGGGCGGCCGAAGCTGGTGAGGATGAGGACGCCGCAGTGCGGGGCGGTCTGCTTCAGCTCGGCGGCGACCTCCAGGCCGGTGGCGCCGGGCATCTCGATGTCGAGAACCGCGATGTCGGCGTCGTTCTCGGTGACCGCCGCGACCACCTGGTCCCCGCGGCCGACCTCGGCGACGACCTCCAGGTCCTCCTCCAACCCCAGCAGAGCGGCGATGGCACCGCGGATCAGGTGCTCGTCGTCGGCCAGGACGATGCGGATCAACCCGTCGCTCCTTCTCGTTCTTCGGGCGGCGCGGGGTCCGGCCGCCGCTCGGTTTCCCGGCGCGGTAGGGGCAGCACCGCCCGCAGCAGGAAACCGTCCTTGCCGCTTGGGCTGGCCGACACCTCTCCCCGCACCGCGCCGGCACGTTCGGACAGACCGGTGAGGCCGTTGCCGAAGCGCACCGCGCCGTCGTGCGCGGCACGCGCACCATCGTTGTACACCTCGACGACCAGTGCCCGATCGTCGCGCCGCAGCGTGATGTCGCAGCGGGAGGCGGTGCTGTGCCGCAGCACGTTGGTGCCCGCCTCGCGGACCAGCCAGGCGGTGAGCGCCCGGAGGTCGGCGGGGACGTCGATGTCGGCGCCGGTGATGGTGCACTCAACCCCGGCGGCGCCAAGCACGGCCCGCACGCTGGCGATCTCAGCGTCGAGGTCGACCTCCCGGTACCCGCTGACAGCGGTGCGCACCTCGCGCAGGGCGTCGCGGGCGAGACGCTGCACCTCCAGCATCTCCTGCGCGGCACGCTCGGGCGCCCGCTCGGCCAACCTGGCCGCGAGCTCGCTCTTCACCGACAGCGCGGAGAGGCTGTGCCCGAGCAGGTCATGCATGTCGCGGGAGAACCGGAGCCGCTCCTCGGTGACGGCGAGCCGGGCCTGTGCTTCGCGCGCAGCGGTCGCTTCGTTGGCAACTTCCCAGAGCCACAGGATGCCGTAGTTGGTGACGAGCATGATCACCGCCCAGACCGCGGGCACTCCCCAGACAAACGCCATCAAAGCCACGTCGGGCTCCGGAAGGGCGAGGATTCTGACCCACGGCCCGACGACGAGGACGACTGTCACCACGACGGTCCGCCGACGGGGCCGCACCATCATCACCGTGGCCCACCACACGGAAGCGATGAGCAGGCTCGAGTAGTACACATCGATCGCCACGAGCACGGCGGCGAGCAGCGTCAATGATGTCCAGTACGCGACGTCCTGCGGGTCCGTCCGCCGCCTCATTCGGACGAGCATCATCCACATGACGATCCCGGCGAGCGGCAGTGACAGGAGCGTTCCGACGACGGCGCCCCACAGCGACACGCCCTCGTTGTTGACGGCGTTCGCCACCTGGGTGAGACCGAAGAAGGGGATCAACAGCACGAAGAAGGCGTAGCTGCCGACCACGACCCAGCGGGCGTGGCGCAGCCGCCGCAGTGCCGCCTGCGGCACCGCCATGGGCGCCCCGTTCCACTCCGCGGCATTCGGCATTCGGCCCCTCCCCCGTGCGTCGACCGTCTGTCTGCGCGCGCATGCGGCGCAGCGGTGAGCGGCGGCCGGTCCGTCCTCCCGACCGCCGTTCACCGTACCGCCGGGAGGCGCGCCCGAGCTTCTCCCGGCGGTGGTGTGCCGCTTCCTCTCCGGCTCAGCCCGCCTGGCGCGGGTCCCAGCGGAAGAAGCGCAGGAGGTAGATAGAGATCCCCAGCCAGACGAGCAGGACCAGCAGCGACGGTGCGGCAGCGGCCCACAGATCAAGTCCGGTCGTGGCGCTGGCGCCATCCAGTCCGCCGAACGTGTCCACGCCGAAGTAGGCGCTGCGGGCGATGTCGATCGCCGGGAGCATGGGGAGGTACGAGACCCCGGTGGCCACCGGGGCGGGCATCAGGTCCGTCGGGACAAACGTGCCGCTGATGGCGAAGAACAGCAGGAACGGGACCATGCTGATCATCTGCGCGCTTTCGGAGTTCCGGGCGAGGTTGGTGAAGACGAGCCCGAGCATGCTGACGATGGCGGTGGTCAGCGCGACGGCGAGCAGGAGCAGCAGCGGATCGCTCGGCAGTGTGTCGAAGCGGGCCGCCATCAGAGCGGCGATCAGCGCGGTGAGAACGACGGTCACGAGGAACACCGCCACCGCCGTGGCGCCGAACAAGGCGACCGGCGGGACACCGCTGACCCGGAACCGCTTGAGGACCATCGTCTCGCGCCTCGCGGCGTACACGTTGGGCATGTGCAGGACGGCCAGGGTCATCGCCGACAGGACAGGGACCCCGCTCACCAGGTAGGCCGTGTTGAGGATGCCGGGCCCGACCTCCGCCTCGGGCATGGAGAAGGCCGGAAGCAGCAGCACCAGCGGCATGAACGCCATGTAGAGCGCGGTCCGGTAGCGGTGGAAGAGGGTGAGCTCGGTGCGCGTCAGCCGGAAGAGCTGGCGCACCGCACTCACAGGTGTGCGTAGGGGCCGGGGCGTTTCGGTCGTGTGCGGAGCGGTGGCGGCCATGGCGTCGGTCCTTCGCGGTGTGGGGTGAGTCGAGTGCGTTCGGGAGCGTCTAACCGGACACCAGATCGGAGGCACCGTCAGCGACGCTGAGGAAGACGTCTTCCAGCGACGCACTGCGCAGCTCCAGCCGGTGCAGGGTGATGCTGTGGACCTCCGCCCAGGCGAGCAGCGGAGCCAGCGCGCCGTGGGCCCGTCCCTCGGTGTCCTCACCCCGGACCGTGTAGCTGACCCATGCCTCCTCCTGGCGCATCTCCACCTCCGCAGTGGCGCCGGGAAGCTGGGGCAGGTCGTCGAAGCGGACATCGGCGGGCAGCCGGAAGGCGATCCGGTCGCCGTGGCCGACGACAACCTCGCGGAGTGTGCCCGCGACCTTGACCTCACCCCGGTGCATGATGGCGAGCCGATCGGCCAGGCGCTCGGCTTCTTCGAGGTAGTGCGTGGTGAGTAGGACGGCGACGCCGTCGGCGACGAGGTCGGCGATGAGCGTCCACGTCTCGCGACGCGCCTCAGGATCCATGCCGGTGGTCGGCTCATCGAGGAACAGCACCTCGGGCTGGGGCAGTACGGCCAGCCCCAGGTCGAGTCGGCGCTTCTGCCCACCCGACAGCTGCCGGACGGCGATCCGGGCCTTGTCGGTGAGACCGGTCAACCCCAGCACCTCATCGCGACTCAGCGGGTCGGCGCACAGGTCCCGGGAGAGATCGATGGTCTCGGCCACGGTCAGCTCGCCGAAGAGTCCGCTGTGCTGCAGCACCGCGTTCATCCGTTCACGCAGTGCGGGCGGCTGCCCGTACGGGTCGGTGCCGAAGACCCGCACCGTCCCGCTCGTAGGACGCCGGAAGCCCTCCAGCGTCTCGATCGTGGTGGTCTTCCCAGCCCCATTCGTCCCGAGCAGCGCGAACAGCTCCCCGGGTGCGACGTCGAACGAGACGCCCTTGACCGCCTCGAAGTCGCCGTAACTCTGCCGAAGGTCGCGCACGCTGATCGCGGCGCCGAGGTCGCCGTCACCACCGGGGTGCGCGTCGCTCGCGGGGGCTGGACTCTGCTGTGCCGTGCTCATGTCCGGCAGTCTCGCGAATCAGCACTTCTCCGCGGCAGACGCCGATGTCACCGTCAAGCCGTGAACTCGTCAGCACCCGACGATGACAGATGTCATCGCGTGGAGCCGCGCCGAAGTAGACGACGGCCGTCACCTGTGCCACGGGTGACGGCCGCCCGAACTCTCCGAATCACCGTGCCGGAGGCTTTCCTGCCCGGTCGGGCGGGTTGTCTAGCTCATCGAGGAATTCGTTGACGTCGGGTTGGATGATCGTGGGCGCGTGGTCGGCCTCGGAGTCGTTGGCGGTGGCGATCCACAGGTTCTCGGTGTGCCAAATGGTCCACCGGTGCCCGTAGTGCTCGCGGAGCAGGCGCAGCAGTGGGCCGTCGTCGGTGGAGGTCATGCGTCGGCTCCAACCGCCTTGTCGAGGAGCCGGGACGCCTCGGCCTTAGAGAGCCCGCACTCGCGGACCAAAGCACGGTGGGCCTCGTTGTACGGGGACCGAAGACACACGATCCGCCCGCCGAGCCCACGCACAGTGAACTGCTGCAGGGGCGGGAGAGAGGAATCGTAGGCGACCGTCACGTCGCCGTGTCGCGCGCGAGTGACGAAGGAGCTCATCGGACCGCCTCCGCGCCCCGCACGGCAGCAGTCTCAGCGAACCGCCGGAAGCGGCGCTCCTCGATGGTACGACGATGCTCCAGCACCGAGATGTAGGGGCGGATACGGCGACTGCGCCGCGATGGCAAGATGGACACGTCTCACTCCTCCTGCGAGTGGGGCCACGCCCCGGGAGTCCTGGCCGACTCGCCGGGGTCTTTTTGTCACAGCAGCTTAAAGGAGGCGTACTACCCCCGTCTACCCCCGTGGGTAGCTATGGCTCCTCTCTCGTGGTCCACTACGGTCGCCGGTCATGAGCATTGACCGGGAAGGACCTGTTCCGCCCTACCTCCAGATCGCAGGAGTTCTGCGTGGTCGCATCGCGAATGGGACGATCCCTCCCGGCCGCCGGATTCCAAGCTTGGTTGAGCTGGAGCAAGAGTTCGAGGTCGCGCGTGACACCCTGCGCAAGGCCGTGAAGGTCCTCAAAGACGAAGGCTTGGTGGAGACAGTCACCGGCATGGGCATCTTCGTCGTCGATTCCACCGGTTCCGGCACCGACAAGTAGCCGCAGACATAGCAGAGGACCGCCCCCGAAGGGACGGTCCAAGTGGCGTGCATTCGGTGGACCCGTGGCTCTGCTCTCGACCTCCTCAACAGCGGACCGGCCGGCTGATGTCCTCAGCTATCGAAACCCAGGCCGAGTTTGTCGAGCGCCGTCAGCCAGAGGTTGCGGCGGCCGCCGTTGCGGTCGGCAGTCGCGATGGCCCGGCGCGTCAGCTCGATTCCCGTATAGCGCAGGGGTTCGGGTGGGAACGGGACGGGCTTGGAGCGCACCATCTGCAAGCGGGTGCGTTCGGTGGACTCCCCGGCCAGGAAGTCGAGCATAACTTCGGCGCCGAAGCGGGTGGCGCCGACGCCGAGGCCCGTGTAGCCCGAGGCGTAGGCCAGGCGGCCGCCGTAGGCCTGGCCGAAGAAGGCGCAGAAGCGGCTGCAGGTGTCGATGACTCCGCCCCAGGCGTGGGTGAAGCGCAGGTCTTCGAGTTGGGGGAAGGTCTCGAAGAAGTGCTCGGCCAACCGCTCGAAGGTCTCCGGGCGCTGGTCGTACTCCGGGCGGACCTTGCCGCCGTAGTGGTAGATGACGTCGTAGCCGCCCCACAGGATGCGGTTGTCGGCGCTGAGTCGGTAGTAGTGGAACTGGTTGGCGGAGTCGGAGAGTCCCTGGCGGTTCTTCCAGCCGATGGCCGCCATCTGGTCAGCGCTCAGCGGCTCGGTCATCAGCGCGTAGTCGTAGACCGGGGCCACGAAGTGGCGGATGCGGCGCAGTGGGCCGGGGAACGCGCCCGTTGCCCAGGCGACGCGCCGGGCTGTCACTGAGCCGTGCTTGGTTTCCAGGCGGAGGCCGCCTGCGATGGAGTGGATTTTGCGGACGGGGGTCTGCTCGAAGATCCGCACGCCCAGTCGCAGGCACGCCTCGCGCAGGCCCCAGGCGAGCTTGGCCGGGTGGAGCATGGCGACCGCTCCGGGGTCGAACATGCCGCCCACGTACGTAGGCGAGTCGACTTCGGCTCGGGTTTGCTCTTCGGTGAGGAGTTCCGTGTTGTAGCCGAGTTCTCTCAGGTTGGCGGCTTCTTCGGCGAGGTCGTCGGCTTGCCACTGTTCGGTGGCGACCAGCAGCTCACCGGTCCGTTCGAACTCGCAGTCGATCCCGTACCGCGCGATGGCCGCCTCGATCTCGTCGAGGTTCTTGCGGCCCAACCGCTCCAGGTCGGCGATCTCGTCCGGCCAGCGGTTCGCCCCGTTGCCGAAGCCGTGGGTCAGGCTGGACGCGCAGAACCCTCCATTGCGCCCGGATGCCGCCCATCCGGCGGTCCGCGCCTCGATCAGCACGACGTCGCGGCCGGGATCGCGCTCCTTGGCGATCAATGCGGCCCAGAGTCCGCTGAATCCGGCACCGACAACGGCGAGGTCAGTGGTGACGTCGCCAGAGAGCGCGGGTGCGGGTTCGGGCACGTCGTGCCCGTTGATCTCCGGGTCCAGCCAGAAGGCCAGGGGCCTGGACACGGCCAGGGCCGCCGCGGCGGCTGATGATGCGAAGGGCCTGGGCACGGCTTATCACTCCCTCATTCCAGTATTACGTGATGTGATGATGGGGAGATGTGGCCTCCGAGGGCAGGGGTCTCTCCCCTGCCCGTCGGTGGATGGCGTTGTGTCAGGCCCGGCGTCGGGCCAGGACGATGTTGACGATCGCGAGCACCACACCGATCGCGAAGATCAGTGTCCCCATGACGTTGACCTGCGGCGGGATGCCGACACGCGTGGCGCCCCAGATCCACAGCGGGAAGGTCTGGACGTTGCCGCTGACGAACGACGTGATGATGTAGTCGTCGATCGACAGCGCGAAGGCGATCAGCCCACCGGCCATGATCGCCGGGGCCAGCATCGGCAGGGTCACCAGCCGGAACGTCGTCAACGGCGTGGCGCCGAGGTCGCGGGCTGCCTCCTCCAGGCTGGGGTCAAGCGTCAGGACCCGCGCCCGGACCGTGATCGCCACGAACGACACCGTGAACATCACGTGCGAGAGCAGGATGGTCAGAAAACCGGTGGCCACGTTCATCGTGAGGAACAGCGACAGCAGCGCCGCCCCCAGCACCACCTCCGGCGCGGAGATCGCCGCGAACATGACCAGGTTGGTCGTCCCCTGCCCGCGGAACCGGTAGCGGCCCAGCGCCAGGCCCAGCAGGCTGCCCAGCACGCCGGCGATCACCATCGTCAGCAGCGCGATGGCCAGTGAGTTGAGCAGCGCCGTCGTCAGATCGGGGTAGGCGAGGGCGTCCTCGTACCAGCGGAGCGTGAAACCCTGCCAGGTGACGTTGTGCCGCCCCTGCACATCATTGAAGCTGAACGCGATCATGAAGAGGATCGGCGCGAACAGCCAAGCCATCACCAGCCAGGTGAAGTACTTGCCCCAGTCGACGGCCCGACGCGATCGCCGCGGGGCCGGTCCCGTCCGCGCGAACGGATCCGGTGTGTCGGTGGAGACGGGGAGGTCCGTACTGCTCATCGTGCCTGTGCCTCCATGACCTGCTCGGTGCCCAGCGCCCGTGCGTAGCTGAAGATCCCGATGAGCAGCACGGCCATGAGGATGAACGTGATCGACGCGGCCATCGGGTAGGCGTTGTTCACCAGGTACTGCGACTCGATGACCTGGCCGATCATCGTGTTGTGGGTACCGCCGAGCACCTTGGCGTTGATGTAGTCGGCGCTGCTCGGGATGAACGTCATGATCACCCCGGCGAACACGCCCGGCAGCGAGATCGGCAGCACCACGCGCACGAACGCCTGCACACGCCCGGCGTACAGGTCGCGGGCGGCCTCCACCAGCCGGTGGTCCATCCGCTCCAGCACCGCGTAGATCGGCAGCACCATGAACGGCAGGAAGTTGTAGGCCAGGCCGAACACCACCGCCGGGGCGGAGTTGAGCACGCGCGTGCCGTCCGGAACCAGGCCGATGTCCTTCAGCGTCCCCAGCAGCACCCCGTCGTCGGCGAGCAGGAACCCCCACGAGATCGTGCGCAGCACGAACGAGACGAAGAACGGCAGCAGGAGCAGCAGCAGATACGTCGACTTGTAGGCGCCGCCGCGGAACGCGATCCAGTAGGCCACCGGGTAGCCGATCGCGATGCACAGCAGCGTGGCGCAGCCGCCGTAGAACAGCGAGCGCAGGATCTGTTCCCAGTACGTCGCGACCGCGTCGGCGTAGTTGCCGAACTCGAAGGTGAGGCTGAACCCGCGCACGAGGTTGCCGCTCATCAGCGACATCGTGACCATGCTGACGATGGGCACCACGAAGAAGATCGCGAGCCACAGCCAGCCCGGGAGGACGAGGAAGTAGGGTGCGGCGGCCGC
Source organism: Nocardiopsis gilva YIM 90087 (assembly GCF_002263495.1). Lineage (NCBI taxonomy): Bacteria > Bacillati > Actinomycetota > Actinomycetes > Streptosporangiales > Nocardiopsidaceae > Nocardiopsis > Nocardiopsis gilva. The sequence continues at coordinate 1,156,026 of NZ_CP022753.1, read as the reverse complement.
GACGCGTCGCGGTGGCGTCGGGGTCGGGCTCGGTCCGCCCTCGGGGGTCGTCGTCGTTTCCATGGCCATGGCTAGGACTGCGTCACCGAGAGGAACAGGGGCGTGAAGGACTTTTCGTTGTCCGTGGTCAGCGGCACGTAGTTGTGCAGCCGCGCGTAGTCCTTCTCGCTCGGGAACACCAGCGGGCTGTCGACCAGGCCGTCGAGCTCCTTTTTCTCTTTCCCTGAAGCTTCGGCGGCCTTCTCCTTCAGGATCTCCTGGGCCTCGGGAACCGGCGTGATGTAGGTGATGTACTCCGTCAGCCCGGCGGCGATCTCCGGCTCGTACAGGAAGTCCATCAGCATCAGCGCGTCGACCGGGTTCTCCGCGGTGGTCGGGATCATCAGGCAGTCGGTCCAGATCGTCCCGCCCTCCTCCGGGACGACGAACTTCAGGTTCGTCCCCTCCTCGGCGTTCTGCTGGTAGACGTCGCCGGACCACGCCATGGACATCCACACGTCCCCGTTGGTCAGCGGCTGGATGTAGTCCTGCTCGTAGTACCGGCGCACGATCCCCTTGTCGCGCTGCTCCTCCAGCTTCTCCACCGCCTTCTTCCAGTCCTTCTCCGTGGACTCGGCGGGGTCGACGCCGTTGAGCAGCAGCCCGAAGTTGGCGATCTCCTGCGGGTCGCGCATCATCCCGACCTTGCCCTCGAACTTCGGGTCCCACAGGTCGGCGATGGAGGTGATCTCCCGGTCCACGTACTCCGGGTTGTAGGCGATGCCGGTGACCCCCGACGTGTAGGGAACGGTGTAGGTGTTCCCGGGGTCATACGACGTGTTCTTGTACAGCTCCCCGGCGTTGGCGTCGAAGTTGGGCAGCTGCTCGTGGTCGAGCGGGGCGAGGAAGCCCAGCTCGATGAGCTTGGTGAGCTCGATGCCGTTGGTCAGCACCATCAGGTCGTAGCCGATGGACTCGCCCTGGGCCAGCTTGGGCTGGATCTTGCCGAACCAGGAGTGGTTCTCCTGCACGGCCTCGTCGTAGGTGACCTTGATGCCGGTCCGCTCGGTGAACTGCTTGAGCTGGGTGCGCTCGGAGTCCATGTACAGCGGCCAGTTGGCGAACCTCAGGCTCCCGTTGCTCTTCTTGCCCTCCCAGAAGGACGCGTCGGGGGACTGCTTGGCTCCCTGGCCCTGCACACCGCAGGCGGTCAGGGCGAGTCCGGCGGCGGTCAGGCCGGACATCTGGAGCATGGATCGGCGGCTGAGGCGCGCACGGGTCAGTCCGCGCGCGAGTGCGGGATCGAATCTGGTCACGGCGCTGGCTCTCTCACTACTGGGGGATGCGGTACCTCCGTTGATCTCGGGGATATCGACGTAATTTCGTCGAGAATTCGGTCGATACTGCCGAGATCAACGGAGGGAGGGGCGGGGTCAGGGGCGCGGCAGGACGTAGGCGGACTCCGGGCGCCAGGCCAGCCACACCTTCTCGCCGCGGGCGCTCAGGGCGCTGGCGTCACAGGCGTTCTGTCGGAACACCACGATCTGTGCCCCGTTGTCGGCGCGGACGGTGTAGTGGGTGGTCGACCCCAGGTAGACGACCTCGGTGACGGTCCCCCGCAGCCGCGACCACTCCGCCGACGGTTCCTCCGCCGCCAGCGTGATCTTCTCCGGCCGTACCGTCACGTCGATCTCATCGCCGGGTGCCGCGTCGGCGGCGGCGATGACGCGCCCGGCCTCCCTGAAGTCGAGGAGGGCGCCCTCGCCCCTCCGCTCCGCGACCGTCCCGGTGAGCAGGTTGGAGGTGCCGATGAACCCGGCGGTGAACCGGGTCGCCGGGCGCTCGTAGATCTCGGCGGGCGCGCCGAGCTGTTCGATGATCCCCTGGTTGAGCACGGCGATCCGGTCCGACATGGTCAGCGCCTCGCCCTGGTCATGGGTGACGTAGACGAACGTGATGCCGATGTCGCGCTGGATGCGCTTGAGCTCGATCTGCATGGACTGGCGCAGCTTGAGGTCGAGGGCTCCCAGCGGCTCGTCGAGCAGCAGCGCGCTGGGCCGGTTGACCAGGGCGCGGGCGAGCGCCACCCGCTGCTGCTGGCCGCCGGAGAGCCGTCCGGGCCGGGTCTTCTCCCGCCCGCCGAGCTCGACCAGCTCCACCATCTCGCCGACGCGCTGCCGGATCTCCGGCTCGGACAGCTTCTTGCGGCGCAGCCCGAACGCGATGTTGTCGAAGACGGTCATGTGCGGGAAGAGCGCGTAGCTCTGGAAGACCATGTTGACGTCGCGCCGGTTCGGCGGGACGTGGGTGACGTCCTGCCCGGCCAGCCGCACGGTTCCGGCGGTGGGCTCCTCGAACCCGGCGATCATCCGCATCGTCGTGCTCTTGCCGCAGCCGGACGGCCCCAGCAGGGAGAAGAACTCCCCCTGGGGGATCGTGAGGTCGATGCCGCACACGGCGGTGACGGTCTCGTGGCCGGTCCGGTACGTCTTGGCGACGCCCTCCAGGCTGATAGCGGGGGCGTCTGCCCGCGCCGCCGCGTCGGCCGCCGGGCGGGCGGGGGTCTCGTGCAAGGTTGCCGCCATGGTCCGTGGTTTCCTGTCAGTCCTGGCCGATGTAGCTCATGACGTGCTTGATCCGGGTGTAGTCCTCCAGGCTGTAAAGGGAGAGGTCCTTCCCGTAGCCGGAGTGCTTGAACCCGCCGTGCGGCATCTCCGCGACGAGGGGGATGTGCGTGTTGATCCAGACACACCCGAAGTCCAGCCGCCGCGAGACGCGCAGGGCGCGGGCGTGGTCCCGGGTCCACACGCTGGAGGCCAGTCCGTAGCGTACCGAGTTGGCCCAGTTCACGGCGGTGTCCTCGGAGTCGAACCGCTGCACGGTGATGACCGGGCCGAAGACCTCGTCGGTGACCATCTCATCGCCCTGGCGCAGACCGGAGACGACGGTGGGGGCGTAGAAGTAGCCGCGGTCGCCGACGCGTGACCCGCCGGCCAGCACCTCGGCGTGGTCGGGCACCCGGTCGACGAAGCCGCTGACGCGGTCGAGCTGGTTCGCGTTGTTCAGTGGGCCGTAGTCGGCGTCGGCGACGTCGGGGCCGGCGGTCGTGGTCTTCGCTGCCTGGTCGGCGAGCGCCGCGGCGAGGTCGTCGTGGACGCCGGGGGCGGCGAGCACGCGCGTGGCGGCGGTGCAGTCCTGGCCCGCGTTGAAGTACCCGGCCCCGGCGATGCCCTCGGCCGCCTTCTCGACGTCGGCGTCGTCGAACACGATGACCGGGGCCTTGCCGCCCAGTTCCAGGTGGAGGCGCTTGAGGTCGGCCGATCCGCTCCGCGCGACCTCGAACCCGGCACGGGTCGAGCCGGTCAGCGAGATCAGCCGGGGCGCGGCGTGCTCGACGAGGGCGCGGCCGGTGTCGCGGTCGCCGGTGACGACGTTGAAGACGCCCGGCGGCAGGAACTCGGCGGCGATCTCGGCGAGCAGGAGCGTGGAGACGGGTGTGGTGTCGGAGGGCTTGAGCACGATCGTGTCCCCGGCGGCCAGCGCCGGCCCGATCTTCCATGCGGCCATCGCCATGGGGTAGTTCCACGGCGTGATCTGGCCGACGACGCCGATGGGCTCGCGGCGGATCCAGGAGGTGTGGTCGGCCATGTACTCGCCCGCGGCCTTGCCCTCCAGGTTGCGGGCGGCCCCGGCGAAGAACCGCAGGGCGTCGGTGACCTGCCAGATCTCCTCGTCCTTGGTCATCTGCACCGGCTTGCCGCAGTTGCGGACCTCCGCCGCGACGAGTTCGTCGGCCCGCTCCTCGACGGCGTCGGCGAACTTGTTGAGCGCGATCTGCCGTTCCGCCGGTGTGGTGTCGCGCCAGCCGTTCTCGAAGGCGTCGGAGGCGGTGCGGAAGGCCGCGTCGACGTCGGCGGCCGAGGACAGCGGCGCCTCGGCGAAGACCTCCCCGGTGGCCGGATCGACGATGTCGGTGGTGCGGCCGTCAGCGGCGTCGACGTAGGCGCCGTTGACGAAGTTGCGCAGTCGCCGGGGCGGTTCGGGGTGCTGGGACACGCGCCATCTCCTCTGCTGGTCTGCTGCTCGTCCAGGGGGGTTACAGGGGTGCTGGGGTGCGGGGTTGTGGCGGGTCGCGGATCGGTTGTGATTCGCAACACTGACAGACACCCCCTACCAGCGCAAGGGATTCCGCAGTAAAAATCGGGTTTCACCACTGATACTTGACAGAACACGATCGGATGCGACTATTTCATTGGGTCGACCACCGGATGGTCCCCCGCGACGACCGGCCGCCGAGCGGCCCCGTCCCCGCGATCTCCACACCACCCCAGGGGGAGCCACGTGACAGCACAGCCAACCGTCGGCCGCTCGATGCCCGAACTGCAGCAGGCGGCCAAGGACCACCTGTGGATGCACTTCACCGAGATGGCCGCCTACGCCGACACCGACGTGCCGGTCATCACCCACGGCGAGGGCGCCTACGTCTACGGCGCGGACGGGCGGCGCCGCCTCGACGGCCTGGCCGGGCTGTTCGTCTCCCAGGTGGGCCACGGGCGCACCGAGATCGCTGAGGCCATCGCCGACCAGGCCAAACGGCTCGCCTACTTCCCCATCTGGACCTACGCCCACCCCACCGCGATCGAGCTCGCCGAGCGCCTCGCCGCCCTGGCCCCCGGTGACCTAAACCGGGTCTTCTTCACCACCAGCGGGTCCGAGGCGGTGGAGTCGGCGTGGAAGCTGGCGCGGCAGTACTTCAAGGCCATCGGCCAGCCCACCCGGCACAAGGTCATCAGCCGCCGGATCGCTTACCACGGCACGTCGCTCGGCGCGCTGTCGATCACCGGCGTGCAGGCGCTGAAGACCCAGTTCGAGCCGCTGGTGCCGAGCACGGTCCAGGTGCCGAACACCAACATCTACCGCGCCCCCGTGCACGGCGACGACCCCGAGGCCTTCGGCCGCTGGGCCGCCGACCAGATCGAGGAGGCGATCGTGCAGAACGACCCGGCGACCGTCGCCGCGGTCTACCTGGAGCCGGTGCAGAACTCCGGCGGCTGCTTCCCGCCGCCGCCCGGCTACTTCGAGCGGGTCCGGGAGATCTGCGACCGGCACGGCGTGCTGCTCGTGTCGGACGAGGTGATCTGCGCCTTCGGGCGGGTCGGTGCGTACTTCGGCGCTGAGCGGTTCGGCTACCTGCCGGACATGATCACCTTCGCCAAGGGCGCGACCTCGGGATACGTCCCGCTGGGCGGGGTCATCGCCCGCGAGCGCCTGATGGAGCCGTTCCAGCGCAAGGGGGCGGCGTTCCTGCACGGCATCACCTTCGCCGGGCACCCGGTGGCGGCCGCGGCGGCACTGGCCAACCTGGACATCTTCGAGAAGGAGAAGCTGCCGGACCACGTCCGGCACAACGCCCCGGCGTTCCGCGCCACCCTGGAGAAGCTGCTCGACCTGCCGATCGTCGGGGACGTGCGCGGCGACGGCTACTTCTACGGCATCGAGCTGGTCAAGGACAAGGCGACCAAGGAGACCTTCACCGGCGAGGAGGCCACCCGCCTGCTCAAGGGATTCCTGTCGCCCGCACTGTTCGACGCGGGGCTGATCTGCCGCGCCGACGACCGCGGCGACCCCGTCATCCAGCTCTCGCCGCCGCTCGTCTGCGGCCAGGAGCACTTCGACGAGATCGAGCAGATCCTGCGCGGGGTCCTCACCGAGGCCTGGGGCATGCTCTAGCCCGACACGGAACGAACCGAACGAACAGAACGAGGGGTCCGGCCCGACCACGGGTCGGACCCCTCGCGCATTCCGCGATCCCCTCCACCACAACGAAATCCGACGTTCTCCCGGCGCGGATTCGACGCTGTTTCCACGGGGACAGAATCCCACCGAACGGACATTCAATAGAAAATCCGCACCACCCCGACATACCCTCCCACCTGCACAGCTGATGTCAGCTTTCCGGCGTGTCCTGCATCAAGAACACCTATTTCTGATGTTCCTATGTACGCAGAGATGACGCTTTTGACGGTTCATGTCTCGTCACCGGGCACGCGTCGTCTTTACCGAAATTGGGGGTAAATTGATGAGACCCATAATCGGAATGACAGCGGTGGGAATCACAACGGCCGTCGTCGCCCTCGGGGCGCCCACCGCCCTGGCGGAGGACGAAAGGGCCCGGATCCCTGCCACGAAACCGGTGGCCGAGCCGGTGACGGACCCGGCGGAGGAGGCCGCCAAGGTGGCCGACATCCTGCCTGACGTCTCGGAGCTCCAGTCCGGCACCAGCGGGAAGTCGTCCGACACATCCTCCGCCAACTCGTCCAGCGAGGCGCCCGAGGACTCCTCCAGTGAGTCCTCCAGCGCGCCGTCGAGGGAGCCGGCGGAGGAATCGTCCGGCAGCACGCCGTCCGCGGAGGACGGCGCGGGCGAGAAGAAGGGCGGCCCGCCGCCGATCCACATTCCGCATCCGTTCATTCCGCCGATCGACGTACCGCATCCATTCGATCCGTTCGGCGGCCCGGACGTCCACGTACCAGGGCCGCCGCCACATCCGTTGGACGGGCCTGGCCCGCCTGGCCCGCATGGCGGTCCTGGGGGGCCTGGCAGCTTCGACGGCTACTACGACGACGAGCCGCCACCACCGCCCAAGCCACCGAAACCGAAGCCTCCGAAACCGGAGCCACCGAAACCGAACCCGCCCAAGCCGGAGCCACCGAAACCGACACCGCCGAAGCCGGAGCCACCGGAGGAGCCCAAGCTCCCGGTCACCGGTGCACCGGTCGCGGGGATCGCGCTCCTCGGCATGGGGTCGGCCACGCTCGGCGCCGCGCTGATGAAGCTCACCAAGCGGCCCCGACGGCGCGGCCGGCATGCGCGCTGACCCGGAACGCTCCTGTCACATCCGAGGAGCCGAACAGTGGGGGCGAGGCGGTGGCGATCCGCCTCGCCCCCACCTGTAGTCGACCACCAAATAGCGCCGCCAACGGCGCGACTGATCGTCGAAACCTACAGTCCTCCCCACCCCCGCGACGGACATTCCACCCAATTCGCCGTGAATCCGAATCTAGGAAACACGGCCGACTTCCAGGCGACACATCGCGCGTATTGACCTTTACGACATTGCGTATCTAAGTTCGACGCACGCGGTCCGATGCGCGTCCGCAGCCACTGCCTTCCTGGGCGGAAACCCCTGCCACAGGGCGGCACAGCGCAAAGGAGAGGCCATGTCGCACACCGTTCGCGCCGCACTCGTACAAACGGAATGGACCGGCGACACCGCGTCCATGAACGACGCGCATGAGGCCTACGCCCGCGCCGCCGCCGACCAGGGTGCCAAGGTCATCGGCTTCCAGGAGGTCTTCAACGCCCCCTACTTCTGCCAGGTGCAGGACGAGGAGCACTACCGCTGGGCCGAGCCCGTCCCCGACGGCCCCACCATCGTCCGCTTCCAGGATCTGGCCAAGGAGCTGGGCATGGTGATGGTCCTGCCCGTCTTCGAGGTGGAAGGGCCCGGCTTCTACTACAACACCGCCGCGGTCGTCGACGCCGACGGCTCCTACCTCGGCAAGTACCGCAAGCACCACATCCCCCAGGTCCGCGGCTTCTGGGAGAAGTTCTACTTCCGGCCCGGCAACCTCGGCTGGCCGGTCTTCGACACCGCGGTCGGCCGGGTCGGCGTCTACATCTGCTACGACCGGCACTTCCCCGAGGGGTGGCGCGCCCTCGGCCTGGCCGGTGCCCAGATCGTCTACAACCCCTCGGCCACCCACCGCGGGCTCTCCGCCTACCTGTGGAAGCTGGAGCAGCCGGCGGCCGCCGTCGCCAACGAGTACTTCATCGCGGCCATCAACCGTGTCGGCGTGGAGGAGTACGGCGACAACGACTTCTACGGCACCAGCTACTTCGTCGACCCGCGCGGCCAGTTCGTCGGCGACGTCGCCTCCGACTCCAAGGCCGAGCTGGTGGTCCGCGACCTCGACTTCGGGCTGATCGACCAGGTGCGCCACCAGTGGGCCTTCTACCGCGACCGGCGGCCGGACGCCTACGACCTGCTCACCGAGAGCTGACCGGCACCGGGGAAGAGCCGAGCCGCGGGCGGACCAGCAGGACATGGCAGGGCAGCGCAGCAGCGGACCAGGCGAACGGCGAACAGGGAGGCACATCCGCATGAGCGACACCGGCCGAACCGTCATCCGCGGCGGACTCGTCATCAGCGCGACCGAGGAGATGCACGCCGACGTCCTGGTCGAGGGCGAGCGCATCACCGCGCTGGCCGCCACCGGCAGCACCCTCGCCGAGTCGTGGACATCGGGCGACGCGCGCGTCATCGACGCCGCCGGGCACTACGTCATCCCGGGCGGGATCGACGCCCACACCCACATGGAGTTCCCCTTCGGCGGAACCCAGTCCAGCGACACCTTCGAGACCGGGACGCGGGCCGCCGCCTGGGGCGGGACCACGACGATCGTGGACTTCGCGGTGCAGACCGTCGGCTCCTCCCTACGCGAAGGGCTGGACACCTGGCACGCCAAGGCCGAGGGCACGTGCGCCATCGACTACGCGTTCCACACCATCGTCTCCGACGTCACCGAGGACACCCTCAAGGAGATGGACGTCCTCGTGGACGAGGGCGTCACCTCGTTCAAGATGTTCATGGCCTACCCGGGCGTGTTCTACAGCGACGACGGCAAGATCCTGCGCGCCATGCAGCGGGCCGCCGACAACGGCGCGCTGACCATGATGCACGCGGAGAACGGCATCGCCATCGACGTCCTGGTCGAGCAGGCTCTGGCGGCCGGCAAGACCGACCCGCGCTACCACGGCGAGGTCCGCCGCGAACTGCTGGAGTCAGAGGCGACACACCGCGCCATCCAGCTCGCCCGCGTCGCCGGGGCGCCGCTGTACGTCGTGCACGTGTCGGCGTCCGAGGCGGTGGCCGAACTCGCCCAGGCCCGCGACATGGGTCTGAACGTCTTCGGCGAGACCTGCCCGCAGTACCTCTTCCTGTCCGTCGACAACCTGGCCGAACCGGACTTCGGGGGCGCGAAGTACGTGTGCTCCACCCCGCTGCGGCCGGTCGAGCACCAGGCGACGCTGTGGCGGGCGCTGCGCACCAACGACCTGTCGGTGGTCTCCACCGACCACTGCCCGTTCTGCTTCTCCGGGCAGAAGGAGCTCGGTCGCGGGAACTTCGCCAAGATCCCCAACGGGCTGCCGGGGGTGGAGAACCGGATGGACCTGCTGCACCAGGCGGTGGTCGACGGGCACATCTCGCGCCGCCGGTGGATCGAGCTCGCCTGCACCACCCCGGCGCGCATGTTCGGACTGTATCCGCGCAAGGGGAGCATCTCCCCCGGCGCCGACGCCGACATCGTCGTCTACGACCCGAACGCGCGCCACACCATCTCCGCGTCGACCCACCACATGAACGTGGACTACTCCGCCTACGAGGGCAAGCGGGTCACGGGGATGCCGCGCACGGTGCTCTCGCGGGGCCGGGTGGTCATCGACGACGACGCCTACGTCGGCAGCGCTGGCCACGGCCGCTACGTGCCGCGTTCCACCTGCGACTACCTGACCTGACGCTTTTCCGACGCTGAATTACGGGGAGGAACCGTGGATTTCGGTCTCGTACTCCAGACCGACCCGCCGGCGAGCACGCTGGTGGAACGCATGCGCAGCGCCGAGCGGGCCGGGTTCAGCCACGGGTGGACCTTCGACTCCTGCGTGCTGTGGCAGGAGCCGTTCGTCATCTACAGCCGCGTCCTCGACCAAACCGAGCGGATGGTCGTCGGCCCGATGGTGACCAACCCGCACACCAGGACGTGGGAGGTGACGGCCTCCACGTTCGCCACGCTCAACGACATGTACGGCAACCGCACGGTCTGCGGCATCGGGCGCGGCGATTCGGCGATGCGCGTGGCCGGGCGCCGACCGGCCACACTCGCCCGGCTCAGCGAAGCCATGCACGCCATCAAGGATCTGGCCGAGGGGCGCGAGGCCGAGGTCGACGGGTCGCCCATGCGGTTTCCGTGGGTGCGCGACGGTCGGCTGCCGGTGTGGATGGGAGCCTACGGACCCAAGGCGCTGGCCCTGGTCGGGCACCAGGCCGACGGCTTCATCCTGCAGCTGGCCGACCCCTATCTGACCGAGTGGATGGTCAAGGCCGTGCGCGAGGCGGCGGCGGAGGCTGGACGGCGACCGGACGACGTGACCGTCTGCGTGGCGGCGCCCGCGTACGTCACCGACGGCGGAGCGGAGCAGCGGGCGCACGCCCTGGAACAGTGCCGCTGGTTCGGCGGCATGGTCGGCAACCACGTGGCCGACCTGGTCTCCCGCTACGGCGAGCACTCCGACGTGGTGCCCGAGGCCCTCACCGCCTACATCAAGGAGCGAGAGGGCTACGACTACCGCCACCACGGCCGGACGGGAAACCCCGACACCGCATTCGTGCCCGACGAGATCGTAGACCGGTTCTGCCTGATCGGCCCGGCGGAAGCCCACGTCGAGAAGCTGCGGCGGCTGCGCGAGCTGGGCGTGGACCAGTTCGCCGTCTACGCCATGCACGACGACATCGACGGGACGATCGACGCCTACGGAAAGCACGTCATCCCCGCCCTGTGACACGGCACCGACACAGACCCGGGCCGGGCGCCGATACCCCGGCGCACGGCGTCCGGCCCGACGTACGACCCCGCCCATTCCGCCGCACGCTGGTTGCCCTGGATAATAGAGAAGACGCGGACTCATCAGTCATTTCGCCACAAATGACAGTTCCCGACCTCCGCCATCCCCCACTCAGCCCTCCAGTCATCCAGAGCACCGGTGCACAGTGTCGTGCCCATTCCCCCACGCGAGCGAGAACGAGGCCGACATGAGCACCGCAGCAGCACAGCCGCGCCAGGTGACGCACCCCGATGGACGAGTGTCGCTGTCGCCGGACGCGCCGCTCCCCGACACCGGATACGTCAACGACGACCTGCGCCCCCTGCGAATGGAGCAGCGGAACTGGAGTACCTACGACTTCAGCGCGCTGTGGGTGGGCATGGCCGTCAACATCCCGTCGTGGAGTCTGGCCGGGGGCCTCGTCGCGCTGGGAATGGACTGGAAGCAGGCGGTTCTCACCATCGCGCTGGGCAACATCATCGTTCTCCTCCCGATGGTGCTCACCGGGCACGCGGGCGCGAAGTACGGGATCCCCTTCCCCGTCTTCGCCCGCGCCGCGTTCGGCGTCCGGGGCGCCAACCTCCCCGCCCTGCTGCGCGGCGCGACAGCGTGCGGGTGGTTCGGCATCCAAACATGGATCGGCGGCCAGGGCATCTTCTTCCTGACCGGGCGGCTGCTCGGCCCGTCCTGGAACGATTCCGCGGCCATCGGTGGCGAGCCGTGGACGATGTGGCTGTCCTTCCTGCTCTTCTGGGCGCTGCAGGTCGCCGTCATCTCCTGGGGCATGGAGGCGGTGCGCCGACTGCAGGACTGGGCGGCGCCGTTCATGCTGATCGGCGGGGTGGCGCTGCTGGTGTGGATGGCGCGCCAGGCGGGCGGCCTCGGCCGGATGCTGTCGCAGCCCTCACAACTCGGGTGGGGCCCGGAGTTCTGGGTGGTCTTCTTCCCCGCACTGATGGGGATGATCGGGTTCTGGTCGACGCTCTCGCTGAACATCTCCGACTTCACCCGGTTCAGTGGCAGCCAGAAGGCGCAACTGCGCGGCCAGTCGCTGGGCCTGCCGACGACGATGACGGCGTTCGCGCTGCTGTCGGTGCTCGTGACTTCGGGCTCGCAGGCGGTCTACGGCGAGCCGATCTGGGACCCGGTGCAGCTGGCGGCGCGCATGGACAGCACGGTGGGCGTGATCTTCGCGCTGGTCGTCGTGCTGATGGCGACGATCTCCACCAACATCGCGGCCAACCTCGTCGGCCCGGCCTACGACCTGTCCAACCTGGCGCCGCGACTGATCAGCTTCCGGACCGGAGCGATCATCACCTGCGTCATCAGCGTTCTCATCTTCCCGTGGAAGCTGATCGAGAGCCCGAGCGTCTACATCTTCACCTGGCTCGGCACTGTGGGCGGACTGCTTGGCACGGTCGCCGGGATCCTGATCGCCGACTACTGGTTCCTCCGTCGCACCCGCCTCCGCCTGGACGCGCTCTACCTGCGCGACGCCGACTTCTGGTACCGCGGCGGCTGGAACTGGCGCGCCCTGACCGCCTTCGCGGTCGGCGGCGTCCTCGCCATCGGCGGTTCCTATTCCGCCCCCGGCAGCGGGCCCTTCCCCGAGGCGGGCCTCATTCCCTTCCTCAAACCCCTTGCCGACTACAGCTGGGCGGTCGGCTTCCTCGCCGCTCTGCTCATCCACGGGGCGCTCAGCCGGTTCGTCCCGGAGCGCCGCTTCACCGAGGACCGTTCGGCGGCGGCCGCCGCCGAGCCGACCCAAGCGGAGGAGACCGAGCCGACGGCCTGACTGGTTCCACCAACGCCGACGGGGGTGGAGCGGTACCGCTCCACCCCCGTCGAGACGCCGTGCGGGCCGTTCCCGGCCGTTGTCCGCCGCCTACTCCTGGACCGTCGCCTCGGCCCTCTCCCGCTCCGCGGCGATGGCGTTGACCTTGCCGCGGACCAGGTACCAGCCGCCTACCAGTGCGAGGGCGATCACCGGGATCGACAGGACGGTGATCCGGCCGGCGGGTTCGTCGAACCACATCAGGCCGAGGACCGCCGCGAAGAACACCAGGGTGATGATCTGCGTCCACGGGGACCAGGGCAGCTGGTAGGAGGGGCGTTCGACCAGGCCCTGCTCGCTGCGGAACCAGAAGACGAGGTGGCTGAGGAGGATCATGCCCCAGGTGCCGATGATGCCGATCGCCGCGAAGTTCAGCACGATCTCGAAGGCCTGCGAGGGCACCACATAGTTGACGCCGACACCGACGGCGTAGACGGCGCAGGTCAGCAGGATGCCGCCGTAGGGGACCTGGTTCCGGCTCATCACGCCGGTGAAGCCGGGGGCCGAGCCGGACATCGCCATGGAGCGCAGGATGCGGCCCGTGGAGTACAGACCCGAGTTGAGGCTGGACATCGCTGCGGTCAGCACGACCAGGTTCATCACGTCGCCCGCCGCCGGGACGCCGAGCTCGGTCATCACCGTCACGAACGGGCTCGTGCCCTCCTCGTAGACCCCGAAGGGCAGCAGCATGGCCAGCAGCAGCACCGAGCCGACGTAGAAGATCCCGATCCGCCACATGATCGAGTTGATCGCCTTGGGCATGATCTTCTCGGGCTCGGCGGTCTCCCCCGCCGTGACGCCGACCAGCTCGACGGACGCGTAGGCGAAGACGATGCCCTGGACCACCAGCACGACCGGGAGCAACCCGGTCGGGAAGAACCCGCCGTTGTCGACGAGGAGGTGCGGGCCACTCTCGTACCCGCCCACCTGGTGGCCGCTCACCAGCAGGCCGATGCCGATCAGCATGAACACGACCAGAGCGACGACTTTGATGATCGCGAACCAGAACTCCAGCTCGCCGAAGATCTTCACCGAGATCAGGTTGACGACGAGCACGACGGCCAGCGCGGCCAGCGCCATCACCCACTGCGGGATGTCGCTGAACATGCTCCAGTAGTGCGTGTACATCGCCACGGCGGTGATGTCGGCGATGCCGGTGGTCCCCCAGTTGAGGAAGTAGAGCCAGCCGCCGACGTAGGCGCCCTTCTCCCCCATGAACTCGCGCGCGTAGGAGACGAAGGAGCCGGACGACGGGCGGTGCAGGATGAGTTCGCCCAGCGCCCGGACGACGAAGAAGGCGAAGAGCCCGCAGACGGCGTAGACGAGCGCGAGCGCGGGTCCGGCCTCATGCAGCCGCCCGCCTGCCCCGAGGAACAGCCCCGTACCGATGGCGCCGCCGATGGCGATCATGTTGATGTGGCGGGCCTGCAGCGCCTTGCTGTACCCGGCGTCTCCGGCGTCGACGGGGGTCCCCGTCGACCGCTCGGGGTCACGCGAAAGCGTCTCTTCGCTCATCGATCCCCTGCATTCATATGCTCTGCTCCGTTGCAGTGCGGGCCAGTCGGCACGCCAGGAGGGAGCGTAACGCAGGTCACCCTGTGACTCCGCCACGGGGTCATCCGATGATTTCCCTCTGAGTTTGTCGGAAATACTCCTCACGCTGGCTTCCCGCACATTACCCAGGCGTAGATTTTTACCTTCACACCCCGTTCCGGACCGTCGGGTGCTCCCGGAGCACACCCGGATCGTCACCGGGCGCAGACATACGTCGGCCCCCACTGCTCCACTGCATGGGGGCCGACACGGGTTTCAGCGCCCGGTCACTCGCCCTTCCAGACCGGGGGGCGGCGTTCGGCGAAGGCTGCGGCGCCTTCCATGGCGTCGTGGCTGGTGAAGACGGGGCTGATGAGCTCGTCTTGCTGGGACCACATGGTGTCGGTCGGCCAGTCGGTGGATTCCGTGATCACCCGCTTGGTCACCGCGACCGCCATCGGTGCGTTGGCGGCGATCCTGGTGGCGAGAGCCTTGGCTTCGGCCAGGGCACCGCCGTTGGGGGTGACGTGGTTGACCAGGCCGAGCTCGGCCATGCGCGGGGCCGGGACCTTGTCGCCGGTGAGGGCGAGTTCCATGGCGATGTTGCGCGGGATGCGGTGCTGCAGACGGAGCAGTCCGCCGCCGCCGGCGACCAGGCCGCGGGTGACCTCGGGGATGCCGAATGTGGCGTCCTCGGCGGCCACCACGAGGTCGCAGGCGAGTACGGCCTCGAAGCCGCCGGCCAGGGCGTAGCCCTCGACCGCGGCGATCAGGGGCTTCTTCGGGCCACGCTGGGCGAATCCGGCGAAGCCGCGGCCCTCGACGATCGGGACCTCGCCCTGCATGAACGCCTTCAGGTCCATCCCCGCGCAGAACGTGCCCTCCGCGCCGGTGATGATGCCGACAACCAGGTCCGTGCGGGCGTCGAGGTCGTCCAGGGCATCGGCGATGCCGCGCGCCACCGCCGCGTTGACGGAGTTCTTCGCCTTGGGCCGGTTGATGGTGATGACGGCGACGCCGTCCTCGGCCGTGTACAGCACCTCGTCGCTCATGATGGCCTTTCCCTTACTTGGGCTGCATGCGCAGGCCGCCGTCGATCCGGACCACCTCCGCGTTGATGTAGCTGATCTCGACCAGCGAGCGGACCAGCTTGCCGAACTCCGCGGCGGTCCCCAGGCGCTTGGGGAAGGGCACCGGTGCGGCCAGGCGCTCCTTGAACGCGTCGGACTCCGGCCCCTGGCCGTAGATGGGCGTGTCCAGGATGCCCGGCGCCACCGTGTTGACGCGGACGCCGATCGCGGCGAGGTCGCGCGCGGCCGGGACGGTCATGCCGATGATGCCGCCCTTGGAGGACGAGTAGGCGATCTGTCCGATCTGCCCCTCGATCCCGGCCAGCGAGGCGGTGTTGACGATCGCGCCGCGCTCGCCGTCCTCGTTGATCGGGTCGGTCTTGCCCATCGCGGCCGCCGCCAGGCGCACCACGTTGAACGTGCCGATCAGGTTGACGTCGATGACCTTCTTGTAGCTCGCGAGGTCGTGCGGCTGCCCGTCGCGGTTGACCGTGCGGGTCGCCCAGCCGATCCCGGCGCAGGAGACGGCCACGCGCAGCGGCTTCCCCGTGTCGACGGCGGCTTGGACCGCAGCGGCGACCTGGTCCTCGTCGGACACGTCGGTGGTGACGAAGACGCCACCGACCTCCTTGGCCAGCGCCTCGCCGCGCTCGGCGTTCAGGTCGGCGATGACGACGGTCGCACCCGCCGTGGCCAGTTCCTTGACGGTGGCTTCACCCAGTCCGCTCGCGCCGCCGGACACCAGGGCGGCAACTCCATTCAGCTCCATGCGCGGCACTCTACAGACTTGTCGCCGCGAAAACTAGAACCGGGTTCGGTTTTGTTCGGTTCAACTACCCAAAATCCCGACAAAAGAGCACGTCACGGGGCCCGGCCGGGCCCCGTGACGTGCTCGCGGACGCGTCGACCTCCTGTGCCGGGGAGGTCGTGGCATTCCGACGCGTCCGGGCTGGAGAATTCTCCCGAGTGCGGGACGAATGTGCCGGTCAGGCCGCCAGCTCCTTGCTGACGCGCTGCAGCATGAACTCGCTCGACTCCCGGGCGCGCTCCTCCCAGGCGAACACGCAGACGGTGGCGACCCCGTCGAACTCCATGTCGCGCAGCGTCGAGAAGAACACGTCCCAGTCCACCTCGCCCTGCCCGATGTCCAGGTGCTGGTGGATCCGCGCCGGGGTCCCCGGCGGCTTGAGGATGTAGCGCAGCCCCGAGGACCCCTTGTGGTTGAAGGAGTCCGCGATGTGCAGGTGCTGGAGCTTGTCCCCGGCGTACCGCATCATCCCGCGGATGTCCGCGCCCGGGTCGTCCCCGGACAGGTGGAAGGTGTGCGGCGCGCAGTACAGGTAGTTCACCCAGGGCTTGTTGATGGCCCGCACCAGGTCCACGGCCGGCTCGTTGACCTCGCAGAAGTCACCCGGGTGCGCTTCGAGGTTGAGGGAGACCCCCTCGCGCTCGAAGACGGGCAGCGGCTCCTCCATCGACTTCCAGAACGCGGCCTCGCTCTCCGCCGCCTTCTCCGGGCGCCCGTTGAACTCGGAGTTCATCAGGTCGCAGCCCAGCTCGACAGTGACCTCGATCATCCGCTTCCAGTAGCGGACCGCCGCCTGGCGCTCCTCCTCGATCGGGCTGGACCACTTGTACAGCGGCAGCACGCTGGACAGCTCCACCCCGGTCTCCCGCAGCACTTTGCGCAGCTCGGCGACTTTGTCGTCGTCGGCCCGCGGATGCAGGAAGAACGGCATGAACTCCGCACGCGGCGACAGCTCGATATGGCGGTAGCCGATGTCCGCGACGGTCCGCACCATCTCGGCCATCGGCAGACCGCGGAACATGTACGGATCAAGGGCGATCTTCACGGCGTAGGACTCCTCGTGTCGGTCAGGCGTAGAAGGCCGGACGGTCCTTCAGGCCGGTGCTGACGATCTCCCCGGTGTGCAGCGCCTCCACGTTGGCGTCGCAGATCATCGCCGCGGCGTAGCCGTCCCACGAGCTGGGGCCGCTCACCGCGCCCGCCGCGACCGAGTCCACCCACTCCTGGATCTCCACGTCGTAGGCCTCGGCGAAGCGGTCCTTCCAGTCCTGCAGCACGGGGCCGCTCTGCCGCCCGGCGCTGCGCACCACCGGCGCGGCGGGGTCGGGCAGCCGCACGGTGCCCGTCTCCCCCACGGCCTCGCACTGGATGTCGTAGCCGTACTGGCAGTTGACGAACACCTCGACGTCGACGCGGGCGCCCTCGGCGGTCTCGAACAGCATGATCTGCGGGTCCTGCAGGTGCTCGAACCGGTGGCTGGTCCTGCGGGGGGTGAGCACCTGCGCCGAGACGATCTCGTCGCCCAGCAGCCAGCGGACCGTGTCGATCTCGTGCACGGCGGTGTCGTGCGTGGCCATCTCGGAGTGGTAGCGCTCCGGGACGGTCGGGTTGCGGTGCGCGCAGTGCACCATCAGCGGGGTTCCGATCTCCCCGCTGTCGATGACCTGCTTCATAGCGCGGTACCCGGCGTCGTACCGGCGCATGAACCCGACCTGCACCAGGCGCCGCCCGTGCGCGGTCTCGGCGTCGATGATCTTGTGGCAGTCCTCGGCCGTGGTGGCCAGCGGCTTCTCACAGAACACCGGCTTGCCCGCCGCGATGGCGCCGAGCACCGACTCCGCGTGCGCCGGCCCCCAGGAGGTGACCAGCACCGCGTCCACGTCCGCGGCGTCGATCACCTCCTGTCCGGTGGCCAGCGATCGTGCGCCCACGCCCGCGGCGACCGACGCGGCCCGATCGGCGTCGATGTCGGTCACCGCGGTGACCTGGGCCCCGCTCACGATGGTGGAGAGTCTGCGGACGTGGTCGGCGCCGATCATGCCAGCGCCGATGACGCCGACGTTGACGGTCATGTGGCTGTCCTTCCTGCTACGTGTTTCCGGGAGCCGACTGTCCAAGTCCGTCAGTCGGCCGACGGTTTCGTGGCGGCGCCTCCGGAGGCTTCGGCCGACGCGCTCTCCGCTCCCTCCTCGGAGACCGCGTCCGCCGCCTGGATCGCCGCGCCGACGCCCTTCAGCTCCTTTGCCGAGACGTCGTGCAAGGGATGGACCTCGGGTGTCCCGCCGCGCGTGAGCTCGTGCTCCAGCGCGTCGAGCTCCGCGCCACCCGCCATGTGGTGCGTGAGGTCGTCCAGGCTCAGCTCGGAGCGGGGAGCGTCCAGCTCCATCTGGCCGAGCTTGAGCACCGCGAAGTGGTCGCCGACCATGAACGCGTGGTGCGGGTTGTGGGTGATGAAGATGACGCCCAGTCCCGCCTCGCGCGCCGCGTTGATGTACTTCAGCACCACACCCGACTGCTTGACGCCGAGCGCCGCCGTCGGCTCGTCCAGGATCAGGACGCGGGCGCCGAAGTAGACCGCGCGGGCGATCGCCACGACCTGCTTCTGGCCGCCCGAGAGGTTGCTGATTGGCGCGTCGATGTCGGGCAGGTCGATGCCCATCTTCTTCAGCTCTTCGTCGGCGATGCGGCGCATCTTGTCGACTTCGAGCATCTTGACCGGGCCGAACCCGGTGCGCAGCTCCGATCCGAGGAAGAAGTTCCGCCAGACCGGCATCAGCGACACCATCGCCAGGTCCTGGTAGACGGTGGCGATCCCGCGGTCCAGGGCCTCGCGCGGCGAGGAGAAGTGCACCGGCTCACCGTCGACCATGTACTCGCCCGCGGTGGGCGCGTGCAGACCGGCGATGATCTTGATCAGGGTGGACTTCCCGGCACCGTTGTCGCCAAGGATGCAGGTCACCTCTCCGGAGCTGACCTTGAGGTCGATCCCGGACAGCGCCTTGATGTTGCCGAATGACTTGCCGACGCCCTTCAGCTGAAGGACCGGCGCCGAGGAGTCGCCGTGCCGCCGGGGCGCCGGCGCGGCCACTCCTGTTTCCGGCTTGGTGGTCTTGGTCATCGCATTCACCCCGCGGTCACCTCTTCGAACTCTGGGTGCGGACCCACATGTTGACGACGACGGCGAGCAGCAGCATCGCTCCGACGAAGAACATGATCCAGTTGTTGTCCCAGCCGGCGTAGACGATGCCCTGCTTGGTCATGCCGTAGATGAGCGAACCGATGGCCGCGCCGATGACGGTTCCGTAGCCACCGGTGAGCAGGCATCCGCCGACCACGGCGGCCATGATGTAGAGCAGCTCGTTGCCGACGCCCTCACCGGACTGCTGCACGCCGGACGCCATCAGCAGGTGCATCCCGCTGAACCAGGCGAAGAACCCGACGGTCATGAACAGCCCGATCTTGACCTTGGCCACCGGCACGCCGACGGCGCGGGCGCTCTCGGCGTTGCCGCCGACGGCGTAGATCCAGTTGCCGACCTTGGTGCGCATCAGCACCCACGTGGCCACGGCGACGAACAGAATCCACCACAGCACGGTGATCCGGACGCTGACGCCCAGGCCGGGAATGGGCACGTAGGAGGAGAACACCACCTGCGCGGAGGCGAACCCGTCCATATTGCGGATGCTGTCGGTCGACACCTTGCCGGTGATCAGCTTGGTCACCGCGATGTTGAGCCCCTGCAGCATCAGGAACATCGACAGTGTGACCAGGAAGCTGGGCAGCTTCGTGCGCACCAGGATCACACCGTTGACGAACCCGATGGTCAGCGCGAGGGCCAGTGCGAGGCCGGCGCCCGCCCAAACGTTGAGGTTGAGCTGGAAGCTGAGGATCGCAGCGGCCAGCGACGCGGTGATGACGGAGACACCGGCGGACAGGTCGAACTCCCCGCCGATCATCAGCAGCGCGACGCCCACGGCCATGATGCCGATGATCGAACTGGCGTACAGCACCGTCATCAGCGACGACGCCTGCCGGAACGGCTCGGCCAGGGCGAAGAACAGCACGAAGACAACGATCGCGCCCAGGAGCGAGCCCACTTCGGGGCGGCGCATAAAGCGACTCAGCAGGGAGCGCTGGCCCACCCGCAACGTCTTCTCGGACGTCTCGGACACGGGCTCCCTAGCGGTCAGTGTCTGGCTCATGGTGGGTCACCGGGTGCCCTTCTCAGCGAACACCTTGATGTCGTCGATGTTGCTCTTGTCGATGAAGCTCGGACCGGTCAGCACGGCCTTGCCGCCGCCGGAGACGTTGCCGTTGACGTTGTAGAGCCACAGGCCGTCGACGGCCAGGTAGCCCTGCAGGTAGGGCTGCTGGTCCACGGCCCACTCCACGAGGCCGTCCTGGATCGCGCCGATCAGGTTCTTGTCGGTGTCGAAGGTCGCGACCTTGGCGTCGCTTCCCGCGTTGTCGACCGCGTCCAGTGCGCCCATCGCGTAGGGGGCGCCGAGCGTGGCGACGTAGTCGACGTCCTTGTCCTCCTGGAGCTTGGAGGTGATGCTCGACTTCACGTCGGGCATGCTCGCCCCGTCGACGTACAGGGTCTCGGAATCGCCGTCGAACGTCTTCGCGAGCGAGGAGCAGCGGGTCTCCAGGGCGACGTGGCCCTGCTCGTGGATCACGCACAGCGTCTTCTCGGCCCCGACCTCGTTGAGCCGCTCGCCGAAGGCCTCACCCGCCACGGACTCGTCGGTGCCGAAGTACTCGGTGAGCCCGAGCTCCTCCCAGTGGTCGAGCCCGGCGTTGAGGCCGACGACGGGGATCCCGGCTTCGTTGGCCTTCTTGATCGCGCCCTTGAGCGCCTCGGGCTTGGCCAGGGTGACCGCGATGCCGTCGACCTTCTTGTCGATGGCGGTCTGGATCAGCGTGGCCTGCTTGGTGGCCTCCGGGTCGGAGGAGTACTCGAGGGTGACGTTGCTCTTCTCCGCCGCGGCCTCGGCACCGGCGCGCACCTTGTCCCAGAAGGAGTCTCCGGGGACCTCGTGGGTGATCATCGCGATGGTGAGCTCCGGCGTGTCGGCGCCGCCGGCGGCCGTCTCCTGCTTACCGCCCTCGGAACTGCAGGCCGAGGCGGCCAGGACGATGCTGGCGGCACCGGCGAGGGCGATCGTGAGTTTGCGGGTGTAGTTCATGACGGGAACCTCTCAGGAGGAGGAGTGTGGGGTGAATCGGTGGAAACCTTTCGTGGTCGCGGTGGGTGGTACGACTTGCGGGGAATCCGGGCCGGCGGCGGGCTTGTGGCCGGCGGGGGAATCCGGCCCGGGTTCAGCGGTGGGTGATACAGGCGAGGTTCACGCCATATCTCACGCCTTCTGGTAACGGGCTCCCAGCCCGCAGCTGTTGAGGTACTTGCGGGTGCGCACCGCGATGGGCTTGGGCACATCCGGCTCGCACGGGTAGAGGTCCTGCTCGACGATCACGAAGAGGCGGGCGTCGACCTCCTTGAGCGCGTCGACCACGGCGGCCGGTGCGGGCTCGCCCGCGGGCGGCTCGACGCACACGCCGCGCTTGACGGCCTCGCCGAAGGAGAGGCGCTCCTCGTTGACCTGCCGGATGATCTCCGGGTCCATCTGCTTGATGTGCACGTATCCGACCCGCTCGGAGTAGCGGCTGATCAGGTCGACGGCGTCGCCGCCCCCGTAGGCGACATGCCCGGTGTCCAGGCACAGGGAGACGAGGTCGGAGTCGGTGCCGTCGAGGAACCGCTCGATCTCGGGCTGGGTCTGGATGTGGGAGTCGGCGTGCGAGTGCAGGCAGAGCCGGACGTCGT
The DNA here is from genome assembly GCF_002263495.1 of Nocardiopsis gilva YIM 90087. Taxonomy (NCBI): domain Bacteria; kingdom Bacillati; phylum Actinomycetota; class Actinomycetes; order Streptosporangiales; family Nocardiopsidaceae; genus Nocardiopsis; species Nocardiopsis gilva. Next base: position 1,134,313 of record NZ_CP022753.1, on the reverse strand, counting down.
AGTCGTTGAGCAGGATCTTGCCGAGCTCGTCGGCGGCCTTGGTCAGCGCGGTCCACTGTCCGTCGTCGAGCGTCGGCGGCTCGGAGAACTCCCCGGTCTTCTCGTCGCGGAACATCGTTGGGATGAACACCAGGTGGTGCGCTCCGACCGCTGCGGTCAGCTCGGCGACCTTGCGCACGGTGGAGAGCATGTCGTCCCAGCGCTCCGGGCGGTGCAGCGAGCCGAACACGGTGCCGCCGGAGACCTTCAGGTTCCGCTTGCCGACCTCGTCGGCGAGCTGCTTCGGGTCGGTGGGCAGGTAGCCGTAGGGGCCGAGCTCGAGCCAGTCGTAGCCGGACTCGGCGAGCTCGTCGAGGAACCGGTTCCACGGAGTCTGGTACTCGTCCTCCGGGAACCACACGCCCCAGGAGTCGGGGGCGGAGCCCAGGACCAGCTTCTCGCTCATCTCCGTCATTGCGTCGACCTTTCGTAGGCGGGGTGGCTGTCCGCGGCGCTAGCCGTGGGTCGGGAAGTTGAACGCGGCCTCGACGGACCGGGAGACGTGCGGCCAGCGGCTGGTGACGACCTTGGCCCGGGTGTAGAAGTGGACGCCCTCAGGGCCGTGGATGTGGTTGTCGCCGAACAGCGAGTCCTTCCAGCCGCCGAAGGAGTAGTGCGACATCGGCACCGGGATCGGCACGTTGACGCCGATCATCCCGACGTGGACCCCGCGCTGGAAGCGGCGGGCGGACTCGCCGTCGCCGGTGAAGATCGCGGTGCCGTTGCCGTACGGGTTGGCGTTGATCAGCTCGATCGCCTCGTCCAGGTCGGCTGCGCGGACGACCACCAGCAGCGGGCCGAAGACCTCGTCTGTGTAGACGTCCATCTCCTTGGTGACCCGGTCCAGCAGCGTGGGACCGACGAAGAAGCCGTCCTCGTGCCCCTCGACCTTGAGGTCGCGGCCGTCGACCACGGCCACCGCGCCCTGCTCGACGCCGGAGGCGACATACGAGGTGACGCGGTCGCGGGCCTGGGCGGTGATGACCGGGCCCATGTCGTTGCCGACGTCCTGGCCGGGGCCGACCTTGATGGCCTTGGCCTTCTCGGCGAGGACCGGCAGCAGCGCGTCGGCCGCCTCGCCCACCGCCACGGCGGCGGAGATCGCCATGCACCGCTGCCCGGCCGAGCCGAACGCGGCGGCGGTCAGGTGGTTGGCGGCGTACTCCAGGTCGGCGTCGGGAAGAACCACGGCGTGGTTCTTGGCGCCGCCCAGCGCCTGCACGCGCTTGCCCGAGGCGGTGGCGCGCTCGTGCACGTACTTAGCGATGGGGGTGGAGCCGACGAAGGAGACCGCCTCGATGCCGGGGTGGTCCAGGACCGCGTCGACGGCGGCCTTGTCGCCGTGCACGACGTTGAACACGCCGTCGGGCAGCCCGGCCCGCTTGTACAGCTCGGCGACGAAGTTGGACGCCGACGGGTCGCGCTCGCTGGGCTTGAGGACGAAGGTGTTGCCGCAGGCGATCGCGATGGGGTGCATCCACAGCGGCACCATGATGGGGAAGTTGAACGGGGTGATCCCGGCGACCACGCCCAGCGGCTGGCGGAAGTCGAAGGAGTCGATCCCGGTGGAGATCTGGTCGGAGTAACCGCCCTTGAGGTGGCTGATGATGCCGCAGGCGTACTCCACGATCTCGCGGCCGCGCACGATCTCGCCGCGGGCGTCGTCGATCACCTTGCCGTGCTCGGCGGCGATGATCTCGGCCAGCTCGTCCTCGTGCTCGACCAGCAGCTCGCGCAGCCGGAACATGACGCGGGTCCGCTGGGTGAGCGAGGACTCGCCCCAGGTCTCGAAGGCCGTCGCGGCCGCGACGACGGCGGTGTCGACGTCACTCGTCTCGGCCATCAGGACCGCGGCCTGCTCGGCGCCGGTGGCCGGGTTCCACACCGGTGCGGTGCGGGTGGAGGCCCCCGGGGTGGCGGCCCCGTTGATCCAGTGCTGGATGGTGTTGGTGGTGCTCACTGCATGCGTCCTTCTCATTGGGGCACGTCACAGGTAGTGGCGCTGCTGGGCCTTGTGCTCGGCGTAGGTGACGGCGGCGTCACGGGTGCTGTCGAGGTCGGCCACCTGGCTCACCGGCACGTCCCACCAGGCCGAACCGGGCGGGTTGGGCCCGTACAGGTCGGTCTCGATGTGCACGACGGTCGTGGTGTCGGCGGCTTTGGCCCGCGCGATGGCCTCGCGGAACTCTTTGATGCCATCGGCGCGGATGACGTCGGCGCCGAGGCTGGCGGCGTTGGCGGCCAGGTCGACGGGGAGGACATCGCCTTCGAGCAGCCCGCTCTTCTCGTCGCGGTAGCGGTACTTGGTGCCGAAGCGCTGCGACCCCAGGTCTTCCGACAGGGACCCGATCGAGGCGAACCCGTGGTTCTGCACCACGACGATGATGACCTTGATGCCCTCGGAGACCATGGTCACGATCTCCTGGGCCATCATCAGGTAGGAGCCGTCTCCGACCAGGACGACCACCTCGCGGCTCGGGTCGCCCATCTTGACGCCGGTGCCACTGGCCACCTCGTAGCCCATGCAGGAGTAGGCGTACTCGACGTGATAGGCCTTGGGGTCGCTGGCGCGCCACAGCATCTGCAGGTCACCGGGCATGCTCCCCGCGGCGTTGATGACGACGTCGCGCGGGCCGAGCGTTTCGTTGAGCGCGCCCAGCACCGCCGTCTGCGCGGGCAGCGGACCGTGGTCGACGTGGTAGCACTCGTCGGTGATCCGCGCCCACTCGGCGGCCAGCTCCCGGGCGCGCTGCCGGTGGGCGTGCTCCACCTGCCATCCGTCGAGCTCGCGGCGGAGCGCCTCCAGGCCGGTCCGCGCGTCGGCGACGAGCATCGACGCCTGGTGCTTGGCGGCGTCGAGGCGCGCGATGTTGAGGTTGACGAACCGGACGTCGGGGTTGGCGAAGACGGTGTGGCTCGCCGTGGTGAAGTCGCTGTAGCGGGTGCCGACGCCGAGCACCACGTCGGCCTCGCGGGCCAGGGTGTTGGCGGCCGCGGTGCCGGTGGAGCCGAGCCCGCCGACGGCGCACGGGTGGTCCCAGGGGACCGCGCCCTTGCCCGCGTGGGTGTCGGCCACCGGGATGCCGGTCGCCGCGGCCAAGTCGCACAGCGCCGCCATGGCCTGGGAGTAGACGACGCCGCCGCCCGCCACGATCAGCGGCTTCTTCGCGCCGCGCAGCGCATCGACCGCGCGGGCCAGCGCGGCGGTGTCCGGCCGCGGGCGGTCGATGTGCCACACCCGCTTGCGGAAGAACTCCACCGGCCAGTCGTAGGCCTCGGCCTGCACGTCCTGGGGCAGGCACAGCGTGACCGCGCCCGTCTCCACCTGGTCGGTGAGCACCCGCATGGCGGCCAGCGCGGCGGGGACGAGCTGCTCAGGGCGGGTGACGCGGTCCCAGTACTTCGACACCGGCCGCAGCGCGTCGTTGACCGAGACGTCGCCGCCGCGGGTGTCCTCCAGCTGCTGCAGCACCGGGTCGGGGCCGCGGGTGGCGAACATGTCGCTGGGCAGGAGCAGCACCGGCATGCGGTTGGTGGTGGCCAGCGCGGCGCCGGTGACCATGTTGGTGGAGCCGGGGCCGGTGGAGGCGGTGCAGGCGAAGGCCTGCAGCCGGTCGCGCATCTTGGCGAAGCCCACCGAGCTGTGCACCATGCCCTGCTCGTTGCGGGCGAGGTAGTAGGGGAGGTGGTGGGGGGCTGTCTCGCCGGTGGTGGCGGCCTGCAGCAGGGCCTGGCCCAGCCCCGCCACGTTGCCGTGCCCGAAGATGCCCCACACGCCGGGGATCAGGCGCTGCTCGACGCCGTCGCGCTCGGAGTACTGCGCGGCGAGGAAGCGGACCAGCGCCTGGGCGGTCGTCAGCCGGACGGTCTCGGTCACCGGGCTCACTGCTCCTTTCCCTCGGCCGTGTACAGCGGGAGGCGGGCGTCGATGGCCTGGTCGACCCAGGTCTGGCGGACCCAGCCGTGCGCCGGGTCGTCGCAGATGAGCCAGGCGCGGTCGTCCCCCGGCCCCGCCATGACGTTGAGGTAGTAGAGGTCGTAGCCGGGCACGGCCATGGACGGGCCGTGCCAGCCGTGCGGGATGAGCACCACGTCCTCGCTGCGGACCTCGGCGAACACGTCGATCGGCCGCTGCTCGGTGCCGTAGACCCGCTGGTAGCCGACGCCGGGGCCGACCGGGCCGTCGGCGACCTCGAAGTAGTAGATCTCCTCCAGTTCGCGCTCGGTCTCGGTGGCCTCGTCGTGCTTGTGCGGCGGGTAGGAGGACCAGTTCGAGGAGGGCGTGAGCACCTCGCAGGCGATGAGCTTGTCGCACTCGAAGGTCTGCGGGGTGCAGAAGTTGTTCACCTGGCGGCTGGACTGCCCGGCTCCGCGCAGCTCGACCGGCACGTCCTCGGCGGCGCCGTAGCGGGCCGGCAGACGCTTCCCGCAGCGCGACGCGGGCAGCGCGAACCGGCCGCCGCCGGTGCTGGCGACGGTCGCGGTGGCCTCGCGCGGCAGGTAGACGAAGTCGGTGACCCGGGAGAACACGTCCTGGCGGCCGGTGACCTCGAACGTCCGGCCGTCGACGGTCACCGTGCAGCCGCCGTTGAGGGGCAGCACCAGGGTCTCGGAGTCCCCGGTGGTGACCTCCTGGCTGCCGCCGGGCGCCAGTTCCAGTACGCGCAGCCCGGAGTAGCTCCATCCCGCGGACTCGGGCGTGACGACGGTGCGGAACGGGCCGGAGGCGGTGCTTCCGGCCGGAAGGTAGTGCTTGGATTCGGAAGTGCTCACAGCAGCCCCACAGCGGTGTCGACGGCGCCGACGACGTCGTCGTCGGCGGGGTAGAGCAGGGATCGCCCGACGGTCAGGCCCTTGACCGTGGGAAGTTTCAGTGCCGCGCCCCAGCGGGCGTAGGTGGCCTCGGGATCGGCGGCCAGCTCGCCGCCGAGCAGCAGCGCGGGCAGGGTCGAGGCGGCCAGCACGCGCTCCATCTCGTCCACCACCGGGACCTTCAGCCAGGTGTAGGCGGAGGAGCGGCCGATGCCGGAGGCGATGGCCACCGAGCGGGTCACCGCGTCCGGCGACAGGTCGTTCTTGACGACGCCGTCGGTGCGGTGCGAGATGAACGGCTCGACCATGGCCATGAGCCGCGCCGTGTTGAGGTCGTCGACGGCCTTGGCGCAGGCCTCGAAGGTGGCGGGGGTGCGGTCGTCGTTGTAGTCGAGGCGGAGCAGCATCTTGCCGCCCTCGAAGCCCATGGCGGTGATGCCGGCGGTGTCGTAGCCGGTGAACCGGTCGTCGATCTCCCAGGACGCCCCGGCCAGGCCGCCGCGGTTCATCGATCCGAAGACGCTCTTGCCGTCCAGCGCTCCGAGCAGCAGCAGGTCCTCCAGGATGTCGGCGGTGCCCAGGACCCCGGTGACGCCGGGCCGGGCCAGCGCCGCGCACAGCCGGTCGAGCAGGTCGGCCCGGTCGGCCATGGCCATGGGCCGCGCTCCGGCGCGCAGCGCCCCGCGCGCCGGGTGGTCGGCGGCGATGATCATCGCCTTGCCGTGCTCGCCCACCAGGGAGTCGGGCTTCACCCGCCGCGCGGCGGCCTCGGCGATCGCCTGGGGGTTGTGCACGCGCGTCTCGATGATCTCGCGCAGTCGGTCGGTCGACATCAGCTGCTCCCGCCCGTCGAGGTCGCCCCCGCGGCGGTCGCGGCCAGCTTGGCCTCGACCTCCTCCTGTGTGGGCATGGCGTCGGAGCAGGAGAGCCGCGAGGCGACGATGGCACCGGCCGTGTTGGCGAAGCGCATGATGTGCTCGGTGTCCCATCCGGAGAGGAGGCCGTGGCAGAGCGCGCCGCCGAAGGCGTCGCCCGCGCCCAGCCCGTTGACCACGTCGACCGGGACCGGGGGGACCGACACCTCACCCGAGTCGTCCACCGCGAGGACGCCCTTGGGGCCCTGCTTGACGATGGCGAGGTCGATACCGATGTCCCGGGCGGCCGTGGCGGCCGACCTCGGGTCGGTGCGGCCGACGGCGGTGTCCCACTCGTCGAGGTTGCCCGCAGCCACGGTGGCATACGGCAGCGCCTGGGCGACGACCTCGCGGGCGATGTCGCGCGACTCCCAGAACATCGGGCGGTAGTCCAGGTCGATGATGGTGATGCCGCGTTTGCCGCGGGCCTTGAGCGCCTCCAGGGTCGCGGTGCGGCTGGGCTCCTGGCACAGGCCGGTGACGGTGACCCAGAAGATGTCGGCGGCGCGGATGGCGTCGTAGTCGAGCTCCGCGGCGTCGATCTCCAGGTCGGCGGCCTTGGGGTCGCGGCCGTAGAAGTAGAGGGGGAAGTCGTCGGGCGGGAAGATCTCGCAGAAGGTCACCGGGGTGGGGCGGCCGGGAACGGGGCTGACGAAGCGGTCGTCCACACCGAAGCCGCGCAGGGCGGAGTGCACGAAGGCGCCGAAGGGGTCCTCGCCGGTGCGGGTGATCAGGGCCGCGCTGTGTCCGTATCGGGCGGCGGCCACGGCGACGTTGGTCGGGCTGCCCCCGATGAACTTTCCGAAGGACCGCACCCGATCCAGCCCGACACCCACCTGCTCCGGGTAGATGTCGACGCCCACGCGGCCCATCGTGATGACCTCGAATCGGCCATCGGAGTGCCGGCGGTCACTGGGTTTCACTCGAACCTCCGTTGAAGTCTGCGGCCGGTTCCTGTGCTGTCCGGCCGGTGTCGGGATCGGCGCGGTGGCGCTACAGCTGGGGCCGCACCTCGGCGACCTGGACCGGCCGCCCCTCACGCATCGACTTGTCGGCGGCGTCGGCCACGAGCACGGCCTCCAGAGCGTCGGCGACGGTGCAGGGGCTCTCTCCCCCGTCGGCGACCATGCGGGTGAAGGCCCCGATCTCCGCTTCGTAGGCGGGAGTGAAGCGGGACCAGAACTCCTGCCACGGCTGGCCGGTCGGGAAGTCGACGCCCTCTTCGGCGGAGAGGAGGGGGGCGCGCTCGTCCAGGCCGACGGCGATGGTGCCGCGGGAGCCGGCGAGCTCCATACGGACGTCATACCCGCCGCCGTTGTAGCGCGACCCTTGCAGGGTGACCATGGTTCCGTCGTCCATCCGGAGCACCGCGGCCGTGGTGTCCACGTCCCCGGCCTCGGCGAAGTAGGAGGCGCCGCGGTTGGCGCCGTAGGCGTAGACGTCGGTGACCTCGCGGCCGGTGACCCAGCGCAGGATGTCGAAGTCGTGCACGTGGCAGTCGCGGAAGATGCCGCCGGAGGTCGGGATGTAGGCGGCGGGCGGGGGCGCGGCGTCGCAGGTGACGGCGTGCACGCGGTGCAGCTCGCCGAGCTCGCCGTCGCGCAGCGCTTGGCGGGCGCGGGTGTACCCGGCGTCGAACCGGCGCATGAACCCGATGTGCACCTGCACGCCGCTCTTCTCGACCTCGCGCAGCACCTCCACGGTCCCGGGGACGTCGGGCGCCACCGGCTTCTCACAGAAGACCGGGATCCCGGCGCGGACCCCGGAGAGGATGAGCTCCGGGTGCGCCGCCGTCGCTGCGGTGATGACCAGGCCGTCGACGGCGCCTGGAGAGAGCAGCGTGGCGATGTCACCGGCGACGTGGGCGCCGACGCGTCCGGCGACGTCGCGGGCGCGGTCCCTGTCGGCGTCCGCGAGCAGGAGCTCGGTGACCTCGGGGCGCGCCGCGATGGCGGCGGCGTGTGAGGCGCCGATCCGACCGGTGCCGACGAGTCCGATCCGCATACCCATCCTCTTTCAGGTAGATCCAGGCAACAGGGTGTTGTTCTGTGGGTCACAGCCCTTGAGAAAGTTTGTACGTTGGGTGCGAAGATCTTGTCAAGAGTTTGTCTAGACATATGGACGTCGTAATATCCAGGCAACGTGTCGACTACGTAGACTGGAGGGGAGCTTCCGCGGCCGACCGCGCCGAGGTAAAAGATCCTTCGACCCACCTACACGCCCCTCAGGAGCACCAAGAGAACGGAGTCGCGTGTCAGAGTCGCCCCTGTCGATCCCCCTCGACCGCAGCAGCCCGGTGCCGCTGTACTTCCAGGTCGCCCAGGAACTGGAGCGGCGCATCCAGGCTGGCGAGATGCCGGCCGGGACCCGGCTGGAGAACGAGGTCGTGCTCGCCGGACGGCTCGGCCTGTCGCGGCCCACCCTGCGGCGGGCGATCGAGTACCTGGTCGACCGTGGGCTGCTGGTGCGCAAACGCGGGGTCGGAACCCAGGTGGTCACGCCCCGGGTGCGCCGTCCGGTGGAGCTGTCCAGCCTGTATGACGACCTGAGCCAGGCCGGCCAGCGCCCGCGCACCGAGGTGCTCGACCTGAGTGTGGGCCCCGCCCCGGACGCGGTCGCCGCGAATCTGGAGGTCGCCCCCGGGACCGAGGTCTACCTGCTGGAACGCCTGCGCTACGCGGGCGACGAGCCGCTGGCACTCATGCACAACTACCTGACGCTGGACCGCGTGGAGCTGACCCGCGAGAAGCTCGCCGAGACCGGCCTCTACCAGCTGCTGCGCGCGTCGGGTATCACGCTGAAGATGGCCTCGCAGAGCATCGGCGCCCGGGGCGCCACGGCGGCCGAGGCCCGGATCCTCGGTGAATCGCGCGGTGCGCCGCTGCTCACGATGGACCGCACCGCCTACGACGACATCGGCCGGGTGGTCGAGGTCGGGTCGCACGTCTACCGCGCGACGCGCTACTCCTTCGAACTCACCCTCACGGCCTGAAACAACGCAAGATCCCCCGTTGATCTCGGGGATATCGACCTCATACCGGCGAGTATTCGGTCGACATCCCCGAGATCAACGGGGGACCAGGCGGTTCAGCGGACGATCTTCACCCCGAAGTGCCCGCCAAGGGCCAGGCCGATGGCCATGTGCATGGCCGAGTACATCTCCATGCCCCGGGCGCTGACCAGCGGACCGAGGTCGAGCACGTCGTCCCAGCCATACGACCGCAGCAGCTCGGTGACGGCGGTCTTGGCCTCCGCGTAATCGCCCGCGACGAAGATGGTGTGGTCGCCTCCGCCGACGCTCTTGGGATCGACGACGGTCTCCTGCTCCTGGGTACAGAACGCCTTGACCACCTTCGTCCGGGGGAACGCGCGCTGGATCTGCTCGCCGAGGCTGTCGGTGTGTCCACGGGGTCGAGCCGGGGCATCCACCCCCACGGGGTCTCCCACTTGTGCGGGATGTCGGGGTTGTAGACGTAGGGGATGGCGTAGTCGATGAGCACCTTGCCCGCCAGGTTCTGGTCGCCGACCCCCGAAAGGGCGTGGAGCGCGTTGTGGCCGTCGATGCCGTTGATGATCAGCTCCCCGGCCGCAGCCGCCTCCGCGAACGTCGCGACCTCGATGCCGGGGTGCTCGGCGAGCCACACCGGGTAGGGCGGGTTGCCCATCATGTCGGCCTCAGTCCGGGCCATGGTGGCCTTCGGGTCGCGCGTTCCGACGGTGACCTCGTGGCCCAGCTCGGTGAGCTTGGCGGCATGGCAGCGGGCGCCGCCGCCGGTTCCCAGGACTGCGATCTTCATGGCTGTATCCCCTGTGGGTGGAATGGCGCGGTGCGGGCCGTCCGTATCAGGGCTCATCACGACGACGCACTTTCAGTACATCTGTACAATAATGTGCTCTCGGGGAGAACAGACAAGCACCGAATCGCAGCGAGTTCGCCCCTGGCGGCACATCACGCCGCCCACCGCACAGGCGCGCCGGACAGCCGCAGCCCGCCAGGAAACACCTAAGTAAAAGAATCTTTTCCAACGCGGCACCTCCAGCCCGTGGACCCCTGTCTCGCCACCGATCGCTCTGCCCAGCCCGGCGACGAGTGGTACAGTACATCTGTTCCATAGTGCCCACCATCTCCCCCCAGGAGGATCCGCATGCCCCGGCCCGACGCCACGGCCACCGGATCGACGCCGCGCCGCCGTGACCCCAAGCGGCGGATCGCGGAGATCATCGCCGCGACCGAGCGCGTCATCGCCGCCCGCGGAGTCGAAGGGCTGACGCATCGGGCGGTCGCCGAGGAGGCCGGCGTCCCGCTGGGAGCCACCACCTACCACTTCGCGACCAAGGACGACCTGCTCCACGCCGCTCTGCAGAGTGCCGTCGAGCGCTACGGCGCCTACCTGGACGAATGGGTCTCCCTCCGGCCCGAGCTCAGCGCCGAGCAGCTGGCGGTGCTGCTCGCCGACGCGCTGATGAAGTGCTTCGGCCCGTGGCGCGACCAGCAGACGGTGGAGCTCGAGGTGTACCTGGCCGCTCTGCACCGCCCCGCGCTGCGGCCGATCGTCGACCGCTACACCGAGCTGACCACCCGCGCGCTGGCCAACTACACCGACCCACTCACCGCCCGAGCCGCAGCCGCCGCCAGCACCGGCATCACCCTGGGCGGCCTGGCCGGAACGGCGGCGCCGACCCGCGGCGAGGTGGAGGACATGCTCCGGCGCGTCCTCCTCCCCAACCCCGACCTGCCCGCCCCCGGGCAGCAGGACTCGACGGAGAAGACCGAATGAGCAGCGCCCGCCGCCGCGTCACCCCCGCCGAACGCCGCGCCCGCCTCGCCGAGCGCCATCTTCTCGCGGCGGGCACCAAGGCCACCGACACCACGGAGGTGGTCGACGCGCTGGTGGCCCTGCACGCCACCGATCCGGCGACCGTCTACCTGTCGGTCGCCTCGCGGCTGCCCGGCGCCACCCGGGAGGAGATCGAGGACGCCCTCTACCGTCCCGACCTGCTCCTCCGCACGACCTGCATGCGCCAGACCCTGTTCGTTGTCGGCCGCGACCTGGCCCCCGCCGTGATCGCGGCCTCCGGACGCGCGGCGGCGGCACAGCGCACCAAGGGGCTGCTACGCATCATCCGCGAATCGGAGGTGGGCGATGAGCAGTGGCTCGAACGCGTTGGCCACGACGTCATCAGGGTTCTGCGCGAGCGCGGCTCGGCGACCACCGCCGAGCTGGCGGAAGCCGTCCCCGGGCTGGAGCAGCGGTTCGCCCTCTCCCCCGGCAAGAAGTACGAGTCCAGCTCCACCGTCGCCGCGTTCCTCCTGTTCATCCTGGCCGCCGAGGGACGCATCATGCGCGGTCCGCGCCGCGGAGGATGGACCAGCAACATGCACGCCTGGACGCCCGGCCCCGAATTCGAGGACTTTCCGGAGACCGAGGGCCGCGCGGAGCTGGCCCGCCGCTGGCTGGCCTCCTTCGGCCCGGGAACCGTCGACGACCTGAAGTGGTGGACGGGGTGGACCGTCACCGCCACGCGGGCGGCGCTGGCCGATGTCGGCGCGGTGGAGGTCGAGCTCGACGAGGGCGTCGGCTACGTGCTGCCCGAGGACCTCGAACCGCCCCGGGCGGAACCCGAGGCCGCGGCGATGCTCCTGCCCGGCCTGGATCCCACGCCCATGGGGTGGCGGCACCGCGACTTCTACCTGGACCCCGACCACCGGCCCGCGCTGTTCGACCGGATGGGCAACATCGGCCCGACCGTCTGGTGGAAGGGCCGCATCATCGGCGGGTGGGCGCAACGGAGCGACGGGGAGATCGCCTGGCGGCTGCTACCCGGCGTCGACCCCGGTCAGGAGGCACACGCGGCCATCAGCGCGGCGGCCGAGCAGCTCACGGACTGGCTCGGCGACGCGCGCTTCACGCCCTCCTACCGGACCCCACTGGAGCGCGAACTCGCCGGGTGAGCCGACAATGACCGATCCGGGGTACTGGTCCCCTCATGGAGACCAACCCCCGGTACGTGTTCATCCTGCGAGCGGCCAAGTCGGCCATCCTGGCCTCGGTGTCGCTCTTCTGCCTGCTCGTCGTCTTCGGAAACGTCACCGACTACTGGGTCAACTTCGATTTCGTCGCCCACGTGCTGTCCATGGACGCGCACATCGAGGACCTGGACAAGGTCAGCACCATCGACTACCGCGCGATCACCGTCCCCGCGCTGCACCACGCGGTCTACGTCCTCATTATCGCGGTCGAGCTGTTCGTGGCCGTGGCCTGCGCGATCGGCGCATGGCGCACGGCGCGGGCGCTCCGGGGCGAGAACTCGGCGTTCGACGCCGCCAAGACCTGGGGCGTCATCGGGCTGGCCGCCGGGATCCTGCTGTGGTTCACCGGGTTCCAGGTGGTGGGCGGAGAGTGGTTCGGCATGTGGATGAGCGCCGCGTGGAACGGCCTCCCGGCCGCCGACCGGATCACCACGTTCTTCCTCGGCGCGCTCATCTTCCTGTCGTTGCGCAACGACCGCGTCGGCGACTGAAGACACTTCTCCCACGTCCACGCCCCCGTTGATCTCGGCGAAGTGCGCCCAATACCCGCGGGTATTGGGCGCACTTCGCCGAGATCAACGGCAGTGAGGGCGGAGGTCACCGCACCCGGAAGCGGGTGCGGCGGGCGCGTCGGCGGAAGCGGCGGGTGGTCGCATCCCGGGCCAGCAGCGAGGCGCCGATCAGTCCGGCCTCGTTGCCCAGTTCAGCGCGGACGATGCGGGCCTCCGGGCGGTAGCCGCGACCGGTGAGCTGGCGGCGGAAGGCCGTGCGGGCGGGGCCGAGCAGCAGGTCGCCACAGTCCGAGACACCACCGCCGATGATGAACAGCTCCGGATCGAAGGCCGCGGCGAGGTTGGCCAGGCCGATGCCGAGCCAGCCGCCCGCGTCCTCCAGGAGTTCCACGCTCGCGCGGTCGCCCTCGCGGGCGAGGTCGCTCACGAGCGGGCCGGTGATCAGTGCGGGGTCGCCGCCGACCGCCTGGATCAGGCCGCGCGCCACCGGGGAGTCGGCCGCGGCCAGTTCGCGTGCGTCGCGGGTGACCGCGTTGCCGCTGGCGTACTGCTCCCAGCAGCCGCGGTTGCCGCACTCGCACCGGTGGCCGCCGGGGACGACCGTCATGTGCCCGAACTCTCCGGCGATGCCGTAGCGGCCGCGGTGCAGCTTCCCGTCAAGGATGATCGCGCCGCCGATACCGGTGCCGAGGTTCACCACGAGGATGTCGTCGACGCCGCGTCCGGCACCCACGCGGACTTCGGCCCAGGCCGAGGCGTTGGCGTCGTTCTCCACGACGACGGGGAGTTCCAGCCGCTGCGTCAGTGCCTCGCGCAGCGGCTCCTTCCGCCAGGCGAGGTGGGGGGCGAAGAGCACGCTGGCGCGCTGCTCGTCGACGAAGCCCGCCGCCCCCACGCCGACGGCGTGCACGGGGTACTCGCGGCGCAGCTCCTCGATGACGGAGACGATGGTGTCCTCGACGACCTTGGGGCTCTTGCTCTTGTCGGGCGTCTCCGTGCGCCGCCGGGCCAGGACACGGCCCGACGGGTTCACGACGCCCGCCGCGACCTTGCTTCCACCGATGTCGATACCGACCGTGAGCCCGCGAACGTACCGACCGGTTCCCCTGGAGAATGCCATAACCCGCCCACTTTATCGGCGCAGCACGGCACGGGAGCTGAACGGCGAAGGCCCCGGCCCCGTCGCATCGCATCGACAGGACCGGGGCCGGGGCCGAAGACCACTCGGGTCGGGCATGGCCGGTGGCACGTGGTGAGGGCGCCCCCTTGCTCAGCCGTTCTTACGCCGCCGCCACACACCGCCAGGGTCGCTACAGCCGCGTGGGGGTCACCAGCTCGGACGCGTCGGCCGGCGGCGCCGACTCGTAGGGGAAGTGGGTCGCCCCCAGCGCCGGTTCCAGGTCGAACAGCCAGCTGGCGTTCTCGTCGTATTTGGCGAAGAACGGCTTGCCCACGAGCTCCGGGTCGCGCGCCTGGATGAAGTGGAGCACGAAGACCTTCTCGCCGGCGATCTCGGTGACGCCGTCCACGCAGACCTTGCCAGGCGTGGCCGACATGGACGGGCCGCGCACGGTGCGGGCCAGGCCGGAGACCTTGGTGTAGGCGGCGCGGAAGATCTCGTAGGCCTCCCCCAGCGGGACGGCGAAGTAGTCCTGGGGACCGGTGTCACGCTCGACGAACATGTAGTAGGGGACCATGCCCATGCGGATCTGGGTGCGCCACATGGTCTCCCAGGTGGCTGGGTCGTCGTTGATCGTACGGATCAGCGGGGCCTGCGTACGGATCACCGCACCCGTGTCGCGGATCCGGCGCACCGCCTCGTGCACCAGGTCGGGCAGCAGCTCGTTGGGGTGCGAGAAGTGCGCCATGAACGCGAGGTTCTTGCCGGACTCGACGACCTTCTCGAACAGGCGGAGGGTGTCATCGGCGTCGGGGTCGGTGACGAAGCGCTGCGGCCAGTAGCCCAGCGCCTTAGTACCGATCCGGATGGACTCCAGGGTCTCGATGCCGAGGAGCGGTTCGATGTAGCGGGAGAGGACGCCCTCGCCCATGATCATCGGGTCGCCGCCGGTGAACAGGACGCTGGTGACCTCGGGGTGCTGGTGCAGGTACTCGACCAGCTGGTCGATGTCGCTGGACGCGAACTTCAGGTCGGCGTCGCCGACGAACTGGGCCCAGCGGAAGCAGTAGGTGCAGTACGCGTGGCACGTCTGCCCCTGCTTGGGAAAGAAGAGCACCGTCTCGGCGTACTTGTGCTGCACGCCGGGGATCGGGTCCTCGTTGCCGATCTTGGGGACGTTGAGCTCCATCTGCCCGGCGGGGTGGGGGTTGAGTCGCGCGCGGACCTCGTTGGCGGCTTCGTTGAGCTCCTTGCGGGGGGCCTCCCGACGCAGCAGGTCGGCGATCCTGGCGACGTCCTCGCTCGGGAGCATGTCCGCCTGCGGGAACACCAACCGGTAGATCGGATCGTCGGGTGCGGCGTCCCAGTCGATCAGGTCGTCGATGACGTAGGTGTTGACCCGGAACGGCAGCACTGTGGCCACCGCACGCACCGCCAGACGTTCCTCGGCGCTCAGGCCGGCACGGGCCGTCAGCTCGTCCAGATGTTTCGTCGTGTAGGCACGAAACCGACGTCCGGCGGACGGGGACAGTGCCGCGTCGTGCGTCAAGCTCACGCGTCTCCTCTCATGACAACCGACAGGCCGCCCAGGCGGGTCCACGGGGCGGCGCTGGCACAGGGGTCATGGCGTGTTCGCACGCCAGCGGACCACCCACAATGTGAACGATGTGGTTAAAGCCCAGACCCGGAGGGTGATGCAGGGCCGGGCCAGCAAACGGACATACCCGACTAGGCCGATACTTACCCACTTTACGAAGATAAATCGCTGACCTGGGTTTATTCGTACCGTCTACGGGAGACTCCCAGGTCTCCCGTAGCCTGACCCCGGGGAGGGCGACACAAGGGAGCAGACGTCGGGACCTGGGAACCGAAGGTCGCCACAGGACCCTCGCCATCCCCACCCCCAGCACAGCCGGTAGGCCGGTCGGACCGTGTGGACAGCCCGGAGAGCGCTGTCCAGAGGAGAGCGAGGAACCTGTTTGAGCGGCGGATCCCCGGCGAGACGCTCCGAGACGCCGGTCATCGCGGTCGACGCCATGGGGGGCGACCATGCGCCCGCCGCGGTCGTCCAGGGGGCGGTGCACGCGGTCCGCGAGCACGGGCTGCGGCTGGTGCTGGTCGGACGGGCGCGGGAGATCACGGCGCTGCTCGCCGAGCAGGGTGCCGCCCGCGAGATCCCGGTCGTGCACGCGGAGGACACGCTCGCCATGAACGAGGGCGCGCTGGCGAGCTGGCGGCGACCGCGGTCGAGTGTTGCCGTCGCCTGCAAACTCATCCGGCAGGGGGACGCCGCCGTGCTCGTGTCGGCGGGGTCGACGGGCGGGGTAGTCGCGACCTCCACCGTGCGGCTGCGCAGCCAACCCGGCGTGCTGCGCGCGGCACTGGCCGTGGCGCTTCCAACCCGTCCGGTTCCCACGATCCTGCTGGACGCCGGGGCCAACGCCGATGCCAAACCGGAGATGCTGGTGCAGTTCGCCCACCTGGGCGCGGCGTACGCGCAGACCGCCTACGGGGTCGCCGAGCCGCGGGTGGGGATACTGACCATCGGCTCGGAACCGGGAAAGGGCAACAAGCTCGCGCGCAAGGCCGCCGAACTCCTCCACGCCACGGCCGCGGACACCACCGCGGGCGCGCCCCGCCTCGACTTCCGAGGCAACATCGAGGGCCACGACCTCCTCGCGGGAGAGGTCGACGTGGTGGTCACGGACGGATTCACCGGCAACGTCGCCCTGAAGTCGGTGGAGGGGGCGGTGAGCTTCGCCTTCGACACCATCCACGAGGCCCTCACCTCCAGTCGCCTGGCCAAAGCCGGAACGCTCCTCCAGCGCAGCGCCCTCCGCGACCTGAGCGACCGCTTCGACAGCGACACCTACGGCGGCGCGGTCCTCCTCGGCCTCAACGGAACGGTCGTCATCGCCCACGGCGCCAGCAGTTCCCGTGGCATCGAACGCGCCTGCCTCCTCGCCAACGACCTGGCGGGGGGCCACATCGTCGACCAGGTCCGCCGCCGTCTCCATACCGCTCCCCGCCCGCAGAGCTGGCTGCACCGGCTGAGCCACAGCGAGGAATAGCCGACGGCCGGCCTCTCCCTAGGCACGGGGGGTGACGACACCCACCGTGCGATCACCTCACCTGCGGCGCCGAACGGCGTAACCGTACTGCTCCGGCCAGCGCGGGTCGGCGCCGAGCTCGGTGGCGGCGTGCTGGGGCCAGTAGGGGTCACGGAGCAGTTCGCGGCCGAGCAGGACGGCGTCGGCCTGGCCGGAGGCGACGATCTGTTCCGCCTGCCGCGCCTCGGTGATCAGGCCCACGGCGCCGGTGGCCAGCCCCGTCGCGTCGCGGACCTGGGCGGCGAAGGGGACCTGGTAGCCGGGCTCCACCGGGATCTCGGCATCCGGGACCATGCCGCCGGTGGACACGTCGAGCAGGTCGACGCCGCGCGCCTGGAGTTCCTTGGCGAGCCGGACGGTGTCGTCCCCCGTCCAGCCCTGGCGGGCGTCGGCGGGGTTCTCCGTCAGCCAGTCCGTGGCAGAGGTCCGGAAGAAGACCGGAAGGTGGTCGGGCCACACCTCGCGCACGGCATCGACGACCTCCAGCGGGAAGCGCAGACGGTTCTCGAAGCTGCCGCCGTAGGCGTCGGTGCGGTCGTTGGTCGCCGGGGAGAGGAACGAGTTGATCAGGTAGCCGTGGGCGCCGTGCACCTCCACGACCTCGAAGCCGGCGGCGAGTGCGCGCCGGGCCGAGTCGGCGAAGTCGCGGACGAGTTCGCCGATCTCCGCCGCTGTCAGCGCGCGGGGCGCCGGGAGGCCGGGGAAGGGCTCTGCGGTGGGACCGACGGTCCGCCAGCCGCCCTCGGGCTCGGGCAGGTACCGGTCGCCCAGCCAGGGCTTGTCGGTCGAGGCCTTGCGCCCGGCGTGCGCGAGCTGGATGGCCGGCACCGCCCCGTACTCGCGGATCGCCGAGGTGACGCGGGCGAACGCCTGCTGTTGGCGGTCGTTCCACAGGCCCAGGTCCCACGGGCTGATGCGACCGTCGGGGCGCACGCCCGTGGCCTCGGCCATCACCAGCCCCGCGCCGCCAGCGGCGCGGGCGGCTAGGTGGGCGAGGTGGAAGTCCGTTGGGGCGCCGGTCTCCGGGCCTTCGGGGGCCGCGGAGTACATGCACATCGGGGACATCCAGACGCGGTTGGGAATCTCCAGCGACCGCAGGGTCACGGGTGTGAACAGAGCACTCACCGATGGTCTCCTCACTGCAGGGGAACGGCTGACCGCGACCGGCCAGGCGTTAGTACGATAATCGACGTACTACGATGTTTGTCAAAGTACGACGTCACTCGTACTTTGTGCGGTGAGTCTCAACGCACGGAGGTCGCCATGCCCACCCCCGAGCGGACCGCCGGGTCCGGGCGCCGGTTGGCACACCCGGACCGGGAGGACATCCAGCTGGAGGCCGTGCTGCATGCGCTGGCCGATCCCATCCGACTGCGCATCGTGTGCGAGTTGACCGACGGCCACACCGAGATGGCCTGCATCGCCTTCAACCTGCCGGTGAGCAAGTCGACGTCCACGCACCACTTCCGGGTGCTGCGGGAGGCGGGCGTCATCCGCCAGCACTACGAGGGAACGGCACGCATGAGCCGACTGCGCGAAGACGACCTGGAAGTGCTCTTCCCCGGCCTCCTCTCGGCGGTGCTGGAGGCCTACCGGCGATCCCACCGACCCGCCTGACATAGGAAAGGGTGGACCGGAACGCGGTCGCCGAGCGCTGGGTTGGGCGCAGATCTCTGTCGACTAGGGGACGGCCGCACACCCGGGAGTCCCTGGCTCGCAGGGAATGCGGATGGGGCGTACACGCTGCAGGTCCCGCACCTTTTATGGGTCAAGAGCAGTTACAGCGGAACCTCATCAAACTGCGTCGAGGTCACGGAGTTCGGCCATGGCGTGGCCGTACGTGACTCGAAGAGCCCCAGAGGACACCTCGCCTTCGCCATCCCCGAATGGTCGGCCTTCCTTCAAGCCGTGAAGGACGACGAGCTCGACTGACGAGACACGGAAGGGCAGGTGCGCTGTCCCGGCTACCGCCGCCTTCATCGGTGCATCCTCCTGATCACCATCACCGCAGCACGACGCGCACGTGCCAGGCGTCAGGCGTTCGGTGCACGGCACGCCCAGCCGCTTCGCCCATCAAGCTGTTCACACCCGTGGTCAGTTAGAAGAACCGTGCCCGCGCCCTACCCCGGCGCACGGACCGAACTCGCCGCCCGCACCGCCACGAGCACACGCACCCATGTCGGGTATTCGGCCTGCTGTTAGGTCATAAGCCGACGGCAATAGCCCCCTCTGCGCTACTTGAGCTGCAGTGCGGTTGAGGTTCTACGGTGAGCGGGTTCGACCGCGAATCGAGGAAAAAGGAACCCAAATGCAGAACACTCGTGTGGTCGTTACCGGCGCCGCGCGCGACTTCGGGCGGACGCTGGCGATCCGTTTCGCCGAGTTGGGCGCCGAGGTCTTCCTGTCGGACCGCAGCCTCACGGCGGCGGAGGCGACGCGGGACGAGATTCGGGCGCTCGGTCATGGCCGCGTGCACGCGTTCGCCTGTGACCTCGGTGATCCCGAGTCGATCCGCGAGTTCGCACGGCAGGTGGGCGAGCGGACTGACCGGGTGCACATCGTGCTCAACAACGGCGCGCGGTGGCTCGACGCGACCGACCTGGACGCTGTCGACGACGACATCACGGCCGCGATCACCTCGGGCGGTTCCGGAACGGTCCTGATGACCAAGCACTTCCTTCCCCTGCTGCGCGCCTCGGAGCGGCCCGACATCGTCAACCTGATCTCGTCCGTGGCCTCGCCCCGTGGTGACGTGGGCGTCGGCAACCCGGCCTTCTACGCCGCCAAGGGCGCCCAGGCGAACTTCGCCGAGATCATGTCCCAGCGCCTCCGACCGCTCGGTGTGCGGGTCATCTCCCTGTACCCGCCGGACTTCCGCAACATCGACCCGCTCGGCGAGGAGTGGGAGAAGGCCGACCGGGGGCCGGACTCCCAGCTCACCTCCCGCTCGCTGCTCGACTGCGTCCTCTTCGCCGTCAACCAGCCGCGGGACTGCTTCATCCGCTCCTTCGCTTTCGAACCGGTGGCCTCCCCGTCGGCCGGTGGTGCGGCTTCCAGCCCGGTGTAGTGGGGCAAACCCAGCGGCAGCCTACGATTTCCCGAGGTTTGTCCCCCGCTGGGAAAGGGCCAACGGCCGATGCCTCCTCTTCACCCCGCCCGACCAAGGCCTCGACGGAAGGCCGCGGTCGCGGCTGCGGCCACCGTCGTGGCTGTGCTTGTGGCGGTCGCCGCCACGGTCGTCGTCGGTATCTCGACGGCCCGTGCGTATACGCCGTCTCCTCTTTCACGCAGCGGCCCCGAGGTCGCCAAGGACGCTCTTCCGCGACTCAACTTCCTCCGCTCAGAGCTGAGGTCCGGCGGTGGCGAGGAGATGCAGGCGCTGTTTCCCGAGGGCTACTTCTTCACCCACGTCCTGTATGGGCTGAGCTGGATCAACGTTGGAGCCCTCGACCCCGATCACCGGGACGAGGCGCTCCGGGAAGCCCGATGGGCCCTGTCCCGGCTGGAGTCCCCGGCGGGCTCCGGGCCGTTTCCGGCCGATGCCGAACCCGCCTACGGGGTGTTCTACACAGGATGGACCACGTGGCTGCGCGGTCGGATCGTCGAGTTGTCAGGTGGCCCGGAAGAAGCTCCGGACGACACCCGGGCACTGCGCGCGGCCGCAACGGAACTCGGCGACGCGTTCGACACGGCGCTCGACGCCGGGACGCCGTATCTCACCGCCTACCCCGGGCAGGCGTGGCCGGTCGACAGCGTGGTGGCGGTGGCGGCGCTCCAGCTCGACGACCGCATCCATGCGTCGGACGCGCATGCCGACACCATCACCGCGTGGAAGCGGGCCGTCAACGCCCGGCTCGACCCGAAGACCGGACTGATCCCCCACCAGGTCGATGCCGTGACCGGCCAGCCCCTCCAGGGCGCGCGGGGCAGCTCCCAGACCCTTCTGCTGCGATTCCTTGCCGAGATCGACCCAGAGTGGGCGGCCGAGGACTACCGCACCTTCCGGTCGCACTTCGCCTCGGACATCGGCATGCTGCCCGGCGTGCGTGAGTACCCGCGCGGCGACGACTCCCCCGGGGATGTGGACTCCGGCCCCCTGATCTTCGGCCTGTCGGCGTCAGCGAGCACGGTCGCCCTGGGCGACGCGGTCCTCTTCGGCGACCAGCCGACGGCCGCCGCTCTGACCGGCCTCGCCGAGGCCACCGGCATGGCCGTCGAGTCGGGAGGCCGACGCTTCTACCTCGGCGGTCTGGTCCCCGTGGGTGACGCGTTCCTGGTCTGGTCCCTCACAGCCGAGGGCGAAACCGCGGCTCCGGACCCCGCACCGACCACCGAAACCGCCACCTGGTGGCGCGTCCCCTGGCACATCGGAACCGGGGTCACTCTCCTGCTCCTGTCGGCTGCGGCCCTCTACTCCTGGCGCCACGCCCGCCGTCATCACCACACGAGGAGTCCGGCCGACCGGTCGACGCCGTAAGGCCGCTCAGGGGCCGCCGTCGCCTCCGCGGAACACCGCGCTCCCTTCCTGCCACGTGCGATCGAGGTCAGAGCCCGGGGGAAAACGTCCATCGATCTCCAGGATGACCATCCCGTGCGCGTACGCCCACAGCGCCTGCGCGCGCTCCGGATCGCCGGTGAGGGAGAAGAACGGCTCCCCCGACCAGTCTTCGAGGTCGCGGGCGAGGCGTTCGCGGGGCAGGGGGCCGGCGGTCGCCAGGCGGTAGAGGTTGGGGTTGGTCAGCGCATAGCGGCGGTACGTCCGGAGGACGGCGGCGAAGGGGTCGGGATCCTCCATGGCGGCGCGCAGCGCGGTGCCCAGCCCGGCCAGGCCCTGCTCGATGAGCGCCACTTCGAGCGCGGCCTTGTCCGGGATGTGCTTGTACAGCGACGGCGCCCGGATCCCCAGCCTCGCCGCGAGGGCGCGCAACGTCAGCGCGTCACGGCCCTCCTCTTCAAGGAGGGCGCGCGCCTCCTCGACGATCTGCGTCGCCCGCGCTGTGAGGGGCGCGGGCGCGGGGTGTTCACTCATCGGTGCATCGTCTCAACGCGGTGCTTCAACGCCGAATTCATCGCGGTGAAGCCGTCCTTCACGTCCAGCGCTCGTCGGACGATCGGCACGAGGACACCGGTGAACGTCTCCCCCTGGACGAGGCGGGTGCGCCGATCGCCCATCTCTTCGATCAGGAAGTAGTGCTCGCCATCGACGACACCGGGGACACCGGGGACACCGAACCGCCCGATCCACCGCAGTTCCCGCTCCGGTTCGGCGGCCAGCACGATCGGTTCGAAGACCATCGCCTGCCCGTCGGTCGAGAGTTCCACCCTCAGCCGCTCCCCCGCACTGGGCGCGCCATCCGCGTTCACGATGAACGGATTCCAATCCGGATAGGCGTCGAAGTCGGTGAGCACCTCCCAGACACGTTCGGGAGAGGCCGAGATCGCCACCTCGGTGCGGATGCGGTACGGGCGAAGCCGAGTCGAGACGTAGAGGCCCACCATCGCGATGAACAGCAGGAAAAGCGACGAACCCAGGATGATGCGGAACATGCCGACCCCCGAAGCTAACTTAGTTAGCCACAGCTTAAGCTAACAACGTTAGCCTGACAAGAGCCGGTCGTCCCGGAAGCTTCCGGGACGACCTACGACACCGCATAGCGACGCGCCAGCACGCCCACCGCCCGCGTCATCGCCTCGCGAAGCTCCGGCGGGCCGAGCACCTCGGCTTCGGCACCCAGGCGCAGCAGGTCGCTGACCGCGACCGGCTGACTCTCGACGGGCAGCTCCACGCGTACCCAGCCGTCGTCATCGGGCTGACCGGCAGTTTCCACCGCCCGCTGCCCGACCACACCGAACTGCACGGGCAGCAGACGAAGCGCGCGTGGGGACAGGCGCAGCTGGGCGACCCCCTGGTAACGCATGGCTTCCAGCCGTTGGGACGCGTCCGCCCAGTAGGCGGACAGGTCGAATCCCGCAGGCCGCTCGAACGACTCCTCCGTGGTCTCAAGCGCGAGCAACCGGGAGACCCGGTACGTCCGGACCGCACGAACCCCAGCGCCGGTATCCGTCTCCGGATCCGCCTCAGCACCCCTCATTGCCACCAGGTACCAGATGCCGCCCTTCAAAACGATGCCGAGCGGACATAGGTCGCGGTTCACCTCACCGCGCCAGCGGCGGTAGTGGACACGCAGGACGCGCTGCTCCCACACCGCTTCGGCCGCCTGCGCGAGGAACGGCACGGGGCCGGCGTCCCGGAACCACGCCGGCGCGTCGAGGTGAAAGCGTTCCTGAATGCGCCGCGTCCGCTCGCGCAGCTCAGCGGGGAGGGCGGCCCGCAGCTTCAGCTGCGCCGTGGTCAGTTCGGCGCCGAGTCCCAGATCTGCCGCGGGGCCGGGCATCCCGGCGAGGAAAAGCGAACCGGCTTCAGCACCCGTGAATCCGGTGAGTCGCGTGCGGTAACCGTCCATCAGGCGATACCCACCAAGCGGGCCGCGATCGGCGTAAACGGGGACGCCCGAGGTACTCAGGGCCTCGATGTCGCGGTAGATCGTGCGGACCGAGACCTCCAACGCCTCGGCCAGCTCGGGAGCGGTCATGTGCCCGCGGTTCTGGAGCAGCAGGAGCAGGGAGATCAGACGGTCAGCGCGCATGGAGCCATGATCCCGCTGTACCTGACAGGGGGTGTCACGTACAGCCTCCAGATTGTTTCCCCACGCCACGCAGCGCGGAACCACCGCGCGGTCGATCAGGAGGGCACCTCATGCAGCACGCGCAGCACACCAGCGGCGAATTCACCTTCGCGAACTGGGAAGAGAACACCGTCGGCAGGGCCGCGGACGGCCCGAAGCTCGCCCTCGCCTCCGTCGTCAACACCTTCTCCGGTGGCATCGAGGCGGCCGAGACCACCTGCGGTTACACCATCACCTACGCCACCGAGAACACCGGGGCATTCACCGGCTTCGAACTCCTCCAGGGCACCGTCGACGGACGCAAGGGCACGTTCATCCTCGAAGAACGCGGCTCCTTCGACGCCGACGGCAGCGTGCACTGCACCTTCGACGTCGTCCACGGATCAGCAACGGACGAACTCACCGGCCTGACCGGCAGGGGCCACTTCACCGTCCACCAGGGCACGCCGTCCACCCGCTACACGTTCGCCTACGACCTCGGCTGACGGGGGCAGCGCCCCGTCGGCATGAGAACGCCGCGCCGCCCCTCAGCCAGTCCGACCAGAGGGGCGGCGACAGTTCTCGGGGTCGTCGATGACGGCCACAGCCACCCTTGTGACGCGGCCACGAGAAGGCCGGGACACCGGGTGGAGCTAACCGTTCACCTGCTCAGCCGTGGTCGCCGTGGCGGCACGGGTGATCCACGCCTGAAGACGATCGAGATCAGTGCGGGTGAATGTGCGAGCCCAAAAGAGCCAGGCACGATCACCGGGACATGGCACTCTGCGTATTGGCTATCTCAAGATGACTTTAAAGTCTTTCCGAAAACCGCCCTTGTGAATCCTGATACGCAGTTCATAGCATGTCGTACATGGGGAAATCACTGACAGTAATCACGGGGGCAAGTTCCGGAATCGGCGCGGCAACCGCGCGGGCGTTTTCCGGTTCCGGGCATCCGCTTCTCTTACTCGCACGGCGGATGGAGCGAATGCAGCAGCTGGAGCTTCCCAACGCGATGTGCCGGGCCGTGGACGTCACCGATCGCTCCGCTGTCACGGCCGCGGTCAAGGAGGCCGAAGACACCTACGGTCCCGCCGACGTGCTGGTCAACAACGCCGGCGTGATGCTCAACAACCCTGCGGCCGCCCAGGACCCCGACGAGTGGGACCGCATGATCGACATCAACATCCGCGGCCTTCTCAACGGCGTCCACGCCGTTCTACCGGGGATGACGGAACGCCAGCACGGCACGATCGTCAACGTCAGCTCCATTGCCGGACGCAAGTCCTTCCCCGGCAGCGCCGTGTACAGCGGCACCAAGCACGCCGTCCACGCCGCGTCCGAGGCCATCCGTGCGGAGGCCGCGCCCAGCAATGTCCGGGTCATCGTGATCTCCCCGGGCTTCGTGGACACGGAGCTCAGCTCGCACATCACCGACCCGGAGGTGCGCGCGAACTACCAGGCGGCCGAGGCGGCCCTGGAGGGCGGCCTCAGCGCCACCACCGTCGCCGACGCAATCCTCTATGCCTACCGTCAGCCGCACACCGTCTGCATCCGCGAGATCGCGCTGGCCGCGACGGGGCAGACGGTCTGATTCGCCCGTCGCCCTCGCCTCAGCACTGACGCCCTGACGAGGCTCGCCGCCCCGGTCGCTGGTTCGGTGGCAGCTGGCAGGCCGGGGTGGCGCCCGCCAGTCGGTACCGATTCGCCGCGACCAGTCGATACGCACCCGCCGCGAACGTCCGGATCACGGGCAGCTTCATCATGCGCCCCGCCAGCGGCCACGCGCCGCGAGAGTGTGTGAGGAGCTCGGCGAAGGCGTCGGCACCGCCCGCGACTCGGCCGGAGGACGCCACCCAGAGCACTTCGCGCTCGGCCCGCTCCTCGCCAACGCCCAGCCCGGCGAGGTCGGTCTCCTGCCAGGGCGTCAGTGTCACATGCACCGGCAACCGTTCGGTGAGCCGGACGCTGCGCGTGCAGAAGCCGCAGTTGCCGTCGTAGATGAGCATCGGGGCCGCACCGGTCATGACCGCGCCTCCTGTTCTGCCCTGCGGGATGGATCCGCCCGTCCGGGCAGACCGGGCCGCGACACGATCCCCACCACCCGGTGCCAGTCCCAGCACAGCAGGTAGACCGTGCCCAGGAGCATGAGGCTGGTGACCGTCGGGGTTCCCACACCGAAGTCCAGCGAGGTGGTGATGATGACGATGCCGATGCTGATCGGCAGGTACATCAGCGCCCCGAGGGCGGCGGTGCGCGGCACGAGGAGCAGGAGCGCCGCGGTCAGCTGGCAGATCCCGATGGAGACGTACAGGGCTCCGAAGTTCTCGTACAGGGAGTCGAACATGACGGTGACCTCGCCGAGACCGTCGCCCGCGAAGCGTTGGTTGACGATTTTCTTGACCCCCGAGGGCAGGAACGCCAGCGCCAGCATGATCCGGACGAACCAGGTGTAGTAGTGCAGAAACGCGACCTGGCGTACGCGGGCGTGTATGTCGCCGAGGCGATCCAGCAGCCTGTCCATGGGCATCACCGTGGGGGAGGGTCGAAGGGGTCGGGACGGCCTCGACTCTCCCGTACCTCCCCCGCGTCCACATCCCCCACGGGAGGGGATCCGCAGCGGTCTAATGGCGGGCGGAGCGTCCACGTCACCCCTACGAAAGTCGGATCGCCGAGCCCGTCCGGACCCTCCGACCGGCGTCCGACCTGCTCGACACTCTTGGTGGAGTGCTGGTGACCGTGCCGACCTGTCCGAATCACGTCACGAGTCGGGGAACCAGCACCGACAGCACGGCCACGCCCAGCGGGATCGCCAGGCTGAGGTAGTTGAGGGGGCAGCGGATCTCGGGCGTGTTCAGGCCGAGGTAGTGGGCCAGCCGCTGGCGGCGCTCGATCCAGTCATTGGAGGCGACGTCGTTGGCCGAGACGATGGGGACTCCGGCGTTAAGCAGTCTCCTGGCCGTGGAGTACCACACATGCACGAGCGGGGCGGCGACCGCGACAACGACCCCGGTGAGCGCCGCTCCGAGGACGAGCACGTTTTCTGCCGGGAAGACGAGTGCCTTGGCGTCGTTGCCTCCGTGCTCCGCCAGGTAGACGCTGCGCAGCGCGCCAGTGCTGACAAGCGCGGCGGTGGCGAGGATCAGGAGGCCCGTCACGCAGAACCGGATGCGGTGCCAGAGGTCGTTGAGCCGGCCGATGGGGAGAGCCAGGTTCTCGCCGCAGACTCCTTCCTTCTTCTCCACCGCTTCCACGGCGGCGCGAGCGGTCTCTTCCAATCTCCCGGTTCCGCCGGACCGCGGGGTGCCACCCGTCGGAGGCACGGCCATCGACTCGTCATCGGGATCGAACAGGCGGCACTTCGCGTGCAGCATCCACGTGAGCGTGATCCAGGGAACCGCGGCGGCCACGCCCGGGACGAGCACCCACATCATGTTGCGTCCGACCGCGGGAACCGCAAGGTCCGCGCTGGCAGGTCCGATGCTCTCGGCGGCGGCGTACAGCGCCCGGAAAACGGCGAACGCGAGAACCGCCGCGCACACCGCGAGGGGAATCACCTGCCGCCCGTATTCGGGACGCGTGCTCACTCGGCTGAGGGAGACGACCTGGCGCATCCCCCACCCGAAGAGCCCGATGGATGCGGCGACCATGAACGCGGCCGCGACCGACCAGGTCATCCACGGCGTCGACAGGTCCGGTATCGCCCCGGTGCCCTGGCCCAGCAGTGCCAAGGACTGCCGCTCAGCCCTCTCGCCGGAGGAGGGAACGGCCCCCTCGGCGATGCCCACCTGGAAGAAGTACCGGAGCGCCACCACGACAACGCCGATGACGACCAGCGACCAGACCACCGGGAAGTACATGGCTCTGTGGTCGTCGGTGAGAACATCCCGCAGATTGCGTGCCAGCGCTTTGCCGAACCGTGCGCACTTGCCCGTCCTACGTGCTCGTGTCACTGGATCCTCGCCCTCGGTAATCGCCCACGGCGATCTTTCCCCGCCTTCGCCAGAGGACACACCGATGACGCCAGCGACACCGCCGCCCGGCCACACCGTCCTCCCGCGGATCCGCGCACCGAGCCCGCGTGACCTGGGGAGGGTGGCCTCGGGTGCCTTAGGGCGGACGTGATCTCGGCGGATCGGAACATGTCGGTGGGGGATATGGGATGTCGGTAGGCTTGAGGAATGGCCGACCCGCAGGAAGTTCTCTCGCAACGGGTCCAATCCGCACTCGGCGCCGCCTTCGGTACTGAGTTCGCTGAGACCGACCCCGTCATCCGTCCCTCACAGTTCGCCGACTACCAGGCCAACGTCGCGCTGGCGCTCGCCAAGCGACTGGGCCGAAAGCCGCGCGATGTCGCATCCGCTATCGAGGAGCGTCTGGACGTCGATGATGTTTGCCGAGAGGTCGAGATCAGTGGGCCCGGCTTCATCAACCTGATCCTGCGCGACGACTGGATCGCCGGTCAGACCCAGGGGCTGCTGAGCGACCCCCGCCTCGGTGTCGCGCAGCCGCAGCCGCAGAACATCCCGATCGACTACTCCGCGCCGAACGTCGCCAAGGAGATGCACGTCGGCCACCTGCGCACCACCGTCGTGGGCGACGCGCTGGCCCGCACCCTGGAGTTCCTGGGGCACAACGTCATCCGGCAGAACCACATCGGCGACTGGGGCACGCCCTTCGGCATGCTGATCGAGCACCTGCTCGACGCCGGTGAGCACTCCGCCGAGGCCGACCTCCTCAAGACCGACCCGAACGCCTTCTACCAGGCGGCCAAGGCCCAGTTCGACACCTCCGAGGAGTTCGCCACCCGCGCCCGCAAGCGCGTGGTGCTGCTCCAGGGCGGCGACACCGAGACGCTGCGTCTGTGGCAGGAGCTCGTCGACCTCTCGAAGGTCTACTTCAACAAGGTCTACTCCGCGCTCGGCGTCACCCTCACCGACGACGACCTCGCCGGGGAGAGCACCTACAACGACATGCTCCCCGAGATCTGCGATGAGCTGGAGCGCCAGGGCCTGGCCGAGGTCAGCGAGGGCGCGCTGTGCGTGTTCCTCGACGGCTACACCGGCCGCGAGGGCAACCCCGTACCGCTCATCATCCGCAAGAGCGACGGCGGCTACGGCTACGCCACCACCGACCTCGCCACCGTCAAGTACCGCGTCGAGGAGCTGAAGGCCGACCGCATCCTGTATGTGGTCGGAGCCCCGCAGAACCTGCACTTCCGGATGGTGTGGGACACCGCCCGCAAGGCGGGCTGGGTCCCGGACACAGTCGAGACGACCCACGTGCAGATCGGCAACGTGCTCGGTTCGGACCACAAGATCCTGCGCACGCGCAGCGGCAAGTCGATCCGCCTCATGGAGCTGCTCGACGAGGCGGTCGAGCGCGCCACGCAGGTCGTCGCCGAGAACCGTCCCGACCTGGACGACGAGACGCGCGCCCAGATCGCGCGCGAGGTCGGCATCGGCGCGGTGAAGTACGCCGACCTCTCGGTGTCGCACGACACTGAGTACGTCTTCGACTTCGACCGCATGCTCGCGCTGACCGGCAACACCGGCCCGTACCTGCAGTACGCACAGGCGCGTATCCGCTCGATCTTCCGCAAGGGCGGGGTGACGCCCGAGGACGCCGCTGCGGGCACGATCAAGGTGACCGAGTCGGCCGAGCGTGATCTGGCGCTCGCTCTCCTCGGCTTCGCCCCCACGGTCCAACTGGTCGGCGAGACCCTGGAGCCGCACCGGCTGTGCGCTTACCTGTTCGACCTGGCGCAGGCCTTCACCTCGTTCTACGACCAGTGCCCGGTCCTCAAGGCCGAGGACGCCGAGCTGCGCGCCTCCCGCCTGGCCCTGACGGCGGCCACCCTGCGCACCCTGGTCCAGGGTCTCGACGTGCTCGGTGTCCACGCGCCGGAGCAGATGTAGTCGCTGCCGCGCCGGTGCACGGGTGAAACGCGTGTTCGGCAACGGGCATAGACGTCCGGAGGGGTGGCCCTGGTTTCAGGGGCTACCCCTCACTGTCGTTCCGCGATAGTTCCGGTCGCTGGCATTCATCGGGCTTGCTCGGGCTCACCCCGGGCGATAAGAGATGCGCTCAGCACATCCCACATATCCGCCATCAGCGCCAACCACTCCCGACAATAGCCACCCTCTGCAATCAAGCAAAAACTCTGCGAAGCCAGAATGCTGGAAAACACCGAGAGTCCGGCACATGAAGATTGGCCAGATATGGCCACCGAGAAATGAATGTGACGCATGCCTCACACAACTTGAGGCAACCCTTCGTTGTAGTTCATATTTTACCTGCACCCCCATCATGAACTGGGGCGATCTTCACATGGTCAAGTTCCTTTTTGCCGATGGCTTGCCTTATGCGCTTCCACAAAGCAGCCAACTAAAGACTTGACCTCCGCCATGGGTTCATCCTATGTTGCTGATCGTGCCAATCCGAGGTTCGGATCGGATACAAATGACGCTCGCCCAGCGGGGAATCAAGGAAGAGTCAATTATACCGAAAGCTCGGATAATGCCCCCACAGCCAGCAGCGGCCGCCGGGAACGCATTCCGATCCTCGTAACGTATGTCGATTCCTTGAAAACGCACCTGGTGTCGCTATCTGCGACCACTTGGCTGCACTACTTCGCATCAGCGTTGCGATAATCCACGTCATCCAGTGGATACATTGTTGCGTCACCCATCATTGGCAATGGGAAAGAACCGGGGGTACTTATTCCTATGCCTGTGTGTCTCGAACCGGCGCCTGCGCGTCTCGATGTCCTGCTCGTTCCGCCGGGCTCGTCACCGTTCCCGCGGGACTCGTGGGAGACAGCATCGATCATCTCGTTCGAGAATCGAATGCTCGATCCGACGGATAAGTTCCCTTGCATATTTGGTGTCGACGCTGTCGCGCGGAAGACGCTGCGTTACGGCTTCGTCCGGAGCGGAAATCACGCCGACCAGCTTGCCGACATCCTTCGCTCATTCACCAACGTCTGCGAGGAGCTCGGCAAGCGAACATCGCTCGTTGTCTTCTTCGAGTCTTGGGAAGCAGACGAGCGTTCCCACGAGAGTTACTATCGGGAATTCTGGAACCTACTCCGTGCCACCTCCGAGCGCGACACGCGGCCGTGGCCAGCGGAGCACGCCGTGGACACCGAAGATGCCCGATTCGAATTCTGCTTCAACGGTACCCCCATGTTCGTGGTGGTCAACACCGAACTGCATACCGATCGGCGGAGCCGCAGTTTCGAGCGCGTGGCCATCACCTTCCAACCCCGCTTCGTCTTCGACGATATCCAGCCGAACACAAAGACAGGCGACAACGCTCGAAAAATCATCCGTGATCGAATCGGAGAGTATGACCGGGCGCCCCTGACAAAGATGCTGGGGGACTACGGGGATCCGTCCAACAACGAGTGGCGCCAGTACTACCTGGACGACGGGAGCGACACCATCGCGCTGGGTCGATGCCCGGTCTCGTTCAACAGCGAGGGGAGCGACCTGTCATGAGCACTCCGTTGATCCTGGAAGAAAGCAGCCTGGGCGTTGCCGACGTCGCAGCGCGATACCTTCCGGAACAGGGTGGGATCGAGCTGCAGCGGGACCAGCCGGCCAAGGTGCACGCATGGCACAGTCACGCGGTCCACGAGACGCTCGTCGTCCTCGACGGATCGATGGTGCTGGAGTACGTGGCCGCCGAGGGCAACGAGCGGACGATCACGTCCGGCGAGGTCGGGAGCGGGGCCCGGATCGAGCTCCCGGCTCACACAATCCACCAGTCGACCGCTGGGGAGGACGGTTGCATCTACTTCATCATCCCCGAAGGCGGGAAAGCCGCGGTGACGACGACATACAGCGACCCGATGAAGGCGACCGTTGAAGCTTAATCTCGATACCGTTCGGCACTTTCCAGCGCAGATCTGGATCGTCTCGATAGCGACGCTGCTGAACCGGTCCGTCGGGTTCCTGGCGCTGTTTTCGGCGATTTTCTTTCAGTCGTTCGATGTGCGCGCCAATACCATCACTATCGCACTCCTCGTCGTGGGGGTGGCGGGTGTCCTCGGGGCCGTGGTCGGGGGGCGGATCGCCGAGAAGGTGGGATCAGCGCCGGTTCTTGTGTTCGGATCGCTGCTCAATGTGCCGCTGCTCGTCATCCTCGCCCTGTTCAGTGACGACATCGTCGTGTCCATTCTCGTGGCCGCCGTGAGTGTCGCGGTGTCGCAGTCCTTTGTCGGGCCCTCGGCCACTCTGATCACGGATTCGGGGTATGAGGGGGCGACCGTGACCGCCTTCGCCTTCTACCGGATCTTCCTCAATGTCGGGTCGATCGTCGCACCGGCCATCGCCGGGGTTCTCGGGCTCGTCGATTTCAGGCTGCTGTTCATCCTCTCTGCCGCGGGATCCCTGGCGGCGTTCGTGGTTCTTTTTGTCTCACGGAGCAGGCTGGGCGAGGCCGCGCGCGCGGCTCACGAGGGCGACGGCGGTGCGGCAGCAGGCGCGGACGCCCAGCCCACCGAGATGTACTCCACGATGAGGCGCGCGAGGCTGTGGACCGTCATCGCCGTTTTCGGTGTCACGATCGCCATCTACGCACAGCACCAGAGTGGGATTCCGCTGTCGGTACAGCGCCTGGACAATGGCGACCGGCTCTATGCGCTCCTGTTGCTGATCAACCCGATCATCATCGTCCTCACCGAGCTCCCGCTGAGTACGGTGACGGCGAAATTCAAATGGAGCCACGCCTATGCGCTGGGGGTGTTTGCCACCGCGGTCGGCCTGGCCGTCTGCGGGATCGCCAGCAGTTGGGTCATCTGCATCGGCGCGTTCGTTGTCTTCTCCCTCGGCGAAGCAGTGTTCGCGCCCCTGGCGAACGCGTCCGTGGCACGCATCGCCCGCCCCCGAGAAAATGCCCGCTATCAGGGCTACCTTTCCGCCGCCCAGTCGGCTGGTATCGCATTGGGCCCCGGGATCGGCGCATGGGGAGTTCTGCACGACCGGTTTCTGTTCTGGGTCGTGGTCATCGTGATCGGCGCCGTACTCGCTGTGGCGTCGGTGTTCGCAGGAATAAGGAGTACGTCCAGTGACGATCAGCGCGTCGGAGCAGCGGTATAAATCTGTTCTTGTGGTCGACCCGGTCAGTTCCGGTGCGCTGTACGCACCGCTGCTGGCCGACGCGGGGATCCCCGTGATCCTCCTGGACACGGAACGCGCCAGGATCGGAGGGCTGCGTACGGAGGCGACCCCCGGCGCGCTCAGCTTCGAGGGCGACTTCGACGGTTCTGCCGATCGTGTTCTGGCGTATTGCCGGGACAACGCGGTCGGCTACGTCGTGGCGGGTTCTGAGTCCGGCATCGGCCTGTGTGAGTACCTTCGGGAACACTTGCCCGGCTGCCCGGCGAACAGCCCTGGCGACTCTCGTCCGCGGTGGGACAAGGAGTTCATGTTCTCCGCGCTGTCCGCCAGCGGTGTGCCCAGCCTGGAGACGGTCGCGATTCCGGTCGCAGAGAGCCTGAACACCGATGACGCCGCGCGCTTCGTCGCCGACGCCCCCGTCGTGGTGAAGCCGTCGATGGGCGCGGGATCGGTCGACGTTCGCATGGTCTCGACGTCCGCCGAACTCGTGGACGCGGTGCGGTCGATCACGACCGCGCCGGGCTTCTTCGGCGACCGCCCGAACGCCCTGGTGCAGGAGCTGTACCCGCATCCGCAGACGGAGTATGTGGTCGACACCTTCTCCCATGACGGAGTGCACGAGGTCCTGGGCGTCAGCTGCTACGACAAGCGCGTCTCCGCCAACGGTGACTTCGTCTACGAGCGGATCAAATGGCTGGCGCCGGACGAAGCCCCCGCTGGCATCATCTGCGACTACGCCACGGCGGTGCTCGACGCGCTCGGGGTACGCGTCGGCGCCGGGCACATGGAGGTCATGTACAACCCCGATGTCGGCCCCCGCATGATCGACTTCGGTGCGCGAGCCCACGGGGCCGGCCAGCCGCTGAAGACCTTCAAGCTCACCGGCACGTCGCACATCCACCGCGAGTGCGAATACATCGCCCACCTCTTGGCGGAGCAACCGCTCTCGGCGTCCGGCGGCAGCTACTCGCTGCCGCAGTGGGGAGCGGTCATCTTCTTCAACCTCGACGAGCCGACGCAGTGCCGCGATCGCCCCGTCGAGGAGGAGCTGATGGCCCTGCCCGGAGTCCTCGACGTCACGATCAACGCCACCCAGGGTGCGGAGTATCCGGCGACCCGCTCCCTGCTCGACGCGCTGTCGCTAGGGCTGGCCTTCATCTCCGCGGACAACAAGCGGGAACTGGACGAGCGCTGCCTCCGAGTGCGAGCAGAGTTCGACGCCGTCTTCCGGGGGAAGCAGCGGCACCCCGCCTAGCAGATGAGCCACCAGGCCGTACAGGAATCGTCTTTGCCACCGCTCTCGTCCTTCGGTTCGGATTCAGGTTCAGGCTCGCTTCCCGAGCCTGAACCGGAGTCGGACTCAGGGGCGGGGTCGACAGGGGTGTCGGGGTTCGATGGCTGTGCGGGGTCGTCGGCCGATCCCCCGGACTGGGGGACCGCGGGGCGCTGGGGTTCCGACGTGGCCGAGTCCTGACCGGACGTCTCCGACTCAGTGTCGGACTCCGACTCCGGCGTCTCCTCGGCGTCGTCTTCGTCCTCCGTCTCGCCCTCTTCCTTGGTCGTGCTGTCGGCCGTGACGGGGCTGGGGTCGGCTGAGGGCTTGGTGGGGGAGCTGTCCCCGTCATTTCCCTGGAGCTCCGAGATCGAGGCATCCCGTGGAGCATCATCACCCTTCGGCCCCTCGGGAGCGCCGGAGAAGTCGAAGGCGGCCAGCGCCGCACCCGCGAAGACCAGGACCACTGCGAACAGGCCGGCACCGGCCAGCCGCATGCCGTTCCTCCGCCGCTGCTGTCGCCGCTCGCGCCTCAGCGCGCGCCGCGAGAGTTGGGGGTCACCGCTCATAGACATCGATCGCAGACTTCTCGATGGGGGAAGGCGCCTGGCGCTCCGAGGTTCGTCGCTTCCTCGGACGCGGCAGGTCGTCTATCGGACAGTCTCCAGCGTTCGGCCACGGCCGACGGGACGCGCTCTGGCAAGCCGTCGGCGTCTCCTCACCCGCGGGATCACCTGACAGGGGAACGGACGCGCGTCGCGCGGTTCACGTCCTCTCGACCGACACACCGGTGGTTCCGGTATACCGCACTTCGGTGCGTGTTGTCCCGGAGAGCACCATTACTATCCGCCATCGTCTCCACCCGACGGCTCTGGGGCCGGTTCGGGGTCGGGGTCCGGTGGGCCGGGACTCGGATCCGGTTGAGGCTCGGGGCCGGGGCCGGGGCCGGGGGCGGGATCGCGTTTTGGTGGGTTCTCGGACCGATCCTTCGACTTCTCGGGCTTCTTCGGCTTCGACGGCTCCGGACCGTCCGCGTCGGTCGACGAGCTGCTCTCTCCGGACGTCCCCTGTCCCGGACGCGAATCAGAGGGGGTCTCCCGGGCGCGACCGGCGGAACCGGAGGCTGAACGTCCTTCAGTGCCAGCGGACCCCCCGTCGGCACGCGCACTCGCCTTCGCCGAGGCCTCGATCGGGCCGCCGCCTCGGCCGCCTCCGCCGCCCTGCGCGGACGCCGACGGCTGCCGACTCGGCGCGGGCGGATCATCCACCTGGACCTCGGGCTCCGCGGACGAACCCGCGCTGTAGAGCGCCGCACCGCCACCGACCAGGCCGACGGCGGCGAGGCCGGCCGAGGCCAGCATCAGCCTGCGCTTGCGCCGGCGCTCCTGTCGACGCCGTGCGCTTCGAGACGGGCTGGGCGGACCGTTCGGCCCTGGATGATCACCGCTCATTGGGTTCGCAGATCTCTCGATGGGAGGGCACCTGGCACCCACCGCTCTGCGGGCGATGCCAGGAGTTCCGGCTGGCGGCCCTGAGCTAGCTGCTCCTCAGGGGGCACACCTCGGCAGAACTGTAGGGAAACTTCGAACCCCCCACATCCCCCCATCAACGACGAATCGCCGCAATCACCGCCTGAGCCTGGCTTTCCGCCGTCGGCGTGTGATGAACACAACACGCAATCGTGGACCAAGGACTCTTTTCAATTACTTCGCGGTGTGAGAGTTTCCCGGCCGCCTGCGTCAGGTGCGCGTTGGCCGACCGGGCGGGAAGACCAGCGCCGCCTCAGCCCGCGATGAAGGAGTCGATCTCCGCGCGGGTGGGCATCGACGTCCCCGCGCCCTGCCGCTGCACCGACAGCGCGGAAGCGGCCGAGGCGAACCGCAGTGCGTCGGCGGGAGCACGCCCCTCGGCACGGGCCACGGCGAACGCGCCGCAGAACGTGTCGCCGGCGGCCGTCGTGTCCACGGGCGTCACCTTGTCGGCCGGGACCGTGACGGGCTCCGCGCCGCGGCGACCGTGGATCGAACCGTCTTCACCCAGGGTGATGATCGCCTCCGGGACGCGCTGGAGGAGCGCATCGAGTGCACGGCGCGGCTCGGTCTCGCCGGTGATGGCGGCGGCCTCGTGCTGGTTGGGCACGATGAGGTCGACGGCGTCGAGCAGCTCGTCCGGCAGCTCGCGCGCCGGGGCCGGGGTGAGGACGGTGGGCACGCCCAGCCCGCGTCCGGCGCGGGCCGCCGCGATCACCCCGTCCATCGGGAGCTCCAGCTGCAGCAGCAGCGCGGCCGCACCCTCGATCTGCCGCTCGTCACCCGCGCGCAAGGAGGTCACCGTTCCGTTGGCGGCGGGGACGACGATGATGCGGTTGTCCCCGCTGTCCTCGACAACGATGTGCGCGATGCCGGACGACCCCTCCTCCGTTCGGAGCCCGGACACGTCGACCCCGGTCTCCACCAGGTTGCTGCGGAGCTGCGTGCCGAACGCATCGTCGCCCACGGCTCCGAGGAAGGACACGTCGCCCCCCGCCCGCGCCGCCGCGACGGCCTGGTTGGCCCCCTTGCCGCCGGGGACCTCGCGGAACGCCGTCCCGCTGACGGTCTCCCCGCTGGACGGGGCCACGTCCACGTAGGCGACGAGGTCCATGTTGATGCTGCCGAATACCGCGATGCGCGGCGCTGCTGCTCCAGTCACGGGAGGTACGTTACCGGCCGCCGGCCGCACCGGTTCCACGCCGTGGGGGTCGGAGGATGGCGGCCGATCCCTGGCGAAGACGCCCAAGAAGGCGGCCCACGGCGCTGCGCCGTGGGCCGGTTTCACCTGCGGTGAGGCGGCGGGACCGTCGCGGACGGCGGAACGCCGCTCATGCGCTCTTCTGTCCTGTGTCCTGGTACTAAGCTTCGGACGGGCCGTCGAGGTCGACGATCACCGGGGCGTGGTCGGACGCCCCCTTGCCCTTGCGCTCCTCACGGTCGATCTTCGCGCCGGACACCCGTCCGGCCAGCGCCGGGGACAGGAGGGCGAAGTCGATGCGCATGCCCTTCTTCTTGGGGAACGACAGCGCCTGGTAATCCCAGAAGGTGTAGACGCCCGGCCCGGGGGCGTACGGGCGGACGACCTCGGCGAATCCAGCGTCGACGAGCGCCGTGAACGCCTCGCGCTCGGCCTTGGTCACGTGCGTCTTGCCCTCGAACTCGGCCATGTCCCACACGTCGTCGTCCTGCGGGGCCACATTGAAGTCACCGCAGAGTGCGATCTGCGCGTCGGGCTTCTCGGCCAACCGCGTCGTGCCGTACGCGCGCAGCTTCTCCAGCCAGTCCAGCTTGTAGGTGTAGTGCGGGTCGTCGATCTCGCGCCCGTTCGGCACGTACAGGCTCCAGACCTGGACGCCGTTGCAGGTGGCGCCGATGGCGCGGGCCTCCGGAGCGGCGGGGTCGCCCCACCCCGGCTGCTCGGGGAAACCGATCCGTACGTCGTCCAGCCCGACCCGGGAGGCGATCGCGACGCCGTTCCACTGCGACAGCCCGTGGTGGGCGACTTCGTAGCCGAGGTCGGCGAAGATGGTCGCCGGGAACTGGTCGTCGCGGCACTTCGTTTCCTGGATGGCGACGACGTCGACATCGCTGCGCTCGATCCAGGCGGCGACCCGCTCGGCTCGCGCCCGGATACTGTTCACGTTCCACGTAGCAATTCGCACACCGCCAGGCTAGCGCCCCTCGCGCCCGCGCGAAGGCGTCCGACGGCGGGGCGTGGAGTGGAACCGCTGGACGGTGCCGTAGCAGTGGAACGAGGTCTCGGTGTGGCCGTCCTCCACACCGAGACCTCTCCGCACGTACCCCGGCACGCGTACGAACCGTGGTCCGCCACGTCAGATTTGATGTCCGGCGCGCCCTCCCGGTTCACAAGATCCCGCGGATTCGCCCCATGAAATCGGGTGATTGCCCAGCGTGACGCATGTGTCCCACCAAGGGCGCCCCCGCTCTACGGCATCATGGGGACTGAATCCGCTGGGGCATGGGCCCCATCTCCGAGGTGACACATGATCGAGGCCACGACACACCCCCACGTGCTCGTGATCGACGACGAGCCCAACATCCGCGAACTCGTACAAGCCGCACTGCGCTTCCACAACTTCAGCGTGAGCACCGCCGGGACGGGCGGCGACGGTCTCACCCTGGCGCGCGAGCGCCACCCCGACCTCATCCTGCTCGACGTGATGCTTCCCGACATCAGCGGCTTCGAGATCTGCCAGCGGCTGCGCCACGCCGGCGACAACGTCCCGGTGATCTACCTGACAGCCCGCGACACCCCCTCGGACACCGTGACCGGACTGTCCCTCGGGGGTGACGACTATGTCACCAAGCCTTTCTCCGTCGAGGCCCTCATCGCCCGGATCCACGCGATGCTGCGGCGTACCCGGCGCGAGGAAACCGCCGTGACCGAGGCGACCCGCGACGAACACGGCGTGTTGCGCGTGGCCGACCTCGAACTCAACGAGCGGACGTGGGGCGTTCGCCGGGCCGGCGTGCCCGTCGAGCTGTCCCCCACGGAGTTCCGCCTGCTCGCCTACATGATGAACCACGCCGGGCGGATCCTGACCCGCGCGCAGCTGCTGGAGAACGTATGGGGCTGGGACTACGCGGGCCAGTCCCAGATCGTCGAGACGTACGTGAGCTACCTGCGGCGCAAGCTCGACCCCCTGGGTCCGGCCCTCATCCACACCAAGCGCGGTGTCGGGTACTCGATCCGCGTGCCCAAGGCGGAGGTGTACGCCTCCTCCGGACACGAGGGACCGGGGAAGGGGAAGGACGAGTCATCGGACGGGCGGCCGACGCCCGAACCCGACACGGGGAGCGGAACCGGCGCGCCGCCGCAGGACCGTCAGGACGGCACGGACAGCTAGACCAGACACGACGGACCACCGGCCGCTGACCACCAGCCACCACCGGCCACCGATCCCGAACGAGCAGGAGCACGGACCACCAGATGCTGCACGGAGTGCCCGGCCGATCGCTGCGCGCGCGACTCCTCATCGGGCTGCTCAGCGTCACCGGCGCCGGTCTCCTCCTCACCTGCGTCGTCGGCTTCCTGACCCTGCGGACGTTCATCACCGAGCGACTCGACGCCCAGCTCGTGCTCGCCGCCGAACGCGCCATGGTGCGGCTGGACAACGACATCCCCCCGGTGGGCGTGGACGCACCCAGCTCCTCCCCCTACATCGTGGTGCTGCTCGACCCC
Source organism: Nocardiopsis gilva YIM 90087 (assembly GCF_002263495.1). Taxonomy (NCBI): domain Bacteria; kingdom Bacillati; phylum Actinomycetota; class Actinomycetes; order Streptosporangiales; family Nocardiopsidaceae; genus Nocardiopsis; species Nocardiopsis gilva. The sequence goes on along the minus strand of NZ_CP022753.1, from coordinate 1,095,477 downwards.
CGTACCGGCGACGTCCAGCAGGTGTTCGGCGACGCCATGCGCGAGGACGTCGTCCTCGACCGCATCGCGGCGCTCCCCCTGGAGGAGCTCACCGCCCGCGCCCGCGACGGCGAGATCTTCCAGCTGGAGGGGGGCGACGCGTCCGTCCCCCCGCACCGGGCGACCGCGCGGATGCGGACCGGCTCGATCCTGGTCACCGGCGTGCCCACCAACGACCGCGAGGAGTACTCCTGGCAGCTGGTCCTCACCCAGCTGATCACCGTCCTCCTGCTGCTGACCGCCCTCACGATGGCCGGACGCTGGCTGATCATCCGCGGCCTCGAACCGCTCAGCCGGATGGCGACGACCGCCGACCGCATCAGCACCGGCTCCGACCTGTCCGCCCGCATGCCGGGATCGGAGTCCTTCAGCGAGGCCGGGCGGCTCGCGGGGGCGATCAACACGATGCTGCGCCGCCTAGAACACGCCTTCGACGCCCAGCGCGCTTCCGAGCAGCGCGTCCGCGCGTTCGCCGCCGACGCCTCGCACGAGCTGCGCACTCCGCTGACGACGATCCTCGGCTACTCCGAGCTCTACCGGCAGGGGGCGATCCCCACCGGAGAGCTGCCCGATGCCATGCGCCGCATCGAGGACGAGGCGGAGCGGATGAGTCGGCTGGTCGCCGAGCTGCTGGAACTGGCCCGGCTGGACCGGGTCGGTTCCCTGCAGCTGGGCCGCGCCGACCTCGCCTCGGCGGTCCGCGACATGGTCGAGGACGGCCGCACGCTGGAGCCCGACCGCGCGATCTCGCTGGAGGCCCCCGAGGAGCTGTGGTGCGATGTGGACGAGGCGCGCATCCGCCAGGTCGTGGCGAATCTGCTGGGCAACGTCCGCGAGCACACGCCCGCGGGGACCCAGGCCGCCGTCTGGCTGGAGAGCAGGGACGCCGAAGGCGTCGCCGTACTGCGGGTGAGCGACGAGGGCCCCGGGATGAGCGAGGAAGACCTGCGGCGCGCCTTCGACCGCTTCTACCGGGGCACGCGCGAGCCGGGCGGCGGCAGCGGGCTGGGGCTGTCGATCGTGCACGCCATCGCGGCCGCGCACCACGGGGACGTCGACATCACCTCGGCGCCCGGAGCGGGCACCGCGGTCACGGTGGTGCTTCCGCTCCGGCACGACGACACGGCGGCGTGAGCCGTGGCCCCGGTCCCGGGGGCGGGATCCCGGGTACGCGGCCCGGCGGGGGCGGGAGCGGCACGAGACCGCCCCGATTCGGATGCGAGAACGCCGCGAAGGATGCTTCAGCCGGGCTACTGGCGGGTAATCAAGTGACATACGCCACGTGTATTGCACGTTGGACGACGCAGACAGACGCACACGTACCCGGCTCCACCGCGCACCGTGCCGCAGCACCGCCCGACGGTTTGACGGACCGTTGCGCGTGGCTCCCCCGTGATGAGGTGATCCCCGTATGACCGCGGTGAATCCTGATGTCGGCTCCGAGCGTGTGGACGAACGGCAGTCCCGCGCGGTCGCCGAGGCTGCGCGAGAAAAGGAGTGGCGCCGCCCGAGTTTCGGCAAGGAGCTGTACCTCGGCCGACTCCGCCTCGACCTCGTCCACCCCTACCCGCGGCCGGACGCCGCCGCGGAGCGCACCGGCGAGGAGTTCCTCGCCCGGCTGCGCAAGTACTGCGAGACCATCGACGCCCAGCGCATCGAGCGCGAGGAGTGCATCCCCGACGAGGTCATGCGCGGCCTGAAGGAGCTGGGCGCGCTCGGCATGAAGATTCCCCAGGCTTACGGCGGGCTCGGGCTGAGCCAGGTGTACTACAACCGCGCCCTCACCCTCGCCGGATCGGTCTCCCCCGCGATCGGCGCCCTGCTGTCGGCGCACCAGTCGATCGGTGTGCCGCAGCCGATCAAGATGTTCGGCACCGAGGAGCAGAAGCAGCGGTTCCTGCCGCGCTGCGCCGCCAGCGACATCAGCGCGTTCCTGCTCACCGAACCCGACGTCGGAAGCGACCCGGCCCGGCTGCGCGCCACCGCCACCCCCACCGAGGGCGGCGAGGCCTACCTCCTCGACGGCGTCAAGCTCTGGACCACCAACGGCGTGGTCGCCGACCTGCTCGTGGTCATGGCCCGCGTCCCGAAGAGCGAGGGACACCGCGGCGGTATCACGGCGTTCGTCGTGGAGGGCGACTCCGAGGGCATCACCGTGGAGAACCGCAACCGGTTCATGGGCCTGAAGGGCCTGGAGAACGGCGTGACCCGGTTCCACCAGGTGCGCGTGCCCGCGGCCAACCGGATCGGCGGGGAGGGTCAGGGCCTGAAGGTCGCGCTGACCACGCTCAACACCGGGCGGCTGTCCCTGCCGGCGATGTGCGTCGCGGCGGGCAAGTGGTCCACCAAGATCGCCCGCGAGTGGGCGCGCGAGCGCGTCCAGTGGGGGCGGCCGGTCGGCGAGCACGAGGAGGTCGCCAAGAAGATCTCCTTCATCGCGGCCACGACGTATGCCATGGAGGCCATGGTCGACCTGGCCTCGCAGCTCGCCGACGACGAGCGCAACGACATCCGGCTGGAAGCCGCCATCGCCAAGCTGTGGGCCTCGGAGATGGCCTACAAGGTCGCCGACGAACTGGTGCAGGTCCGGGGCGGGCGCGGCTTCGAGACCGCCGATTCGCTGGCCGCGCGCGGCGAACGCGGCATCCCCGCCGAGCAGATCCTCCGCGACCTGCGGATCAACCGGATCTTCGAAGGGTCCACGGAGATCATGCACCTGTTCATCGCCCGCGAGGCGGTCGACGCCCACCTGGCCGTGGCGGGGGACATCATCGACCCGGACGCCGACAACGCTGCCAAGGCCAAGGCGTTCGCCCGCGCCAGCGGCTTCTACGCCACCTGGTTCCCCACGCTGATCGTCGGCCAGGGACAGAACCCGTCCTCCTACACCGAGTTCGGGCCGCTCGCCGGGCACCTGCGGTTCGTCGAGCGCCACGCGCGCAAGCTCGCCCGCTCCACCTTCTACGGCATGTCGCGCTGGCAGGGCGGGATGCAGACCAAGGAGGGCTTCCTCTCCCGCGTCGTCGACATCGGCGCGGAGCTGTTCGCCATGTCCGCGGTCGTCCTGCGCGCCCACAGCGACGGCCAAGAACACCCCGAGCGCCGACAGGGCGCCCACGAGCTGGCCGACACCTTCTGCCACCAGTCGCGCCTGCGCATCGACCGGCTCTTCAACGACCTGTGGTTCAACACCGACACCATCGACGGCAAGCTCGCCCGCCGTGTCCTGGACGACCAGTACACGTGGATGGAGGAGGGCGTCATCGACCCCTCCGTCCCCGGCCCCCTGATCGCCCCCGCCACGCCCGGCCCCTCGGAAAAGGAGGACGTCCACCGCAAGATGGGGTGAGCGGTCCTCTGCCGCCCTATCGCACCGGTGATCACGGCGAGAGTCCCCGGTTCGTGCGGCCTGCCCCGGCAGTCGCCGTGATCACCGCTGTCACTGCCGGGGCTCCTGCCACGGTGATCACCGGTATCGGGACGGGAGTGGCACGCGGCGATCAACGCCGGTACGTTAGCACGCATGTACGAATCTCCCCCCGCGCCGCACCCCCGGCGTGACTCCGTCCTGTCCCTCGCTCAGGCTCGTCGGATCGCGTTGGCGGCGCAGGGGTTCGCCGATCGGCGGCCGTCGGGGGCCGCGACGGCGCGGCATCTGCAGCGGGTGATCGACCGGGTCGGGGTCATTCAGATCGACAGTGTGAACGTGCTGTCCCGGAGCCAGTACCTGCCCGTGTTCGCGCGGATCGGCGACTATGACCGCGGGCTGCTGGATCGCGCGAGCACACGGCGCGGCGGGCGGCTCGTGGAGTACTGGGCGCACGAGGCCAGTCTCATCCCGCCCTCCACCCACCGGCTGTTGCGCTGGCGGATGCGGCGCGCCCGCGACGAGGCGTGGGGCGCCATGCGCAGGGTCGCCGAAAGCCACCCGGAGCTGGTGAAGTCGGTGCGCGCCGAGGTGGAGCGGATCGGTCCGGCGACCTCGCGGGAGGTCGAGGCGGCCCTGGAGCACGACGCCCCGCGCGCCAAAGAGCACTGGGGATGGAACTGGTCGCTGGTCAAGCAGGCGCTGGAGTACCTCTTCTGGTGCGGTGACGTCACCGCCCACGGCCGCACCAAGCAGTTCGAGCGCCGCTACGACCTGCCCGAACGGGTGCTCCCGGCCGAGGTGTGGAACGCACCCGACCCCGACCCGGACGAGGCCCGGCGCGAGCTGATGGCCATCGCGGCCCGCGCGCACGGCGTCGCCACCGAGCAGTGCCTGCGCGACTACTTCCGGCTCAAGTCCGCCCCGGCCCGGGCCGCGCTGAACGACCTCGTCGACGCCGGCGAGCTGGTGCCGGTCAGCGTCGAGGGCTGGCAGCGCCCCGCCTACCTGCACCGCGGCGCCCGCGTGCCGCGTCGCGTCGACGCCCGCGCCCTGCTCAGCCCGTTCGACTCGCTGGTCTGGGAGCGCGACCGCACCGAGGCGCTGTTCGGCTTCCGCTACCGGTTGGAGATCTACGTCCCCGCGCCCAAGCGCGTGCACGGGTACTACGTGCTGCCGTTCCTGCTCGGTGACCGCCTGGTCGCGCGGGTCGACCTCAAGGCCGACCGCAAGGCCGGGATGCTCCAGGTGCGGCGCACGACGCTGGAGGACGGCGCTCCGCCGGAGACCGCCGAGGAGCTGGGGGCCGAGCTGGCGCGGATGGCGGCGTGGCTGGGCCTGGAGAACGGCGTCGCCGACGGAGCGGGACCGGCCTAACCCGCTCCCCCGTTGATCTCGGGGTTATCGACCGAATGTCGGCGATTATTCGGGCGATACTCCCGAGATCAACGGAAAGGGCGTGGGCGGGCCCCGGCCCGCCCTGGGCCCGCCGGGGCTTCTCAGACCCGCTCGACGATGGTGACGTTGGCCTGGCCGCCGCCTTCGCACATGGTCTGCAGGCCGTAGCGACCGCCGGTGCGGCGCAGCTCGTGGACGAGCTTGGTCATCAGGATCGACCCGGTGGCGCCCAGCGGATGCCCCAGGGCGATCGCGCCGCCGTTGGGGTTGACGCGGGCCGGGTCGGCACCCAGCTCCTGCGTCCAGGCCAGCGGCACGGGGGCGAACGCCTCGTTGATCTCGGTGACGTCGATGTCGTCGATGCCCAGCCCGGCCTTGTCCAAGGCGACCCTGGTGGCCGGAATCGGCGCGGTGAGCATGTAGACGGGGTCGTCGCCCTGAAGGGCGAGCTGGACGATGCGGGCCATCGGAGTCAGCCCGTGCTGCTCCACCGCGCGCTCCGAGGCGATCAGCAGGGCGCCCGCGCCGATCGAGATCTGGCTGGCGACGGCCGCGGTCAGCTCCCAGCCATCGCGCAGCGCCTTCAGCTCGGCCATCTTCTCCAGGGTGGTGTCAGGGCGCACACCCTCGTCCTGAGCCAGCCCGCCGATCGGGGCGATCTCGCCGTCGAAGTGCCCGGCATCGCGGGCGGCGGCGGCCCGCTGGTGGCTCTCCAGCGCGAACCGCTCCAGGTCCTCGCGCTTGTAGCCCCACTTCTCACACATCAGCTGGGCACCGCGGAACTGCGAGATCTCCTGCATCCCGTAGCGTTTCAGCCAGCCCTCGCCGAAGAGCTGCAGCCCGTTGTCGAGGGCGAACTGCACGTTGGCGCCCATCGGCACCATGCCCATGTTCTCGACGCCGGACGCCACCACCAGATCCTGGGTACCGGACATGACGCCCTGCGCGGCGAAGTGAACGGCCTGCTGGGAGGAGCCGCACTGACGGTCGATGGTCACACCCGCGGTCGTCTCCGGCAGCCCGGCCGAGAGCCAGGCGGTGCGCGCGAGGTCGAGCGCCTGCGGCCCGACCTGGCTGACGCAGCCCATGATCACGTCCTCGACGGCCGCCGGGTCGACCCCGGTGCGGTTCACGAGCTCCTTGAGGACATGAGCCCCCATGTCGGCCGGGTGGACGCCCGCGAGCGCCCCTTTCTTGGTGCCTACTGGTGTACGGACGGCCCCGACGATGAATGCCTCAGCCACGGTGTCCTCCTGGAGGGACCTCGGATGTACGTCTTGACCGAACCATATTCGGTTTCATTCCCCTGGCAAGGGGGCGGGGCACTGTTCAGCGGATCACCCGAAGCGCCGCCCCGCCTCACAGGGGCCGGTGGGGCACCGGGTCGCGGACGAGTCCGGCATCATGCTCGTCACCCAGCGTGTCCCGCGTTAGTTCTTCCAGCAAGGCGACCAGCTCGGTGTATTCCTGCGCCGCGTACTCCTCCAGCATCGCGCGCAGCACCGTCCGCTGCGCGTCGTACAGCCGCCGGGCGGCGTCCCTGCCGCGCGCGTTCAGCTGCCAGGCGGGGCCGTTCTCGCGCAGCAGCCCGGCCAGCCGCAGCTCGTCGTGGACCTCCTCGGTGACGTCCGGCGGGCAGTGCGCCAGCCGCGCCAGCTCCTCGGGGGTGATCGGCCCCGTACACGCCAGGTGGGTCAGCACCCAGCAGCTGCCGGGTGAGAGGTCCAGCCCGGCGACGCGTGCGAGGTCGGCGTAGATCTTGCGTGCGCCCTGGTCGTCGGCGACGTGGTACACCGCCCGCTCCACCCGGTCCAGCGGCGCCCGGCACGTCCACACCGGTGCCACCGCCTCGTCCAGGTCGGGGGAGGCCACCGTGGTGCGCAGCGGGATCTCCTTCAGTATCAGCGCGAGCAGGAACGCGAGGAGGGCGACGGGCACTGCGGCGAGGAAGACGACGTCGATCGCGTCGGCGTAGGCGGTGAGGAAGCCCGCCTGGACGGAGGGCGGAAGCCGGTCCACCACCTGGGGATCCCCCTCGATCGACTCGAAGGTGACGCCCGGCGGCAGGGTGATCTCGGCCGCGCGCTCCCGCAGGTTGCCGGCGAGCCGGCTGGAGAACACCGCTCCGAAGACCGAGGTGCCGAACGCCCCGCCGATCGAGCGGGCGAAGGTGGCGGAGGACGTGGCCACCCCCAGGTCGCGGTACTCGGCGGCGTTCTGGATGGCGGTCACGATCACCTGCATGGCCAGCCCCAACCCCAGGCCGAGGAGCAGGAAGTAGACCCCCATCTCGACGAAGCTCGTGTCCGGGCCGAGGAGGGAGAGCAGCGCCAGCGCGACCGTGATGACGGCCCCGCCCAGGATGGGAAAGACCTTGTACCGCCCCGTCTTGGTCACCAGGATCCCGCTGCCGATCGACGTGACCAGCATGCCCAGGACCATCGGCAGCAGGGACAGCCCCGACGCTGTCGGCGAGTAGCCGTGGACGACCTGCAGGAACAGCGGAAGGAAGGCCATCGAGCCCATCATCGCGAAGCCGACGCAGAAGCTGATCGCCATGCCGACGCGGATCACCGGGGAGGAGAACAGGCGCAGCGGCAGCACCGGCTCGACCGCGCGCTTCGCGCTCTGCCACCACAGCACCCCCAGGGCCACGGCCGCCCCGCCCAGCCCGATGATGACCGGGGAGGTCCAGGCGTAGGTGCTGCCGCCCCAGGAGGCCAGCAGCGTGACGCAGACGGCCGCCGCGGCGACCAGGGCGGTGCCCACGTAGTCGATACGGTGCCGCTCGCGCGCGGAGGCGCTGGCGGGCAGGACGAGCAGCACAGCCCCGAAGGCGAGGAGTCCGAGCGGGATGTTGACGTAGAACACCCAGCGCCAGGAGAAGTGGTCGACGAACAGTCCGCCGATCAGCGGCCCGGCGACGCTCGACAACCCGAAGGCCGCACCGAAGAGCCCCTGGTAGCGGCCGCGCTCCCGGGGCGACACCACGTCGCCGATGATCGCCGAGGCCAGCACCATCAGGCCCCCGCCGCCGATGCCCTGCAGCGCGCGGAAGAGGATGAGTTGGAGCATGGTCGCGGAGATCCCGGCCAGCGCCGAGCCCGCCAGGAAGATCGCGATGCAACCGAGGAAGATCCACTTGCGGCCGAACTGGTCGCCCAGCTTCCCCCACAGCGGTGTGCTCGCGGTGACCGCGAGCAGGTAGGCGGTGACCACCCAGGAGAGGTGGTTGAGGCCGCCCAGGTCGGAAACGATCGTCGGCAGCGCCGTCGAGACGATCGTCTGGTCCAGCGCGGCGAGGAGCACTGTCAGGAGCAGCGCCCCCATGATGACGAGGACGGCGGGCCGTTGACCGTCCTCTCGGCGCTCCCGAAGATCCGCGGCGTGCGCCTGCATGCTGATCCCCCGTTCAGCATCGAATCCGCAGCCTGACCTTACGCTTCACCGGCGTGCGCGCGGCGGGAGCGACACCTCGTGTTTGCCCTCCGCGTACTCCGCGCGGAGGCGGCCCGCCGGGCGCCCTGGCGTGGTTTCGGTCGTTCGCGACGGCGCCGCGCCGCAGCTCGACGCCGACCCACCCCCTGTAAAACCGAACATGATTCGGTTACCGTGGAGCCAACGGTCCCATGCCCCATTTCGCCGCACAGGCGCGAGTGAAGGAGCGACTCCATGCAGAGGGAACTCTTCGACACCGAGCACGACCTCTTCCGCGAATCGGTGGCGGAGTTCCTCGAACGCGAGGTGACCCCCTTCCACAGTGAGTGGGAGAAGGAGGGCATCGTCCCCCGCGAGGTGTGGGAGAAGGCCGGAAAGGTCGGCATCCTCGGCCTCGGTGTTCCCGAGGAGTACGGCGGCTCCGGCACCAACGACTACCGGTTCAACGCCGTCGTCGGCGAGGAGATCTGCCGCGCGCACGCCAGCGGCCTCGGCTTCACCCTGCAGAACGACGTGATGGCGCCCTACATGGTGGCGCTGACCACCGAGGAGCAGAAGCAGCGCTGGCTGCCCGGATTCTGCAGTGGCGAACTGATCACCGCGATCGCGATGACCGAACCCGGGGCGGGGAGCGACCTGCAGGGTATCCAGACGACCGCGGTCCGCGACGGCGACGACTACATCGTCAACGGCCAGAAGACGTTCATCACCAACGGGATCAACTCCGACCTGGTGATCGTGGTGGTCCGCACGAGCGAGGAAGGCGGCGCGCACGGCACCTCGCTGATCGCCGTCGAGCGCGGCATGCCCGGCTTCGAGCGGGGCCGCAACCTGGAGAAGATCGGCCTGAAGGCGCAGGACACCGCCGAGCTGTTCTTCAGCGACGTGCGCGTCCCGGCCGCCAACCTCATCGGCGAGGAGAACCAGGGGTTCATCCACCTGATGAACAACCTGCCGCAGGAGCGCCTGTCGATCGCCGTGGCGGCAGTGGCCGGAGCCGAGTTCGTGCTCCAGGCCACGATCGCCTACTGCAAGGAGCGGACCGCGTTCGGCCGCCCCATCAGCAAGTTCCAGAACACCCGCTTCGTCCTGGCCGAACTCTCCACCGAGGTGGACATCGCCCGCACCTACGTCGACCGCGCGATCGCCCTGCACAATCGTGGTGAGCTGTCGATCGAGGACGCGGCCAAGGCCAAGTGGTGGACCACCGAGCTGGCCAACAAGGTGATGGACCGGTGCCTGCAGTTGCACGGCGGGTATGGGTACATGATGGAGTACCCGGTGGCGAAAGCCTGGCAAGACGCCCGAATCCAGTCGATCTTCGGAGGAACCAGCGAGATCATGAAGGAGATCGTGGGGCGCTCGCTCGGCCTGTAGCCACCCCCCGACGGGTCTCGGTGAAAGGGTCACATCGCATGGCAGTCGCAGCGGCGGCGAGCGGCGCGTGGGACGGCTTGATCGTCCTCGGTCTCCTGGTCATCCTCCTCGTCCTCGGTGTGCGCAAGCTCCGCCCCCGAGTTCACATCCCCTGGACGACCGGGGGGATCGTCGTGTTCTTCGTGTTTCTTTGTCTGTTGCTGTGGGCGTGGTCCTGGCGCTGAGGCCGACGGGGAGCGGGGGTCGAAGGGGGTCGTCCCCCTGGGCCAACACAGCGTGTTTCTTTGTCTGTTGCTGTGGGCGTGGTCCTGGCGCTGAGGCCGACGGGGAGCGGGGGCCGCCCCCTAGGCCAACACAGCGTGTTCCTGTGCCTGTTGTCGTGGGCTGGGTCCTGGCGCTGAGGCACGAGACCAGTACAGGATCATCGGACCATCAACCGGCCGACATGGGCCGCGGACCAGCTCCTGGCGTTATTCGCCCTTCAGCGGGATCTCGAACCACACGGCCTTGCCGTCCGGAGTGGGGCGCGATCCCCATCTGGATGCCAGTTGGTCGACGAGGTACAGGCCTCTGCCGCCCTCGTCGTCGGCGCCCGCGCTGCGGATCCGCGGCAGGCGCAGGTCGTGGTCGAACACCTCGACCCACACCGACGACGCTCCCCGGCGCAGGCGCAGCAGGAAGCGGCGGCGCTCGTCGTCCTCGTCCGTCGCCGACGCGTCAGCTTCCTGGACCTCTTCCAGCAGATCCGACCAGTCCTCGTCGAAGTCGTCGAGGCCCATCGCGCCGCCGGGAGTGAAGGGGAGATCGGAATCCTTGACGCCGTCGGTGGTGAACTCCCGGTGCACCGGCGCCGGCGTCGCGTGGATGACGACGTTGGTGACGATCTCCGACACCAGCAGGCAGGCCAGCTCCGCCTGATCGCGGTCCATCCCCCAGCTGCGGAACGTACTGGAGGCCATGTGGCGGGCCGCGCCGACCGTGGGCGGCTCCGCGGCGAACCACTCTTCCTGGATCGCCAGTTCCTCGGGGTGGGAGCGGACGACGAGCAGCGCGGTGTCGTCGTCGATCTCCCCCGGCACCGCCGTGACGGCGGTCTCCGCGATCTGCTCGACGCCCCGGTCCGCGACCGCGCGCACGCCCTCCACCAACTGGGCCAGCGACCGGTGCAGGTTGACCGTGCCGCCCAGCGGACGGCGGTCGACCAGCCCGTCGGTGTAGAGCAGCAGCGTGGCGCCGGGGGGCAGGGTCAGGTCGGCCTGGTGGTAGATGGCGTCGTCGAAGGGGACGCCCTTGTGCTTGACGCCCAGCAGCGTGTCGGTGACCTCCAGGGCGAGCTCCGACACCTGCCCGTCGCTGATGAGCAGCGGCGCCTGGTGCCCCGCGTTCGCGTACGACAGCGACCGCGACCACGCGTCGTAGACCATGTAGAGGCAGCTGACACTGGGCACCCAGGTACCGCCGTCGCCGTCGGGGCGACCGAGGCGGCGCACCCATTCGTCCAGCTCCCGCAGGATGTCGGCGGGTTCGCGGTCGGCCTGGGCGAACGCGCGCAGGGCGGCGCGCAGCTGGCCCATGACCGCGGCGGCGTGCGGACCGCGGCCCTCGACGTCGCCGACGACCATGCCGACCCGCCCCGCCGACAGCGGGATGACGTCGTAGAAGTCGCCGCCGACCTGGGTCTGGATGCCGTGGCCGTGCGCCTCCAAGGGCTTGGCCGGGACGTAGCGGTGCGCGATCGACAGGCCGTCGAACGGCGGGAAGGAGCTGGGCAGCAGGCTGTTCTGGAACGCCAGCGCGGTGCTGCGCTCCTCCTCGAACAGCCGGGCGTTGTCGATGGCGAGTGCGACCCGCGACGCGATGGCGCCGACCAGGTCGCGGTCGAAGCCGCCGTAGCTCGTCTTCTCGCGGGGGGACAGGCGGGAGAGGGCGAGGGTGAGCACGCCCAGGGTTTCACCGCGGGCGCGCAGAGGCGCCGCGATGGCCGATGTCACCCCCACCTGTTCGGCGACCTGGGTCGAGCGCTCGCCGGCGACGTCGACGGGGTGCATGCGATCGGTGACGACCTGCGTCTGCAGGGTGCGCATCGCCTCGTAGACAAAGTGCCGATCGGGATATCGGACCTCTTCACCGACGTCGAACCAGGTGCCTGGGGGCGGAGTCCAGCCCTCGGCGTGGACCGAGACGCGGCGGACGAGTCGGTCGTGGTCGAAGAGGTCGACGAAGCAGTGGTCGGCGAACTGGGGCACGAGGATCTCGGCGACCGCTTTCACGGTCGTGTCGAATTCGAGCGAGCTGGCCAGGCGGCTGCCCACCCGGTCGAGCAGGCCGTACTGCTCCTCCACCCGGCCGTAGCGCATGGCCTCGTGGGCGAAGAGGACGATGCCCTCGATCGACCCGGAGCTGTGCCGCAGCGGGACCGCGTGGGATCGCAGGTGGATCCAGGTGGAGTCGGAGCGGAGGACGGCGAACGTGCCCTCCCACGTCTCGCCCTTCAGCACGCGGCGGGCGAGCTGGGCGGCACGCTCGTGGTCGGCCTCGTGCACGCCCATGTCGAGGAGGGAGATGCCGAGGAGATCGCGGTCGTCCGCGAAGCCGAGCAGTTCGCGCGCGAACGTGTTCCAGTACATGAGGTGACTGAAGCGGTCGGCCACGAAAACAGCGATCTGCGCCTGTTCGAAGACCTCAGCACCGGAGAGCGCGCCATCGTCGTAGAAGGCTTCCCCCCACCGCTTCATACAGCAGCCACCTTGCCGTCATGGACCGTCTTCACGATGCCCTGCGCGATCCACATCGCCCCTGCGGGACGGGCGGACGAGAGATCATACCGACCGGCCCCGGCCATGGCATGAGCATAGCCCCCGCATGGAGATCTCCGCTTAACAACGCGACATTCCGGCATCGCGGGACACCCTGGGGCACCCCGCGACGTAGTTATGGCTTGGCGACGAAAATGTGGCCGGCGATGTGCCGATCCAGTTCGCTGCGCTCGCCATTCCTGTCGCTCCCACCAATCACCCGCACGCCGTCATCGCTCAGCAGAAGCGTCACTTCCTTCCCGGGTTGTACCCCGGCACGCTTCAGATCCAGCATGACATCGGTGTCGCTTTGCAGCTGCTCGCTGATCCGACGCACCGTCACCTTGGTCTCCGTGCCGTTCGCGACGTCCAGCATCGGCACGATCGAGTCGTCGGTGAAGGGCTCGGGAGAATAGTCCTCCAGGCCGAGCTCGTCCAGCCCCGGGATGGGGTTGCCGTGCGGACAGACCGAGGGGGCGTTGAGCAGCCGCACCAAGCGCTCCTCCACGGCCTCGGAGATCACGTGCTCCCAGCGGCACGCCTCGACGTGGACCTCTTCCCAGGGCAGTCCGATGACGTCGACCAACAGGCGCTCGGCCAGCCGGTGCTTGCGCATGACGTGCGTCGCGAGCCGACGGCCTTCGTGGGTCATCACGAGGTGGCGGTCGTTCTCGACGCGAAGCAGGCCATCGCGCTCCATCCGGGCAACCGTCTGACTGACCGTGGGGCCACTCTGCGCGAGACGCTCCGCGATCCGCGCCCGAAGCGGCACAATGCCCTCTTCTTCGAGCTCGAAGATCGTCCGGAGATACATCTCCGTGGTGTCGATAAGGCCGTGTGCGGTCAAGGCTCTCCCTCCCATCATGGGCCCGTTGAGAGTTGACAACGGTAGAACTCTCAACACGGGCCAGTGGCGGCGGATTCCGTGGGCGGCTGACCCGATCCCCGAGTCGATGCCCAGCCCGTGCGCCCCTGGCCGCGGGAGCGGCCACCGATGGTTACATCATAGCGTGGCAGGCGACACGCCGTTTCCAGCAGGTGTGCCCCGCACCACGGCTAAGGCGCGGCCGGAAACCCCTGATATCACGGCGATCCGACAATTGCCAGACGCACGGCTCAGGAGCCGGGGACGCCGCTAGGGAGAGAGACGCTCGACCACCCATCTCCCGTCGGCCGACTCCCCCTCGACCAGCAGGTAGCGGAACCGATCGTGCATCCGGTCCGGACTGCCCCGCCAAAACTCCATCTCACCAGGGTGAACGCGGTATCCGCCCCAGTACGGGGGCCGGGGCACCTCGACGCCGTCGGGCCACGCGTGCCGCAGCCGCTCGTAGCGTTCGTCCAGTTCCGCCCGCCCCTCGACGGGGGACGACTGCTGCTCGCTGGCCCACGCCCCGATCTGCGATCCGCGGGGGCGGGACCGGAAATAGCGGTCGTTCTCCGCGTCACTGAGACGTTCGACACTGCCCATGATCATGACCTGGAGGGACATCGGGTGCCAGGGGAACACCACGGAGACACGCGGGTCCGACTCCAGAGCGCGGCCCTTGCGCGAGCGGTAGTTGGTGAAGAAGCGGAGCCCCGAGCTGTCGTAGCCCTTCATCAGAACCGTGCGGCCCCGGGGAGCGCCCGACGGCTCGACGGTCGACAGGATCATCGCGTTCGGCTCGACCACCCCGGATCCGTGCACCTGGGTGAACCACGTGTGAAACTGCTCCATGGGGTGCGGGACAAGGTCCGAGAGGCGCAGTGGTGAACGGCCATAGGATTCGCGCAGCTCAGCAGGGTCAAAATGGTTCACAGTGAAGCATCTTCACATGACCCGCGGGGTAGGCGCCACCCATAGGAGACCCGTAATCGCCACCTCACCCGCCATCGGAAAATCCCCTACCGGTTCAATGGATGGACTTCTATCCGCTGGACCGAGGAGACGGAGGAAGCCGATATGTCGGACTTCAGACCCGGGCTCGAAGGAGTCCTGGCGTTCGAGACCGAAATCGCCGAGCCCGACAAGGAAGGCGGCGCCCTCCGGTACCGCGGCGTCGACATCGAGAACCTCGTCGGACGGGTGACCTTCGGGCGGGTGTGGGGATTGCTGGTCGACGACAGTTTCAGCCCCGGACTTCCCTTCCCCGATCCCATCGACGACCCCGTGCGCACCGGCGACGTCCGCGTCGACGTGCAGAGCACCCTGGCGACCCTGGCGCCGCGCTGGGGCCTCAAACCACTGCTCGACATCGACGACGCCGAAGCGCGCGACAACCTCGCCCGCGCCGCTTCCACCGCCCTGTCCCTCATCGCGCAGTCCGCGCGCGGGGAGGCACCGCGCGTCCCGCGAAGCAGCATCGAGCAGGGCACGTCCGTTGTCGAGCGGTTCATGATCGAGCTGCGCGGCGAGCCGGACCCCCAGCATGTCAAGGCGGTGGACGCCTACTGGACCTCCGCCGCCGAGCACGGCATGAACGCCTCCACCTTCACCGCCCGCGTCATCGCCTCCACCGGAGCCGACGTGGCCGCCGCGCTGTCCGGCGCCGTCGGCGCGATGTCCGGCCCGCTGCACGGCGGTGCCCCGGCGCGCGTGTTGCACATGCTGGACGAGACCGAGCGCATCGGCGACGCGCGCACCTATGTCCGCCAGGCACTGGACCGGGGCGAACGAATCATGGGCTTCGGCCACCGCGTCTACCGCGCGGAGGACCCGAGGGCGCGGGTGCTGCGGCGTACCGCCAAGGAGCTCGACGCGCCCCGCTTCGAGGTCGCCGCGGCCCTGGAGAACGCCGCCCTGGAGGAGCTGCACGCCCGCAAGCCCGACCGGGTGCTGGCCACCAACGTGGAGTACTGGGCGGCCGTCGTGCTGGACTTCGCCGAGATCCCCTCGACGCTGTTCACGTCGATGTTCACCAGCGCGCGCACCGCCGGGTGGGCGGCGCACATCCTGGAGCAGAAGCAGACCGGCCGACTGATCCGGCCCAGCGCCAGCTATATCGGTCCGGCGGAGCGGGACATGGCGACCGTTCCCGGCGCCGAGGAGGCACTGGCCGAGGGCATCTAGGCGCGCCCGCGGACACCGCGCCGGGACCAGCGGACGACCAGCGCCCGACCCCACGACGCCGGGCGCGGGCTCGCCCGCTCGGCGCCGTCACTCGCTCGTCGGGACGGCACCCGAATGTGATGTCGCGATATGCCGTCACTTCTCCGCACACATTTCCGCGATGGAATTATCCTTCCGCACGACAAACTCCACCGAAAGGGATTTTCAGCCCGGAATCTCCCCTTCTCCGCCCCTGAAGCCCCACCCCCTCACCTGCGTCGCGACGACCCCGCCAAGTACCCTGTCCGCGTGACCGAAATACAGATTCCCGCGAACCTCCTGCCCAAAGACGGACGTTTCGGCTGCGGCCCGTCGAAGGTCCGTCCCGAGCAACTGAACGCCCTCGCTTCGTCCGGGTCGACCTACTTCGGCACCTCCCATCGGAAGAAGGCAGTGAAGTCCCTCGTCGGACGCGTCCGCTCCGGTCTCGCGGACCTGTTCGCACTGCCCGACGGCTACGAGGTCGTCGTCGGCAACGGCGGCACCACCGCCTTCTGGGACATCGCCGCGCACGGCCTGATCCGGGAGAAGTCCCAGCACCTGTCGTTCGGCGAGTTCTCCTCGAAGTTCGCCAAGGTCACCAAGGGCGCGCCGTGGCTCGCGGAGCCCTCCGTCATCGCCACCGACCCCGGGACGCACGGCGAGCCGCGCGCCGAGGACGGGGTGGACGCCTACGCGCTCACCCACAACGAGACCTCCACCGGCGTGGCCGCGCCGATCCGCCGTCCGGCGGGCGCCGCCGACGACGCGCTGGTGCTGGTCGACGCCACCAGCGGTGCCGGGGGTCTGCCGGTCGACATCGCCGAGACCGACGTCTACTACTTCGCGCCGCAGAAGTGCTTCGCCGCCGACGGCGGGCTGTGGATCGCGATCATGTCGCCCCGGGCCCTGGCGCGGGTCACCGAGATCGCCGACAGCGGGCGCTACGTGCCGGAGTTCTTCTCCCTGCCGACCGCGATCGACAACTCCCGCAAGGACCAGACCTACAACACACCGGCCGTGGGGACCCTGCTGCTGCTCGCCGAGCAGATCGAGTGGCTGAACGGCCAGGGCGGCCTCGACTGGGCCGTGGGCCGCACCGCCGAGTCGTCGGGGATCCTCTACAACTGGGCGGAGAAGGCGTCGTTCGCCACCCCCTTCGTGGTCGACCCGGCGCAGCGCTCGCAGGTCGTCGGCACGATCGACTTCACCGACGACGTGGACGCCGCCGCGGTGGCGGCGACGCTGCGCGCCAACGGCATCGTGGACACCGAGCCGTACCGCAAGCTGGGCCGCAACCAGCTGCGCATCGGGATGTTCCCGGCGATCGAGCCGGCCGACGTGCAGGCGCTCACCGAGTGCATCGACCACGTCGTCGGCAAGTTGGCCTGACCGCCGAGAAACGTATAGACATGATGACCGGTCCGGTGTTGTCTGGGCCGGTCATCGTCATGTCGGGGTAGATCGGGCCAGCGGGCCCGCAGGGGATGGATTCGGCTGTGCGCAGGAACAAGCAGGAACCCAGCATCAAGATCATTTCGCACCGCGGTGCGTCGGGCCACCGCCCCGAGCACACCCTGGGCTCCTACGAGCTGGGGGCCCGCGTCGGCGGCGACTTCATCGAGATCGACCTGGTCGCGACCAAGGACGGCCGCCTGGTCGCGCGGCACGAGCCCGAGATCGGCGGGACCACCGACGTGGCCGACCACCCCGAGTTCGCCGACCGCCGCACCACCCGCGTCATCGACGGCGAGGAGCACACCGGCTGGTTCACCGAGGACTTCACCCTCGACGAGCTGAAGACGCTGCGCACCACCGAGCGCATCCCCGACATCCGCCCCGACAACACCTCGCACGACGGCGAGTACGAGATCCCCACCCTGGAGGAGATCATCGCGCTGGCCAAGCGGCTCACCGCCGAGCTGGGCCGCCCGATCGGGATCTACCCGGAGACCAAGCATCCCGAGTACCACGTCTCGATCGGCCTGGACCTGGAGCCGCCGCTGATCGCGACCCTGCGCGAGCACGGCCTGACCGGCCCGGAGCCCGAGGTCCCGGTCTTCCTGCAGTCGTTCGAGGCCGACAGCCTGAAGAAGCTGGCCGAGACCGAGCTGCCGCTGGTCTTCCTTATGGGCACCGAGGAGCACTGGCAGCGCTACCTCACGCCCGAGGGCCTGGCCGAGGTCGCCACCTTCGCCCACGCCATCGGCCCGAACAAGAACTCCATCATCGGCCGCGACGACAACGGCGACCTCACCGAGCCCACCACCCTCGTCGACGACGCCCACGAGGCCGGTCTCCTCGTCCACCCCTACACCTTCCGCAGCGAGAACCACTTCCTCCCGGCCGGCCTCCGCTCCGGCGACGACGCAGGGGCCTACGGCGGCTTCGCCGCCGAGTACGAGCTGTTCTTCCAGGCCGGCGTCGACGGCGTCTTCAGCGACCACTCCCGCCACGCCTTCCTGGCACGGGAGATCTATATGCAGGAAGGGTGATCGCCGCGCGGACACGCGCGTCGCTCACCGGCCCCGCCGACGGGGAACTGGCGGAGGACGGTCGCCCGCCCGCTTCAGATCCGTCGGACCAGGATGACGATGCCCGCGATGAGCAGTGCGGCAACCACGACGCCCGAGCCGATGAGGAGGGCGGCGCCGCCGCCTGAGTCCGCCTCGGTGGGGGATTGCTCGGCCGAGGGCGAGTCCGGGGTATCGGAGGGCGAGGGGGCCGCGGAGGCGAGATCGGTCAGCGGGACGTACCAGACCGGGCTGGACGCGCCCTCCGAGCCCGCCAGCAGGCCGCTGCCGTCCGGGAGGTAGGTCAGGGATTCGCCCTGGTCCGTCTTGGGGAGGCTGATGCGGTCGATGATGCGGCCGTCGACCCCGTCGGCGGCGTCGTAGATGGTGGCGCCCCAGTAGGTGCGGATGGCGTACTGGGAGCCGTCGGGGGCGAAGGCGGCGTCGGTGGGGTACAGCGGAGCGGAGTCGATACGGGTGAGGGTGTTGGCGCCCGCCGGGTCGAGGGTGTCCGGGGCCGCGTAGACGCCCCCGCCGATCTCCTTGCTGACGACGTAGAGCCGGTTGTCGCGCGGGTCGATCATCATGCCTTCGGCGTCGCGGCCACCGTCCTCGTAGGTGAAGGTGAACGTCGTCGCCTCGACGGTCTGGTCGGTGAGCCGCGCGGGTTCCGGGAGCCGGTAAACACGCACGTTCGGCCAGCCGCCGTTGAAGTTGTCGCCGATGTCGCCGACGTAGATCGCGGGCTCGCCGTCGTCGTCCTCCCCGATCGCGATGGCCTCCCAGTCGCGCGCGTCCACACCGTCCCCGGTCAGGGTGACCGTGGCGAGCACGCGTCCGTCCTCGTCGACCGCGTAGATCTCGGGCCCGTAGTCGCCGCTGTCGTTGTGGGTCCAGAACACGCCCTCGTGCCGCCGGGACGCCGCCATGCCGCTGGATTCCCGGATCCGCGGGTCGTCGATGCGGAAGCGGACCTCGGAGCCCTCGGGGACGTTCTTCCCGGCCGACTCCTGGGGGGAGGATTCGGGCGGAGCGGGGGTGACGTCAGCGGCGCCGGGCGTCGCGGAAAGCACCGCGCACATGATCGGGAGGGCCAGCACGGCGCGTTTCCTCATGTCCGCTATCTTCCCATCGCACCGCAAGCACCATGGCTTGCAACCCACGCCTTGTGGGCATGCTCCGCTTACGACGAGCACCCGAGGCGAGAGGAAGACCATGCGAATCGTCGCCTGCCTCAACGGTGACCGCCGTCCGGGTGCGCATCCCGCCCTGCCGATCTCGATGGACCAGGTAGCCGAGGATGCCCGCGCGGCCGTGGACAGCGGCGCCGACGAGATCCACGTCCACCCGCGGGACAAGCGGGGGGCTGAAGCACTGGATCCCCAGGTCCTCACCCCGTTGCTGGAGCGCCTGCGCGCGGCCGTCCCCGGCGTACCGATCAGCGTGACCACCGCGCTGTCCGCCGAGCCCGATCCGTGGCGCCGCTACGACGTCGTCCAGCGCTGGGGCCAATTGCCGGATTCGGCCACCGTCAATCTGCACGAGCCCGGGTCGGTGGAGGTCGCCCGGCTGCTACTCGACCGCCGGGTACGGGTCGAGGCCGGGGTGTGGACGGTCGAGGCGGCCCGCATTCTGGCCGCCAGCGGACTGTCCGAGGAGTTCAGCGCGGTCCTCATCGAGCCCACACAGGCCACGACCCAGGCGGCGCTGGAGAACGCGTCGGCCATCGCCGGCATCCTCGACCGCGCCGGAATCGAGCTTCCGCGCCTGCTGCACGGGCAGGACGACACCGCCTGGCCGGTACTCGACGCCGCGATCGAGGCCGGGCACGACATCCGCATCGGCCTGGAGGACACGCTGCGCACGCCAGAGGGCGCGGAGGCGGCGGACAACGCCGACCTCGTCGCCCGTGCCGTCGCGCGCGTCGCGGCGACGGCGTGACCGCCCGCCTCCCCCGTTGATCTCGGGGATATTGGGGTCTCAGAGCCGTTTTTTACCCCAATATCTCCGAGATCAACGGATGGGAGGGACGGCCCGGGGGTCAGCCGAAGAACGAGCCGATCAGAACGATGAGCATGATCGCCGCGAGCACCACGGGCAGGAGCCAGCGCTGCTTGCGGTTGTTGGTGAGCATGCTCATGGTCCGGCCTTACTCGTCTTGCGTGGGGTGTGTGGGGCCGTTATCGGCCTGTTGTCAGCCTAATGGCCAGGTGGCGACGGTTCGGTACCGGGGAGACCCTCCGGGGATGCTCTGGAGCAGCCGAACGGTGTCCGCCGTCCAGAACGGAGTGGCCAGGGAGCGCAGGACGGAGCGGTGGCCGCTGACGTCGGCGGGGATGCGGCTGCGCGCCAGAGTGAGGTGCGGCACGTAGGGGCGGCGTTCGATCGGCACCCCGGACTTCCGGGCCACGCGGCGCAGGTCGGCGGCGAGTCGGCCGAGCGCGCCGATGTCCCCCTCGAACCCCGCCCACAGCACGCGGGCCCGCGTTTCGTCGCCGGGGAAGGTGCCCGCCCCGCGTACCGCGAGCGAGAGAGGCGGGTGGTGGTGGATCTCGGCGGCGAAGCGCTTCTCCAGAAGTGTCCGGAGGCCGTCGTCGACCTCGCCGAGGAAGACGAGGGTGAGGTGCCAGTCCTCGGGGTGGCTCCAGCGCAGGCCGTCGCCGTCGGCCCGGAGCGCGCTGGCCGCCTCCTCCACACGCTCCAGCAGGTCGTCCGGGGGATCGATAGCGAGGAAGAGCCGCATCCGCCACCTCCGTCGTCGGTTCGTCGCCGCCCGCGTGCGAGCGCTACTGCCCTCCTTGTTCCCTGTTTGTTCCCACTGGCGGGGCCTTCGCGCGGTTGCGGTGCGCCAACATCGCGGCAACGAGGAGGACGACGGCCATGCTCACCGTCCCGCCGATAGCCAGCCCGGTCCGCGGGCCGAACGTGTCGGCGAGGAACCCCACGATGGGCGCCCCCACGGGCGTCATCCCGAGGAAGAAGAGCATGTAGATGGCCATCACCCGGCCGCGCATCGTCGGAGGGACGCTCAGTTGGAAGTGGGCGTTGAGGGAGGTCGTCCACGTCATGAACGCGAGCCCCATGGGGAAGAGCACGGCGACGAATCCCAGGTAGCCGGGCATCAGGGAGGCCACCGCCTGGAGTGCGCCGAACAGGACCGCCCCGGCTAGGATCACGCGCAGCCGCGGCCGTTCCCTGCGGGCCGCCAGCAGCGCCCCGGACAGGGCGCCCACGGCGAGCGCGGCGGCCGCGATCCCGTAGGGGGCGGGCCCGGTCTCGAACTCGTTCTTGGTGATCAGCGCGATCTGGTTCTGCACATTGGCGCCGAAGAGCTGGACGAACGCGGTCATGACCAGGAGCAGGAGCAGGTCGGGGCGGCCGAGGATGTAGGCGAGCCCCTCGCGGGTCTGCCCCTTGGCGCGCGGGACCGATTCGGTGACGTGCAGCTCTGCGGGGCGCATCAGCGCCAGACCGAGGATGACCCCGGCGAACGACACCGCGTTGACGAGGAAGACCACGCCGCTGCCGACGGCGGCGATCATCAGCCCGGCGATGGCGGGTCCGGCGACCCGTCCCAGCTGGAAGCTCGCGCTGTTCAGAGCGACGGCGTTGGGCAGGTCGCGGCGGCCGACCATCTCCTCGACGAACGTCTGGCGTCCGGGGTTGTCCAGGACGGTGACCGTGCCGAGGGCGAGGGCGAAGAGGTAGACATGCCACACTTCCGCGTGGCCCGCGACGGTGAGGGTGCCGAGCCCGAGGGCCAGCAGGCCCATGGCGGCCTGCGTCGCGATGAGCAGGTGGCGCTTGGACATGCGGTCGACGAGCGTTCCGCCCCACAGGCCCAGCAGCATCATGGGCAGGAACTGCAGTGCGGTGGTGATGCCGAGCGCCACACCGCTGCCGTCGCTGAGCGCCAGCACCAGCCAGTCCTGCGCGATGCGCTGCATCCAGGTGCCGGTGTTGGAGACGACCTGGCCGGAGATGAACAGCCGGTAGTTGCGGTTGGCCAGCGAGCGGAACATCCCGGAGCCCGAGCGGGAGCCGGAACCGGTCTCCGGGGAACCGGGTAACCGGTCGTCGTCCCCCGCGCTCTCGCCATCGCCTTCGGCCCGATCGTGCGTGGCGACATCGGACCCGGCGGTACCGGCCGTCTCCGGGATCGTCTCGGGCCCCGGATCGGCTCGCTCGGCCCCACCGGTCACGCCTGGCTCAGCTGCTCCAGGATCCGGGCGGCGGCGCGCAGCGTGTCCTTCTCCTCCGGGGACAGCTCGGCCAGGCGCCGCGCCAGCCACATCTCGCGGCTGCGCTGGTCCTCCCGCACCATTTCCCGACCCGCGTCGGTGAGGTCCACCAGCTGCTGTCGACGATCGTCCGGATGGGGTGTCCGGCGTACCAGCGAGCGCGCCTCCAGCGCCGCGATGATCCGCGTCATCGACGGCGGCTGCACCTTCTCGTGCTCGGCCAGCGCACCGGGGGTCATCTGCCCGTGCCGGGCGAGGGTGAACAGCACGGCGGTCTGCCCGAGCGACAGGCTCGCGTCGGGCCGCTGCGCCCGCAGCCTCCGGGCCAGCCTGCCCACGGCCACGCGGAGTACCGCCGCCAGTCCCGCGTCGGTCCTGGTCTGCTGGGAGAGAAGTGATCGATTCATTAGCCTCACTCATTACCTTTGCTAACGATATCGCACTACGCGCTATTTCCCCCTGGCGGCGAGCACGTCGCGTTCCCCGCTCCCGCCTTGAGCACCCCAGGCACAAACGAGGCCCCCATCGGCGGGGGCCTCGTTCTCTCGTCAATCCGTCGAACCGCGACCGCGGCACCAGGACGGCGACCGTGCGGTGTGCCTGCCCTTACAGGGCCTTGTCCAGCGCCTCCTTGATGGCCCCAAAGGCATAGACACGACCGAGGCTCCGACTGTCATTGCCGTCGATGCCGTTAGGATGAGCGTCCCAGATCGCCTTCTCCTGCTGCGCGGCGTAGTCGCGCACTGCCTTCAGCTTTGACTGCGGTACGGCGTCGTCCTCGCCCTTGACGATGTAATCCATGTTGGAGCCTGGCGGGAAAGCGTAGGGGTTCGACATGGCGCCTCTTCTCCTCTCGGACGAAACCAGCGGCTCCGCCGCTGGACGATCAGCACCCACTCAGCGATGACGACGCGTGAACGAATGCCTCCGAAGAGTGTGTATCCCTGATCGCAACGCAGCCAAGAGGGGAGCTCGAATAGGCCGGTTCCGGCCATTGAGGTTCCGCGCGCGAACCACGCCGCGAATACCTAAACGCCAAGGAGCGCCTTGAACGGTGACTCGGCGAAGTGGACCAGGAAGATGACGACCACGACCCACAGCAGCGGGCTCAGCTCCCGGCGGCGGCCCTGGATCAGGCGGATGAACGCGTAGCCGATGAACGCGGCCCCGATGCCGTTGGCGATCGAGTAGGTGTAGGGCATGATCACGATCGCCAGGAAGGCCGGGATGCCGATGCCCAGGTCGCTGAAGTCGATCCGGGTGACCTGAGTCATCATCATGAAGCCCACCACGACCAGCACCGGAGTGGCCGCCTCGAAGGGAACGAGCCCGACGAGCGGGGTGAAGAACATGGCGACGAAGAACAGCGTGCCGGTGACGATCGGGGCGATGCCCGTCCGAGCGCCCTCACCCACACCGGCCGCCGATTCCGCGTAGACCGTGTTCACCGACGCCGAGCCGACGCCGCCGAGGATCGTGCCCATCGCGTCGACGACGAGGACCTCGCGCGTGTGGGCCATGTTGCCGTCCTCGTCGGTCAGCCCGGCCTGGTTGGCGACGCCGACCATGGTGCCCATCGTGTCGAAGAAGTCGGCCAGCAGCAGGGTGAACAGCAGCATGACCACGGTGACCGCACCCGCGCTGGACCAGCTGCCGAGCAGGTCGAACTTGCCCACCAGGCTCAGGTCCGGGACGGAGACCAGGTGGCCGAGGGAGGTGGGGATCGACGGCACCGTGAGCGACCAGCCCAGCTCGTTGACGACCTCGCCGTCCTCCCCCACGCGCGGGCCGATGTTGCCGACGACCTCCAGCACGATGCCCAGGACGGTCGCGAAGATGATGCCGATGAGCATCGCGCCCTTGACCCGGCGCACCATCAGCCCGATGGTCAGCAGCAGCCCCACGACGAAGACGAAGATCGGCCAGCCGTCCAGGCCACCGGTGCCGAGCTGGAGCGGTGTGCCCTCGCCCGGGCGGACGAACCCGGCGTTCACGAAGCCGATCAGGGCGAGGAACAGGCCCACGCCGACAGAGATGGCGGCCTTCAGATCGCCGGGGATGATCGCGAAGACGGCGGTCCGGAACCCGGTGAGGACGAGGATCAGCAGGACGACGCCCTCGATGATCAGCAGGCCCATGACGTCGGCCCACGTCATCACCGGTGCCAGGACATAGGCGACGACCGCGTTGAGGCCCATGCCCGCCGCGATGGCGAACGGATAGCGGCTGACGACGCCCATCAGGACGCAGACGATCCCCGCGACCAGCGCCGTCACCGCCGCGACCTGGGGGATGCCCAGGGTGTCGCCGTTCTTGTCCGGCGCGGTGCCGATGATCAGCGGGTTGAGGACGACGATGTAGGCCATGGCGAAGAAGGTCGCCATGCCGCCGCGGATCTCCCGGGCGAAGTTCGAGCCCCGGACCGACACCCCGAAGTAGCCGTCGAGGCGTGCCTTGAACCCTCCGCCGTGCGCGGAGGGTGACTGCTGTGCTGTGGATCTGGACGGTGCGTTCACGCGGTTGAACCTGCCCTGTTCGGGTTACGGCATGAAATTCGCCCTGTTTGGGCAAAGTTACGAGGTCAGCGTAGTTGAAGCTTCCTACAGCTCGAGACGCCGGAAATCCTCCCTTATTCAGAGGAATATACAAACACCCGGGTTTCGCTCCGACGGCTGCGACCCCCCGATCGACTAGCCTGAAACCGTGCGTAAACCCCGTCAGCCCGACCCCGACGTCATGGAGAGCGACTACCGCGTGCCCACGGCCCTGGGCGTCGCGGCGTGGCTCGTCGCCCTCGTCGTGCTGGTCGCGATGGGTGAGAAGCTGCCCGAGACGGAGCGGTGGTGGATCTGGGTCTGCGCCGTGGGCATCGCGCTGGGCGTGTTCGCCTACCTCTACATCCCCCGTCTGCTGCGCAAACGCCGAGAGGCCGAGGAACGCGGCGCGGCCAGGCGCCGCGAGCGCGCCGAACAGCAGGGCGAGGACGCGGCACCGCAGGAGCACTCGTGACCACGCGTGATCGTTGCCACAGGTGATTTCGTTCGCCCGTCATCCCAGGTCAGGCGCGGGTCTCGGCGTACGTGCTCCACAGCGCGACGTTCGACGCTCCGGGCCACGGCCCGGGTACCCGTTCGGTCCTCCTGGAGACGCGAGCAACATGGTGGATTGCGGTCCGGCGTACCAGTCACACTTCTTCGCCGTTTCTGCTCGATAATGGGCAGGTGTCTGAATCGCTGCACCCTTTCCCGCGACGTCTCGCCGACCGCCTGCGGCGCATCCTGATCGACGCCGACTACACCGTCTCCGGCGTCCGCGACCGGCTCGGTGACACGGCCGCCCGGGCGCTCGCCCGTGAGCAGCTCGTCCCCGCTCTGCGCGCCACCGGCGGCGAGGAACGGCTGGGGATGCTGTTGCGCCTGTGGTGGCTGCACGAGCCGATCCCGGAGAAGGCCGCGCGCGGCATCCTCCCCGTCGCCGAGCTCGCCGAGGCCGGGCTGCTGGCCGTGGGCGACGGCGAGGTGCGCGCCCTGGTCCACCTGACGCCGTGGGAGGTGGACGAGGGGCGCGACGTACGTCGCGGCGCCGGTTCCGGCGACGGCGGTGTCGGCGGCACAGTGCGCGCGGGCTACGTGGTCTCCGACCCCACCGTCCGCCCCGGGCACGGCAACCCGCGTCCGGACCACGTGGTCGGCGCGGGCGGCGCCTCGGCCACGCTGTCGAAGCTGATCGTGGACGGCCCCGTGGACCGCGCGCTCGACCTGGGTACCGGCTGCGGCGTGCAGGCGCTGCACCTGGCTGGTCGCGCCGCCGACGTGTGCGCGACCGACGTCAACCCGCGCGCCCTGCACCTCGCCGAGATCAGCTGCGCGCTCTCCGGTGTCGACAACGTAAGCATGCGGCAGGGCTCGCTGTACGCCCCGGTCGCCGGGGAGCGGTTCGACCTCATCGTGTCGAACCCCCCGTTCGTCATCACGCCCGACTCGGCGCGCTACACCTACCGCGAGTCCGACCTCTCGGGGGACGCGGTGTGCGCGGAGATCATCCGGCAGGCACCCGACCACCTCACCGATGGCGGCTGGATCCAGATCCTGGCCAACTGGCTGCACGTCAAGGACGAGGACTGGCGCGACCGGGTCGGCGCGTGGGTGACGGGCACGGGGTGCTCGGGCTGGGTGGTCCAGCGCGACGTGCAGGACCCGGCGGAGTACGTGGAGCTGTGGCTGCGCGACTCCTGCGAGCACGGCACCCCCGAGTACACCCGCCGCTATGACGCCTGGCTGGACTACTTCGAGCGGGAGGGTGTCACGGGGATCGGCTTCGGCTGGATCTCGGTGCGCAACGACGCCGCCCAGGACGCCGCCGTGCGCGTGGAGGAGCTGCGCCACGAGATCGAGCAGCCGGTCGGCCGCTACCTGCCCGATGTGGTCGACGGCGCCATGACGGCCCGCCGCCTGACCGACGCGGCCCTACTGTCCGCGCACGTCGCACTGGCGCCGGACGTCGTGGAGGAGCGGATCGGCACGCCGGGCGCACCGGACCCGGAGAAGATCCTGCTCCGCCAGCGCGGCGGCCTGCACCGTGTGGCCCAGGTCGGCACGATCGAGGCGGCGTTGGCGAGCGTCTGCGACGGGACCATGCCCGTGGGCCCCCTCCTCGACGCGATCGCCGAACTCACCGACCAGGACGCCGCGGCGGTCCGCGCCCGTACCCCGGACGTGCTGCGGTCGCTGATCACCGAAGGCTTCTTCCGCGTCACGCGGTGACCCGCCCCGCCCTCGTTGATCTCGGGGATATCGACCGAATAATCGCCGACATTCGGTCGATATCCCCGAGATCAACGGATGAGCGGGCTGGGGCGCTAGTCGAGGTCGGTCTCGGCCAGGAGGGCCGGGGCCTCGGCGGGGTCGCGGAGGACGGCCGCGAGGAGGTGGCGGCTGGACCAGCGTCCGGCGGCCCAGCACAGGGCGCGGGCCAGGCCGTCGGTGGTGGCCGCGTGCAGGGAGCCGCCCCTGTAGCGCCATTCCACGGGGACGCCATCGACCCGCAGCTCGTCGTGGTGCAGGTAGGTGTGCATGTCGATGTCGAGGAAGAGCGCCACGACCTCGGGTATCGGACGGAGTTCGCCCACCGAGGCGACTTCGCCCGGGACCACTTCGCTGGCGAGGGCGATGTCGAGGACGTCGGCCATCGCGACCGCCTGCTCGGCGGGCACGAGGACGACGGGGCGGTCGTCCAGCAGCGGCAGGAGGTCGGGAGTGTCGACGACCACGGTCTCCTCGGGATCGGCGACCACGATGGCGCCGCCGCGCACCGCGCGGACCCGTTCGGGCGGGGAGACGCGGTCGGGGTCCACCGCGGCGATGGCGGTCCAGATCTCGCGCAGCGCCTGGCGCTCGACGTGGCGCTGCGGGTCGGCCAGCCGTTCCAGCAGGTCGTCGGGGCCGTCCGGCTCGGCCATCAGGGCCTCCAGGCTGGCCCGCACGCCGATCTCCCGGGCGAACGCCGGGTCGAGGCTCTCGGGGGCCAGGTCGTAGAGGCCGGTGAGCGCCGGGGCGGCGTCGCGGGTCCGCAGTTCCACCGGGCAGCGGCCGCCCAGGACCGCGCCGGTGCGCAGCCACCACGCCGTGTAGGAGGGGACGTCCACGGCGCGGCCGTCGCCGCTGAGCACCCGCGCGGGCTCGACGATCGCCCCGCGCGTGCGGGGACCGGCGAGCAGCTCCAGCGCCTGCGGCCAGCGGTCCTCGCGGACGAACTCCAGGTCGGCGACGCCGACCAGTTCGGGGACGACGGGCGGGATGTCGGCCGCGCCGGTGCGCTCGGCGACCTCCTCGGCCCACTCCTCCAGGCCGTCCAGCGGAAGATCGTCGTGGTCGAGCGCGGCGCCCAGCGTGACGTCCTCGGCGCGCACCAGGTTGAACGCGTCGAGCACGCCGACCGCGCGCAGGGCGTCGGCGCCGTGGCGCTCGACGGTGTCGGTGGAGACGACGCCGAACGGCGCGTCGTCGGTGAAGATGTCCAGCAGCGGGCTGCTCGGCAGCAGCAGCTCGCCCGCGACCGAGTACCCGCCCTCGTCGTCCGGCAGGGCGAGTTCGGCCAGCCAGGGTGCGTCGTCGGCGGTGGTCCCGGAGGCGGCCACCAGCTCCAGCACCGCGGCCGCGATCTCCTCGGGGTTGTCCGCCTCCAGCGAGTTCTCCACGGCCGCGCGGGTCTGCGGGTCGGTGAGCACCGCCGCCTCGTTGGCCTCGATGGCGCCGAGGCGCGTCAGCAGCGGGTCGGCGGCCTCGGGGTGCACGATCCGCAGGCCGAGCGGGTCCAGCGTGTGCGGGTCGATCTGGTCGGCGCCGAAGAGGTCGCCCACCGGAACGAGCAGTGAGCGCGGGCCGCGGACCAGCCGCCCGTCGGACAGCGGGACCGGCAGCGCACCGAGATCGCCCAGGTCGGCGCCTTGCCGCCCGGCGGCGCGCAGCGCGGCGTACAGCCGCGCCCACCAGCTCGGTTCGCGGTCGAGGTCGGCGAGCAGGTCGGCCAGTTCGGCGAGGCCGACGCGGCGCACCCGCAGCTGCGCGAGCCCCGGGTGACGCGGGTTCCAGTGGCCGGGGAGCGCGGTGCGGACGAGTGCGCCGACCACGGCGGTGACCTCCGGCCCTCCCTCCAGCAGTACGGCGTCGCGCGGCCGGATGGGGTCGCCCTCGCTGGTGCGCAGGAAGGGGGTGTCCGGCAGGGCCTTGGCGACGTGGGAGCGGAACCCGGCGTCGAACTCCCCTCGACCCAGCGCGGTGACCGGAACGAGGTCCAGCGCGGCGCGGGCCTCGAAGGCGCAGAGCAGGTCGCAGTAGGCCTCGGCAGCCTCGCCGGTGAGCATCTCGGCCGCAGGGCCCTGGGCGATGCGGCGGCGGTCGGGGGTGAGTGGGAAGGTCCCGATGAGCAGGGCGGGCAGGGCGAGTTCGTCGCCGCTGGGGGTGGGCGCGTGCACGACGCGCTCGACGCCGGACGGGAGCTCGGCGACATGGCCGTCGGGTGTCACGGCGGCGGCCCAGGTGAGGGTCCAGTCCAGACGCGCGCGCTCCTCGGTGGGGCGGTCGGCGAGGAGGGAGGGTTCGACCCGGCCGGAGCGCGTGACGGTGCGCCATCGGGTGATGTGCTCCCCCGCCCGGTCGCGGACCCGGGTCAGCACCTCGCCGGTGCCGTCCGCGCCCGGCCCGGACTCGCGGGTGAGCACGCGCTCGGTGTCCCCGGTCTCGATGCGCACCTCGGCGAGGTCGGGAAGGGCGAGCAGCAGCGCCTCACTGGTCTCGGCGAGCTGGGCGCGCAGGCGGTCGCGGACCTCGTCGTCGCGGAGCACGAGGGTGACCGCGGTGTCGTAGCCCGCGGGCACGGCGGACTGGCAGGCGAAGGGCAGCCGGAGCAGCGGCACCTGCTCACCGCGCCGCTCGAACTCCTCCCCCAGCTCGGGGTGGGCGCGACCGGGTTCGAGCAGGAGGGCGCGGACCTCGGCGGAGGCATCGGTGCGGTCGAAGCGCACCGCTCCCTCGTGCGAGGCCACCGTGACGTCGTCGCTGATGGCGGCAACGGCGGAGAAACCGACGCCGAAGCGCCCGGTGGAGCCGCCCGCGGCGGCATCGTCGCGCTTGGCGGAGGCACGCAGCGTGGCGAGGGACTCCACACCCGCGGCTGTCAGCGGCGCACCGGTGTTGGCCGCGATGAACCGGTGGTCGCTCAGCCGGAGCAGGAGCCGACCGGTGCCGCCCGTGCGGCGGGCGGCGTCGGCGGCGTTCTGCGCGAGTTCGACGATGACGCGGTCGCGGTAGCCGCCGAGCGCGTAGTCCTCCTCCGCGTTGGCGTCCTCGCGAAAGCGCGCCGGTGCGTCGGCCCAGCCATCGAGGACACGTCGGCGAAGTTCGGTCGTGCCGAACGGGTCGTCCGATGTCTGGGACATGAATCAACCTCTTAAGAGTGGGTGCGGCACTACGGTACGCGACCCCGGGGACGTTCTCGAAAGAGGTTTTTCGATTGGGGACGGGCCGCGGAGCGGCCTTGGGGGATGTCAGTTCTCCGAGGAGACGAGCTCCAGTTCGGTGGTGTCGTCGAAGACGATGTGATCGTAGCCCAGCTCGTCGACGACGGGGGCGACCGGGTCGGGGCGGGGGGCGGGGCGCGCGGCCTCGGAGTGGGCGCCGCAGCCGTGGTCCAGCGAGACGACCCTGCCGTCGTCGGGCGCGAACTCGTTGGTGCAGACGCCGAACATCTGCCGGAACTCACCGGCGAGCGGGGTCATGAAGCCGCAGGTCGCGCACTTGGCGGGGGCGGAGGCGGCGATCGGGCTGCGCGGTCCGGCGTCGCCGTTGTACCAGCGCTCGGCCGCGGCCTCGCGGCCGAGCTCCGACAGGACGCGGACCCGGCCCAGGCCGAGCTCCCAGAGCATCTGCTGGTCGGCGCCCTCTTCGTCGAGCTCGCCCCCGGGCACCTGGGCGAATCCGGGCATCAGGCGCGCGTCGTCGGCCTCGGT
Source organism: Nocardiopsis gilva YIM 90087 (assembly GCF_002263495.1). Taxonomy (NCBI): domain Bacteria; kingdom Bacillati; phylum Actinomycetota; class Actinomycetes; order Streptosporangiales; family Nocardiopsidaceae; genus Nocardiopsis; species Nocardiopsis gilva. The sequence goes on along the minus strand of NZ_CP022753.1, from coordinate 1,064,733 downwards.
GGGCAGCAGGTCGCCCACGCCGAGGTCACCCGGGCGCAGGCGCTCCTTCCAGGGCACCCATTGGGGAGCGATCAGGGCTTCGGCGCCGGGGATCAGCACCGCCTCGTTGACCGTGACCCTCTTCGCACGGGAGGCGCGTACCACGGTGACCGCGTAGTGCCAGCCGGGGTAGGCGGGGTCGAGGCAGCCGAAGATATGGGTGACGAGACGATCACCCTCGACTTGCGCGGAGAGGTGGTCGCCGACCCAGTCCGGCCGCCCGATCTCGGCGGCCACAGAGCGGGCCAGTTCGACCGCTTCGATGCAGGCCTTGTCTGGTGTGGGAGAACGACGGCTACGGCTCACAGTTCCATTTTCGCTGATTGCGACCCCCGACTTGACCATGACACCGATCGATAGTCGACCGTTACGTCGACTTGGGGGCGTCATGGCACGCCCCGCCACCGAAAAAGTGGCGGGGCTCACCCTTGGCCGACCGTCGGACGGGCTGACGTCGTACCTTTCCTGTCGATGGGTGGGCGTGCCTCGGGGGCACGGGTTTCACTGATGCGTTGACGTGCTCGGCCGCGGGGCGTTCGCACACGGACGCCGCCGGGGCCACAGGGAGCTTCTCAGGCCTCCAGGTCGTCGGCGACGACGCGGAGGACCTGCGCGATCTTCGCCGCCTCGCGGCGGTCGGGGTGCTTGCCCCGGCGGTAGGACGTGGAGACGCCGTCGAGGAGCTTGATGAGGTCCTCGACGATGATCACCATCTCGTCCGGCTTCTTGCGCTGGGCCTTGGAGACCGTACGCGGGGCGTCGAGAAGTTTCACCTGGAGCGCCTGAGCCCCCTTGCGCCCTTCGACGACACCGAATTCCACCCGCTGCCCGGGGCGCAGGGAGGTGGCCCCTTGCGGCAGCGCGGAGGAATGCACGAAGACCTCACCGCCGTCATCACGGGTGAGAAAGCCGAAACCCTTGTCGCTGTCGTACCACTTGACCTTGCCGGTGGGCACGTGTGTGACCTCACGCTCTCGCCGTCGGACCAATAGGAAGGAGGCCGGGCGGATCGGCCGCGTTCAGCACCGAATGTCCGCTTGGCCTCCTTGCGCCCTATCTTCCCATAGGGACCTTTTAAGGCTAGTGCCCACAGAGCGTATCGAGCGAGAGACTAACCGCCGCGAAAAGCCGCAAATCACCGCAAAGAAACGGCCATAACCGGCCATCTCCAACGGAGTCCGCGACACCCCGAGAGCGGACGCACGAGAGGCCCGGACGCGGATCTCCGGGCCTCTCCATTGACAACGATCCCCGTCGCCGCTGGTTGCGGAGTTATGGGACGGGACCCGGCGGGACCAGGATGCCGTCAATGCCGATGACGCCGCACGCCGATGTCGTCGCATGCGCGCCAATCGCGTCCGCAACCCGGACCAAACCGGAACGGAACGCATGGACATCATTACCCGACGTCTCACCCGCCACTCACAGAAATGCGCAGGTCAAGCACGATATTCCTGAGGGTTTGCCGGTGGATGACCGACACCGCGCGACATCGGGCGGCACCCTACTCCGACCGCGCCCGCCCGGCTCCCCCAACCTCGGCGCGCCGCACCAGGCGCATCAGTCGCAGGGCGAAGTACAGCCCGCACGCCACCGCCGCCACGCGCAGCCCGATCACGCCCGTGTCCAGGAGTGACGCCATGATGAACTGGTCGACGTAGGGCGCCTCCCCCTGCCACAGCGCCATGCCCCCGACCGTCGCGGCGACCGGGACCACGACCGCGACCCACCGGTCGACGCGCGACCAGACCCGGCTCAGCACCGCCAGCACGGCGCCCAGCAGCCAGAGGAAGACGATACCGCCGATAATGCCGCTGATCAGGTAGATACCGATGGTGAGCGCCTCCGCCGGATAGCGGCGGGCGACATCGATCGGCCCTGGTCCCGTGGCGCGCGAGGAACCCGCGTCGGCGTCGCCGCGAGCGCCCGACGCGCCGCGCAGCCAGCTCCGGTCCGGCCCGCCGCGCCAGGGCGGCGGATCCCGGTGGACACGGTGGGCGGGCATGGGACGCTCGGAGCCCGCCCACCCCCGGCCCTCGGACTCTCCCTCGCCTTCGTCGCCGCCGTCCGCGCCATCCCCGAGTGCGGCCCCGTCCACCACCTGCTCGTCGGCCATGCCCGGCCCCTGTCGGCAGGCGCGTAGAACCACGTCCTCCGGATCGCCGAACTCGCGCAGAATCCGCCGCACCCGCTCCGGGCTGCGCGCGTTGGCCGCCGCACAGGCGGCGTTGATGCGCCCGCGAAGGTCGCCGATGAACCTGGCGCGCTGCCGGTGGGAGAGCCGCCCGTACGCGGCGTCCCCGACCTGCGCGAGGTAGGCCAGCACCACCTGTTCCGCACGCTCAGGCTCAGTCATACGCCCCATAGTGCCCCAAGATCGCCGATGGCCCAGGGGATCTCGGGCGCCCCGGGCGACCGCCCCCACCCCCGCGCCCCGGAACGGCCACGGACGCGCGGATGGCATAGCGTGATGAACGATGATCGACGACGCCGATGCGGGGCGCGGGGGTGGGGGTCGGCTCCCCACATTCACCTCGTGGCTGCGGAACCTGTCCGACACCGAGCTGGCCGCGCTGTTCGAGGCGCGCCCGGATCTCATCACCCCCGTCCCCGCCGACATCGCCGCGCTGGCCGCCCGTGCCGTCTCCCGGCCGGCCGTGCTGCGCGTTCTGGACCGGTTGGACCGCTTCACGCTGTGTGTCCTGGAGGGGCTGGTCGCGCTCGGCGACGACCGGGCGAGCGCGACGCCGGGGGTCGGCCGCGACCGGCTCGCCGCCGCCCTCGACGTCCCGGACAAGCGTCTGGACGAGGCCCTGTCCCGGCTCCACGGCGCCGCGTTGGTCTGGGTGGACGGCGACGGGCTCCGCCCGGTCTCGGTCCTGCGCGACGTCCTCACCCGACCGGCCGGGCTCGGGCCGCCGCTGCGCGTCCTGCTCGGCGGCCTCCCGACCGAGCGGCTCAACCGGATCGCCGCCGACCTCGGCCTGCCCACCGGCTACACCGCCGGCACCGACGCTCCCGACGGCGCGGGCGACCCGGCCTCCCGGATCGCCGCGGCCGCCACCCCCGAACTGCTCACCGCTCGGATCGCCGAGGCGGGTCCGCAGGCCCGCGAGGTGCTGGACCGGCTGACGTGGGGGCCGCCCGACGGCACCGTGTCGGGCGCGGCGGCCCGCGACGTCGACGCGGCCACGGCCACCTCCCCCGTCGACCGCCTGCTCGCCCGCGGCCTGCTGGTCGCCACCGCCGCCGACACCGTCACCCTTCCCTTGGAGGTCGGGCTGGTCCTGCGGGAGGGGCGGCTGTTCCAGCGCGTCGCGACCGACCCGCCACCGCTCACCGGCGCGCGGGTCGACCCCGACCGCGCCACGCGGGCCGCCGCCGGGCAGGCGTTCACCGTCATCCGCTCGATCGAGGAACTCCTCGAGCGCTGGGCCGAGGATCCCCCCGGCGTGCTGCGCAGCGGCGGCCTGGGCGTGCGCGACCTGCGCCGGGCCGCGCAGAGCCTGGACACCGACGAACCGACCGCCGCGCTGCTCATCGAGACGGCACACGCCGCCGGGCTGCTGGCCGCCGACGCCGAGGTGGGCGGCGAGTGGCTGCCCACCCCCGGCTACGACCTGTGGCGGCGATCGGCCCCCGAACGGCGCTGGCTCCGGCTGGCCGAGGCGTGGCTGCGCACGACCCGGGTGGCGGCCCTCAGCGCATCGGCCGACACGCGCGGCCGGTCACGCAGCGTCCTCGGCGAAGGCCTGGACCGGCGCTCGGCCCCGGAGATCCGTCGCGAGGTACTGCACGCGCTCGCCGCGGCCCCCGCGGGCACGGCGCCGACCCCCGAGGCCGTCGTCGACGTCCTGGCCTGGCTGCGCCCGCGCCGCCAAGGGCAGAGCACGACCGAGCTCATCGACGTCGCGCTGCGGGAGGCCGCCCTGCTCGGCCTTACGGGGCGCGGCGCCATCGCTCCCCACACCCAGGCGCTGCTGGCGGAGTCGGCCGACGACGACACCCCCGTCGCCGAGCGCGACCACTCCCGCGCCGCCGAGCTGCTGGCCACGGAGCTGCCCACGCCGCTGACGCACATCCTGGTGCAGGGAGACCTCACCGCCGTCGCGCCGGGTCCGCTCGTGCCGGATCTGGCGCGGGAGCTGGCGCTGGCCGCCGACGTGGAGTCCACCGGGGGCGCCACCGTCTACCGCTTCACCGACGCCTCCCTCCGCCGCGCCCTGGACGCGGGGCGCGGCGCCGCCGACATCACCGCCCTCCTCGAACGCCACTCCCAGACCCCGCTGCCGCAGGCGCTGCGCTACCTCATCGACGACGTGGCGCGCAGGCACGGCCGGCTGCGCGTCGGCACGGCGTCGAGCTACCTGCGCTGCGACGAGCCCTCGGTGCTGGACGAACTGCTCGGCGACCGCCGCACCGGCGACCTGATGCTCGTGCGGCTCGCGCCCACGGTCATCGCCAGCCGGGCGGCCCGCGCCACGCTGCTGGAGCGGCTGAACGAGCTCGGCTACCACCCGGTGCCCGAGGACGGCTCGGGCGCGGTGCGGCTGTCCGGGCCGGAGGCGCGCCGGGCCGAGGAGCGTTCGCTCGCCCGGGAGCTCGACGAGCCCGCGCCCGTGGGGCCGACACTGCGCATGGCGGCCGTGCGGGCGGTCCGGGCCGGGGACGAGGCCGCGACGGCGGTACGGCACCCCATCCCGGCGCCGGACGCCGCACCGCCGCGGTCCGCGACCGCCGCGACGCTCGCGGCACTCACGGCGGCCACGGAGAAGGGGCGCCGGGTGTGGATCGGCTACCTGGACACCGACGGCCGCGCGAGCAGCCGCATCGTGGAACCCGCCCGGGTCGACGGCGGCTACATGACCGGCTACGACGCCACGCGCGCCGCGGTCCACCGCTTCGCCGTCCACCGGATCACCGGGGTGGCCGACCTCGACGCGGCGCGGCAGACCGCACCACTCGACGCGTCCGAAACACCGGGAGACGGACAACCGGTGACCGATTCGGCCGGAGATGCCGAATAGGGGCGGTGTATCCGCTCCCCCGCGGCGGTACACATGAGGGGACGGCGCCCCGGGCGTCGGCCCCCAGCAACGGACGCGCGACCGGTCTCCCGGTGGTCCGATCGTGCGAGGCGGCGCCACGGCCAACGGATTCGCGGAGAGGGACGGCACAACGCCATGAGCAACCAGTCGCTGCCACCCGGGGCGTCCTCCCCCCGGGACGACGACCGGATGAACCGTGAGCAGACCCGGGAACAGGGAGGGGACGCCACCGTTCGGGACGGCGCCCGGGATCACGCGGCGGGGGCGCCCACGGGGTCGAGCAGCTCCACCATGGCGCTGATCCTGCACGCGATGACGTTCCTGTGCTGCGCCAACTGGATCTTCGGAGTGATCGGAATCGTGTTCGCGGTGCGCGCCGCGCACAAGCGCGACCAGGGGCGCTTCCTGGAGGCCGAGACGCTCACCCGCTACTCCTGGTACTCCCTGGGTGCCGCCGCCGTCATGTTCGTCGTGATGTTCGTCCTCTCCCTGTGGATCTTCACCCAGGCCGGATCCTGGGTGGAGGGGATCGCCCCGGTGCGGAACTGGTGAGCGCCGAGGCCCGCGGGCGGGTCGACAGAGCGGGAATAGTAGAGGGAGCGGGTGTGAGCGGGAGGGAGACGATGGACGAGCAGTGGTCGCGGGCGCCGCGGTACTGGGACGCCCGCCCGGCGATGGAGCCGCAGGAGCAGGCCGACGGGAACGGCAGCGGTGCCGGGCCGGGCTCCCGGCCCGACACCGGGCCCACGGCCTGGACACCGGCGCCCCCGCCGTCGTCGGCGCGCCCCTATCCCCGGTTCGAACCCCCGCTCGCCCCCGGATCGCAGCGGTTCCCCGGCCCGCCCCCGTGCGGCCCTCCGGCACGGGTGGGCAGCGCCGTGGCCGCTCTCGTCGGCGCGATCCTCACCCTCGCGTTCCCGATAGTCTTCCTCGTGATCGGTGAGCCCCTGCTCTTCCTCCTGATGAACATCCCCGGCATCGCCTTCGGGGTCATGGGGCTGACCAAGATCGCTGATCCGGCTGAGGTCGAACGCCACATCGGCTACACCTGGGCGTGCACCCTCACCTACGTCGCCCTGGTCGTCATCATCGTCTCCCTGATGTTCGCCCCGGCCGGAACGGCGTGACCCGGCTGGCCGGATACGGCCGCAACCGGTCGACTCCCCTCGGCCGTCCAAGAGGGACCGGACCGGAGCGCAAGCATGGACCACGCCTGACGATTCGACGGAGGCCCTAGAAGATGAGCGCACAGTGGCCCGACCCACAGCAGGGGTACTGGAACGACCCCGCGGGCGGCTACGAGCCGACGCCGGGCGGCCAGCCCGACGCGGCGTGGGGGCAGGGCTACCCGCAGGCCGCCTACGGGGCGCCTCCGTACCCGCCGGGATACCCGCAGCCGTACCCGGGCGCGGGTACGGTCGAGGAGCCGCCGAGCACCGGCGGCCTGATCGGCGCCATGGTCGTCGCGGTCATCACCATGCTGATCTGCCAGGGCACCAACATCATCGGCGTCATCCTGGTGGCGCTCGCGCTGGGCAAGCGCACCACCAACCCCTACGAGGCCCGGAAGTTCGGCAAGTACGCGTGGATCAGCAACTGGATCCACCTGGGCCTGATCCTGCTCGGCGTCGCTTTGTTCGCCGCCGCGATCGCCACGGACGCCTGACCGGCCGGACCCCCTGTCCTGCGGTGGCAGCCCGCGGAACCGCGCCCTACAGCGGGGCGGCATCCCGCGCGCTGCCGGGGCCGCCGCACAGCCGGTCAGAGCGCGTCGACCGCGTCGCGCAGCAGGGCGTGCGCCTCGTCCGTGGTCATCACCCCGGCCAACCAGCGGGAGCTGACCCCTTCGATCATCGTGGTGAGCCGCGCCGCCGCCCGCGCCGGGTCCACGCCGGACGGGACGCTGCCGTCGCTCTGGCCGTCCCGGATGATCGCGGCCAGGGCGGCGTTCCACCGCCCGGTCGCCTCCGCCACCAGGGGGCGCAGCGACGCGTCGAAGACGGCCGCCGCGCGCATCTCCCCCCAGACGGCGGAGTTGCCGCGCACCTCCGGGGTGTCCTGGACCTCGCGCAGGACGATCTCGCGCAGGAGGTCGGCCGCGGACCCGTCCCGCCCGGACCCACTCTCGTCGCCGGTCCCCTCTGCCGATGGCGTGGTGTAGCGGGTAGCGCGCTCGTCCACGTAGGCCATGGCCCCGGCCAGGAGCCCGCGGCGGTTCTTGAAGTGATATTGACATCCTCTCCCGCCGACAGGCAGGAGAATCCAGCTAACGGAAAGCGCACCCGTCGCTGGTGGTTGACGCTTCATCGCCCGGGCAGCCCCGAAGGCTCCACGTCCTGGCACCCACAAGATCGATACCGATGCCCGGGCCGACGTGCGGCGCGGGCTCCTTGACCCGGGTGCGGACACGGAACGCTACGTGCCAGCCGTTCGCCTCCTTGACCAGGCGGGCGCCGGTGATGCGACTGTGCGCATCGGCATGCTTGCCCACCGGAAAGTTCTTGGTCCACCGGAAGCGGATCACCCCGATCTTGGGCACCTTGACCACGCCCCAACGGCGCGTGATCCGGCGCACCCCGAGATTGCCGCCTTGCGGTATGTCAATGGCCATGCGCGAGCGGAATCGGGCCTTGAAGGTCGGCTCGCCGGCGTGCCCCGCCCAGCAGTTCTGCCATGCCCGGTAGTACGTCTTGAGAACTGCTTGGGAGGCCTGAGCAGGCAGCGCAGCGAGCCAGGAAATGTCCTTGCGGGCCTGGCGGATCGCTTCGTCGGCGGCGGCCATAGACACCCGCCGGTTCTCGGAGACCATGACCCACCAGTCGTGCAGGAGGTTCCACAGTGCGCGAGCCGCGTGTGCCTGTTCTTCCAGCGCAGCCGCCTGATCGGGGTCGACGTAGAGGCGCGCCTTGTGGCCGCGTTCCCGCTTCACGTGTCACCTCCCTCTGACTACAGGAACCCTAGTGTGGTGGTGCGACATTGCCTGGTGGGGCGATTCACCTACCAGCTGAAGCCGGTAACCCTTCCACCAAGAGGCGGTAGATGAGCGGTGTCAGGGGCCCGCCTCATCGACAGCCCCTCCACGCACAGCCGACAGACCGAGGGCCGCCCGCATACCCTGGTTGACGGGTCCGGCCCACGAGGACGCACACCCGTGGTCGGCCCGCCTTCTCGATCCCTGCTGCGAGGTACGCGTGTCCTGCCTGATCGTCCAGTCCGACAAGACCCTGCTGCTGGAAGTCGACCACGACCTGGCCGACGAGTGCCGCCGCGCCATCGCTCCCTTCGCCGAGCTGGAACGCGCGCCGGAGCACATGCACACCTACCGGATCACCCCGCTGGCGCTGTGGAACGCGCGCGCCGCCGGGCACGACGCCGAACAGGTCGTCGACGCGCTGATCGAGTACTCCCGCTACCCCGTCCCGCACTCACTGCTGGTCGACATCGCCGAGACGATGGACCGCTACGGGCGGCTGCGGCTGCTCTCCCACCCCGCCCACGGGCTGGTGCTGCACGCCCTCGACTGGGCGGTGCTGGAGGAGGTCGTCCGGGCCAAGAAGATCAAGGGCATGCTCGGCGAGCGGATCGAGTCCGACACCGTGGCCGTGCACCCGAGCGAGCGCGGCAACCTCAAGCAGGCGCTGCTCAAGCTCGGCTGGCCAGCCGAGGACAGCGCGGGGTACGTCGACGGCGAGGCGCACCAGATCGACCTCGCCGAGGACGGCTGGCAGCTGCGCGGCTACCAGCGGGAGGCCGCCGAGGGCTTCTACGCCGGAGGATCGGGTGTCGTCGTGCTGCCCTGTGGCGCCGGGAAGACGCTCGTCGGTGCGGCGGCGATGTCGCTGGCCAAGGCCACCACGCTGATCCTGGTCACCAACACCGTCTCGGTGCACCAGTGGCGCAGTGAGCTGCTGCGCCGCACCAGCCTCACCGAGGACGAGATCGGCGAGTACTCCGGCACCCGCAAGGAGATCCGTCCCGTCACGATCGCGACCTACCAGGTGATGGCCGCGCGCCGCAAGGGCGCCTACACCCACCTGGAGCTGTTCGACGCACGCGACTGGGGCCTGATCATCTACGACGAGGTGCACCTGCTCCCTGCCCCGATCTTCCGGATGACCGCCGACCTCCAGGCGCGCCGCCGCCTGGGCCTGACCGCGACGCTGGTGCGCGAGGACGGCCGCGAGGGCGACGTGTTCTCGCTGATCGGGCCCAAGCGCTACGACGCTCCGTGGAAGCAGATGGAGAACCAGGGGTGGATCGCCCCGGCCGACTGCGTGGAGATCCGGGTGGACCTGTCGGATTCCGAGCGGCTGGCGTATGCCACCGCCGAGCCCGAGGACAAGTACCGGTTCGGCTCCTCCACCTCCGCCAAGACCGCCGTGGTCCGCGAGCTGACGCGGCGCCACAAGGGCGAGCAGACGCTGGTCATCGGCTCATACATCGACCAGCTCGACGAGCTGGGCGCGGAGCTCGACGCCCCGGTCATCAAGGGCGAGACGAGGGTCAAGGAGCGCGAGCGGCTGTTCGACGCGTTCCGCTCCGGTGAGCTGCACACCCTGGTCGTGTCCAAGGTCGCCAACTTCTCCATCGACCTGCCCGAGGCGGGGGTGGCCATTCAGGTGTCGGGGTCGTTCGGCTCCCGGCAGGAGGAGGCGCAGCGGCTCGGCCGTCTGCTCCGTCCCAAGTCCGACTCGCGCACCGCCCGCTTCTACGCGGTCATCGCCCGCGACACCCTCGACCAGGAGTACGCGGCGCACCGGCAGCGCTTCCTCGCCGAGCAGGGCTACGCCTACCGCATCATCGACGCCGGGGACGTCCTGGCGGGCGAGGAGATCTGACCCTCCCCTCCGGCGGGTCCGCCCGCGGTTGCCCGGCCCGAGCGTCGTCGGTCGGGATCACACCGAGGGGAGCCCGCCCAGGATGTAGGTGAACCCGGCGAGTCCCCACGCGATGAGCGAGTAGAGGAGCGTGCGCGCGCGCAGCTCGGGCCGCTGGCGCATCGCGGGGGTGACGAAGGCGGCGACCATCAGGATCATCGCGAGCATCGCGGGGATCAATGAGGCCACGGCGAAGAGCTGCATCTGCGCGACGCACTCTGTGTAGTTGTCGCCGCTCAGATCGCCACAGAACAACGTTTCTCCCGGTTCGAGAGTCGAACAGCACCAGCCTGTGCGCCCGGAGGGGGCACACCACGACGGTACCGTTTCCCGGCGGGGTGAGCGGCGCCGATACAGCGGGGTCGGGCGCGCCCTTTACAGTGCGACGGTCGGGGCCGCATGTTGGAGGGTCCGGACCCCACACGGAGGTACCCCCATGGCCGATCGCCCCGCCCGCGTGTCCGACAGCCCCGCCATCGCCGCCGACTCCGGGGGTTCCCTCGATCCCGCCGCCTCCGCCGAGCCGTACCGCGACGGTTTCCGGTCCGTGCGTTCGGGCGGGCTGAACTGGGACTCCTTTCCGCTTCGGCTGTTCACCAAGGGCAACGCGAAGTTCTGGAACCCCGCCGACATCGACCTGAGCCAGGACGCCGAGGACTGGAAGGGGCTCGGCGAGCAGGCGCGGAGGCGCGTTCTGCGGCTGTGCGCGGGGTTCGTCGCGGGCGAGGAGGCCGTCACCGAGGACATCCGGCCCTTCATCCAGGCGATGGCCGCGGAGGGCCGCATCGGCGATGAGATGTACCTGACCCAGTTCGCGTTCGAGGAGGCCAAGCACGTCCAGGCCTTCCGAATCTGGCTGGACGCGCTGGGCGTGACCGAGGACCTGCACGCGTTCGTGGACGCCAACCCCGGCTACTGCGCGCTGTTCTACGAGGAACTGCCGGCGTCGCTGCGGGCCCTGGACCGCGACCCCAGCCCGCGCAACCAGGTCCGGGCGTCGGTCACCTACAACCACGTCATCGAGGGCTCGCTCGCGCTGACCGGCTACCACATCTGGAACCACCTGTGCTCGGCGCGCGGGATCTTCCCGGGCATGCGCAGGATCATCCGGCATATCGGCGACGACGAACGCCGCCACATGGCGTGGGGCACGTTCACGTGTCGGCGGCACGTGGCCGCCGACGACGCCAACTGGCACGTGGTCGAGGACCGGTTGGAGGAGCTGATGCCGCACCTGATGAAGGCGGTCGGGCGCAGCGACGACGAGCTCGGCCCGGAGGAGGCGCAGTACGCACTCTCCAACAGCGAGCTGCGGAGCTACGCCAAAAACCGGGCGAGGCGCCGTCTGGGCGCCATCGAGACGGCCCGGGGAATGCCGGTGTCCCGCATCGACACCGACGCCTCACCAGAGGAACTGGAGGAGCGCTTCGGCGCCGAGGACCGCGCAGCGCAGTGGACCAACCCATCGATCTCCCCGTCGGAGTAAGCCGCGATGACTATCGTCGGAACGCGAGGAGAGGGAGACTGCGATGACGGCGGCACGAGACTACAGAGAACTCCACGAGCTCATCGATCACCTGGAACCTGAGCAGGCTGAAGAGCTGCGGTGCCATGCGCTCCGTCTGGTCAAGAGCCCCCGAAGTCGATTTCGGGTTCTGAGGTCCTTCGATGGCCCCGAGATGGATCTCGCTGCACGCGCCAAGGACATCGTCCGGACGGAGATCGGCGAGGACGATGCTGATAGTTGACACTGGACCTCTTGTCGCCTACCTCCACCGAAAAGACCCTGAGCACGTCCGCCGCGTTGACCTACTCGAATCGCACGAGGGGCAGCTGATGGTCACCCCATACGTGCTAACTGAAGCCTGCTACCTGGTTGCTAAGTACATCGGTGCCCAGGCCGAAATCAATCTTGTCGAAGCCGTTGCAGCCGGTGATCTCACACAAGTCATTCCTGACCAGGATGATCTCGCCAGGATCGCTGAGCTCATGCACTGCTATCAGGGTTTTCCCCTCGGACTCGCAGACGCATCCGTCATCAGTTTGGCCGAGCGCTGCAATGCGGCGGCTGTCGCCACCCTGGATCACCGTCATTTCCACGCCGTCAAGCCACGCCATGTTCCTTCTCTGAAGCTCCTGCCGTAAGCGGCGGTGCCGACGCCACCGGCGCGCGACGTCGGCACCGACCTCTTCCCCTGAGGCTCCGTCCCCCTCAACGATCTAGGGTGTGCGCTATGGGAACCCCAGTGCCATCCGCCTCGTCCGCGCCGGTCATCGATGCCATCGCCTGGGTGCATGTGCGTGACGGCCGCCTGCTGTGTGCCCGCACGCACGGCCGGACGCTCTTCTACCTGCCCGGGGGCAAGCCCGAGCCCGGTGAGAGCCACGAGGCCGCGGTGACGCGTGAGGTCGAAGAGGAGATCGCGGTGGCGCTGCGCCCGGGAACGCTGCGCCCGTTGGTCGTGATCGACGAACTCGCCGACGGCTATCCCGAGGGCACCAGGGTCCGGCTGTCCTGCTACAGCGCCGAGCACGACGGCGAGCCCACCGCGAGCAACGAGATCGCCGAACTCGCCTGGCTGGACCGCTCCGGCCGTCCCCGCTGCGCTCCGGCCGTGCGGCGGGTCATGGACGAACTGGTCGAGCGCGGCCTGATCCGCTGAGGCCGCCGCCCTGCCGCGTGTACCGGGGTCGCCACCACACGCCGTCGTAGTGCGGGTCGGTGCCGACGCCACCGGCGCGCAGCATCGGCACCGACCTCTTCCCCTGAGGCTCCGTCCCCCTCAGGGTTTCCTGTCAGGCTCGGGAATGCGCCAGTTGACCGGCGCGGGGTGGAAGATCTGGTAGAGCAGCACGGCCAGGCCGAACGGGAGGAACCCGAAGGCGACCAGCTGGAGGGGCAGCGGGTCGCTGACGGCGAACTGGCCGTTCGCGGGGGCCAGCAGAAGCTGCGCGGCAACCTGAAAGGCCAGGTGGAAGCCGACGCACGCCCACGTGTTCCGGCTGACGACGCGGATACCGCCCAGGACGATCCCCGCCGCGAGGAGGATCAGGGAGCGCGCGACGTCGATGGTCTGCTCGCCCAGGATCGCCCAGACAGCGCTTCCGAACAGGCAGAACAGCCCTGCCTGCACCAGCACGGCGCCGCCCGGGCTCATCTCTGTCATCAGGTTGCGCTGCAGGTAGCCGCGGAAGGCCAGCTCCTCGGGGATCGCCTCGTAGAAGAGGACGAGGACGACGAGCAGCGCGGTGAAGCCCAGCGCCTCGGGCACCGAGGCGCGCATCGTGATCTCGGTCCAGCCGAACGCCACGCACAGGGCGGTCCCGACCCCGGCGGGCACCAGCCAGACAGCCATACCCAGCAGCAGATGGCGCCAGCCCGCTGACAGGCCGGTGAGGCCGAGCCCGCTCCACGGGCGTTGGTCGAGGTGCCGCCGGGCCAGGGCGATCATCGGGACGACCAGCAGGCTGGTGAGCACCGCCGACATCGCGTGGGACAGGAGGCTGTACTCAGGACCGACCGTCGCGCGGACCACCCACGCGATGGCGGACCACAGCAGGGTGATGGCGACGGATACGACCGTGACCCGCCAGAGGAGGTCGGGGCGTCCGTCGCCGCGATGCCCCGGGGTCCGGCGCCACATGGCGGTCCTGGCGAACGGAGGCAGCCCGGACAGCAGCCAGGGAACGCCGTCGTCGTCCCGCCGGGCCCCGGCCGTGCCCGCGGTCGGGCCGCCTACCTGGGAGCCTGCGCGCCTTTCAGTCATGAAGGGCTCCTGTGATCAGGGGGAAGTGTGCTCCGCCAAGCGGATGTCCGACCGTGAGGCCGAGCGGATCGGTGATCGCGTCGGGTCGGCCGTTGTAGATCGCATCCGCTGCCATGTATCTCGCGAACACCACGATGCGCGGTTCTTCGGTCGTGTTGCCGCCGGCCCAGCGGACCGTGCGGCCGTTGTGGAAGACGCCGTCGCCCGCGGCCAGCGGCAGGGTGACGGAGGGGCCGCGGAGGATGGGGACGAGTCCGCGGTCGCGATGCGATCGGGGGAGGCAGGAGAGGCAGCCCCGTTCCTCGGGGATGTCGGAGAGGGCGATCCATGCGGTGATCGTCTCCGTGGCGTCGTAGGGGTCGTAGGGAGCGTCGCTGTGCCGCACGGTGGGGGTGTCGCGGTGCGGCTCCAGGAAGAGGAATCCACCGGTGAACAGGCGCACCCGCCCGCCCACGAGGGCGGCGGCCGCCTCCCCCAGCGGCCCGAGGACCAGGTCGCGCAGGGTCCGGTCGGAGTGCCAGTCGCCGGCGCCCTGGAGGACGGTCATGCCCCTCTCGTCCCACCAGGGTTCGGCTTCGTACCGGTACGCCTCCCACGCCGCCTCGCGGGCGTGGATCAAGGACTCACCGGAGAGCAGCCGGGGGACGCACACGACCCCTTCCTCGCGGTACTCGGTGATGTCCGATTCGAGCAGAGCGGTTGACGGATGTCGTTCGACTCGCACGACGGTCTCTCCTCTCGGATGGCGTCCGCGGTCGGTCGGATGTGCGGGGAGGGCGCTCCGGTTCGCCGTCACTTTCGTATCGCGAGTTCGAAAAGGGTGATCAGCTCCGCCGTATACGCCTTGAGGTCGAGGTCGGGGTTTCTCGCCCACTGGTCGAGCGCGCCCTCGATCCCCTGCCGGACGGTGACCGCGACGACGCGGGGATCGAAGTCTCGGAACTCCCCGTTCTCCTGCCCCTTGCGCAGGAGATCCTCGACGACCGTGACCGTCTCCTCCCATTTGTCGGCGAACCGCGGTTTCCCGTCGCTCGTGCGGTGGCCGTCGACGATGGACGCCATGGCCAGGAATCGGGTGCGGTTCGATTCCCAGTACTCGAGTTCCACCTCGATGTGGACGCGCAGCCGCTCCGCCTCGGTGCGTGCGGTCGCCAGGCGCGGCTCGATGAGGGCCCAGCCCTCGTCGAAGATCTGCGTCACCACCTGTTCGAGCAGTTCGTCCTTGCCCGCGAAGTGGTAGGAGATGACGCTCTTGCTGATACGCGCGTGCTGCGCGATGCGGGACAGCGACGCCTGCGCGTAGCCGACCTGTGCGACGGTTTCGGTGGCCGCCTGGATGATCTGCGCCCTCCGGGCCGCCTCGATGAACGCGTTGCGCTTTCGGCCGACCGCACTGGTTTTCGGCTGCATGGCCTAAAGGTAGGCCGATCGGCCTAACCCCACAAGGGATTTTGCCGATCCTGGCCACGAGATACGCATCAGTGCAGGTCATAGCGGCCTATAGCGGCACCACCGAGGAAAAAACCAGTGGCGGCACCGACGCCCGCACGGATAGCGTGCGGCAACTGTGCGAGCCCTTCCCGAACGTGACCCAGGAACCCCCGACCATCGATCGGCCGGGAGGTACCTGGCGTGGCTTGCCCGCAAGCAGTGGTGGGCACTCATCATCTCCACCGCCTACGTCACCGTCTATTACTCACTCCAGGCGCTGCTACCGGCCGTCTTCGGCGCGGCCGTGGACAACGCCCTGACCTCGGGTGAGCCGGGGCAGCTGCTGCTGTGGGCCGGAGCGATCACGGGGATGGGCACTGGCCTGGCGCTCCTCATCGTGCCGAGCCACCGCGCCGAGGCGTACAACTGGTACGACGCGGCCTACCGCACTGTGCAGGTGGTAACGCGGGGCTCCACCCGGCTCGGCAGCACACTCGCCCGACGGCTGCCGACCGGTGAGGTCGTCGCCGTTGGCACGACCGACATCGACGACATCGGTGACCTGTTCGAGCACGCCGCCCGGATCTTCTCCTCGTTTCTCACCATCGCCCTGGTGAGCGTGCTGATGTTGCGGTCGTCGGTGCCGATGGGGCTCGCGGTCCTGGTCGGTGTTCCGCTGATCGTGCTGTGCTCGGGTCCGCTGATGCGCCCGCTGCACCGACGGGAGACCAAACAGCGTGACCTCCAGGCCGAGGTAGCGACCCGCGCCAGCGACATCGTCGCGGGTCTGCGGGTCCTGCGCGGTATCGGCGGCGAGCACATGTCCGAGACCCGCTACACGGCCGAATCCCAGCGCGCCCGCGCCGCCGGTGTGCACGTCGGCTGGTTGACGGCCGGGCTGCGCGCGCTCCAAGTGCTTCTCCCTGGGCTCCTGGTCACGGGGATCATCTGGTTCGGCGCGCGTCTCGCGCTTGCAGGCGAGATCACAGTGGGCCAGCTGGTGACCTTCTACGGCTACACCGCGTACTTGATGATGCCGGTGCACGGTCTGATGAGGTCGGCGAACCTGGTCATCAGCGCGCACGTATCCGCGCGGCGAATCGTCAAGATCCTGGCCCTCCCCCACGACCTGCCCGAGCCGGAGCGCCCGGCGGCCGCTCCCGAAGGTGACATCGTCCTCCACGACCCGGGCAGCGGGGTCACTGTTCCGGCTGGACGGCTCACCGGCATCGCCTGCACCGACGTGGAGCAGGCCGCGCTGATCGCCGACCGGCTCGGCCGCTACCGCGATGGCCCGGAGGCCGAGGTCACCATGCGCGCCGCAGTCGCCGGAGACGGCGAGCAGGAAGGAGCGTCAGCCCCCGTCCGCCTACGCGACCTCCCCCTGGACCATGTCCGTGAGCGCATCCTGGTCGGCACCAACAGCGCGGTGCTGTTCTCCGGATCGCTGCGTGAGGAACTGTCCCCGGACGGCGGTGCAGCGGACGAGGAGCTGCACTCCGCCCTCCACGCGGCCTGCGCCGACGACATCGTCACCGCGCTTCCGGGCGGGCTCGACGGTCATGTGGCCGACCACGGCCGCGAGTTCTCCGGTGGTCAGCAGCAGCGGCTCCGGCTGGGCCGCGCCCTGCTCGCCGACCCCGAGGTGCTGATCCTGGTCGAACCGGCCTCGGCGGTCGACGCGCACACCGAGTCGACCATCGCGGCCCGCCTGGGCGCGGCGCGGCGGGGGCGCACCACCGTCGTCCTGACGACAAGCCCGTTGCTCCTGGACCAGGCCGACCATGTGGTCTTCGTCGACGACGGACGCGTCGTGGCCGAGGGGACGCACCACGACCTGCTGCACGACGAACCGCGGTACAGCACGACGGTTCTGCGTTCCGCGATAGACGACGGCGACGACCTCGACACCGGCCGGGCGACCCCGGCCAGTGCAGGAGAGAACAGATGATCGGCACCGAACCCGGCAGCACGCGTGCGGAACCCGGAGAACCTCCGGAACCCAGGACACACGGCCAGAGCGTCGAGAACGGTGAGCACCGGCCCCGCCGCAAGATTCTCCCCATTGCCGACAGCGCCCACGTGCGCGAACGGCTGGGAGAGGCGCTGCGGGCACACAGGGGGATTCTGACCGCGGTCGTCGTGCTGCACGCGGTCGCCGCGATCGCCGGTCTGGCCGCGCCTTGGCTGCTGGGAGACATCATCGACGCGGTCCGCGCGGGGACCACCGTCGCGCGCATCGACCTGACGATCGCGGTGATCGCCGGGGCCATGGTGGCGCACGCGGTATTCACCTACGGATCGGTCGCGGCCTCGATCCGGTTCGGCGAGGCGTTCATCGCCGAACTGCGCGAGGAGTTCATGCGCTCGGTGCTGCGCCTGCCGCTGGCGACAGTCGAGCGCGCCGGAAGCGGCGACCTGGTCACGCGCACCGGCCGCGACACCGGCCACCTGGCCTACGTCGTGCGCAACAGCCTCCCCGAGGCCATCATCGCTCTGGTCACCTGCGCACTGACGATCGCCGCCGTCGGCACGGTGCACCCCCTGCTCCTGCTGCCGGCCCTCACCGCGGTCCCAGTGTTCTGGCTGGGCACCCGCTGGTACCTGCGGCGCGCGAACCCGGGCTATGAACGCGAGCTGGCCCGCTACGGCGACCTGGTCCAGGGGATGACCGACACCGTGGAGGGCGCCCACACCATCGAAGCCCTGCGCCGCGCCGACCGTATGCGCGCACGCGGCGACCGCAACATCGTCCACGCCTACGCGGCTGAGCGCTACACGCTGTGGATCCGCTGCGTGTGGTACCCGACCCTGGACTTCGGCTACGGGCTCCCCGTCGCCGCCACCTTCCTCACCGGGGGGTGGCTGTACACCCAGGACGTCGTCACCCTGGGCCAGGCCACCGCCGCGACGCTGTTCACCTATCAGCTCATCGGCCCGCTCGACCGGCTGATCATGCAGCTGGACGCCCTGACGTACGGCTTCGCCGCGATGCGCCGTCTGCTGGGCATCCGACTCGCGATCGCCAACGAGCCCAGCAGCGGAGTAACCAAGGAGGACGATGGAGCGGCTCTATCGGTGGTGGAGCCCCACCCGACCACCTCCACCGACCCTGGCAAGGTCGAACTCCGCGACGTCCGCTTCGGCTACCGCCCCGACCTTGAGGTGCTGCACGGCGTCAACCTGGCCCTGAGGCCGGGCGAACGCCTCGCCATGGTCGGCCCCAGCGGCGCGGGAAAGTCGACACTCGGCAAGCTGATCGCCGGGGTTCACGCACCGACCTCCGGCAATGTCCTCGTCTGCGGCGCGGACCTGTCGGCCCTGCCCTCCCACGAACAGCGGCGCCGCGTCGTGCTGGTCACCCAGGAGACCCACGTCTTCCGGGGCACGCTCGGCGACAACGTGGCCATGGCCCGCGAGGGTGCGGTCACACCTGAGGAGATCTGGGCGGCACTGGAGGCGACCGAGTGCGCGGAGTGGGTCCGGGACCTGCCCGAGGGGCTGGACACCCAGGTGGGAACCGGTGCCCTTGAACTCGACCCTGCGCACACCCAGCAGTTGGCCCTGGCGCGCCTGGTGCTGGCCGACCCCCAGGTCCTGATCCTCGACGAGGCCACGTCCCTGATCGACCCACGCGCCGCCCGCCGCCTGGAACGCTCGCTCAACGCGGTCCTCGAAGGCCGAACGGTCGTCGCGATCGCCCACCGACTCCACACCGCCCACGACGCCGACCGCATCGCGGTGGTCGAAGACGGAGGCATCACAGAGCTGGGCACCCACGACGAACTTCTCGCCCGCGACGGCTCCTACGCCTCCCTCTGGCGCACCTGGCACGGCGAGTAACAGGCCTCGCCGCACCGCTGCACCACCTCGATGTCCCGGAACAAGGGACAGCTGCCTTACACCTGTGACGTCATCGGCGCCACGCTCCTCGCCCATGCCCTGGGTCTCCTGGGCTGACACCACTACTTGTGCGGGACTCCAGACAACAGGCGAACGGGAAGGTACGTACGACACCGCCTGGCCGTTCACACGGCCCACGACGCCGACCGCATCGCGGTCGTCGAGGACGGAGGCATCACAGAGCTGGGCACCCACGACGAGCTCCTGGCCCGCAATGGTTCCTACGCCTCCCTCTGGCGCTCCTGGCATGGAGACAGCGCTCAGCATCCGAACATGCGAGGCCAAGAAGCACCTAGAGAACCTTGAGTTCCTCGAGAATCTGCAGGTATGGACACACTCACCCTTGAGCAGTTCCGGCGTCAGCTGTCCGACGCGGTCGGCCGGGCAGAGCACGGCGGTAAGGCCACCTATGTCACCCGGCATGGTCACCCTGCCGCTGTCCTGATCTCGCCTGACGACTATGAGGACCTCATCCGCCTGCGCGATGAGTACGACCGCAAGGTCGTGCTCGAACGCCAGGCGGCGGCTCAGGCCGATCCCGACCGCATGGTCGCATTCAACTCGGCTGAGGAGCTGCGGACAGCCTTGGGCTCGACCGGTGACGCGTCGCCTCCTGATCGATGCTGAGGTACATGCCCATCTGCCACAGATGCCACGAGAGCTGCAGCGCGCTTTCGTTGACATCTGTGCTGATCTCTTGAAGGACCCGGTACTACCGGAGTCTGAGCCGTTTGGTGGAGTTCCCTAGGCCTATCGGCTGACCACACGTGACCTTCTGGTGTACTACACGGTCGAGCCGGAGTCGGTCAGTGTCTGGCGGATCCGGATCAATCGCTAGCTGACACTGTGACGCCACTACTTGGTCCGTCCCCGCGCGAGCGGGGACGGACCAATGCTGAAGCCGCCTCTTACTGGGTACTCATCGGTTCCGGGGCGTGGGTGACCATCGCCGCGGCCAGGGCGTCGGCGAAGGATAGGACAGCGTTCTCCGCCACGGGGTCGTCCGGGTAGCGCGAACGCAGGAACAGGCCCTCGTGTGTCCGCGAAACCCAGAACTGGGCGTCGTCGGCCATGGTCACCGCGCTGAGGTGGTGGGCGTTGGCGGCCACGTAGTGTTCCGACTCCGGGAAGCGGCGGTAGTCGATGAAGGACAGCATGAACACGTCGTCCTTCCCGCGCGCGAACTCCTCTCCAAGGGCGGCGAGGACGTGGGCGACCGGGAGGCGGCCGAGGTCGCGGGCCACGCGGAAGCCTTCGCGGGCGGAACGGAGGCGTGCCGCGAACCCGTCCGCGGCCGCGCGATCGCCCGCCTCGTCCGACGCACCGGCCGCGGTCGATCCGCTGATGTCGAGCGTCAGCGGGGCGACGGTGGTGAACCAGCCGATGGCATTGGCCCAGCGCTCCTCGTTGCGGGTGTGCATCGGGACACACAGCCGGAGTTCGTCCCGCGCCCCGAGACGGTGAGCGGCGAGTCCGGTAGCCGCGAGGATGCCGGTGAAGAGGCTGCCGCCGGAGTCGAGGCAGATGCGTTCGAAAGCGTCGGCACTGGCCGCGTCGAGCAGGCGGCGGGTGTCGGTGCCCTGAGGGCACCGCTCGCCCGGGGCGAGCCCCAGGTCGAGAGGGAAGGACGGGGTGGTGCCGCCGCAGGCGGCGAAGAAATCGGCCCAGCCCTGCACGAGCGGGTCGTCGCGGTCCGGTGGGGATCCGGTGGTCTCCTGCTCCAGGGCGCAGTAGTCCACGTAGCTGCCGGCCTCGGGAAGGTCGGGGGAGGTTCCGGCAACCATGGCGCGGTAGAACGCGCCCAGCTCGCGGACGGCGATCGCCAGCGAATGCGCGTCCACGTTGCAGTGGTCGAAGCCGCAGAACACCGTGGTGCCCGTGGGACGGAGGACCACGGCGAACAGGTACGGCGGCCACGACAGCGCGCGGCACGCCTCGTCGAGCCGCTTGGCCCAGTGCTCGCGCAGGTCGGACGTGGTGGCGTAGGCACCCGCGTCCCGCGCTTCCAGGTCGAAGGACTCGGCGGGCAGGACGAAGCGTTCGATCGCCGTCGCGTCCGGACCCGGGCGAAAGCCGCTGCGCAGCGTCTCGTGGCGCCGCACCCAGGCGACGAACGCCTTCCGCAGCGCCTCCGGGTCGACGACGTTGTCGAGATCGAACGCACAGGCCAGCCAGTGCCTCGGCCCCTCGTCCTGGCGGCGCTCCGTTTCCAGGTGGAAGCGCTGGTTGAGCGAGGGTGGCACGGGGGAGGCGGGCGTGCCGTCGGCGGCGGTCAGGGTCGCCGCCGACGGCACGAACTCCACGACGCGGCCGGGGGCCGGGTCATAGTGGTCCAATGTGGTGACGCGCACGCCTACACCACCGGGTCGGCCGGTGCCGCCGCGCGGTCGCCGATCGGATAGTCACCGTTCCGGGCGACCTCCCGCAGCACGTGGTGCAGACGCTCCAGGAAGATCGGCACGTTGGTCCGGGCCGTCTCGGTGTCCGGGTACTTGGTGTTGAGGAACGTCCGGTCCCACGCGCGGTTGAGCCACATCGACACCTCCCGCGTCTCCCCCGGCGGGGCCATGATGCGCAGGTCCGCGCCCGGCCAGTCCGCCGACGCCGGAGCGTGCCGGAGGTCGAGGTAGGACACCATCGGCGGGGCGGCGCCGGGAACGAACTGGGCGGCGAGGTCGGGGTACAGCTCGGCGACGCGCGGCAGCGGCACCCCGGCCATGGCCCGCGCTTCCTTGAACGCCCGCTGTGCCTCGACGATGACCTCGGCGAAGCCCTTCCTCCCCGCGACCGGGAAGCTGATCGGCACGACGTTGATGAACCACCCCTGGGCCCCGTACCAGCGCGCCTCGTCCCGGGTGTTCACCACCGTCAGGCCGCGGTAGCTCTCGCTCCCGTTCAGTTCGTAGCCGCAGATGGCCAGCGCCGCGAGCAGCCCGGCGGTGGACCCGCCGCCGCTCGCCTTACAGACCTGGGAGAACACGTCCGACTCGACCGCGGTAAGCACGTCCTCCTCGATGATGAGCGAGGGGTAGGTCTTACCAGGTTCGGTGCCGAGGTCCAGCGGGACCGTCTGGTCGCCGCCCTCCCGCCAGAAGTCGATCCAGCGGTCGACGCCCGGCGTGTCCGGGCCGATCTGGGCGAGCCGCTCCCGTTCGAGCGCACAGAAGTCGACGTAACTGCCGACTTCGGGCAGCCCGGGGTCGGTCCCGTCGAGTTCCGCCTGGTAGAGCGCGCGAAGCTCGGCGAACACGAGCATGAGAGAGAGCCCGTCGCAATGGGAGTGGTCGACCGCGTAGACGAGGGTCGACGTGGTGTCCCGGAGCACCGCCGTGACGGCGAACGGCGGCCACTGCATCGGGTTCACCGAGGTGTCGAGCCGTTCCCGCAGGTGCGTGCGGATCTCGGTGGACGATTCGACCTCGCCCTGCGACACCGGGCGGATCGCCAGGGACTCCGGCGGCATCGCGTACCGCTTCAGCCCGCTGTCGTCCGCGGCGAACCAGGTAAGCAGCGTGGAGTGGCGCCGCGCCCACGTCTCCAGCGCGGCCGCCATGGCGTCGGTGTCCAGTCGGCCGGGCAGGTC
Organism: Nocardiopsis gilva YIM 90087; assembly: GCF_002263495.1. Classification (NCBI taxonomy): domain Bacteria; kingdom Bacillati; phylum Actinomycetota; class Actinomycetes; order Streptosporangiales; family Nocardiopsidaceae; genus Nocardiopsis; species Nocardiopsis gilva. Next base: position 1,042,085 of record NZ_CP022753.1, on the reverse strand, counting down.
GAAGGCGATGCACACCCACGGCGAGGTGGTCCGTCCGGCGGCCTGGTTCGCCAGCCACAGCCCGGTGTGGTGCTGCTGGACCCACGACGGTGGCTCCGGATGCTCGCTCCACTCGGTTCCGGCGGTGTCCTGCACCTCGAACTCCACGAGCTCGCCGGGCTCGGGGCTGTATTCGACCATCCGTGTCATCAGCATGATGCGGCCTCCATATCGACGGCCACCGGCGGGACTCCGGCAGCGGGACGGGGGGATTCGGTGAGGTCTCCGCCTGCGGCGACGCGTCGCATCTCCGCCGCGGCGCGGTCGATGTAGAGCCGCGTCGCCGACGCGCGGTGTCCGATGGCCGGGTAGCGGAAGCTCAGCCGGGTGCCGTCGAACCCGCGGTTGATCCATAGGTAGACCTCATGGGGATGGTGGCTGCGGCTGCGCAGCGTGTGCATCCGCCATTCCTTCCAGTAGCGCGCTCCCGGGGTCAGGCGCATGTCCACGTACGACACGACGAACCGCGGTTCCAGCTGGGCGCCGAGCAGCTCGACGACCCGCGCGAACGGGACCTCCGACAGCGGCTTGGCCGCCTTCACCGCGTCCTTGGCACCCAGCATGACCTTCGGGAAGGTGTCGGGGCCCGCGACGGGGAAGTGGACCGGTGCCAGCCCCACGTACCAGCCGAGCGAGCGCGCCCACTTGGGGTGGTTGCGGGTGTGGAAGATGGTCAGCGCCCGGAACTCGTCCTGGTCCAGGCTCTCCCGCCCCGCGATCCCCAGGCAGGTCAGGATGCCCGCGAGGGGAGATCCCCCGTTCCCGCGGCAGGCGGCGTCGAAGGCGGATGCCTGGTCCGCGTCGAGGATGAGCTCGTCCCCGCTGTACTGGGGGACCGGAATCTCGTCGCACAGGCCGTCGCACGGGTCGTCGCCGCTGTCGCCACTGTCACCGTGGACGACGCACCCCGGGGACTCGGTACGCGTGTCGCCGCCCAGGTAGGACGGGACCGGGAACTCGGGAAGCTTCCACCCGTTCTCGACGAGGAAGTCGCGCCAGCGGACGACGGCCGCGTGGTCGGCGCCGACCTCGGCGGCGCCCGCCCGCTCGATGTGGGAGAAGTCGATGTAGCTGCCGACGTCGGTGGGGTCGGGCTGTGATCCCACCACCGCCGCCGCGTACAGCCAGCGGATCTCCTGGGCGATGAGCAGGATGGAGTAGCCGTCGACGTTGGAGTGGTCGAAGCCGAGGCACACCGTCGTGGAGCCCGCCCGGGAGATCGTGGCGCACCCGTAGGACGGCCAGGCCAGGGGGTCGGTTTCCAGGTCGAAGAAGGCTTCGATCCGCTCGGCCAGCTCAGCGCCGCTGGAGTACTCGCCGACCGGTGCCCCCCGCAGGTCGGCTTCCCCCTTGTCGAGGGTGAAGCGGCTGATGTGGTCCCCGTCGACGCGCAGTCCGCTGCGCAGGGTCTCGTGCTGGTCGATCCAGGTGAGAAGGGCGGTACGGAACGCCTCTGGGTCGAGCCGACCGGGCAGGTCGAACACGGTCGCGAGCCACGATGGCGACGCACGTCCCTCGCGCTGCCCCGCCAGCCTGTTCCGCACGTGCTCCTCCTGGATATAGGAGGGCGGCCGTTCGTCGGTTCTCCATCGGCTCCCGTCGGGACCGCACCAGGGCCGCCACTCGGTGAGCGCACCCGGTTCGACGTCGATACCAGAAATCTCGGTGAACTTCATTTGGCCCCCGATTGCCATGCCGGAACGATAGCAAAGAAAAGCAAAAGAAAAACCAATGGAATGGCATCCACCGAAGGAACGTGTCGCAGTCCAACACCGCATGCAGGTATAGGCCAACATCAACCGAGATACCCGCACACACAGGACATCGCCCGAGGTCAGAGGGCTTATGAGACATCCACCCCAAGTAAATTCACGCCCGCGCAATACTTTGTTAACAAGACGGACGCTCATTCATCGGGATCGAATAAGACCCACATCATTGGGGGCACCTTCGGGCAGCGATATCCAGAAAAACACCTTTTCGAGTGCCGCTGCCCGCCCGATGTTAGTAGGAGATAAGTCGGATTTCATCATTTTTCTGAGGTTGCCCACGTCACACGCATCCGAACACGCGAAAGGGCGGCCCCCGCAAGGGGACCGCCCGATCGTCGCAGGCGTTGTTACGCGTACCTGGACATGTTCTGACCCATGGGTCGCCGTGGGTCTTAGAAGTCCATGCCGCCCATGCCGGCGTCCGGAGCGGCCGGAGCGGACTTCTCCGGCTTCTCGGCGATGACGGCCTCGGTGGTCAGGAACAGACCGGCGATGGAGGCCGCGTTCTGCAGCGCGGAGCGGGTGACCTTGGTCGGGTCGATGACGCCGTCCTTGAACAGGTCGGTGTAGTCGCCCGTGGCGGCGTTGAGGCCGACACCGGCGTCGAGGCCCCGCACCTTCTCCGCGACGACGCCGCCCTCAAGGCCGGCGTTGATCGCGATCTGCTTCAGCGGCTCCTCGATGGCGCGGCGGACGATGTCGGCGCCGATGGCCTCGTCGCCCGACAGGTCCAGCTTCTCGAAGGCCGGAACGCCCGCCTGCAGCAGCGCGACGCCACCACCGGGCAGGATGCCCTCCTCGACGGCGGCCTTGGCGTTGCGGACGGCGTCCTCGATGCGGTGCTTGCGCTCCTTGAGCTCCACCTCGGTGGCGGCACCGGCCTTGATGACGGCGACACCGCCGGCCAGGCGGGCCAGGCGCTCCTGGAGCTTCTCGCGGTCGTAGTCGGAGTCGGTGCGCTCGATCTCGGCACGGATCTCGTTGACGCGGCCGGAGATGGAGGTGGCGTCACCGGCACCGTCGACGATCGTGGTCTCGTCCTTGGTGACGACGACCTTGCGGGCACGGCCCAGCATGTCGAGCTCGGTGTTCTCGAGCTTGAGGCCGACCTCCTCGGTGATGACCTGGCCGCCGGTCAGCACGGCGATGTCGCCGAGCTGCGCCTTGCGGCGGTCGCCGAAGCCCGGCGCCTTGACGGCCACGGACTTGAAGGTGCCGCGGATCTTGTTGACGATGAGGGTCTGCAGCGCGCCGCCCTCGAGGTCCTCGGCGATGACCATCAGCGGACGGCCGGCCTGCAGGACCTTCTCCACAACCGGGAGGAACTCGTTGTTGTTGGAGATCTTGGAGTTGACGATGAGGATGTAGGGGTCCTCGAGGACCGTCTCCATGCGCTCAAGGTCGGTGGCGAAGTAGGGCGAGATGTAGCCCTTGTCGAAGCGCATGCCCTCGGCGAGCTCGAGCTCCAGACCGAAGGTCTGGCCCTCCTCGACCGTGATGACGCCTTCCTTGCCGACCTTGTCCATCGCCTCGGCGATGACCTCGCCGATCTGCGCGTCGCTGGCGGAGATGGAGGCGGTGGAGGCGATCTGCTCCTTGGTCTCCACGTCCTTGGACAGGTTGGCCAGCTCCTCGCTGATGCGGGAGACGGCGGTCTCGATGCCGCGCTTCAGGCCGACCGGGTTGGCACCGGCGGCGACGTTGCGCAGGCCCTCGCGTACGAGCGCCTGAGCCAGCACGGTGGCGGTGGTGGTGCCGTCACCGGCGACGTCGTCGGTCTTCTTGGCGACCTCCTTGACGAGCTCGGCGCCGATCTTCTCCCACGGGTCCTCGAGCTCGATCTCCTTGGCGATGGAGACACCGTCGTTGGTGATGGTCGGGGCGCCCCACTTCTTCTCAAGGACGACGTTGCGGCCCTTGGGGCCGAGCGTGACCTTGACGGCGTCCGCGAGCGTGTTCATGCCGCGCTCGAGGCCGCGCCGGGCTTCCTCTTCGAACGCGATCAGTTTGGCTGCCATAGAGTTCTTGTCCTCCCGTGACCGGGCTGATACGCGAGGGAACGAGAGCGACGCCCGCGACGGACGACCACGGCTTGGTCCGACAACCCGACTGCCGGAGACCGCGGCCTCATCGTCTCGATCCTGGATTAGCACTCCTCATCTCAGAGTGCTAACGAACCCTTTTTTAGCACTCTCCATGGTCGAGTGCAAACGACTCGGCGGAACCGTGGAGACCTGGTTACCCGCAGGTCAACCCGCATATCTCGGCCCCGAACGGACCCCGGAAAGCACGAAAACCGCGCCCGCCGAAGGGGCAGGAGGGCGCGGTTTCCTGGGACGACGCGAAGGGGCTCAGCAGCCCCCGGCGACCGCCGGGATGATCGAGATCTGCACCCCATTGGCGGTGGCGGTCGCCAGTCCGTCGGCGAAGCGGACGTCCTCGTCGCCCACGTACACGTTGACGAACCGGCGGATCTTGCCGGAGTCGTCGAGAATGCGCGCCTTGATGCCCGGATAGTTGGCCTCCAGGTCGGCCAGGACGTCGGAGAGGGTGGCGCCCTCCGCCGTCACCTGGGCGGCGTCCTTGGTGTAGGTACGGAGAATGGTCGGGACGCGAACACTGACGCTCATGGTTGTGAAAACTCCTGATCAGGTGTGATTCGCCGACGGGATCAGCGTGGAACTGCGTGGGACGTGGGTGGGGCCGCCGGCGGCGGCACGGTTCGGGCGCGGGCCCGGCGTACCGGGTCAGAACCGGGTCAGAGCAGCCCGGCGTCCTTGAACGCGTCCAGGGACGGCTTGATGGTCGCGGTGACGCCGGAGTCCACGGCGTTCAGTGTCTTGAGGCCGTCACCGGTGTTCAGCACAACGGTCTCGGCCCCGGGGTCGAGCACGCCCTCGGCCACCAGCTTGCGCAGCACACCGGTGGTCACGCCCCCGGCGGTCTCGGCGAAGATGCCCTCGGTGCGGGCCAGCAGCTTGATGGAGTCGACGACCTCGGCGTCGCTCACGTGCACCACGGCGCCGCCGGTGCGCTTGCAGATGTCGAGCACATAGGGGCCGTCGGCCGGGTTGCCGATCGCCAGCGACTTGGCGATGGTGTCGGGCTTGACCGGCTGGATGACGTCGTGGCCCTGCTCCCAGGCCTGGGCCACCGGGGAGCAGCCGGTGGCCTGCGCGCCGAAGACCTTGTAGGGCCGGTCCTCGACCAGGCCGAGCGCGATGAGCTCGCGGAAGCCCTTGTCGATCTTGGTGAGCTGGGAGCCCGAGGCGATCGGGATGACGATCTGCTCCGGCAGCCGCCAGCCGAGCTGCTCGGCGATCTCGTAGGCCAGCGTCTTGGAGCCCTCGGCGTAGTAGGGGCGCAGGTTGACGTTGACGAAGCCCCAGTCCTCGCCGGCGGCGTCACCGATGAGCTCCGAGCAGAAGCGGTTGACGTCGTCGTAGTTGCCGTCGATGGCCACGACCTTGCCGCCGTAGACGGCGGCCATGACCACCTTGCCCTCCTCCAGGCCCGCGGGGATGAACACGCAGGAGGAGAATCCGGCGCGGGCCGCGGCGGCGCCGACGGCCCCGGCCAGGTTGCCGGTGGAGGAGCAGGACAGGGTGTGGAAGCCGAACGCGCGCGCCGCCTCCACGGCCATGGCCACCACGCGGTCCTTGAAGGAGTGCGTGGGGTTGGCGGAGTCGTCCTTGACGTGCAGGGACTCCAGTCCCAGCTCGGCGGCCAGCCGGTCGGCGCGGACCAGCGGCGTCAGGCCGGGGTTCATGTTGGGCAGCGAGGCGACGTTGGCCGGGACCGGCAGCAGTCCGGCGTAGCGCCAGATGTTCTTGGGTCCGCGCTCGATGGACGCGCGGGTGACGGCGCCGAAGTCGTAGGCGATCTCCAGCGGACCGAAACAGAATTCACAGGCGAAGCGCGGGCCGAGGTCGTAGCGCTCTCCACACTCCCGGCAGGACAGTGCGGCGGCGGGGCCGAAGGAGCGAGCGGTGGCGGCGGCTTCGGATTCAGTGGCGGCAATCGCCATTGCGAGGCGTCTCCCCTCATCTTCCCCAGTGACCGATCTGGCCACGGGCCGGAGTTGGCACCTGCCTCGGCCGCCTCGCGGATTGCAGCGAGAAACGCATACCGAGATGGTTGCCGGGGCTTCGCAGGGCCGGTCCCTCCACCCCTCTGGATGAGCAATATGAAGTTGTCATGAAGTTGTCGACGGACCCGGTGGGGATCCGTTGGCAACTGTAACGGACGGGCGCACCGCGTTTCCATGGAGGGTGACCTGGATAACATGAATCTGCTCACATGGTGAGACGACGTGTCCACGACTATCGGACCTGGCGCCCGTGACCTGCCACGCCTCCCCACCCTCCCTCTCACGTATCCACCCCGGCACCACCGCAGGCGACCCGACCCGCACACCCGCCCGGAACCGCGCGGATGCCCCGTGGGAGCATGTGCCGGTTACCGGCATCGTTCGCCCTTTCCCCCGATTCCGGGCAAGGGCACACGCGGGTTTGCGCGCCGTCGCGACCGGCGAGACCTAGGGACACCCACGGGCGGTCGTCCTCACCTACGACCGTCCGTTGCAAGATGGTCCTGCACCCACAAGAGCTTTCCTCTTTATGTACATCCACCCGTTTCACTAAGTTTCGTCCCGTTTCGTACGATTCGATGGAGCCCTTCCGTTAACGCCGTTCGCGCGAGAGGTGGTTGATCAGGTGGACAAGGCGCAGATCCTCGTCGCTTCCAACAGGGGGCCGGTGTCCTTCTCGGTCAATGCCGATGGATCCCTCGACTACCGACGCGGAGGCGGCGGTCTGGTCTCCGGACTGAGCTCCGTCGCGGCCGACACCGACACGCTGTGGGTGTGCGCGGCCCTCTCCGACACCGACCGCAAGGCCGCGGCCGACACGCCCGACGGGCGGCTGGACCGGGCCGGCTTCGACCTCGGCGGCATGCGCGTGCGCATGCTCGACATCCCGCCGGACGTCTTCGCCAACGCCTACACCTCGGTGGCCAACTCCACCCTCTGGTTCGTCCAGCACCTGCTCTACGACACCCCGAACAAGCCCGCCTTCGACGCCGGGTTCCGCGCCCAGTGGGACGACTACCGCGCCTATAACTCCGCCTTTGCCGAGGCCCTGCTCACCGGCGCCGCCGACAACGCGCGCGTGGCCGTGCAGGACTACCACCTCGCGCTGGTGCCGCGGCTCCTTCGCGGACGCCGCCCCGACCTGCGGATCGCGCACTTCTCGCACACGCCGTGGGCGCCGCCCGAGTACTTCCGGAAGCTGCCCACCGAGATCGGCCGCGAGCTGCTGGAGGGCATGCTCGGCGCCGACCACCTCGGTTTCCTCAGCCGCCGCTGGGCCGACGCCTTCCTGCGCTGCTGCGAGGCGTTCCTGCGCGCCGACGTCGACTGGGCCAAGCGCACCGTCGAGTACGGCGGCCGCGTGATCGACATCGGCGTGCACCCCCTCGGCGCGGACGCCGAGGGCCTGCGCGAGCGCGCCGCGGCCGACGACGTGGCCGAGCGCCGCGCGGCGCTGCGCGAACGCGTCGGCGACACGAAGCTCATCGTGCGCGTGGACCGCACCGAGCTGTCCAAGAACATCGTCCGCGGCCTGGAGGCCTACCGCGAGCTGCTGACCACCCGCCCGGAGTGGCGCGGGCGGGTCAGCCACCTCGCCTTCGCCTACCCGAGCCGGGGCGACGTACCGGAGTACCGGGAGTACACCGAGTCGGTGAAGCGCGTCGCCAAGGAGATCAACGACGAGTTCGGCACCGCCGAGTGGACTCCGCTGATCCTGGAGGTCAACGACGACTACCCGCGTTCACTGGCCTCCTACCAGCTCGCCGATGTGCTGCTGGTCAACCCCATCCGCGACGGCATGAACCTCGTCGCCAAGGAGGGACCGGTGCTGTCCCACGACGGGTGCGCGCTCGTGCTGTCGACCGAGGCCGGCGCCGCCGACGAGCTGGGGAGCGACGCGGTGCTGGTGAACCCCTTCGACGTGTCCGAGACCGCCGAGGCCCTGCATACCGCGCTGTCGATGCCCGAGGAGGAGCGCCGGTCGCGCTGCGAGCGCCTGGTGGAGAGCGCGACCGCCATGCCGCCGCAGCGGTGGTTCGCCGAGCAGCTCAGGGCGCTCGACCACTGAGCTGTCCACCAACCGTCGCGCCACCCCCTCCGTTGATCTCGGAGATATTGGGGTAAAAATCGGCGCTGAGACCCCGATATCTCCGAGATCAACGGAGGGGCGCGGCATACACGCTCAGGCCGGGATCAGGCGCCGCGCTCGGCCATGGCGCGGGCGATGATCGCCTCCACGACCTCGGACTTCGCGTCGGCGTAGTCCTGGATCCGGTCCCATGTCCGCTCGCTGAGGCGTCGCTTGACCCCCTCGTACTCGGCGCGGTCGGCGGGGGTGGCGCGCAGCCGGTCGCGGAAGGCCAGGATGCGGTCGGCCTCGGGGTCGCCCACGGTGTGGACGTGCAGGTTGATGTTGACGTCGGGCCCTTTGAAGCAGCGGTGTTCGTGCCAGTCCGGTTCCCGGATGACCAGCACGTACCCGGCCGCTTCCAGAGCGGGCACGTAGGCGTCCTCGTCCGCGGAGTCGGCGACGAGGAGCAGCATGTCGACACACGGCTTGGCGACCAGCCCCGGCACCGACGTGGAACCGGTGTGCTCCAGGCGCAGCACCCGGTCGCCCAAGGCCTCGCGGATCCGCTCGGCCTCGCGTTCGAACAGGTAGGGCCACTTGGGGTCGTAGGCGTCGAGCCGGACCCGCCCGTCGACGAGGAGGTTGCGGGAGGTGTGGGCGGTCTCGACGATCGGTTCACCGCGCGCGGGCAGCGGCGGCGAGGCAGGGGAACGGGGGGCTTCTTCGAGGGACATGGACGGAAGCCTTCAGTGCCCTGCCGTGCGCCGTCAAGGCTTTTGTCCCACCGATCGGACCCGATACCCCCAGCTCAGCGCTTGCGGCGACCACGGCGGCGGCGCCCGGGAGCCGCCGCCGCTTCGGCCTCGACCTCCAGCGCCTGCTGCCGGCTCCACTGCTCGGCCGCCGCCTTGGCGTCCGGGTCGGGCCGCAGCCCGTAGGGATTGGCCATGGAGCGGCGCAGCAGCACCACCCCGACGACCAGCAGGCTCAGCAGCAGGACCGCGGTCCCGGCCCACAGCGTCCACCCCGGCACCGGAAGTCCGTCCCCGGCCTCGTCGGCGAGGTCCTCGTCGTAGAGCGGGATGTCCTCGGCCGCCCCGGCCGACGCGGACAGGGCGCCCGGCGCGTTCAGCACGCCGCCGGACTCAGCGCCCTCGACCAGTGCTTCGGCGACCTGGTCGGGGAGGAGCTGGGGGTGCTCGGCGCGGACCAGCGCGGCCGTCCCCGCGGCGAACGCGGCGGCCGCATCGTCGCCGCTGACCTTGGTGTAGCCGGTCTCGACGGTGATGGTCTCCACCTGGTCGCCCGGAGCGATCAGCCCGGCCGACGGGCTCTCGGTGGGCTCGGCGGCCGGAACACCGGCCGGGGCGTTCGCGCCGCCCATCGGCCGCAGCTGCCGGTCGGCGGCCCCGACCGCGAGTACGCCCTCGGAGTCCGCGGGGTAGCCCGCGTCAGCGGGCACGACCACGAGCGAGCCGGTGCGGACCGCGTGGTCGATGGCCTCCCGCACGTCGGCGTCGCCCGCGGCCTCGCCCATGCCCTCGGGGAGGGTGATAACCTGCGCGCCCTCACCGACCGCGTAGCGGATGCCCTTCTCCAGGGCCGTGGCCGGATCGACGTCGCCGTCCCCCTGCGCCGAAGCGGCGCCGTCGGCGTCCTCCGCGCTCTCCTTCTGCACGCGCACCGACAGCAGCTGCGACTCCGGCGCGACGCCCAGCATTCCGCCCTTGTGCTCCTGGCCGTGCCCGCGCGCGCCGACGATCCCGGCCGTCTCGGTGCCCGACGCGCCGAAGGCTGCGTCGGCCTCCGCGCTCTCGCCGCCCTTCTTGACGGTGAAGTCGGTGCCGACGGTGACGCTGTCGCGGAAGTCCGGGTGCTCGCTGTCGACGCCGGTTCCCAGCACCCCGATGAGGACACCGCTGCCCCGGTTCTGGTCCCAGGCCTTCGACGCGCCGATGGCCTCCAGCCCCCACTGCTCGGGGCGGAGGTCGGCCACCGTGTCAGCAGCGACGGGAGCCGCGGCGGCCAGGTGAGCGGTGAGAATCGCCCCGCACACTCCCAGCGCAGCGGGTGTGCCGACGGTGTTCGGGCGCATCGGGCGCATGAGAATGTCCCCCTGTGACATGTCGTGGATCGCGCGCGCGGCCTCCGCTGTGCGGACGAGCGGTGGCAATTCTGCCATGTACGGGTATGGGACGGAGGTCTGCGCGTGAGGCCTCGTGCACACCGCTGGGGGCGGGTGGGAACCGGGATCGCCCAGGGGCACGGAAGTCGTGATCCAGGTGCCACTCCTAAAGGTCAGGGAAGTGTGACCCCCAGGGTGAGTCCTCCCGGATCCCCTCTTCCGTTCCACTGCGGACTCGCTACCATGAGTCGCGCCTATCCGGACGAGGAGGCGCCCAATGTCTGATCCCGGTCCATTCGATGAAGTACCGTCCGTTATCCCGATGGAGACGGCGGCATCCACCGGTGGACCCGAACTCGCCGACCGCGAACAGCGTATTCTCGCCTTCGAACGCCAGTGGTGGAAGCTCGAAGGCTCCAAGGAACAGGCCATCCGCGATGAGTTCGGGTTTTCCCCGACCCGCTACTACCAACTCCTCAACGGTCTCGTGGATCGTCCCGAAGCACTCGCCTTCGACCCCATGACCGTGAAGCGGCTCCGCCGCCTCCGCGCCCACCGGCGGCGCCAGCGGACCGCCCGCATGCTGGGAATCCAGCTCTAGCCGACGCGCCGCCACGGGCCCGCCCCGTCCCCTCCCCCCGCGGGCGTCAGATCACCTCACCACCGACACCCCGTCGCGAAAGGCCAAGGCCGCAATGACGACCGTGCCACGCCCCCGCAGCATCGAGGGCTCCGCCGCGCTGGACCGGCTGCTCGCCGAACCGTCTCGTGCGGTTCTCGCCTTCGACTTCGATGGCACGCTCGCCCCCATCGTCCCCGACCCGCGCGACGCCCGCGCGTACCCCGGCGCCACCGCCGAACTGGCGCGGCTGTCCTCCCTGGTCGCGTCGGTCGTCATCATCACCGGCCGCCCGGCCGGGCTGGCGGTGGAGTACGGGGGTCTCGACAGCATCGAGGGGGTCGTCGTCCTCGGCCAGTACGGCCGCGAACGCTGGGAGGCCGGACGCCTCGACGCGCCCGAGCCGCCCGCGGGGGTACAGCTCGTCCGGGAGGAACTTCCGGGCCTGCTGCGGCGGTACGACGCCCCGGAAGGCACCTGGATCGAGGACAAGGGCCACGCCCTGGCGGTCCACACGCGTCGCACACCCGACCCCGACGCAGCCCTGTCCCTGCTGCGCCACCCCCTCGCCGCGCTGGCCGAACGCGCCGATCTGGCCGTCGAGCCAGGCCGCATGGTCATCGAACTCCGCCCGTCCGGCATGGACAAGGGCGCGGCCCTCACCCGCTTCACCACCGAACGCGGTGCCACGTCCCTGCTGTTCGCGGGCGACGACCTCGGTGACCTCGCCGCGTTCGACGCCGTCGAGCGGCTCCGCGAGAAGGGCGTGGCCGGTCTGACCGTGTGCAGCGGCTCCGACGAGGTCACCGCCTTGGCGGAGCGCGCCGACCTGATCGTCGACGGCCCGCCGGGCATCGCCGACCTGCTCGGTTCCCTGCGCGCCGCCCTGGAGTCCGCGGCTCCACGGGACTGAGCGCCCCGGCGACCGCCCGTACCTGCGAACACCGGACACCTATCCGCCACCGGCGGCCGTCACTCATGGGCACTAGGATCTGGGCGGTCCGTAATGAGGAGGAGTGAAGGTGTCGATCCGAATCGTGCATCGCCCGGCCCGGACCGTGCATCCGCCTCCTCAGCAGGAACCCCACGAGGTCGAGGCGCCGCCCACCCTTCCCGACGGCAACGCGCAGACCAACCCGCTCATGAGCATCCTGCCGATGGTCGGGATGATGGGCAGCCTGACCATCATGATGGTGCTGCGCAACCCCGCCTTCATGGCACTCGGCGCCATCGTTCTGGTCGTCGCCGCGCTCGCCGCCATCGGCATGCTCTTCTCCCGCCGCGGCCAGGCCGCCCGGCAGCGCCGCAACCAACGGGAGCTCTACCTCGAGTACCTGGAGGAACTCCGCGAGGATCTGAACCGGTGGGAACGGGAGACCCGCGCCCACGCCCGCCAGCTGGACCCGCCGCCCGAGGCGCTGTACGACGCCGTGCACGACCCGACGCGCCTGTGGGAGCGCCGCCGCAGGGACCGCGACTTCCTCCGGGTGCGCATCGGCACCGGCATCATGCCCGGGCGCCTGCTCCGGCTGGCGGAGAAGGGCACCGCGCTCGCCCCCACCGACCCCTTCATGCTCTCCGAGGCCCGAGGGGCGATCCGGCGCTTCGAGAAGATCCCGGAGATGCCGCTCACCGTGCCGCTGGACATGGTGGGCAACATCAGCGTGATCGGCGAGCGTGAGGACGTCCTGCGCCTGATGCGGGCGCTGCTCGCGCAGTTCAGCGTGTTCCACGCCCCGGAGGACGCCGCGCTGGCGGTGATGCACCCGACCTCGCGTGCCGAGGACTGGGACTGGGTGAAGTGGCTGCCCCAGGCGCTCGACCAGCAGCGGCGCGACAGCGGCGTCAACGCGCGCCTCATCGCCGCCACCCCGGCCAAGCTGGGGGCGCTGCTCTCCGACGATCTGCGCGCACGCAACGACTTCGCGGCCGAGGTGCGCCGCGGCATGGGCAAGCGCGAGGCGTATGCGAAAATGCGGCGCCTGGTGGTCGTCCACGACACCCACGGCCAGGTGGCCTGCGAGCTGGCCCGGCCGGACGACGCGGTGCCGCCGTCCGACCTCGGCGCGACCGTCGTCCACCTCGTGTCCGAGCAGGTGCACGAGCCGGGCGACGTGAGCATCCGGCTGACGGTCTCCGGGGACCAGGTGCGGATGGAAGACCTCCGTGTCGCCGACCCGCCGGTGCTCACCGGCACCGTCGACGACGTGCCCGCGGCGTCCCTCTCCGGCATCGCGCGGATGCTCGCCCCGCTCCGCCTCTCCCAGGAGTCGATCGAGGAGACCGCCGCCGAAGGCGGGAGCGTCGACTTCCCGACCATGATGGGCGTGAGCGACCCGGGCGACATGGACGTCGAGCGGCTGTGGGCGCCGCGCAGCGAACGCGCCTTCCTTCGCGTCCCGATCGGCGTCGACGACCTGGGGCAGCCGGTCATCCTCGACCTCAAGGAGGCGGCCCAACTCGGTATGGGGCCGCACGGGCTGTGCGTGGGAGCCACCGGTTCCGGCAAGAGCGAGATGCTGCGGACGCTGGTCGCCGCGCTGGCCGCGGCGCATCCCCCCGAGGACGTCAGCATGGTGCTGATGGACTACAAGGGCGGTGCCACGTTCGCGCCCTTCGCCGACCTGCCGCACGTCGCCGGGGTCATCACCAACCTGGAGGACGACGCCGCGCTGATCGAGCGCGCCTACACGAGTCTCTCGGGCGAGGTGCAGCGCCGCCAGGAGGTGCTGCGCGACGCGGGCAACGTGGCCGGGATCGGCGACTACGCCCACAAGCGCAAGCACGACCCGAGCCTGCCGCCGCTGCCGCACCTGCTGGTGATCATCGACGAGTTCGGCGAGCTGCTGACCGCCCGGCCCGACTTCATCGAGCTGTTCCTGTCCATCGGGCGGATCGGCCGGAGCATCGGCGTGCACCTGCTGCTGTCCAGCCAGCGGATCGAGGGCGGCAAGCTGCGCGGCTTGGACACCTACCTCTCCTACCGGCTGGGGCTGCGCACCTTCTCGGAGGAGGAGAGCCGGACCGTCCTCGACAGCCCTGACGCGTTCCACCTGCCCTCGCTGCCGGGCTTCGGCTACCTCAAGGTCGACACCACCGTCTACCAGCGCTTCAAGGCCGGATACGTCTCCGGCCCCTATCGGGGCCCGGTCGCCGCCGAGGAGGAGGCCGAGCGCAAGGGCCCACCGCCGGTGCGGCCCTACACCGCCTACACCGCAGGGGAGGCCGAAGGCGCGCAGGCGGCGGAGGCCTCGCCGTCGGCCGCCGACGAGGACACGGTCCTGCCCCAGCGCACCGTGGGGCCGACGCTGCTGGACGTGATGGTCGGGCAGCTGTCCCGGCACGGCGTGCCGACCCGGGACGTCTGGCTGCCGCCGCTGCCGTCGGCCACCACCCTGGACGCGGTCACCGGACCGGTGCGGGACGACGGTGCCGGGATGCGCCTGCCGGTGCCCGACGACCTGCGCCCGCTGCAGGTGCCCGTCGGGCAGCTCGACGACGCGGCCAAGCAGTGGCAGGGGCTGTGGGCGCTCGACCTCACGGAGTCGGGCGGCCACCTGGCCATCATCGGCGGGCCGCAGACCGGCAAGACCACGCTGCTGCGCACGATGGCGCTGTCCATCGCCCTGACCCACACGCCGAGCCAGCTCGCCCTCTACGCGCTCGACCTGGTGGGCGGCGGTCTGCAGGCGCTGTCCGGGCTGCCGCACGTCGGCGGCGTCGCCGGACGGACCGACGCCGAGCGGGTGCGGCGCACCGTGGAGGAGATCCACGGCATGCTGGAGCGCCGCGAGGAGGTCTTCCGGGAGCGCGGCATCGACTCCATCGAGCAGCTGCGGCGGATGCACGAGCGTGGCGAGGTGCCCGAGCTGCCGTGCGCCGACGTCGTGCTGTGCGTCGACGGTTTCGGTGCGATCCGCAACGACTTCGACGAGATCAACGACATGGTCTCCGACCTCCTGCAGCGCGGCGGCGGGTACGGCATCCACGTCGTGGCGGCGATGCTGCGGTGGAACGACGTGCGCATCGCCATGCAGTCGAACTTCGGGCAGAAGGTGGAGCTGCGGCTCAACGACCCGTCGGACTCCTCGGTGGACCGCAAACTGGCCGAGACGATCAGCGCGAAGGCGCCAGGGCGGGCGCTGACCGACGGCAAGCTCTTCGGTCAGGTCGCGCTCCCCCGCATCGACGGCGAACCGGACGACCGGAATCTGGGCGAGGTCGTGGAGAAGGCGGCGCGGGCGATCAGCGGAGCGTGGCGCGGGCCGATCGCCCCGCCGGTCCGGGTGCTGCCGCACCGCCTATCGGCGCGCACCCTGCCGGGTCCGGGCACGGAACCCCGCCTGGTCCCGTTCGGCGTCGACGAGCGGGCGCTGGAGCCGGTCCTCCTCGACCTGTTCGACCACGACCAGAACCTGCTGGTCATGGGTGATGGGGAGTGCGGCAAGACCAACCTCCTGCGCCTGGTCGCGGAGGGGCTGATGGCCCGCTACAGCTCCTCGGAGCTGGTATTCGCGGTGATGGACCCGCGGCGGGCGCTGCGCGACGTGATCCCCGAGCCCTACCTCGGCGGTTATGCCAGCAATGCGCGGGTGTGCGCGGGACTGGCCGGCGGCGTGGCCAAGGAGCTGGAGGGGCGGCTGCCCGACGAGACCGCGGCACAGCAGTCGGAGGCGGGAGACGGGGAGATCTCCGGGCCGCGGATCGTGGTCCTGGTCGACGACTATGACGTGCTGACGACGGCCGGGCAGAAGCCGCTGGCCGCCTTCGTCCCGTTCGTGTCGAGCGGGCGGGACATCGGGCTGCACTTCGTCGTGACCCGCCGCGTGGCGGGGGCCGGACGCGGGCTGTACGACCCGCTCGTCCAGTCCATGCGGGAGATCGGCACCAGCGCGCTGCTGATGTCGGGCGACCGGGGCGAGGGCCAGCTCTTCCCGCGCATCTACGCCAACCGGCAGCCGCCGGGGCGGGGCCGCTGGATCCGACGCGGGGAGTCGACGCCGCGGCTCATGCAAACGGCCATTCTGGAAGAGGAGCACCGTTGACCTACGACGTGGTCGCGCTGGTCAGACAGGACCCGGATATGCGGGCGCTGGTCGACGCGATGGTGGACGCCGGACCCGACCTGCGGGTGCGGGGCGTGGGAGGAGGCGCGGTCGTCCAGCTTCGGGATGACGACAGCGCCCCGCTGGTCAGCATCGAGGCGGCGCAGCGCGTGGACGTGCCCGGCGAGGTGGGGCGGCTGCTCGGGGCCGAGACAGCGGCGCGCATGCCCGACCCGTGCTGGTGGGTCGAGGTCCGGGCGTCGAGCGCGGCCCGGGGCACCACCGACACCGCCGCACTCGCCCACCGCTTCGCCGACGCCCTGGTGGAGCGGCTCGGCGGGACGGTCTGGTCGTCCCGACCGCGTCCGGCCGGAGGCGGCCCGGCCGCGGACCACGCCACCCATCGCATCGACACCAACGGGAAGAACGCGCAGTGACGATCCACCCCGCAGTCGACATCGCCACCGACCAGACGCTCCTGGTCTACCAAGACCGTCCCGTCGTCCCCTTCTCTTCGTGGCTGGCGGACGCCCTGGCGACGTTCGCCAAGGAGCGGCGAGGGCTCCAGGTCGTGACGCCGACGGAGTCGCGCATCACGTTCCCACTGCGCACCCTGCTGAGCCGACCGCAGGCGCGCTGGGTCGTCGAGGAGCCCGATGGCTCCGGCGGCCACTACGACGGCCTTTCCGGGCTCCCGCTGGTCTGGGATGAATCGTCGGGCTACGTCCCGAAGGAGACGCCGAACGACCCGCGACCGGACGCGCGTGCCGCTGACGGCACCACTGCGAGCACTCCCGCACCGACGTTCCTCGACCAGTCGGCCGTCCTCGGCTCCCACCTGATCATCGACGTCACCGTGGTGCACCCCGCCACGGACGCACTCGTGCTGGGGGCGGCGGCCGAAGCACTGACGCGCACCTTCACCGGAACGCCGCCTGGCGGCTGGGGCACCAGCGAACCCGCCCTCAGCTCGTGGGACCGCACAGCCCTCACGGATATGTGCCGCCACAGAGCACCCCAGCAGACCTGGCTGACCTTCGTCGGCCCCGGCGGAGACGCCCGCCCCAGCATCGGCACGCAGCGCGTCTCCCGGGTGGTGTCCGGCGTCAAGGAGAAGATCACCTTCGCGGTCGCCTACGCCGAGGACGAGGAACCCGCCCTGCACCGGCTGGAGGACATCGTCCAGGACCTCGCCTCCCAGGGCACCCTGCAAACCCTGACCGCCCACCGCCTCCCGGGCCGCCCCGACCTGACCTACGAGCCGCACGTGCCATCCGTCCCCACCCCGGTCGGCCTGGCCCTCGGCCCCGAACCCGCCGCCGAGACGGGCCTGGACCACGTCCTGGAGTCACCGGCCCAAGGCCACCTGCTCGGCCCACGCGCCCAGCCCGCCGTGTGGTTCCCCCTCGGGGATGGCAACACTCCAGAAGGGTGGCTGCGATTCGTCTCCCTGATGAACCATCTCGCCCCGTCGGGAGCACGAACCACGTAGAACATCACCCATCGTGACTCCGAACACGGCCGTGACCGGTGAACGGAGCTGGGCCTCTTCGCCGCCATCCTGGATATGAGCGGCCGGCACCGTAGACCCGCGGCTGGGCGCACGGCAATGTGGGAGCGAGAGGGGTGCGAGAGGTGGACCGGCAAGAGGAACTGAAGGAATTCCTCAGATCACGGCGAGCGCGTCTCCGACCCGAAGATGTGGGGCTGGTCCGGAGTTCCGGGTTCAGCGGACGCCGCCGGGTTCCGGGGCTACGCCGTGAGGAGCTGGCCCAGCTGGCCGGGATCAGTATCGACTACTACGTGCGCCTCGAGCAGGGGCGCGGCGGGCAGGCCTCACCGGAGGTACTCAACGCCCTTGCGGAAGCGCTTCGGCTGGACGAGTTCGAGCGGGCGCACCTGTATGCCCTGGTGCGCGGCGAGGACGTCCGGACTGTCGGCGAACATCGGCAGGAAGTGCGCGCGGGGGTGCGGGCGCTGCTGGACGCCCTCGAACACGTACCGGCGTATGTGGTGGGGCGCCGCCTGGAGATCCTCGCCTGGAACGAACTCGCGCGCATCCTGATCGCCGACTTCCCGGCACTGTCGCGTCAGGAACGCAACCTCGCCCGGCTCACTTTCCTGGACACCTCGGCGCGCCAGCGCTACATCCGCTGGCAGGAGAAGGCCGAGGACACCGTCGCGTTCGTGCGGCTGGACGCGGGCCGCCACCCCGACGACCCGCAGCTGGCGGCGCTGATCGAGGAACTGAGCTCGAACAGCGAGGACTTCCGTCGAATGTGGTCCGAGCACGACGTGCGGGATGTCACCCACGGCCCCAAGCCGCTGTTCCACCCGCTGGTCGGCACCTTACAGGTGTCATTCGAGACACTGCAGCTGCCCGATGACCCGGACCAGTCCGTTGTGGCCTATCTACCGGAACCGGGAACTTCGGCGGCTTCGAATCTGCGGCTGCTGGCGGCCAAGGGTGCCGCCAGCTGACAGGGGTACCGCCATTACCAGGATGACCCATGCCAGGAATTCCATTCCTTGGAAAATCCGAGCCTGTGCAGCCGGAGAATTTCCCGGCAGAGTGGTTTTTGCCGCTGAGGGATCAGTCGGCAAACAGCAGCGAACGACCACTGAATGGAATTCATCATGACGTACCACGTGCTCGTCCAGTTCGACGTCCCGCCGAACAAGCGCGACGACTTCGTCGCCGCCGGCCTCTTCGACGCCGAGAGCTCCCTGGCCAATGAGCCGGGCACCCTGCGCTTCGAGGTCATCCGCGACGAAAACAACCCCAACCGCTTCTACCTGGACGAGGTCTACACCTCGAGTGCGGCGTTCGAGGAGCACTGCAACAACCCGACCATCGAGAAGTTCTACGAGATGGTTGACTCCTACGCCTACGGCCCCACCTTCCTGTTCAAGGGAGAGCGCGCCGAGCCCCAGTCGAGCTGATGCGGCGTGGTGACCGAGCCCGGGCCGGTGACCGGTCCGGGCTCGGTCGCGCCCCGTCCGCTGGGGGGCGTGGCACCGGTACGTCGGGAAACCCTCGACCCCCGAGATCAACAGAAGCGAGGCGGAAACCGGCATCGCGCGTGAATAGCTCAGTAGTTATACGGCTGAATAGGGGTCTCCGCAACGCCGCGGACCTTGACGACTCGGGTGCTTGCGGCCTTGTCGTGGATCGCCTGACGGTTTGGCTCGTCCCACAGCGGCCACAGGTAGTTGAGCAGCGATCCCAGCCAGCCCAAGAGCCCGAGCATCATGCGGATGAACTGGCGCAGCGCCGACGCGCCGAGAGACGGCGGCATGCCCGTACGCAGCGAGATCACCTTGATCCCCATCAACTTCTTGCCGAGCGGCTGCCCGCTACGTGCATGCGTCAACCAGAAGTATGAGAAGGAGGCTGCTACTCCGACAAGGATCAGCACCAGCATCGCGACCGCCATTTCCGGCGTCTCGTCCATCGACTTGCCCTCGGCGTCGAAGATCTCGATGGAAAAGAAAATGCCGGGAACAAAGATCACGGCGAATATGAGCAGGCTGATGAACGAGTCGAGGATCAATGCGACGGCTCGCAAACCCCAACTGGCTGGCGGCGGCCAGGGAGAAAAAGGTTGATAGTACCCCGGCGGGAAGTATGCCGGAGCGGCCGCGTAGCCGGGCGGAGGGCCGTATCCAGTGGGCGGCTCGTAGCCACCGCCAGGGCGAGGATGAGGATACTGCTGCGATGGGTTGTGAGGGTAGCTCATTTAATCAGGACAATCATCAATAAAAAGAGTCAGGGACGACAGATTCTTACACATATGTCTGTCTGATTCATAACTGCCCCGGCTTGCACCGATACTGAGGACACGCCTCAGCGTGGCCGGATGATGCCGCGCTCCAGGGCCGTGGAGATCGCCGCCGTGCGGTTGCCGACGCCGAGCTTGTCGAAGATGTGCACCAGGTGGGTCTTGACGGTGGCCTCGCTGATGAACAGTTCGCGGGAGAGCGCCCTGTTCGACAGTCCGCGCGCCAGCAGCCCCAGGATCTCGATCTCGCGTGCGCTGAGCGCCGGTTGGGGAGAGCGCAGGCGACCCATCAGGCGTGCGGCCACGTTCGGGGCCAGGGCGGTCTCGCCGCGCGCCGCGGCGGCGACCGCTTGGCACAGCTGGTCGGGCGGGGCGTCCTTGAGCATGTAGCCGGTGGCTCCCGCCTCGACTGCGGCGAGGATGTCGGCGTCGCTGTCGTAGGTGGTCAGGACAAGTACGGGCGGAGCGTCCGCGCGCTCGCTGATGGTCCGGGTGGCCCTGACGCCGTCCATACCCTGGCCCATCTGCAGATCCATCAGGACGACGTCGACGGCGGCCGTGTCGAGGACATCCAGGGCCTCCCGCCCGTCAGCGGCTTCGGCCACGACCTCCATATCCTCGCGCTCGTCGAACATCGCGCGCAGCCCGCGCCGCACCACGGGGTGGTCGTCGACGAGCAGGATCCGCAGCGGTCCGCCGCTCACTCCTCCTCCTTCGCGTTGTTGTTCTCAGCGACGAACGGAAGGGCCACGGCAACCGCGGTGCCCTCCCCTGGAGCGGATTCGATGTGGAGACGGCCCCCGAGCGCGGTGATGCGGTCACGGAGTGCCCGCATCCCGTATCCGGTGCCGTCGGAACGGGACTGCGGCACGGCAGTCGGGTCGAATCCGCGCCCGTTGTCGAATACGTCCAGGGTCACCTCGGTGCCCAGGTACGCCAGCGTGACCACGGCCGTGCTCGCGCCCGAATGCGCGGCGACGTTGGCGAGGCTGGCCTGCGCCGCCCGAAGCAGCGCCACCTCGTAGTCGGCCGGAAGCGGCACGGGCTCTCCTTCCACCCGGCATTGGCAGTCGATCCCGCTCGCCGCCGCCACGCGCGAGCACAGCCGCCGCAGGGCATCGGGCAACGAGCCCCCACCCGCCAACGCGGGCGGGGCGAGGCCGCGCACGAATCCACGCGCCTCGTCCAGGTTCTCCGATGCGGACTCCCGGGCCTCAGCGATACGGGCAAGGGCGGCGTCCGGATCGGCTCGCACAGCTCCCTCGGCGGACCGCAACAGCAGGACGATGCTGGACAGTCCCTGGGCCAGGGTGTCGTGGATCTCGCGGGCGAGCCGCTCGCGCTCGGCGAGTGCGCCCGCGCGGTGCTGGGAGTCGGCGAGTTCGTCCTGAGTGCGCCGGAGATCGTCGATCAGCCGCCGGCGCTGCTCGCTCTCCGCATAGAGGGCGGAGTACCCCAGGGCGATCACGACCGCGAAGGCGGCCCCCAGCGTCGGCCCCAGCACCATGGCGACGGAGATGTCGCGGGCGTGCAGCGCCTGCGCCGCGATGACCGCGCCGGTGATCACGGCCACCGCGACCACGGCGTGGTAGCGGCGCAGCAGGTGGAGATGGAGGAAGAACAGCGGGAAGGCCAGCCAAGAGAAGTCCGGGCTGATCAGCAGCAGGATCGCCCACAGCGCAGTGACCAGCGCCAGCCACACCCGCGCGGCGGAACGGGCGGGGAGGCGGCCGGGCGGCAGCCGACGCATCACCAACGGCCCGCTGGTGTACAGGGCGGCGAGCAGCGCGGCGCCGACAAGCGCCGCCCAGCTCCAGTGCCCGGCCTCGCGCACGGTGAAGAGGCGCAGCGCAGCGACGCCCAGGAGGACGAAAAAGGCCGCGTGCAGGCACGCCCTCATTACCGCGAGCACGGTCACGGTCCCCGTACTGAACGAGGAGAAGGGCGCCTGGTGAGCGGTATCCATATCCCTCTCACGTTAGGCGTCTCGCGTCCCACCAGGCATCAACCGAACGGTTGATGCCGCGATCATCCATCTCGCTCCGCAGAACCATCCGTCGCCCCGATGGAATCCGCGCTCCGCGTCGCGATCGTGGGTGAAGCACTGAAAAGGCCTCACCCGCATTGGAAGAAGACATCCGTGTTCGTAGCCATCCGTGACATCCGCTTCGCCAAGGGGCGGTTCGCGCTGATGGGCTCGGTCGTCGCCCTCATCACCCTGCTGGTCGTCCTGCTGTCGGGACTCACCGCAGGACTTGCCGCCGAGTCCGTCTCCGCCGTCGACCGCCTGCCCGCCGACCGGATCGCCTTCGGCGCCGCCGGGGACTCCGAACCCAAGGAGTCGTTCGCGGACAGCTCAGTCACCGCAGATCAGGTCGACACGTGGGCGGGAGCCGAGGGCGTCGCCTGGGCCGAACCGCTGGGCATCACCCAAACCCGGGTGGAGGCGCCGGACGGTTCCACAACCGCCGCGACCATCTTCGCCGCCGAGCCGGGCGAGGACCTGGCGCCTGACGGCACCGCGGACGACAGCCTGGTCGTCGGGCGTTCGCTGGCCGATGAGAAAGGGCTGGAGGTGGGCGACGTCCTGACGCTCGGCGGCACCGACCTCACCATCACCCGCATAGCTCGGGACGACAGCTACAGCCACACACCGGTGGTGTGGACGTCCCTGGACACCTGGCGCTCCTTCGCCCCATCCGGTACGGCCAACGGCTCCCCTGCCGGAACGGTGATCGCGATCGGCATGGGCGCCGATCACGCCCCCGCCGATACGGCGGCCATCGACACCGACGCCGAAACCGTGTCGGCCACCCGCTCCGACAGCCTGTCGGCGATCGGCGCGTTCTCCTCCGAGAACGGCTCGCTACTGATGATCCAGGGGTTCCTGTACGCCATCTCCGCCCTGGTCGTGGGCGCCTTCCTGACGGTGTGGACCATCCAGCGGTCGGGCGACATCGCCATTCTCAAGGCGCTCGGTGGCTCGACCGGTTACCTGCTGCGCGACGCCCTCGCGCAGGCGCTGCTGGTGCTCCTGGCAGGCGCCGGTGTCGGCGGGCTCGCCGGATTCGGGGTGGGGGTCCTAGCCGAGCGCGTCGTTCCGTTCTCGCTGACGGTCGCGACCACCGTGTTGCCGGTGGCCGCGATGGTCGTCCTCGGCATGCTCGGGGCGGTCCTGTCCGTCCGCCGCATCACCTCCGTCGACCCGCTGACCGCCCTTGGAGGCGTCCGATGAGCATCGAACTGACCGACATCGTGCTGACCTACCCCGACGGCGACTCCACCGTGACCGCCCTGAACCGCGTGTCCCTAGAGGTGGGCCCCGGCGAGCTGCACGCGGTCCTGGGGCCATCGGGCTCGGGGAAGTCGAGCCTGCTGGCAGTCGCTTCGACGCTGATCCGCCCCGATTCCGGCAGTGTCCGAATCGACGGCACCGAGGCCACGTCTCTATCTCCCGCCCAGCTGAGCCGACTGCGGATGAGCCGGATCGGCATCGTCTTCCAGCAGCCCAACCTCATCTCCTCGCTCACCGCGGTCGACCAGCTGCTGGTCACCGAGCACATGCGAGGGCGGTCGGCGCGAAAGCGCCGGGAGGCGGCCGAACACCTGCTGGCGATCGTCGGATTGGACGGCAAGCAGCACCGGCGCGCAGCGCAGCTGTCGGGCGGCGAACGCCAGCGCGTCAACATCGCCCGCGCGCTGACCGGCGAGCCGCAGGTACTCCTGGTCGACGAGCCCACCGCCGCCCTCGACCACGACCGGGGAGCGCAGATCATGGACCTGCTCACCGAGATCACCCGCGAGTACAACGTGGCCACGGTCGTCGTCACCCACGACACCGAGTATCTGGACCGGGCCGACACGGTCTCCCGCATGCGGGATGGCCGCCTGACCACCGATTCGGTCACGGTCGGAGGTGGCGCGCGTTAGCGCCTCTCCTCCCGCGGGGAGTGTTTGCCAGGCCCATGACGAGGCCGACGGACGAGGGGCGAGGGGTCCGGATCGGCGGGAAACGTGACTGGCATGCGGGAGAGTACGGCAGCGACCGGGTACACGGCCGTGTCTGAGGCCGCTGCCATACTCTCCCGCATGGGCTCCTCCACGATGTCGACAATGCCGCGCCTCCTCCCCGACCCCGATCCGGATCGCCTGCTGGGCTGCCTGCTGGGCGGCGCTATCGGTGATGCGCTGGGGGCGCCGATCGAGGGGATCCCCATCGCGCAGATCAGGGAGAAGTACGGCCCCGACGGTCTCACCGAGTACAGCCCTGAGCGGGTCGGCGTCGGAGCGATCACCGACGACACGCAGATGATGGCGTTCACCGCGCAGGCCTTGATCCAGGCGTCGGTGCGGCAACGCGCCAAAGGGATCGGCGGCGCGGCGATCGGGATGCTGCAAGAGTCCTACCTGGTGTGGTTGCGGGGGCAGGGTGAAAACATCCCGGAGCAGGGGCTGGGTGGGGGCTACGGCTGGTTGGGTCAGGACAACGTGATGATGTCCCGGCGCGGCCCCGGTAAGACCTGCCTGTCGGCCCTGCACAAGGCCGCGGAGCGGCAGAAGCCGGGGTGGCCCCTGGGCACGGTCGACGAACCGATCAACGACTCCAAGGGTTGCGGCGGCGTCATGCGTGCCGCCCCCTGCGGTTTCGGGGTCATCAGCGTCGAAGTCGCCTTCGACATGGGCTGCCGCGCGGCAGCTCTGACACACGGACACCCCAGCGGCTACCTGTCGGCGGGCGTACTCGCCGCTACCGTGTGGTCTCTAGTCCGCGGCGCGCAGTTGGATTCGGCTCTGGAGCTGGCACGCGCTGAACTCATGGAGCGGCAAGGGCACGAGGAGACCTCGAAGGCACTTGACGCCGCGATCACGCTCGCGAGGCAGGGATCACCAAGGCCTGAACAGCTGGAACGGCTAGGAAGTGGCTGGACCGGAGAAGAGGCCCTGGCCATGGGCGTCTACGCCGCCCTGTCCGCCGAGCTGTCCATGGTCAACGACCCACCGAACCCCTACTCCTCTCGCAGAGGCCCCGCCGAAATCGGCCGCCGCGGCCTCCGCCTGGCCGTCAATCACTCAGGCGACAGCGACTCCACGGGTGCCATCTGCGGCAACCTCCTCGGCGCCCGGTACGGCAGCACCGTCTTCCCCGGCCACTGGCAGGCCAATCTCGAAGTGCGCCGCACCATCATCCAACTGGCTGCCGACTGCGCCCTCGAATTCGGCCCCGATTCCCCGACCGAGCCCGACGGCTACGGCGCTCCCTCCTTCCAATGGCTCCAGCGCTCCCCCAAGGCGTGACCACGAGCTCTCGGACGCGCGGCCTGCCGGTCTCTGTGAAGGGCGGTACGGCAGCACAGCGATGAAAGGTGGGGGATCTTGAGCTGCGCTGACAGCAGCCAATAACCTAAGGTTCTTAGGTAGAAGAGGTGGCCGGTCGCTCATGAGCGGTCGGATCCCGGTTCGGCGGGACGGCACGCACCTCGCGAAGAAAAGGGGCCAGCATGATGGGATGCCACGGCATGACGGGAGCGGAGACCGGGTGGGCCGAGGCTGTCGCGACCACGCTGGCGCCGCTGCTGACCGTCGCGGTCGTCATCGCTGTCGCCATCCTGGTCCTGCGGAACACGGCCCTCACCACTCTCGCCACGCCGACTGTTCGGCACCGGCAGTCGCCTCCGCCGGTCGTCGACGGGCCGATTGAGATGCTCAAGGAGCGTTACGCCCGAGGAGAGGTCGATCACGGGGAGTTCGAGCGCCGTCTCGATGTGCTGATGCGCAACCGCGAGGAGTGGCCCCGACAGACCGCGCCTAGTCCGCGGGGAACTCGGTGAGGAAGCGGGTGTAGTCCTCGCGGAGATCGCCCACGGGTGTGCCGGGCGTCCACAGGAGCCAGCCCTGATCGTCGGCGTCGAAGCCGATGACATGGGATCCGTGGTCGGTGGTGTAGCCGCCGTCGGCTTGCTCTTCCTTCGGCTCGATCTCCACGATGAGGTCGTCGGCCGCCTGCTCAATCGTGTCCATGTCGCCAGTCAGGCCGACGAACGACGGGTCGAAGCGGTCGGGGTCGGTAGTGACAAAGACGAGCTCCACGTCGTCCTTGCGTTCCTCGGGCATGCGGCGGATCGCCGCCGCGGCGTCGGCCAGGACGGTGGGACACACGTCGGGGCAGTTGGTGTAGCCGAAGAACACCAGGGTCAGGGGCTTCGTGGTGTCCTTGCCAGGTCGAAGTCCCGGCCCGAGGTGTCGGTGAAGGTAAGCGCCGGCATCTGGTAGGGCGGCTCCATGTAGTTGCCGTGGTAGCCGTTGTTGGACTCGCCGTCGATGACGGTCAAGGGACTGTCACCCGTCGCCTCCCCGCCTGGGGCCGCACACCCTGCGGCGGCGAGTGCGACGGCGAGCGCGGAGGCCGCACCGATGCGACCGGGACGACGAGGGTGACCGTGACGACCGGCGGGTCGGGTCCTGCCGCGACGGGGGAGGTTCACTGTGCTGGCTTCCCTTCGTTCACGATGTCGTTGACGAGGCCGCGCAGGGTGGCGGCGTCAACGGGGCCGATCACACGGGCGGCCACCCGCCCCTCACGGTCGACCACGACGGTGCTCGGGATCGCCTGGACCGGGATGATCTCACGCCAGGCGAGCAGGGCATCGCCGTCGGGGTCGACGATGCTCGGGTAGGTGACGCCGAACTCTTCGACGAACGCCTCCGCGCCCGCCTCGGTGTCGCGGGTGTTCACGCCCATGAACCGCACTCCGTCACTCTCGACGCCCTCCCAGACGCGCTGGAGATCCGGTGCCTCCTCGCGGCACGGCGGGCACCACGATCCCCAGACGTTGATGACGCTCACTTGGCCCTGACCGTCTGGTGCGTCGAGATCCATCCGCCCGCCGTCCAGCCGCGGCCCGGCCAGTGGCGGCGCGTCGGGACGCTCCGCCAGGGCGTACCGGGTGACTCCGGTAGGCGCGCTCGTGGCTTCCGGTGACGGAACGCGCTCGGTGCCGCGACCCTCGGAGAGCAGCACGGCGCCCACGGCGGTGGTGACACCGAGCGCGGCGATGGCTGCGGCCGCCGTGATCACCAGCCGCGTGCTGCGCCCCATGGCCTTCGCCCTCCGTCGTCCCACGTCACTGCGCGAATCCCTGCCACCTAAACAGATTAGGCGTTGTCCTGTGTGCCGTGGCCCGCACCCCCGAGAAACACGCCACCGAGGCGCTCACGTGGCGAACAGCAGGGCGAGCCCGCCAACGGTGTAGGCGACCATGAGCACCAGCAGCGGGAGCTGGGTGAGCACGGCCCGGCGCGCCGCGAACAGCCGGATCGCCCGGTCGTGCGCCGCGACCACGCCCACGACGTGGCCGGCCACCACCGCGCCGACCTGGACCAACGCGATCGTCTCCGGGGAAACCACGCTGAACTCCACCCCGCGCTCGGCGGTACCGAAGAGGTTCGCGCCGGTGCCCAGCGGGTCGGAGGCCAGGATGAGGGTGCGCTGGCCCTCGAACAGGAACAGTGAGAAGTAGTGGGCGATCAGGTAGCCCGTGGCCACCGGGATGACCGAGGGGGCGAACGCCGACGGCAGCCCGGCCCGGCTCCGCCCCCCGATCACGCCGGCCAGGAGCGCGCCTCCCGACAGCAGAGCCGCGGCCAGCAGCGCCATGCCGACCAGGCCGAGTGTTCCGGTGAGCAGCCCGGGCAGGGGGACGGTCTGGGTGTAGCCGATCCACCACGGCGCGCTGGCCAGGCTGTCGAAGGCGGTGGAACCGAGCATCACCGACACTGTTGCCGTGATGCCCGCGACCGGCTTCATCCCGTCGAGCCCGCTGAACGGCCCGCGCAGGACCAGCCGCCCGTCGCCGCGACGTCCCAGCGGGGCGAGCCGCCCGATGAGGGTGGAGTACACCTCGAAGGCGTCGGCGCGGTCGAACCACCGGTTTCCGAACGCCAGCGCACCGAGGAGCTGCACGGCCGCGTAGGCCGCGAACCACAGTCGCAGGCTCGCCAGATCCGTGCTGTGCGGCCACACCAGCTCCAACCAGGTGAAGGCGAGCAGCCCGGCCGCCGCCGGCCAGTACCCGAGCCAGTCGGGGCAGCGCCATAGCCCGCGGTCGGGAGGGGTGCGTGTGAGGCGGGCCAGGAGCAGGTGGACGGTGCGCAGCGGGTTGAGCAGCCGCCACACCGGCCCGAAGAGCAGCGAGGCGGGGACCAGTCCGACCCAGAGGAACACGTAGACGAACCCCGGCACCGGGTTGAGCGCGTCGTTCCGCCCGAGCACCGCCGCTACCGCGGCGAAGACGGCTGCGGCGAGCCCGAGCAGGCGCAGCCCCCAGCGGATCACCGGCCCGTCAAGGGCCGATTGGAGGCGTGGCGGCAGCGGGCGCCCCGCGGTGTCGCCGGGCCGCCGCGGTGTGCGCCAGAGCAGCCCCGCCGCGACGAACGACACGACGACGGCGACGGCCGCGCCGGTCAGGGCGTGTGAGAGCGGTAGTGGCAGGTCGTCGCGTCCGCCGATACCGTGCGCGAGATCGACAGCGAGGCCGAGATTCGGGTTCATTCAACCGCGACCTGGGTGAGGAGGAGTCCGGAGTCGTGGGTTTCCAGCTCGAAGACCCCGGCCTGATCAGCGGTGAAGGTGAGGACGGCCGGCTTCTTGGGCCCGACCGATTCCCCGATGTCGTAACCGTGCAGGTGGACAGTGTCAGCGGTATCAGCGGTGACCTCGATGCGCACCCGCTGCCCCTTCTCGACCTCCAGCCGACCGGGCTCGGGGGAGACGGATCCGTCGCTCACGCTGATCTCGGCGGTGACGTCGGCGTCACCTTCGCTGTCGTTGTCGGTGTCGGAGGACGCAGATGAGCCGTCACTGCCCTCTCCCGTGATCGTGGCGCTGTCGGCGATCGGCTTTCCGTCAATGCCCCAGGTGCTGTGGTCGTTGGCCGAGAGCCGCACCGACAGGGTGTGCTCGCCCTCGGGCACGGCCGAGGCGGGGAGGTGGTACCAGGAGCCATAGACACGGGCGACCTTCTCGTCGTCCACGTACAGGTGGGCGTGGCCTTCCGCGTCACGGGGCTTTCCGCCGGCGCGCTCCGGGGTGAAGGCGAACTCCTTGACCTTGAGCCGCACGTTCCAGCCCGACACAGGGTCCTCGCTCACCTGCATGCTCACCGAAGGCGCCGGGGCTCCCTCGGCCTCCCGCATCTCGTGCTTGTGCCCATGGCCGGACGAGGAGTCGTTCTCGGAGGACGGCGCGGGAGAAGAAGCCGAGGCCGTTGGGTTAGGCGCGTCGGTGTCCGAATCTGCGGCACACCCAGCGAGAACGAGCACGGTCACTGCTCCTGCGAGGCCCAGGCGGGCGCGTGGCGGCATGAGAGGCAGAGGCATCGGAGAAAGACCTCCTCGGGGGTCGGATCCCGGGTGGGGCGGCGTACGAGTTATCGCGGCGCGGGCAACTATACCCATACACCTTAGGTGTTTAGGTATAGTTGGCACGCCCGTCCCCTCGTCAGGAGGTTGTCCGATCATGTCGTCGCGCGGCCACACGAACTCCTCGTCCTCATCCTCGACCTCCACTGGCGCTTCCAAGCAGCGGCGCAAGCGTCAGCGAGCCGAGAAGATCGCCCTCATGCAGGCCGAGCAGGCACGCAGGGAACGACGCAAGCGCGTCTTGGTCTTCGGATCCGTCGCGGCCATGGGCATCCTCGTGATCGGCATCGCCGGGTGGGGGATCACCCAGCTACCGGACTCCGAGAAGACCACCCCGCTCCCCGAGCTGGTGAGCGGAGAGGGGACCAACCTTCCGCCCTGGCCTCTGCCGGAGGACCCGGTCGCGTTGGCCGAGAAGGCCAGCCTGCGCGTGGCTCCGATGGAGGGAACGGCCGAGCACTTCCACACGCACCTCGACGTGATCGTGGACGGGGAGCCGGTGACCGTGCCGGCCAACATCGGCATCCACCCGGCAGGGACCGCCATGTCGGAGCTGCACACCCACGATGAGCGCGGTGTCATCCACATCGAGGCGCCCACCGACGACAAGCGCTACACGCTCGGCCAGCTCTTCGCCGAGTGGGACGTCAAGCTGGACGAGGACACGCTCGGCGGACTGGAGGCGGACGAGACCAACACGCTGCGCGCTTATGTCGACGGGGAGCCCTTCGACGGCGATCCGGCACGGATCGAGCTGAAGCCGCGTGGCCAGATCGCCCTGATCTACGGGCCGAAGGACGCCGATGTCGAGGTCCCGGACGACTTCGACTTCAAGCCCGGGGAATAAGAGGCACCCGCCCGCCGCCCCGTCGCACATCGGGGGACACACCCACGCCCCGATCCCACAAAACCTAAGCACGTTAGGCAAGACTGGTCACCGGATGGGAGCGCCCCTCCCCCCGTGCGCACCCAGACAGGGACGACACGACCACGAGAGCGAGGAACCCCCGTGTCCGGTACGCCCGAAACGCCCGGCGTGATCGCTCCACCCAGGTCAGGCGATGCCGCACCGCCCGCGCGGGACACCGCCGAGGAGGGGCCGAGAGTTCGGCCGCTCTCCCCCTCCTGCGCATCGGCGTTCGACAAGGGTGAGCACGCCTGCCTGGGGATCAGCCCGTTCAACGGGTACTTCACCACCGAGCGGATCACCGTGCTGGCCCGGTGGGCGCTGGACCGCTTTTCCACAGTCCACCTCTACATGCCCGATGGGCCGTCGGCGTTGACGCTCGAAGCGTCGGGCTACCCGCGGCGACGTGCCTCGGCCAAGGCGCGACGACAGGCGAACTACCTGCGCAACAAGATGATCCGAGCGCTTGACGCGGTGGGCGCGGCCGAGCCGCAAGGGATGATCCTCGACTCCGGCACTCTCGCGGGCAACCGTCGCTACGAGCGGCTTCTGGGCGAGGCACACGCACTCTTCGACGCCGATGCCGCATTCCAGGAAGCTTGTCTGGACGCCGGTCGGTGGATACTCGCGGATCGGGTCGAGTCGGCCGAGCTGACCACGGAGCGCATGGGCATCGCGGCCCGCTATCTGCTGGCCGAACTTCCGTTCTTCACGCACACGCCCCACATCGTGGGAACGGCGTCATCGGTGTTCTGCTACCACCGGCCACCGGATTTCGTGGAACGCCTTTTTCAACGCCGTCTTCCCTGGGGGCCACAGGACGGTCAGGGATTCGTCCAGCTCGGCCCAGTGCCGTAGGGAGCGTCGGAGTAGCCGGGGCGGAGCGT
Organism: Nocardiopsis gilva YIM 90087; assembly: GCF_002263495.1. Lineage (NCBI taxonomy): Bacteria > Bacillati > Actinomycetota > Actinomycetes > Streptosporangiales > Nocardiopsidaceae > Nocardiopsis > Nocardiopsis gilva. The sequence goes on along the minus strand of NZ_CP022753.1, from coordinate 1,011,331 downwards.
GAGGCAGTCCTGCATGTTCGGCATGGACGCACACACCTCGACGGGGTGGCGCATGGTCGGGATGTCGGTAGGACAGCAGGTGGAGTCGACCAGGGCAGCGGCGGGTCCGGCGAAGAGCGTCAGCGGCACCGCGATCGGCATGGCCGCGAGGGTGCCCACCAGCAGCGCCCGACTCCGGCCGAAGGGGGCCACACCGGCGATGAGGCGCTTGACGCGGTCGCCGGTGCCCGGCCCTCCGACGGCGAAGGCGCCGGCCGGGCGGTGGTGGTCGGCGACGTTGAGCAGGGCCTCGGCTGCCACGAGGCGGTGGGTAGTGCGGGCTGCGGCGTCGTCGGCGGCCAGCTCAAGTAGGCGCAGCGTCTCGTCCCTGATCACGCGGAGCAGCGGCAGGCCGGGAAAGGCGTCGGCCATGCCGGTGGCGGCCGCGGCCACGAGGTCGTGCCTGCCGCGCAGGTGGGCGTGTTCGTGCGCGAGCACTGCCTGGAGCTGTTCGGGTGAGAGCGCGTCCAGGGCGCCGCTGGTCAGGACGATTTGGCCGCGGTTCCCGGGGAGGCAGTAGGCGGCGGGCAGCGCGTATTCGAGGACCATGGCGCCGGTGGCTCGATCCTGACGGGCCAGGATGCGGAGGGCGTCAACGTGGCGGCGGCGGTCGGCAACGGCGCGCGTGAGGGTCCGGGCGATGGACCACGCGCAGCGCAGCCCCAGCAGAAGCGCCAGCCCGAGCCCACTGAGGCCGATGGCGATGCCGTCAGGCGTGGCGTACTGCGCACGGAGCGCGGCCAGGCAGGCGTCGAGCAGCTGAGCGAGGCCGGTGTCGAGCCGCAGATCGGGCACGCTGAGTGCCAGCCCGCCGAGCACGAGAGAAGCGAGGAAGGCGATGCTGAGCGTCTGCCATGCGGCGATGCCGAGCCGCGGAGCCCGCTCGACCCAGCGCGCCCGCCGCACAGCCAGGGGTCCGAAGACCGCGAGGAGGAGGCCGTACCCCAGGAGCAGCAGCGCGATGATCACGTCATACCCTCGCGGCGTTTGGCGTCATTCAGGGCGGCACGGAGTCCGGAGAGCTCGTCTTCGGGCAACTGGGTGATCAGTCGGGAGAGGACGGCGGCCTGGTCGGGAGCGGACTCGAGAGCCTCCTCAACAAGCTTGGTGGCGTAGTCCTCCTGAGACGCGGCCGCCCAGTACCGGTAGGCCCGCCCTTCCTTGGCCCGCTTCAGCCAGCCCTTGCGGAAGAGGATGTCCATGACGGTCTGCACGGTGTTGAAGGCGATGTCGCGTTCACGCTGCAGGTCATCAACGACATCCCGCACGCGCATCGGTTCACTGCCCGCCCACACCGATCTCATGATCGCTGCCTCAAGCTCCCCGAACTTCGCCATCGGCCTCCTGCCTCCTACTACTTCCTCACACCTCGGCGAGATCGCAGCACACCCGCCGCATACTCAATCAGCTTAGGTGATTTCTGGAAGCCATTCTCGAGGTTCCGAGTCGATCCAGCCACGGACGCGCGCCACGCCCAGCCGAGCCCACCTTCGCCCCGAACTGTCCACACGCGGCCACACGGCATTCACTCCGCAGAAGCCCCGCCCAGGTGGCAGCTGGACGACACTTCGCAAAACCCATTCCGCCGCACTACAGGCGTCCACTGGGCGCGCCCAAAACATGTACATTGCCCCGGTTACCCAAACCGACCACCAGGAGACGTTCCGTGCATCCTGAACATCCTGACCCCGCCGCTCCCCCACCCGGCGGACCGCACGCGCAGCCCAACCCGGGGCCGTACGCACCACCCAACGCGGGGCAACAAGCGCAGCTTGCCTCTGGCCAGTACGCCCAACCGTTCCCTCAGCACCCGCAGGCTCCCCAGCCCGGACAGCCCTACCCGACCGGCTACCCCGGCTATCCAGCGGCGCCATACGGCACTCCCTACTGGCAACAGCCAGCCAAGCCCAGGCCACCCCAGTCAGTCACCAATGCCCGCATCCTCATGTTCATCCTCGGAGCTCTTGAGCTCGCCGCGGGCCTTTTCGTCAGCTTCGGCAGCTTCATCGTCGGCCATACCGCCGCTCCCGGGTCAAGCAATGCGACCCTATCGACTGTGCTCGGAATCGTCGGTGCCTTGGCCGTGGCGATCGGGATTTCCTCGTTCGTCCTCGGCCTCCTCGCGGTCAAGCGCTCGCAAGCGGTCATGTGGACCATCGCCTGCTTCCACTCAGCACTTGCCGCGCTGGGCATCGTCGCATTTATCGGTTCCGCTGTATCCGATGGGCAGAACGGAAACAACATCGGCGCCGTCGCAACCCTCGTCATGAGCGTCCTCATCGTCTCATTCACGCTGACCAAGGACGCGCGGATGCACTACCGGTCAGGAAAAAGCAGCTCCGGGAACTAACGAAGCCCCACTCGACCGCCCCCGCCACCGAGAACTCAGCGAGATCCCCTCATTTCCCGGTGGTGGGAGCACGCACTAAGCATCCTCGCGGCACCTCGACCCAGGTATCAAACTCGCCGACCCAGGGGCGCTTCAGCAGGATACCGGCAATACACGGCGACTCGACCTCGATACTGAGTTCGGGTCCGTGAAGTTCAGCGTCATAGGCCAGGCAGAAATCCTCCAGACCCCAGTGAAATCACCGGCCACGCTTCTTATTCACCGCCCTCTTCAGCGGCCCGAATTTTCTCGCGCAGCCAGGCGGGAATGTATTCATCATCACGAGGGAAGCATTGAAGATCACGCACGAATTCCTCTGGCGTCGGCTCAAACGTGAATCCCGGGTCATTATCATAGTTGAACTCGGTATTGAAGTTACCAGGACGCACGATGGTGTATTTCATTGAACACGTACCCTTGGCTTCTTGGTACATGCCAGCGCGCAGTTCCCTCAACATTCCCAAGATACTGTCGGGCATGTCTATTGACTCAGTTTGGCCGCCGTCATAGGTGGCCAAAAGGAGATCGGCCGTGCCACTAATGATCGACTTGGCGCTGTATTCAAGTCCTTCCCAGTTATCAGGCACACCCGAAACGATTTCCCTCCCGATATTCGTAAGAATTTGATGTTGCTCAACAGGACCCAAGTGCCCTCTCTTGATTTCAGTCTCCATCTCCGCTTGGCTTTCCCTTCACTTCCGCACAGTCAAGTACTCCATCCTGCAGGGCGTCCTCAAGCTCGTCCACCATCCTGCCCCCTTTCACCCCCAGCCGCCTGCTCGGGCCGCTCAACAATGGGATTATCCTTCTCGTCAAAACCGAGAGCGATTCTCCAGCTCGTTACTTTCGAAAGGAGGTCAAAAATATGCCGTGCATTCGAGATTGCACCCTCCCTCGACTTTCCGTAGACATCTATCGCTGTGGCGAATCCCTCATAAATATCGAACGACTCAACATCCAACACGAGGTCATCAATGCGAACCTCCGCGACGTCGCCACTCCTGCCCGACGAGACCGACGAAGAAAGGGAGGACATGACAGAGACAACTTCGTCATATTGAGCAGAAACCATAATTGTTTCCGAATGTGCCATTTACTTCTCCCTTTAGGGCCAGGTGATTACGTAACCGTCACCAATGAGAACGATCTCCTCGAGGTCCCCACCATATCTGCGAAGAGCGTCCTTGAGTCCTGCCATCGCCGCATCCTGCGTCGTCCCCCCAGCCCGAAGATCGATGGCGAGTCGGCTTGACTGGTCACGACCCTTTCGAATGTTCTGAATCAATGCGTTTTTCGAAGATGTCTCAACAGTCTTAAATTCGAGCGTTGAGTTGGTTCCCTCAATAACGGAGTCTGGTGACTTCACTCCATCCGAGCGGGCGACATCTACAGAGCGCACCTCGATCCCATGTTCCTGGAGGAACTCGGCGATCTCACGTTCTTTACTATCGTAGTATTCCCACCCCTCGCCAGTCCGATCACGCAATTCTTCCACTGTCGGATGCTTTCGTGTTCCAGGCGGGAGGTCTTCTGGGCGAGGCAGACGGCCTTCGTGTGGAACGGATTCGCCTATGCCCGCGAGTATGGGTTTCGACGGCTTGACGCTACCCACTCCGCCATCTGGCGTGGATCCGCTGCCACCACTGCCAATCCCGTGGTCATCAGCTGGCCCAACGCCGCTACTACCGTTTCCTGGAGTCCCCGAGGAGTCCTGGCCGAAGCCATGCCCTCCTCCTGTCGAACCGCCGGAGTCTGGGCGAATGCTGCCTCCATGTGAGACCGACTCCTGTGGCGTGTACAAGTGTTCCCCGCCGTGTCCTGTGCCCGAGTTCGGGGATCCCGGACCGTCTCCTGCGGAGGCGGTGGGTCCCATGTCTCCATGTCGAGCCCCTGCACCGACGAGTTCGGGTTGGCGTTCGCGCGCGAGTTCGTCTAGGGCTGCGTCGATGTTGCCATCGTGCTTCTTCGTCAGCTCCTCGAGCCGCGAGATGTCGCGCTGGACTTCGGTAGTGGTTCGGTCGGTGTTGGCGTGGTTGTCACGAGCCGGGGCAGAGCTGTCCGAGGCTCCTTCGCGGGAACCGACTCCGGCCTCGTCGTGGCGCTCCGGTGTCGTGGAGCCGTTTCTCTGGGCGGGAGTGGAGGGAGCCTGGCCGTGCTGGGTCTGAGACTCCTGGTTCACACGCGGTTCGGGCGAGGAGTCGGGCTGTGTCCCGTGGTCGTTACCGGCTGAGGAGCTGTGGGCGCCATTGCTGTCGGGGGTGTGTCCCGACTGCCCCGGTCCTTCCTGCTGACGGCCAGGCAGCCCGTCTCCCGAGGAATCAGGGCTGGATCCCTGATAACCCTCGCTGGGAGATCCCTGACCACTGTTGGCCGAAGGACCGTGATCAGTTCCCGAGGACTCGTGGGTGCCAAAGCCTGGCGAAGCGCCGTGCTCGCCGCCGAAGTCCAACGATGGGTTCGGGAACTTTCCTCTTCCCAGGGTGGGCACACCGCCATTGGGGTTGAAGGAGCCAAGGCCCGGTTTCCACTTGCTGATAGCCCGACCAGCCGTGGCCAACGCCCGGGTTCCCCCACGGGCCAATCCAGCAGCACCACCGATAAAGCTGATCGTCGTCATAACGGAGGTCCCGATGGTGTATCCCGGACGATCATCCCACTGGCTCAAGCCAGTCATACCGTCCCACACGCCGCTCCACGCTTCGTCGGCTACGCCCTCTCTGAACTCCCATTCGCCCCAAAGTCCGGGACCAGTGCCTTGAACCTTGACCTGGCCCACCAATGCCCGCATATTCTTGTTCGTCTCGTCATGGTGGGCCATCACGTTTCCCCACCACTCCTCTGCGGACTCCACGCCCCAGCCCTCGTCGGTATAGAAGCCTGACGCGTACGCTGCGTTAACCCCAGCGTCCCAGCCCATAGCCAGCGGTGTGAATTCCCAAAGTGCGGTACCTAGGTCAAGGAAAAAGTTGGAATCCGGCTCCACGGTGGAGCCCCAGGGCATCGCCGCCTCTTCGGGGATCTCTTCAACCCCGTAGGCCTTCTTGCCTGCGGGGATGATCTCGCCGTTGTCCGCGACGAACTCAGGGCCGTCGTACAGCGGAGTGATCTTGTTGGCGCACTCCCGCTCAGCCGCCTGGTATTCGAGGAAAGCGGCATCGATGTCGGTCTTGCGCTTGTTGTTCTCCTCGCGCAGATCCTCGTCGTCGGCCCAGTCCTCGTCACTGCTGTGAGCTGCAAAGAACAGAAGCGCATCGTGCCTGAGGTTTTCCAAGCGCTTCTTGAGCTTGCGGGCCTTCTCGGCGAAGGTGAGCAGCGCGTCTGCCACCGTGCTCGTGGCGTCATCAATGTCGTCGCCCTTGGTGGCCACCGGGTTGATCGCCGACAGCAGCTGCTCGGATTCGGGGGCGGAATAGACCTCGCTCAGGCCCTGCCAGGCGGACTTGATGTCGTTGCCGGCGTCGGCGATGTTGCTGCCGTCCTTCTTGAGTCCGGCGGCGGCCGTTTCCAGTTCATCGGGGTCAACGTCGGGAACAAAGACCTTCTTGAAGTTGACCATCTCGGAGTCGCTCAACGACGCCTCGCCATCCTGTTGCGCTGCATGTGCGGGGGAAGGGGATCGTGGAGGAGCGGCCGTGCCGCCTACCAATGGGGGGTTATTGCAGCTCGGCGCCCTTCGGGCGGTTCAGGCCCGGGTCCTCGACGGTTCCGGCATTGCTCTGGGCTTCCGCGGCCATTTCGAGGTTCCCGTCCATGTAGGCGCTCACCGCGTTGCCGCACCCGTTGACTGCGCTGGCGGTCTTGGACGCCATGGCCCGCATCTCTTCCGAGTACTTGTCGAAGAACCCATGCAACGCGGTTCCGATCGGTCCGCTGTCCGCCTTGACGGCCGCCGTTTCGATGTGATTGCCGAACGACTTGATGTCGGAGGTCAGACCTTCGGTCCCCTCCTCGTCGCCCAGGTGACCGGAGACCGTCTGCAGAACGCCGCCGACACCCTCGGGGTTGATGTCCCACCCGCTCACGTACTTGTCCTCCCGTGCGGCTCCGTGAGGCCGATATTGCTGTAACTGCGCGCCCAGATATGACTACCGAACGGTAGCGACAGTTCCAATCCGATGCATGCGGCATCGTGGCCGCCTTCGGCCATAGGGCGGTGTTGAGCGGTGGTCCTGTCTAGGCAGTGTTTTTCGAACGGGTGAGGTCGCGTAGCCAGATCCGTATCGAGGCGAGCTGGACGGTCCCGTCGTAGATCGCGGCGCGCTTGTCGTACCTGGTGGCCACGGCCCGGTTCTGCTTGAGCAGGTTGATCGCCCGTTCTACAGTGTTGCGGCCGCGGTAGGCACCCCGGTCGAAAGCCGGGGCCGACCGCCCGCCGATCCCCTGCGCCTGCGATTGGCCCGCTGGTCGGCGGGCTGGGCAATGGTCGCCTTGATACCGCGCCTGCTCAGGTGGGAGCGGATCGCCGCTGAGGAGTAGGCCTTGTCCGCGAGCAGCCGGTCGGGCCTGGTCCGGGGGCGCCCGACCGAGCGGGGCAGGTGCAGGGCGACCATCAGCGGCTCGAACATGGGCGCGTCACCGCGCTGGCCGGGGCTGGTCGCGGTCACCAGCGGCCGCCTGCGCTGGTCGGCGATCAGGTGGATCTTGGTGGTCAGCCCGCCCGGGAACGTCCCAGTGCTTCCGAGCCGTCCGCTTCGTCCCGTACCGCTTCCCTTTTTCGCGGCTCCGGCGGCGTGGGAGTGGGCGCGCACGCTGGTGGAGTCGATGCCGACCACCAGGTCTTCTCCGGTGGCGGCGTCGATGCGCAGCCGGTCGGCGATCCTTTGCCAGGTGCCGTCCAGGCACCAGCGGCGGTGGCGCCCGGCCGCGGTCTCCCAGGGGCCGTAGCGTTCGGGCAGGTCACGCCAGGGGATCCCGGTGCGGGTTCGGAACAGCACGGCGTTGATGACGCGGCGGTGGTCGGCCCATTGGCCGCCTTTGGGCGGGTTGTCGGGCATGAGCGGGGCGAGCAGGGCCCACTCGGCATCGGTGAGTTCATGACGGCCGGACACGCTCACCAAGATTGCCAGCGCGAGCCCCACTCCACCCGCCGATTCAAAAAACAGGCCCTAGTCGGAGGCACCTTCCGGTGGCGGGGACCCTGCGAAGCGGTCGGCGCGGAAGGTCGTGGGTGGGGGTGGTGGGGCGGGGTGGCCGAAATCGGTCGACTTTCGGTTGCGGTCGGCGATTCGCTGCATCAACGCCGCGATCGATTCGCTCGCGCTGGCAGCATCGCGGCCGATATCGCAGGTCAATAGGGATGCCGCTGCGCTGAGCCGGGCTGCTGGATCCATCTGTTCAGCGGAGTCGGGTGTGCCTGAGGACACATCCGGTGCCGGACGCCCCTCGGCCGCGGCAGAAGGTTCGGCGGAGTCCCACTCGCCCGGGTCTACCTGCTGAAACTTCATCGATCTCCCCACATGCGCAGCGTGCTCACCCGCATCCGCCGAGTTCCGTTTGTCGGCATTATGCCTATGCTTGACGACGCACGGTGAGAGCAGCTGTATTAATTACGGTCACGCCCACCACAGGAAACCAGCGGTCCGCTGTGCGCGTCCGACCCCCGAGAGCCCCCTGTCCGCCAGTGGTGGCTCAGCGAACGCGCGGGCGGCCCCGACCCCCGCAACCGATGGACGACGAGGAACGGGTGAAGAGATGTCACGTTGGGACTTCGGCGACCAGACCCTGACGACCCTGGCCCGCAGTACCTCGGGGGCGACCGACGAACTGAGCAACCTGATCACGCAGCTGATCCAGGCGGCCGAGCCGCTGTCCGGGAAGTTCAACGGCGCGGGGAAGGCCGCCTTCGACTCGTTCAAGGCCCGTGCCGACGGGATCACTGCCGACCTCAACTCCGGCCTCGGTCGCGTCAACGAGGGGCAGTACGGCATGCAGTCGGCCTTCTCGAGCGGTAACCAGAACATGGCCGACGACGCCAATCGCAACATGTCAGCGGCCAACTTCGACGCCGCGAAGTTCCGGACGGCCTGACCGCGCCCGACGTGACCCCGGGTCCCTCCCCGAACGATCCCCACCGTGTTCCAAGGAGTTGAGTTCCCTCAATGAGCGGCAACGGACGCAACAGCTACGACCTCGGCGCCTCGCAGGAGTCCCAGACCAACATCCACGCCGTCATGTCGCGGCTGGAATCCCTCATCGGTGAGCACGACGTCGACGTGAGCAAGGCGATGGCCGACTTCGAGGCCACTGGCGTCTCCGACGAGTACAGCGAGAAGGAACTGAAGTGGCACAACGCGGGCAATGAGGTCCGCGACATCATCCGGCTCGTCCGCGAGACCCTGGAGACCAACGACGGCACCGCCCAGTCCACGCTCGGCCGTGCCAGCGCAGCGGTCCAGGGCATCTGACGTCTGACGCCTCCTCCCTGGTCAGCCCACCCCTGAGTGTGCGGTGGTCCGGGAGGTCTGGAAGTATCGAGAGGCACCACATGCGTCCACGGGAGGGGTGTCCGTCCACGCGACGGACGCCCCTCCCGTTCCGTGCGTTTCCCGTTCCGTGGTCCATCACCTCCGTACTCCGCGTCCCGCCGCGTGCCGTGCGCGTGATCGCGATCCGGTAGGGACAAACCACCGCCGAGGCCTCGAAGGGAGTCTGCGATGGCACGCGACTACGACAGTCAGCTGCTGGAGTCGACCGCCGTGCGCCGCAAGCGACTCCGCGAAGCCGTGTTCTTCGGCCCCCAGCGCACCCGCCGACGCCTCGACGAGAACATCGGAAAGATCATTGCCAGCCTGGTCGTATCCGCTGTCATCTGCGCGGGCACGGTCGGCTGGTCGTTCCTGCAGAACCACCTCAAAAGCCAGAAGGAACAGCAGGAGCAGCAGGCGGCCGGTCCCAACGCCGCGACCGCGCCCCTCCCCGCCGACTGGATCGGTGCCGAGGTCACCTTCCCGATGCTGCGGAAGGAGCTCGACCGGGCCCACGTGCCCCCGGACCTCTACGTCCTCCCCGGCGACGACCGCCCCGACCCGGCCACTGCTTCCAGCTACTACCTGCTGACCAAGGAAGGCGCCGACGGCTACTCCATCGGCATCGTCGAGTTCGCGCAGGGACGCACCGGCGCCGAGTTCCGCACAGAGGACGAGGCCGCACGCTGGCTGTACCTGGAGCTGGTGACGGGCGCCGCCGACCCCCGCGTGCTCAGCGACGAGGAGGAGCAGAAGGCCTCCGAGCAGACCTCCGAACTCGCCACGTCCGTCCGGGAGAAGATCGATGGGCGAGCTGGCACCCCGAGTCGCGTGACCCTTGAGCCGGGCCAGGTGGTGGACGCCTACGGCCAGGAGAGCGGCTCCCTGTTCTTCCCCGACGGCACGCCCTTCGCCGAGCGTGGCCTCCCCGGAACCGTCCGGAATGACGCAGACGCCTACCACCGCTACCAGGTCGCCTACCCCTTCCAGGCGCAGGCGTCTCTCACCGGGGGCGAGGGCGTACGCTTCCGCGTCACCGCCGACGGATTCGCCCAGCCGCCGCAGCTGCCGAGTATTCGCTGGCTGGTCGCCAATGGATACCTTGAGCCCGTCGCGGCGGCCGGCCACCTCCCGAGCGACCGGCCTTCTTCTCCCGCTCCCCGGCCTTCCCCCACCCCGTCCACGCCCGCCCCACCTTCTCCTTCCGATGACGGCCGGAACTGACGACTAGACGCAGAGACGAAGAAACGATTGGACGCACCCCCATGACCACGTGGAGCCGGGTGACCCTCGTCGGAGAGCGGCGCAGGGTCGACGCCGTCCTGCCCGCCGAGGAACCGATCGGCGCCCTCATGCCGGAGCTGCTCCGGCTCCTCGGCGACCCCGTGCAGAACCCGGCCGTCCCGCTCCACCTCATGACCGCCGCCGGTGACTTCCTCGACGGCGGATCCACCCTGTCTGACAAGGACATCGCGGACGGCGCCGTTCTCCGTGTCGTCCGCGCCGATGACCCCCTGCCCGCGCCCGTTGTGCACGAGGTCCCCGAGGCGGTGGGCTCCGCACTCGACGGACACAAGAATCTGTGGGGGCCGGGGGCGGCCCGGTGGACCGCCACCGCCGCGTCGCTGGTGCTCTGCCTGTCGATCGGTGGCATCGTCTGGAGCCTCACCGGCGCCCAGACGGGCGTGTTCTCCCTCGCGGCGATCGCGGTCCTGCTGGCGGCCACCGGCGCGATAGTCGGACCCTTCTGGCGCGAGCCGCTGGGCACAGCGCTCTCCGTCAGCGGCGGGGCCGTGGCGGGACTCGCCGTCTGGGCCGCCGCCGACCTGTTCGCCTGGCCCGAATGGGCACGCTGGGGCGGGCTCGCCGCCGTCGCCGCGCTCCTCGTCGTCGGCCTCGGCCTCACCTCCCGTCTCGGCCGCGGCGGCCTCGTCGGGGGCGGAGTCGCGCTGATGCTGGCCCTCCTGTGGACGGGTTCGGCGACCTTCGGCCTCACCTTCGCCCGCGCCTCCATCCTGGCCGCCGTCGCGTGCACCGTCCTCCTGGGCCTCCTCCTCAGGATCGCGCTGACTTTCTCAGGGCTGACGATGCTCGACGACCGGCGCAGCGAGGGTTCGGTGGTGGCCAGCACCGATGTGCGCAGCGCGCTGGCCAACGCCCACAACGGCATGGTCGTCTCGACCATCGCGGTCGCGATCACCGCGGCGGTGGCGGGCTTCGGCCTCACGACCCACCTGAATGCGTGGAGCGCCGCCCTGGCGGCGCTCCTCGCGGTCGTGGTGGGCAGCAGGTCACGGATGTTCCCCCTGATCACGGAGAAGGCGCCGCTGCTGGCGGCGACGGTGGCGATCGTGGTCAGCCTCGCCGCGGCCGTGAGCGACTCCGCGCCGTGGGGAGCCGCGGCCGCGATCGGCCTCCTCCTAGCGAGCCTGGCCATCCCCATCGTGGTGCTCACAACGGATCCGCCCGCCTATGTCCGGGCGCGCCTCCGCCGGATCACCGACCGCGTCGAGGCTGTGGCGATCGTCGTGTTCATCCCCGTGGCGATCGGGGCGTTCGGGACCTACCAGCGGCTCCTGTCCACCTTCTGAGGGAGCGGAGAACGGGAGCGAGATCTACGGCGCTAGGCCGCTGACGAGGACAGAGTGACGACAGCGAGGTCAGGGTGAGATGAGCGAGCGCACCGGGCGAGTGGAGCCGCCGAGCGTCGACGCGATGACGGCGTCGGACCGGCACGGGGACTCCCTGCTGCGGCGGTTCGGCCGGGGCATCATGCTGCCCTTCCAGCCCTCGGACCGAACCCACTCCGCTGTCGAACTCGGGGAGTCCCTGCAGCAGACCATCACCACCAGCCGCAGGATCGTGGTGAGCCGGCCGCGCGCCGGCGCGGGCGAGAGCACGGTGACCGCCCTACTCGCCACCGTCTTCGCCCACTACCGGAACGACCGCGTGCTCACCATGGACATCACCCCCGGCTCGGACGCGCTCGCGCGCCGCCTCGGCGTCCGGCCGGAGTCGTCCCTCGGCGACGTCGAGCGCGGCGAGAGCGATCCCGACTCTTTCGAGGAATTGCGTCCGTATCTGACCCGGGTGCGGGACCGGCTCTGGATGCTGCCCGGTGTTCAGAACGGGCGCCGCGGTGGTGTCGACGGCCAGACCTTCCACCGAACGCTGCTGCCTCTCACCCGGTTCTTCGGCGTCACGCTCATCGACCGCGGCGCCGACGTCTTCGACGGCTTCAACCGAGCCGCGCAGGCCAGCGCTCACGCCCATGTGCTGGTGGCCCCGGCCACCCGGGACGGGGCGATGAGCATCGCGCGCGCCTTCGACTGGATGACCGCCCACGGCAACGCGGCGCTCCCGGCCGACATCGTGGTCGTGTTCGTCGAGCAGGAGCCGGGTGAGGATCCGACCTTCGACGCCGCCGGAGCCGCCGATATCCTGCGCCAGAGCGGGGCGGCGGTCGTCCGGATCGGCTACGACCGACACCTCGCCGCAACCGCCGCGTTCGATCCGCAGCGGATCGCCGAGACCACCCGCACCGCCGCGACGCGCATCGCGCTTGAGGCCCTGCGCCGCGCCCGGTGAGCGAGCCCACGACGCCACGTCCGCTGTCCGACCCGAGCCTGAGGAGGTGGGCGCCCGTGCAGAACCATCCCCGGCCGAGCGTCCCGGCCACCGTGGACGACGACTCCGCCCGCGCCTTCCTCGAAGCCGGCGACCGGCCGACGCCTCAGGAAGCCCCACAACCACAACCGCGCCCCCGGCCGCCACACCGTCCCCAGGCGACCGCAGGCCCCACTTACGAACAACAGCTCAATACCCTCCCCGACCTCCCGACATCACGGCTCAGGCGTACGGTCCACCGACTCATCCGCCGGACGAAGAACGTGGGACCCTCCACACGGACGAACCCCCGAGAATGACATTCCGCCACAGGGCATCACGAAGCCCGTCGACGGTCACCCCGGCCTGATGACGAAGGGGGAAATCGGAGTCCGCCTCGCGTCTCTTCCGCTCGGAAGCCGAGGTCAGGACTCTACCGACCAGGGCGGCGCGAACATGACCGCCTCGTCGAGGAGCGGCATCCAGTCGGGCCGCCACTGCGGGGCTCGCCGGGCCATCTCCTGTCGGAGTTCACCGATCGGAGCCGCTGCCTCATGGCGGTCATCCGCCCGTTGCCAGGTAGGCCAGTGGTCGTAGGCTCGATCGACGGCCTCGCCGTCCGAAGTAATGGCGACGCGGAGGTAGAGCCACCCACCCTCCTCCGGATGGGCTTCTACTTCCCACAATTCCTCGAGCAGGTCCCATGGCAGGTCCCGGTCAGCCTCGCAGCCCACCAATCGTCCTGAAGCATCCAAGATTCTTAGGCTGGTTGAGCTGTCCGCAACCCGCGTGGTGAGCGGCGCAGCCCCACCGAACTCGGCGGCGTAGTCGCGCACCACTTCAATGATCTTCCGGAGGGCGTCGCCGCCCGGCGGGGTTGGACGGTTCCGTTCTTCAGCGGCACGCATCGCGTCTCCGACCCCGTACAGCCCACTCTGTAGTGCTGATTACCGGAACCCGTCGCCCCACGGGGCTCCCCGGCCAGCGGGAAATTGCGGCCGAACGGCATCGGCGGCGTCCACCCCGACGTGGACGCCGCCTACGCCGCCTGCGGGCCGCCGATTCTGGGCGGGATCCAGGCGATGAAGAAGCGGAACCCGTTCAGCGAGGATCCGCTCCTGGTCGGGTTCGACGCCATGCCTGCGGAGTCGAAGGCCATCCTCGCAGGTGATGAGACTGCCAGCGTGGCGCAGTTCCCACAGAAGATGGGCACCATCTCGGTGGAGACCGCAGCGGACGCCGTCCGCGGTAAGAAGGTCCAAGAGCGCATCGATACCGGAACGGAGATCGTGACCAAGGAGAACGCCGAGAAGTTCACTACCTTCCAATAGATCTCGGGGCGGGGTGACTGGGGATGGGAAAGCGTGCGGCTCCAGTATGGGGAGACGGCGCTTTCCCGCCCCGAGCCACCCACCCCACCGCGCCACATGTATCTCCGTTGATCTCGGAGATATCGACCGAATTATGGCGGACATTCGGTCGATATCTCCGAGATCAACGGGGGGGGTAGGGGTCAGCGAGAGGTCTCCGTCTTCACGACCGGCGTGGGGTGCCGACGCTTCGATGGCTCCGCTCAGGACTGACTCACGAGATCGCTTCTGTAACGGTGTGTATCCACACGAGTCATGAATTGTTACCAGGGCAGTCCGCGCGAACCGGCTGCCTGCGCCTACAAGCCCGTGCCATTCTTATGACACCGCTCACACACGGGCCGAGGACGGCGTTAGGAGTGGCCACCATGTACCGTTCGCATCCCCCGCAGGTTCAGGCAGTGATCATCAAGGACGGCATCGCCAGCATCCACGTCACCGGGTGCCTCCCGCGTGAGGTCGGGTTCGCCGACCCCTGGCACCTCAACCAGATCATCCGGGACACCAAGATCGAGGTGGGTGACACCAACCCGCGACTCGACTTCTGCCCGAGGTGCACCGCGTGGAACGACCGGGGCACAAGCAAGTGCACCCTGTGCGGGTATCCGCTATGAGACAAGGCCACCACTCGACGTATTCCTACGACACGGGTAGGACGACGATGCCCTCGATCCCGTCTGGGATCGAGGGCCGTGTTAATGCAGGCTGCTAGAGGCGGTCGCGCTTCACATCGGACAGGAAAGCACGCCACTCGTCGCTGGGGAACGCGATGTGTCCGCGACTAGCGTTCTTGGAATCGCGGACGGCGGCGCCTCCATGAAGATCAGCTACCTCGACGCAGTCGTTCGCGGTTGCGCTATAGGTGGATTTTCGGAACTTCGGGGTCTCGTTCACGGTTTCCTACTCGTACTTCTTCAGGATCAGCGCCATGCGCTCAGCCGTGGCATCAGGGTGCATGGCCCTCATCCGGATGTCATCCCATGCGTCTCGGTGCACTTCAACCTCGTCCTGTTCGTCCAGGTAGAGGCCATCTGTCCGGACTTCGATGTAGACGATGGAGGGGTCCATGGACTCAGGGAAGTCGAGGATCGTGAAGGAACCAGCAGTGCCCTGGTGAAGACCTTGGTCGAGGGGAAGCATCTGGATCTTGATGTTCTCCTCGCGCTCAACCACATCTAGCAGCCGACGGATCTGGTCACGCATGACCTCTTTGCCGCCCGCAGGTCTATGGAGCACCGCCTCGTCGAGGACGCACCACAACTTCGGTGCATCCTCCCGATCAAGAATCTCCTGGCGTTCCTGTCGAGCCTGGACAATGCGCTCGATGATGTGCGGTGAACGCGACTGTCCAGCCCTTGCTGATGCGGCCGCATACTCGGGCGTCTGCAGCAGTCCATGTACCACCATGGACTGATACGTCGAGATCGAAGACGCTTCGGCCTCGAAGCCGACATACGCGTCTGTCAGTACGTCGTCATAGCGCGTCCACCAACCCTTCTCCCTCGACTGGCGTGCCAGCGTCACCAATGCCTCGGTGACCTCCGAGGTGCAGCCATAGAGGTTCGCAAGCGCTCGAACGATGACGGGGTCAGGACGCTTCCACTTGTTCAGCTCCATGTTGGTGAGCCGCCCGCGGGACCATCCCAGCCGCTCGCCGACCTGCTCAGCCGTCAGCTTTGACTCCTCGCGCAATCTTTTCAATTCGGCAGACAGCCGACGCCGCCTGACTGTCGGGCTGTACCTGTCTGCCACGACGCGCGCTCCTCGCTTCTTCCTGCGGCTCCTTCGTCCTGCCCCGATGTTAGATCACCCCATTCGCGAAACTTTTGTGCCCCGCATAACAGGAATCCTAATCTTTGTATTGAAACTTCTGCGGCTTCCGGCCACTATGGGATGGGCAGGGATGCGGCGATCTGAGATGGCAAGCCGCACATGGAAAGACCCCGGCGAGTCGGTGCCAACCAGGACTCCCGGGGCGCGGCCAACAGACAGACTTAGGAGCTCTGTTGACGATGCACACCCTACTTCGAGGACGCTCCTCGCGCGTCCGCCCCTACCTCCACGCCGTAGAGCGAAAGCGGGCCGCACAGGACGTGGACTTCCAGCGCTTTCGCTCAGAGGTGACCCGATGACGAGCACCGTGAAGACCTGGACGGTCGCCAACCGCCGCGAGCTGTGGGACTGGGCCCGTTTTCACGCTGCGCCGGTCACCATCACGGAGGAGACCTGGGACCACATCACCTACCAGGCCGAGGCGATCTGCGGAGCCAGGCGCTACCTCTGTTCCTACCGCGAGCAGATGCCCCCATGCGTTGCGCTCAAGCGTCGCGCCAACACCTTCACCGTGGCGCTCTTCCACGAACCGGCCGGGGCCTACTGCTACCACGTCCGCGAGGTCATCCCCGAGACCGCTGGCGAAGGCGACGACCCGGCCCACCTCGCAGCGCTGGTCGCCGCCGCCAACATCCAGCGTGAGCGCCGCGCGGTATGCGGGGCCACCGCCGAGAACCTTGTCGTGCTCACTACCGAGCGCACCTACCCCGGCGACTGCGCCGAGCAGATGGAGGCACGGTGATCTTTCCGCAGCTCCCGCCAGGCCACCTCGGCGACATCTTCACCGAGGTGCGCCACCGGGCCGAAGCTCTCGGCTGCACGCTCACCTGGCACCGCACCGACTACGGATGGCGGTTCATCCTGACCGACCACACCGCCAACACCAAGCGCGCCTACCCCTACATCGCGCAGGTCCAGGCCCGCCTGGGGCGGATCGAGGCCGAACGGCGCTGACCCAACCTCAGACCGGCCGCCCGGCCCCGCGGAGGGGGTGGGGTCAGGCGGCCTAAGAGCGGAGCGCCCGCCCGGACGTGTCCGGGCGGGCGCTTCCTCGCGAAGTCGGGTTCCCCTGGGCGGCGATACTCCCGCGTCTTCCCAGGCCAGGAAGGAGAAGAGCCGACGAGGGGACTTGAACCCCTAACCTATCGCTTACAAGGCGATTGCTCTGCCAATTGAGCTACGTCGGCCGGTGCCTCGGACACCCAGTCGAATAGTACCGGTTTCTGGCTACTCCCCGGACGTCCGGCGGCGAGCGACCTCGTAGAGGGAGACGCCTGCCGCCACCGATGCGTTGAGGGATTCGGCGCCGCTGATGGGGATGCTGGCCACGGCGTCGCACGTCTCGCGCACAAGGCGGGACAGCCCCTTGCCCTCAGAACCGACGACGACCACGATCGGGCCGGTGGCCAGGTCGAGGTTGTCGAGCCGGGTGTCGCCCCCGGCGTCGAGGCCGACCACGAACAGGCCCGCCTTCTTGTACTCCTCCAGCGCGCGGGTGAGGTTGGTCGCCTGCGCGACCGGGAGCCGGGCGAGGGTGCCCGCCGAGGTCTTCCAGGCCGTCATGGTCACACCGGCCGCCCGGCGCTCCGGGATGAGGAGGCCGTGGGCGCCGAAGGCGGCGGCCGAGCGGGCGATCGCGCCGAGGTTGTGGGGGTCGGTCACGCTGTCCAGCGCGACGATCAGCGCGGGCTCCTCCGCGTCCAGCGCGGCGTTCAGGAGGTCGCTGTGGTGCCAGTACCTATACGGCCGCACCTGCAGCGCGATGCCCTGGTGGGCCGCGCCCGGCTGCCCGTTGCTCTCGCAGCGGCGGTCCAGCTCGGCGCGGGTCACCTCCAGGATCTCCACGCCTGCGTCACCGGCCAGGCGCGCTGCCTCGGTGATGCGGTCGTCGGAGTCCAGGCTGTTGAGCATGACGAGCTTGGTGGCCGGTACCCCGGCCCGCAGCGCCTCGACGACGGGGTTGCGGCCGATCAGGAGGTCACCGCTGGCCGCGCTGTCGCGGTGCGTGCGGCCGTGGGGCTCGGTGCGGGCCCCGCCCTGGCCACGGGCCGCCGACGGCGCGGCCGTCTTCTTGGCCGCGCGCCGCTGCTTGCCCTGGTACCAGTGCCGCTCTTCGGCGGGCAGGGTGGTCTTCTTGCCCTCCAGAGAGCGACGTCCCTTGCCGCCGCTGCCCTTGGTCGGGCCCTTCTTGCTCTTCTTCGCCGGCATGAACGCCGCCTCCCCCTCGCGTCACTTCGCACGCGTGCATGCCGGAACCTGGGACGGTCCCGTCAGTTGGTCTGATGGTGTACGGAATGGCTTCTACTGCCATGGTGCCGTATGGGCTCGACTGGCTCGGTCAGCTGATTCTGCCCAGCCGATCCTGGTCAGCCGCGCCGCAGCTCCCAGCGCGGGCCGTGCGGGGTGTCCTCGACCGAGATTCCCGCCTCGTTCAGCCGGTCGCGGATCTCGTCGGCCGCCGCGTAGTCCTTGCGCTTCCGCGCCGCCTGGCGCTGCTCCAGGGCCACGGTCACCAGGGCATCGACGACCTCGCGCAACCCCGTGTCCTCGGCCCCCGCCCACTGTTCGGAGAGCGGGTCCAGCCCCAGCACCCCGAGCATCGTGCGCAGGTCCGCGCCGAGCTCGGCGACGCGCTCCTTGCGCCCCTCCGACAGCGCCGTGTTCCCCTCGCGCACGTGCCCGTGGACGATAGCGAGCGCCTGGGAGGCGCCCAGGTCGTCGTCGAGCGCCGCCTCGAACTCCGCCGGGACACCCGGCGCCGGTTCGATGTGCCCGACGACCTCGGTCGCCCGCGTCAGGAACCCCTCGATCCGCTGGTAGGCGGCGGCCGCCTCGCGCAGCGCCTCGTCGGAGTAGTCGATGACCGACCGATAGTGCGCCTGGCCGAGGTAGTAGCGCAGCTCGACCGGCCGCACCTTGCGCACCATCTCCGGGATCAGCAGCGAGTTGCCGAGCGACTTGCTCATCTTCTCGCCGCCCATCGTCAGCAGGCCGTTGTGCAACCAGTAGCGGGCGAACCCGTCCCCGGCGGCCTGCGACTGCGCGATCTCGTTCTCGTGGTGCGGGAAGACCAGGTCCAGCCCGCCGCCGTGGATGTCGAAGGTCGCGCCGAGGTACTCGGTGGCCATGGCCGAGCACTCCAGGTGCCAGCCCGGCCGCCCACGGCCCCACGGCGTGGCCCAGCTCGGCTCCCCCGGCCGCGCGCCCTTCCACAGGGCGAAGTCGCGGGGGTCGCGCTTGTCGCGGTCGGTGTCGGTATCGGCGGCGCCGCGCATCTGGTCGACCCGCTGGTTGGACAGCGCCCCGTACTCGGGGAACGACCGCACGTCGAAGTAGACGTCACCGGAACCGTCGTCGGCGGCGTACGCGTGCCCGGCGTCGATCAGCCGACGCATCAGCTCGATCATCTGCGGCACGTGCCCGGTCGCCCGCGGCTCCACAGTGGGCGGCAGGCAGCCGAGGATGTCGTAGGACCAGTCGAACGCGCGCTGGTTGCGCTCGCTGACCTCCCACCACGGCACGCCCTCGGCCTGCGCGACGTTGATGATCTTGTCATCGATGTCGGTGACGTTGCGGCACAGCGTGACGCGGTAGCCCTTGTAGACGAGCCAGCGCCGGAGTATGTCGAAGTTCACACCGGAGCGCACGTGCCCGATGTGCGGAGGCGCCTGCACCGTCGCGCCACACAGGTACAGCGAGACACACCCCTCGTGCAGGGGCGTGAAATCGCGGACCTCGCGGGCTCGGGTGTCATAGAAGCGCAAACTCACAGTGCCAAGGGTAGCTGTTTCAGGGCCACGCGGGGCCGCCTCGTCGCATGACGGTGACCTCTGTCCGCCTCCGGTCACCCCGCCGCGGTCGTCCATGCGAACGCGCCTCGGAGCCACTCAGCGGCCTTCGGGAATTGGACGTGATCTATTTCCCGTCTTAGTGTCCGAAGAAACCGAGGCATTCCCCACTCCCGGTCACCCTTCCGTCACCCGACCCCGCATAATCCGCGACGAACTGGACCGTTTTCTTTTGCCGACGGCACGGCCGACCGATCTGGATCCGGCCACTTTCGGGCAGAACCTCGTGTCAGCGGGGATTGCTGGACTACCCTTCTGCGCACGATGGCCGTTAAACCCTCCTCCGAAACCACCGGTCCGCGCACCGCTCGCGGGCAGGCCGACACCGGCTCCCCGCTCCCCGCCATCGCCCTGACGGGGGTCGGGGTACTGCTGATCGCCGCATGCGCCGTTCTGCTCTCGTACAACGGCATCTACCAGATCGCGCTCCAGGGCGGCATCGAGCGGCGGTACGCCCACCTGTACCCGGGCGGCTTCACCCTCCTGCTCCTGATGGCGTTCGGGGCCAGCTACCTGCTGCGCGCCGCTCCACGGCCACGCCGCCTGTGGGCGGACGCGCTGATCCTCGCCCTGATCCTGCTGGCGGCCGGAGCGAGCGCGCTGAACGCCACCGAGACTAGGGTCCCCACGGGCGTGGTCGTCGTCGCCGTCGCCGCGACCCCCTGGCTCGCCCTGCTCGTCGCGTTCCGCGTGTTCATGTGGGTCTACACGCACCTGCGCGGCGAGAACGAGGACCGCGCCACCCCGGCGCCCCGGCGCGGCGCGGTCGCGCCGCCGCCCGTCCCTGCTGAACAGCCCCTGGTGGAAGCGGCGAAAGAGGAGGCCGATCCGCCCGCTGTCCGGACCACCGGCCCGTTCCCGAACCCGGCGGTGACGCGTGAGCGGTCGGAGGACACCGACACCGACGACGGCGAGGGGGAGGAGAGCGAGGACGACAGACGCGCGGAGGCACCCCCGACTGAGGAGCGGCGGCGCAAGCCCGCCCTGCTGTGGCCCCGCGCCGAGACCAAGGACAAACGCCCGAAGAGCGGCGACAGCGCTGCGGAGGCGAGCGCGAGCGGTCCTCTCTCCGGCACGAGCCCTGACGTCGTTGCGAACCCCGCCCCCGACACCGTCGGTGATGACGACGTTGATGACGATGTGACCGTTACGCCGGTGCCCAGTGTCCACCTGCTGCGGCCCGTGGATACCCCGGCGGACACCCCTGTGGACGCCGGTGACCGGCCGGAGGCCGAACCCGCGGAGACGGCTGAACCGGCCGCTGAGGCCGCATCGACCGCCGAGCCGGAGCCCGAGCCCACGCCCGCTGCGGACCCTGAACTGGTCGCCGAGCCTCTGCTGCCACCGACGCCCGCCGATGAGGAGGACGAGTGGGCGGACAAGGCGCAGGCGATCGAGGAGATCCGCAGGGCCGAGGAGGCCAGGGAGGCGGAGAGGCGCCGGGAGGACCGGCGCGCCGAGCACGGCGAGCCGACCGATGACAGCGACGGCGAGGGCGACACGCCCGAGGACCCGCACGACGGGAGTGACTCGGGCGGGCTGCCGAAGCGCACGCCCGGCTCCGGAAATCCGATCAAGGAGGCGGTGGAGGTCGCGGCCAGCGGCGGCCACCCAGTGGACCTCGTGCGGGGCCCGGACGATGCGAGCCCGGCTGACCAAGCGGTCGACGCCCCGGCCGCGGAGGCCGATGACAGCTTCCCGCACGACATCATCCCGGGCGATCCCACGAGCGACGAGGCCGAGATCGTGCCCGTGCACGCGCCGGACCAGCCGGATGACGGCGGGGATGGGGATCGCGCGCCGGCGGGGGCGTCCCGAGACGCGGTGAGCGAAGAACCGCAGGACGCGCCTGCTCCGGCTGAGGAGCGCGACCCCCTCGAGAAGCGGCCGATGGTGCTCAAGCCGCGCCGACAGCCGATGGCCGCCTTCCCGTTTCCCTCAGACCCGCCGTCCCGCATGGTCCGCAGTGAGCCCACGCCGCCGCAGGACTGACCGGGGCTGACGACGGCCGAAACGGGGGCGGGGGACCTGGTACAGGTCCCCCGCCCCCGTTTACGTTGACCGCGTCGGCTCTACTCGTCCCGCGGCACGCACAGGGCCGTGGCGACGGCCGCGATCCCCTCGCCCCGGCCGGTGAGGCCCAGGCCGTCGGTGGTCGTCGCCGACACCGTGACCGGCGCTCCCACCGCCTCCGAGAGGGCCTTCTCCGCCTCCTGGCGGCGCGGCGCGAACTTCGGCCGGTTGCCGATGATCTGCACCGCGACGTTGCCGATCTCGAAGCCCGCGGCACGGACCCGCGACGCCGTCTCCGTCAGCAGCGCGGCGCCCGAGGCCCCCTTCCACCGGGGGTCGGATGTGCCGAACTGCGCGCCGAGGTCGCCCAGGCCGGTCGCTGAGAACAGAGCGTCACAGGCGGCGTGCGCGGCGACATCGCCGTCGGAATGACCGCTCATGCCGTCCTCGCCGGGCCATTCCAGACCTGCGAGGAAAAGGACACGTCCTGACATAAATGGGTGGACGTCGGTTCCGACGCCCACCCGTGGCATTTTCACCATGAATGCAGTGGTTCTTCGTGGCCTTTATTAATTGGTGAGGACTTCGTCGAGGAGGGCTTCGGCCTTGTCCTCGTTGGTCTTTTCCGCGAGTGCGAGTTCGCTGACCAGTATCTGCCTGGCCTTCGCAAGCATTCGCTTCTCTCCGGCGGAGAGACCGCGCTCCCTATCGCGCCGCCAGAGGTCGCGGACGACCTCGGCCACCTTGTTGACATCCCCGGAGGCGAGCTTCTCCAGGTTCGCCTTGTAGCGCCGCGACCAGTTGGTGGGCTCTTCGGTGTGCGGCGCGCGCAGCACCTCGAAGACCCGGTCCAGGCCTTCCTGGCCTACCACGTCGCGAACACCGACATCCTGGGCGTTCTCGGCAGGCACGCGTACCGTGAGATCACCCTTGTCGACCCTCAGAACCAGGTAGGTCCTATCCTCACCCTTAATGGCGCGAGTCTCGATCGCCTCAATACGAGCAGCCCCATGATGGGGGTAGACAACGGTGTCGCCGACCTTGAAAGTCATGTGACAAGTACCCCTTCCGCTACCACAAGGGTACCATGAATCTGTGACTTAACGTACCTATTCCGTTTGTGTACGCGCAGGTCAGCGGCGCTTTTCAGGGCTTGACAAAGTGTGCCGGAGGTGCTTCCGGCACCCAGGGAAACCGTTCCGGCCACACGTTCTCGCCGGTCATCGCCGACCGCAGTACCTACCCAGAGTAACGGGTAGAAGCCGCTGACGGAATCGAGAAAACTCGCGGATGCCCCCGCCTCTGACCCCGGATCGCCGGTGGCGCAAGGAGCGCGGCCTCCACGACGTGATATTCGCCACTGACAGCGGGGCGGCCGTGTCCATGACTCCGGCCGTCCCCGATCCGAGCTCGTCCTGCTAGCCAGACCTCCCTCTGGCTAGACCTCCGGGTCGTAGTCCTTGGGCTTCTCGCCGGTGACCATGTAGACGAGGTTGTCCGCCACGTGCACGGCGTGGTCGCCGAAGCGCTCGTAGAAGCGACCGGCCAGGGTGACGTCCAT
The DNA here is from genome assembly GCF_002263495.1 of Nocardiopsis gilva YIM 90087. Lineage (NCBI taxonomy): Bacteria > Bacillati > Actinomycetota > Actinomycetes > Streptosporangiales > Nocardiopsidaceae > Nocardiopsis > Nocardiopsis gilva. The sequence continues at coordinate 988,208 of NZ_CP022753.1, read as the reverse complement.
CGTCGCCTCGACCCCGTGCTGCCAGCCCGGACGCAGGATCCGCTCCAGCAGCTTGCGGCGCAGCCGGTCCATCCGGTCGTCGTCGGCGTCGAGCTCCAGCGCCGTGTCGACGTCGCGGTTGCCCACGACCTCGCCAGCCTTGATGACGAGCAGCTCGGCCTGGTGCCCCATCTCCAGCACGATCGAGCGCAGCTCGGCCGGGATGGCGGAGTCGGGGTGGCGGCGCCGCGCGATCTTCGCGATGTGCACCGCGTGGTCGCCCATCCGCTCCAGGTCCCCCGCCATGTGCAGCGAGGTGATGATCATCCGGAGGTCCTGGGCCACGGGCTGCTGCCGGGCCATCAGATCGAACGCGCTCTTCTCGATCTCGTCGTCGAGGCGGTTGAGCTCATCGTCTCCGGAGATGACTTCCTGGGCGGCGGTGAGGTCGGCGTCGAGCAGAGCCGTCGTCGCGCGCGCGATGGCGTTCCGGGCCAGCCGTGTCATCTCGACGAGCCGCTCGCCAAGAGCGTCGAGCTCCTCATGGTAGGTGTCGCGCATGGTTCACATCGTCCCAGGTAGTAGCTGAATCACTGCGGAAGGATCGGTGAATAATCGCAGAATCTAGGTTGTAACACATGGTCATTCGGGTAAAGCCCGGATCCGCCCGCTTACGATCGAAAATGTGCAAGGAGAACTGCTGGCCGCGGTCGCCGGCATCGTTGGGCTGGTGATCGGCCTCGCCGCCGGGCTCGCCTTCCGTATCAGCGAGTCGGGCCGCAGCCGCGCCCCTGAGCCGCCGCTCACCTCGGAGCTGCCACCGGGCATCGCCGAGGTGCTCGCCGCGCTGCCCTCGTCCGCCGTGGTCCTCGACCCCGCCGACCGCGTGCTGCGGGCGAGCTCGGCCGCGCGCGCCTTCGGCATCGTGCGTGGCGAGGAACTCGTCATCAGCGACCTGTTGGCGCTGGCCCGGCGCGTGCGCCGCGACGGCGTCATCCGCGAGACCGAGATCGAGGTGGCCGTTCGCAAGTTCGGTCCCGACGCTACCTCCTTCGCCGTCCGCGTCGCCCCGCTCGGAGGCACCGGACTGGTCCTGGTACTCGCCGAGGACCAGACCGAGCGCCGCCGCGTCGAGGCGGTCCGCCGCGACTTCGTCGCAAATATCAGCCACGAGCTGAAAACACCGGTCGGCGCGCTGTCGCTGCTCGCCGAGACCGTCGCCGACGCCAGCGACGACCCCGAGGCCGTGCGCCGCTTCACCGGCCGCATGCAGCAGGAGGCCGCCCGGCTGACCAGTGTCATCCAGGACCTGATCACCCTCTCCCGGATCCAGGGCGCCGAACCGATGACGGAGCCCGGCAAAGTGGAGGTGGCCACCGTGGTCGAGGAGGCGCTCGACGCGGTGCGCATGGCCGCCGACGCCAAGGAGATCGAGCTGGTCTCCAGCGGCACCGACGACATCACCGTCATGGGCGACGAGGGCCTGCTCGTCACGGCCATGCGCAACCTCGTGGCCAACGCCGTCGCCTATAGTCCAGAGCGCACACGCGTATCGGTCTCCGCTGATGTCACCGAGAAAGCGGTGGAGATCAGCGTCGCCGACCAGGGAATCGGCATCCCGCCCCAGGACCTGGAGCGCATCTTCGAGCGGTTCTACCGCGTCGACGCGGCCCGTAGCCGCGCCACCGGAGGGACCGGCCTCGGGCTGGCCATCGTCAAACACATCATGACCCACCACCGCGGTGAAGTGACCGTGTGGAGCAAGGAGGGCTCGGGGTCGACGTTTACACTGCGTCTTCCCCGGCCGCAGACCCGCGAGCGGACGGGCTCGGGGGAACACACCTATCGGGAGGCAGCACAGTGACGCGTGTACTTGTCGTTGAGGACGAGGAATCCTACAGCGATGCCCTGTCGTACATGCTGCGCAAAGAGGGCTTCGAGGTCGCGGTGGCATCGACGGGGACGGTCGCGTTGGACACGTTCGACCGGACCGGGGCCGACCTGGTACTTCTCGACCTGATGCTGCCCGGCCTGCCGGGCACCGAGGTGTGCCGAACGCTGCGGCAGAAGTCCAACGTGCCAGTCATCATGCTCACGGCCAAGGACAGTGAGATCGACAAGGTCGTCGGCCTGGAGCTGGGCGCCGACGACTACGTGACCAAGCCGTTCTCCTCGCGTGAGCTCGTCGCCCGCATCCGGGCGGTACTCCGCCGCCGGGGTGAGGACGAGGTGGCCCTGCCCACCGCCCTGGAGGTCGGTCCGGTCCGCATGGACGTGGAGCGGCACGTGGTGACGGTGCGCGGCGACAGTGTCCAGCTCCCACTGAAGGAGTTCGAGCTGCTGGAGGTGCTGCTCCGCAACGCGGGGCGGGTGCTGACCCGGATGCAGCTGATCGACCGGGTGTGGGGCGCCGACTACGTGGGCGACACCAAGACCCTCGACGTGCACGTCAAGCGACTGCGCGCGAAGATCGAGCACGACCCCGGCAATCCGAAGTTCATCGTCACCGTCCGCGGCCTGGGCTACAAGTTCGAGCCCGCCGCCGCGGAGGGGTAGCCCACCCCCTCCGTTGATCTCGGGAATATTGGGGTCTCAGCGCCGCTTTTTACCCCAATATCTCCGAGATCAACGGAGGATGGGGTATCAGACCTCGACGATGACGGTGAACGGGCCCTCGTTGGTGAGGGACACCGACATCATGGCGCCGAACACCCCGGTCGCGACCTCGGCTCCCAGATCGCGGAGCTCCTTGACGACCGCGTCGACCAGGGGTTCGGCCACCGATCCGGGCGCCGCCGCCTGCCAGGTGGGGCGGCGTCCCTTGCGCGCGTCGCCGTACAGCGTGAACTGGCTGACCACCAGCAGCGGGGCGCCGATGTCGGAGCAGGACTTCTCGTCGTCGAGGATCCGCAGCTTCCACAGTTTCGCGGCGAGCTTGCGGGCCTCGGCCTCGGTATCGCTGTGGGTGACGCCGACCAGCGCCAGCAGGCCGGGCCGGGTGATCTCGCCGACGACGGCGCCCTCGACCGTCACCGCGGCGTTGGCGACGCGTTGCACGACCGCTCGCACTGCTGCTCCCCGCCTTTCTGTGGCTCTCTACACGAGTGTGCGGAACTGGCGGGCGTTGGAGATGACCCCCGCCAGGGTCAGGGTGAACGTCTTGATGGAGTCGGCGAAGTCCGCCAGGGTCCAGTCGTCGGGCCCCACGTACCAGGGCAGCGCGTCGCCCTGCATCTCGTCGGAGCCCGCGGATGCCAGGATGCCCGCCCACCGCTCGACGTTGTCGAAGATCATCGCGTAGGGCAGGTAGCGGGAGAACAGCCGGACCCGCTGGCCCTCGGGCACGTCGGCGGTGTCGGCGCCGAGCAGGTAGGCGCGGAAGCCCAGGGTGTGGGCGTAGACCGTGCTGCCCAGCGCCGTCTTGGCGGGCATGTACTGCGCGCCGACAGTGACGGCGGCGCCCGCGATGATGACGGCCAGCCCGGTGAACGCGGCGCTGGTGAAGACGGCCAGCAGCACGGTGAGGGCGACGCCGACGACCGTGAGCGCGATGCCGCCCGTGGCCCAGCGGTTGCGCTCCACATTGGGCCGGTTGGCGAACCACTTGAGCCGCACCATGTCCCGGTAGAGCTCCTCGCGGACGTCGGCCAGCCGGCCGGCGAAGCCGCTGTGCCCCAGCTCGGAGAGTTTGATCTGGTGCCACTGGTCGAACAGGGCGTCGAGCAGCTTGCGCTCGTAGGGCAGCAGCGCGTCGTCGGCCGGGGAGGGGTTCTGTTCCAGGCGCCAGTCCACGGGCGAGAACTGGGCGTGCGGCAGCTCCCGGATGGTCAGGTGGCCGCGCACAGCGAGGTCGACGACGGTGGCGGTGAGGTCGACCACGTTGACCTGGTCGTCGACGAGGGTGCCGATCTGACCGGGGTGGACGTCGTCGGGCGGGTGGAAGCGGATTCCGCCGGGGTCCCCTGCGCCGGGCTCCAGCGGGGCGTGGTCGCCCGCGGCGGCGTGGGTGCGCAGGGCGCGCTCGTCGCGGCCGCGGATCCGGATCAGCGCGAACAAGCCGCCGACGAGGACCACCAGGAGCACGCCGAAGATGCTGCTGGTCATGGGGGTGATGGCGAAGGCGGAGCTCAGCGACCAGCTCCGCTCCAGGATGGGGGTGCCGGGGGCGGTCCCCGCGGGGTAGCCGACGACGATGTCCAGCCGCTGGCCGGGGGCGAGGTCGGCCTGCAGGAAGCGGGCCACCAGCGCCTGGTGGCCGCCCATGTCGGAGGAGGTGCAGTAGATGGAGCTGCGCGGCTCCCCGGCCGCGCAGGACAGTGCCACGGGCGGCAGCGGGGCGTCGACGACCACGTTGGTCTCGGCGACGGGGGCGCTGTAGCCGCCGACGGCCGTCCACCCCAGTTCCACGCCGTCGCCGACCTCGTCCACGACGCCGCGCACCTGGTAGCGCAGGACGACGGTCTCGGCCTCGGCGGAGTCGAGCCGGATGTCGGTGGTCGTGCGGTGCTCGTCGGTGGTGGTGGCGACCGCGGACCCGTCGGCGGCCTCGGCGGCGACGTCGTCGATCTCGTAGAGCCGGTCGTTGTCGGCGTCGTAGGGTTCGCGCGTGACGAAGGTGCGGGTGAACTCCTCGGGTGCGGCGGTGCCGAAGGAGATGGTCTCCTTGGCGTGCAGCACACCGTCGTCGTCGAGGCGCAGGGAGATGTCGTTGACGATGCGGTCGCCGCGCTCGGAGGGGACGACGGCGTGGTTCGGCGGGGCTGTCGAGGCCTGGGCGGCGGAGGGCGATTCGGACGCGGTGGCGGGTGCGGTGGGGAGGGCGGTGAGAAGTGTTGCCGCCACGACTGCCGCGGCCGCCGGCACCGGGCGCATGATCCGAACCCACCACATGGCGTGAGAGCCTATCCGTTCACCCCGGTCGACGTGATACCGGCCGGTCACGGATTGGGGACAGGGAGGGCAAGAGAGGGCACAAGCCCGCCATACCCGTCATAATCGTTCAGGTCGGGCGTGGCAGGGGCCGCCCGGCTCACACTGACCGGCGGGTGGCGCGTGCGCGCTCCGCCGGCAGCCATCCAACCGCCGACGGGGGGTGAATCGGCCATGGCCCAGACCCGGGCCAGAACGCGCCTGAGCGACGGCCGGGTGCGCGACGCGCGGCGCTACGAGCTTCCGGAGTACGCGCGCAGAACGCGGCGGCGGCTGAACCCCGCGGTGACGATGGTCCTGCTGACCGGCCTGTCGGCCATCGGCCTGGCCGGTTTCGTGAGTGTCTCGGCGATGTTCAGCGACCCGGGTCGCCCCACTGCCGGAGGGGGAGCCGCGGCCGGTAGCGGCGTGGCCTCCCGTGGCCCCGACGTCCTCACCGACAACCCGCTGTACGAGGGCGAGCGGCTGACCGAGGTCACCTGCCCCGCGCCGGAGCTCGACCCGGACGACCCGGAGTCGATGGCGGCCTTCCTCCACGAGATCACCGACTGCCTCGATAAGGCGTGGAGCGAGGAGTTCGCCGAGACGGACATGGCGTTCGAGCGCCCCACCCGGGTCTACTGGTACGCCTCCGGACAGAGCCCGTGCGGCAACTTCCCGGCCGAGGGCACGGCCGCGTTCTACTGCCAGGCCAACAAGGGGCTCTACCTCGGTGTCGAGGACATCGTGCGCAACTCCGGCGACAATCGGCACCCCGAGGCCTACACTTTCCTGCTCAGCCACGAGTACGCGCACCACGTGCAGGGCGAGGCGGGGATCCTGACCTACTTCCACAGCGCGCGTGGCGGGAAGGACAGCGCCCAGGACCGCCACCTGATGACCCGGCGCAGCGAACTGCAGGCCAACTGCCTGGGTGGGACGTTTCTGGGTGCGATCGGCGACACGTTCCCGATCACCGACCGCGCGCATGCGAATATCCTCAAAGACGCTGAGCGTCGGGGCGACTACAGCACCGACGACCGAACGCACGGCTCCCCCGAGAACGGGGGGATGTGGACCGCCCACGGAATGGACCGGGGGGACCCGGCCGCATGCAACACCTGGATCGCCCGGGAGGACCTGGTCGAATGACGGCGGAGCGGCGCGCGCCCCAGCGGCCGGATGGATCAACGGACAAGCGTGGAACCGGGTCTCGGTGAGCCGCCCGCGCACGGCCGAGGCGCCCTGGGGCGCCTCGGCGGATGGCTGCTGCCCCAACAACGCCGCCTGGCGCTGTACGCCGCTCTCACCGTCTTCGTCCTCGCGCTGACCGCCCTGGCCTGGAACGCGACCACCGGAGGCGCGGACCCCCAGCCGCCAGCGAGCGCCGGGGCCGGCACCGCGCAACCGCCCACGTCGGATCCGGGCGACCTGCGCGGGACGCCGGGCTCGGATACCGGTGGCGGCGAGGAGGCCGACGCGCGGCGCCCGTCGGGCGAGTCCGCCCTCGTGGCCAACCCCCTCTACGACACCGGGCGGCTGTCCCCGCTCCCCTGCCCCGCCCCCGACCTCGACATCCACGACCCCGACTCCGTCGAAACCTTCCTCAACGCGATGGCCGACTGCCTCGACGACACCTGGCAGCGCCAGTTCGACCGGGCCGGGATCCCGTTCCACCCGCCGCGGCGGGTCTTCTGGCGGGAACCGGGCCGCAGCCCCTGCCGCGACTACCCCTCGGCCGCCGGTGCCTTCTACTGCCGCGCCGACACCGGCATCTACATCGGCGTGGAGGACGTCGTGCGGAAGTGGAACGAGGCCGACGACAGCGTCGTCTACGCCTCGCTGATCGCCCACGAGTACGGCCACCACGTGCAGGGCGAATCGGGTCTGCTGGAGTACTACCACGAGCGGCGCGGCCAGGAGGCCGACCGCGAGGACCAGAACAGCTGGACCCGCAAGAGCGAACTGCAGGCCAACTGCTTCGCCGGGGCGTTCCTCGGCTCCGTCCAGGTCAGCTACCCCCTCACCGACGCCGACCGGTCGGCGGTCCTCACCGACGCCGAGGCCACCGCCGACCGGGAGAACGGCCCGGAGGAGGAGCGCACCCACGGCACGGCGGAGAACAGCCGCTACTGGCTCGACCAGGGCCTGACCGGACAGAGCCCCGGCACCTGCAACACCTGGGCGACCGAGAATACGGCTCTGCTGGAATGAGCGACTGCGGTCATACGAATTTGCCGCCGTGCGTGTGAAAATCGGGATATGCCGGATGAGCGTGCGGTGGAGTTGCGAATCCACGGTGTCAGTGGCGGCGAGGCAGAAGAATTGCTGGACGTCGAACCGGCGATGCGGATCTCCGGTGACGGCCTGGCCGGGTTCTTCCGGTGGCGGCGCAAACCCGACACCGAACTGGAGGACGACGTCCCCCGCGAGATCTTCGCCTGGGGCAACCTGACCTCCGGTCGCGCCTCCCGCGCGCTGTGGCTGCTCCTGCTTCCGTTCATGCTGGTCAACATCGCCTACTGGATGCGGCCCGGGCGGCCGGGCGACCGCCCCGGCCCGGTGCGCCGCCTCGCCGACACCGGCTACGGGCTGGCGGTGCGCCTGCTCGCGCTGAGCCTCACCATGCTGCTCACCCTGGCCGCGGCCGGGGTGGGGATGGACCTCATCGGCTGGCAGTGCTCCGGCTACGCCGAGCAGTGCGCGGAGCTGCGCCCGCTGCTCGGCTTCCTGTCCGCACCCGAATCGCCCGTGGCGACGCCGGGATGGGCGCTGGTCATCGGCGCGCTGCTGCCGCTCGTGGTGATCGCGCTGCTCTGGCGGCTGTCGCGGCGGACCGAGAGCGTCTACGAGGTCGTGGAACCGCCCTACAAGCCCGTCCACCACCCCAAGGCGCCGCTCAGCGACCCGGAGTTCTGGCACAACAGCCGGACCATGGGGCGGCTGCGCTCGGCGCACATCGCCGCGGCCGTCGCCGCGGTGACCACTCTGCTGCTGGCGCCCGCGCTGGGCTACGACCGGGCGGTCGGCTCCCCGGTGCTGGGCACGACGCTGTCCGTCCTGGTCGCGCTCACCTTCACCGGCAGCACGCTGAGCGTCCTCGTTCCCGGGACCGATCCCCGGTGGAACGGGTACGCCGACGCGATCTGCCGAGTGCTGCGCAATCTGGCGCTGTTCCTGCTCGCGGTCACGCTGCTGTATGTGCTGGTGCCGCGACCGGGGTGGGAGGCCACCGGCCGGCTGCCCGGCTTCGGCGTCGGGCTCAACGCGCTGTTCGCGGCCCAGTGCGCGCTGGGGGTGCTGCTGCTGGTCAGCGCCATCGTGCTGTACCGGGGCGGGCGGGCGCACGCCGACATCCCGCTGCGCGGCATGGCCGGTCCTGCCGCCGCCGCGCTCGGGACGCTGCTCGGCGGCGTGCTGACGGCGGCCGTGGTCTACCAGTCCGCCGGGATGCTGGGCGGGTGCTACTACCCCGGCGCGAAGGCGACCGGGTGCATCGAGCTGCACGCTCCCGGCGGCTTCGCGTGGCTGCAGCTCGCCTTCACCATGGAGGCGGTCATCGCCCTGGTGGCGGGTGCCGTGCTGTGGATCTGGATGCACAACCGGACCCGGCGCGAGGTCGACGTGGTGGCCGCGCTGTACCAGCGCGACCCGCGGGAGCGCCGGACCCGCGAGCTGGCCAAGGCGCGGGCGTTCGGCAGCCTCACCGAGACGCTGCCCGCCGTCCTCGCGGCGTTCCTGCTGCCTGTCGTCGCGCTGATCGTGCTGGTCCTGTATTCGGCGGTGACGGGGCGGTTGTCGGTGGCGCCGGAGGCGGTGGACGGCCCGTTCATGGCCGTCTCCGGGGCGACCGGCTGGATCCAGGGAACGGTCGCGGCCATGGTGACGGTGGGCTCGTGGCTGGGCGGGCTGTTCCTCGTCGCGCTGGTGGCGATCGGTGGCAGCGCCTACCGGAACCGGCCGACCCGGCAGGTGGTCGGGGTGCTGTGGGACATCGGGACGTTCTGGCCGCGCGCCGCCCACCCGCTCGCGCCGCCGTCCTACGCCGAGCGGGCGGTACCGCAGCTGGTGGCGCGGGTCGCGGGGAAGACGGGCCGGGGGATCGGGGTGGTGCTCTCCGGCCACTCGCAGGGGTCGGTGCTGGCGGCGGCGACGGCCTGGCAGCTGCCCGCCCGCTGTCGGTCGCACGTCGTGCTGCTCACGCACGGCTCGCCGCTCTACCGGCTGTACGCGCGCTACTTCCCCGCCTACTTCGGCCCGCGGGCGCTGGGCGACCTCTACGCGCGGGTGGACTACTGGCGGAACCTGTGGCGCGCCACCGACGCGATCGGCGGCCCCATCGAGGTGGAGCGCGACGCGGAGGAGGGCGCGACGGCGTTCGTCGGGTTCGCCGAACCGCTGCCGGACCCGCGCCACTTCGACCCCGGCGAGGGCGAGGCCCTGCGGCCGCCGGTGCTCGGCCACTCCTTCTACACGCGCGATCCCGCCTACACCGAGGCCGCGTTGGCGGCGGTCAGGCGGGTGGCGCGGGCGCCGGAGGTCGAGCGGCTACCACGGCCCGTAGGGTCCGTCGTTACGGCCGATCCCGCGCACCGCGGGGCGGACGTCGAGCAGGAAGATCAGTGAGGCGACGAGCGCCAGGAAGGTGAAGAACCCGTAGGACGTCAGGGCGGCGCTCAGGGAGACGAACAGCCCGACACCGAGGATCCCCACCCACAGGCCCTTGGTCTGCTTGTCCATCGCCGGATACGCCTGCGCAGGAACGCGCAGTGCCTCGATGAACGCGTACAGGGTCGTGACGAAGATCGCGATGTAGATGATCTGCCAGACGAACACGATCGAACTGCCGAGCACGAGCCGCTCCGAAACATTGACGTGACGATGGGCTTCCCCGGCCGCGCCGGGACCCGCCTTCCCCAAACACAACGCCGAACGCCGCCGGATCGTGCCCGACCCGAGCGTGTCCCACGTGACCGCGCCGCCCGACGGCCGGGCCCGCGCGAGGACCGGCGTCACATGGGCAGATGCCACAGACCCAGGGTAGTGACCATCAGAATCGACGCCGATCCCAGGACGGTGACGGTGGCCCGGCGCGACAGCTCGCCGACGGGGTTGAGCAGGCGCGAGACGCGGGTGACGACCTCGGGCTGGTCCACGGCGGCGGCCAGCGCACCGGCCGGGACCGCGGCGGAGCCGGAGGTGCCGAAGCGCACCAGCGCCTTCGCCAGCTCCTTGGGCGAGCGCTCGCGGCCCGCCTGGTCGTCGGCGCACATCTCGATGAGCAGGGCGACCGCGCTGTAGTAGGTCTCGACCAGCTTGACGTGCGGGAAGGCGCGCTTGAGCGAGGAGAACGGGAGCAGCACGAGGTCGTGGCGCTGGCGCAGGTGGGCGTGCTCGTGGGCGATGACCGCCGCGAGTTCGTCGCGCTCCAGCATGCGCAGCGCTCCGGCGCTGATGACCACCTGGGAGCGCAGGACGCCGGGCAGGCAGTAGGCGGCGGCCACGGGGTGGTCGAGGATGCGGGCGCCGGGCACGTCGGGGTCGTCGCGGGCCACGAGGCCCAGGAGGTCGTGGTGGCGCCGCCGGGTGCGCACCACCTGCACGAACGAGGCGACCAGACCGCAGAAGAGGAGGAGGGTCAGGCCGAACGCGAGGACCACGGCCGCGATCTGCGCGGAACCGAAGGAGGTCCCGGCGATCTCGGACAGGTAGAGGTCGTGCGAGGCGGCATCCTGGAACAGGGAGATCAGGCCGCCGAAGACGCCGCGCTCATAGGGCGCGAGACCGAACGCGAGGAGCGCGCCGATGGTGGAGATGCCCCAGGCCAGGCCCAGCGCCTGCCACGCGATGACGGCGACGTAGGGGCCGCGGACCGGCCACGAGGCCTGTCGGAGGCGTGCCGCCGCGAAGAGACAGCCGACCGCGATCACGGTGAGCAGAGCGGCACTGACCATACGGCTACGTCCTTGGCTCGTCGAGATCCGCATCGGCGAGGGCACGGCGAAGCGCTTCGGCTTCGGTGCCGCTCATGGACCGTACGAAGGCCGCCAGGGCGGCATCGCGGTCACCGGTCTCGCCAAGCGCGTCGTACATGAGCTCGGACACGTAGCTCTCCCGGCTGGCGGCCGGGCGGTAGCGCCACGCGCGCCCTTCCCGATCCCGGGAGACGACCTCCTTCTTGGCGAGGCGGTCGAGTACCGTCATCACGGTGGTGTGGGCGAGGTCGCGATCCGCGAGGGCCCGACCCACTTCACGCACTGTCAACGGCTCGTCCTGTGCCCACAGTACATCCATCACCGCACGTTCAAGATCTCCGAGCCGATTCATACCTCAAGTCTACCGAGGGTAGTACTACACCACGTCGCACCCCTGAGTTACATCCCTCTTCCTCTGACTATGGAGGCATCCCGTGACTTCCAATGCGGCCTGGAGTTCATTCGCGGTCGGCAAGCAGGCGCAGGAGGCCTTCGCGGCATTCGACAGTGTGGAGATGGACTTCACCGGCTCGGCGACCGCCTGGCGCTACGGCGGAGGACGTGATCTTTCGCGACTCGCCGAAGACGCCTGGGAAAAGGAGGGCTATATGGACATCCACCTGGTTCAGGGCGACATCACCGAGCAGCGGGTGGACGCGATCGTGAACGCCGCGAACACCTCCCTCCTCGGGGGCGGAGGTGTGGACGGCGCGATCCACCGGAAGGGCGGGCCGGAGATCCTCGCCGAGTGCCGACAGCTGCGGGCCTCGACCTACGGGAAGGGACTGCCCACGGGGCAGGCCGTGGCGACCACGGCGGGGCGGCTGCCCGCGCGGTGGGTCATCCACACGGTCGGCCCCGTGCACAGCGCGACCGAGGACCGGTCCGCGCTGCTCGCCTCGTGCTTCCGGGAGTCGCTGCGGGTCGCCGACGAACTCGGCGCGCACAGTGTGGCCTTCCCCGCCATCTCGACCGGGGTCTACCACTGGCCGATAAACGACGCCGCGCGCATCGCCGTCCGGACGGTCCGGGAGACCCCGGCATCCGTGCGCGACGTGCGTTTCGTTCTCTTCGACGCCAACGCATACGCGGCGTTCGAGCGGGCGGTCGGCGCGTCGGACTCATCAGACCGGTAGTGGCACACGGAGAAAACCCGCCATCCCGGCACGCGAAAACCCGCCATTGACTACAGTTGGTAGTCTAATGCCTACCCTTCGATGTCGGAGCGTGCGCACCCGGCACCGAAACCCGCGCCCCCTACCCCCACCCGATGCGGACCCGCATCGGTTCCATCCCCACTCCTAGGATCTCGGTGTGTTCACGACTGTTTCCCGCAGGGCCCTCCTCCTGGTGGCGACCTCGCTGGTCGTAGCGCTCGCAGCCGCGCTCGCCGCGTTCAAAGGCACCGAACAGCACGCCGGGGCGGCCGCCCAGGACACCGCGCCCCGCCCCCGGCCGAGCGTGAACAGCACACCCCAGAACCTCGTCGCTCCGCTCCGCTCGCGCCCCGGCGAGGTGGCCGTCTGCGAGGAACCCGGCACCGACGAGATCCTGCACGTCCCCGACCCGGGCGCCCCGGCCCCCGGACGCCCCGTCTGGGTCCGCCGCCCACCCGGCCCCGACAGCGCCGACCTGCCCGTGCTCTACCTGCTGCACGGCTCCACGAGCACGCACCGCACGATCATGGAGGCCGACATCGGGCCGCTCCTGGACGAGGAGATGTGCCGCAGCGGGGTGGAGTTCGTCATCGCCGCGCCCTTCGGGCAGGAGATCGGCGGCGCCGACACCGAGTGGGGCGACGCGGTCGACGGCAGCTTCAAGATCGAGACCTTCGTGACCGAGAAGGCGATCGAGGCGGTCGAGGGCGACCACCGCCGCCCCCGCGCGATGCGCGCGATCGGCGGCTTCTCCATGGGCGGATACGCGGCCGCGGCGCTACCGCTGCGCCACCCCGACCTCTACTCCCAGGCCGTCAGCTGGGCGGGGTACTACAAGGTGGACGACCCCAGCGGCACCTTCGGCGACAACGCCGACGCCCACGCCCCCGACCAGCTCGTGGACGAGCCAGGCGTCCGCGACATCCGCTTCATGCTCGTCGAGGGCACCGACGACCGGACCCCTCTGCAGGAGGGCAGCATCCACGGCGAGGCGCGGCGGTTCGAGAAGCTGCTGCGCGAGCGCGACATGACCGTGCGGACCTCCTTCCCCGAAGGCGAGCACGACTTCGAGACCTGGAAGAAGACCTTCCCCGAGGCCGTGGACTTCCTCGTGGAGCAGTGGGCCGCCCCCGACCTGGGAATCGCCCCGACGTCCAGCGCGGACTGACCCGACGCCGCGCCCCGCTCACGCGGCGGGCGTCCCCACGGTCGGCCGGGGAAATGTGGTCCGTCTCTCTCCGCCCGCCGCGACGGGCCGGTCCTTCTGTGCCGGCTTCCCCGGCCGTGCGGCCCCGCAGGCCCGCGTGGGCGCCCGATTCACCCCGATTACCCCACCCCGGACGCACGCCGCGCGCAGCGCGGCGTTCATCATAGGTAGCGCTTCGCACATCGCGGGGACGGCCCGACCGGGGAACACGACGCGCCGTCGCCCGTGTTGTGGACAGGAGAAGGGCGCGGCAGCCGAAAGAGGGGACGGAAACATTGGTCGCGGACGTTCGTGGTGTGCCCGGACCCGGGACGGATCCCGATGAGCCCGAGCATCTCCGGCTTCCCGGCAGGATCGCGACCATCAGCCTGCACACCTCCCCGCTCGAACAGCCGGGGACGGGCGACGCGGGCGGGATGAACGTCTACGTGGTCGAGGTCGCCAAACGGCTGGCCGACCGCGGCGTCGCCGTCGACGTCTTCACCCGGGCCACGCGGCCCGACCAGCCGCCCACGGTCGAGATGGTGCCCGGCGTCACCGTCCGGCACATCCCCGCCGGCCCCTTCGGCGGGCTGGACAAGCAGGCGCTTGCCCACTACCTGTGTCCGTTCATCTTCGGCGTGCTGCAGACCGAGGCCCACAACGCTCCGGGCCACTACGACCTCGTCCACGGGCACTACTGGCTGTCCGGCCGTGCCGGGCTCGTCGCCGCGCAGCGGTGGGGCGTGCCGATGGTGCAGTCGATGCACACGCTCGCCAGGGTCAAGAACATGGCACTGGCCCAGGGCGACACCGCCGAGCCGGACGCACGCGTGCGCGGCGAGGACCAGCTGGTCCGGCAGTCCGACCACCTCGTCGCCAACACCGCCGACGAGGCCGCCCAGCTCATGACCTACTACGACGCCGACCCGAGCCGGGTCAGCACCGTGCCGCCCGGCGTCGACCTGGACATGTTCACCCCCGGGTCGCGCACGGAGGCGCTGCGCCGCATCGGGCTGCCGCCCGACGCCGAGCTGCTGCTCTTCGTCGGCCGCGTCCAGCGGCTCAAAGCACCCGACGTGCTGCTGCGCGCGGCGGCGGCGCTGCTGGAGCGCGACCCCGCGCTGCGCGACCGACTCGTGGTGGCCGTCGTCGGCGGCCAGTCCGGCGCCGATGTCGCCGAGCCGCGGCGGCTGGCCGAACTCGCCCGGTCGCTGGGGATCGCCGACGTGGTGCGGATGGAGCCGCCGCGCTCCCGCGCCGAGCTGGCCGACTACTACCGCGCGGCGACCGCCACCGTCGTCCCCTCCCACTCGGAGTCCTTCGGTCTGGTCGCCGTGGAGTCCGAGGCGTGCGGCACCCCCGTTGTCGCGGCGCGGGTGGGCGGCCTGCCCACGGCGGTGCGCGACGGGGTCTCCGGCGTGCTCATCGACGGACACGACCCGGACGACTACGCGCGGGCGCTGCACCACATGATCACCGAGCGGTCGTGGCGCGACGCCCTGGGCGCCGCGGGTGTCGGCCACGCCGCCACACTGACCTGGTCGGCGACGGTGGACGGGCTGCTGGACGTCTACCGTGGAACCCTGGTCTCCGAACCGCTCCCCGTCGCGGCCTGCCAGTAGGCCCGCCACAGGTCCGCCCACCAGCACTCCGCCCCGACTCGCACACGAGGGACACCGATGCCGACGCAGCACCAGGCCGACGCCATCACCGCGATCGAGACCGCGGTCAAGGAGGCGGAGCTCGAGTTCGAGCGTCCGCGCCCCGAAGCGTTCCTGATCTCCCTGCCCGGCGTGCGCAAGCTCAAGACGCTGGTCTGGTTGAACGTCGGAGAGCACAGTCTCCTGGTGAAGACGTTCTTCTGCCGTCGGCCCGACGAGAACGAGGGCGGGTTCTACCGCTGGCTGCTGCAGCTGAACGAGGACATGTACGGCATGGCCTTCTCCGCTGATGACAACGGGGACGTCTACATCACCGGCCGAATGCCGCTGGCCGCCGTCACTCCGCACGAGGTGGACCGGCTGCTGGGCTGCGTGCTCACCTACTCCGACGAGAACTTCAACGCGGCTCTGGAGCGCGGGTTCGCCTCCTCGATCCGCAAGGAGTGGGCCTGGCGCGAGAGCAGCGGGTACAGCCTGCGCAACCTGGAGGCCTTCCGGCACCTGATCGAGAGCCCGGGGCCCGGGTAACCCCCCACTTCCGTTGATCTCGGGGATATCGACCGAATGTCCGCCATAATTCGGTCGATATCCCCGAGATCAACGGAGGAGAGGCTCCAAGCCGAAGGCGAGGTCAGGGCGCCGGCACCGACTCGCTAGGCTGGCCACCATGGGGACTCTGGTTCTACTTCGACACGGCGAAAGCGTCTGGAACGCCGAAGGACTGTTCACCGGCTGGGTGGACGTCGACCTTTCGGCAACGGGTGAGGAGGAGGCGCGCAGGGGCGGCAAGCTGCTGCACGAGGCCGACCTTCGCCCCGACATCGTGCACACGTCGGTACTCAAGCGCGCGATCCGCACGGCCAACCTCGCCCTTGAGGCCGCCGACCTGCACTGGCTTCCGGTGCGGCGCTCCTGGCGGCTCAACGAGCGCCACTACGGCGCGCTCCAGGGCAAGGACAAGGCCCAGACGCGCGAGGAGTACGGCGACGAGCAGTTCATGGTCTGGCGCCGCTCGTATGACACGCCCCCGCCGCCGATCGCCGACAACGACCCCTACTCCCAGGTGGGCGAGCGCCGCTACGCGGAGCTCCCGACCGAGCTGATGCCGCGCACGGAGTGCCTGGCCGACGTCGTCGACCGCATGCTGCCGTACTGGTACGACCAGATCGTGCCGGACCTGGCCGCCGGGCGCACCGTCCTGGTCGCGGCGCACGGCAACTCGCTGCGCGCGCTGGTCAAGCACCTGGACGGGATCGACGACGCGACCATCGCCGGGCTCAACATCCCGACCGGCATCCCCCTCGTCTACGAGCTCAACGACGACTTCACGCCGCGCAAGACCGGTGGCGAGTACCTCGACCCCGAGGCCGCCAAGGACGCGATCGAAGCCGTGAAGAACCAGGGCAAGAAGTAGCCGCCGCCCATCCCGCTGTCCACGGCCCGCGCTCCCATGGGGGCGCGGGCCTTTCGCTGTTCCAGCGGCCCGCACCCGGCGGTGATCAGGGTCAGGGACGCGGTGTGGACGTGGCGGCTAGTACACCAGCGCCTGTACTCCGTCGGCGGTGGCCTCCTCGACGAAGGTCGGGGCGCCCGCGATGCGCACGCCGTCGATCAGGTCGTCCTCGGTGAGGTCCCGGCGCGCGGCGCACTGGGTGCAGACGGTGACCCTCCCACCGGCCAGGATGCCCTGGAGCAGGTCGCCGAGCGGCACCGCGTGCGGGAGGGAGAAGGACTCGGCCCGACCGGGGACGGCGAACCAGCTGGCCTCACCGGTGAGCCACAGTGACACGTCGACGCCACTCGCCACCGCTGCCGCGGCGACCGTGAACGCCTGATTACACCGTTCCGGGGCATCCTCACCGGACGTGGCCTTGATCACCAATGAGCGACTCATGGGGCCAGCGTAGCCCCGCGGGCACCGCGATGAAGCGCGCCCCTGCCGATAGCCCTCCGCGCTCCCTCAGGCTCCGGCGAACACCAGCAGCACGCCGGTGCAGGCGGTCACCACGGCGCTGCCGCTGAGCAGCAGAGCGTCCGTGGCGCGGTGCGCGGACGGGGCCTCCGGGCGGTCGCCGCCCTGCTCGATGCGGAGTCGCCCGTCGAGCGGCGCGGTGATCACCGGGCGGCCGTCGCGCATCTCCAGGCGCCCGTGGACGACGATCGGGTCGCCGGGGCGCAGCACCCACTCGCGGTACTCGAACTCGATGGTCTCGCCGCGGAAGAGACCGGAGATCTTCCCCTTGACCCGGGGCAGCAGGTCGTCGGCCTGGGCGGGCACACCGGGCTGCGGGCGGCCGACGACGCGTTGCAGGCACATGTGGGCGCCGGACAGTGCGGCGTCCTCGGGATCGATCAGGACCGGCGAGCCGTCGGCGGAGTTTCCGGGACCGACGATGCCGAACAGCTCGGAGGAACCGTAGTCGGCGATGGAGTCCGAGGCGCGCTCCCGGTCGTGAACGGCGGTCTCGGGGCTGCGGGTGAGCGCCCAGTAGTGCCGCAGCACCTCGTGGCCGTGCCAGACGCACTCGGCGCTGGCCAGGCCCGACTCGATGGCGCCGTTGGGGCCGGGCACGGCGGTCCCGGAGACGCTGACCTGCCGCCCGGCACACGTGGCCAGCGCCCGGGGGCGCACCTCGGCCATGCCCCGCTGCAGGGACCATCTGCGCACCGCCCGGATGGCCAGGGGTGCCAGGATCGCTGCGCCGAGCAGCAGCACTACCCCGATCACCAGCAACACGGGCCGCCTCTTTTCTGTGACTCGCCGTCCACACATCGTCGTGGCATTGGCATCTTCTTTACCAGGTTCCGCGGGCACGGACGTAGCGACGGAACACCGCAGCTGCCCCTGTTCGCGGCCGATTTCCCAGGTCGGGAGCGATCAACGTTGATACCCGACGCGGACGACAGAACCGTAAATTACAGATTGATAACGCGCCGTTCAGCGGAAGACGCGGCATGTCCTGGCACGTCGCGTACGTTGCGTGACACCGATATCCAGGCGATCGGTGTCAATGGCACGGTACGGCCCCGCGCGAGCCCGTACGCGGCGGCACTGCGAGGCATGCCACACGCTCACCAGGAACGGACGGAACAGCCACCGGTATTCGGACGGGGGGCGAGGGGGCGGACGACACCCGTACTCCAAAGTGCACAGGCCACCCCCGCACCGCGACTACCCTCGGACATTATGCAGCCTGAGGTGCACCCCGATCTTGAGAAGCTGTCGTTCCTGATCGGTCGCTGGGAAGGTGTCGGCGTCGCCGGCTACACGGACATGGACGAGTTCCAGTTCGGCCAGGAGATCGAGTTCACGCACGACGGAGAGCCCTACCTGACCTACCGCAGCCGCGTGTGGCGGATCAACGAGGACGGCTCCCTCGGCGACTTCGTGACCTCCGAGTCCGGCTTCTGGCGGATCCGCCAGTCGGAGGCGGAGCAGGGCACGGAGCCGACCGCCGACTCTCCGACGATCCACCTGGAGGTGCTGATCTCGCACCCCGAGGGCTTCACGGAGCTCTACCTCGGCAACATCTTCGCCCACCGCGTGGAGATGTCCACCGACGTGGTGCTGCGCACCGAGACGGGCAAGCACGTCACCGCCGGGCACCGGCTCTACGGGCTGTTCGGCGACAACCGCGAGACGCTGGGCTACGCGTGGGACATGGCCGCACACGGCCAGGAGCTGCGCTCCTACATGTCCGCCCAGCTCAAGCAGGCCACCACGCAGAGCTGAGCCGGGAACAGGCGGGTGCGGTGCCCGTTGTCATGCCCGTGGCCGGGGACGGCGCGGGCATGACAGATCCCCAGGCGCTTCCCTCCGCTGGGCGGCGGGGCCGGGTAGGACAAGGTCCGGCTGCCCGGGGATCCGGGTGTCCACTGTGGATTCGCTAGAGCGATCCGACTCTTCGTGTCGCCCTAGCGGGCGGACACCTCGCAAGTCCCATAAGCCTTCACTGTTAGGACCACCTCCTTTCCTGCGTGATTCTGACGTTATGTCCGCCGCTCCACACAGGGCAAATGTTTTTTCGCGGGCCTCACGCCGGACTCCGGCGTGGCGGGTGTCACCCGGCCACCGCCTAGACTCGAGGGCATGTCGCACCTCACCTGGCGTGAAGAGCTGCGCGCCCGTGGCTACCGCGTGACCCCGCAGCGGCAGCTGGTGCTCGAAGCCGTCCGGGAGCTGGAGCACGCCACCCCGGACGCCATCTGCACCGAGGTGCAGAAGACCGCCGCCGGGCTCAACCTCTCCACCGTCTACCGGACCCTCGACGTGCTCGAGAAGGTCGGGCTGATCACGCACACCCACCTCGGAGCGGGCGCGCCCTCCTACCATCTCGCCGAGGAGGCCGACCACCTGCACGTCGTGTGCCGGGAGTGCGGCGAGGTCACCGACACCGCGCTCGAGCTGGCCGATCCGCTGGTCGAGCGGCTCCGCCGCGACCTCGGCTTCGAGGCCGACGCCCGCCACCTGACGGTGGTCGGCCAGTGCAGCCGCTGCCGCGCCGCGGCGGCCGGGCAGGAGGCGGACGCGGGCGCGGAACGGGGCACCGAGACCGCATAGGCTCGAAGTATGACTTCGCCGCTGTTGACGCGCGCCGGGGCCGTCGCCGCCGAGCCCCCGGACGCCGACGTCGCCGCACACTACGGGGAACCCGCCCAGGAGGGCCGCGCCCTGGAGGACGCCGCCGGATGGATCGACCGCGGGAACCGCGGCGTCGTCCGGGTGACCGGCCCCGACCGCCTGAGCTGGCTGCACAGCCTCACCAGCCAGTTCCTGGACGGCATCGCGCCGGGCACCGCGACCGAGGCCCTGGTGATGGAAACCAAGGGGCACATCCGGTTCCACCTGTCGGTCGTCGAGGACGGCACGGCCGTCTGGGCGCACACCGAGCCCGGGGCCGCCGCGGACCTGGCGCAGTTCCTGGACTCCATGCGGTTCATGCTGCGCGTGGAGGTCGAGGACCTCAGCGACAGCCGCCGCGTCCTCACGCTGGCCGGCCCCGAGCGGGAGAAGGCCCTGGAGGCCGTCGCCGACCGGCTGGACGACGTTCCCCTACGCCGCGCCGAGGACGAGACCGACCTGTTCCTCCCGGCCGACGCTCTCGCCCCGGTCGCCGAGGCGCTCACCGCCGCCGGTGCCCGCCCGGTGGGGATGTGGGCGTATGAGGCCCGGCGTATCGCCGAGCACCGGCCCCGCCTGGGGCGGGACACCGACCACCGCAGCATCCCGCACGAGATGAACTGGGTCGGCCGCGCCGTGCATCTCGAGAAGGGCTGCTACCCGGGCCAGGAGACGGTCGCGCGGGTGCACAACCTGGGGCGCCCGCCGCGCCGCCTGGTGCTGCTGCACCTGGACGGCACCGCCGAGCGCCTGCCCGAGCAGGGGGCGTCGATCGAGCTCGGCGGCCGCGCCGTCGGCGCCGTGGGCTCCTCCGCGCGCCACCACGAGCTCGGCCCGATCGCGCTCGGTCTGGTCAAGCGCAATGTCCCCGTCGACGCCGAATTCGTCGTGGACGGCATCGCGGCAGGTCAGGAGGTCATCGTCCCGCCGGACACGGGCGCCAACGCCCAGATCGGCCTCCGGCGCCGGCCGGCCTGATCACCGGCCGAATGACGGACGCGAAAACACGCGGCCACAAGCGGACATGCGTGCGGGGCCGGTCCCACGACCGGCCCTATCCTTATATGTGTGTGCTCTTTGCCACTGCGGGGAACCGGGGCGTGGTATTCCGCATCTGATATGTGCGCGGGATGCCATGAGCAGTAGGCCCTCCGCGCGCCCAAGGAGCAGGCCAAATGCGGGTACCCAGGGTCTCTCTTAGCGAAACCTGAACACCCGAAATCATTGCCCCGTGGATTCGCCTCGGGATACAGATGGAATCGGCATCGGGAAATGCCCCCCGACCTGCCATAACAATCATTGACTCGCATCGGTTCACGAGGACGACACCGTGGATGAAGTAGCGCCAACACTCCAGCTGATCGCGCTAGCGCTGGTCGGCTTCAGTGCCTTCCTGTGGCTGCGTGCCATGCGGGCCCACCGGCACCGTCGGCGGCTTGAGTTGACCCCCGACTACACGGCGGGTGGTCTGCAGGCGTGCGAACGGCTGCCGTCACGCGCCGAGATCAACGCGACCGCCGCCGAGGGGCCCGGAGGCCTGCTGACCTCCCCCTACTCGCAGACACCGTGTGTCTGGTTCCGTGTGGAGGTCACCCACCACCACTACCGGGAGGAGCGGGGACCGGGCGACCGCCTTGAGGTCGAGCGGCTGTTCGGCCTGCACTCCCACGAACCGTTCCGGATGAGCGACACGACCGGCAGCGTGCTCTGCGCGCCCGACTGGGCCGAGGTCAACGACCCCGAGGTCAGCGTCGACCAGTTCGTCGCGAGCGAGGAGCCGCCGGCCGACATCCTCTCTCCGGCGCAGCTGGCCGCCGTGGGCAAGGACAAGTGCACCAGCACCACGGTCATCGGCCCCGCCGGTCTCACCCCGGGCTGCACCTACAAGGAGTGGGTCATCCGCCCCGGCCAGGAGCTGTTCGTCGGGGGCCTGGCACGCCGCAACGAGGACGGCGACATGTTCATCGAGGGCACCGAAGACGACCCGGTGAGCATCTCCACCCACACCGAGCAGGAGATGATCAGCGCCGACTGGCACAAGGAGCTGCTCGGGTTCGGGCTGCTGCCCGTCGCGCTGCTGATCCTGGCCGCGATGCTGATCCTGCTGTAAGAGGGCGTGGCACGCGTGCCCCGGTGACGGGGCCACGACGGTGAAGGGCGGTGCCCCCGTTCGGGGGCACCGCCCTTCAGCGTTGCTCCGCTTCTGCTCCGCCTCCCTGCGCTTCCGCTGGTCCTCGCGACGGAGGCGGGAACGTGCGAAGAGCGCGCCGCGCGGGGTCCTACAGGACGGCCGTGAGCCGCTCCTCGTGCAGGCGCTCACCCCACGACGGCTCCAGCGGCGGGATCTGCCCGACGCGCCAGCGCAGCAGCAGGTCGGCGAGGCCCGGGTTGCGCGGCAGCGCGGGACCGTGCAGGTAGGTGCCGAGGATCTGGCCCTGGACGGCGCCCTCGGTCTGGCCGTCGTCGTTGCCCACGCCCTTGACCACGTGCGACAGCGGGGTGGCGGACGGCCCGATCGCGGTGCGGCCCTGGTGGTTCTCGAAGCCGGTGATGCGCCCGACGCCCAGGGACGGCTCGACGTCGGCCACGATCTCGCCGACCCCGCGGACCTGGCCCCGCCCGCTGCGGATGTCCAGGATGCCCACACCCGGCAGCGGGTTGTCGTCGTCGTCACCGTAGCTCTCGCCGACGATCTGGTATCCGGCGCAGACCGCGAAGACGCAGGCGCCGCGCTCCGCCGCCCGCTTCAGCCCCCCGTCGGCGCGCAGCCGCTCCGCCGCCAGGATCTGCGGCCGGTCCTCGCCCCCGCCCAGCAGGTAGATGTCGCCCTCGGCCGGGACGGGGTCGCTGGAGTGGACGTGCACCTCCTCCACCGGGATGCCGCGCAGCTCGGCGCGGCGGCGCAGCACGAGCACGTTGCCCTTGTCCCCGTAGGTGCTGAGCAGGTCGGGATAGATCCAGACGATGCGCAGGGCGCTGCTGGAGTCGCTCATGGGGTCCCCCTCCTACTGCACACGGCCGTAGGCCGTGCGGATCTGCTGGAAGGCCGTGTAGTTGGCGATGACGTCGATCTGCGTGATGCCGGACTGCTCCGCCTTGACGTGGCTGACCACGTCGGCGACCGTGTCGGCGACCTGGAACGGAACACCGTCGGTCTCCAGCCGCAGCGCCAGGTCGGTACGGCGCTCGCCCATGACGAAGACCCGCCGCCCGCGCAGCACCGTGTAGTCGACGTCCCAGAGCCAGGAGGTGTCCTTGCCGTCGGGGATCTGCGCGTTGACGGACAGGATCACCGGCACGTGCGGCTGGCTGAGCACCGCGAACGACTCCAGCCACCCGGCCGGGTTCTTGGCGAGCAGCAGCCGCACCTCGACGCCGTCGGTGACGACGGAGGTGTAGCGCCCGGCCACCGAACGGATCTCGCGCAGCCGCGGCAGCGACTGCTTGGGGTGGATGCCGTAGGCGGCGGCGGTGGCCACGGCGACGGCCGCGTTCGCGCGGTTGGCGTCGCCGGGCAGGCCGAGCTCCATCCGCATCGGCTGGCCGTTGGAGTCCGTGATCGTGTCGTTCTCGTTGTCGACGGCCCAGCTCGCCTCCGGGCGGCTCAGCCCGCACTCGGGGCACTCCCAGTGGGGATCGGGCTCACGCTTGAGGTGGCCGCCGCACTCCGGGCAGCACCAGGAGTCCTCCTTCCAGCGCTGGCCCGCCGCCACCCAGGTGGCGTGCCGCGCGCCGAGGCCCGCCCACGCGACGAGGGGGTCGTCGGCGTTGGCGACGACGTGCGCCTCGCTGCGGCGCAACGCGTCGCGCCACTTCTTGGCGAGCAGGTTGATCTCCGAGGCGCGGTCCATCTGGTCGCGGCTCAGGTTCATCAGCACGACGACCGCCGGGCTGGTGTCCCGCAGGACCTGCGGCAGGTACTTCTCGTCGACCTCAAGGACGCCGTTGCGGGCCTCCGGGGCGTTCGCCAAGGCCGTGATGTGCCCGGTCGGCATGTTCGCGCCGTGCTCGTTGGTCGCGATCTCGCCGAGTTCGCGCAGTGCCGACGCGATCAGCCGGGTCGTCGTGGTCTTGCCATTGGTCGCGCTGACCAGCGTCAGCCTGCGTCCGCGGGCGAGTTTGGCGAGCAGCTCCGGCTCGACCTTGAGCGCGACCCGGCCGCCGATGACGGAACCGTCGCCGCGCCCGGTGGCCCGGGACAGCGTGGCCGCGCCCTTGCCCAAAACCGCGGCCAGCTGGGCGCGCAAGGGAAGTTCGCTCATGATCCCCACTAGATTGCTGCTGGAGGTGGCTGCCGGAAAGGCAGTTCGAAAAGGCGCCTGACGCGAGTGGCGGCGCCTCCTAAGCCTATTGCCCGTGGCCTCCTGTGGGACCAAAAGGGGAGGCGGAGGGCGGGCGGACGCCCGCTTCGCACGCGACGGCGGCCGGTCGGGGCCCGGATGGTCAGACCGTGCGCCAGTCCAGGCGCTCAGGAGGCGGGCCGACGTTGGGGTGCGCGGCGCCGGGATCAGCGGTCGGGGGCTCCGGCGGGCGGGCCGGTTCCCCACGGGACTCCTCGACGGTGCTGAGGGTGGCGGTGGGCAGGGTCAGGATGCCCGGGTTGGCGTCGGCGAGGACCGGCCCCGCGTCACCGGGGACGACCATCGCGGTGGGCGGCAGGGTGCGCAGGCCGTGCGGGTCAACCTGGTAGCCGTTGACCGGACCGGTGCCGTCGGCCTCGCCGATCTCGGTGGCCTGGGTGGTGACGCGGCCCCAGGCGGTGGCCGCGCGCATGTTCTGCGCGAGGTTGAGCGGGGCGATCGGCGGGGCCGCGGTGCGCACGGGCACGGGAGCGGTGATGCCCTCGCTGTCCTCGGCCACGTAGCCCTCGCCCACCGCGTCGTTCAGCGCCTCGCCGATGACCTCGGTGAGCTGATGCATCGGGAGCCGCGCCGCCCCCCGGTGGCCGTTGCTCGCGGCCAGCACCTCCACGTCCTCCGCCTTCTCGGCCGCCGCTCCCGCGGCCGCGGACGCCGCCACGCGTCCGGTCGCCAGCCAGGAGGCGGCGCGTGCCGCCGATGCGGAGGTGGGCTGGCGCATCAGCACGGGGAAGACCCCGTGGGCGGCCAGCCGGTGCGCGGTGCGTTCGCCGACCTCGCGGATCATCAGCACCAGGCCGGCCCCGCACCAGGAGGCCGCCCCGATCAGCCGGTCGATCTCGGCGGCCGGGAGCACGTCCGCGCCGCACACCACGATGGTGTTGGCCCACGGGCGGAGGGCGCGCTGCGCGCTCTGGGGGTTGCGGGAGCGCAGTTCCAGCAGCTCGCGCAGGGCGGCGACGGCGTAGGTGCCGTAGGCGCGTGTGGAGACAGCCCCCGAGGCGCGGTCGGTGGCGATCACCTTGATCTGCGCGTAGGGTTCGTCGCCGCAGCGCGTGCCGATGCCCTCGAACGGGGCGATGTGCCGTTCCAGTTCCCAGGCGCGTTCCATGACGGGCCGGTCCGATCCGCAGCGTTCGCGGATCTCGGCCCGCTGCTCCGGGCTGAGCAGCATCAGGGCGGGGTCGCTCCGGGTGGCGGCGCCTTCGGCGGGTTCGGCCAGGGCGCGCAGTCCGCCGATGAGAGCGGAGACGTTTGCCCCGGGGCCGACGACGTCGAGGATCTGGAGCAGCAGCATCTCGTCGATGTCGATGTCGGCCTTGGGGTCGAGGGCCGAGGCGACCGACGAGAGGATGCGGGCGCGCTGCGCGCCGTCGAGGTCGGTGCCGAGGTGGAGGCGCTGCAGGTCGGCGGGGAGGACGCGGATGCGCGGGGTGATGCCGGAGCGCTTGACCAGGGCCATGAGGTCTCCGGCGAGCGCGCGGCCGGAGAGGTCCACGACGGTGAGGTCGCGCCCGCTGCGGAGCCGGGACGCGCCAAGGGTGGTGAGCAGGGCCGACCAGCCGCTTTCTGTCCCTCCGGCGACGACCACGGTTCCGGCGTCCTCGGGTACCCGCACCCCGTACCAGCGGGGCTGCGCCTCGAATGCGCGCTTGCGGGTCTGCCATGCGGCGTACCGGCGGGCGTGCTCCTCCAAGCGCTCACGCTGCTGCGCGTCGAGCCGCTCCTGCTCTTCGGCGAGGCGGGCCTCCTCGCGGCGCAGACGCTCGGCCATGACCTGGCGGCTCTGCATCAGGGCGACCACGATGGGCGCCGCCATGGCGAGGCAGGCCAGGCACAGGCCCAGCGCGATGAGCCCGGGGAGGATGCGCACCGGCCACAGGCCGACGCAGGCCAGGGCCACGAGGCTCAGCAGGGCGAGGAGGGCGGTGAGGGGCCGGTTCGTTCTCGCCTCGTGGCGCCGCTGGGCGGCGCGCCACTCCTCGCTGATGGCGGCTCTCTCCGGAGGTGCGGGACGGCGGGGCGCCGGTCCGGGGTCCGGGACCAGTAGCTCATGGCGCCATCCGAGATAGGTCAGCCCGGTCTGTACTCCTGATCGAGGGGCTGCCACCGCGTCGCACCTCCTGCCCGGGCCAACGGGAGCCGGGGAGATCGGGATGGGTACGGTGGAATGGTTTCAGGCGGTAGCCGAGTTGTCACGACCTCCCGGGAAATAACGCGACCGGTAATTCAGAGCGCGAGCAGGACGATACCGGTCACGACAGCGATCGCGGAGATAGATCGGACATGGCCGAAACTCTCCTTGAACGCGATCGCGCCGATTATGGCGCCGAAAACGATGCTGGTCTCGCGCAGGGCCGCGACGCTCGCCAGCGCCCCCTGCGTCTGCGCCCACAGCACGAGACCGTAGGCGCCCGCACTCAGCGCGCCGCCCAGGGCACCGACGCGCCAGATCGGGCGCAGCTGTTCCACGAGCCGCCCCCGGCGCGTGATGACGGCGACGATCATGAAGACCGGCCCTTGCAGCAGCATCAGCCAGGCCAGATAGCCGACGGGGTCGCCGGACAGGCGGGCGCCGGAGCCGTCGAGGACGGTGTAGGCGGCGATCGCCAGCCCGGTGGCGACGGCCGCGACCAGAGCCGGAGCTTGACCAGGTCGGGGCCGTCCGCCGGCGAACACCAGCGCCATCAGCCCGGCGGAGATCACCAGCACCCCGGCCAGGTGGACCGGGGGCAGGGCCTCGCCGATGACGACGGTCGCGGCCAGCGCCACCACCCACGGCGCCGTCCCCCGGGCCAGCGGATAGACCTGACCGAATTCCCCGGTCCGGTAGGAGAGCATGAGCAGGCTCATGTAGACCACGTGCACCAGGGCCGACCCCAGGAGGAGCGGCCAGACCTCCGGCGCGGGCGGCCCGGTCGCCACGGCCAGCGCCCCGCCGCAGACCATCCCGGAGGCACCGATGAGCGCGAAGCCGAGAAGGCGGTCGGTGATCGCGTGCGCGATCGCGTTCCAGGCGGCGTGCAGAAGCGCGGCGCCGAGCACGGCGGCGAGGATGGCGGGGCTCATGGAAGCCGATCCTCCCAACCCGACCGCCGATACAGCGGGGAGGGTGCTGTCCGGACCCCCTCCTCGCGGTGATCACGGCGAAAAGACGAGCGCGTGCCCGCAGAGGGGATTCCTCTGCGGGCACGCGCTCGGTGTCCGATCGGCCGGCGTCCGATCGGGCGGCCTGAACGATGTCAGGCGCGTTCCGTGCCGGTCGGCATGTCAGACGTGGTGCCGACCGACGTTCCGGTGGAGGGCGCGGTGGACGATCAGGCCTCGACCTGGAGGTCGATGACCTTGCCCACCTGGGCCGCGACGTCGTACTCCGCGGTGAAGCCCTGGGAGGCGAGCACGCGGACCTTCCAGTCCCCATCGGCGGCGAAGAAGCGGAACGTTCCCTCGTCGCCGGTGGCGACCTCGCCGACGAAGTCACCGTCGGTGTTGAGCAGCCGCGCGTAGGCGCCGCGCAGCGGGGCCCCGTCGCGCTTCACGACGCCCTGGATGACCGCCTGGTCACCGGCGTCCGCGTTGGCCAGGGCCACGCCGCCGACCGGCGCTCCGCATCCGTCGTTACTCACTTGGCCTCCCCAAGCTCGATCGGCACGCCGACCAGCGAGCCGTATTCGGTCCATGAACCGTCGTAGTTCTTCACGTTCTCCAGGCCGAGCAGCTCGTGCAGGGCGAACCAGGTGTGCGACGAGCGCTCGCCGATACGGCAGTAGGCGATGATGTCCTTGTTCAGGTCCACACCGGCCTCGGTGTAGAGCTCACGCAGCTCATCGTTGGACTTGAACGTGCCGTCCTCGTTGGCGGTCTTGGCCCACGGGATGTTCCGGGCGGTCGGAATGTGGCCGGGCCGCTGCGAGGTCTCCTGCGGCAGGTGGGCCGGGGCGAGCAGCTTGCCCACGAACTCGTCGGGGGAGCGCACGTCCACCAGGTCCTTGGTGCCGATGGCGCCGACGACCTCGTCGCGGAAGGCCCGGATGGCCCGGTCCTGGTCCTGGGCGCTGTAGGAGGTCTTGGTGCGCTCGGGCACCTCCTCGACCAGCTCGCGGGAGTCGAGCTCCCACTTCTTCCGGCCGCCGTCGAGCAGCCGCACCTTCTGGTGGCCGTACAGGCGGAAGTACCAGTAGGCGTAGGCGGCGAACCAGTTGTTGTTGCCGCCGTAGAGGACGACGGTGTCGTCATTGGAGATGCCGCGCTCGGAGAGCAGTGTCTCGAAGCCGGTCTTGTCGATGAAGTCGCGCCGGACCGGGTCCTGGAGGTCCTTCTTCCAGTCGATTTTGACGGCGTTGGGGATGTGCCCCTTGTCGTAGGCCGAGGTGTCCTCGTCGACCTCCACGAGAACGACATCTTGGTCGTTCAGGTGAGCCTCCACCCAGTCGGCGTCCACAAGGACGTCGGAGCGGCTCATGGGGATCCTCCTCATAGATCGTTGCCTGCGATGGCCTCAATGGCCGGATCGGTCGGTCGGTTGTGTGTCGTCCGCAGGCGGGGAACCGACTGTGTCTGTCCCTACCCACGGACCGGTGTGATGCGTTCCCACGTAGGGGGCCACCGAGCCGCGCCTATGCGGCCCTGCCCGGGAGGGGCAGGCGGCGGAGCAACAGGTACATCTCGCAGCCCAGGCAGAAGCCGAAGGCGGCGTTGAGAAAAGCGGCGAAGAGAGCGAATGCCGTGGCGACCATCCCCAGCCAGGCACCGACGAACAGGTATCCGGCCAGCCCCACGAGGGCGAACGCCAGCCCCACCCCCTGCGCGAAGCGCGGCGGGGCCGCGTCCTCCAGCTCCTCGGGATCACCGAGGCGGGGGCGCACGAAGCGGGCGAAGATCCACGCGTAGGGCGAGTGGCGGACGCCGATCATCACGGCGACGGCGAACACCAGCGCCTGGAACGCCAGCAGCCAGGGGCTGCCGGTGATCAGCACGAGGGCGAGAACGACGGTGGTGACGACGGCGGCGAATCGCTGTCCGCGGGGGTCGACCTGCATGATGGGCTTCCCAGCTGCGTGAGCGGTGCGGGAGGGGCGAGAGGCGGTGGCCTGGTCAGTCCTCCGTGGTCACGGACGGCTGGCCGCGGGCCGGATCCGGGGCATGGGCGCCGCGGAGATCCGCTCTAGCGGGAAGCGCGACAGAGTGCGGTGGCGACGCGGCAGAAGTCCACGGCGCGTCGCTTCGTCAAAAGCGCATCTGTCGGAGAAGTCACGCTCACGATCGTACGGGTTGGACGCGCCGATGTCACGAGTGGGGCGGATCACATCCATCCGCGCTGGCGTCGGCGATCGGCGCGGGGTGCGTTCTCAGGAGTCGATGGTGTGGCCCAGCGCGGCGATGACGTCGGCCTTGCGCGGCTGGCCGCTGGCCCGGCGGGTGACGCGCCCGTGGGCGTCGAGGACGAAGACGGTGGGCGTGCGCATGATGTCGAGGCGCCGTACCAGGTCGAGCCGCGACTCGGCGTCGATCTCCGCGTGCGCGACGCCCTCGACCATGGTCGCGACCTCGGTGAGTACGCGCCGCGTGGCGCGGCAGGGCTGGCAGAAGGCGGTGGAGAACTGCACCAGGGTGGCCCGCTCCCCCAGCGGGGACCCGATGTCCTCGGCCGTCAGGGCCATTCCGTCGAGACTGCTGCCGTCGGCCTCGCTCACACCCGCTCCTCCGTCGTCCGGCGCAGCGCGGTCGTCCCCCGACCCGCCGCGCTCCCCCGCGTTCGCGGCAGCGGTCGGCCGCACCTCGCGCATCCGCCCATTGCCGCGCTGCCACAGCACACCGGCCAGCGTCGCCAGAGCGAGCGTCGCGATGACCACCGCCCCGCCGACGAGCTGATCCGGCCCCATGCGCGGTTACCCCTCCGAAGCCGCGCCCACGAGCCGGACGTCGGTGGCCTCGGCCGACACCTCGACACCGTTGGGCAGCGCGTCGATCTTGGTGATCTGCAGGTCGAACGGCATCTGGGGGACCTGGAAGCTGACCGTCAGCCGGTCCTTGACCGCCGAGCCGAGGTCGATCGGGGCATCGCTCACCTCGATATCGGTCGGCGTGACGTTGATGATGTCGCCGTCGATGCTCACGTCGAGGTCGGCCGCGACCGGGACGCTGATGCCGCCGGGCACCGCGAGGTCGCCGGTCATCCGCGGCTTGCCGTCCTTGTTCTCGATCACGATGCCCTGCGGGAGCCGCGACTGGAGCTCGCTGTAGGGCAGCATCACCTTGGCGTCGGCGGCACCGGCGATGACCTTCGGCTCGGTCATCAGGTCGCCGATGGCAGCCTGGACGTTTCGGGCGGTGATGTCCACACGGTCGAGGTTGACGTCGTTGACGGTCATCGCGCCGGTGACGATGTGGATCTCGGAGTACTCCCCGCCGATCGCCTGCGTCAGGAAGGGGAATCCGCCGATGGTGACCTCGGGCTCCGAGGACAGCTGGTACCGCTGGCTCACACGCTTGGCGATCTCGTTCTGCGCGGCCGAGTGCAGCCCGCGGTCGGCGACCACGACCATCACCAGCAGGAAGATCAGGATGAAGACGAGAAACTTACGCATCGGGGTTCCAGCACACTCCCGTTAGTCCCGGCGCTCCGCACGGCCCGGGGGAGATGGTCCACGGGCCGCGGAGCACAGCTCAGCGACGCCACAGGACGCCCAGGCTGACTAGTCGACGAGAAGGAAGCGTACTTGACGCGTCCCCTTCTCCCGGTTTCCGGTGGGAATCTCCCAGCCGATTCCCACCGCCGACCCAGGAAACGTCGGGCACTTCTCATCCCGTGCTCATCGGTGCGTCCGCGCGCGTTCGCCCCGGATTCAGCGCGGCATCAGCATGCTCGCCAGGTTGTCGGTGGCCGACGCCCCCGACAGCGCGAGCTCGATCACATTGGTGGCCACCACGTGCGAGGAGCTGCGGCGCTGGAACTCCATGACGTGCGGCTGCTGGTCGTGCTCCTCGATCGCGAGCTGGTCGCGGTAGATGGCGTAGACGATGCGCTGCTGCGGCGCGCTGGGCACGGTGTGGGCGGCGAACAGCAGGGTGTCCGGCTCCCGGCGGGCGACCTCGTCGACGACCTCGTCGGCGCAGTCGTCGAACGCGTCCGCATGGCCCTCGGCCAGCGTGTAGATGGTGATGATGCCGCGCAGCCGCGAGGGCTGGCGCGCGGACGCCGCCGGCTCGTCGTCGTACTCGTCGTAGTCGTCCGCGTCGTCGAACCCGCGGTCGAAGCCGTCGTCGTACTCGTCGTACTCGGGCTCCTTACGGCGCCGCCTACCCCACACGCCGTCCTCCTCCTGATCGCGGACGTCCTGGAAGTCCTGCTCGTCCTCATCGACATCGGATGCGTCCGGCGGCGGAGCCGTGGACCGGCGCCGACCGCCGCGTCCCCGCCCGCGCCGCTCCCTCGGCGGCTTCTGGGCGCGGACCAGGGCCGCCCACAGCGCGCCCACCGCCCCCAGCATCATGAGCTGGCCGAGCACGGCCAGCCCGACGCGGGCCACCAGGATCTCCAGCACGACCGCGAGGGCGGCCAGACCGATCACCGTCAGCTGGTGCTGCGCGAACCGCGGGCGCTCGCGCATCCGCCGCACCGCCACGATCGCACACGCGATCAGGGCCAGCACCGCGAACGTGTGCACCAGGCCCAGCACGGTCTTGGGGATGAGGTCGTAGTGGTCGGCCATGGCCGGATAGCTGCCGTCGTAGCGGCCGCGCAGCCGGTCTATGGCGAGCACCACCAGCGGGACGATGGTCAGCGCCGTCACCACCAGCCGGGTTCCGAAGCGCGCCCGGGGCGAATCGACCGCGTACTCGACCGCGCCCCACGCCGCCATCAGCGGCCCGATGAGGGCCACCCCGATCTGGAAGATCCGGAAGGTCACGTCCGAGAAATCCAGCAGCGCCCCGGGGAAGGCAGCGCTCAGCGCGATCGCGACGCCCACTGACGACGCGACCCACGCACCCGTGTAGACCTGCGGTTCCCGTTGAGTACGTGCGATCAGCGCAGCGGTGGCGCTCCATGCCACCAGTGCGCAGACGAATGCCAGTCCTACCTCGACCATCCCGCTAATAATGCTGCACTCTCAACCCCGCTCGTGCACACGACGCGGCTTTCCCATCGCCGACTTGCCCCGATTTCCCGGGACCAGGCGCAGATGCCCCAATTGTGCTGTGAGTTAGCTCACCCGGAGTGACCTCGTATTCGCGTTCCGGACGCCACGCACGCCGGTGACCGTAGGCTCAAGACATGTGGGCGCATATCCGACCTGATGAGAATGGCGGCGATGCCGCCATCGTCCGGCGCGGCGGGGCCTTCTTCGATGTCGACAACACCCTGATGCGCGGTGCGTCGATCTACTACTTCGCGCGCGGACTCGCCGCCCGCGACCTGTTCACCACGCGCGACCTGCTGCGGTTCGCGTGGGGGCAGGCGGTGTTCCGGCTCAGCGGCAGCGAACGGCCCGAGCACATCCACGCCGCGCGCGAGGCCGCGCTGGCGTTCGTCGCCGGGCACGCCGTGGACGACCTCGTTTCGCTGTGCGAGGAGATCTACGACGAGACGATGTCGGACCGGATCTGGGAGGGCGCGCGCCACCTCGTCCGCCGCCACCTCGACGCCGGGCAGAGCGTCTGGCTGGTTACCGCGACCCCGGTGGAACTCGCCGAGATCATCAAGCGGAAGCTGGGCCTGACCGGCGCTCTGGGGACCGTCGCCGAGACGGTCGACGGCGTCTACACCGGACGGCTGGTGGGCGACCTGCTGCACGGCCCGGCCAAGGCCGAGGCCGTGCGCACCCTGGCGCGGCGCGAGGGGTTGGACCTGTCGGCCTGCGCCGCCTACAGCGACTCGTGCAACGACCTGCCGATGCTGTCACTCGTGGGCCACCCCAACGCGGTCAACCCCGACGACGCGTTGCGCGAGCACGCCGAGGCGCAGGGGTGGCCGGTGCACGAGTTCCGCCGGCACCGGGCGAAGCTGCGGGTCGGGATGTCCGCCGCCGTCGCGGGCGCGATCGGCGGGGCGGTGGCGGTGGGCGTGATGCGTCGCCGCCGGGGGACGCAGTAGTACCAGCGCTGATCCTCCGTTGATCTCGGGGATATCGACCGAATTCTGGCGGGTATTCGGTCGATATCCCCGAGATCAACGAGAGAGTGAGGGCTACGAGCGCCCCACCGCGGCCCGCACCCGGTGGATCACGGGACTGCGATCGCGGTCTCGGCCGCGCTCGCGGCCGTTCTTCGGGCCGTCGCCGTCGACCCCGCGCTCCGCGAGGAACGCCTCGAAGGTCTCCTGCGACGTGTAGGCCGGCGACCAGCCCACCGTCCGCTGGAGCTTGCTGACGTCCATGACGCGGTCGGAGCAGAGCAGGCGCAGCTGCTCCGGCGAGTAGTCGATCCGTCCGCGCCGAGCCAGGCCGCGCAGCATGCGCAGGCCGCGCTCGGGCATCGCCACACCGGGCCGCCCGGCCCGGCGCAGGCACTGGGACAGCGGGATGGCCCCGGGGGCCGCGACGTTGAAGACGCCCGCGCCGTCGCCGACGGCCATCAGGCTCAGGGCCTCGACGGCGTCGTCCTCGTGGATGAACTGCATGCGCGGGTCGTAACCGCGGACCGTGGGAACGACCCGGAGCCCGAAGTAGCGGGCGAGCGGGGTCTCCATCGACGGGCCGATGAGGTTGGCGAGGCGCAGGACGGCCACGGACATGTCCGGGCGTCGGCGGGCCAGGCCGCGCGTGTGCCGCTCCACCTCGGCGGCGTCCTGGGCGTAGGCGGAGCGCGGGATGTCACGCGCCCGCAGGTCCTCCGTGTACAGCTCCGCGGAGTGCGCGGCGGCGCCGTAGACGGCCGCGCTGGAGCGCACCACGAGCCGCCGCACGGTCGTGGACCGCTGGCACGCGGCCAGCAGCTGCATGGTGCCGAGGACGTGGTTGGCCTGTGACTCCGTCCGGCCTTCGGCGCTCTCGGGCGCCGTGGCGAGGCCGAGGTGCAGGACCGTGTCCGCGCCGGAGTCGCGGACGACCCTGCTCACACTGTCGTCATGGAGATCCGCGGCGACGTACTCGACCCGCCCCGGCGCGTATCCCGGCGGCGCGGGATCGACGCCGATGACCCGGTCGACACCGGGGTCGTCGAGCAGTTTCTCCGCGGCCCGGGCGCCCAGATGGCGGGAGACCCCGGTGACAAGTACGACTCGGCCCATGACTAGCACGCCTCGAAGAGTTGGGTACGCGTGAATGAGGGGGTGTCTCCGCGTCCGCCACGGCCGTGACCGACAGGTGCGGCGTCAGCGGAGAGACACGACCTACTTCTTGTTGCGGCGCGCGATGCGAGTCCTC
Source organism: Nocardiopsis gilva YIM 90087 (assembly GCF_002263495.1). Taxonomy (NCBI): domain Bacteria; kingdom Bacillati; phylum Actinomycetota; class Actinomycetes; order Streptosporangiales; family Nocardiopsidaceae; genus Nocardiopsis; species Nocardiopsis gilva. The sequence continues at coordinate 953,996 of NZ_CP022753.1, read as the reverse complement.
TTGAGAAGCTTGCGGTGCTTCTTCTTCGCCATGCGCTTGCGGCGCTTCTTAATGACGGAACCCATAGGATCACCTCTCGCCAACGGTTGCTGAAGACACGACAGCCCACCCAGCCCACTCCCGCGAACGCGGGCGGACCATCGGGTGCCATCGAGGGGGATACGACGCGCCGCCCCACGGGCTCATGAACGCGGGCTCGGAACGCGGAAACGCGTGCCGTCCCTCCGTGCGAACGGAGAGCGACGCATACGCCGCACCCAACGAGCCAGCCTACCCGCTCGCGCCAACCACCGAACGCACGACCGCTGATCTAGTGACCGGATGCGGGGGGCTCCACCTGCGCACAACGCCGAACACCGGCCGTTCCTTCCCGCGCCCCTCCGACCCCTGCGGCTGGGCGGTTACGCGCCGGGGACGCCCGGACCCGAGCCGTAGAGCTCGGCCGCGGGCTCGCAGTACCCCACACTGACCAGCCGCTGGTCCTCGAAGGTCAGCGACGTGACGCTGGCGAGCTCGCACTGGCGGCGGTCCGGCCGGTGCCACAGCCGCTTGTGCTCGGCCGCGCGGCGCACCGTCCAGATCGGCAGCTGGTGGCTGACGCACACGGCCTCGCGTCCCCACGCCTCCTTGCGAACGACCTTCACGATGTCGACCATGCGGGCCGCGATCTCGGTGTAGGGCTCGCCCCACGACGGCCGGAAGGGGTTGTACAGCCGCCGGACGACCTGCGGGTCGGTGAACGATCCGCGGCTGACGTGCCGGCCCTGCAGCGAGTTGGCCGCCTCGATCAGCCGCTCGTCGAGTCGGACGGGCAGCCCGAAGCGGTCCGCCAGCGGCTGGGCGGTCTCCTGGGTGCGCTCCAGCGGAGAGGAGTACAGCGCGGCGATGTCCCGGTCCGAGAACCAGGCCGCGGCGAGATCGGCCATCCGGCGTCCGGTCTCGCTGAGGTGGAAGTCCGGAAGCCGCCCGTAGAGGATTCCGTCAGGGTTGTGCACTTCACCGTGCCGAAGCAGGTGGACGACGGTGGTCGTGGGCATGTGTGCGACCGCTTCCCTTCGTGGTTCTTCTCAGCCGGGCACGCCGCGCCGCGGCGTCGGCGCCGCCGGTGGCGCCACCGACCGGGTCGTTACGGGTGGTGACGACGTCACGCGCGAGGCGGCGCGCCCTTAAACGGTATCGGCCGCGCTGCGCAGGGCCGTCACCATGGCCCGCACGGCGGGCCGTCGGCCCGCCTCCCGCCGCCACAGCGCGTAGACGCTGCGGAAGAGCAGCGGGCGAACCGGCACCGTCACCACATCGGGCCACAGCCGCCCCCGGCCCAGTCGGGGCAGCAGCGCGAGGCCCAGTCCGGCCGCGACCAGGGCCAGCTGGGTGGGGTACTCCCCGCTGTAGTGCGCGATCCGCGGCTCCACACCTCGGCGGCGCAGGGTGTCGGCGAGCCAGTCGAAACAGATGGTGCCCCGTGGGGAGGAGATCCACTTCTCGTCGGCGAGCTCGGACATCTCCACGTCCTCCCGCTCGGCGAGCGGGTGCGACACCGGCACGGCTACCTCGGCGGTGTCGTCGAAGAGGTGCACGCGCTCGATGCCCTCGAGGATCGGGAGCGGCGAGCCCTCCCAGTCCTGGACGACGGCGAGGTCGCTCTCGCCGCGCAGCACCAGCGTCTGGGAGGCCATGGGGTCGCACTCGGTGAGCGTGACGCTGAGCCGCGGGTGCCGCTCCGCCGCGTCGACGAGGACCTGCGGCATGAGCCCGCGGGCCGCGGTGGGGAACGCGGCGACCCGCAGCGGCCCGACGACGCCGCCCTGCTGCGCCTCCAGGTCGGCCTCGGCCTCGGTGATCAGTCCGAGGATCCGGTCGGCGTGCTGGACGAGCACGTGCGCGGCGTCCGTGAGCTGGACGCCGCGCCCATTGCGTTCCAACAGCGTTGCGGAGGTCTCCCGCTCCAGCTTGGTGATCTGCTGGGAGACGGCCGATGTGGTGATACCCAGGACGTCGGCCGCCGCGCTCACCGAGCCGTACTGGGCGATCGTGGTGAGCGCGCGCAACCGGTCGAGATCCAACATCTCCACATCATAAAGCGCCGGTTAACGATCGGTCAGCAAACGGCGTAGCGCTCCTTTGCCGCCCGTCGCCCTGCTTTCCAAAAAGGCCTAGGCGCTGGCCTCCGCGGCGGCGCGCGCGGCCTTGGGCAGGGCCGAGACGACCCGGTCGATGGCCGTGTCGTCATGGGCGGCGGAGAAGAACCACGCCTCGAACGCCGCGGGCGGGAGGTACACGCCCTGGTCCAGCATCGCGTGGAAGAAGGCGGCGAAGGCGGCGGTGTTCTGCGCCCGCGCACCGTCGAAATCGGTCACCTCGTCCTCGGTGAAGAACACCGTGAACAGGTTGCCGCCGTGCTGGATGCGGTGCGGCACCCCGGCCGCGCTGAGCTCCTTGCCCGCCGCCTCGGCGACCTGCGCCGACACGCGGTCGATGTGCGCGTAGACCTCGGGGGTCGCGTTGCGCAGGGTCGCCAGTCCGGCCGCCGTGGCCAGCGGGTTCCCCGAGAGCGTCCCGGCCTGGTAGACGGGGCCGGCCGGGGCCAGCTGCTCCATGAGGTCGGCACGGCCACCGAACGCCGCCGCGGGCAGCCCGCCGCCCATGACCTTGCCGAACGTCATCAGGTCGGGGGTGACGCCCTCCAGGCCGAACCAGCCCGAGCGGCTGACGCGGAAGCCGGTAAGGACCTCGTCGAGCACCAGCAGCGCGCCGTGCTTCGCGGTGATCTCCTTGAGCCGCGCGTTGAAGCCGTCCTTCGGCGGCACGATGCCCATGTTGGCCGGGCACGCTTCGGCGATCACGCAGGCGATCTCGTCCCCGGACTCGGCGAAGGCCCGCTCCACGGCCTCGATGTCGTTGTAGGGCAGGACCAGCGTGTCGGCGGCGCTCGCGCCCGTGACGCCCGGGGAGTCGGGCAGCGCGAACGTCGCCACCCCGGACCCGGCCGCGGCCAGCAGGGCGTCGACGTGCCCGTGGTAGTTCCCGGCGAACTTGACCACCTTGCTGCGGCCGGTGGCGCCGCGCGCCAGCCGGATCGCCGACATGGTGGCCTCGGTCCCGGAATTGACCAGCCGCACCCGCTCCACGGGGGTACGCGCGGCGATCTCCTCGGCCAGCTCCACCTCGCCCGGTGTCGGCGCGCCATAGGAGGTGCCCTTGCTCGCGGCCTCGGTCAGCGCTTCCACCACGGCGGTGTGCGCGTGGCCGAGGATCAGCGGACCCCAGGAGCAGATGAGGTCGACGTAGGTGTTGCCGTCCACGTCCGTCAGGTAGGGGCCGTTCCCCGACGCCATGAAGGGCGGGGTACCGCCCACCGCGCCGAACGCGCGGACGGGGGAGTTCACCGCCCCCGGAACCACCGCACCGGCTCGTTGGAACAACTCATCGGAAGTCGTATGTGTAGCCACGCCTCCCAGTGTCGCACCTGGCCGGACGGGTGAATTCCCGAGACCCGCCGCACGTGCCGCGACCCGAGTTGTTAGGTTCGAGGGCACAGCTTCCGCAGGCACACCCGCACCACCGGCACATCCATCACCGCGCTGTCCAGTACTTCCCTATCCAGCACTGCCAGACCCACCACCACCGCACCCAATCCAGGGGGACTGTATGTCTGAGGTGTTCGCCACCGCCGACCTGATCGACGCCCACGGGGAGGCGATCGTCACCTGCGAGACCCAGTTCCGCCAGTTCGGCGGACGCACGGCGTTCTACGGCCCGATCGCCACGATCAAGTGCCACGAGGACAACGCCATGGTCAAGGAACAGCTCAACCAGCCCGGCGAAGGCTGGGTCCTGGTCGTGGACGGCGGCGGTTCCCTGCGCACGGCCCTGATGGGCGACCTGATCGCCCAGGCGGCCTTCGACAACGGCTGGGCCGGCGTTGTCATCAACGGCGCGGTCCGCGACACCGCGACCTTGGCCAAGCTCGACCTGGGCATCAAGGCGCTGGGCAGCACCCCGCGCAAGTCCACCAAGACCGGCGCCGGCCACCTGGACGGGGCCGTGTCCTTCGGGAACGTCGTCTTCACGCCGGAGAGCTGGCTCTACAGCGACGAGGACGGCATCGTCGTCAGCGACGAGAAACTGGACCTTCCGTAGCCCTCTGCCCCGGTCCGCCCCGCGCGGCCGCCGGACCGCCGGGGTCGGCCGACCCCCTGCTCGCCCAGGGACGTCCGTGCCCCTGCGGACCCCAGCGGCTTTAGGAGGTGAACTCCTCGCAGGCGTCGGAGATGATGTCCAGGACCGTGATGGGGTCGGGCAGGCCCGTGGGGGCCGCGCCTTCACGCGGGCCGCGGATCCAGGTGGCGGCGGCGCCCGAGGGGAGCTGCGAGGGCGGGGCGAGGACGTAGCTGTCGCGGCAGTGCCAGCGCAGACCGGGGGTGTCGGAGCTGGTCTCGGGGACGCAGTCGAGGTGGCAGGACCACCATTCGTCCTCGTCGACCGGCGAGCGCGTGGCGACGAAGAACAGGTGGCGGCCGTCCACGGCCCCCACCGGGCCCGCCGGGACGCCCGCGCGGTCCATGCGGGTCAGGGCCATGACTCCGGCACCCGCGGGGACGTCGAGGACGTCGAAGACGCGGCCGGTGGGCAGGACCACGTTGGCGGTGGGCGTGGTCGTCCACCATCGGCGGATGGTGTCGGGGTTGACGGTGGCCTCCATGCCCCAGGCGGCCGACATCGGGTGGGCGGCGGGGTCGGGACAGCCGATGCGGTCGCAGCCGCAGGCGCGGCCGCCCATCGCGGAGGGTGCGGCACCACGGCAGACCGGCCAGCCCAGAGACGCGTACTTCAAGGCCGCGCCCAACATGTCGCCCAGCGCGTGGCGGCGTTTCCGCCGCTGGATCACATCGGCCATGGGTTCCCTCCCTGTTCGTCCCGGTCGTGTCGGTCGGTTCTCGCCTTCCCGACCTCGACCTGGGCGACCGGGAAGCGTCTGTTCCCGTCAGCGCAGGAGGCGTGCGGCCTCCGTGGCCCAATAGGTGAGGATCTGAGCTGCTCCGGCCCTGCGGAACCCGAGGAGCGCCTCCATGATCGCGCGCTCGCGGTCGATCCAGCCGTTACGCGCGGCGGCCTCGATCATCGCGTACTCACCGCTGACCTGGTAGGCGGAGACTGGTACGTCGACCCGATCCGCGATCTTGGCGATGATGTCGAGATAGGCCAGCCCCGGTTTGACCATGACCATGTCGGCCCCCTCGCCGAGGTCGAGCTCGACCTCGCGCAGCGCCTCGCGCACGTTGGCCGGGTCCTGCTGGTAGCCGGTGCGGTCGCCGAACTGCGGCGCGCCCTCGGCGGCGTCGCGGAACGGGCCGTAGAACGCCGAGGCGTACTTCGCGGCGTAGGCCAGGATCACGACGTCGGTATACCCCGCCTTGTCCAGCGCCGCACGGATCGCGCCGACCTGTCCGTCCTGCATCCCGCTCGGCCCCACCACCTGCGCACCGGCCGCCGCCTGCGCGATGGCGATGGAAGCGTAGCGCTCCAGGGTGGCGTCGTTGTCGACCTGGTGCGTGGGGGTGAGCACGCCGCAGTGCCCGTGCGCGGTGTACTCGCACAGGCACAGGTCGGCCATGATCACCATGTCGTCGCCGAGATCGGCGGAGAGGTCGCGCAGCGCCCGCTGCACGATGCCGCCCGGGTCGTCGGCGGCCGCGCCGCGGTCGTCCTTGAACTCCGGGATGCCGAACAGCATCAGCCCGCCCACACCGGCCTCAGCGGCCTCCTGCGCCGCCTTGCGCAGACTGTCGCGCGTGTGCTGAACCTGGCCGGGCATCGACTCGACCGGGTTCGGCGCGTCGATGCCCTCCTTGACGAACATCGGCAGGATCAGCTCTTCCGGTCGCAACCGCGTCTCCGCCACCAGGCGGCGCAGCGCGGGTGTGCGGCGCAGCCGACGCGGGCGGGCGGCGGGATAACGAGCGGACATGTGGCGACACTCCCTATGTGGGGCAGGGTGCGGATTGGTTCTCGGAGCGGGCGGACCGGGGTCGAGGACCTCGGAGGACCTACAGCGTCTTGCGCCGTCGGCCGCGCCGCTTCTGACTGGGCTTGAGGACCGGCTTCCCCGCTGCCAGCGCCTCGGCCCGTTGTGCCGCACCGTACTCCGACAGCGCGGCGGCAAGGGCGGAAACCGAGGTTTTCGGTGCGACGACGTCGACGCGCAGGCCGAACTCCTCCGCGGTCTTGGCGGTCTCCGGGCCGATCACCGCGATGACGGTGGTGTTGTGCGGCTTTCCGGCGATGCCCACCAGGTTGCGGACGGTGGAGGAGGACGTGAAGAGCACGGCGTCGAACCCGCCGCCCTTGATCGCCTCGCGGATCGGAGCGGGCGGCGGCGCGGCGCGGACGGTCCGGTAGGCCGTGACGTCGTCGACCTCCCAGCCCAGGTCGGCCAGACCGGCGGCGAGCGTCTCGGTCGCGATGTCGGCGCGCGGCAGCAGCACCCGCTCGATGGGGTCGATCTCAGCGTCGTAGGGCGGCCACACCTCGACCAGTCCGGCACCGGACTGCTGGTGCGAAGGCGGGGTGAGGTCGGGCTGGATGCCGAACTCGCGCAGCGCCGCGGCGGTCTGCTCGCCGACGGCCGCGACCTTGACCCCGGCGAACGCGCGGGCGTCCAGGCCGTAGGACTCGAACTTCTCCCGGATGGCCTTGACCGCGTTGACCGAGGTGAACGCGACCCACTGGTAGCGGCCGGTCACCAGGCCGCGCACGGCTCGCTCCATCTGCTGCGGGGTGCGCGGCGGCTCGACGGAGATCGTGGGCACCGACTCGGGCACAGCGCCGTACCCGCGCAGCTGGTCGGCGAGCCCGGCCGCCTGCTCCCTGGTGCGCGGGACCAGCACCCGCCAGCCGAACAGCGGACGCGTCTCGAACCAGGACAGCTCCTGCTGCTGGGCGACCCCCGGGCCGACGACGAGCGTCGCGGGCGAGGTGACGTTGTTGCCCTTGGCGTCGGCGGCCTTGATGTCGGCGGTGAGCCGACCGAGCGTGGACACGACCGTGCTCTGCTCGGTGGTGCTGCCCATGCGGGTGACGGCGACGGGGGTGTCAGCGGCGCGTCCGCCCGCGATCAGAGCCTTGCACAGCCGGTCGTAGCCGGGACCGGCGTGGTCCGGGTCGTCCTCGGGGATCTCCGGCCCCAGCACGACCAGGGTCGCGCCGTCGTCCTCGGGCAGCCGCTCCAGGTCGAACCCGCTGTTGCGGGCGTTGACGACGTGCATCCCGCTGACGCCCTCGGGCATCAGTGGGATACCCGCGAAGGACGGGACCGCGGTGATCGAGGACAGCCCCGGCACGACCTCGCACTCGATACCGGCCCGCTGGCAGGCCGCGGCCAGCTCGGCGCCCCGGCAGCCCACCAGCGGGTCGCCGGTGTACAGGCGGACCACGCGGCTGCCCTCGCGGGCGTGGTTGACGGCCAGGGCGTTGATCTCGCCGCCGCACTCGGCCGGCTCCAGCACCGTGACGTCGTCACGGCAGTGCTTGAGCAGGGCGGCCCGGTACTTGGCCAGCTCGGGCCCGGGCTCGCGGACGGTGATGACGACGTCGGCCTCCGCGAGCAGCGCGGCACCCCGCAGCGTCAGCAGCTCCGCGCCGCCCGGCCCGGCCCCGACGATCGCGACGTGGCCAGCGCTCGGCTCAGTGTGCTGATTCACCATGAACCTCCGAGGATGCCCCGGACATCACGCCCGAGGAGGAATCGGACCCCTGCCCGCGAGCACAGGAATTCCCGCGGTTGTCTGTGGGGCGTAGTCAATGTGCGCTCGCTCCTTGGTTTCTCCGCCACCGCGTTTCCCCGCGGCTCGGCGTCCCGGCGCCACCGCGATCCCGCCCGGTATCCCGGGTCGCGATGCCCCGATGCCCCGATGGCGCGCTGGCCGGGGCGCCCCGTCAGGGCGGCGGCCTACCCTTGCTCCCCCTGCTCGTGCTCCCCCTGCTCTGGCTCGGCCTCCGTGCCGGAGGACTCCCCCGCGGCGGCGGCCACGATGCGGTCGGCCCCCTCCGCGATCATCTCGCGGGCGAGCTTGCGGCCGAGGCGTTCGGCCGCCGCGACCGTGATGTCGGGGCCGTCCAGCGCGACGGCGCGCTCGCGATGCACCGCCTGCCGACCGTCGGTGGCCACGACGGCGGCGCGCAGCCGCAGCAGGCCGTCGTGATACTCGGCGTACGCCCCGACGGGGGCGGCGCAGCCCGCCTCCAGCTCGGCCAGAATCGTGCGCTCGGCGGCCACCGCCATCCGGGTCGGCGTGTGGTCGACAGCGGTGAGGTAGCCCAGGTCGCGGTCGGCGCGGGAGATGTCGCACTCGACGGCCAGAGCGCCCTGGCCGGGGGCGGGCAGCATCTGCGAGGGCTCGAAGATGTCGGTGACGTCGTCGGCGCGACCGATCCGTTCGAGGCCGGCGTAGGCCAGCACGACGGCGTCGAGGTCGCCGGAGGCGACCTTGCCCAGCCGCGTCTCGGCGTTGCCGCGGATCGGCACGAAGTTCAGGTCGGGGCGGAGCGCCGCGAGCTGGGCGACGCGCCGCGGCGAGCCGGTGCCGATGGTGGCGCCGCGCGGCAGGTCGGCGAACTTCAGGCCGTCGCGGGCGCACAGCGCGTCGCGCGGGTCGTCCCGCCCGGTGATGGCGACGAGCGTCAGCCCGTCCGCCGGGGTGGTGGGCAGGTCCTTCAGGGAGTGCACCGCGAAGTCGATATTTCCCGCGAGCAGCTCGTCGCGCAGCGCGTTGACGAAGACACCGGTACCGCCGAGCTGGGTCAGCTGGGCCTTGGTGACATCGCCGAAGCTGGTGATCAGGACCAGTTCGACGGGGATACCGGTGCGCTCGGTGATGGCGTCGGCCACCTGCTGGGACTGCGTGGTGGCCATGGTGCTGCGACGGGTGCCGAGCCGGGCGGGCACGGAGGTCATGGCTACTTCGTCTCCCCTGCGGTGCTCTGTGCGGAACCGCGGTCGGCACTCACCGCGTCGGGTGCCGTCGGGTCAAGGTCGAACAGCTCGCGCAGGGCCGCCTCGTAGGAGTCGCCGTCGGGTCCCGCCGCGAGTTCCTTGACCCGGACAGTGGGCTGGTGCAGGAGCTTGTCCACGACGCGGCGCAGGGCGTGGCCGACCTCGCCGCGGGTCTTGTCGTCCAGGTCGGGCAGGCGGCCCTCCAGGCGGGAGAGCTCGGTGTCGACGACCTGGCGGGCCTTGCTGCGCAGCGCGACGACGGTCGGAGCGACCTGCTCGGCGCGGCGCACCGCCTGGTATTCGGCGACCTCCTCCTCGACGATGTCGCGGACCACGGAGATGGCGCCGGAACGGCCGGAGACGTCGTCGGCGCCTTCGGCGGCGGCCCGGCGGAGGTCTTCGATGTCGACCAGGTGGACGCCGGGGATCTCGCGCACCGAGTCGTCGATGTCACGGGGAAGGGCGAGGTCCAGGAAGACCAGCGGCCGTCTGCAGGACTTCTTCTCCATGGCCGACGCGACGTCCGCGCGCGTCAGCACCAGGCCCTGGGCGCCGGTACAGGAGATCACCAGGTCGACCTCGGGAAGGATGTCGGCGGCGTCCTCGAACGGGACGGCGCGGCTCTGGATGGGCTCGTAGGCCTCGGTGAGGCACTCGGCCAGCCGGGCGGCACGCTCGTGGGTGCGGTTGGCGACGATGACCGTGCTCGCACCCTGGCGGGCGACGGTGTTGGCGGACAGCGCGCTCATCGACCCGGCGCCCAGCACCAGGACTCGCGCCCCGGTGAGGACCTGCGGCTGCGGGACGGCGGCAGCGACGTCGGCGGTCGGCTCGGCCAGCGCCTCGTCGCCGCCCATGGGGCAGCGGGCGGGGGCGTCGGCGCCGCAGGAGGCGATCGTGTCGATCCGGGCGGAGCCGAAGGGGCCGAAGTGGCGTCCGGCGACCATGAGGCCGAGGCCGACCATGTCGGCACCGGCGTGGTCGAGGTGGGTCTCGGTGTGGGCGCGCTTGCCCACGCGCAGCGCCCGCTGGCCGAGGTCGTTGAGCACGCGGCCGATGGTGCCGGTGTGCTGGGCGTCCTTGATGGCGTTGCGGACCTGGCCGAGGATCTGTCCCTCGCCGACGACCATGGAGTCGAGCCCGCAGGTCACGGAGAACAGGTGCTGGACGGCGCGTTCCTCGTAGTGCACGTAGCAGTGCTGGGTGAGTTCGGCCAGCGAGATACCGGTGTGCCAGGAGAGGAACTCGGTGATGGCGGCGACGCCGGGGTGGAACTTCTCGACATCGGCGTAGATCTCCGTGCGGTTGCACGTGGAGACCATCATCACCTCGTTGACGGCCGCGGCATTGGCCATCTCCGCCATGACCTTGAGCCGGGTCTGGCCGTCCAGAGCGGCGCGCTCCAGCAGCGCCACCGGTGAGCCCCGGTGACTCAGCCCAACGGCGAGGACACTCATCTGCACTCCAATGCGGGGATTACCGCCACGCTCCGTACCTCGGTCCATTCCGCTGCCGCTGCCGCGCCCGTCGTCACAGGCTTTCCGCGGCTTCGATCCACTCCGGTCGCCCGTGGCCGCCGTTCTTCCGCTGCTCGTGGAAGGCGAGGATCTGCAGTTCGATGGACATATCGACCTTACGCACATCGACGCCGGGAGGCACATTGAGCACCACCGGTGCGAAATTGAGCACACTGGTGACACCGGCCTCGACGAAACGGTCGCACACGCCCTGTGCGGCCGCCGCCGGAGTCGCGATGACTCCTATGGACACCTTTTCCATCTTGACGGTCTCTTCCAGCGTGTCGATGTGACGCACCGAGAGACCGGCCACTTCCCGGCCGACGACCGCTGTATCGGCGTCGAGCAGTGCCGCGATTCGGAACCCGCGGGTGCCGAACCCCCCATAATTGGCCAGCGCGCGCCCGAGGTTGCCTATTCCGACGATCGCCACCGTCCAGTCTTTTGTGAGACCAAGCTCACGCGAGATCTGGTAGATGAGGTAGTCGACGTCATACCCGACCCCGCGCGTTCCATAGGACCCCAGATACGACAGGTCCTTACGGAGCTTCGCCGAGTTCACCCCCGCCGCGGTAGCAAGGCCCTCGGAGGAGACCGTCGGCGTCCCACTGGCGTTCAGCGCCTGCAGGGCGCGCAGATACACCGGCAGTCGAGCGACTGTCGCCTCCGGGATTCCCCTCTCCGGGACGTGGCGTAGGAGGGGTCACGGGCGTGTGCTCCAGGGCTTCGATCGACGAAGTGGCAAGGTGCGGGCCGACACAGGTCCGTTGCTCCTTACGAGCGCGACGCACTCGTCAAGATCCCGGCCGGAATGGATTTTGAACCTAAGATTACGCCCTTGTGAAAGTAGGCACAAAGTAGGGTCGGCGTAACGCGCGGACCTCCCGGGCCACATGCGCGAACGCGGAAACCCCGTACCTGTGGCGCTTCCGGGCCGCGCGACGCGGAGCGGCGGCAGGGTGGTGCGGCCGGGGTCGGGGAGCCCGCCGGGACGGCTCATGACAGAGCGGCGCGCAGGCGCTTCTCGCTCACCCGCCAGAAGTCGTGCTGGGCGCCGTCGACGAACGTGACCGGGATCTTGTCCCAGTACTCGTCCTTCTCCTCCTGCGGCGCGGTGGTGAGGTCGCGTACCTCGTAGGCCGCGCCGAGGTCGGCGGCGACCCGCTGGATCACCTCCAGCGCCTCGTCGCACAGGTGGCAGCCCGCCTTGCCGAGCATCGTGATCGTGTGGGCGGCACCGTGTGCCCCGTCCGTCCCGCTGTTCATCCGCGTCCTCACGTTTGCGTCGAGCGCTGTCGCGTGGGGTCCCCGTGCGCTCGTGTGTTGCCGATGGTGCCGATATTGCGTGCGGCCCCGGCCCCTCATCCTCCCGCGAAGGGCGGGAGCACCTCGATCACCCCGCCCTCGGTCAGCTTCACCGAGGAGTGCTCCCGCGTGCCCACGGGCCTCTCGTCCACCAGGAAGGACGAGCGCTCCAGGACCCGGAGCAGCCGGTCGTCGCCGGAGTGTCCGGCACGCACCGCCTCCAGCGCCTCCGCCAGCGTGTCGGCGTGGTATCTCTCTTCGCCGGTTCCGGCGGCCTCTTTGGCCGCCGCCCAGTACCGGATGATTCCGCTCACCATCGATTGATTATCCTTGAAGGTCTCGGAGGCGATTCATCAGTCGAGATCTATTCTTCACCGGGGGCAACGGCGCCTTCGATCACCCGCCTCGCGCGGGGCCACGGGATGGGACGCATGAGCCACCTGCTGCTACTGACGAACTCCAATGAACCGTCGGATCACGTGCTGCCGGCCCTGGGCCTGCTCCTGCACTCGGTGCGCGTCGCACCGGCCGAGGCGGGTGCCCTCCTGGTGTCGGGCGGCGATCGCGCCGCGAGTCCCCCGGTAGACGCCATTCTGGTGGATGCTCGCACCGATCTCGTGGCGGCCCGCAATTTCTGCCGGCTGCTCGACACCACCGGCCTGGACTGTCCTCTGATCACCATTCTCACCGAGGGCGGCGTCGCCGCGCTCACCTCCGACTGGCAGGTCGACGACTTCCTCCTCACGACGGCGGGTCCGGCCGAGGTCGAGGCGCGGCTGCGGCTGGCGGTCGGCCAGGCCGACGCCGGAACCGATGACCCCGACGAGATCCGCCGCGGCGACCTGGTCATCGACGAGGCCACCTACATCGCGCGGCTGCGCGGACGCATTCTCGATCTCACGTTCAAGGAGTTCGAGCTGCTGAAGTTCCTCGCCCAGCACCCGGGGCGGGTGTTCAGCCGCGCCCAGCTGCTGCAGGAAGTGTGGGGATACGACTATTTCGGCGGCACGCGCACGATTGACGTGCATGTGCGACGACTTCGGGCGAAACTGGGCAGCGAGTACGAATCACTCATCGGCACCGTGCGCAACGTCGGGTACCGGTTCGTTCCCGACACCACGGCGAAGTCGGGGGCCAAGGAACCGTCTTCGGCGTCGGAGGGTGAGGAGGCCGCGGGCGGCGGGTCCGATCAGCGGTCGGCTTCGGCGCGCCAGTGACCCGTAGACCCGCCGGACTGACGGGATCAACCGGATCGATCTGAATCCCCAGCATCCGCCGGGTTACTTCTTGTGCACTCCGACTTCGGGGTCTCGTGATAAAGCGGAGGACCCCCTAGGATGCTGGGACGGCCGGAAAAGACGGCAGTGTGCGTCCGCGGTGACCGCAATTGCGGTGTGCCCGCAGCAGCCCGATGAGTCATGGCGGAGGAGAGCGGCCCATGCTGAGCGGTAAGGACGGCAGAACCCGCCGGGCGTCACTGCGCGTCGTCGCAGCACTCCCGCTCGGCACGGTGTTCATCGGCTCGACGCTGGTCGCGCTCGTTCCGTCCGCCTCGGCCGACACCCTGGCGCTCCACACCGAGCTCCGCCCGATGATCTCGCTGGCTCCCGAACGCCTGACCATCGAGACCGGCGACACCGCGACGCTGGACCTGAAGGTCGAACCCTCCCCCGACCGCCCCAACATCCAGTTCTGCCTCTACGACCAGCGTGTCGACAACGACTTCGGCATCGGTGACCACGAGGCGCGGACCGCTCCCGCCACCGCCAAGGTCACCGGCACGCCAACGGAGTCGGTGACGGTCACGGCCATGGTCGACTACGTCGCCACCAACAAGGGCATCGACTGCGCTCTGGTCGACGAGGTGCCGCGCGACACCGCCGCGTCCGCTCCGGTGGAGGTGGAGGTCGTCGCCGAGGAGGAGCCCGACCCGCCGGAAACCGAAGAGCCGTCGCCCCCGGACGAGACCGACCCGCCGGACGAGAGTGACCCACCGGAGACCGAGGACCCGACGGCGCCGCCGGAGACCGAAGACCCCTCGGAGCCGCCCGCGACCGAGGACCCCTCCGACCCACCGGAAACCGGCGACCCTTCGGACCCACCGGACAAGAGCGGCTCGCCCGAGGCGACGCCGCCGAAAACGACGCCCCCGGAGAAGACGCCGCCGAAGAAGAAGCCGTCGTCGCCCTCCACCGAGAAGCCGTCGACGAAGGAGCCCGCCACCCGCTCCCCGCGGCAGAACACGTCCGCTCCGCGGCCGGCACCGCCGCACAGCCCGGTGACCACGCGCTCCCCCGACTCCGGGTCCGACGCGGCGGACGGCCGCCCGTCGCTGCCCACCGGGCCCGCCGACATTCCCGAGCTGGACACGCCCAGCTCCTCTGAGGACCTGGCGGACCTGCCCACGGTGGAGCCGGGCGAGGACGAAAAGGACAGCACCACCGTCGCCGCGGGCGACACCGACGTGTCGTCGTCCATCACGCCGCTGGTGATGTTCGCGTTCCTGCTGCTCCTGCTCTTCCTCTCCGTCCCGCTGAGCCCCTTCCGCCGGGTGCGCACGGGAACCGGCTACATGGGCCGCCGCCGCAAGGGCTGACGAGATCCACGGAGGGACTGGGGCTTCGGTGGCGAAACGTCACTGGGCGGGGTACAGCAGCTCCATCCCGAGCGGGGTGAGGGAGTGCCGCACGGTGTTGCCCTGGCGTTCGCTCGCGACGAGCCCGGCGGCGCGCAGGAGCGAGGCGTGCTCGCTCGCCGAGGCCATCGAAATGTCGAGGCGGCGCGCGAGCTCACCGGTCGTGTGGTCGGTGCTGAGCGTCCGCAGCACCGACGCGCGGGTGCGGCCGAGCAGGCGCCCCAGCACGTCGCCGCCTGGCGCGTTGCCCTCGTACGCCTTGGCCAGGAACGACACCGGTGGATGGCCCACCGGGTACAGCAGCACGGGCGGCAGCGAGGAGTCGTAGAAGGTCACCGGGTGCGTCGCGCAGAAGAAGGCGGGGATCAGCAGCAGGCCGCGCCCGCGCAGGTGCAGATCCTGGTCCTGCTCCACTCCGTAGTCGAGTTCCACCGTGGTGACGGGACGGCGACGGACCGACGTCGGCGCCGCTATCGGCGCGATCGGGCCCAGCGCCCCCAGCCCGCCCTCGCCGACGGCCTTCGCGCTGCGCTGGGCGACCCGCGTGATGTAGCTCCAGTACGGTCGCAGCGCGACGTCGAAGTAGCCGGACAGCGCCCGCCCCAGCGCGCGCACCGCGGTGCTCTCCTTGCTCACCAGGCCCTGGGTCCACGCGGGGCGGTCCCCCGGGCCGTAGCGCAGATCGAGTTCTTCCCCGATGCGCCGGCGGGGAGTGTCCAGTACCGCCTCGATGCCGTCCGACGGTTCGCTTCCCCCGACGACGGGGCTGAGGAAGTCCGGCGAGTACCCCTGGGCGGGGACGAGGTCGAGCAGCATCCTGCTGTCGGGGGACAACCGCGAGAGCACCCGGTGCCGCCACTGTCCGAAGACGAGTTCGTCGGACGCCTCGGCGAGCATGTACAGGCTGAGAACGAGCTCCCACATGGGCTCGGGCCGGGAGACGATACGGAGTCGCTCCCAGTCTCGGGAGGAGAAGTGGACACGCAGCATCTGGAATTCCGTTCCGCTGACTGAGTTCCGCGTGCGGCCTGGTGATCGGCGGATCTCCACTGAATCGAGGTGCGCGGCAGTCAGGATATGCGGGCGGGGGTGACCCAGGGAACACCGTGCGGAGTCGGGAACGTCACCGCGGTCACGGAGAACCGCCCGCCTCCGCAGCGCCGACCGGAAGGGTGCACAGGACCGCCGGATGTGCGCTCCGCCACACCTCCGGCCGCCTCTTTCGGCGCTCCCCGAAACACTATGAGAAGGCCTTTTCGCCCGGTCGGAGGGTGGTCTATCGTCACCGACGCGGGCATGAGGGAAGGTGTCCGCGACAGAAGAGAACGACGCGTGCAACCGATCCGACCCTTCTGAATCGGGTCACCCTCCCCCTCCATCCTCAGGGTGATCCGAAAAAAGCCGGGCCTGTCCGGCGATGACTTTCCGGACCATCGGTGGTCGTCACCGCCCCCGCGATCTGCCTGAGCAGGGGACTCCAGTGCGGGACAGTGTTGGTGTAGCTGTAGCGGCTATTCCCGCCGCTCGAGATGGCGGGGCTGACACCGATCCGGTGGTCGCGCACTCGGATTGATCCGCCGGACAGGCCCTAGGCTCTTCCCATGAGCTTTGTGGACATCACCGGGCAGCTGGAGACCGACGAGGCCGAGGCGGTGATCGCCCTGGCCGAGGCGGCCCAGGAACACGACGGGGTCGCTCCGCTGGCCGAGCAGACGCTGCTGCGTGTGCGCCACGGCGCGGAGGCGGGCACCACGCGCTTCCACCTGATCTTCGAGGAGACCGGGAGCCGCCCGGCGTCGCTGGCCGGTTTCGCCTTCGCGGAGCGGACGCCCGGCGAGCCGGACTCCGCCGAGGTCGTCGTCCTGCCCAAGTGGCGCCGCCGCGGGCACGGATCAACCCTGCTGCGCTCCCTGGTCGAGGACGCCGGGCCGGACGGCCTGCGCGTCTGGGCTCATGGACGGCTGGAGGGCGCGGTGGCGCTGGCACGCTCGTTCGGCTGGGAGCAGGTGCGAGGGCTGCTGAAGATGCGGCTGCGGCTGCGCGGCGGCGAGACCCCCGAACCGTCCGAGCAGGTCCTGCCGGAGCCGGTGCTGTCCGATGAGGTGGCCGAGCGGGTGGTCATCCGCACGTTCCAGGCCGGCACCGATGAACCGGCGTGGCTGAAGGCCAACGCCGCCGCGTTCGCCGACCACCCCGAGCAGGGCGGTGTCACCCTCGACGACCTCCGGCAGCGGGAGGCCGAGGAGTGGTTCGACCCGGAGGGCTTCTTCGTCGCCGAGGAGACCGCCACCGGCGCCATCGCCGGGTTCCACTGGACCAAGACCCACGCCGACGGCGCCGGGCTGACCGATGGCGAGCCGGTGGGCGAGGTCTACGTGGTGGGGATCGACCCGGCCTGGCAGGGCACCGGCCTCGGCCGCGCACTCACCCTCGTCGGACTGCGCTATCTGCGCGACCGGGGCCTGCCGTGGGTGCTGCTGTATGTGGACGAGGAGAACCGGGCGGCGGTGCGGCTGTACGAGTCGCTCGGGTTCACGCTGTGGGACGCCGACGTGATGTACGCGGCCCCCTGATCACGCCCGCGTTGCCGAACCGATACCACGCGAAACGCTTCGTCACCACCCCGGGATCGCCCGTTATCTTCGCAGGTCAATACGGGTTCACCTAGGTAAAATCAGGGTGATTAACCGTACATCCATCGCTTTATTGCCTCTTCTTCTGCCGAGGTGACGCCCGCGTTC
Source organism: Nocardiopsis gilva YIM 90087 (assembly GCF_002263495.1). Classification (NCBI taxonomy): domain Bacteria; kingdom Bacillati; phylum Actinomycetota; class Actinomycetes; order Streptosporangiales; family Nocardiopsidaceae; genus Nocardiopsis; species Nocardiopsis gilva. The sequence continues at coordinate 936,806 of NZ_CP022753.1, read as the reverse complement.
ACTCTCCGTTCACCCTCCCTGGAATGGCTGGTCACCTGGCCTGCCTACCTTCACAGTCGGCGGGACCCTTCGGATGGGGCCTGTCCAGCCATGACGAAGGTCCACAGGAAGGACACCGGAGCTGTGAAGCTCTCCAAGTACGGTCAGTTCGCGGGGCTCGCCCTCGCCGGTTCCCTCGCACTTTCGGCTTGTGGCAGTGACCAGGCCGTCGACCCCAAGCACGCGGCCGACGCCCGCAACGTCGACTGCGTCGACGGCGGCGGCACGCTCAGTGGCGCCGGGTCCAGCGCCCAGGAGAACGCCGTGGCCGCGTGGACGGCCGCCTACGAGGGCGCGTGCGGTGACACCACCATCAACTACGACGCCGTGGGCTCAGGCGCGGGCCGCTCGCAGTTCATCGACGGGGCCGTGACCTTCGCCGGCTCCGACGCCGCCCTCGACAAGAAGGAGACCGAGCAGGCCACCGAGCGCTGCAAGGGCTCCGAGGTCGTCAACCTCCCCGCCTACATCTCCCCCATCGCCGTCGCGTTCAACCTCGACGGCATCGACTCCCTCAACCTCAAGCCCGAGGTGATCGGTGACATCTTCAACCAGAAGATCACCAAGTGGAACGACGAGAAGATCGCCGCGGACAACCCCGACGTCGAGCTCCCGGACACCAAGATCGTTCCGGTGAACCGCTCCGACGAGTCCGGCACCACCGAGAACTTCACCGCCTACCTGGCCGAGGCCGCCGGGGACGCCTGGCCGCACGAGGCTGACGGCAACTGGCCCATCAAGCCGGCCGAAGCCGCCCAGGGCTCCTCCGGTGTGGTCTCCGCCATCCAGGGCGGCCAGGGCACCATCGGCTACGTGGACGCCTCCCACGTCGGCGGTCTGGGCACCGCCTCGGTGGGCGTCGGCGACGGATTCGTCGCCTACAGCCCCGAGGCCGCGGCCGCGATCGTGGACGCCTCCCCCGAGCGCGAGGGCAACACCGAGAACGACCACGCCATCGAGCTCGACTACCTCACCAAGGAGTCCTCGGCCTACCCGATCGTGCTGGTCAGCTACGAGATCGCCTGCATGGAGTACGAGGACAAGAAGAACGCCGAGCTGGTGAAGTCCTTCCTGTCCTACGTCGTCAGCGAGGCGGGCCAGCAGGCCTCCTCCGATGAGACCGGTTCCGCTCCGATCTCCTCCGAGACGCGGGACAAGCTCCAGGCCACCATCGACAAGATCGGCGCGAGCGCCTGAGCTGCTCGCCGCTAACCTCCGCGAGGGCGGGGTCCACACCAACGGGTGCGGGCCCTGCCCTTCACGGCGTTTTGCGGCCGGCCGCTCCTGGCCGCAACGCGCCTTCCGTGCCGGCGGCGGCACGGCGTGGTCGAAACGCCTACGCGAAAGCCGCACAATATAACGGGCCCTGTCAGCCCACGTCAGGACAACACGGAACGGGATCGGTCTCCGGAGGGGCGACCGCGACCACGACCGTGACGAATCTCGACCGGAGTCTCACATGACCACCACGGACGCGGACACGTCCGCGGCGGCCCCGCCGCCCAAGGGCAAACGGCGTGTCGGCGATGTCGTATTCGCCAACACCGCACGCGGGTCAGGGCTCCTGATCCTGCTGATCCTCGCGGGGGTCGCGGCCTTCCTGCTCTTCCAGTCTTGGGACTCGCTACTGGCCAACACCGCCAACTTCTTCACCACCACCGAGTGGGACGCGAGCACCCGCACCGACCCCGCCTTCGGTGTGGCGGCCCTGGCCTTCGGCACCGTGCTCGCCGCTGCGATCGCGCTGGTAATCGCGACGCCGCTCGCCATCGGCATCGCGCTGTTCATCGTCTACTACGCGCCGCGCCGCATCGCCGCGGTCCTCGGCTACGTCGTGGACCTGCTGGCGGCCATCCCCAGCGTCGTCTACGGCCTGTGGGGCGTCGGCTACCTGGTCTTCCAGCTGCAGCCCGTCTACAAGCTGATGGAGCAGTACCTGGGCTGGATCCCGCTGTTCGAGGGGCCGGTCTCGACCACCGGGCGGACGATGCTCAGCGCCGGGATCGTGCTGGCGGTGATGATCCTGCCGATCATCACCGCGATGTCCCGGGACGTCTTCCACCAGGTGCCGCAGGCCCACCGGGAGGCGGCGCTGGCGCTGGGCGGCACCCGCTGGGAGATGATCCGCATGGCGGTGCTGCCCTACGGCCGCCCCGGCATCATCGGTGGTGCCATGCTCGGCCTGGGCCGCGCGCTCGGCGAGACCATGGCCGTGGCGATGATCCTCTCGCCCGCCCTGGTCATCTCGCCGTTCCTGCTGCAGAGCGGCAACCAGACCATCGCGGCGCACATCGCGCTGCAGTACCCGGAGGCCACCGGCTACGGTGTGTCCGCGCTGATCGCGGCCGGTCTGGTGCTCTTCGCGATCACGCTGGCCGTCAACATGGGTGCACGCTTCATCGTCGCGCGGCGCAAGGAGTTCTCCTAAATGACCACCACGAGCAACGCCCCCTCCCCCGGCGCCGCTGGCAAGGGCCCGCAGCTGAAGCGGCCCGCGCTGACGACCGGGACGCTGCCGCGCTACTTTCCTCCGGCGCTGCTCGCCGGTGTGGCGATCGTGGTCGGCGGTTCGCAGTTCGCGCTGAACGCGTTCCACCCGGCCTCCTTCGCGGTGCTCCTCGCCGTCGGCTACCTCGTGCTCATCGGAACCGCGTCGACCATCGTCGAGAACTGGCGCAAGGCCAAGGACCGGCTGGTCACCGGGGTCGTCTACTGCTGCTTCGCGGTGGCGATCGTCCCGCTGCTCTCGCTGCTGTTCACCGTGCTGGTCAACGGCATGGACCGGTTCGACGGCTACTTCCTCACCGTCTCGATGAACGGCGTGCTGCCGAGCATGGAGGCGGGCGGTGTCTACCACGCGATCGTCGGCACCATCGCGATCACCGGCTTCGCGGCGCTGATCTCGATCCCGGTCGGCCTGATGACGGCGATCTACCTCGTGGAGTACGGACGCGGCCGCCTCAAGCAGGCCATCACGTTCTTCGTGGACGTGATGACGGGCATCCCGTCGATCGTCGCGGGCCTGTTCGTGGTGGCGCTGTGGATGATGCTCTTCGGCCCCGGCAAGACCAACGGCGCGGCCGGTGCGATCGCGCTGTCGGTGCTGATGATCCCGGTGGTGGTGCGGTCCAGCGAGGAGATGCTGAAGCTGGTGCCCAACGAGCTGCGGGAGGCGTCCTACGCCCTGGGCGTGCCCAAGTGGCTGACCATCGTCAAGGTCGTGCTGCCGACCGCCATCGCCGGGCTGACCACGGGAATCATGCTGGCGCTCGCGCGCGTTATCGGGGAGACGGCTCCGCTGGTGCTCACCGCGGGGATCGCCGCCGACAAGATCAGCTGGAACCTCTTCAACGGGCAGATGATGAGTCTTCCGGTCTTCATCTACCAGCAGGTCCGCATGGGGACCGACGCGGCCTACGCCAGAGCGTGGGCGGCGGCGCTCACGCTGATCCTGATCGTGATGCTGCTCTTCCTCGGCGCCCGGTTGATCTCGCGCTTCTTCGCCCCGAAGCTCGGGCGATGACCGCCGACCGACGATTCGACCCATTGACCGCAGTCGACCCATCGACCCAAAGCTTCACACTGACTGACCTGAGGACTTCCAGTGGCCAAGAGAATTGACGTCTCCGGACTGCACGTCTACTACGGCGACTTCCTCGCCGTCGAGGACGTGTCGATGACCATCGAGCCCCGCTCGGTGACCGCCTTCATCGGCTCCTCCGGCTGCGGCAAGTCGACCTTCCTGCGCACCCTCAACCGCATGCACGAGGTGACCCCGGGCGCCCGGGCCGAGGGCAAGGTCATGCTCGACGACCTGGACATCTACGGCCCCGATGTGGACCCGGTGGCGGTCCGCCGGGAGATCGGCATGGTCTTCCAGCGACCCAACCCGTTCCCCACCATGTCGATCTACGACAACGTCATCGCGGGCGCGAAGCTGAACAACAACCGGCTGAGCAAGAGCGTCGCCGACGACCTCGTCGAGAGCTCCCTGCGCGGCGCCAACCTGTGGGACGAGGTCAAGGACCGGCTGAACCGCCCTGGAGCGGGCCTGTCGGGCGGCCAGCAGCAGCGCCTCTGCATCGCCCGCGCCATCGCCGTCGAACCGGCGGTGCTGCTCATGGACGAGCCGTGTTCCGCGCTCGACCCGATCTCGACCCTGGCGATCGAGGACCTGATCTCCAAGCTCAAGGAGAACTTCACGATCGTCATCGTCACCCACAACATGCAGCAGGCGGCCCGCGTCAGCGACCAGACGGCCTTCTTCAACCTTGCCGGCACCGGCAAGCCCGGCAAGCTGATCGAGATGGACGAGACCAACAAGATCTTCACCAAGCCGGAGAAGAAGGAGACCGAGAACTACATCACCGGCCGCTTCGGGTAACCGGCGGTTCGACGAGGCGTCGAGGACGGCACTGAGGGCGGAGGGGCACGGCCCCTCCGCCCTCAGTGCTGTGCTCCCCAGTGCTGCGGCCCCAGTGCTGTGCTCCCCCGGGAACATCGGAACGACCGACACGGGACGCGCCCGCCCCGCCAAGCACAGGCTCTGCGGTGCCATCACCGCAGACAAGCAGTTCGTGAATCACGAAAAAACGGACGTACAAGCGGAGCACCAGGGGTCACCGCGGTTGGAGGTTATCGAAGAAGACCCGGAAATCGGGGGCAACGAAGGTAATGTTCTCCGTCGTAGGCGGCGCGTCGTCTTCGGCTTCGAGCTCGTGGTCCCAGAAGTAGACGTGACCATAGTCGCTGTCATTACAGGACAGGTAGAGGAGGTTGCCACCCTCGTCCGTGGCAACGGGAAGAAACCTGGGAATCACGCGGTCCGAGTAGACGCGCAGGTAGCGGTAGATATCGAAGTAGGGCTCCCACTTGTGGCCGATCCCAAGGAACAGGTGGACACTGACATCGTGGTTGGTTCTCAGGTAATTGGGATACGGTTGCCCACCGTTGTTCGCCCCGAGGAACGCACGGAATGCCGGCGGGATTGGACTACCGACATGCTGTTCTAGGCCGATGATCTGGTCGGCAGTTGCTGGTGGAAATACCTCTATGAATCCGATGCTCATTTGCAACTCATCTGCTGTTCGCTATACCACCGCTATGCTTAACCGCGTCATGCAGTTCGTAGGGAATCAAGTGCATGGTTCGGCCGTCCTCGACGTGATGCCATGTCCACCCCTTCGGAGTTGCCGGAAGTCCCGCCGCCTGATTGGCAAGCCTGAAATCTGTGGACCGCTTTCCGGTTGTCGGCACATCAACTGTGAACCGCGCGTTCGGACTGAAGTCAGGATATCCTCTATCTGTAAACCGTACGGGGCCGTACTTTTCATAGAGCTCCTGGGGGTATCGCCGGAAGTCACGATACTCCTTTCCGGCCCATTGGGAGTTGATCGGCCACCGGCCGTTGACTTTGACTACTGTGGCGGGCCGGAGCCGCCCCACGAAGACGGCGATCGCCAGGTGCGCAGCAAGGGCTCCAGGGGCCTTGTCACGAATGGCACGGGCGATGTCACGCCCACTGGCCGCAACACCGGTAGCAGTCGTGGCGGCTCCGACCGCGGCCATGAAGCCCACGCCGGGGATGAGCATCAACCCGGCGACACCACCGGCGGTGACCAGGAACTGCCCTCCAGGGCTGAGCCCGTTCCACCAGTCGGCCAGGCTTTCCAGTTGCGGGGCCAGGAAGGCGTGCGCTGCCACGGGATCGCCCTGCATGACCGCCAGCACAGCCGCGCCCGTGATAATCAGCGCCACCCCGATGGCGACTGCGTTGTGCAGACGGGCGCCGGTCTGCCACATCAGCCGGAGCGGCGGGGCGTCGCGCCGGGGATGTCCTGCGGCGCGGTGAAGTCCGTACCCCAGCTCGCGGCGTGCGCGGACAAAGGCCGTCGCCTGGGGATACATCAACGGCGCCCGCCGCAGCATTCGCCACTGCAGGCCGAGCTCAGTGAGGATCGCCAGGACGAACGCCGGAGGCGGGCCGCTTCCCGTACCGATCTTTCCCGGGATCGGGGGCAGCCCCTGATGGACCTTGGCCAGGGTGCGATAGTCGAGCCAGACCGCCAGCAGAATCATGGCGAGCAGTGCGGGGCGGGCAGCGAACCCCGACCCCAGCCACGCGTGCAGCGTCTGTGCTGGCTCGGGCAGGAGCCCGGCGCTGAGCAGGCCGGCCTGCTCGTTCCACGCCATGTGGTCCAGGCACACCCAGCCCAACAGTGCCAGCACCAGTGGGGACCACAGCACGCGTCCGTAGCGTCGGGCAATCCCGATACCGCCGGCTAACAGCGCGGTCCACACTGCGTGCCCGGAACTTTCGATGCTGGTGTCGGAGGTCCAACCGGGGAAGAGGGTGAACAGGGAGTAGGTGTGGCCGACACCGTCCTCCATGGTGGTGAGGACGCTCAACAGGCTGGGGCCGCCCGACCCGCCCAGGCCGCGGGAGACGTTCTCGGCCAGTCCGAAACCCGCCCCGCAGGCCGCACCCAGCAGGATGTGGTCGGCAATGCCGAAGCGGGCGGCGCGGTTGCGGGCGAATATCAGCACCGCGGCCAGGGGGGCGAGCTTGAGTACCTCCTCTGTCGGGCCTGCCACCCATACTGACGATTCGTCGTCGTGGCTGGTCCAGCCGAAGGCGGTCATGACAGCCAGCTGCACGGCGAAGATTAGCGGTGACCACAGTGCTGCGGCCACGACCATGGACAGGTAGGAAGCCAGCGCCACCCCGCGGGAACGCAGCAGCAGGCCCAACTGGATGGCCAGCGTGAAGATCCCCAGATAGACCGGCAGCGCCTGTCGGGTATCGGGATGAGGAGCAGGTTGATCAGCAGCAGCGGGAACGCGGCCCAGGCAGTGATGTTGTAGGCGCGCCGCAACCACCGCGCGGTTCGGGGAAGCGTCGGACGAGCCGGTCGCGCAGCGCCGCCAGCCATTCGGCCGTGTCCAACGGCGGCTCCGCACCACCTCCACCGCCGTGTGGCGGCTGTGGTGGCTGCCAGCCAGGAGGTGGTGGGGGCGGCGGATGACCACCGCCCGGCCACGGAGGTGCCCCGCTGGGGGCGTGGGGGGTTGACGGTCCGGGAGGGTTCCATGGGGGGTGGACCATACACGTCCTGACAACACGTGATCGGGGAATGGCGAGTTCGCACTATGCCACAAACACCGACGTATGGGGCGCCGCAGGGGCGTAGGTGCATCCTCGGACTACATTCGCCAGACTGCGTCAAACACCCTCACGATAGTCCGCCACCTCCCAGAAAATGCCCTTATACGAAGCTATTCGCCTCTGCCTGGCAAGGACGCCGACGCGATCCGTTGTGAACCCCCGGACTGGTTAGCACTCCGACTGTGGGTCCGTTTTGTCATGATTCACGAGCTGCCTGTCTGCGGTGAGGGCAGCGCAGAGCCTGTGCTTGGTGGGAGCGTCTGAACACCGACCAGGCCAGGCCCGCGCCCTACTGGAAGGACTTCTCGACCCGCCACCGGCGCCTCGCCGCCACCAGGCGGCCCAGGGACACCGGCTCAGCGGCGTAGCACCTGTAGAACGCCAGCTCACCGGGTCCAGGCGGGCGCGGTTGAGCAGGTGCTGCATCCGGCAGGGGACGGGGTGTTCCGTGCATGGTGACTGATCAGGGCGCACCCGATCTACAACACGAGTATTAATCCTGCGGCTTTCTCGCGATCAACCCTATTCGTCTTCGCAGCGCATCGGCGAAACTGTAGATTACACGCTTCGTGCCCCCATACCTTTTTTCGCCATCCTGTTCGTAATATACTGCGCCAGCGGATGTGAAGAAGCTCACTCGGGTTCGTGTAAACCATTTCACGGCTGGCTGAACGGCACACCACGAACGGATGTCACCAAGCCCGGAACAACGACCCGGAAGCATATGACTTACGACCCATCGATCGTTATCTAGTCGTTATTTTTCCTCATTGGGTCGGCACATCAGCAGGTCACAGCGCATGCGAACGTGCATTGCACGTGCAAATCGAGCTTCATGGTCAACTATCGGTCCATTTTCCGAACCTGACCCCGAACCTGCGCTCGGCACCCCGAAACGGGGTTTGCCGGCACCCCAAAAAGGGCCGGAGAGCTGCGAGTTCACCACCTCGCAAACCGGCCACCGCATATTCACTCATTTTCAACGACTTTTGACATCACCAGGAAACCTGGCGTTGCTTTCACCCGACGCGACCAGCACTTATAGGCCCGCCGGCGCAAACATTCGGCCACGGGCACGCCCCCCGCAATGGACGCGTAATCAACCGTCAACATTCAGTGCTACATTTTGTGACGTCCTTTCCAATCACAAGTTGAAGGAATGGTTGCCATGAAGCGCGTCACCGTTGCCGCCTTCGTTCTCGCCTCGGCCACAAGCCTGGGGGTGGGCATCCCGGCGGCTGCCAATGCCGCCGTCACCGACCAGGGCGCTCCCGCGCAGAAGTCCGCATCGTTCTGCAAGGGCAAGCAGGAGTGGCCCGAGCTGGCCGGTGCCCCCGCGAAGATGGCCAAGGAGATCATCGAGCGGGAGAACCCCTACGTCACGGCCAAGATCCTGCCCGAGGGAAGCCCCGTGACCCTGGACTTCCGGTGTGACCGGGTGTGGCTGTTCCACGAGGTCGACAGCCCGCAGCTGCTCCTCGTGAACGTCCCCCGCGTGGGCTGACACCCCGAGCGTTTCCCGCGGCCCGACCGGTCCGGATGTGTGCGGGTCCCGCGCGTAGTGGGGACTCCGTGGGAAGTGGTGCGCCCACGGGACGCGGTTCTCCGAACAACGGGCTTTCGTCCCTCGGAAGACCCCGGCCGACGGAGAAGTGGCCCAAGCGAACGGATCGACGGGCGAGCCAGATGAGCCACCTGGTTCAGCCCCGGGGACAAGCAAGAACCGCCGCGATCGCCGTACCCTCGTGCCCTAGAGCGCTATGGCCTTCACCAGGCCGTAGGTGAGGGCGGCGATCGCGGCGGCGCCCGGGAGCGTCAGCAGCCAGACCGCGACGATGTTCCCGGCCACACCCCAGCGGATCGCCGACAGCCGCCGGGTCGCACCGACCCCGATGATGGCCGACGTGATGGTGTGGGTGCTGGAGATCGGCACCTGCCAGATGAACGAGGTCGCATAGGACACCACCGCGACCGTGCTCTCCGCCGCGAAACCCGTGGGCGGATCGAGATGCATCACCCGGCGGCCCAGCGTCCGCATGATCCGCCAGCCCCCGGTGAGCGTCCCCAGCGACATCGCCACCGCTGCCGCCGCGACCACCCACACCGGAACGTCGTAGGAAACCTGGTACCCGGTGGTGACCAGGGCGAGGACCACGACGCCCATCGTCTTCTGCGCGTCCTGCAGCCCGTTCCCCAGCGACATCGCGGCCGCCGAGACGCTCTGCGCCAGCTTGAACCGGCGCCCGACCCGGCGCGGGCTGGCGCGGCGGAACAGCCACATGATCGCCAGCATCACCAGGAAACCGCCCGCCCCGCCGATCAGCGGCGACAGCAGCATCGGCAGCGCGAACCTGACCCCCACGCCGGACCACTCCACGGTCGAGGACGACGCCAGCGCCGCCCCGATCATCCCGCCGACCAGGGCGTGTGAGGCGGACGACGGCATGCCCTTGTACCAGGTCGCGATGTTCCACACGATGGCGCCGACCAAGGCGGCGAACAGGACGTTGAGGCCGTCGGCGCCCTCGGGTGGCGCGATGATGTTCTGCCCGATCGTCCGCGCCACGCCCTCGCCCAGGAACGCACCGATCATGTTCATGCTCGCGGCCATGATGACGGCGGCGCGCGGGCCCAGTGCCCGCGTCGAGATCGACGTCGCCAGCGAGTTGGCGGCGTCCTGGAAGCCGTTCGTGTAAGCGAACACCAGCGCCACAAGGATGACGGCGAGGAGCGCGGGGGTTTCAGGGGACACAGGCGTCAGGACTTCGCACTCGGGGACGGTGGCGGGGGGCCGAACGGGTCAGGGTCAGGACGGTACGGGGGCGGGGATGAGGGGGGCCTACCTCCGGCGCGGATGGGGACGAGGGTCAGGACTCCTTCACCGCGATGCTCTCGACCGTGTTGGCGACGTGTTCGAACGCGTCGGCCGCGGTCTCCAACTCCTCGATGACGTCCTTGAGCTTGAGGACAGTGAGGGCGTCGTACTCGCCGCTGAACAGGCGCGCCAGCAGCCTCCGGTAGATCTGGTCCGCCTGGTTCTCCAGCTGGTTGATCTCGATCCAGTACCGCGTGAGGTCCTTCATCGAGCGCAGCCGGGGCATCGCCTCGGCGGTCAGCTCCGCCGCCCGTTCCAGCACTTCGACCTGGTCGATGATGCCCTTGGGAAGGCGGTCCAGTCCGTAGAGGCCGATGAGGTCGACCGCCGCGTCCATGGAGTCCATGACATCGTCCAGGGACGAGGCCAGCCGGTAGATGTCCTCGCGGTCGAACGGCGTCACGAAGCTCTCGTTCAGCCGCCGCATGATCGCGTGGGTACGCTCATCCCCGGCGTGTTCGCAGGCACGCATCTTCTCGCTGATGGCATCGCGGTCGGCGCCGTCACTGATCAGTTCAACCAGCAGACGCGCCGCGATCACCAGGTTGTTCGCCGAGTCGGCGAACATCTCGTAGTAGCTGTCATCGCGCGGTGTCAGGCGCAGACGCACATCTATCTCCCGAAGTGCGGTACTCGTCCGTGTGGGATGTTATGGGCACCAATCGGGCAAATGGGTCGGCGGTTCGGTGCGGGCACGACCGACCGACGCCCCATTGCGGCCTCCCGGGGGCGTTTCACTCCTTGTTCGCCTGAAGTCAGGCATTGACCACTGAAAACCCATGTAGTGGAGCTATTCATCCTAACCATCCCGGCCTGGGCACCCGTGGACCACGGTCCCCCACCACGCCGGGTGGACGGTCGAGGTGAACTTCGCGAACGGGACGCAAATCACAGGGGAACACCTGTGCCGACATGGCCCATGGCCTCCCTCCCACCTGCGCGGCACCTGGCATTCACCACCGCGTCGTATCGAGTTCCCACAACCGACAGTTTCGGCGCCAGACACTCTCAGGGCAACCGCCCATGCCCGGTAGGACCGCACTTCATCCGCAGAAAAGCCCACAAGTACCGGCGATCTGCGCGTACGGATCCCCGGCGTCCCGACGAGCCTGGCCACCCGCGGTGGACACGTCCCCGTGAGTTGTTCCGGCGGCCTCCACGCTCCCGGGGTTCGGCGGACGCGCGTGGCAAGCGGAGCGGGGCGGCCCGGTCCCCCGGCTCCACCCCCGCGCACGCCCTAGGCTCGTGTCCATGCCCGCGAAGCCCAGTGCCGCGCAGCGGCGCCACGCCGCCCTGCGCGCCGCACTCGACGCCCAGCTCGCAGCGCTCGGCGAGGACGCCTACGACGGCCCCGACCGGCCCGCCCTCGTCCTGGCGGCGTGCTCCGAGGCCGTGCTGCGCGCCCGCGACGCCGGGCTGACCCCGGAGCGGTTCGCGGTGCGCGCCGCTGTCCGGGGGACGCTGGCCGAACTCGCCGAGCGCGCCCCTGGGCACAGCCTGGAGGTGCGCGTGCCGCCGTTCGGCGCGGTGCAGGTGATCGAGGGGCCGCGCCACACACGCGGCACCCCGCCCGGCGTTGTGGAGACCGACTCCCTCACCTGGCTCGACCTGGCCCTGGGCCGGACGACCTGGGAGGAGGCCGTGGCCGCGCACACGGTGTCGGCGAGCGGAAGCCGGGCCGACCTCGCGGCGCTGCTGCCGCTGTGGCGGGAGGCCTGACCGCCACGCCACCGCTCCGACAGCGCCGCGACCGGCCGGATCGTGCCGGCGTCGGCGCTGTGCTCCCGCGAAGACCCTGTGCTCCCTTGAAGACCTTGCGGAAATCCGCGAATCCCGCGTCAGCAGCGTTTTCAGAGCTGACCCGACCCTGCGCGACCCGCCCTCGGTGATCAGGCACTAAGCTGAGGAACGTGGCGCAATCCGACGGCCGGCTCTCCATGGACATCGATCCCCTCGAACGAGGACCGCAGGACGCCTGTGGTGTTTTCGGGGTCTGGGCGCCCGGCGAAGAAGTCAGCAAGCTCACCTATTTCGGTCTCTACGCGCTGCAGCATCGCGGCCAGGAGTCCGCAGGGATCGCCCTGAGCGACGGCGAGCGCATCCTCGTCTACAAGGACATGGGGCTGGTGTCCCAGGTCTTCAACGAGGCGACGCTCGACTCGCTCCGCGGCGATCTGGCCATCGGCCACTGCCGCTATTCCACGACCGGCTCCCCGGTCTGGGAGAACGCGCAGCCGACGTTCTACACGGCGCGCGACGGAGGGCTCGCCCTCGCCCACAACGGCAACCTGATCAACACGCCCGAGCTCGCGGCGATGCTGCCGAGCGACCGGCTCGGCGCCACCACCGACACCGAGGTCCTGACCAACCTCCTCGCGGAGAGCGGGCGCACCATCGAGGAGGCGGCGCTCGACCTGCTCCCGCAGGTAAAGGGGGCGTTCTCCCTCGTCTTCATGGACGAGACGACGCTGTACGCGGCGCGGGACCCGCAGGGCATCCGCCCGTTCGTCCTCGGCCGCCTGGAGGGCGGCGGCTGGGCCGTCGCCAGCGAGACCGCCGCCCTCGACATCGTGGGCGCCACCGTGGTCCGCGAGATCGAGCCCGGCGAGATGATCACGGCCGACGAGCGCGGCATCCGCTCGATACGCTTCGCCGCGGCCGCCCCCAAGGGCTGCCTGTTCGAGTACGTCTACCTCGCCCGCCCCGACACCACCATCGCCGGCCGCAACGTCAACTCCACCCGCGTCGAGGTGGGCCGCCGCCTCGCCAAGGAGCACCCGGCCGACGCCGACCTGGTGATCCCGGTTCCGGAATCGGGAACTCCCGCAGCCGTCGGGTACGCCGAGGGCAGCGGCATCCCCTTCGCCCAGGGGCTGGTGAAGAACTCCTACGTGGGCCGCACCTTCATCCAGCCCAGCCAGACCCTCCGGGAGCTCGGCATCCGGCTCAAGCTCAACCCGCTGCGAGAGGTCATCGAGGGCAAGCGGCTGGTCGTCGTCGACGACTCCATCGTGCGCGGCAACACCCAGCGCGCCCTGGTCCGCATGCTGCGCGAGGCCGGCGCCGCCGAGGTGCACGTGCGCATCTCCAGCCCGCCGGTGCTGTGGCCCTGCTACTACGGCGTCGACTTCGCCACCAAGGCCGAGCTGATCGCCGGGAACCTCAGCAACGAGGAGATCCGCGAGTCCATCAACGCCGACTCGCTGGCCTACATCGCGTTGGACGAGCTCATCGCCGCCACGCACGTGCCCAAGAACCGCCTCTGCCGCGCCTGCTTCGACGGCGTGTACCCCATCGAGGTCGACGAGGACTCCCGCGGCAAGTACCTGCTGGAGAAGTCCTGCGGCACGCGCGAGCCGCTGACGTCGGGCGCGAGCACGAAGTAGACCCTCCGCCCGGGGGAGGTGTCCCTCCCGCGGGGCGGCCGTCCCGCCGCCGCGGCGCCGGGGCCCAAGCCGAGCACAGTTGAGAGGTTTCGCGTGGCAGAGGGTGCCAACACCACACCGGCCTACGCCGCCGCCGGTGTCGACATCGCCGCCGGGGAGCGCGCCGTCGACCTGATGAAGCAGCACGTGGCGCGCACCCGCCGACCCGAGCAGGTCACCGACGCCAGCGGCTTCGCCGGGCTGTTCCGCCTGGACGTCGCGAAGTACCGCGCCCCCGTGCTGTCCACCTCCACCGACGGGGTGGGCACCAAGGTGCTGCTGGCCCAGCAGATGGACAAGCACGACACCATCGGCGTCGACCTGGTCGGCATGGTCGTCGACGACCTCGTGGTCAGTGGCGCCGAGCCGCTGTTCATGACCGACTACATCGCCTGCGGTTCGGTGGTCCCCGAGCGCATCGCCGAGATCGTCAGCGGGATCGCCGAGGGCTGCCACCAGGCGGGCTGCGCGCTCATCGGGGGCGAGACCGCCGAACACCCCGGCGCCATGGAGCCCGACGAGTACGACCTGGCGGGCGCGGGCACCGGCGTCGTCGAGGCCGACGCCGTCCTGGGCCCCGACCGCGTGCGGGCGGGCGACGCGGTCATCGCGATGGCCTCCTCGGGCCCGCACTCCAACGGGTACTCGCTGATCCGGCACGTGGTCGACGACGCCGACCTGGACCTGTACGGGCACGTCCCGGAGCTGGGCGGCGTGCTGGGCGAGGTGCTGCTGACCCCCACCCGGATCTACGCCAAGGACTGCCTGGCGCTGACCGCCGGGGCCGAGGTGCACGCCTTCTCCCACATCACCGGCGGGGGCCTGGCGTCGAACCTGGCCCGTTCGCTGCCCGACACCGTCGACATCACCATCGACCGCTCGGGATGGACGCCCGACCCGGTGTTCTCCTACATCGCCGAGCGGGGCAAGATCTCCCGAGAGGACATGGAGTCCACGTTCAACATGGGCGTGGGCATGGTCGCGATCGTCGCCGCCGACTCCGCCGACCGGGCGCTCGCCGTGCTGGCGGAGCGCGGCCTGCACGCGTGGAACATGGGGTCGGTGACCCCGGGATCCGGCCAGGTGCGCCTTGTCGGCGACCACGCCTGACGCGGTGCGCGACGGGGCCGTCCCGCACCGGCGGCGGCCCGAGGAACCGTGCCCGCCGCGCGCGGCCACGCGCCCGACTCCGGGTGCGGCTGGGCACTGGGCACAGACCCATTCAGCCCAGACGGGTTCAGCACATACAGATATAGCCGGTCCGACCCACCAAAGGTGGCTCGGACCGGCTATATCTGCCTGCGTATCAGCGGAACCCGGTTATGCGGATGCTGCGCGTGCCCGCCGACTCTGCGCGAAGCGGAGGCTCAGCGGTAGCTGTCCGATCGCTCGGACTCGTCTTCCGAGGACGTGTCGCCGCCCGGGTAGTTGTCCGCGTAGTCCGCATAACGGTCGACCAGGTCGTCGTATGGGTCCCCATAGGTGGAATCCGACGGCTCCGAATACCGGTCCGAACTCCCCGTATTGCCCTCAGCGACACCCAGCTCCGACCGCAGCCGTTCAAGGTCGGTCCCGCCGGAGCTGTACTTCAGCCTCCGAGCGACCTTCTGCTGCTTGGCCTTGGCTCGGCCGCGCCCCATTGGCTCGACCCCCTCAACGATTGGGTTTGACGAAACCCCAGATCACTAGCAAAACCGCACTGCCGGGCTGACGGCCGTCATCGCACTGACGACAGGCGCCAGCTTACGTACGGATACAACCGTACCCGGTCTGGGACCAACCTGCCTACGCCGCCCTTCGTTAACAGGCCGCGCGGCACACCACCCGGCCGCCACGCGGCGCCGCACCGGGCGTGTCATCCAGCCCCTGTAGAACCATTGTCCACCGGGGACGCCTCCTATGGCGAGCGGGCGCACGGAGAACAGCCGGACCGCTGGCGGCCCCGGACCAAAGTACCCAACATCACCCGGACCCGACATCACCGCGATCAGCGGCCGACGACCGCCGCGTAGTGTCACGCCGAGCCGTGGAGGCCGCCGAGGTATGCCACCATTCGATCGTGCTCCCTTACACCGCCTATCTCCGTGTCTACCAGCCCGTTACCGCGCTTCCGCGCCGGGAGCAGGCGTACTGGAGGGCCTATGCCGAGTCCTCCGGCGGCATCGGACGCGTGGAGGCCATGGCGGCCGAGCACGCCGACGCCCTGCGCCGGCTGGTGGCCGCACCGCCGGTCCTCGCCCCGGAACAGGAGAGCCGGGACGCCTACGTGCGCGTCTGGGGCGACGACACCTATATCTGCCCCTGGCAGACCCGGCTGCGTTCGTGGTTGGCCGTGCGCGAGTTCCGTTCCGCGACCCCGGCCCGCCTCAGCGCGGCGTTCGTGCCGGAGCCCGTCGCCCAGGCCACAGAAGAGGCCTTTCAGCGCTGGCGTGACAGGGGTGAGCCGCTGCGGACCCACATCCTGACCAGTACCTGGGGGATTCCCCTGCCCTGGTTCGCGCCGTTCGCGGCCGGGGAGCGCCGCCTGGTGCTGGAGGCGGGGCCGGATCCGGCCACCGCGCGCGGCGACGCGGGGGTGCACGCGCACTCCTCCGCCACGGGGTCCGACCGCACTGAAGCGCTGCCCGGCACGCAGCCGAGCCGGGCCCTGGTCTATGTGACCGAGATGGCGACGGCGCGCCGCCGTCTGGAGCACGCGATCCAGGTGCTGGAGACCAGCCTGGGCGACAGCGCGGCGCTGGGCGCGGGGAAGCGGCTGGAGGACTGGCTGGCCGGCGTCGCCCACCCGGGGTCGCTCCTTGAACTTGATTACGGCGGCTTGGTGCACCTGCTGGACGACGACGAGCTGCGCGACGACGAGTCGGTCGCCGAGGTCGCGGCGGCCATCACGGGTCTGGAGACCGGTCACGAGGAGCTCACCGTGGCCATGTACCAGCGCGTCACACAGCGTTGGAAGTCGATACAGGCCCTGGAGCACGCCAACTGAGCGTCATGTTTCCGTCACGGAGAACATGAATACGCGTCACGTTACCTGGTCACACGCCACACCGAGGCTCAACCTGGTGTACCAGGTTTCTTTTGACGCCTGACGCAAGTTTTCGCATCTCATGACGGTCAGACTGGGGAGAACCTTCACAGTTAGCATCAACTTTGCCGAAACTGGGCATACCAGTCGATAGAGATCGACATAGACTGTGTTCGACACGCTACAGAGCGCACTCTGAGTAATCGGAACCCCGTGCCACGCCGTGGATGTGCGTGACACAGGAGAGCAGTCGATGAGAGAAGACATAGGCACCGGTCGCACCGCACGCGCCCGCGAAAGTCCTCGTCAGAAACGCTGAGTCCGAGCTGCCCGTCGCGGCGAACCCCTTTTCAGACGGGCCGCCTCTAGCACTTTCGGCCCTCCGGATCGAGAAAAACAGGGCCGGAGAACGAAGTTTTGACCGAATAGGCCACATGCCACTAAACGTGGCGCTAGAATCACTCAGCGTGACGCACCGCATGACGACTTTGCGACTCCCATCCAACAAAGTCGCGTTAAGTGGTCGCACAATCACCTCGGGTGATGCCAATATGGACCCTTGAGGGAAATATTGGACATCCGGGCCAAGTGCCAGGATAAGGCTCAGGATCGGCACACAGATCCAGGAGGAGAGGCCGTACACATGTCAACTCGCACGCCCGAGGCGGAGCCCCTGTTGACCCCTGCTGAGGTTGCCACCATGTTCCGCGTGGACCCCAAGACCGTCACGCGCTGGGCGAAGGCGGGCAAGCTGACCTCGATTCGGACCCTGGGGGGGCACCGTCGCTACCGCGAGACCGAGGTTCGGGCTCTGCTGGCTGGCATCCCCAACCAGCGCTCGGAGTGATCTCCCCCGGCATGTGCCGAACCAAGGGGGGATCAATCGGGGGAGGACAGATATTCCCCGGTCGGCGAGGGCGGAACGGCCAGCGTTCCGCCCTCGGGCCCTGTCCTACAGGGCAACGCCTGTCGGACCCCGCGGTGAAGGTGAGCTGAGACGCCGCAGCAATCGGCGATTTTCGGCCCGCCCGCTATCGATCACCGCGGGGTCCGGCGCTACAACCACTCGTAACACGAGCACGCCCGCACCATCTACCCGTCAACATCAACCCACCAGCAGCCGCCCTCCAGCAGCCACCCGCCGATACGCACCTACGGCGGACCCCCGCCCGGTTCAGAGGGCCGGAGTGGCCTCCACCAGCCGCCGCAGCGCGGAGCCGCCGGTGTCCAGGGCCGCGACGGGGACATCGGCTGCGACACCTCCTCCGTCCAGCACGACCACCCGGTCCGCCATCCGGCGCGCGATCCGCAGATCGTGCGTGACCAGGATGAGCGTCCGGTCCCTGCGGTCCGCACCCGCACCGATGCGCCGCTGAGCGGCGATCACGTCCAGCACCCGCTCCTGGGTCACCACATCCAGGCCGCTGGTGGGTTCGTCGGCGACGAGCACGTCGGGATCCACCGCCAGCGCCCGCGCCACCGCGACCCGCTGGCGTTCGCCGCCCGACAGCGTGGCCGGCCGCCGCGTCATCAGCTCCGGTGCGAGGCCGACGCGCTCGAACAGCGCCGCGACGGCCGACGCGGTATCCACGTCCGCGGCACCCGGCAGCGCCTCCGCGACCACGTCTCCGGCGGCATAGCGCGGATCGAACGAGGTCAGCGCGTCCTGCGGGATCCACCCGAAACGCCGCCGCACCACCCTGCGCTCGCGCTCCGGCACGCTCCACACGTCGGCCACGCCACCGATGCCCAACGTGCCGCTCTGCGGCCGGTCGAGGCCGGTGAGCACCCCGACGAGCGTCGACTTGCCCGACCCGCTGCGTCCGACGACCGCGACGGACTCGCCCGCGGCGATCTCCAGGTCCACGCCGCGCAGCGCCGCCACGCGCCGACGCCGACCGCCGAGCGTGCGGCCCACCCCTCGGCACGAGATCAGCGGGGCGCCGCGCCCGCCCGCCCTGGCGGTCTGGTCGTCTCCCCGGTCGTGGGACACCTGGTCCGATGGCGTCATGCCCGCTCCCCCGCCATACCCGGCGGCACGTCCGCCCGCGCCCGGTCCCCGCCGTCGGTCGCGACCCCGCTGGCCCGCACCAGCTCAGCGGTGAACGGGTGGGCGGGGTCCCGTAGGACCTGGCACGACGGCCCGCTCTCCACGATCCGGCCCCCGTCGAGCACGGCCAGCCGATCGGCCCAGCGGCCCGCGACGGCGAGGTCGTGGGTGATGAGCAGCACCGCGCGCTGCCCGGCCCGCGCTCCGGTGCGCAGGATGTCCAGCACCCCGGCCTGGGTCACCGGGTCCAGCGCGGAGGTGACCTCGTCGGCGATGAGGAGTCGCGGGTCGAGCGCGGTGGCGAGCGCCAGCGCGACGCGCTGCGCCTGGCCACCCGACAGCTCGAAGGGGTAGGCCGACCACAGCTGCTCGGGGGCGGGCAGCCCGGCCTGGCGCAGCGCGGCCAGCCCCCGGTTCCTGCGGTGGGAGCGGGGAACGTCGTGGGCTTTGAGGGTCTCCCGGAGGTGCCCGCCCACGGTGACCGTGGGGTTCAGGGCGGCCTGGGACTCCTGGAAGACATAGCCGATCGCCGCGCCGCGCAGCCGCCGCAGGCGGTAGGGGGACAGCCCGAGCAGGTCCTCGGAGCGGCCCCGGCCCCGGTCCAGCAGCGCCTGGCCCCTCGCCGCCGCCCCCTCGGGCAGCAGGCCCGCCACCGCACGAGCCGTGAGGCTCTTGCCACTGCCGCTGCGGCCGACCAGTGCGGTGATCTCGCCCGACGCCAGGGCGAGGTCGAGCCCGTCGATGAGGCGCCGGCCCGCGATCTCGACCCTCAGCCCGGAGATCGTCAGCACGGTGCTGCTCAACGCTGGGCTACTCGACACCGGGCTGCCCAACACTGTGCTGCTTAACCCTGTGCTGCTCATCGCACCGCTCACCAGGTCCTCCCCTCAACGGCGCCGCGCCGGTCCAGGCCGGTGGCGACGATGTTCACCGCGATGATCGTGACGACGATGGCCGCCGCGGGCAGGGCCACCGTGTACCACTGCCCGGTGAGCAGGTGGGAGCGCGCGTCGGTGAGCAGGTTGCCCCAGCTCGGGGTGTTCAGCGGGATACCGACACCGAGGAAGCTCAGCGTGGACTCGGTGAGGATCGCGTGCCCCACCTCGAAGGCCGCGATCGACGCGATCGGCGGCACGGCGTTGGGGACCAGGTGGCGCAGGACGACGCGGCGCCGCGAGAAGCCCAACGAGTAGGCGGCCCGAACGAACGGCCGCTCACGCAGCGCCGCGACCTCGGCGCGGGCGATGAGCGCGACGGGCATCCAGGCGGTGATGGCGATGGCCGCCACCACCGTGACCACGGACGATCCGGCGACGGCGGCGAGGGCCAGCGCCACCAGCATCATCGGGAGCGCGAGCAGCGCGTCGGCGGACCGGGTGACGAGGACGTCGAGCCAGCGGGGACCGATGGCGGCCAGAGTACCGAGCGCGGTACCGGCGATGACGGTGACGGCACCGGCGACCAGGCCGACCAGCAGGGACAGGCGGGCGCCGTAGAGCAGGCGGGCGTAGAGGTCGCGGCCGAGCATGTCCGTGCCGAGCGGGTGCTCGGGCGCGCCGGGCGGCAGGGAGATGGCATCGGTGTCGGTGGCGATCGGATCGTGCCCGGCCAGCCAGGGGGCGAGGAGCGCGGCGAGAGCCATGAGCAGGAGGACCCCGAGAGCGACCAGCACCGCGGTTCGTTCGCCTCGTCCACCCAGCGGAACCCGGACCGCGAGAATGCCCCGCGGCGCCCCCGGTAGGGGCGTCGCGACGGGGGATGGTGCCGACGCCGGGGGCGCCGCCGGTTTCGCGTGCTCCCCTGCGTGCTCCTCTTCGCCACGCACATCGGCCGACGGCGCCGCGCTGTCGGCCGAACGCGTCTCCTCGCTCGTCTCCACCGCTGTGGACGCCCCCTTGCCTCGCGCTTGGCCCTTGTTGCAAAGTATTCGCAACTAGCGGCATCCTACGCGCGGTTCATCCCGGCGGCGGCTACGGGACCGCCGACGGCCCAGCGTCCGGCGGTGACGACCAGCGTGATCGGCACCAACGGCAGCGGGAGGACGCGAACCCAAAGTTAGGTCTGGACGGGTCCGACCAGCTCGAACAGCGGCCCACCGAGCCCGCTCCCGCCTCCCCCCGCACGCCGGGTCCTCGTCGGCTCCGTCGGTTCACACGGGGCTCACCCTGTCCTCGAACTGAGCTGCGCCATCCAACTGCGCCGCGTCCTCGAACTGGGCTGCGTCCTCGAACTGGGCCGTGTACAGCCGGGCGTAGGCTCCGTCAGCGGCGATCAGCTCGTCGTGCGTGCCCTGCTCGACGATGGAGCCCCGCTCCATCACGAGGATCACGTCGGCGTCGCGGATGGTCGACAACCGGTGGGCGATGACGAAGCTCGTGCGTCCCTCGCGCAGCGAACTCATCGCCTGCTGGATGAGCATCTCGGTGCGGGTGTCGACCGAGCTTGTGGCCTCGTCGAGGACGAGAATCGCCGGTTCTTTCAGGAACGCAAGCGCGATCGTGATCAACTGCCGCTCGCCCGCGCTCAGACTCGCCCCGCTGTCGTCGAGCACGGTGTCGTAGCCGTCGGGAAGGGTGCGCACGAACCGGTCCACGTACGTGGCGCGCGCCGCCGCGACGATCTCCTCACGCGACACATCACCGCCCCCGTAGGCGATGTTGTCGGCGATCGTCCCGTTCAACAGCCACGTGTCCTGCAGCACCATGCCGGTGTGGCCGCGCAGGTCCTCGCGCGCCATCTCGGCGATGTCCACCCCGTCCAGGGTGATGCGGCCACCGCTGACCTCGTAGAACCGCATCAGCAGATTGACCAGGGTGCTCTTGCCCGCCCCCGTGGGGCCGACGATGGCGACCGTCCGGCCGGGCTCCACGGTCAGCGACAGGTTCTCGATCAGCGGCTCATCGGGCTCGTACGAGAAGGCGACGTCCTCGAAGACCACGCGTCCCTCGACCCGCTCGGGGCGGGCCGGGTTCGGCGCCTCGGGCTCCTGCTCCTCGGCGTCGAGCAGGGCGAAGATCCGCTCCGCCGACGCCACCCCGGACTGCACCAGGTTGGCCGTCGATGCCATCTGCGCGATGGGCTGGCTGAACTGCATCGCGTACTGGATGAACGCCTGCACCTCACCGATCGACATCGTGCCGGAGGCGACCCGAAGGGCGCCGAAGACGGCGACGAGCACGTAGCTGAAGTTGCCGACGAACCTGAGGGTGGGCTCGATGACGCCGGAGACGAACTGGGCCTTGTGCGCGGCCTCGAACAGGGCGTCGTTGTGCTCGGCGAAGGTCTGCTCGGCCTCCTTCCGCCGCCCGAAGACCCGGATCTCGCTGTGGCCGCTGTACATCTCCTCGATGTGCCCGTTGAGCTTGCCCGTGGTCGCCCACTTCTCGACGAACCGGGGCTGCGCGCGCTTGCCGATGAGCGTCGCGAACCTGATCGAGACGGGCACGGCCACCAGCGCCACGAGCGTCAGCAGCGGGGACAGCACCACCATCATCACCAGCACGAACACAATGGTGAGCAGGTGGGTGATGATCCGGCCGAGGACGTTCTGCAGGACCATCACGATGTTGTCGACGTCGTTGGTGAGCCGGGACAACACCTCCCCGCGCGGCTGCTTGTCGAAGTAGGACAGCGGCAGCCGCGCGAGCTTGGCCACGGACCGCGTGCGCAGGCGGTGGGCGGTGCGCTGGGCGACCTTCACCGACAGGCGCCCGCGCAGGTACCCCATGGTGGCCGCGGATGCGGCGACCGCGAGTGCGATCAGCAGCACCCGGCCGACCGCCGTGAAGTCGACGCCGTCGCCGGCGGCGCCCTCGACCACCAGGTCGGTGGCGTGGCCGAGCAGCCGCGGCAGGGTCACGGTGAGCCCGACGGTCACGGCGATCATTCCGACCACGACCGCGAGGAGCAGGCTGTCCTCGCGCATGGTGCGGATCAGGCGCAGGCTGGATCCGCGAAAGTCGATCGACTTGTCCTTGGCATCCTTGGTCACTGGCACGCCTCTTCCTCGGTGAGCTGGGAGAGCACGATCTCCCGGTAGATCCTGTTGCCACCCGTGCCGTCCGGGCCGCCCATCAGCTCCTCATGGGTGCCGGTGCCGACGACCCGGCCCGCATCGAGCACGACGATGCGGTGGGCGTGACGGATGGTCGAGACGCGCTGGGCGACGATGATGACGGTCGCCCCGTCGGTCTCGCGTTCCAGCCGCGCGCGCAGGGCCGCGTCCGTGGCGTAGTCGAGAGCGGAGAAGGAGTCGTCGAACAGGAAGACCCGCGGCCGGGCCACCAGGGCCCGCGCGATGGCCAGGCGCTGGCGCTGGCCACCGGAGACGTTGGTGCCGCCCTGCCCGATCGGCGCGTCGAGCTTCTCGGGCATGTCCTCGACGAAGTCGCGGGCCTGGGCGATCTCCAGGGCGCGCCACAACTCCTCGTCGGTCGCGTCGGGCTTGCCGTAGCGGAGGTTGGAGGCGACCGTCCCGGTGAACAGGTACGGCTTCTGCGGCACCAGGCCGACGACGGCGGACAAGGTCTGCGGGTCCAGCTCGCGGACGTCGACGCCGTCGACGAACAGCGTGCCGCCGGTGGGGTCGACGAGCCGCGGCACCAGGTTCAGCAGTGTCGTCTTCCCACTGCCGGTGGAGCCGATGATGGCGGTGGTCTCGCCAGAACGCGCGACCAAGGAGACGCCGTGCAGAACGGGGTCCTCGGCGCCGGGGTAGCCGAAGTCGACGTCGCGGATCTCCACCTCCCCCGCCCCGGGCAGCGCCCGAACCGGGTCGGCGGGAGGTGCGACGCTGGAGGAGGTGCCCAGCACCTCCTGGATGCGTCCGGCGCTGACCTTGGCCCGCGGGGCCATGAAGAACGCCATCGTGGCCATCATGACGGCGCTGAGGATCTGGAGCAGGTACAGCAGAAACGCGATCAGCGAGCCGACCTGCATGCCGCCGTCGTCGATCCGGTGCCCGCCGAACCACAGGACGGCGATGTTGGCGAACTCGATGACGATCATGACCGTGGGCATCATGAACGACTGGATGCGGCCCAAGCGCAGGCCCACATCGAGCAGGTCGTCGTTGGCCGCGCCGAACCGCGCCTGCTCGTGCGCGTCGCGGGTGAAGGCTCGGATGACACGGATGCCGGTGATCTGCTCGCGCACCACCCGGTTAACCCGGTCGATGCGCTGCTGCAGGGAGGCCGACAGGGGACCCATCCGGCGGATGAGCAGGATCACCGCCGTGATCAACGTCGGGAGGGCGACGAGCAGCACCAGGGACAACTCGGCGTCCTGCCGGACGGCCATCACGATGCCGCCGACACCGATGATGGGCGCGGACGCCACCATGGTGAGCGTCATCAGCGCCAGCATCTGCACCTGCTCGACGTCGTTGGTCGTGCGGGTGATGAGCGACGGCGCACCGAAGTGGCCGACCTCGCGCGCCGACAGGTCCTGGACCCGGTGAAAGAAGGCGGTGCGCAGGTCACGGCCGAGGGTCATCGCGACGAGCGAGCCGAAGTAGACGACGCCGACTGCGCACAGCAGCTCCAGCAGGGCCACGGCGAGCATGACCGTGCCGGAGCCCACGATGTAGCCGGTGTCGCCCCGGGCCACGCCGTTGTCGATGATGTCGGCGTTCAGCGTCGGCAGGTAGAGCATCGCGCCGGTCTGGACGAGCTGCAGCAGCATGACGATGCCGATAGCCCCGAGGGAGGGGCGTAAGTACGTCCGCAGGAGGCGCGTCAGCGCCCATTTCTCCAGCACTGCTTTCTCCGGCGGCTCCTTCTCCGGCGCTATGGCCGGGCCGGCGGAGCGGGCCGAGGTAGTCAGAGTCATGGAGGAGGCTTTCTGGTCGGGGTGTGGGGGGTCGATGACGGGGACACAATATGCCACCGAGTGGCACTCGCCATCAAGTGACTAAATCCCCTTGGTGGCTTTCGCATCTGAGGGGTGTCTTGCTAGGCTGATCGGCTATGACAGCGCATTCCGCCACGTCAGCGAGCACACCAGGGGCCGTGCCGTCGAGCTGGCCGACCTCCGTGGACCGCACGCTGCCGCTGCGCGAGCGGAAGAAGCTGCGCACGCGGCGGGCCCTGGCGGAGGCAGCGCTGACGCTGTTCAGCGAGAAGGGGTTCGACGCGGTCACACTCGACGAACTCGTCGACGCGGTCGAGGTGTCCAAGCGCACGTTCTTCCGCAACTACGCCTCCAAGGAGCAGGTGGCGCTGGCGGCACAGAACGAACTGTTGGACGCCTACGTGATCGTCGTCGCCCGTGAGGAGCTGCACGGCCCGGTCTTCCCCGCCCTGCGGGACGCGCTGACGCTGGCGATCCGGCGCATGGACGACGACTGGGAGGATCGCTTCCTCCGCACACGACGGCTCATCTACCACACGCCCGCCCTGATCGACTATTCCGTCGTGGAATCCATGCGCGTCCAGCGGCGCCTGGTGCAGGAGCTGGAGGCCAAGTTGGGGATCGACCGCCACGAGGATGTCCGGCTGCGCCTGGTCGGCGAGTTCGCCATCAGCGCCTGGCGCTGCGGAACCAAGAACTGGCTCGCCGACCAGCGCGGGACCGGACGCCGCGACCGCGGCGGACGGGCCGCGCTCATCGCATCGGTGGAAGAGGCCTTCGACGCGATCCCGGGAACCGTGGCAATGTCCGCGCCGGCTCCGTAGCGGTCCACGCAGGACACGCGACCGGCGGAGGACGAGGACACGGAGCCGACACCCTCGTCGCGATCGGCGTCGTTGACGGCGCTGGCGGTCACGGTGGTGGGGTCGTGGACTCCGCTGGCTTCGCGCGCGGCGCGGAACCGTCACCGATCGGCTCATGGCATCAGCCTCTGACCTTAACCAAACTGGAGGTCAATGAGACGGGGCCCACATTCGACCGAAGATGCCCGACCAGCGGGCGCCCCGGAGCCTTCCACGGACACCCCGTACGTTGGAAGTCACGGAACGCGTACCCCCGTTGGGCCCGCGCCACTCCCGTGTCCGGCCCGGCACCCCAGCGCAGCGGGTACGCCCGAGGTGTCCGTGCGCCAGGCATCCGCGGGACCACAGGAACGGAGTGTCGAGACCACGTGTCGAGCGTGAATACCGGACCCACCGGTTTCCAGGCGGTACGCGAGGCCAACCTGGGCGTCGTGCTGCGTGCTGTCCGCTCCCTCGCGCCCTGCTCGCGCGCCGCCATCGCCGCAGCCACAGGGCTGAACAAAACCACCGTCTCCAGCCTGGTCGCCGACCTCATCTCCCGCGGGCTGGTCCGCGAGACCGGCGAGTCCACCCAGCGCCGCGTGGGACGCCCGGGGGTGCTGCTCGCGCTCGACGACAGCACGATCGCCGCCATCGGGCTGGAGGTGAACGTCGACTACCTGTCAGTCGTCGCGGTCGACCTCGTTGAGCAGGAACTCCTCACCCGGCACATCTCCTTCGACGCCCGGGCGGCCGGCCCGGAGGCGTGCGCGCACCGGATCGCGCGGGCCACGGCGGAGGCAATGGCGGATCCCGCGCTGGCCGGGCGCGGCGTCATCGGGGTGAGTGTCGCGGTGCCCGCGCTGATCGACGCGCCCTCCGGCACCGTCACCCGAGCCCCGAACCTGGGCTGGCGCGACACCCCGCTCCGCGATCGTCTGACGCACCTGATGGCGGAGGCGCGTCTGCCGACGGCGCCGATCCTCGTGGACAACGACGCCAACCTCGGAGCGGTCGCCGAATTCCGCAGCGGGCACCTCACCCGCACACCCGACCTCGTCTACATCACCGGAGAGGTCGGCATTGGGGCGGGCGTGCTGACGGACGGGAACCTGCTGCGCGGATCCACCGGCTTCGCGGGGGAGATCGGCCACATCCCGCTGATGGAGGACGGCCCGGAGTGCGGGTGCGGGCGGCGCGGCTGCTTGGAGGCGATCGCGGGCATCGAACCGATCCTCCGCGCCGCCGTTCCCGACCGCGTGCCGGAAGGGCCGCTATCGGGGGACGGCATCGCCCACCTGGTCGACGTCGCGGTCGAGCGTGCCGAGGCGGGCGACGCCACGGCGCTGGACACCCTGCACACGGCGGGCACATGGCTGGGCCGCGGCATCGCCACACTGGTCGACATCGTCAACCCGGCGGCGGTCGTCCTCGGGGGGTACTTCGTACCGATGGCCCCGTGGCTCCTCCCGAACTGCCGCGCGGCGGTCCGCGAGATCGCCATCGCCCCCGACGCGGGCGGGTGCCGGGTGGAGCCTTCGACCCTGGGCCTCAGTGCGGCGGCCCGAGGCGGGGCCATGGCCATGATCGACGCCCTCGACAGCGGCCGACTGCCGCTCCCGCCCGCCCGGTCGGCCGCACCGGCGGCGACGTCCGGCCCCGGACCGAACGCCCCCGCCTAGGTCGTTCGGGCGTCGCCGTTCCTGGGATCGGACTCGCGCGCGGAATCGAGGTCGGCGCGTCGACGCCGCAGAAAGTCGCGCTCAGCCGCGTTCTGGGTGCGGTCGAGGGCCGCCTCGTAGGCCATGACCGCCTCGGCGCTCCGGCCCAGGCGACGGAGCAGGTCGGCGCGGACGGCGTGGAACAGGTGGTGACGGTCGAGGTCGGAGGCGAGGGCGTCGACGCGGGACAGCGCGGCCTCGGGTCCCTCGACCTCGGCCACCGCGACGGCTCGGTTCAGCGCCACGATCGGGGTCGGCGTGAGCGCGTAGAGATGGTCGTAGAGCCGCAGAATCTGCGACCAGTCCGTGGCCGCGGCGGTCGCGGCGTCGCTGTGGACGGCGTTGATCGCCGCTTGGATCTGGTAGGGACCGGGCCGATCGCGCCGAAGGCAGGCGCGGACGATCTCCTGGCCTTCGGCGATGAGAGCGCGATCCCAGCGTTCGCGGTCCTGGTCGGCCAGTCGCACGAGGGCACCGTCGGGTGTGGTGCGGGCGGCACGGCGCGACTCGGTGAGCAGCATCAGCGCAAGCAGTCCCAGGACTTCCGGTTCGTCGGGCATGAGCTCGGCGAGGAGGCGGCCGAGGCGGATGGCCTCGGCACAGAGGTCCTCTCGGACGAGCCGGTCGCCCGAACTCGCCGCGTAGCCCTCGTTGAAGATGAGGTAGACGACGGACAAGACCCCCCGGAGGCGGTCGGGGAGGTCGGACTCGTCCGGCACCCGGTAGGGAATCCGCGCGTCGCGGATTTTGCCCTTGGCCCGGACCAGGCGCTGGGCCATGGTGCTCTCGGGGACCAGGAAGGCGTGGGCGATCTCGGCCGTGGTGAGCCCGCCCAGCAGGCGGAGCGTCAAGGCGACTCGGGAGTGCGGAGCGAGCGCGGGGTGGCAGCAGGTGAAGATCAGGCGCAGCCGGTCGTCGCACACAGGCCCCTCCTCGGATGGCGCGTCATCATGGGCGTGCAGGAGTGCGGCCTGGGCATAGCGGTCCTTGCGGGACGCCTCCCGTCGGAGTCGGTCGATGGACCGGTTGCGGGCGGTGGTGATGATCCAGCCGGCCGGACTCGGCGGCAGCCCCGCCGACGGCCACCGCTGGACCGCTTCGGCGAAGGCGTCCTGGACCGCCTCCTCGGCGAGGTCGATGTCGCCGAGGAGGCGGACCAGGACAGCCACGGCGCGGCCCCGCTCCTCGCGGAACACGCGTTCGATCTCCGCGGCCGATACCTCCGGCGAGCCGGAGGTCACCCGCAGCTCCCGTACTGCATGGGCCTGACTTCGACCGGAAGGGTGATCGCGCGGGCGAACTTGCGTCCCCATTCGAGGGCGGCATCGAGATCGGGCGCCTTGATGACGGTGAAGCCGCCGATGAACTCCTTGCCCTCGGCATACGGGCCGTCGGTCGTGATCACTTCGTCATCCTTGGGCCGCAGCACGGTGTAGGTGCTCGGCTGGTGCATGCCTCCGGCGAACACCCAGGCGCCGGCCGCCCTAAGCTCCTCGTTGACGGCTTCGAGATCCCGCATGATCGGCTCCAGGACCTCTGGAGACGGAGTCTCGCCCTGGGGCTGGTGGATGGTGAGCATGTAGTGCTGCATTGCCGTTCCTCCTCGGTATCGCCGCCGGATGTGTTCCGGCTTCTCACCCTCTATACGAACGGCTTCGGCCCGGATCGACACTCTGACACCACCGAGCGAAAAATTTCCCCAACGGGCTCTTCAGCCGCGGGCCCGCAGCGCTAGCCAGCGGACCGACCCACCCTCGACCCTCCTCACCATGGCGGGTGGGCCGCACTTAGGGTCAAGCCATGATCTCTCGCTCACCGGGACGGTGGGTCCAGGCCCTCGCGGGCCTGCACTTCGCGACCGGCATCATCCTGTACCGCAAGCCCGCTGGCGACATGGCCGCCGACGGGGTGGTCAGCACGGTCCCCGACTGGGGCGACCGTGCGACGGCCTTCTGGTTTCTTGCCTTGGCACCGGCGATGTGGACGACCGGTCGTCTGCTGCGGTCGGCGGAGGAGAACGGCGACACCCGCGCCCAGCGCACCGCCGGGGCCGCCCTCGTCGCGACGGGCGCAACGGGCGCGGCCATGATGCCGGCCAGCGGTTTCTGGGGAGTCGCCGCACTCGGGGCCTGGGCGTGGGCCAAGGGGCGTCGGGCGTCCCACTGATCCATCTATCCGCCCCGTCTCCAGGTTGCGCGGCGAGAACGCCCGGGGTCGGCGACCGAGCCCGAATACGGTCGCGGTCCCTGGCCCGGTTGCCAAGAGCGCGCCACGATGACTGTCACCGACTGCTGTCACGTGGACACGAATGGCGGGAGAGCCATGGCCGAAGCGCGCGGCCTCGTCAACGCCCTGCGTCATGCGTTGGTGGTGCGCGACGCGCCGCCAGCGGTGCTCCTGATCCGCCTCATCGCCGGAGCGGTGTTCTGCTCCGAGGGCATCCAGAAGTTCCTCTACCCCGGTGACCTGGGCCCGGGCCGCTTCGCCGCGCAGACCCCGCTCCCCGCACCAGAGGTCTTCGGTTACAGCGCCGCGGTGTTCGAGATCAGCTGCGGGCTGCTGTTGGTCGTCGGGCTCCTCACCCGACTGGCCACGCTGCCACTACTCACCATCATGGGTGGGGCGCTGCTCTTCACCAAGCTGCCCATCCTGATGGACGAGGGCTTCTGGAGGGCCGCCCACGAGGCGCGCACTGATTCGCTTCTGCTGTTCAGCCTGGTGTTCCTGCTGCTCGTGGGGGCGGGACGCTGGTCGCTGGACCGCAGGTTCTTTCCGCGCCGCGAGTCCTAACCCCGCGGCAGTCCCACCGCATCGGAACCGGGCCTCAGCCTCGGACTCCGTCTGCGGCCTGCTCTGAGCTCTGAACCCCGCTACGGCAAGCGGGGCTCAGAGCTCGACGCCGACTGAGATCAGCGGACGATGTGCTCGGTCGCTCAGTCCCGCGGCGGCACGGCCATCTCGCCGAGCAGGGACCAGTCGTCCTGCGGGATCGTCGTGTTGACGATCTTCGGCGTCTCGGCGAGGTGCGGCGGCAGCGTCTTCTGCGCGGTCTTGAAGTGCTCGGACTGCACGTGGGCGGCACCCGCCTCGTCATCACGGAACGCCTCGACCAGGACATACTCGTTCGGGTCTTCGACGCTGCGCGACCAGTCGTACCAAAGGCACCCCGGCTCGCTGCGCGTCGCCTCGGTGAACTCGCGGGCGATTTCCGGCCAGCTGTCCGCGTACTCGGGCAGGATGCGGAACTTGGCGGTAATGAAAATCATGGGACTCCTCATCAACACGGCCCCGATCGGAACCACTCTCGATGCTAAAAGGGTGCCCTGTGCAAGCAGGCCATCTCATAGAGCGAGACGTGTCACCTAAGTCTC
This sequence comes from Nocardiopsis gilva YIM 90087, assembly GCF_002263495.1. NCBI lineage: Bacteria > Bacillati > Actinomycetota > Actinomycetes > Streptosporangiales > Nocardiopsidaceae > Nocardiopsis > Nocardiopsis gilva. The sequence goes on along the minus strand of NZ_CP022753.1, from coordinate 906,443 downwards.
CACCGTGCGACGGGCATGTTCCCGGAAGGTCGCGGCCGCGGAGTGCACTGGATAGGGCGGCCAAACCAGGCAGACAGTGATCGGTGGAGCATCGGCGATCGGGAGGTAGCGCACCCCAGGGTGGGGATGGCTGTGTCCGGTGGCCTCCGCGGTCACGCCGACGGCGTCCCCAGTGGCGATCACGGTGAGCCACTCGTCGACATTGGCCACCTCGATGGTGGTGGAGGGGCGCCGGTCGGCGGACCACAGCTCGGTGCTGGTCGTCCCGGCCGAGGCACACATGGCGATGGTCCGATCGGCGATGTCGGCCAGTTCCAGGGAGGGTCGGGTCGCCAGAGGATCGTCCTCGCTCAGTGCCACCAAGCGCCGCTCCTGGTAGAGGGGCAAGGAGTAGAACTCGTCGTCATCGGTCGGTGTGCGCAGAAAAGCGAGGTCGATGTCGCCGCAGCGCAGCGCGGCCTCGGGGTCGTCTAGTCGCTGCGCCTGGAGGGGGATGTCGGGGTGGTCCCGACGCCACTCGCGCAGCAGCGGAACGGTGTGGTGCCCCAGAGCCGCCCAGGCGAAGCCGATGCGGAGCGGTCGCGGCCCGGCGCTCACCTCGGCCAGGGCGTCGTCGACGTGGGCAAGGATGCGGTGCGCGTGTTCCCACAGCCGCCGACCCGCCTCGGTGAGGTGGAGATTGCGGGTGGTGCGCTCGACGAGCTGCGTGCCCAGGCCGCGCTCCAGCTGCGACAGTGTCCGCGAAAGCGCGGGCTGGCTGATGCGCAGGGCAGCCGCGGCACCGGTGATGGTGCCCTCGTCCCCGATGGCCGCCAGCGCGCGGAAATGCCGCAGTTCCACATTCATAACCCATGAGCATAACCGCAACTCAGACGGTATTTCCCTCGTCGCCTGCCCCGTGCCTACCGTCGCTGGCATGAGAATTCTGCTGATCGGGGCGGCAGGCAAGCTTGGCGCCCACGTGCACGCCACTCTCGCCGACCGCGGCCACGACGTCGTCACAGTGGGCCGCACCAGCGGGGACATTCGTCTCGACATCACCGACCCTGTTCAGGCCACCGAGCTGTACGACCGCGCCGGACACATCGATGCGGTGGCCAGCGCGGCTGGGGACGTGCCGTACAACACGCTCACGAAGCTGACCGCCGACGACTATCTCTCGGCCTTCCGCGGTAAGGCGCTCAGCCAGATCGAACTGGTCCGCCAGGGCACGAAACGCATTGCCGAGCGGGGCTCGTTCACCCTGATCACCGGGGCTCTGGCCCGCGATCCCATCGTCAGCGGCAGCGCAGCGGCCATGGCCAATGGCGCCGTGGAAGCCTTCGTCCGGTCAGCGGCGATCGAGATCGCACCGCAGCGCGTCAACGCCATCAGCCCCACCGTCTTCACCGAGTCCCTCGCGGACTACGGCGACTTCTTCCCCGGTATCCCGCCGGTGGATCTCACCCAGGTGGCCCAGGCCTACGTGCGCTCCATCGAGGGCGCTCAGACCGGACAGATTTACGAACTCGATTAGCCACCCCCGCCAGGTGGGCAATGATCTTCCCGTCCACGACGCGGAAACAGGCGTTTGACCTGAACCTTAATTGAGCTTCTATGTTCATCCTCACCAGCCGGGATCGCCAGATGGTGAGGACAGGACAATGGAGTACTCGCACAACGACACCGAGCTTCTCGATCAGCCGATCGGCTACTGGAGCTGGGCGGCACACAAGGCGGTCGTCGACCACATCCGCGCCAATCTCGCGGAGCTCGGTGTCACCCAGCCCCAAAACTGGATCCTCGACCAGGTGCTCAGCGGAAGGAACGGCCGGACCCGCGAGGAGATCACGGAGATCCTGGAGGGCTACCTGGATGTGGGGACCACGCTCGATGCGGAGTTCGACGGACTCATCGAGAAGGGGCTGATCAGGGTCGACGATGAGGAGCAGCTGTGGGGGACCGCTGAGGGAGAAGCCGTCTTCCGACAGTGCACGGAGCGCCATGCGGCCATGAAGAAGGCGCGGAACGCGGGCGTGACGGACGCTGACTACATCACCACGCTCAAGGTGCTGCAGCGGATGATCCACAACGTCGGAGGCAGGGCCTGGCACGAGTAGCACCGGTCGGCACCCCAGAGCCCCAGCCCTCAACAGCGAGAGCCCCACCCGTCCACCAGGCGGGGTGGGGCTCTATTGGCTGATCGACCGCGGAGGGCCGGGGGTCAGCCCTCGGGCGGTTTGTTGTTGCGCCACACGCCGTCGTCGACCTGGTCCTACTGGGCAGAGAAGAACTCGGCCGACATCAGTGACCGGGGACAGCACGCGCGCGGCGGCGGGTTCTCCAAGTCGGAGAGGAAGACGTTCATGTCGGGCTGCACGATGGTCGGCGCGTGGTCGGCCTCGGTGTCGTGAGTGACCGCGATCCACAGGTGCTCGGTGCGCCGGATCGCCCACTGGTCCCCGTAGCGCTCCCGCAGTAGCCGCAGCAACGGGTCGTTGTCGCTGTTCATCAGCCCACCTCCGTGGAGGAGCGGGCGACCTGCGCGGCGAACCACCGGAAGAGGCGGTCCTGGACGGCGCGCTGGTGTTCCAGCACGGTGATGTAGGGACGGACTCGGTTCGCGGACCGCTCCGACAGACGGTTAGTCTGCATCTGTCATCAGCTCCCTTGTAGCTGGTGGCCACGCCCCGGGAGTTCGCACCTCGCCGGGGTCTTTTGTTGCTGTGGACCTTTGATCATAGCCGGAACTTGTCTACCATGTCTAGGACGTTGGCGACGTAGGCCATATGCGCAGCATGGCCTACGTACCTAACGTCCTAGACATGGACATCGATCACTTCGACCCGACGCCCATCTACAAGCAGGTGGCGCGAGTTATCCGCGGGCGGATCAAGTCCGGCGAGCTCAAGCCGAGAGATCGGATTCCATCCGAGTCTCAGATGGTCGCTGAGTACGGCATCGCGAGAGACACCGCGCGACAGGCGGTCGCCCTCCTGCGCTCAGAGGGATGGGTGATCACGCTGCCTCAGCGAGGAACCTTCGTCGCGCTGCAACCCGGCACCGACGCGTAGCCCTACCCCTGTCAGGTGCGCTTGTCGCAGAGGGCGGTTAACCAAAAGCGCACCAGAATCATCGCGAATCCCTAGGGTCGTTAATCATGAATGCCGACCTTGACGGACCCGAACCGATGTATCGGCAGATCGCTGCTGTCATCGCAGGTCGGATCTCCGACGGGACCCATGAGGCGAACCGGCTTGTCCCATCCGAAGCAGCCGTGTGTGAAGAGTTCGGGGTCTCGCGCCGAACCGCACGGTCGGCATACCAGGTTCTCGCCGAACAAGGGCTTGTGGTCACAGCTCCAGGCAAGGGGACCTATGTCGCTCCAAAGGCGGACGGCAACAGATAGGGCCAGTCACTGTCAACGGCACACCTGCTGCAGCTCGGACGGGACCTCCCCCGGTCTTCTGGCACCTCGATCAGGTAGCCATCGACATCTTCCGCCTTGCTCTGCGCCACTTCAGTCCAACGCGTGTCGCACCCAGACGTGCGGTTCGACGTAGACAGCACGGTCCTGGGCAGGGTCGCAGCGCACCGGAGCCAGCGTAAGGGGCACGTGCACTGGGCCAGGGGCGTCGAAGGGCAACCCCGTCCATTGCCGCCACTTGGCCAGGGGGCCGGACACCACCAGCGCAGACGGAGCCACCGACGTGATTCGCCCACCCGCCTGGGCATGGACGCGCAGGCAGGGGTCGCAGGGCAGGCCGTCACGGTGGGTCCTTCGGGCGTAGTGGGCCATCGGCTCCGCCGGGCGGCGATGCTTCGCGGTTGGCCGCACCGACGTGACCACCTCCCTCAGACCGGCTGACCGCGCCGCCTCCTTCAGGGCCTGCAGCAAGGACCTGCTCAGGCCCGTGCCACGATGCTCGGGGTGGATGGTCATGCCAAGGAGCCCCAGAGTGTCGGGGTGGACGCCCCGTCGCTCATCGCACAGTGCCCAGGCCAGCATCTCCTGGCCACCCCCGCCGGGCAGGTGACCGCGACCGGAAGCGGAAAGCGCGAGCGGCACGCCGATGCCATGTCCCACAACCGAGCCGTCGACCGCTCTCGTCGCGGCCACGCCGAACTGCGGGAAACGCCCACAGAGGCGTTTCGCCACCTCCCATCGGTCGGCGAGGGAGCGCTGGAGAAACCCGGGCCCCGGAGGCGTGCGTTCGATGCCGGACTGCACCAGCTCGGGCCGCTCGGCGAACGTGGTGATCCTCGTGTCAGACCGCGCCGTCTCATCGCCAGCCGCGGCCATTCGCTTACGGCACTTCGGAGTCGCCGCAGGTGAACGCGCGGGCTTGGCCGCCGTTGTCGGGCTGCAGAGTCGCACCGCCGAAGCAGACGACGGCACAGCCGCGCCCGCGCCCGAGGTCCGGTTACTGCTGAGCACGCCTTCGCCTACCAGCATCCGAGCAGCTGCGGGCAGGTCGAGCTTGCCGTTGAGACAGCGCCCAGTGTCGTCATGGGCGATTTCGGGATCGCAGGAGCGGGCCGTGCGCAGCAACGCCTCTCGCACCCCGAGCGGATCGGCGGACAGCCCCGCCTTCCTCTGGAGGCTGAGCAGCAGGGCCGCGGCGCCGGTCGCCATGGACACGGCCACGCATGTGCCTTTCTGTGCCTTGACCCCTCCCCCAGGAGCGGCGCCGAGCACCTCCCCGCCCGGTGCGGCGATGCCGTGCCCGTGATAGCCATCCCCCCAATTGCTGAACTTGTACATCGTGCCGTCGGCGCGGTGGGCACCGACGGCCAGCACCTCGGGCAGCAGCGCCGGGGCGACGGGATTGCGACCGTAGTCGTTGCCCGCGGGCGCGGTGACGAGGACACCTGCCTGGCTCGCCTGCTCAACAGCGCGTCGGACCAGGTCGAACGTGCCGTTGCCATCGGCGGGCGCCGGGTGTGCCGCCATGAACAGGACGATGTCGGCCCCTGCCTCGGTCAGCTCCTCGATCGCGCGCGCCGCATTGAGCGGGTCGAGCACCGACGAGTTGTCGCGCAGTGCTGGACAAATGAGCCCCCGGCAACGAGGTGCAAGACCCTCCAGTACGCTGCCCGGCTGACCGAACAGCACACTGGCCGTATAGGTCCCGTGCTCCATCGCGCCGTCTTCCGGAGTGACCGCAGGCATCCACCACGAGTCGACCATGGTGATCTCGGAGCCCGCCAGACTGGGGTGCTCCATGTCCGGAGGGCTCTCGACAACGCCGATCGTCACCTCCGGCTCGCCGCGGGTGTGTACCCACAGCTCCTTGACGCCGGCGACCGCATCGGCCGGAAACAGCTCCTCTGGAACCGAAGATGGAGATGGCTCCGGAATCTCGGCGTTCCCGGCCGCGGCGCGGTGCCCCTCGGGCACGGCCCCCACCGCGTCTGCCGTTAGTCCATCCGGCAGTGGCTCACGTTGCCGCGACTGGGACGTCTGTTCGCACAAGGTGCACCAACTCCTGGATCACGTTCGAGGGGCTACCACCAGGCCGCCGAGTACTGCATCTCCTGATAGCTCGGCGGAGTGTAGGCCTGCGGGTCGTTGAGGTGCGTGGTGAACACCGACAGCTCGCCCAGGGCGGCCCACTCGCCCTGGGCCGCCTTCGCCAGATCGACCATGCGGTTCGGGTTCACCAGCTCAGGACGGCGCACCGGCGGCACCTGTTTGGGAAAGCACATCGCGTCCCTCCTTGCGGGTGTCGGGTCAGCTCTCAGGCCAGCTTCGGATGTCGCCGACGGTCACCGGCATGACGTCCTTGACGTCGACGGTGAAGCGGTACACCCGCTTGGCGCGGCGGCTGTTCTCGGGGTCGAAGAAGCGCAGCTTCACATCCCAGCAGTCGCTGTCGGGGCGGGCGAACGGGCTCTTCTCGACGTCGATGTCCTGCAGGGCCAGACCTTGGCTCAGTGCCTGAGCCAGAGTGTCGCGGGCCTGAACCGCGTTGGTCGCGGCGAAGTTCAGCGCGCGGTCGCGCGAGGTCGCCCCGAAATTGCGGAGATCGTAGTAGACGCGGGTGAGGAACTCCGCGACGGCCGCACGCAGTGTGTCCGCAGACGGGTTGCCCTTCTTGGCCCCAGCCGCTCCAGCCTCGGCGACCGCGTTGGCCAGGCTCGTGACCGACCACCCGTACAGGCCGCGCTTGAGTTCGACCTCCACGACGGGCACTTCCTGACCCGAGAACAGCTTGACCGTACGGCCGGGCAATTTACCGGGGATCGAGACGCGGTCGACGAAGTTCGCCCCGTCATCACACTCAAGCTGACGGGATAGGAAATCCACCAGACGCTCGTACACGCCGACTGTGTAGCCGCCGTTGGGTTCGATGGCGTAAATCGGTGTCAGGTCGAGATTGAGCGTCCAGATCAGCGCGGATGACTCAGAGGGATTCTCCCTGAGGTGAGCGACCATGTGGTTGGGGTCGTACGGGTTGGCGGGGACGTGCGCACCGCCAACCTCGACGGGCGCCATGAGCTGCTTGAAGCTGTCACGACGCGCCTCAGTAGCGAAGTCGTATCCCAGTACGCCCTGCGCATACGCCAGACGCTGGGCCGGCACGCGCGCTGGGTCGTCTGACGACGTCGTCACCGTTGACGTGGCCTGTGGCGGTGGCGTAGGAGCCGGGGGCGGCGCGGGCGCGGGAGATGGCACGGGGGCCGGAGCCGGTGAGGACAGGGTCACCGCCGCTGACCCCGCCGCAGGGGTTGTCGCAGGAGCCGCCGCAGGATCCGTCGGAGCTTGCAGGGCAGCCTGGGCAGTCGGGACCGTCGCGGCTGCGGCCGGTGCTTGGTCACACCCGCAGTCACAGCTGGGCACCGCCTGCTCGGGTCTGCCGGTCGCGGTCTCGGGGATCGGGGACACCGGCTCAGCTTGCGAGTGAGCCACGGACACGTCTGTCTCGTTCGAGGTCACAGTGGTTACCGCTTTCGTGATGTTGAGTTTGCCGTTCAGAAAACGTGCGCAGGCATCGGCGTCGCCGAGGTCGCACGGATCAGCAGTGGTCATCAGAAGCTCGCCTATGGCCCGCGGGTCGGGTTCACGACCGTCGCGTAGCTGCAAGCTGAGCAGAAGGGCGGCCACGCCCGACACGACCGGCGCGGCCAGGCTGGTCCCGGTCTGCAGAGCCACGCCTCCGCCGGGAACTGGCACCGGGATGTTCTGGCCTGGGGCGAGAATGCCCTGGCGAGTGTTCCCCGGACCCCAATTGCTGCTGGGCAGCGGACGGCCCTCGTCGTCCAGTGCGCCAACCGCCAATACCGAGGGCAGAGCCGCGGGCACGTGATCGCAGAAGCAGCCGTCGTTCCCGGCGGCTGCCACGACCAGGACGTTGCTCTCCTTGCACCGGCGCACCGCCCGCGCCAGTGGGTCCTCTGCTTCCTCGGCCGAGGCGAGCTGTCCGCCGCTGATGTTGATGACGTGCACGCCTTCGTCCAGCGCCAGCTCGATTCCGCGCGCAAGGTCCAGCTGTGACGTGCGCGCCCACCGGTCCGAGAACGCCGGAACGCTCACCTTCCGGCACCCTGGCGCCACGCCTGGGACGGGGCCGTCGTGTTGACCGAAGAGAACTCCGGCCACGGACGTGCCATGGGCCGCCTTCGCACCCGTCGCACCGTCGCTGGGCCACACACCCTCCACGGAGGCCAGCCCACTCCCAGCGAAGGCGGGGTGGCCGGCACCGACCCTGCCGTCGACCACGGCCACCCCTACACGGTCGTCACCCTTGGTCAGCCGCCACAGCTCGGAGAGCCCGGGAATGATTGACAGCTTCCCCATTAATTACGACTCCTCAGAACTCGTGTGCTCATACCAAGGTCAGACCGCACTATGCGGAAAAATCACATATCCGCGCTGGCATTCATGGCCCGATCGACCTCGCAAGCCGGGCGAGGCCGAAAAGTCCACAACGGATCGCAGCAGACTACTCGTCGCTGTCGCCAGCGAACGGAATGTCCTTCCAAGTGATCCCGCCGAAGATTGACTGGTCGACACCGTCGGCGGCCGACGCGGCCGTGGTGTTGAGCTTGCGTTCCACTGGGTCAGCCAGCAACGGCATCCCAGGCTGGTGCATCTTTTCCTGCATTCTCCTACCTCCTCTTTGTCCCCACAGGTGCGCCTTACGCCCCGTGGTGGCCAGGTTGGATCGAGGTGACTACTCGTCACCATCGCCAGAGTCACTTCGATTAACTTCGGACGCACTAGAAAGAAAACGTGGAATCGCTTGGGCATTCCTTCAATGAGCATCCAACGCCAGTGGTTGTTAATCGAAAACGCGACACTCCACCGGCGCGAGCGACCATAACCGGGCCGTCTGATTCTCAAACCACCCGTGACAGGATGACTCTCAGAGTCGGTAATGGGACGACACGACAAATCGCTCGATGTCCGACTCAAGCGCGATTCTTTGATCACACTGAGCCAGTCAATTTGGGCATTCGTCATATGTTGATTTTGGTCATCCGAATTGACCCACAGCCGACGCGATCCTTGACTGCCTCGCCAACCACGATGCGGACGCACAGACACGGACTGAACTGGGCTCTTGCAACGTCAACCTAGAGTGAAGCGGTGCCAGGAGGCAGGGGAACGCCACCCCCACAGCACGCCGTTGATTCACATGTTCACAAACCCGGGCAATAAAAAAGGAGGAGGGCCACCCCCACAGGGGCAACCCTCCTCCACAAGAAATGCGCGGCGGCGTCCTACTCTCCCACCCCCACCATGGAGGCAGTACCATCGGCGCTGAGGAACTTAACGACCGGGTTCGAAATGAGACCGGGTGTGACCCCCTCGCAAAAACCACCGCAACCCTAACCCCAAACCACGAACCACACGATCCGTGTCGGGAAAACCAAGGGCCGCAACGAGCGGCAACCATATGAAAAAGAACAAAAACGATTCGTGTGCGATCATCACGCTCCACCACCCCTACCTTCAAGAGTGATGAAATAGTGTGCGCGAGCACCCAGCCATCTGCGGTGGACAAGCCCTCGGCCGATTAGTACCGGTCAGCTCCACCCCTCACAAGGCTTCCACACCCGGCCTATCAACCCAGTCGTCTACTGGGAGCCTTACCCCTCTTAGGGGCAGGAGACCTCATCTCGAAGCAAGCTTCCCACTTAGATGCTTTCAGCGGTTATCCCTCCCGAACGTAGCCAACCAGCCATGCTCCTGGCGGAACAACTGGCACACCAGAGGTTCGTCCGTCCCGGTCCTCTCGTACTAGGGACAGCCCTTCTCAAGTCTCCAACGCGCACAGCGGATAGGGACCGAACTGTCTCACGACGTTCTAAACCCAGCTCGCGTGCCGCTTTAATGGGCGAACAGCCCAACCCTTGGGACCAACTCCAGCCCCAGGATGCGACGAGCCGACATCGAGGTGCCAAACCATCCCGTCGATACGGACTCTTGGGGAAGATCAGCCTGTTATCCCCGGGGTACCTTTTAGCCGTTGAGCGACACCGCTTCCACACGCCGGTGCCGGATCACTAGTCCCTGCTTTCGCACCTGCTCGACACGTCCGTCTCACAGTCAAGCTCCCTTGTGCACTTACACTCACCACCTGATTGCCAACCAGGCCGAGGGAACCTTTGGGCGCCTCCGTTACCCTTTAGGAGGCAACCGCCCAGTTAAACTACCCACCAGACACTGTCCCCCACCCGGATCACGGGTGCGGGTTAGATGCCCGAAACAGCCAGAGTGGTATTTCACCAACGCCTCCACCACCACTAGCGTGGCGGCTTCACCGGCTCCCACCTATCCTACACAAACCATCCCAAACACCAATGTCAAGCTATAGTGAAGGTCCGGGGTCTTTCCGTCCTGCTGCGCGAAACGAGCATCTTTACTCGTAGTGCAATTTCACCGGGCCCATGGTTGAGACAGCGGGGAAGTCGTTACGCCATTCGTGCAGGTCGGAACTTACCCGACAAGGAATTTCGCTACCTTAGGATGGTTATAGTTACCACCGCCGTTTACTGGCGCTTAGATTCCCAGCCTCGACACGTAAACGCGTCTAACCGGTCCTCTTAACGTTCCAGCACCGGGCAGGCGTCAGTCCGTATACCGCGTCTTACGACTTCGCACGGACCTGTGTTTTTAATAAACAGTCGCTTCCCCCTGGTATCTGCGACCCCACCCAGCTCAGACCGCAAAGGCCATCACCAGACAGGGCTCCCCTTCTCCCAAAGTTACGGGACAATTTGCCGAGTTCCTTAACCATGGTTCACCCGAACGCCTCGGTATTCTCTACCAGACCACCTGCGTCGGTTTCGGGTACGGGCCGCCCACACACTCGCTAGAGGCTTTTCTCGACAGCACGGGATCACTCACTTCACCACAAACGGCTCGACATCACGCCTCACCCATGTAACGAGAGACGGATTTGCCTATCTCTCGGGCTACACGCTTATCCGGGACAACCACCGCCCGGTAGAGCTACCCTCCTGCGTCACCCATCACTTACCTACTACCCTCCTGGGTCCCACGCCTCCACGACAGCGCACCCGAAGGCACACCACCGCTTCAGTGGTGGTTAGCATCAAAGGACTCGGTACTGGGCGCGTGTGAACGGGTACGGGAATATCAACCCGTTATCCATCGACTACGCCTGTCGGCCTCGCCTTAGGCCCCGACTCACCCTGGGCGGATTAACCTGCCCAGGAACCCTTAGTCAATCGGCGCACACGTTTCTCACGTGTGTTTCGCTACTCATGCCTGCATTCTCACTCGCACACCCTCCACCCCTAGGTCACCCGAGGCTTCACCGGACGCACGACGCTCCCCTACCAACCCGGACCTAAGCCCGGGCTTCACAGCTTCGGCGGTGTGCTTCAGCCCCGCTACATTATCGGCGCAGAATCACTTGACCAGTGAGCTATTACGCACTCTTTAAAGGATGGCTGCTTCTAAGCCAACCTCCTGGTTGTCTCAGCAACTCCACAACCTTTCCCACTTAGCACACGCTTAGGGGCCTTAGCTGATGATCTGGGCTGTTTCCCTCTCGACTACGAAGCTTATCCCCCGCAGTCTCACTGCCGCGCTATAACTTAAACCGGCATTCGGAGTTTAGCTGACCTCAGTAACCTTGTCGGGCCCATCAGCCAACCAGTCGCTCTACCTCCGGCAAGCAACACACGACGCTGCACCTAAATGCATTTCGGGGAGAACCAGCTATCACGGAGTTTGATTGGCCTTTCACCCCTACCCACAGCTCATCCCCCAGGTTTTCAACCCTGGTGGGTTCGGGCCTCCACGACCTCTTACAGCCGCTTCACCCTGGCCATGGGTAGATCACCCCGCTTCGGGTCTACAGCATGCGACTATGTTCGCCCTCTTCAGACTCGCTTTCGCTACGGCTACCCCACCCGGGTTAACCTCGCCACACACCATAACTCGCAGGCTCATTCTTCAAAAGGCACGCCATCACCCCTGCAAGCAGGAGCTCTGACGGCTTGACAGCACACGGTTTCAGGTACTATTTCACGACCCCTCACCGGGGCACTTTTCACCTTTCCCTCACGGTACTTGTGCACTATCGGTCACCAGGACGTATTCAGGCTTGACAGGTGGTCCTGCCAGATTCACACGGAATTCCTCGGGCTCCGCGCTACTCGGGAGAATGCAAACGCCTAGGCTGTTCCTTCACCTACGGGACTCTCACCCACTCCGGTACCGCTTCCCAACGGCTTCGGCTAGAACAACCATCAGCGCTCCGGGCCGGCAGGCCCGAACATGCACATCCCACAACCCCGCACACGCAACAACTGCCGTCTATCACACGCGCACGGTTTAGCCACCATCCCCTTTCGCTCACCACTACTCAGGGAATCACTGTTGTTTTCTCTTCCTACGGGTACTGAGATGTTTCACTTCCCCGCGTCACCACCAACCGCCCTATACATTCAGACGGCGGCAACCCGACACAACTCGGGCTAGGTTCCCCCATTCGGACACCCACGGATCACAGCTCGGTTGACAGCTCCCCGCGGCCTATCGCGGCCTCCCACGTCCTTCATCGGCGCCTGGTGCCAAGGCATCCACCGTATGCCACACTAACTTGGCCACCACAGATACAAGATGCTCGCGCACACTATCCACGAATCAAAACACCAGCCACACACCCAACCACAACACCGCACACTGCGATCAAACCCCTCACCCGCTGCACCACCAGCCAACCGAGAAACAGCCGACCAGCACCAGCGAGACGAGGCGACCACGCGGGTCTTCGTCAGGGTGGCACGCAGGAACACAACCAGCGGTTGCATCCTCAGACACCCAACAGCGCGCCCGCACCCCGTCTTCCAGGACGAGGTGCAGAAGTTCGTCTCTCAGTTCAGCCATCCCAGCAGCGCCAGGTCCAGACCGAGGCCTAAACCCTGCTCCTGGGTCCACTTTCGAGTCCGCCGACCGCCACCGACCACAACAGCCGATGTCACGACCAGCCCATAAGACTCCTTAGAAAGGAGGTGATCCAGCCGCACCTTCCGGTACGGCTACCTTGTTACGACTTCGTCCCAATCGCCAGCCCCACCTTCACCCACTCCCCCCAGCAAGCTGGTTAGGCCGCAGGTTTCGGGTGTTGCCGACTTTCATGACGTGACGGGCGGTGTGTACAAGGCCCGGGAACGTATTCACCGCGGCACTGCTGATCCGCGATTACTAGCGACTCCACCTTCATGGGGTCGAGTTGCAGACCCCAATCCGAACTGAGACCGGCTTTTAGGGATTCGCTCCACCTCACGGCATCGCACGCCCACTGTACCGGCCATTGTAGCATGTTTGCAGCCCAAGACATAAGGGGCATGATGACTTGACGTCATCCCCACCTTCCTCCGAGTTGACCCCGGCAGTCTCCCATGAGTCCCCACCATCACGTGCTGGCAACATGGAACAAGGGTTGCGCTCGTTGCGGGACTTAACCCAACATCTCACGACACGAGCTGACGACAGCCATGCACCACCTGTCACCGATCCCAAAAGGACCCACCGTCTCCGATGGTTTACCGGTGATGTCAAACCTTGGTAAGGTTCTTCGCGTTGCGTCGAATTAAGCAACATGCTCCGCCGCTTGTGCGGGCCCCCGTCAATTCCTTTGAGTTTTAGCCTTGCGGCCGTACTCCCCAGGCGGGGCGCTTAATGCGTTAGCTACGGCACGGGAACCGTGGAAAGCCCCCACACCTAGCGCCCAACGTTTACGGCGTGGACTACCAGGGTATCTAATCCTGTTCGCTCCCACGCTTTCGCTCCTCAGCGTCAGGTAAGGCCCAGAGACCCGCCTTCGCCACCGGTGTTCCTCCTGATATCTGCGCATTTCACCGCTACACCAGGAATTCCAGTCTCCCCTACCTACCTCTAGCATGCCCGTATCCACTGCAAAACCAGGGTTAAGCCCCAGCCTTTCACAGCAGACGCGACACACCGCCTACGAGCTCTTTACGCCCAATAATTCCGGACAACGCTCGGACCCTACGTATTACCGCGGCTGCTGGCACGTAGTTAGCCGGTCCTTATTCCCCACCTACCGTCAACCCCAAGAAAACTTGAGGCCTGCGTGAGTGGTAAAAGAGGTTTACAACCCGAAGGCCGTCATCCCCCACGCGGCGTCGCTGCGTCAGGCTTTCGCCCATTGCGCAAGATTCCCCACTGCTGCCTCCCGCAGGAGTCTGGGCCGTGTCTCAGTCCCAGTGTGGCCGGTCGCCCTCTCAGGCCGGCTACCCGTAATCGCCTTGGTAGGCCTTCACCCCACCAACAAGCTGATAGGCCGCGAGCCCATCCCCAACCGACAAGTACTTTCCACACCCCGCCATGCGGCAGGGTGTCGTATCCGGTATTAGACCGCGTTTCCACGGCTTATCCAGAGTCAGGGGCAGGTTGCTCACGTGTTACTCACCCGTTCGCCGCTCGTGTACCCCGAAGGGCCTTACCGCTCGACTTGCATGTGTTAAGCACGCCGCCAGCGTTCGTCCTGAGCCAGGATCAAACTCTCCATCAAAGGCCAAACAACCCAACCGTGCCGAAGCATGGCGGGTAAACCTGGAAGAGATAACCCTGACCGACCATGACTCGCATCATGGCCAATCAAAGGAACCCGAGCACCCGCAACCACCAAGGGTTCCGTGTGCTCAAAAGGGCCAAAACAAACTTGGCTGAAAGAAAAACAAACACGCGCTGTTGAGTTCTCAAGAAACAACCGCTCATCCCATACGAGCCGACCTGTCATTTGCCTGGTCTGGCTTTTCTGTTGAGGCGGTGCGTTCCGCTTTGTTGTGTCTCCACTTTATCAGGGCTTCCGCAACCCGCCAAACCGGCGGATTTTCGTGAAAGCTTCCCTGAAAAATCGCCGCACAGAATCCCCACAGCAAAACCCGCCCGGCACACTGATGTATGCCAGCCAGACTCTGAGCTTCGGACCCTGCAGACGCGGCCACCACCATCGGACAAGACCAAGGTGCGGCCGGAGAGAAGACCGCCGCCCCGAGGGCCGGGCGAACCGGCTGCTTCAAGGCGACTCGGACAACTATAGCCCTCTACTCCGGGAACACCAACTTGGGGAGGCGTGACCCGGGACACCCCCGCGTCAGTCCTGCATCTAGGCTCGGCGATGTGTCAGCACCGTTGGACGGAGAGCACGTTTCGGAGTTCGAGTCCCACCGGCCTCGGCTCTTCGCTGTCGCCTATCGTCTTCTCGGCTCTGCGACCGAGGCCGAGGACGCCGTGCAGGACACGTACCTGCGTTGGAGCGACACGGATCGCAACCTCATCACCACGCCTGCGGCCTGGCTGACCAAGGTCCTTACCAACCTCTGTCTCAACCGTCTGACCGCTGCCCGCGCGCGTCGGGAGGCGTACGTGGGGCCGTGGCTTCCTGAGCCAGTGCTAACCCCAGACTCGTCGCTCGGTCCCCTGGAAACCGTCGAGCAGCGTGAGTCCGTATCCATGGCGTTGCTGGTCCTGCTCGAACGGCTCACGCCCGCCGAACGGGCGGTCTTCGTACTTCGCGAAGCATTCGCGTACCGCCACCGTGAGATCGCTGAGGTCCTGGATCTCAGCGAGGCGAACTGCCAGCAGCTCAATCGCCGGGCCAGGCAGAAGCTGCATGACGAGCAGGGCCATCGGCCGGTCTCCGAGACACCCCACGAGCAGCGGAACCGGATCGCCGAGCTGTTCTTCGCGGCCGCACACAGCGGTGACCTCACCGGCCTTGAACGACTGCTGGCCGACGATGTCACCGCGTGGGCGGATGGCGGTGGCAAGATCGGGGCCGCACGGCGCCCCATCTTCGGCAGCACCAGGGTGGCGCGTTACCTCCACGGACTGTTCCGACAGATCGACGCCATCGTGGAAGAACGCTTCGGGCCCGGCCTGGAGATTTGCGCTGCGGAGGTCAACGGAGAACCGGCGCTCCTGGTCACGGTCGACAGCGGACCGCTTGCTGTGGCGGTCCTTGAGCTTCACGACGACCGCATCGCAGCCATCCGCACCATCGTCAACCCCGACAAGCTTGCGTTCATCGGCGCTCAGCTGTCCCGTTCCCACGCGGGCGTGCTTCTCTGGCCCACCACGCCTCGCTGAAAGGCTGGTCTCTCCCCCTCCCCACCCGTCTACCCGCGCACGTGTGACGGGGGACACACCCAGTTCCTGTCATGGATCGGTCCTCTCCCCGGTTCAGGAGATGCCATCACGGCGGGCGGTGTCGCCAAGCACCGCACATCCGCCTCGCCGTCCAGGGCTTCCGAAGGGAAAAGGGAAAGGGAAGGGGACGTCAGTGACGCACCGCATCCTCGTACTGGGCGCCGGTTACGCGGGTCTCACGACCACTGCCCGGCTAGCCCGCCGACTCCACCCGCATGACGCACGCGTGACCCTGGTCAACGCGAATCCCCATTTCGTGGAACGCGTGCGGCTCCACCAGCTCGCCACCGGTCAGCGGCTTGCCGACCTCCCCCTGCGAAAACTGCTGGACGGAACCGGTGTTCAGCTCATCGTCGGACGGGTGGCCTCCGTCGACCCGGAGCGGCGGCACGTGCGCGTGACCGGCGAATCCCGAGACGAGCTGAGCCTCGAATACGACACGCTCGTGTACGCGCTCGGCAGCATGGCCGATCTCGACGTCGTTCCGGGCGTCGCAGAACACGCGTTCAGCGTCTCCGACACCGAGGGCGCTGCCGCACTTCATCACCGGGCAGCGGACCTCGGCGCCGCCGGAGGCGTCCTCGGGGTGGTGGGCGCCGGATTGACCGGCATCGAGGCCGCGACCGAACTGGCCGAGACCTATCCACGTCTCCGCGTACGGCTGCTGTCCACCGACGCGCCGGGAGACGGCCTGTCCCTCGCCGCTCAGCGGCATCTCCGCCGCGTGTTCCGGCGGTTGGACATCGATGTTCGGGCGGACTCCCCCGTCACGGAGGTCCAACAGGACCGCCTGATGACGACGCGGGGCGACGCGGTGCCGCTCGACGCCACCGTCTGGACCACGGGTTTCCGGGTCCCCGCCCTTGCCCGCGAGTCCGGACTCGCCGTCGATCACGATGGACGCATCCTCGTGGACCAGACGATGCGTTCGCACTCCCACCCGAATGTGTACGCAGTCGGCGACGCGGCCCTGGCCCGCGGTCCAGGTCGACTCGCGTCCCAGCAGCTCCGCATGGCCTGTGGGACCGGTGTTCCGATGGGGTGGCAGGCCGCCGATGCGATCGCCGCCCGCATCACAGGGCGTGATCCGCATCCGTTCCGTTTCCGGTACGCCGCGCAGAACATCAGCCTCGGCCGCCGGGACGGTCTCATCCAGTTCGTGCGTCCTGACGACTCCCCCCACCGCGCCATCCTGACCGGCCGAACCGCCGCCCGTTGGAAGGAGGCCGTCGTGCGCGGTTCCGTGCGGGTGATGCGTTACCCCGGGCTCTACCTGGCGCCGCCTCGTCGACGGGAGCTGCCTGATCACGCGCAGGGGCGGGAGCAGGAGGCGGGACCCGTTCTACGACGCCCCTGACCGCGCCCGAGGATCATCACGCGTGAGTCGGATCCTGGGGTCCAGTCGCGCGGTGGCGATCTCGCCGATGAGGTTGGCGGTGACCACGATCGCACCGGTGATCAGTACAACGGCGAGCAGCACCGGGTAGTCCTGCGTCTGCGCCGCTTCCAGTGCCAGCCGCCCCATGCCGGGCCACGCGTAGATGAGTTCGATCGCGTAAGCGCCGGCCAGCAGTTGGGCGACGCCGGTGCCGAACCGAGCGGCGAACGGAACCAGCCCCGGCCGGAGGATGTGCCGGGTCCGCACCGTCCATGGCGGCAGGCCGCGCGCCTCGGCGTTGAGGACGTGTGTGGACCCGCGCACCCGCGCGACGCCCGTCTCCACCAGTCGGACGTAGACGCCGAAGTGGTGCCCGAACGTCAGTGCCAGGGCGGGCAGCGTCACCGAGGACGCCACGATGGCCGGCGTGAGCGGCTGCCCCGGCTGCCCCAGTCCGCCCGAGGGGAACCAGCCCAGCCAGACGGAGAACACGAACAAGAGCAGCAGCGCACCGACGAACCCGGGCATACCGCCCAGTGCGAACATGGCGAGCTGGATCGCGCGGCGCAGCGCGGTGCTCCGGGTGAGACCGGCGACCAGGCCGATCGCGATCGCTCCGATCAGGCTGAAGACGGTAGCCACGGCGGCCAGCAGGAGCGTCCAGGGAAGGGCGTCGGCGATCGCGTCGGCCACGGGACGGCCGGTCATGTAGGAGAAGCCGAGGTCGCCGTGGAGAACCCCGCCGACCCACTCGGCGTAGCGCACCGGCATCGGCTCGTTGAGGCCCATGGCCTCCCGCTGCACCGCGATGGCGGCTTCGCCCACCGGCCGCCCGCCCGACCGGGCTTCCAGCACGTGCCGCGCGGGGTCACCGGGGGCGAGGTCCAGGAGGAGGAAACAGACCACCGACAGCACGGCGGTGACCATGACCGCCGCGGTGATCCGCCGGACGATGAACCGGGTGATGGTGGTCCTCCTGTGGGTGTGGGATGGGTGAGCGAGGAGATGCGGGTGGCCGGATCCGTCACCCCTCGTCTCGCCGCTGGATGAGGTCCCAGCGGTTGCCGTAAAGGTCCCGGAAGACGGCGACCGTGCCATAGCGCTCGTGCCGCGGCTCCTCCGCGAAGTCGACTCCGGCCGCGCGCATGCGGGCGTGGTCGGCGTCGAAGTCGTCGGTGTACAGGAACAGGCCGACGCGTCCGCCGGTCTGGTCGCCGATCCGCGCCCGCTGCTCCGGGGTCACCGCGCGGGCGAGCAGCAGTCCGGCGTGCGGCGGCGCACTCGTCGGCCTTCCTGCCTCCGCTGCGTTTGCACATTCCGTGGTTCTCGGGGCGACGACCACCCACCGCTTGCCTTCGTAGTCGTCGTCGAGTCGGGTGTCCTCGACCAGTTCGAATCCGAGTTTGCCGACGTAGAAGTCGATGGCCTCGTCGTACTCCCGGACGACGATGGTGACCAGACCGAGGTGGGCCATCCGGTGATCATCTCCTTGAGGGGCCCCGGGGTTCGTGGGTCCCGCTGTGCGCGACCCACGAACCCCGGGGCCCGAGTCGCTACGGGAGACCCTGCCCTACCCCGGCGGGCCCGCCGCGCGTCCGGCCCGGCCCCTGCACGGGTCGGACTGGGCGGAGGTGGCTACTTCGCGAACGACCAGTCTTCAACATTCCAGAAGAACCCGTAGCCGTGGTGGGCGAGCGTGCGCTCCTGTAGACCCTCGAGGTTCGACGGGACGGCGTTGACCGCCTCCAGGTAGGAGACGAAGACGAACGGGGGGTCCTCGACGAGGGCCTTCTGGAAGTCGGTGTAGGCCTTCTTCCGCGTCTTCTCGTCGCTGGTGCTACGGCCCTCTTCCAGGGCTTTGTCCGCGTCGTCGTTGGCGTAGCTGCCGTAGTTGGAGCCTCCCTTGGCCAGCGACTCACTGGAGTGGAACGGGCCGTAGAGCGCGCCGTCCGGGTCGTAGGGCGTGCCCCACCCGATGAGGAAGGTCTCCAGCTTGTCCCACTTCACCGAATCCTGCGGCTCCGGCTTCGCGGTCACGTCGAAGCCCTGCTCGCGCAGCTGGGTCGCGAGCACCTCGATCATGGAGGCGCGCAGGCCGTCCTCGGCGAAGGTGGTGAGGTCGAACTCGACGGGCTTGTCGTCCTTGGCCCAGATGCCGTCGTCGTTCTTCTCGTATCCGGCATCGGTCATGATCTTCTCGACCCGCTTCGGGTCGAAGGTGTAGTCGGCGACGTCCGCGTGGAAGGGGCTCTTGTCGAGCGGCCCGGTGGCCGGGGAGCCGTACCCGTGCTGCACGCTCTTGATGATCGCGTCGCGGTCGACGGCGTAGTTCATCGCCTGGCGGATCGCCGGGTCCTTGAACCGGTCATCGGTCATGTTGAACATGACCGCCCGGTAGTCGGCGGTGGGCCACACCTTCACCTCGGTGCCGTTGTCGCCCCCATCGCCTCCGTCACCGTCGAACTCCTTGGCCTGCTGGGGTTCGAGGTAGGCGGCGTCCACCTCCCCGTTCTTCAGCTTGATGAGCCGCGTCGCCGCGTCGGGAACGTAGGAGATGGTGATGCCGTCGAGTCCCGGGGCACCGTCGTAGTAGTCGTCGAACGCGCTGAGCGTCGCGTACTCGTCGTGCTTCCAGGTGTCGAGCTTGAACGGGCCGGTACCGATGGGGTGCTCGTTGAAGTCCGGGTCGTCGATCCCGGTCTTGGCGAGGATGTGTTCGGGCAGGATCCCGTTGGCCAGCGTGTCCAGCAGGGCGGGCGCCGGCTCGCTGAGCTTGATGGTGACGGTGTGGTCGTCATCGGCGGTGACGTCCTTGACGTCGGCGAACTTGTTGCTGGTGACAAAGTCGCCGTCGCGGATGCCCTCGATGGTGAAGACGACGTCGTCGGCGGTGAAGGGCTCACCGTCGTGCCAGGTCACCCGGTCGCGCAGGGAGAAGGTGTAGGTCCGCTCGTCGTCGCTGATCTTCCAGCTCTCGGCCAGTGCCGGGACGATCTTGTTGTCCGCGTCATGCCCGGTGAGGCCGCGGAAGACCATCTCCGTGACGGGGTCGAGGTGCTCGTCGACCAGGGCGGGGTTGAGCACGTCGGGTTCGTCGCCCAGGGCGTAGGTGAGCGTGTCGCTCCCGGCACCGTCCTGGGTGCCGCCACCGGCACACGCGGTGGTGAGGAGCACGACGGACGCGCCCACGGCGAGGAGAGATCGGGACCTCTTCATGTTTCCCCACTAGTTGCGAATGATTTGCAACTAGAAACCATACGCGTGTGGGGTCGCGGCGCCGACGGCGAGGCCGGGAAGCGGGTGATAGGGGACAGGTCCCGCCTGGTGGCGGGGCCTGTCCCGAACGAACGTGGAGCGGACGCGAAGAGCCGAGGGAGGAACAGGAGGGAGAGAGAAGGGGGTCAGTCCACGACACGGCCCTGGACATAGGGCGTCGAACGCTGCTCCCACTCCAGGTAGCGCTCGGTCTCCCCCAGCAGGCTCGACGTGAGCCAGATGACGACGCCGATGTCGTCGGCGAAGCCGAGGATCGGGATGAGCAGTTCCGGCACGAGGTCGACCGGGGACACGATGTAGGCGATCGCGACCAGGAACATCACCAGTCGCGACGCGGGGAGTTCGGTGTACTGGCCGCGAACCCGGTTCCCCAGCATGCGCGGGACCGCTCCGGCGCGCGCGAACACGGATGGCTTCCCCGGCTTCGTCCCATCGTGCACCATCTGCCACGCGGCAGCACCGGCGGCGGCGCGATTGCTCTTGCGCACAGGCCTCACCTCAAAGATCGTCGATGTCGCCCCAGGCGAATCGGGTCGGCTTTCAAGATATGACGCGACTCCACGGCAAGATGTTCCCTCGATCGCGGCCGCGAACCGCTAGGTTGTGGTGGAAATCCAGCCCTCCCGACCCGAGGAATCCGTTGACGATCACGCGTACCGGCAAGGCGGAGCTCCGACCGATGGCCCGCGGCACCTCCCTCATCGCGGTGGCCGTGCTCGCCTCGCTCGCCTCCACGGCGTGCAGCGCCGTCGCCGGAGACGACCGCCCCGAGCCGCGCGTCACCGATGCCGCCGGGGATCCGCGAGCGGGCGGGGAGGGCGGCGCCCCCGCAGGGGCACCGACGGATGGATCGGGCGGGGATGGGGATAAGAGCGAGGGCAAGCGCACGTCGAAGGGCCCGCTCGCCGACATGACCGTCGTCATCGACCCCGGCCACAACGGCGGCAACGAGGACGCACCCGACGAGATCAACAAGCTCGTCCCCGCCGGGCCGTCGAAGAAGGAGTGCGACACCGTCGGCGCCGAGAGCAACGGCGGATACGCCGAACACGCGTTCACCTGGGACTTCTCCCAGCGCCTCGCCGACCGGCTGGAGGCGGAAGGCGCCACCGTCGTCCTCACGCGTGACGACGACAAGGGTGTCGGCCCCTGCATCAACGAACGCGCGAAAATCGGCAACGACGCCGAGGCCGACGCCGCCATCTCGATCCACGCCGACGGCGGTCCGGCCAGCGGACGCGGCTTCCACCTCATCGCCCCGGGCGAGGTGGAGGGCTTCACCGAGGACATCGTCGAGCCGTCGCGGCAGCTGGCCAAGGACGTGCGCGCCGCCTACCGCGAGGGATCGGGGCTGCCCTACGCCGACTACCTGGCCGAGGACGGCCTGGACGAGCGCACCGACCTGGGCGGCCTCAACCTCTCCACCGTGCCGAAGGTGTTCCTGGAGGCGGGCAACATGCGCAACCCGGCCGACGCGAAGAAGCTGGCGGACGAGGAGTGGCGGGAGGAGGCGGCAGGGGCCGTCGCTGAGGGGATCGCGCGCTACCTGCAACGGGACTGACCCATGGCACCCGACCGATTCATGCCGGATCGGAGTGGGGCAGGATGACCGGATGAGTTATTCCCCCACTTCCCCCGAGCCGCCCCTGCCGGACCCCGTCGAGTTCGATGTCGTCTTTCGCGGCTACGACCGCCATCAGGTCATGGAGCTGGTCAGCGAGGCGATGGGCAGCGTCACGGCGCTGGAGGGCGGAAACCCGGACGCGGTCACCCTCACCGCCCGGGAGCTGCGCGAGAACGCCGACGCTCTCGACGTTGTCCTGCGCGGCTACAAGATCGACCAGGTCAAGGAGGTCGTGGGGGTTCTCCACCAGAGGCTTGGCGGCGGTTCCCCCTCGCTTGACCCGCGTCGGGAGGCGATCGAACTCGACATCGTGCTTCGCGGCTATGACCGCCAGCAGGTCGAGGAGGTCGTCAACGAAGCGGTCGCCAGTGTCGACGCCGTGAAGAGGGGCGGCCCCGGTGCCGCCACGCTCACCGCCCAGGACCTGCGGACCCGCGCCGCAGGCTTCGACGTCGTTTTCCGCGGCTATGACGAGGGCCAGGTCGCCTCCCTGATCGACGGTCTCGCCGACCGTCTCGACGGCGGGTCGCATCCACCCAACCAGCATTAACGCGTTGATCAGGTGAAGACTGCACAATATAGGCATGGCTCTGACACCTGCGGACGTCCGCAACAAGCAGTTCCATGTGGTGCGTCTTCGCCCCGGATACAACGAAGAGGACGTCGACGACCTCCTGGACCGCGTCGAGGCCACGCTCATGGCGCTGCAGGGCGGCCCGCAGAGCGGGCCGCTGATCACCGCGGAGGAGGTGCAGGCTGCCCGGTTCCGGAGCACGCGCCTCAGCCCCGGATACAACGAGGACGAGGTCGACGACTTCCTCGACGTCATCGTCGATGACCTGCGCGCTCGCGGGCTGAGCAGCGGAGCGACCGCCGGGGCGGCGCGCCGGCCGACGCAGCACCCCTACGCCCAACAGCACCCGCAGGGGCCACAGCCGCCCTCTCCCTATGGAGCGCCTGGTGCTGCGCAAGCACCAGGGAGTGGACCCGCGCAACCGCCGATGCGGCCCGCGCAGCCACCGATCGGCGCGTCGCAGCCGCCGCCCGGGGCCGCGGGCCCGGCCTACGGCGAGACGCCGCGGGAGCGGCCCCGGATGACGCCGGAGGACGTCCGCAACAAGGAGTTCGCGACGACCCGCCTGACCACCGGCTACAACGAACAGGAGGTCGACGACTTCCTCGACAGCGCCGAGGTCACCCTGGAGGCCCTCCTCAACGGGCGACCCGACCGCGCGCTGCTCACCCCCGCGCAGGTCGAGCGGGTCCAGTTCGGCACCACGCGCGCCCGGCCGGGGTACGACCCCGCGCAGGTCGACGCCTTCCTCGATCTCCTCGCCGACGAACTCCGCAGGTACGAGCAGCCCTGACCCACACGCACCGGGGTTCTATGGCCGCAGCCCGTTCAGCAGCAGGTCGGCGAAGTAGTCCCCGACTGCGGCCCCGGTGAGCTCGCCGTCGGGGCGGTACCACATGCCCAGGTGGTGCACGGCGCCGAAGTACTGGGTGACGACGATGTCGGCCGGGATGTCGGTGCGGAAGACCCCGATCTGCTGGCCGTCCTCGATCATCTCCCGGAACCGCTCGTGGTAGCGGCGCCGCTCCTTGCGCACCTCGTTCTGCCGTTCCGGAGAGAGCATGTGCAGCGACCGCTGGAAGATCACGGTGTCTTCGAGGTTGTCCACAGTCGTGTGGACAACGTCGGCGGCGGCCGCTCTCAGCCGCTCCGCGATCGGCCCCTCGGCCGTCGCGAACTCCTCCAGTCGACGCATCTGCATGGCGAGGACGCGCTGGTAGACGGCGAACAGAAGGTCGTCCTTCGAGGCGAAGTAGTGGTACATCGCCCCCTTGGTGACCCCGGCCGCCTCCACGATCTCCCGTACCGAGGTCCGCTCGTAGCCGCGTTCGGCGAACAACCGCGTGGCGGCGGACAGCAGCCGGTCCGGGACCGAGGCGGCACTCCCCTCGCCCGACCCCGACGAGGAACGGTCCTGGCCGTGCTCCGGGCGCTCGTCCCGCGGATTCCCCATGCGTCGCCCCGTCTCCCCTTGTGCTGACCAGCCGCTTCCAGGATAGGCAGACCGGCCGGTCGGTCTCGTCCCGGTGGCCCGCCCCCGCTACCGGGTCACCTGCCCGACACGCCGGGAAGGGGCAGGTGATCATCGACTCGTCCCCGCGTTCCCGCCGGTCGAGGGCGCCCGGCCGACGCGGGGACACGCGGTCGGCAGTGCCGGGACCGCACCGGCCCCTAGGGTGAGAGACGCGAGACAGCTTCACGCACCTGCTGCTACATCGAACACGTGTTCGATAGAATGCCAGGGTGAGTCTCTACAACGAACGGATCGACGTCAGAGCGTCCATGGGCGGCCACCCCGCCTTCTTCTCCTGGCGCGGCCGGATGTTCCGGGTCCGGCGCGTCATCGGAACCTGGAACTCGGCTCCCGGCACGCCCGAGGCCGACATCCGCCTGGTACGGGTCGCCGCCGAATCCGACCACGGCGAGCCCGCGATCGCCGACATCACGCTCGACACGGCCACCGCCGACTGGACGATGCGCCGCCTGTGGAACTAGGGCCCGCTCAGGCCCACGGCGCCCCACGCGCCACGGCCGGAGCGGGGCACCGGGGATCGCGCTCTTCACGGATCGCGCTCGTGCGGTTCCCCCGCGCGCGTCCCCTCCCGCTCCGGCCGGCGCCCTGGCAGGACCGTGGCCGGGCGCGGCCGCGAGGCGGCGTCGGCGGTCTCGGGGTTCTACGATGACCCACTATGCGCATCCTGGTGGTGGAGGACGACGACCGCGTGGCCCGAGGCCTGGTCACCGCGCTCCGCAACGCCTCCTATGAGGTCACCCGCGTGGCGACGGCCGAAGCGGTGATGCGCGCCCCGGCGGCCGACGTCGTCCTCCTCGACCTGGGGCTTCCCGACGCCGACGGAATCGACGTCCTCCGCCGCCTGCGCGAGCGCCCCCAGACCGCGATCATCGCCGTCACCGCGCGTGCCGAGGAGCGCGAGCGCGTCCGGGGACTGCGCAGCGGCGCCGACGACTACGTCGTCAAACCGTTCGGCATCGCCGAGCTCCTGGCCCGCATCGACGCCGTGCTGCGCCGCACCCGCACCGCCCGCGCCAGCCACGACGACGAGCCCCCGCTGCGACTGGGCTCCCTCACCCTCGACATGGGCGCCCGCGAGGCCGACCTCGCCGGAGCCTCCCTCGCCCTGACCCGCAAGGAATTCGACCTCCTCGCACTGCTCACGTCGCGCTCGCCCGCTGTGGTGAGCCGGGACCTCATCCTCGACCAGGTGTGGGGCTCGGCCTGGGAATCCTCCTCCCGCACCCTCGACACCCACATCGCGGCCCTGCGCGGCAAGCTCCACGACACCGTGCGCATCCGGACCGTGCGCGGCGTCGGCTACCGCCTGGTCGACGAGTCAGGGTCGGCGTGACCGGTGCTGCGGAGGCTGCTGTTCATCCTGGTGCCGATGGCGTTCCTGCTGGTGGCGGCGCTCGCCCTGCCGCTCGGAACGGTCATGGCGCAGCAGGAGACCCAGCAGGTCTATGTGGACCGGCTCAGTGATGTCGGCCGGTTCGCCTCCCTCGGCGACACCGCCATGCGCACCGGCCGGCTGGAGGCCCTGGACAGCGAGCTGAAGCGGTACGAGGAGCTGTACGGCATCGACGTCGCGGTGGCCGATCCCGCGGGCGAGGTGGTGGTCGCGTCCGTTCCCACGGACCAGGCCGCCGAGCTGCTGGACGGCGCCCGGGCGCGCGAGGTGATGACCCCCGCCCTCGCCGGGTTCCGCCCGGAGCCGCCCACCGCGGTGTGGCCGTGGGAGTCCGACCCGCTGGTCCTGGCGGAGCCGATCGGACGGGACAGCGAGGTGGCCGGGGTCGTGGTGCTGGTGTCGCCGACCGACCGGTTGCGCGCGGCCATCCTCGTCGACTGGGCGGGGCTGTCACTGCTGAGCCTGGTGCCGCTGACCGGGCTCGCCGCATCCGCGTGGCCGCTGTCGCGCTGGGTGCTGCGACCGGTGCAGCGGCTCGACGACGCCACCGCCGCGGTCGCCCAGGGCGATCTGTCGGTCCGCGCCGATGCCGCGGGCGGCCCGCCGGAGCTGCGCCGTCTCGCGGAGTCGTTCAACGCGATGGTGGACGTGGTGCAGAAGGCCGTACAGCGCCAGCGGGCGTTCGTGTCCGACGCCTCTCACCAGCTCCGCAACCCGCTGGCGAGCCTGCGGCTGGCCGTGGAGAACCTGGCTCCCTTCCTCACCGGCCCGGACGCCCGCGCGGCACACCAGGACGCCGTGGAGGAGGCCATGGCCATGCACCGGATGCTGAACTCGCTGCTCGCCATGACGCGGCTGGAGAGTTTCAGCGGGGCGGAGCCGGTGGACCTGGACACCGTGCTGGACGCGCACGCCGCACGGTGGCGGGTGCTCGGCGCACAGCGGGGCATCACCGTCGAGACACGGGTGCCGGACGGGCTTCGGCTGATGGCACCGCCCGGCGGGCTGGGCAGCGTGCTGGACGAGCTGATGACCA
Source organism: Nocardiopsis gilva YIM 90087 (assembly GCF_002263495.1). NCBI lineage: Bacteria > Bacillati > Actinomycetota > Actinomycetes > Streptosporangiales > Nocardiopsidaceae > Nocardiopsis > Nocardiopsis gilva. The sequence goes on along the minus strand of NZ_CP022753.1, from coordinate 879,988 downwards.
ACGCCGGCCGACTGTCGGACGGGAGCCGGGTGGAGCTGCGGGTGCGGTCGGCCGACCGGAGCGACGCTCCCGCGCGGTCCGCGGTGGATGGCGCGGATGACGGTGCGCACGATGGGGCGGCGGCGTCCGCCGACAGCGGCCCGGACCTGGTCGAGCTGCACGTGTCCGACGACGGCGTCGGCCTGACCGACGAGGAGCGCGCCGGTGCGCTGCGCCGCTTCTGGCGCGCGGCCAAGCACCAGAACACCGACGGCACCGGGCTGGGCCTGGCCATCTGCGCCGAGCTGGTCCGCGGCGCGGGCGGCGAGCTGCGCCTGGAGTCGGGACTGCCGCGGCCGGACGGCACCGGCCACGGGCTGGACGTCGTCATCCGCCTGCCGCGCGCCCCCGCCGCACCCCTTCGTTGATCTCGGAGATATTGGGGTCCCAGCGCCGATTTTTACCCCAATATCTCCGAGATCAACGAAGGGAACGGTGACTGCGTTGGTGAAACGCCAGTAGGGCGCGGTGGGCTGACGGCCGCTTAGGCCTTCTGGTCCCGGAACCACCCGACGGCACCCGGGTGGAGGGGGATGGGGCTGGTGGCGATCCCGGTTCGGACGTTGATCTGGGCGGCCTCGGGGCGGGTCGCGGCCATCGCGTCGGCCGTGGTGAAAACGGTTTCCGTGATCGTCCGGGCCACGGTGTCCGGGATATCGGTGCGGGCCAGCAGGACGTTGGGGATCGAGAGGGTCGGGCACGGCGGCAGACCGGGGTAGGCCGTCGCCGGGATCGTCGCGGGGAAGTACGAGCCGGGGTAGGCCTCGGCCAGGTCGGCCGCCTGGCGGTCCAGGGGGAGGCAGCGCAGCGCCTGGTGGCGCAGAAGGTCGGTGATGGCGGGGGTGGGGATTCCGGTCAGCGAGAACATCGCGTCGATGTCCCGCTTGGCCAGGGCACGCGCCGATGCCGCCTGGTCCATGCGCATGTCGTCGACGTCGAGGCCGGTCAACGCCGTCAGGCGGAGCATCGTGTACTCGGTCCCGGATCCGGTCGCCCCGAAGGAGACCCGCTTGCCCGTCAGGTCGTCGAAGTCGGTGATCTCGGAGTCCGCGCGCACCACGAGGTGCAGGTAGCTGTCGTAGAGGCGGCCGATCGCGGCGACGCCGTCGGGGTCGGCGGCGGCCGCGTCCAGGCTGGAGATGCCCAGGTGGGCCCGGCCCTCGTCGAGGAGTCTCAGGTTCTCCGTCGACGCCCCGGTGCCCAGAACCGTGACCTTGGTCTGCGGCATGGCGCCGTGCAGCTCGGTCGCCAGCGCCCCGCCGATCTCGCGGAACACCGCACCGGGCGGGCCGGTGGCCAAAACGAGCTCCGGGTAGGACGTGACCCCCCGACCGCTGCACGCGGTCAGGGCGACCGCCACGGCGCCGAGAACAACAGTGCGCCGACTCGGCTGCGCTAATCCCACGTCGGCAGCTTAGGCGACGGTGTGGTCGATGGCCGGGTCCGGCCACGTGAGGGTCACCGCAAGCGACCGGTGACGCACGTCAAGTACTCATATGTCAGGAGAATCCCAAGTTTTCGCCAAGCGCTTGCGTGCTCTACGCCACAGTCCCCAGGCTCCCAAGTACGGAGGGCGGAGTCGGCGTGTCTTCCCGACCCCTGCGGCATAACGGGGGCGCCGCACGGGGAACGTGCCACACCGGCTCAGCCTCCGAGCGGACGCGGAGCCGAGCGACGACGACCGAACACGCAAGGAGGCGCCCCCACCATGTCGACGTCTACGGCCGGCAGCAGCGGTTCGTCCACTCCTCCGCACCCGGACAACACCGGCGAACCGCTCCCGCTGGTGAAGGTCGGCGGGCTGGCGGTGGGCGTCCTTGTCTCCGTTGTCCTCTACTTGGTCCTGCCGGACTCGCTGTCCACGGCGGGCAAGATCACCGCGGGGGTCGCCGCGCTGATGGCCGTGTGGTGGGCCACCGAGGCGATTCCCCTCCCCGCCACGGCTCTGCTGCCGCTGGTGCTGTTCCCGCTCCTCACCGGCGCCGATATCAAGGACGTGGCCGCCCCCTACGCCAACCCCATCATCTTCCTGTTCATGGGCGGCTTCATGCTCGCCCTGGCCATGCAGAAGTGGAACCTGCACCGGCGCATCGCGCTGACCGTCGTGGCGGCGGTGGGCACCAGCCCGGCCATGCTCATCGCGGGGTTCATGCTGGCCACCGGCTTCATCACGATGTGGGTCAGCAATACGTCCACGACCATCATGATGCTGCCGATCGGTGCGGCCGTGATCGCGATGGTCGCCCAGCTGCGCGACGGCCGGACCGACCCCAACTTCGCGACCGCGCTGATGCTCGGTATCGCCTACTCCTCCTCCATCGGGTCGGTCTCCACCCTCATCGGCACGCCGCCCAACGCGCTCATGGTCGGCTACCTCGCCGAGAACCACGGCATCACCATCGGCTTCGGCCAGTGGATGATGGTCGGCCTGCCGCTGGCCGCCGTGTTCCTGGTCCTCACATGGGTGGTGCTGACCAAGCTGGTCTTCCCGCCGCGCGTCGAGGCGTTCACGGAAGGCGCGGACGGCCGGGAGCTGATCCGCTCGGAGCTGCGCGCCATGGGTCCGGTCTCGCGCGGCGAGTTCCTGGTGCTGCTGGTGTTCGTGGGGGCCGCACTGGCGTGGGTGTTCGTGCCGCTGCTGGCCGACAGCCCGGTCGGCGCGACGCTGCCGTGGCTGGGGAGCATCTCCGACGCCGGGATCGCAATGGCCGTGGCGGTGCTGCTCTTCGTGATCCCGGTGGATCGGCGGATGAGTGCCCGGCTCCTCGACTGGGAGAGCGTCACCAAGCTGCCGTGGGGCATTCTGCTGCTCTTCGGCGGCGGCCTGAGCCTGTCCACGCAGTTCGGCGAGAGCGGCCTCAGCGAGTGGATCGGAGCGGGCGTGGGCGCGCTGAGCACGGTGCCGGTGTGGGTGCTGGTCCTGGCCGTCGCGGCACTCGTGCTGCTGCTGACCGAGCTCACCAGCAACACCGCGACAGCCGCGACGTTCCTCCCCGTCATGGGCGGCGTCGCGGTCGGGATGGGCATGGATGTCATGACCCTGATCGTCCCGGCGGTGCTGGCGTCGTCGCTGGCGTTCATGCTCCCGGTGGCGACCCCGCCCAACGCGATCGTCTTCGGCTCGGGGCACGTGACGATCGCGCAGATGATGCGGGGCGGGATCTGGCTCAACCTGATCGCCCTGTTCCTGATCCTCGTCGTCATGTACGGGATCGCCGGCCTACTGCTCGGCTTCGCCCTCTAGAACCTTCAGCGTCGTCGCGGCGCGGCCTCCCCCTCCGCGCGCTTCGGCCGTCCCTACTGCGGCGCCCGCGCACACCCCCTCCCCTCTGCGCGGGCGCCGCCCCTCGTCGGGGGCCCGAGCCGTCGCCCTGTTGCCCGCCACGTTCCCGCCACCGGGGATCACCACGGCGGCCCGCACCCGCACCGTCACCGCACGTCATTCCACGTCAGCGGAACCTCAAGTCTCACGTCACACCATTGCGTGACCCAGGTCGCACTGAGGACGATCACCGCAGGTCCGCTTGGGGCACCCCCGACTACCGTGCCGCAACCCCCGACGTCGCCGCGCGCGACGCGCCTCGGCCCCGGTGGGTGTCCGTCCGAGCCACCAGCCACGCAAGGAGACGTACTCATGGCAGCCGACATCGGCAACAATCCCCCAGCCGACCCGAGCAGACAGGGCCTTCCCGCGCTGACCACCGAACGGGCGGCCAACCCCCAACCCTCCAAGGCGAAACGCGTCGGGCTCGCGCTGGCCCCGCTGCTCGCCGCGGCGGTGTACCTGCTGCTTCCCGACGCCCTGTCGACCGGTGGGAAGGCCACCGCGGCCGTCGCGGTGCTCATGGCCACCCTGTGGGCCACCGAGGCGCTGCCCATCCCCGTCACCGCGCTGCTGCCACTCGTGCTGTTCCCGCTGTTCGGCGTGGCCGAGATCGATGACGTCGCCGCTCCCTACGCCAACGACGTCATCTTCCTGTTCATGGGCGGGTTCATGCTCGCCCTGGCCATGCAGAAGGCCAACCTGCACAAGCGGGTGGCGCTGGCCATCGTGGGCGCCGTCGGCACCAACCCGGTGCGGCTGATCGGCGGGTTCATGCTCGCCAGCGGCTTCATCACCATGTGGGTGGCCAACACGGCGACGACGATCATGATGCTGCCCATCGCGCTCTCGGTCATCACCTTGGTGACCCAGCTGCGAGACGGGAAGTCCGACACCAACTTCGCGACCGCGCTGCTGCTCGGGGTCGCCTACGCCGCGTCCATCGGGTCGGTCGCCACCCTCATCGGCACCCCGCCCAACGCGCTCATGGCCGGATACGTCAAGGACACGTTCGACATCAACGTCGGCTTCGGCCAGTGGATGCTGATCGGGTTCCCGCTCGCCGCGGTCTTCCTCGTCATCGCCTGGGTGGTGCTGACCCGGGTGGTCTTCCCGCCCAAGGTCGCCTCGCTGGACGGCGCCCAGGACGTCATCAAGGGCGAACTGCGCGACATGGGCCCGATGACGAGTGCGGAGCGGCGCGTGCTGGCCGTGTTCGTGGCGGCCGCGGCGTCGTGGGTGTTCATCCCGCTGCTGGCCCAGTCGCCGACCGGCGGCATGCTGCCCTGGCTGGACCGGATCTCCGACTCCGGGATCGCGATGGCCGTCGCCGTCGCCCTCTTCCTGATCCCCAACGAGGGCACACAGGGCGAGAAGCTGATGGACTGGGAGAGCGCGGTCCGGCTGCCGTGGGGCATCCTGCTGCTCTTCGGCGGCGGCCTGACGCTCTCCAGCCAGTTCACCGCCAACGGGCTGAGCGAGTGGATCGGCACCCGCGTCGGCGCCCTGGACGACATCCCGGTGTGGGTGCTGCTGGTGGTCGTGATCGCACTGGTGCTGGTGCTGACCGAACTGACGAGCAACACCGCCACCACCGCCACGTTCCTGCCGGTGCTGGGCGGTGTCGCCCTCGGCATGAACCTGGACGTGATGACCCTGGTCGTCCCGGCCACGCTCGCCGCCTCCCTGGCCTTCATGCTGCCGGTGGCGACGCCGCCCAACGCGGTGGTCTTCGGCAGCGGCCAGGTCACGATCCCTCAGATGATCAAGGCCGGCACCTGGCTCAACACCATCGCCGTCTTCGTCGTCATGTTCGTGATGTACGCGATCGCCGGGTGGCTTTTCGGCATCTCGTTCTGAGTCCGGTCGGTTCGGTCCCGTCGGTCAATGCGGGGGCGCGGTGGAGGTTACTCTCCGTACGGCTGATACCAGGCCTCGCCGCGTTCCTCGCGGGCGAGCCGGACACGGCGCAGGAGCGCCTCGCTCATCTCCGGAAGCTCGTCGGGGGCGAACCAGCCGGCGTCGAGGGACTCGTCGCGGTCGAGCCGGATCTCGCCGCCGGACGGGCGGCAGCGGAAGGTGATGTCGAGGATCTGGACCACGTCCCCGTTGGAGTAGGTCCATGGTTGCTCGGTGACGATGCACGCCACCCGCTCCGGGACCACGTGGACGCCGGTTTCCTCGGCGACCTCGCGCGCGAGCGCGGCCGCGGGCTGCTCCCCGGGTTCCAGGATCCCTCCGGGCGGTGCCCAGCAGCCGTCGTCGGCCCGCTGGTGCAGCAGGACGCGGTCGTCGGGGTCGACGACGACCCCCGTCACTCCGGTCAGCCACAGCAGCTCGTGTCCCACGTGCTTGCGCAGCCGGAGGATGAACTCGGGTGTCGCCATATCTCCGGACCCTATCGATCGTGCCGAGCTCCGGCCCCGGGGACGGGCCGCTCGCGGATGGGCGCCGACGGCGCCCGCGGGTGCCCGCAGGGCGGTGACGGAGGGGGTGTTCTCGGAGCACACGACATGACGGGCGGACCCGCGTCGATCGCGGGTCCGCCCGTCATGTCATCGGTCCGACGGGGGGACCGATCAATCAGCCGGCCTGCTGCTTGGCTTCCAGCGCCTCGATGGCGTTGACGGCAGCGGGCACCGTGTGGTGGACCGGGACCTGGCGGTGCAGGCTTACCAGCCGGACGACCTTGTCGACACGTTCGTTCGGCGCGGCGAGCGCGAGGCTGCCGTTGCGCTCCTTGACGGCGCTGTAGGCCTGGATCACGACGTTCAGTCCGCTGGAGTCCATGAACTCCAGGTTCGTGAGGTCGAGGATCAGCCAGGGTCCATGCTTCTCAACGGCGGACAGGACATGCTCTTGGAGGTCGTCAGCGGTCGCGATGTCGAGCTCACCCTCGACCTTGACGATCACGCTGTGGTTCTCGACCCGGGTACTCAGCCCAAGCCTGTGCACGTTCACTCCTCCCAGCCCCACGTCGATGTGAGGGGCCCCTTTGGGTCAACCATACGGAAAACGGCGAATTCCGGTAGGGGGTCCGGCCGCACTCCGTCGCGCCGGATTCACGCCTGAAGTCCGGTGCGGTGATCGGCGCCGCGCTCCGGTGAACCCGGCTCGCTGGTTCCCGTAAGTCTCTGGGCACACACGGTATTAGCCGATCGGGCGCACGGGAATGCCGATGCGTGAAGATTTTTTCCGGTACAGGTCAGCTCAGACCAGAAAAGTCTGTGGCAAGTTTCATGTACTCCAGGCCGGGGCACCGGGTGCGCGTCACTCCCCCGCCGCCTCAGCGGAGTCTGTGAAGATTTCCAGGAGCCGCTCAGCCGCCAGCGTGGCGGTGATCTCACCGGACCGCACGGCCGCCTCGAGCCGCGGCGTCGCCTCGCCCACGCCGGGATGGCGCGTCAGCCGGTCCATCAGGCGGTCGCGCACCTGGGACCACATCCAGTCGACCTGCTGGCGGCTGCGCTGTTCGGCGAACTCCCCACTCCCCTCCAGCGTCGAGCGGTGGTCGAGCACCGCCTTCCACACCTCGTCCAGGCCGTCGCCGGTGAGACCGCTGCAGGTAAGCACGGGAGGACGCCACGCGGTGTGCGGGGGGTGCAGCAGCCGCAGCGCGCGCCCGAGCTCCCGGGCGGCCTTGCGCGCCTCGGACTCGTGGGGGCCGTCGGCCTTGTTCACGGCGACGACGTCGACCAGCTCCAGCACGCCCTTCTTGATGCCCTGCAGCTGGTCGCCGGTGCGGGCGAGGGTCAGGAACAGGAAGCAGTCGACCATGGCGGCGACGGTGACCTCCGACTGCCCCACGCCGACCGTCTCCACCAGCACGACGTCGAAGCCCGCGGCCTCCATCAGGATCATCGTCTCGCGGGTGGCCCGTGCGACGCCGCCGAGCGTGCCCGCCGTGGGCGAGGGGCGCACGAACGCGTTCGGGTCGACCGACAGCCGCTCCATCCGCGTCTTGTCGCCGAGGATGCTGCCCCCGGTGCGTGTGGAGGAGGGGTCCACGGCCAGCACTGCCACCCGGTGCCCCTCGCTGGTCAGCCGGGTGCCGAGCGCGTCGATGAACGTCGACTTGCCGACGCCCGGCACGCCGGTGATGCCCACGCGGTGGGCCTTCCCGCTGTACGGGAGCAGCTTGACCAGCAGCTCCTGCGCCAAACCCGCGTGGTCCGCGCGCCGTGACTCCACCAGGGTGATGGCGCGGGCCAGGGTCGGTCGGTGTCCGGCGAGGACGCCCTCGGCGTAGGCGTCGATGTCGATCCTGCGGCTCATCCGCCCTGCCCGCCGTGCTCGCCGGAGGCGTCGGACGCGCCGTGGCCGAGGACCTCGTCGAGGCGGTCGAGCAGGCCGATCGCGGCCTCCGCGATCACGGTGCCGGGCGGGAAGATCGCCGCGGCGCCCGCCTCGTACAGCGCGTCGAAGTCGGCCGACGGGATGACACCGCCGACGACGACCATGATGTCCTCGCGCCCTTGGGCGGCCAGCTGCTCGCGCAGCGCGGGGACGAGGGTGAGGTGCCCCGCCGCCAGCGAGGAGACGCCGATGATGTGCACGTCGGCCTCGGCCGCCTGGGCCGCGACCTCCTCCGGTGTCTGGAACAGCGGGCCGACGTCGACGTCGAAGCCGAGGTCGGCGAAGGCCGTGGCGATCACCTTCTGGCCGCGGTCATGCCCGTCCTGGCCCATCTTGGCGACCAGGATGCGCGGGCGCCGCCCCTCGTTCTCCTCGAACCTGTGGACGCGTTCGGCCACCGTCTCCATGGTGTGGGCTGCCTCCGACGACGTTTGCGCCTCCTCGCGGTACACCCCCTGGATGGTACGGATCTGCCCGGAGTGCCGCTTGAACACCTTCTCCATGGCGTCGGAGATCTCGCCGACCGTGGCCTTGGCGCGGGCGGCATCGACGGCCGCGGCGAGCAGGTTGTTCTCCAGGGTGGTGCCGTGCGACTCGCCCTCCGCGGCGGCGGTGAGCCGGTCCAGCGCCGCGCGAACGGCCGCGTCGTCGCGCTCCTCGCGCAGCCGCCGCAGCTTCTCCAGCTGCTCGGCGCGGACCCGGCTGTTGTCGACCTTGAGCACGTCGATCTCGTCGGGGGTGTCCGGCAGGTACTTGTTGACGCCGACGACCGGCTGGCGGCCGGAGTCGATGCGCGCCTGGGTGCGGGCGGCCGCCTCCTCGATGCGCATCTTGGGGATGCCGGCGTCGATGGCGGCCGCCATGCCCCCGGCCTCCTCGACCTCGCGGATGTGCGCCCAGGCCCGCTGGGCGAGCTCGTAGGTGAGGCGTTCGACGTAGTGGCTGCCGCCCCAGGGGTCGATGGCGCGGGTCGTGCCGGACTCCTGCTGGAGGACCAGCTGCGTGTTGCGGGCGATGCGCGCGGAGAAGTCGGTGGGCAGGGCCAGCGCCTCGTCGAGCGCGTTGGTGTGCAGGGACTGGGTGTGCCCCTGGGTGGCGGCCATGGCCTCCACGCAGGTGCGCACGACGTTGTTGAACACGTCCTGGGCGGTCAGCGACCAGCCGGAGGTCTGGGAGTGCGTGCGCAGGGACAGCGACTTGGGGTTCGTGGGCCCGAAGCCGTTGACCAGCTCGGCCCAGAGCAGCCGGGCCGCCCGCAGCTTGGCCACCTCCATGAAGAAGTTCATTCCGATGGCCCAGAAGAAGGACAGGCGCGGCGCGAAGGAGTCGACCTCCAGCCCGGCCTTGCGGCCCGCGCGGATGTACTCCACGCCGTCGGCCAGGGTGTAGGCCAGCTCCAGGTCGGCGGTGGCCCCGGCCTCCTGCATGTGGTAGCCGGAGATGGAGATGGAGTTGAAGCGCGGCATCTTCTGCGAGGTGAACGCGAAGATGTCGGAGATGATCCGCATGGAGGGCTGCGGCGGGTAGATGTAGGTGTTGCGGACCATGAACTCCTTGAGGATGTCGTTCTGAATGGTCCCCGCCAGCTTCTCCGGCGGTACTCCCTGTTCCTCCGCCGCGACGATGTACAGCGCCATGACCGGCAGGACGGCGCCGTTCATCGTCATCGAGACGGTCATCCTGTCCAGCGGGATGCCGTCGAACAGCTGGCGCATGTCGTAGATGGAGTCGATGGCCACACCGGCCATGCCCACGTCGCCGGCCACGCGCGGGTGGTCGGAGTCGTAGCCGCGGTGGGTGGCCAGGTCGAAGGCGACCGACAGCCCCTTCTGGCCCGCCGCGAGGTTGCGCCGGTAGAAGGCGTTGGACTCCTCGGCCGTGGAGAACCCGGCGTACTGGCGGATGGTCCACGGCTGGTTGACGTACATCGTGGGGTAGGGGCCGCGCAGGTAGGGCGCGATGCCGGGGTAGCCGCCGACGAAGTCGAGGCCGGCGCGGTCGGCCGGGGTGTAGAGCGGCTTCACCCCGATGCCCTCGGGGGTCTCCCACACCAGCGCGTCGGCGCCCTTGCCCGTGGAGTCGGCCAGGGCCTGCGCCCACGCCTCGGCATCGGCGCCGGAACCGTCGGGGGTTCCGGGCTCGACACGGCTGAAGTCCGGAATCATCGGTCCCCACCTTCTTGAGTGCACCCCAGAACGTCGTGCAGCTCTACCAACAGGCTATGCGCGTCGCAGCCGGCGAACAGGAACGCGTCCACACCCGCCGCCGCGTAGCGTTCGGCGGGCTTTCCGGCGAGCAGCACCTTCTCGGCCCCCGCCTCCTTGAGCGCCGCCGCCGCGTCCGCGGCGAGTTCGGAATAGACCTTGTCGCTGGAGCAGAGGCAGGCGACGCGCGCCCCGCTGTCGCGGAACGCGGCGACGGCCGCGGCCACGTCGTCGCCGCCGGGGACCGGTTCGATCCCGCCCGCTTGGAGCAGGTTGGCGGCGAACGTGACGCGGGCGGTGTGTGCCGCGACCGGACCGAGCGTGGCCAGGAAGACCCTGGGACGCTCGCCGGTCGCGTCGAGGTGGGCGTCCGAGCGGTCGCGCAGCGCCTCGAAGTCCTCGGCGTAGCGGTGCCGGGGCAGCGCGGTCGGGGCGGAGGGCGCGGTGACGGCGCCGGGGGCGGCGGAGCGCTCCACCCGGGGCTCGTCGAGGTCGGGGAACTCGCTGACGCCGGTGACCGGGTCGCGGCGGTGCGCCAGGTTGTCGCGGCGCTTCTGCCACACCTCGTCCACGCGCTGGGCGACCAGCCCGCTGGTCAGGGCCGCGGCCATGCCGCCTGCGGCCTCCAGCTCCTGGAAGAACGCCCACCCCGCGGTGTAGAGGTCGGCGGTGAGCCGCTCCACGAAGAAGGAGCCTCCGGCGGGGTCGATGACCCGGGCCAGGTGGGCCTCCTCCAGCAGCAGCGACTGCGTGTTGCGGGCGATGCGGCGGGCGAAGTCGTCGGGAAGGCCGAGCGCGGCGTCGAACGGCCGGACCGTCACCGCGTCGGCCCCGCCGGTGCCCGCGCCGAAGCAGGCCAGGGTGGTGCGCAGCATGTTCACATACGGGTCGCGGCGGGTCATCATGGCCGCCGATGTGGCGGCGTGCTGCCGCATGCCGCGCTGCTCGGCGGGCAGCCCGCACACCTCGGCGACGCGCGCCCACATGGCGCGGGCGGCGCGGAGCTTCGCGATGGTGGCGAACTGGTCGGCGGTGGCGGCGTACCGGAATTCCAGCCGTGCGGCGGCGTCGGCCAGGTCCAGTCCGGCGTCGGTGAGCGCGCGCAGGTAGGCGACGCCCGCGGCCATGGTCGCGCCCAGTTCCTGGGCGTCGGAGCCGCCCGCGTCGTGGTAGGGGGTGCCGTCGACGGTGATGAGCCGCAGGCCCGGGTAGCGCGCGGCGTGGGAGGCGGCGAGGCGGGCCGCAGCGTCGATGTCGGCCGCGGCGGTGGCGGCGTCGTCCGGTACCGCGGTGCGGGCGACGCGGCTGATCGGGTCGATGCCGAGGTTGCCGGAGACGGCGGTGTCGGGGATGTCGCGGTCGGACCAGGCGGTGAGCAGGGCCTCGGCGGCCGCCGCGTCGTCGGTGTCGGGGCCGGGATCCAGGACGACGGGGGCCAGGTCGAGGTGGACATCGGCCAGCGCCTCACCGATTCCGGCGACCGGTACGCCCTGGTCACCGGCGGCCAGCCACAGCGAGGTGACGCCGTTCTCCAGGTCGGCGAGCACCGCCTTGCGCGTGGCGGCGGGGTCGGGTCCCACGTGCTGCTGGCGGATGTCCCACCCGCTGGTGACCGCGCCCTCGGGGCGGCGGCCCCGTGTGAACGGCGCGAGACCGGGGAACCCGCCCCCCTGCACCTGGTCGTCCTCGTCCTCCGCGACGTAGAGCGGGCCGATGGTGAACCCGTCGTAGGTGGCGGAGGCCAGCAGTTCCTCAGGCGCGTGCGCCGAGCTGTCGACGTCGACCCCGGTCTTGGCCAGCACTCCGGCCACGAGTTCGCGCCACCGCTCCCGCGTGGCGGCCGGAAATCCGGCGCCCAGGGCCGGGCCGTCCGCGCTGGCGGCCCCACTCTCCGGCATGTTCATACTTTGAGATCGTAGAGAATCGCTCCGCGGGTCGGCACCAGCGGGGGACCGCGAACTGTGATCCGGGCCGCCCCTGCGGACCCCTATCCCTCACGATCCTCCTGCTCATCCGGGCGGGCCGTGGGGGTCTCGGCCGGGGGCGGCGAACCGTCCACACCCGCGTCGTCCGGACCGAAGACGAAACGCTGGCGGCCCTGGACGACGATGGCGTAGCCGTCGTCGGTGACGGTCTCGACATAGGAGTCGAGGCCCTCGGCGATGGTCCGCTTCGTCTCGGCGTCGAGCACGACCTGGGTGCCGCCGTCGGAATCGCGCGAATCGCCGTAGACGTGGCCGTCGAACGCGAACGCCGGCGAGATGGAGCGCTCGGCCCCGTTGGTGAACTCCCACTTGATCTCGCCGCTGAGCAGGTCGATCGCGATCATCGGCGTCGCTCCGCTGGCCTGTGGCAGCAGGAGGGTGTCGGTTGTGACGTCGTGGACGGTCCCGGCGACGTGCCCCGGATTGAAGTCGCGATCGCCGGGGTTGGCGCCCGGTTCGGCCCGGGTCCACAGGACGTCGCCGTCGCTCAGATCGTGCAGGGAGAGGACCGAGGGCGCCTCCGGAAGGCTCCACCGGACGAGCACGGTCTCCCGGGGCCCGGGCCCCTTCGCGCCCTCTCCGGCCCCGTTACCCGGGGCGCCGTTGGATCCGGAGCGCTCGCCGTCCGAGGCGGTGGCGCCGTCGCCGGCCCCGGCGTCTTCGGGGTCCGTCAGGTCCTCCGGCACCACGTAGAACCCGACGATCTGGGGCAGCGGACGCGGTACGGCCGTCTCCCGCCCCAGGTCGGGGGCGTCACCGGCCCTACTCCACAGCAGGTCGCCGGCGTCCTCGCCGCCGATGTTGCGGGCCTGCAGCACGCCCTCGCCGTTCTTCAGCAGGAGCACGTCACCGCGCGCGCCCACTGGGACGCCCAGCCGGTCGTCGTCGGTCGTAGATGCCGCGTCCTCCCCCTCGTCGGTGTCCCCATTGTCCGTGTCCCCGTCATCGGCGTCCGGGGGCGCGAAGGTGAACCGCCAGAGCTCCTCCCCCTCGGTGTCGAGGACGGTGAACTTGCCGTGGGGGTCGTCGGCGCTCCACTTCTCCGGTCGCCGCACCACCACGCCACCGACGAAGACGTCGCGGGGATCGGTGCCGGTCCAGACGGTCGCGCCGGTGTCGTCGACGACCGTGGTGGCGTCGCCCTCCGCGGTGACCAGCACGATCACCGGCGAGCCGTCGCGCGTGGTGTCGAAGCCGTCGACGCGCTGTTCGCCCTGCCACAGCGTCGTCCCGTCGGCGGGGCGCTGGAGGGCGTGCTTCTCCTCGCTGTTGGAGCTGATCAGGAACACGTCGCCGAGCGACTCGATGCGCACGCCCATCTCGTCGCCGAGGATCGCCGGCCCCTGGGCTCCGGGGCCGTGCAGGTAGCGGATCGGCTCTCCGGAGAGTCCGGGCGGGAGGTCGCCCGCGAAGGAGGTGGCGAGCGGGTGCGGCGACTTCCGGGCGGAGGGCGGTTCGGACTCCGCCTGCGTGCAGCCGACGGTGGCCACGAGCAACCAGATGCCGGTGGCCAGAGCCACCTGTGCCCGCGCCCGCCGCCAGGTGCGCATGGCCGCTCACTCCCCTACGATTTCGGCCGTCTACGCGCAAATCCTAGAACGCGGTGGCCGCGGCGCCTACGGCTGTTACCTGGATGGCCGCGTTCCGTGTCCCCCATGTTGACCGGCATCGGCCCGGCCCGCGCCGACCACGGCCGGTCCCCGGGCGCGTCCGGTCACGGCTCCGCTGCCGGTTCCACCTCGATCGTGGTGGTGCCCAGGACCTCGCACAGCGCCTGGCCGCCGGTGGCCTCGGCCAGCCACGCCTCGAATTCGGGCAGGTCACGCTCGTCGAGCGCGATATCGATCTGCACGTCGGAGCCGTACTCGACACCGCGCACGTGGTGGCGGGAGTCGCGCAGGTCGCTCTCCAACCGCCCGGCCCGCAGGTAGTCGGCGATCACCGCCACCACGAGCAGAGTGCGCCGCTCCAGTACACCGAATTCGTCGACCGCGGCGGACACCGCATTGCCGTAGGCGCGGATCAGGCCACCAGCTCCGAGCTTGGTTCCACCGAAGTACCGGGTCACCACGGCCACGGTGTCGGTGAGCTCGCGATGCCGCAGCACCTCCAGCATGGGCACCCCCGCCGTGCCCGACGGCTCACCGTCGTCACTGGACCGCTGGACCCCGCCGTCGGGACCGATCACATACGCGGTGCAGTTGTGGTTGGCGCTCCAGTGCTCCTTGCGACGTTCGGCGATGAAGGCGCGTGCCTCGTCCTCGTCGCCCACCCGCGCCATCGCGCAGATGAAACGGGACTTCCTGATGTCGAGCTCGTACTCGCCACCGCGCTTGATCGTTCTCATATGGCCTGTTCAGCAAGGGTGATGGGGTGGGGTGGGGATTGGTCCCGGCCGGATTCTCCACGCTTCACCGGGGATAACGAGCCGCCCCTCTCCCGACCTTCCGAGCCCTGCCCCAACAGCACTCTAGAACAGGCACGAGCACCCTCCCCCTCCTTGGCGCATGGAGGTCAGGGGCACAGGAATTCCATGACGGTAGCGAAGAGTCCGCGGGGTGCCGTCTCCCTGTCTCCGCTCTGCTTCGCCGTCCGGACGACAATAGGGGCATGACCGAATCCGGGATCGACGCCGTCGGCCTCCTGTCCGATCCGCTGCGGCGGCGCCTGTACGACTTCGTGGTGGAAAGCGGAGGCGAGGTGAGCCGCGCCGAGGCGGCCCAGGCTGTGGGCGCGCAGCGCACGCTCGTCGCCTTCCACCTGGACAAGCTAGTCGCGGCGGGACTGCTTGACGTCGCCCAGCGGAAGGTGTCCGGGCGGGAGGGGCCCGGCTCGGGTCGGCCGGCCAAGCTGTATCGGCGCGGCGAACGGCAGCTCACCGTGCAGCTGCCCCCGCGCGACTACGAGACGGCGGCGCTGGTGCTGGCTGAGGCGGTGCAGCGGCACGGGGCCGAGGAGGCGCTGCACGAGGCGGCGCGGGAGGAGGGGGTGCGGCGCGGGGCGGCACTCCGATCCGCGGACGACGGGCCGCCTACCTGCGGGACGGCCGCGGGCGACTCCGCGTGCGACGCGTTCTCCCTGGACGATCTCGCTCAGCGTCTGGAGCGGCTGGGATACGAGCCGGTGTCTGACCCCGACGACACGGATGCGGTGCGGTTGCGCAACTGCCCGTTCCACACCCTCGCGCGCGACTTCCCGCCATTGGCCTGCGGAATGAACCTGGAACTACTGCGTGGCCTGCTGGAGGGTGCGGGTGCGGAGGGGTTCACCGCGCGTATGGCCCCGCTGCGGGAGGGGTGCTGTGTCCGGATTTCTAAAAACAAAATCCATTGACTTAGAAGTCCGGCAGGGACATGCTGAGGGCC
Source organism: Nocardiopsis gilva YIM 90087 (assembly GCF_002263495.1). Taxonomy (NCBI): domain Bacteria; kingdom Bacillati; phylum Actinomycetota; class Actinomycetes; order Streptosporangiales; family Nocardiopsidaceae; genus Nocardiopsis; species Nocardiopsis gilva. The sequence continues at coordinate 864,717 of NZ_CP022753.1, read as the reverse complement.
ATGGCCGACCACCATCTCGCCCAACTGAATGTGGGTATCCTCAACGCTCCCCTCGACGCCCCCTCGATGGCCGGGTTCGTCGACAACCTCACCCCGATCAACGCCCTCGCCGACGCCAGCCCCGGATTCGTGTGGCGCTACACCGATGAGGGTCGCGACGATGCAACCGAGGCCCGGCCGTTCGGCGACGACCTCCTCATCAACTTCTCCGTGTGGGAGTCGCGGGAGGCGCTGTGGGAGTTCACCTACCGCAGCGAGCACATCGACCTGCTCCGCCGCAGGCGCGAGTGGTTCCAGCACATGCGGGACGTGACACTGGTGCTGTGGTGGATCCCCGCCGCGCACATCCCGACGCTCGACGAGGCGGGTGAGCGCCTGGCCCTGCTGCGCCGCCACGGGCCCACGGCCGAGGCGTTCACCTTTAAGGACAGCTTCGCGCCGCCCAAAACCCCTGCATCTTCCATCACCAGCGGCACACCTCTGTAATGGGGTAGGCACCTTCGGTAGCGTTTTCCGGGCAGTCCAGCACGTCGACCCAAGCCGAGGAGTCTTTCCGTGCCCATGACCCGCGCCCTCATTGGATCCACACTCGTCTCGCTGCTGCTCGCAGGTTGCGGCGCAGCCGACCCGAACGACGCGAACAACACCCCCGAGCCCACCACCGGCGCCGAACTCTCCCCATCACCGGAAAACGGCGACGGAGAGAAGGCGGGGGCCTCCCCGATCCAGGTCTCGGGAACGTGGGAGCCCTACTCACCGGACGCCACCGCCATCACCTACGACGACGCCGTCCCCGAGGGAAAGAAGGTCGATGTCGACGTCCAGCCGGAGGGAGACGCGCGGACGCGGTTCATCCTGACCGTGAACGGCCTCGAACCCGATCGCGACTACGGGTCGCACGTCCACACCAAGCCCTGCGGCAAGGACCCGGCCGACTCCGGACCGCACTACCAGAACGAGGCCGACCCGGACGCGACTCCGTCGGTCAACCCCGACTACGCCAACCCCGAGAACGAGGTCTGGCTGGACTTCACGACCGATGGCGACGGCAACGCGGAATCCACGGCCACCGTCGACTTCCGGCCGCGGACGGGCGAGGCGAACTCGGTGGTGATCCACGAGAACCACACGAAGACCGGACCCGGCGAGGCCGGTAAGGCCGGGGATCGGCTGGCCTGCGTGAACGTTCCGATGTAAGACACGCGGGTGCGGGTGGGCGTCCCGCCCACCCGCACCCGATTCCCCTCGGCTTTCGACGCCGGCGGAGCGGCGGCCCGTATTTGACCGATCTGTACAGAAAAGATAGAACTCGTGCCGTGGGCAGACCAAGGGAGTTCGACGACACCGCCGCCGTAGCGGCCGCCATGGAGGTGTTCTGGTCGAAGGGCTATGAGGCCACCTCCACGGGCGACCTGTGCGAGGGCACCGGTCTGGGGCGCGGGAGTCTCTACAACGCCTTCGGCAACAAGCAGCGCCTGTATGAGGAGGCGCTGCGCCGCTACACCCAGGACGGCTTCCAGGCCCAGCTGGAGCTGCTGGACGGGCCGGGGACGGCGAAGGACCGGCTGCGCAGGCTGATGACGCAGGTCATCGACATCGACATGGACGACCCGCAGAGGCGCGGATGCATGGCCATCAACGCCGCCGTCGAACCCGCGGGACGGGACGACGCGGTGGCGCGGCTGGCCGATCGTTCGTTCAAGCGGCTGGAGGACGCCATCCACGACGTCATCGTCGTCGGCCAACGGCTGGGCGAGATCTCCGCCGACCGCGATCCGCGCCAGGCGGCACGGTGCGTGCTCAGCGCCTACTACGGGCTGCGCGTACTCGGCAAGGTCAGCCAGGACCGCTCCGCCCTGGACGACATCGTGGAGGGCACCCTCGCCACGCTCTGATCCGCTGGCAGGGCTCCTTCCCCCCGCCCCGTAAGCACCCGGGCATCTCCGGTCCGCATGCCGCCGCACCCTGGCTTTTTCATGTCCGCGTTTTGTACTGATCGATAAAAAACCGGTCGTCCACGCGACCGCACAAAAGAGAGGTTTTCCCATGCCGTTGGCCGTCTACGTGATCGGTCTCGGGGTGTTCTCCATGACCACCAGTGAGTTCATGGTGTCGGGCCTGATGCCCGCGCTCGCAGAGGAGTTCGGGGTGTCGATCGCCGCGGTCGGATACCTGATCACCGCCTATGCGGCCGCCATGACGCTGGGCGGCCCCGTCCTGACCGTCGGGCTGCTCCGCACCTCCCGTAAGACGGCGCTGCTGACGCTGATCGGGGTGTTCTTCCTCGGGCAGGCCCTGGGGGCGCTCTCCAGCGGATACGGGATGATGATGGCGGCGCGCGTCATCACGGGTGTCGCATCGGCCGCCTTCTTCGGTGTCGGGCTCGCGACCTGCGCGGAGATGGTCGGGCCGCGGTTGCGCGGCCGGGCCGTGTCGGTCGCGATCGGCGGCCTGATGATCGGCACCGTCCTCGGCCTCCCGGCGGCGACCCTGATCAGCCAGCACTTCGGCTGGCGGGCGAGCTTCTGGTCGGTGGCCGTTCTGGTGCTGCTGACCGGACTGGTCATCCTCCGTCTCCTGGCGGCCTCCCCCAGCCCGGAGTCGGTGAGCGTGCGCGCGGAAGTGGCGGCGCTCGTGAACGTGCGGCTGTGGGCGGTCTACGCCACCAGCATGCTCATCATCGGCGCCACGTTCGCCGCATTCAGCTACTTCGTCCCGATCCTGACCGACGTCAGCGGCTTCGCGCCGGAGACCGTGCCGCTGCTGCTGGTCGCCTACGGCTTGGCCACCGTCGTGGGCAACGCGATCGTGGGCCGACTGGCCGACGACCACACGCTCCCGGTTCTGGCCGTCGGCCTCATCGCCCTGACCGCCGCGCTCGTCATCTTCGCCGCCTTCGCCGAGGTCCCCGTGCTCGCCGTCGCCGCCCTCATCCTGATCGGCCTCGTGGGCGTGACCATGAACCCGGCCATGGCGGCCCGGGTGATGCGGGTCGGCAACGACGGTGCCCTGGTCAACACCGTGCACTCGTCCGTCATCACCACCGGTGTCGTCATCGGCTCCTGGGGCGGAGGCCTGGTGATCAGTGCCGGGTACGGACTCACCGCGCCGCTGTGGCTCGGCGCGGGGGTGGCCGTGCTCGGCCTGCTCAGTCTGCTGCCCGAGCTGGTCCAGTGCGACGCCGGAACCGGATCCGGATCGCAGTCCGCGTCGGCGAGCTCGGGCGAGGAGCGCGCGGCCTGCCTCGACGCCTCGTGAGTGGCAGCGGGGGCGGGGGTCCGTCCTTCCCCCACCCCCGCGCAACCGGCGTCAGCCGGTGATCAGGTGGCGTAGCGCCAGGCGCTCGGCGACCGTCCAGGCCGTGCTCGTCGCCAGGTAGAGCCCGGCGGCCAGCGGCACGAACGCGGCGATGGCGACCGTGCCGAACGACAGGAAGGACATCATCCGCGCGCCGGGGAGCTCCGGGCCGCCGGACTCCGCGCTGGCCCTCAGGGCGGGCAGGGTCAGCCACCGGCGCGACGCCCACGCGACCGCGGCGATGACGACGAGCAGCGAGATGTAGACCAGAACCTGCGGTGTGAGGCCGCCACCGAGGACGTCGCCGAGCCTGGCGCCCAGCGGGATGCCGCCGAGGGTGTGGGTGAGCAGATCGTTCGGGGCGCCGGCGATGGTGGCGCTGGTGAACACCCCGTTGAGCACGATGAACACAGGCATCTGGGCGAACATCGGCAGGCATCCGGCCAGGGGCGAGCTGCCCTCCTCCGCGTACACCCGGCGCTGCTCGGCGAGCATCCGCTCCGGGTTCTTGGCGTACTTCTCCCGCAGCGCCGTGAGCTTGGGGGCGAGGCGCGCCCGCGCCTTCTCGCCGCGGACCTGGGCGACGGAAAGTGGAAGGACGGCCAGCCGCACGACGGCGGTCAGGCACACGATGGCGACGGCCGCGCCGGCGGCCCCAGCGACCGGGGTGGCGACGGCGGTGAGCGTGGTGAGGACGGTGGATACGACGGCGATGGCGGCCGCGATCGGGCCGAAGGTGTACATGGGTGAGCAAGCCCCTCGTCTGGTGGGTGCAACGGACGCAGGACGAGGTGGCCGCGCGGCAGAGCACGCGTGGAAGCGTGAAGAGAGACGCGGGACGGCGGGAACGCGACGAGATCGGGAAACGCGGAGCCGACGCCGCGACCGCGTTCGGGCTACACGGCCACCCGGACCGCTCCGGGCGCCCGGGGACGCGGCTTGCCTGGGGCATCGGGGTCGCGCAGTGGCGGCGGGGTGAGGCGCTCGGAGCGCCACAGCATGGCGCGGGAGCGGTCGACCTCACCGTCGTCGAGCGGGGGCCACGCGCGCAGCCCGCGGACGGCGATCCAGCTCAGCGCGGCGCCGACGGCGACGAGGGCCAGTAGCGCGAGCGCACCGCCGGGAGCCGCCGTGGGCACAAGCGACCACGGGTCATCGAGTCCGGCGAACAGCACGTGGAACAGGGTGTAGAGCGAGACCACGGCTGTCCTCCATTCCTGAACCCGATGCGGCGGCTCGCCCACACACTATCCGCCGACGCGAGCGGTCCCGGCGCCCACCCGGGTCCGTGCACCCTCGCGCAGATCCGACCGCGACACACCGGCGGCGGTTCCCCCTCCTCGACCAGCCGATGTAGGTAAATGACAGGGAGTAGTGATCCGCCCGCTCCGTAGAGGGAAGGCAACCGTGCCGATCCGCCCAGCGAACCTCGCCACCATGTCCGCCACCATCGCCGGGGCGCTGGCCGGTATGTCCGGCGCGGCCGACCGCGAGCGACCGGTGACGGTCACCTTCGAATCGGGGCACCGGCAGGTGGTCGAGGCCGGCGGCTGCCGGGTCCTCGACGCGGACCAGGGCGGGGTCGTCTCGATCGGTACCGAAGTGCCCACCAGGTACGCCCTGTACGAGGGAACGTCCTGCCAGGGTGGACGGGCCATCGCCACCGGCTCCGGCTCGGTCACGTTCAACGACCCGGTCCTGGCCGGGGCGATCGTCGTGGGCTGATTCGCGACCGGCGCCATTCACGGCACGCGAAAGTCGGGCGGCGGCCCTACGACCACTGGCCCGCGCACGCCGAATAGCGGCAGCGGATCTCCCGCCCGGTGCCGCTCCATGCGTATCGATATTCCTATTGAGATGTACGCCACGCCACGCTCGGAGCACGCCGAGATACTGGCGCGGCATCGACGGATTCATTTCCTCGCCGTACCCTTGCGGCCTCCTCTGCGAATCAATGTCGGGTGTAGGCGAGCAGGAGGACGTCGGATCTGCACGCCCGGCGAGTTCGGCCGCGGACAATAGGGCGAACGACGCCGGGAGAACGTGACGGGCCATCGAGAAGAGAAGAAGGGAGAAGAGAACATCCGGAGACCCATCGCCGTGCTTGCCAGGAGAACCCGCTATCCGGCGTACACGGGTAACACGGCGATGGGACGTGGGTGGTTCCTCCGGAGAATCCTCAGTGGTCAGGCGATACGGCGCGCTCCAACGAAGTAGCGGTCGAAGTAGGCGGACATCCTGGTGATGTGTACGTTCTTGCCGGAGCGCGGCGCGTGGACCATACGGCCGTTACCGATATACACCCCGACATGGCCCGGCCCCGAATAGAAGAACACGAGGTCGCCCTTGCGCAAGGAAGACCGGGAAACCGGCCGGCCCCGCCGGAACTGTGCGTAGGTGGTGCGCCCGGTGGACTTTCCGGCCCTGCGGTAGGACCACTGCACCAGACCCGAGCAGTCGAACGCCCTCGGCCCGGCCGCGCCGTAGCGGTAGGGCTTTCCGACCTGGTTCAGGGCATGGGACACCGCGGCGGACGCGGCGCCCTTCGAGCGCGTCGAGGCGTGTGTAGGGCTCTGAACTGCGGCGTTGCTGTCGGAGACTGGCCCGAGCGTGACGATCAACAGCGCGGTGGATACGGCGGCCGCCGCACGCATCGTGGGCCGCGCCATGTCCTCCCGAACGAGCCGGAATCCCCTCTCCACAAGACCCATGTATTCCTCCCTCCAAAACCCCAAAGGGCATGCTTCCGAAATTGCATAGAGGACGGATGATCAAAGGCGCAGCCCAACTAAACGCTGATGGTCGAATCACCGATCAGCGCACAACCCAGTTATTGAGCGCGCACTCTTTTGCGGGCGTGGCGCCCGCGTGGCCATGGATTTTGTTCGCTCCTCCGCGCCTCGCCGATCCGACCCTTGGATACAGGGCAGGAGTACGGCGACGGCCTCCTGCGCGCACTTCACGCCAGAAGCAGGTAATAGCGGTTCACACGGCGGCGACAGCCGAGACTCACGTATCCACGAGTACCGCGGAATCCAGCGACGACAGGGGGATGATCGATGGATTGGCCGCGGCCAACGCAGGGGATCCCATCTCCCCCACCACCGAAGAAAACCCGTGTGATCTGGGAGTTTGGGACCAAAAGCCTAGGCGGACGACGCTTGGACACACCGACCCGCTGGACGGGTGGCGAGCCCCGCGTGCCGCTGACTTCTCCGCACCCCCGCCGAAGGAGCTAACCGACGAAGAACAGGGGCGCGGAACCCATCATTGCACCTGAAATCCACTATAAGCAGAAGCTGGAAAATATGAAAGACCGTGGCGAAAGGAATTTCCGCGGAACTATGGACCATCTTCGCGGCGGTGTTGTCGGCAGTCTTGTCGAGGGTGTTGTCGGCGGTGATGCCGACCCACTCCATACACCTGTGTTATCGATTCGCGGGATCAGCGCAATGGCGAATGCTCAGCTCTCCTCAGCGGGGAACGACATCCGGAACACGGTCCCGACGCCAGGTGCGGGTTCGGCCCGGAGCGCGGCCCCGTGGCCTTCGGCGACCTGCCGCACGATCGCCAGGCCGAGTCCCGATCCCGGCAGGCCACGGGCGGCGCGGGCCCGGTAGAAGCGGTCGAAGACATGGGGCAGGTCGTCGGGGGCGATGCCGGGCCCGCGGTCGCGCACCGTCAGTTCCCGGTCGGTCAGGCGCACCTCCACCTCCCCGTTGTCCGGACTGAACTTCGCGGCGTTGTCGAGCAGGTTGGTGATCGCCCGCGCGAGCCGCTCGGGCATGCCCACCACCACCGTCGGCTCGACGCGCACGTCGAAGCGGACCCCCGGGCGGTTCCGCCGCTCGGAGTCGACGCAGTGCTCCACGACCTCATCCAGCCGCACGTCTTCCGTCCGCCCCTCGGGCGCTTCGCCCCGGGCGAGTTCGATCAGGTCGTTGACCAGCCCCGTCATCTCGGTGATCTGGGCGCGGAGCGTGCCGTGGATCCGTGTCCGGTGCTCCGGCGGCAGGTCCCGGGCGAGCAGGTCGATGTTGGTGCGCAGCCCGGTGAGCGGCGTACGCAGCTCGTGGGAGGCGTCGGCGACCAGCCGCCGCTGCGCGGTGACGGACCGCTCCAGCTCGTCGAGCATGGTGTTGAAGCTGTCGGCGAGGCGGGCGAGCTCGTCGTTGCCGGGCAGGTCGATGCGGTGCCCGGGGTCGCGCGTGGCGGCGATGGTCTCGGCGGTGCGGGTCAGCCGCGCGACCGGGCGCAGCCCGGTCCGCGCCACCAGGTAGCCGAGCGCGCCCGCCAGCACGACGCCGATCGCACCGGCCAGCGCCAGTCGCGTGCCGACGTCGACCACGGTGGCCTTGACGCGGTCGGAGCGGATGGCGACCTGTACGGCGCGGTCGCCGCCGATCGGCGCGACATAACCCCGCAGCGGGATGTCACCGATCCGCGTGTCGACGAAGAACGCGTCGCGTTCGCCCCGCGCGACCTCGACCGCCGTCCCCGGCACCTCCGGACGCAAGCCCCCCGGCTCGGGGTCCACCCCGCCGCCCGCGTCGATGATCTGCACGCAGGCGGGTGCCGTCGCATACACGCACTCGGCCGACCCGAGCCAGGTGTTGCGGTCGATCTGCCGCTCGACGCGGGTGGCCTCACGCGTCAGGCTGCCGTCCAACTCGCCGTAGAGGGTGTGGCGGACGACGACGAAGGCGACCCCCGCCCCGGCCAGCACCGCGCCCGCGACGACAACGGCCGTCAGGACCGCGAGGCGCACGCGCAGCGGCCACCGGGTCCACACCGTGGGCTTCGGCCCTGCCGTGGTGCCGCCGCTACCGGAGGCGTCCGCGGCAGCGGTCGCGTCCGCGGGGGAGCGCCGGTCCCGCCCCTGGCGCCGACCGTCCCGACCGGTTCCCTCAGCCACGGGACGCGTCCCCGCGGCCGGCGCTCGGCCGCTCCTCCAGGACGTAGCCGACGCCGCGCACGGTGTGCACCATCCGGGACTCGCCCCCGGCCTCCAGCTTGCGGCGGAGGTAGCCGATGTAGACGTCCAGCGAGTTGGAGTTGGGCCCGAAGTCGTAGCCCCACACACCGTCGGCGATGACACCGCGCGGCACCACCCGCCCGGCATTGCGCGCCAGCACCTCCAGCAGCGCGAACTCGGTGCGGCTCAGCTGCATGGCGCGCTCCCCGCGCCACGCCCGCCCGCCGTCGGTGTCGACGGTCAGGTCGGCGTAGCCGATGGTCCCGGTCTCCTCGGGGTAGGCACGACGCAGCAGCGCCCGCAGCCGCGCCAGCAGTTCGTCCAGGTCGAAGGGTTTGACCAGGTAGTCGTCGGCTCCGGCATCGAGCCCCTCGACGCGGTCGCCCACGGCATCGCGCGCGGTCAGGATCAGGATCGGCGTGCGGTCGCCACGGGACCGCAGCCGCTCGCACATGGTCAGGCCATCCATGAACGGCATCAGCACGTCGAGCACGATCGCGTCCGGCGGCCACCGCCGGACCGCCTCCAGCCCGCTGCCGCCGTCGGCGGCCCGGGTGACCTGGTACCCCTCCAGCTCCAGGGCGTCGGCGACGGCGTCGCGCACCGACGGCTCGTCTTCGACGACGAGCACCCGCGTTCCACCCGCCACGGGTGTCCCTCCTCTATTCGCCACCCGATCGACGTTACTCGTCCCTGGCCTGCGGAAGTACCGGTCGGCCGCGGACTCTCAGACACCTCTTAACCTGCCTGCCGACACTGCGGGGCATCCGTCGCTCCCGGCCGACGGCTGTCCGCGGGGGTGGAGCCGGACGCCGGGGGCGGCGGTGGTGTGGGCGTCGGGTGGTGCTCTTCTCCGCGACGGCTCACGCCCGGTGGCGCAGGGATCTCCCCGGTACGCGGTCGGTCCGGACGCCGTCGCGCACCGTGAACTCGCCGTTGACCAGGACGTGCGGGATGCCTTCGGGGGCGCTGCGGGGGTTGTCGTAGGTGGCGGTGGACGCGATCGTGTCGGGGTCGAACACGGTGATGTCGGCGACCGCGCCCGGTCGGATGACACCCCGGTCGGTCAGCCCGAGCCGACGCGCCGGGCGGGAGGTCAGGTGCCGCACGCACTCCTCCAGACCCAGGACGCCCAGCTCGCGCACGTAGGTCCCGAAGTAGCGGGGAAAGGTGCCCCAGGCGCGCGGGTGCGGCTTGGCGCCGACGAGGATTCCGTCGCTCCCGGCGGTGTGCGCGGGGTGGGCCATGATCGTCCGGACGTTCTCCTCGTTGCCGACGCGCAGCAGGCAGCCGGTGCCCATCTCGTCGGTGATGAGCAGGTCGGCGAAGACCTCCGCGGCTTCGCGTCCGCGCGCGTCCGCCAGCTGCCGGATCGACGATCCCACCGCCCACGACAGCTCGGGCCGGGTGACCCCGGTGATGACGACGGTGTCCCAGTCGGCGGGGACGCCGTGGTTGCCGTCGGTGCCGACCACCTCGACCTCGTAGAGGATCCGGGCGCGTTCGGCCGGGTCGCGCAGCCGGGCGATGGCCGCGGACGTGCCTCCCGCGTGCGCGCGGCTGGGCAGCAGCGCGCCCAGGTAGGTGGCGGCGGCGAGGTAGGGGTAGGTGTCCAGGCTGACGTCGAGCCCGTGGTTCCGCACGGCGGCGTCGATCGCGTCGAGCACCTCGGGGGCGCGCCCCTTGTTCCGCGGGAAGTTGACGTGGCAGTGCGCGAGGTGCAGCGCGACGCCGGCGCGTCGCGCGATCTCCAGGCACTCCTGGTAGGACTCCACCACCCGGGAGCCGTAGTTGCGGTGGTGGGGACAGTAGTAGCCCCCGGCCGCGCGCACCGGTTCGAGCAGCGCGACGATCTCCGCGTCATCGGCGTACATCCCGGGGGTGTAGGTCAGCCCGGCAGACATCCCCATCGCGCCGTCGGCCATGCCGTCGGCGACGAGGGCGCGCATCGCGCCCAGGTCGGCGGCGCTGGGTGCGCGGTCCTCGGTGCCCATGACCGCCATCCGGACGTTGCCGTGCGGCACCAGGTAGGCGACGTTGGTCGGGGTGCCCGCATCGATCCGGTCCAGGTACTCGCCGACGCCGCGCCACGCGTAGTCGAGGTCGGGGGTGCCGTTCCATCCGGCCAGTTGGGCGCGGAGCTGCGGCAGCGTCGTGTCGGTGACGGGCGCGTAGCTCAGCCCGTCCTGACCGAGGACCTCGGTGGTGACGCCCTGGCGGACCTTGGCCTCGTGCGCGGGGTCGGCCAGGACCGCGAGGTCGGAGTGCGCGTGCATGTCGATGAACCCGGGGGCGACGACCAGCCCGGTGACGTCGACGCGTCGCCCGCCGGCCTCGGCTCGTCCCGGCTCGGCCACCTCGGTGACGCGTCCCTCCGCGACGACGACGTCGGCGGCCCGACCGGGTGCCCCGGTTCCGTCGACGACGCGGCCCCCGGCGAGTACGACACTCGTCATGCGCTGCCTCCCACCTGTCGCTGCGCCCTCCGTGCCGCACCGCTGGCAGTGCCCACGAGGTCACTGGCAAATCTAGTGGCCGCCGCCGCGAACGGGGCGACGGCGGGGGCGAGTGTCCGAATGCCGTGCCACGCCCGGGCCGGACTCTGCCCTCGATCTGGCGCGAAATCGGCGATGGTAGTGGTGGGAGCTGACGCCGGTCGCAGATTCCAGCTGGCCATGTCCCGACGGTCTTCACCCAAAGGAGAGCGCACTATGACCAAGCAGGCGATCCACACCGACCAGGCACCTCAGCCGGGCGGGGCCTACAGCCAGGGCGTGGTGTCCGGGGGGTTCCTCTTCACGTCGGGGTTCGGCCCGCACGATCCGCGAACCGGCGAGGTGGCCGCTTCCGTCGGGGCGCAGACGGCCCAGGTGCTGCGCAATATCCAGGCGGTGCTCGCCGAGCGGGGCCTCACGCTGCACGACGTCGTGCGGACCACGGTGTACCTGCATCACCTCAAGCACGACTTCACCGAGTTCAACGCGGTCTATTCGGAGTTCTTCTCCGACCCCATGCCCGCGCGTACGACGGTGGGCTCCGAGCTGATGGACATCCTGGTCGCGATCGACGTGGTCGCGAAGCTCCGCGAGTGAAAGCGGACCGGGCCGGGCGCCCATGGCCCCAAGGCGCGCCTTTGCCCCGCTGTGGCCGCGCGGGCCGCGGGCCGCGGGGCAAAGGGGCCGCCGGATCGACGCTCCGGCCGCGAATCCGCGACGGGTCAGGCGACGCGTCGGGCGCCGACGAGCTTCCGGTCGTAGTACCTCGCCATATCGACGATCTGGACGAGGCGTCCGGAACGCGGCGCGTGGATCATGTGGCCGTTTCCGACATACATTCCCACGTGGCTCGGACCGGAGTAGAAGAACAGCAGATCACCCCTGCGCAGCCGGGAGCGCGGAACGGCACTGCCTTCGCGGTACTGGGTGTAGGTGGTGCGCGAGATGGCCTTCCCGGCCTTTTTGTAGGCCCATTGGACCAGGCCGGAGCAGTCGAAGCCACTGGGGCCGGAGCCGCCGAACTTGTAGGGTGTGCCGACCTGGGCTGTTGCGTAGGTGACGGCGCGTTCTGCGGTGTAGCTCGCCCACTCGGAAACGCCGCCGTGTTCGTCGGCGACCGCGCGCGTCGCTGATATCAGCCCCGTCGTGCTGATCGCCAGGAAAACGGATAAGGTCACCGCTGCCCGTGTCATGGGTCGGGGTCTCTTTCGCCGGGGTATACGGGTAACGCCGTGGAGATTCGTCACTTTCCCCCCTGTTATCGCTCCTCATTACCGCATTACCGAAATGCGCCGGGAACAATTCCCAGCGAAACACAGGGCTTATACATCCAAAGCACCCCGCGGCCCCTCGGCGTGTCGCGCTCGGATCCAGGAACGCACACGATATAGACGCGGAACCCGGGTGGGAGGGGACCGTCGCGGTTCGGTGGATCACACGAACGGCGCGCGGGGCGTCGCGGCGTGGCCGGGCCGGGGTCCCGACACCACCCGGGGCCGCCGTGCGGCGGCCCCGGGAGCCGCCGCTCAGGGCGCGAACCGCTCCAGGCACTGCTCGATGACGCGGGTCAGCCGCTCGGCCAGAGCGCCGGGGTCGAGTTCGAGGAGCGCGGTCGCGCCTTCGGCACGCTTGACCACGCCCATGCCGAGCACCACCCCGGCCACCAGCGACGCCCGCGCTCGGGCGTCCGGCCCGCCGAGATGGGCGGCGAGGGGCTCGATGAGGGCGCTCTTCAGCCGCTCCTCGTAGACGGAACGCAGGTCGGGGTCGCCCATCGAGTGCTCCAGCGCCCGCTGCAGCGGCGTTCCGGAGCCGAGCACGCGCCCGGCCAGATGGTCGGCCAGCCGCCGGGGCAGGGTGGCGGGGTCGCCCTCGAAGATGCCGGGGAACACCGCGTCCTCCGCGATGACCTCGGCGAGAAGTCCGCGCTTGGCCCCGAAGTAGCGGTTGATGAGTGCGACGTTGACGCCCGCGTGCGCGGCGATCCGCCGGGAGGACACGTGCTCGTATCCCTCGCTGGTGAACAGCTCGCGCGCGCTGTCGAGGATGCGCTGGCGCGTGGCGGCTCGGTCACGCACCCGGCCCGCGCACGCACTGGTGTCGTCCGGCCGTTCCATATCCATCCTCCGTACAGGTCCCCGCCCAGGCCACAACCCCCGTCGCAACCTACCGGCGGCTGTTGCGAGGGACGAAATCCAGCGTTCCGACTTGACAAGTCAACAGTGTTTACTTATACCAGTACATGATCCTGTCGACCCACCTCCGTACGAGCGGGGACGCTGCCGCATGCCCACATCGGGTCCTGTGCGGGGGAACGGAGGCGGGCGCGGATCCCTCGGATTTCGATTTCCACACACACGCTTGGGGGACACGCGGAGTGGAGCGACAGTCGGTCGAGAATCGGCCGGACGAACAGCCAGAGCAATCAGCCGGGGCGCGGGTGGCCGATCGGCCGTCGGCCGGCGGTGCCGACACGGACGAGGCGCCGACGCCCCGGTACACCCAACGGCAGATCATCGAGGTCCTGATCGGACTCATGCTCGCCGTCCTCACGTCGATGCTGACGAACTCGATCGTCGGCACCGCCCTGCCGACGATCGTCGGTGAACTGGGCGGACAGGACCGGCTGGCCTGGGTGGCGAGCTCGGCGCTGCTGACGATGACCGCCACCACACCCATCTGGGGCAAGCTCTCCGACCTGTGGGGGCGCAAGCTGTGCTTCCAGATAGCGCTGGTCATCTTCATCGTGTCGTCCGTGGCCGCCGGTTTCGCCCAGGACATGACGTGGCTCATCGTGGCCCGGCTCTTCCAGGGCATCGGCACGGGCGGGCTCGCCTCGCTGCCGCAGATCATCCTCGGCGACGTGGTGGAGCCGCGTGAGCGCGGACGCTACTCGGGCTTCATCGGCGCCGTCTTCGGCGTCTCCACCGTGGCCGGGCCGCTGCTCGGCGGCTTCCTCGTGGACAGCCCGCTCGGCTGGCGCTGGTGCTTCTTCATCACCGTGCCGCTCGCGGTGGTCGCCTTCATCGTCATCCAGCGGCTGCTCCGGCTGCCGGTACGCCCGCGCACCGGCACACGCATCGACTGGTGGGGCGCGACCTTCATCGTCGGCGCGGCGAGCACGGTCATGCTGGTGCTCAGCCTCGGCGGCAAGTCGTTCGAATGGAACTCGGCGCCGACGTACGCGCTCATCGCTGCCGCCATCGCGCTGACCATCGGCGCCATCGTCAGCGAGCGGCGCGCGCACGACCCGATCCTGCCGCCGCGGCTGTTCCGCGAACGGACGTTCGTGCTGTCCTCGCTGGGCTCGATGGCCATCGGCATGGGCATGTTCGGCGTGATGATCTACTTCCCGCAGTACCTGCAGATCGTCAAGGGGATGAGCCCCACGGCCTCGGGGCTGATGACCCTGCCGCTGGTGATCGGCCTGCTCACGGCGTCGATCTCCTCGGGCATCGTGGTCAGCCGCACCGGCCGGTGGAAGATCTACCCCGTCGTCGGCATGGTCCTGGTGGGCCTGGGCTTCTACGTGCTGACCCTGCTGGAGGTCGACTCCAGCCTGGTCCTGGTGGGCTTCGGTGTCGCGCTGATCGGGCTGGGCATCGGGCTGACGATGCAGATCCTGATCCTGGCGACGCAGAACGCGCTGTCGAGGGCGGATCTGGCGGCGGGGACCTCAGCGGTCACCTTCTTCCGGAACCTCGGCGGGGCGGTGGGCGTCTCGGCCTTCGGCGCGGTGATGACCAACCGGCTGCACGACGAGCTGGCCCAGCTGGCCGAGAAGGCGGAGCGGGCCCGAGCGGCGGCCCAGGCCGCTGGGCAGGAACCGCCTCCCCTGCCCAGCATCTCGGACTCGGCGATGGGCTCCCCCGCGATCATCAACTCGCTGCCGCCGGCGGCCCACGACGCGGTGATCACCGCGTTCAACAGCTCGATGCACACCGTCTTCCTGCTGGGGCTCCCGATCGCCGTCGTGGGCTTCGTGACCGTGCTGTTCTTCCGGCAGATCCCGTTGCGCTCGGGGCGCTGACCGCCACCTGGCCGCCCCTGAAGTTGATCTCGGGGATATCGGGGTAAAAACCGCCGCTGAATCCCCAATATCTCCGAGATCATCGGGAACGGGGGCTGAGGGTGAGTCACAGGTAGCGGCGGAACCCCTCGGCGGAGTAGGCGAAGCCCATGGCCTTGTAGAAGCCATGGGCATCGTGCTGGTCCTCGTGGGAGAGCAGTTCGATCTTGTAGCAGCCGGCGCGGGCGGCGCGGTCCAGGGCGTCCTCGATCAGGGCCCGGCCGATCCCCCGCCGCCGACAGCCCGCGTCGACCACCACGTTCTCGATGATTGCCCACGGCTGGGCGTCGTGCGTGAGGTTGGCGACCACGATCAGGTCGAGGGTGCCGATGATCTGCCCTCTGCTCTCCGCTACGAGGACGGAGCGGTCGGGGTCGCTCTCGATGCGTGTCCATGCCCGGACAGCGGCCGAGGACATACGGACGGTGCCGCTCTGGGCGTGCGTCGCGTCGCCGAGATCCCGCAGGAGTCGCAGGATCGCACCGAGGTCAGACCGGATGGCCGCGCGGATAATCATGGCTTTCGGCATCGTAGCCGACAGAGGACGACAAGACCGACGATACCCCGCAAGCCGTGACGAAACGGCGCCGAGGGCGAGGGTGCTCGGTCCCTCGTCCCCGGCGCCGCACAGCCCCGCTGACCAACGGTGTTGAGATCTTTGTTCTCCGCTTCGTACCGGGAACCCCGCGCCCCGGAGCGAGGCGGCGGGAGGCACCTCTACGGCTTGATGATGCGCACTCCTTCGGCGCCATCGGCCGTCTCCGGCTTCTGCGGAGCGGGTGTCTGCGGCTGCCTGTAGATGCCTCCGCCCGGAGCGGGGGGCGCGGCAGGTGCGGCGGGCGCGGTGGCCTCCTGATCCGGAGCAGGACCCGCGTAACGCGCGCCCTGCGGACGCGGAGCACCACCGGGGCGGGCCGCCTGGGGCGTGCTCGCCTCGGGGGCGGCCGCCGCCGACGGAGGCCGGTTGGCGGACGCCTCCGGACCGTTCTGGGGCTGCGGGACCTTGGTGGTCTCCTCGCCATCGGAGGAGTCGGAGGCGGACGTGGACGGGGTGGACTGCGTGGACGGTGCCGACGTGGACGGTGCGGACGTGCTGCTCTTCGGCTCGGCGCCGCCGCCCGAGGACGCGGGCTTCGGCTGCTGGGCACCGCCGGCCGCCGGGGCGGTGGTGGGCCGCCCCTGCGCCGCCTGCGCTCCCCCTCCGGACTTGCCCCCCGACGGAGGAGCCGCGGCGGCGGCCTTCTCGTTCGCCGCCCTGATCTCCTCCTCGGACATGCCGGTCTCCAGCGGCCCGGCGGACTTCTCCGCCGTGAGCAGCTCCTCCAGCGTCTCGTGCATGTCGTTGAGCCGCCGGACCGCCTCGTTGTGCGTGGCGGTCAGGGTGGCCAGGCGGCGGTCGGCGGTCTCGTTGATCGTCTTCGCGCGCGCCTCGGCGTCGCCCAGGCGCCGCTCGGCGTCCTGCTTGGCCTGCGTGCGGAGCTGCTCGGTCTCCTGCTTGGCCGTGCCGACCATCTCGTTGGCCTCGGAGCGGGCGCTGGAGACGACGCTCTCGGCGTGCTCCTCGGCCTCCTTCTTCCGCTTGTCGGCCTCCTTCTGGGCCTTCTCGCGGATCTCGTTGACCTCTTCGTCGATCTTGGCGCGCTTGTCCTTGGCCTCTTCCTCGGCGATCCGCAGGATCGTCGCCATGCGCTCGCTGATCTGCTCGTGCTCGGGCTTGACCGCGGCCTTCTCCTTGGCCTCGGCCAGCTCACGCCGGAGCTGCTCCAGTTCGTCGTGCGCTCGCGCCAGCCGCTCCTGAAGGTCGCGGATCTGGTTGTGGTTGCGGACGACGAAATCGTCGACCTGGCGCTTGTCGTAGCCGTTCTTTCGAACGGTCGGGAAGGCTTCGTCGCGGAGTAGGTTCGGCAGAATGTCGTTGCTGTGTTCGTTCATGTCCTAATCAACCAGGTTGGCTGCGAGTCGGGGTAGGCGGCTCGGACCGCCTGACCCACGTTCCCCGCCCGAACCACAAGAACACGTCAGTGACATTCGTTGTCCCAGGGGTTTCAGGTGTACCGGGAGACGGAGGCGCAAGAGCCCGAGTCCAGTGCGAAGCGTGACGTTGTGAACACCGTGGAACCGACCACGGTAGTAGCCGGTCCCCGCCCCCTCAATAACCCGGGCGGGTAGTCGACCGTGCCGACCCATCATGACCACCGTGCTCATCCTCCTACTAAGGTATGCCGGATCACGCACGCGCGGGGCTGAGTAGGACATATTCATCTCCGTATCCGCGCTAAGACGCAAGGAGTCACGACATGAACGGACCCCTGGTGGGCGATGGCCCGTTCGGTACGCCCGATATCCACCCCGGTGCGTGGATCGCCCCGGGGGCGGTCGTTGTGGGCCGCGTCCGGATCGGGGATCGCAGCGGTGTCTGGTACGGCTCGGTGCTGCGGGGCGACACCGAGGAGATCGTCGTGGGTGAGCTGTGCAACATCCAGGACCAGTGCGGGCTGCACTCCGATCCGGGAGAGCCCGCTGTGCTGGGCGATCGCGTCAGCCTGGGCCACAAGGCGATGGTGCACGGCGCGGTGGTCGAGGACGGCGCACTGATCGGCATCGGGGCCACCGTGCTCGGCGGAGCCCGGGTGGGAGCGGGGGCACTCGTCGCCGCCGGAGCGCTGGTGCCTCCGGGCAAGACCGTTCCCGCCGGCACCCTGTGGGCGGGCGTTCCCGGAAAAGTCATCCGCGAACTCACCGATAGTGACCGTGAGGTCTTTGCCGACACGCCGGAAAAATACGAGCGGTACGCACGCGATCACCGCAAGGTGACCTGGCGCTAGTTCTATTCCCGGAGACCCGCAAATCCCGGATACGGACGGCTCAATATCGGGCAACGACGCCCGAGCGATGCTCTGGGCAGCAGTTCAGGTCCAATACATCCGACCTTTCGCATCCCCTGACAACGATGGGGAATAGTGCAGCCGAATCCGCCGACACGCCCAATTCGCCGACCGGGATCCGGTGAATCGGGCGCAGCGGATGGCTCCATCGGCGGTGGCCGCAGAATGGCCCGTCCGAGTCATGCGACGCGAGGCTACCGGCGCGTAGCCTATATTTCGAGGCTGGATATCGGGCCCCGTCAGGGGTCCTGCCCGGCGACGACCCCGACGGCACGGGCAACGGCGTCCGGCCGTACGCACAGGACGGGTCGCGTCCTCCCGCAGCGCTTTCGATGGAGGTGGGCGCGCATGGATTCCGACATCGACATGCGCCTGCACGACCATGTCGCGCTGGCCGAGATCGAGCTCTACGCCGAGGTGCTGAGCGCCGTGGCCACGGCCGAGGCGCCGCTCAGCCTGGACGAGATCGACCGCGTCCTCGGCGTGCGCCCCGACGTCCTCGATCAGGAGCCGTCGGCCGTGCTGCCTCCCGCCTCATCCGTCACATCATCCCCGTGCGCCGCACCCCGGCCGCGCCGGTCGCACCAGACCACTGGCCCCGAAACCTGCCGGGGCTGACCACCCTGCGCCCCGCGCCACCCCGCTCCGTGTGTTCTTCTCTGCTCTTCTCTCTCCGCGCGCTCTCCGCACGAAGACATGAAGAAAAAAGGGGGATCAGGAGAGCGGTCGGACCGCTCTCCTGATCCCCCATCGCCGCCACCGGTCGTCACACCGGTTCGGCGGCCCCGGGGCCGCCGCGGCTAGGCGTTCTCCTTCTCGGGTTCGGCGTCGGTGGTGGGCGCGTCGCCCTTGACCGAGCGGAGCAGGAGCTGCGAGACGTCCACGACCTCCAGGGTCTCCTTGGCCTCGCCCTTGGACTTCTTCTCGTTAATGGCGTCGCCCAGCATGACCTGGCAGAACGGGCACGCGGTGGACACGGTGTCCGGGTCGGTCGTCAGCGCCTCGTCCACCCGCTCGGTGTTGATGCGCTTGCCGATCCGCTCCTCCATCCACATCCGGGCGCCACCCGCGCCACAGCAGAAGCCGCGCTCCTTGTGCCGGTGCATCTCCTTGGTCTGGATGCCGGGGACCTGCGCCATGATGTCGCGGGGCGGCGTGTAGACCTTGTTGTGCCGACCCAGGAAGCAGGGGTCGTGGTAGGTGATGTTCTCCTCGATCGGCTGCATCGGGGTGAGCCGGCCGTCCTCCACCAGCTTGGCCAGCAGCTGGCTGTGGTGGATGACGTCGTAGTCACCGCCGAGCTGCGGGTACTCGTTGCCGAGCGTGTTGAAGCAGTGCGGGCAGCTGGCCACGATCTTGGTGGCGCCGACCTCGTTCAGCGTCTCCACGTTCTGCTGGGCGAGCATCTGGAAGATGAACTCCATGCCCAGGCGGCGCGCCGGGTCACCGGTGCACGCCTCCATGCCGCCGAGCACCGCGAACTTGACCCCGGCCATGTGCAGCAGTTCGGCGATGGCCTTGGTGGTCTTCTTCGCGCGGTCCTCCAGGGCACCGGCGCAGCCCACCCAGAACAGGTACTCGGTGCCCTCGGGGAGCTTGTCCTCGACGACGGGGACCTCGAAGTCGAGCTCGGACATCCAGTCGAGGCGCTTGTCCTCGGCCATCCCCCACGGGTTGCCCTTGTTCTCCAGGTTCTTGAGCAGCGTGTTCGCCTCGGAGGGGAAGCTCGACTCGATCATCACCTGGTAGCGGCGCATGTCGAGGATGTGGTCGACGTGCTCGATGTCGACCGGGCACTGCTCGACGCAGGCGCCGCAGTTGGTGCAGGACCACAGGACGTCGGGGTGGATGATGCCCCCCTCCTCCTCGGTCCCGACGAGCGGCGCGCCGAGCAGCGAGAGCACGTCCATGTCGGCGTGGCTCTCGTCCTCCTTCTGCTTCTCCTCCAGCGTCTCCGCGGTGATGCCCTGCAGCAGGTAGGGCGCCTTGGCGTAGGCGTGCTCCCGCAGGTCCATGACCAGCTTCTTGGGCGAGAGCGGCTTGCCGGTGTTCCAGGCGGGGCACTGCGACTGGCACCGTCCGCACTCCGTGCAGGTGGTGAAGTCGAGCAGGCCCTTCCAGGTGAAGTCCTCGATCTTGCCGACGCCGAACGGGTCCTCGTCGGGGTCGGCCTCCTCGAAGTCGAGCGGCTTCTCGCCGGTCTTGTCCATCATCTGCTTGGCCGGGCCAAGCGCGACGTCGCCGTTGGTGAAGCGCTTCAAGTAGATGTTGACCGGCGCGGTGAAGCGGTGCCACCCGATGCCCATGGTGAGGATCCAGGCCAGCACCATGAAGAACATCCAGGAGATGATCAGCTTGAACGCGGCCACGAGCGCGAGCCCGGCCTCGCTCGGCGGCAGCACGGCGCCCACGGCGTGGGAGACCGGGGTGGCCCACACGGGGAACGGGAAGTCGCCCATCGCGACCTTGAAGCCGCGGATCACGAAGATGGCCACCAGCAGGCCGACGATGTAGGCCTCGACGTAGTAGGCCTGCCAGTGCCGGGAGTTCTCGAAGCGGGACTCGCGGCCGAGCGTCCGGGGCCCCTTCACCTGCCGGTAGATCGCCAGGCCGACGATCCCGGCGAGGCTGAACGCGGCGATGACCTCCACGGCCAGGCCGTAGATGGTCCAGTCGTAGATGATCGGGAGGTGGAACTGCGGGTTCCACACCTCACCGTGCGCTTCGGCGACCGTGAACGCCAGAAGCGGGAACGAGACCATGACGAACCAGTGCGCGACGCCGATCCAGCGCCACTTGAGCATGCGCGTGTGCCCGAGTGTCTCGATCAGCGTGTTCGTCAGTCGCTGACCAAAGGGTCCCTTGCGCTCGCCTTCGATCGGCCGGCCGATGCCCACGGTGCGCACCATATGGCGGATGCCAATGGCGAACACGGCCAGCCCGACCACGGCGAAGGCGGTCGTGATGATCCCCAGGATCATGTAGAGCATCGCCCGCGGCCTCCCATCCTGCTGTCGTGCTCCGGTGCGCCACACACCGGAGGTCGATCAAATGTTACTAGCGAGTAATACCCGGCTGGCCATTGCCCCGCATTCCTGATCCTTACGGGCACGTCCGGTCCTGCTCCCGGGGGCGGTCCGCACTCATGTCGAGTGCACACGACGGCCTTCGAGGTGATCAGCTGCTTCCTACGGTAGTGATCCCCCTCCCAGCGAACATCACAAAGGTTCGCCTCACTCCCGCCGACACACGACGAACGCCCAGCTCACGGCGCTCAGCACCCCCGCCGCACCCACGGGGCCCGGCGGCGCCGCCCGCGTCTCCCGCCGCCTCCGGGACTCCCCCGAGATCCGCGTCAAGGCTTCCCCCGAGTTCCCCCCGATTCGCCGAAAATCCCGCCGAGAACCGTCGCGACCGGGAACAACGCGGCGGAGTCGGCCGTTGTAGAGGCGTGTAATCGGCCTTGAGTCCACTCGACTCAAGTGATTTGACAAGGGCTCCCCGACGAAGCAAACTTTCGTCTGTAAGACTCAACTTTGACGGAGGACGTACTCATGGCACGTGCGGTCGGTATCGACCTGGGGACGACGAACTCGGTCGTCTCGGTCCTGGAGGGCGGCGAGCCCACGGTCATCGCCAACGCCGAAGGCGCGCGGACCACCCCGTCCGTCGTTGCCTTCGCCAAGAACGGCGAGGTGCTCGTCGGCGAGGTGGCCAAGCGTCAGGCGGTCACCAACGTCGACCGGACCATTCGCTCGGTCAAGCGCCACATCGGCACCGACTGGAAGACCGAGATCGACGAGAAGACCTTCAACTCGCAGCAGATCAGCGCGTTCGTGCTGCAGAAGCTGAAGAGGGACGCCGAGGCCTACCTCGGCGAGGAGGTCACCGACGCGGTCATCACCGTTCCCGCGTACTTCAGCGACGCCCAGCGCCAGGCCACCAAGGAGGCCGGGACGATCGCGGGCATGAACGTCCTGCGCATCATCAACGAGCCCACCTCCGCCGCGCTCGCGTACCACCTGGAGAAGGAGGAAGAGGCCACCATCCTGGTCTACGACCTCGGTGGCGGTACCTTCGACGTCTCCCTGCTCGAGGTCGGCGACGGCGTGGTCGAGGTCAAGGCCACCAACGGCGACAACCACCTCGGTGGTGACGACTGGGACCAGGCCGTCGTCGACTGGCTGGTCGAGCGCTTCAAGAACGCCAACGGCGTCGACCTGTCCAAGGACAAGATGGCGCTGCAGCGGCTCCGCGAGGCCGCGGAGAAGGCCAAGATCGAGCTGTCCAGCTCGTCCGAGTCGGCCATCAACCTCCCCTACATCACGGCGTCGTCCGAGGGCCCGCTGCACCTGGACGAGAAGCTGACCCGGGCGGAGTTCCAGCGTCTGACCTCTGACCTCCTGGACCGCACCAAGCAGCCGTTCCACCAGGTCATGAAGGACGCCGGGCTCAACGTCGACAAGATCGACCACGTGGTCCTCGTCGGCGGCTCGACCCGTATGCCGGCCGTCGTCGACCTGGTCAAGGAGCTGACCGGCGGCAAGGAGCCCAACAAGGGCGTCAACCCCGACGAGGTCGTCGCCATCGGCGCGGCCCTGCAGGCCGGTGTCCTCAAGGGCGAGGTCAAGGACGTCCTCCTGCTGGACGTGACCCCGCTGTCGCTGGGCATCGAGACCAAGGGCGGCGTGTTCACCAAGCTCATCGAGAAGAACACGACCATCCCGACCAAGCGCTCGGAGATCTTCTCCACCGCGGCCGACAACCAGCCGTCGGTGCAGATCCAGGTCTTCCAGGGTGAGCGCGAGATCGCCCAGTACAACAAGAAGCTCGGTGTCTTCGACCTGACCGGCCTCCCGCCGGCGCCGCGCGGCGTGCCGCAGATCGAGGTCACCTTCGACATCGACGCCAACGGCATCGTCAACGTGACCGCCAAGGACCTGGGCACCGGCCGCGAGCAGTCGGTGACCATCTCCGGTGGGTCGGCCATGAGCAAGGACGACATCGACCGCATGGTCAGCGAGGCCGAGCAGTACGCGGAGGAGGACCGCAAGCGCCGCGAGGAGGCCGAGGTCCGTAACAACGCCGACTCCCTCGTCTACCAGACCGAGAAGGTCATCAAGGAGAACGAGGACAAGATCCCGGCCGACGTCAAGGCCGAGACCGAGGCAGCGGTGGGCGAGCTCAAGACGGCGCTCGAGGGCTCCGACGTCGAGGCGATCCGCTCCGCGAGCGAGAAGGTCGCGCTGGCCAGCCAGAAGATCGGCTCCGCGATCTACGGCCAGGGCCAGGGCGCCGACGGCGCCGCCGGTGCGGGGGCCGAGGGTGCCACCGCCGACGCGGGCGCTCAGGCCGTCGACGACGTCGTCGACGCTGAGATCGTCGACGAGGAGAACGGCAAGCGGAACGGCAACGCCTGATCCGTCGGGTACGCGGAAGGCAAGGAGGCGCAATCGAATGGCGCTGCCGGAGAACGAGAACGGTCACGAGCAGCAGGGTCCGGTGATCCGCGACAAGCGTCGCATCGATCCCGAGACCGGTGAGCTGCGGACGCCGGAGGCGGCGGAGGCCGCCGCCCCGGACGCGGCCGAATCGGCGGGCACGGCGGAGGCCCCCGCTGCCGAAGCCAGCAGCGCGGAACTCGCCGAGGCCAAGCAGCAGGCCGCCGAGCTGCTGAACGACCTCAAGCGGTTGCAGGCGGAGTACGCCAACTACCGCAAGCGGGTCGAGCGCGACCGGGCCGCCGTTCGGGAGCAGGGGCTCGCCCAGGTTCTGGGTGAGCTACTGCCGATCCTGGACGACATCGGGCGGGCCCGGGAGCACGACGAGCTCAACGGCGGGTTCAAGTCCGTCGGCGAGGCGCTGGAGTCCGCGGTCACCAAGCTGGGGCTGAAGAAGTACGGGGAGAAGGACGACGAGTTCGACCCCACCGTGCACGAGGCCCTGACCATGGTGCCGATGCCCGGTGTCACCACCCCGACAGTGATCGAGGTGTTCCAGCCCGGGTACGTCATCGGGGAACGGGTGATCCGCCCGGCCCGCGTGGTCGTGGCGGGGCCCGCCGAGGACGAGGGCACCGAGCCGGAGGGGGGCGCGGAGGCGGCCTCCGCCCCGGAGGACGCGGCCGAGACACCGGCCGCCGAGTCCGGGCCCGACGGCGAGGAAAAGAAGTAGTGAGTGAACCGCCCCGGGCGCCCGCGTGGCACCCGGGGCGGTGAACCAGGGTGAGCAGTGGGCAGGATCGCCTAGAAGCGGACCGCACCGCCCCACCGGTAACGAGCGCGAAGCGGGAGAAGGCAAGCGTCGATGAGCACCAAGGACTACCTGGAGAAGGACTACTACAAGGTCCTCGGAGTCTCAAAGACGGCCACGCAGGACGAGATCAAGCAGTCCTATCGCAAGCTCGCGCGGGAGAACCACCCCGACGCCAACACCGCCGATCCCAAGGCCGAAGAGCGCTTCAAGGAGATCTCCGAGGCCTACAGCGTTCTGTCGGATGAAGAGCGCCGCAAGGAGTACGACGAGGCGCGGTCGCTGTTCGGCGGCTCCTACCAGCCCGGCGGGGGAACCGGGCCGGGCGGATTCGACCTGGGCGACCTCTTCGGGCACGGCCAGGCCGGCGGCGGCGTCGGCGGCGAGCGGCTGAGCGACCTGTTCGGCGGGCTGTTCGGCGGCCGGGGGCGCACCAGCACGCGGTCGCGGCGCGGTTCCGACGTGGAGACCGAGACCACGCTGACCTTCAGCGAGGCGGCGCACGGCGTCACCCGGTCGTTCAAGATGACCAGTGACGCCGCCTGCGGCACCTGCAAGGGGACGGGGGCCCGGGCCGGGTCCGCGCCCCGCATGTGCCCCAAGTGCTCCGGCACCGGGCACGACAACACGAACCTGGGAGGGTTCTCCCTCTCAGAGCCCTGCAGTCAGTGCAAGGGGCGCGGGCTCGTCGTGGACGATCCCTGCCCCGTGTGCAACGGCAGCGGTCGGGGGAAGAGCACCCGCACGGTCCAGACGAGGATCCCCGCGGGGGTCTCCGACGGCCAGCGGATCAGGATCAAGGGCAAGGGCGCGCCGGGGGAACACGGGGGACCGGCCGGAGACCTCTACGTGGTGGTTCATGTGCAGCCGCACCCAGTGTTCGGCAAGACCGGCGACAACCTGACGATCACCGTTCCGGTGACCTTCCCCGAGGCGACGCTCGGCGCCGATGTGCGCGTGCCGACCCTCAACGGGATGCCGGTGACGGTGAAGATCCCCCCGGGCACGCCGAACGGGCGCACGTTCCGGGTCCGGGGCAAGGGCGCGGACCGCCGCGACGGAACCAAGGGCGACATGCTCGTGACCCTTGAGGTGTCGGTGCCCAGGACGCTGAGCGAGGACGCCCGCGCGGCCCTGGAGAAGTTCCGGGCGGCAACGGCGGACCAGGACCCGCGCCGTGACTTGGAGACGCGGGCGAAGGGAATGTGAATGCCATGACTCACCGAGGGTTCGGCGAGGACATCCCGGTCTACGTGATCTCCGTCGCCGCCGAGCTGTCCGGGCTCCACCCGCAGACGCTGCGCCAGTACGACCGGCTCGGCCTGGTCTCACCGGGCCGCGCCGCGGGGCGGGGGCGGCGCTACTCCATGCGCGACGTCCAGATGCTGCGCGAGGTGCAGCGGCTGTCGCAGGAGGAGGGCATCAACCTCGCCGGGATCAAGCGCATCCTGGAGCTCCAGCGTGAGGTCGATGAGCTGCGCGAACACCTCTTCCACATGCGCAACGAGCTGGACGCGGCGCGCACCGCGGTCGCACGGCGGCTGGCCCAGAGCGCCCCGGATCAGGGCAACGAGCTGCTGCCGCTCCGGCACACGCGGCTGACGATCTTCAACACCGCGCCTCCCCCCGAAGACGAGCAGTAACCCGCTTTCTCCATTGATCTCGGGGATATCGACCTAATGCTCGCCGGTATTAGGTCGATATCCCCGAGATCAACGGAGGCGAGGGGCGAGCCTGGGGCGTATGTCCGAATTGCACCACCATTACGACTGATTCTGCTGTTAGGGGGCGGCGAAGCGATGAACTACAAACTCACCACCAAGAGCCAAGAAGCGCTATCGGCGGCGATGCGGCGCGCGACCACGGACGGTAGCCCGCAGGTCGAACCGCTGCACCTGCTCGCCGCCCTCCTCAACCAGGGGGAGGGCGTCATCCGCCCCCTGCTCAAGGAGGTCGGGGTCGACCCCGGCCAGTTCGACACCAAGGTCGAGCAGGCCATCGCGGGACTGCCGCGCGCCGCGGGCAGCACGGTCAGCGCCCCGGCCAGCTCCCGGCAGCTCATCGTCTCGCTGAACACCGCCGCACAGCGCGCCCAGCAGATGGAGGACGAGTACGTCTCCACCGAGCACCTGCTCGTCGGGCTGGCCGCTGACGGCGGCGAGGCCGGACGCCTGCTCAAGGACGCTGGTGCGACGCCCGAGGCGCTGCTGGAGGCGTTCGAGCGGGTGCGCGGACCGGGCAGGGTCACCTCGGAGAACCCCGAGGAGACCTACCAGGCGCTGCAGAAGTACGGCGTCGACCTGACCGAGCGGGCGCGCGCGGGCGCGCTCGACCCGGTGATCGGCCGCGACTCCGAGATCCGGCGGGTCATTCAGGTGCTGTCCCGGCGCACCAAGAACAACCCGGTGCTGATCGGTGAGCCGGGTGTCGGCAAGACCGCGGTCGTGGAGGGCCTGGCGCAGCGCGTCGTCGCCGGTGATGTGCCCGAGTCGCTGCGCGACAAGCGGCTGATCGCGCTCGATCTCTCGGCGATGGTGGCCGGGGCCAAGTACCGCGGCGAGTTCGAGGAGCGGCTGAAGGCCGTCCTGAACGAGATCAAGGAGAGCGACGGCCAGATCATCACGTTCATCGACGAGCTGCACACCATGGTGGGTGCGGGCGCGGCCGAGGGCGCGATGGACGCGGGCAACATGCTCAAGCCGATGCTCGCGCGCGGTGAGCTGCGCATGGTCGGCGCGACCACCCTGGACGAGTACCGCGAGCGCATTGAGAAGGACCCGGCGCTGGAGCGCCGCTTCCAGCAGGTGCAGGTGGGTGAGCCGTCAGCCGCCGACACCATCGCCATCCTGCGCGGGCTCAAGGGGCGCTACGAGGCACACCACAAGGTGCAGATCTCCGACCAGGCGCTGGTGGCGGCCGCGACGCTGTCGGACCGCTACATCACCGCCCGCTTCCTGCCGGACAAGGCCATCGACCTGGTCGACGAGGCGGCCTCGCGGCTGCGCATGGAGATCGACTCGCGGCCGGTGGAGATCGACGAGCTGCAGCGCACCGTCGACCGGCTGAAGATGGAGGAGATGGCGTTGGAGAAGGAGTCCGACGCCGCCTCGATCCAGCGGCTGGAGCGGCTGCGCGCCGACCTCGCCGACCGGCAGGAGGAGCTCAACGGGCTGGTCGCCCGGTGGGAGCAGGAGAAGGCCGGGCTGAACCGGGTCGGTGAGCTCAAGGAACGCCTCGACGACCTGCGGACCCAGGCCGAGCGCGCCCAGCGCGACGGCGACTTCACCGAGGCCTCGCGGCTGATGTACGGGGAGATCCCGCAGCTGGAGAAGCAGCTGGAGGAGGCGTCCTCGGCGGAAGAGGCCGAACAGGAGTCCGACGCCGAGGCGCCGACGATGGTCAAGGACGAGGTCGGGGCCGACGACGTCGCCGATGTCGTGTCGTCGTGGACCGGCATCCCGGTCGGCCGTCTGATGGAGGGCGAGACCAGCAAGCTACTGCGCATGGAGGACGAACTCGGCACGCGGCTGGTCGGCCAGTCCACGGCGGTGGCCGCCGTGTCCGACGCGGTGCGCCGCGCCCGGACCGGCATCTCCGACCCGGACCGCCCCACCGGCTCGTTCCTCTTCCTCGGCCCGACGGGTGTGGGCAAGACCGAGCTGGCCAAGGCGCTGGCGGAGTTCCTGTTCGACGACGAGCGCGCCATCGTGCGCATCGACATGAGCGAGTACGCCGAGAAGCACTCGGTCTCCCGCCTCGTCGGCGCGCCTCCCGGCTACGTCGGCTACGAGGAGGGCGGTCAGCTCACCGAGGCGGTGCGGCGCCGGCCCTACACGGTGGTGCTGCTGGACGAGGTGGAGAAGGCCCACATCGAGGTCTTCGACACCCTGCTCCAGGTCCTCGACGACGGCCGCCTCACCGACGGCCAGGGCAGACACGTGGACTTCCGGAACACCCTGCTGATCCTCACCTCCAACATGGGCTCGCAGTTCCTGGTCGACCCGTCGCTGGAGAACGGGGCCAAGAAGGAGAAGGTGATGGACATCGTCCGGACCACCTTCAAGCCGGAGTTCCTCAACCGCCTGGACGACGTCATCATGTTCGACGCCCTGTCCACCGCGGAGCTGACCCGCATCGTCGACCTCCAGGTCGACCGCCTCGCCACACGCCTGGCCGACCGCAGGCTCGCACTCGACGTCACCGACGGCGCCCGGGAGTGGCTCGCCCTCACCGGCTACGACCCGGTCTACGGCGCCCGCCCCCTGCGCCGCCTGGTCCAAGCCTCGATCGGCGACCCCCTGGCCAAGGCGCTCCTCAGGGGCGAGCTGAAGGAGGGGGACACCGTCCTCGTCGACCTCGACGAGGACAAGGACACCCTCACCGTCGGCGCCGCCGAACCGGAGACCGCGACGCCCTGATCTGTGTCCCGCATCCGTCCAGCGCACCGACGAGGCCTCGGCGGGTGCGGGTCTCGGCGGTGTGGTGGACGGACGAGGCGGAAGACGAGGGGACGCGGCGGCTCTCGCGTCCTTCCGTGCCCTGGCCGGGAGGTCCACCAACGCCGCGATCACGTGGGGGCGGACCGAACGGCTGCTCGTGCTGGGGCTGGTGACGGCGTCCGCCGCGATCGGCGGGTATCTACGTCACGCACGGGATGCCCCTGGCGCTGCTGCTGACCGGTGTCATGGGGGCCAGAGTCGCCGCGTGTGTGGTCAGCCTGCTCGTCCGCCGGAGCGGCGGCCTGCGCGGCTCGGCGCTGGGCATCAACGCGGCGGGGATGTGTCGGGGGGAAGTCTTCGCGGGGGCTTCGCTGGGCGCGCTCGGCCTCGGGCTGGCCGGTTTATACGGGGACCGGCCGGGTATTCGGTGCACTCACTCTGGCGGCCCTGGGCGTGGCCGTCCTAGTGGCACGGCGGGGACCGGTCACCTCCGCGCCCACAGCGTGAGGCTGCCGAGGACGAACCACAAGGCGATACCGGCGGCGCACCCGACCGAGGTCCACACGCTGGCACCGGTGACCACGGTTCCCGCGGCACCGACCACGACGCTCAGCGGCAGCACCCACACCCAGGTCATGAACCGCCGGTTCTGCAGCAGCGCTCGCTCCTCGTAGCTCATCTGGTGCCCGGTCCGCTCCGTCCCCTCATGCCATTCCTGCCTCTCGCATACTGCCTGCATGTTCGCTCCTTGTGCATCGGGAATCCGTAGTCTTCGGCGTACGCCAAGCGAGTCCGGTTCGGCTCGCGCGGCACGTTGACCACAACCGGACAATCCATCCCGTCGCCTCACAAACCGTCTCTGACGTTCGATAAGGTCATCCCGCAGTCACCGGCGTCCTGACGGCGGGAAACGACGACGGGGGGTCAACGCGACCGATCATGGGTGAATTCATCAGCACGGCGTTCGGTTTTCCCACGGCGCTCTTCAGCTTCATGCTGCTGGTCGTCTTCGCCTATTGGATCTTCGTCGTTCTCGGTGCGGTCGGGATGGACGCGCTCGACGTCGATGTCGACGCGGACGCCGACTCCGCCGGAGGCCTCTCGGGACTGCTGTCGGCCACCGGCCTCAGCGGGGTCCCGGTCACCGTGGTGCTGTCCCTGCTGATCACCCTGTCCTGGTTCGCGACCCTGGTGGGAACCGTGCTGCTCGATCTGAACGAGGCGTCCACACCCGCGCTCATCGGCCTGGGGCTGGTGGTCCTGGTGGCGGCGGTGCTGTTCGCCTGGCTGGTCACCAGCGGCGTGGTCATGGGCCTGCGCCGCTTCCTGCCCGGCGACGAGCCCGGCGCCGCCCGCACCGACTTCGTCGGCACGACCTGCGTGATCCGCACCGGCCGGGCCGACGAGGCGTTCGGGCAGGCGGAGATCACCGCGGCGAACGGCACGGCGTCGATCGTGCAGGTGCGCACGATCGGCGGGGAGGCCCTCACCTCCGGCGACACCGGTCTCGTCTTCGACTACGACGCCGACAACGAGGTCTACCTCGTCACCCCGTTCGACCGATCACTCGATCCCGGTTCCAACCCGGCGTAGCGCGCCCGAGCTCGCGCGTCCCCCGCACCCGCGGTCCAGTTCGACACCAGCCCACCCGAATTACCCGTTTCATCCCTGATCGTCGGGAACCGGTAGCCCTGCGGCAGCGTCCGAAATAACAGACAGCGGGCCGCACCGCCCGCCGTGTCGCGGCCCGACCGGCGCGCCAGGGCCCCGAGTTCCCCGAGCCGCGCCCTCGCTAGAGAGACCACTGGATGGAAACCATTACCGCCGGCGTCGGCGTCCTCTTCGCCGTCGCCCTCCTCATCGTCCTCGGCCTCCTCTTCACCATCGCCCGCCTGTTCCGCAAGGTGGAACAGGGCCGGGCCCTGATCATCTCGAAGGTGAAGAAGGTCGACGTGACCTTCACCGGAGCGGTCGTCCTGCCCGTCCTGCACAAGGCCGAGGTCATGGACATCTCGCAGAAGACGATGCTCATCGAGCGCAACGGCAAGGAAGGGCTGATCTGCCGCGACAACATCCGCGCCGACATCAGCATCACCTTCTACGTCGGGATCAACCCCACCCCGCAGGACGTCCTGAAGGTCGCCCAGTCCATCGGCACCGCGCGCGCCAGCAACCAGGAGACCCTGCAGGAGCTGTTCAACGCGACGTTCTCCGAGGCCGTCAAGACGGTCGGCAAGCAGTTCGACTTCGAGGACCTCTACACCAAGCGCGATGAGTTCCGCGACAAGATCATCGCGCTCATCGGCACCGAGCTGAACGGCTACTACATCGAGAAGGCGGCGATCGACTACCTGGAGCAGACGCCGCTGCACCGCCTCGACCGCGACAACATCCTCGACGCGCAGGGCATCAGCAAGATCACCGGGCTCACCGCCGAGCAGCACAAGCGCACCAACGAGCTGGAGAACGAGCGGCAGAAGGAGATCCAGCGCCAGGACACCGAGGCCTCGGAGACCCTGGCCGAGCTGGAGCGGCGCCGCGAGGAGGCCGAAGCCAAGGCCAAGCGCGAGATCGAGAGCATCAAGGCCCGCGAGGAGGCCGAGACCGCCAAGGTCCAGGCCGAGGAGCGGCTCAAGGCTCAGCAGGCGCACCTGCGCACCGACGAGCAGCTGGGCGTGCAGCACGAGAACCAGCAGCGGGAGATCGCCGTCGCGGAGAAGAACCGCGAGCGCGTCATCTCCATCGAGTCCGAGCGCATCGAAAAGGACCGGCTGCTGGAGGTCATCGGCCGCGAGCGCGAGACCGAGCTGTCCCGCATCGCCAAGGACAAGGAACTCGAGGGCGAGAAGCGCGAGGTCGCCGAGGTCATCCGGGAGCGGATCGCGGTCGAGAAGACCGTGGCCGAGCAGGAGGAGAACATCAAGAAGCTGCGCGCGGTCGAGGAGGCCGAGCGCGAGCGCCAGTCCATCATCATCCACGCCGAGGCCGAGGCGCAGGAGAACCTGGTCAAGGACATCAAGGCGGCCGAGGCCGCCGAGGCGGCCGCCAAGCACAAGGCCGCCGAGGAGCTGACCCTGGCCGAGGCGCGCGAGCAGGCGGCCGAGCTCGACACCCGCGCCAAGGTCAAGCTCGCCGAGGGCGTCCAGGCCGAGGCGGCCGCGGCCGGCCTGGCCGAGGTGCAGGTCCGCGAGCAGGACGCCGCGGTGATCGAGAAGACCGGTCGCGCCGAGGCCGCGGTGATGAAGGAGAAGGCGACCGTGGAGGCCGACGCCGTCCGCGAGAAGCTCAAGGCCGAGGCCGAGGGCCTCAACGACAAGGCCGGTGCGATGGCCGCCCTCGACCAGGTCAGCCGCGAGCACGAGGAGTACCGCCTGCGGCTGGAGGCCGAGAAGGAGGTCCGGATGGCCGGGATCGACGTGCACCGCCAGGTCGCCGAAGCCCAGGCCTCGGTGCTCGCCACCGGCCTGGAGAAGGCCGACATCAACATCGTCGGCGGCGACGGCATGTTCTTCGACCGGATGGTCAACTCCATCGGCATGGGCAAGGCCGTGGACGGGTTCGTGCAGAACTCCGACGTCGCGCAGTCGCTGGGCGGCGCGTGGCTCGACGGCTCGTCCGACTTCAGCCAGGACATGTCGCGGCTGCTCGGCTCGATCGACACCGGGGACGTCAAGAACCTCACCATCTCCGCGCTGCTCATGAAGCTCATCCAGGCGGGCGGCCCCGACGCGGGCCGACTGCGCGAGCTGCTGAGCACCGCGCAGGACCTCGGCGTCGCCGAGGCCCCGGTGGCTGCCCTCAACGGCACGAAGCAGTGAGGTAACCGGTGACCGATGTGGTGAACGAGGAGCCCGCCGCCCCGGCGGGCTCCTCCGCCCCCGACTCGCTCGACGCGGGCACCTACGAGGTGCTGCGCTCCCGCCTCGCCGAGCAGGCGAACGAACTCGCCCGGCGGGCCGAGGCGCTCAACACCCGGCGCCTGGAGGTGTTCGGCGGCAGTGAACTGGAGCTGCTCGGCACCGAGCGCATCCGCACCGAGCACAACTGCGTGCCGCGCGACATCGTGTCCGTCGGCGGGCACATGCTGTTCGGCTACAACGTCTTCATCGGGCTGAAGACCGAGACCCGGGTCGACGACGTGTTCGCGCTGCACGGGTTCGAGCGCACCGACGACACCGACGCGAACGCGACCGAACGAGCGGAAGCGTCGACGCCGAACGGCCGAAGGCCCCAAAGCGTCGGCGGTGCAGCGAGTGAGAAGCGTGAGCGCGGAAGGAACACCGACGCGAACGCGACCGAACGAGCGGAAGCGTCGACGCCGAACAGCCGAAGGCCCCACAACGTCGGCGGTGCAGCGAGTGAGAAGCGTGAGCGCGGAAGGAACACCGACGCGAACGCGACCGAACGAGCGGAAGCGTCGACGCCGAACAGCCGAAGGCCCCACAACGTCGGCGGTGCAGCAAGTGAGGAGCGTGAGCGCGGAGGGGACAGAGGCGACACGTCCGCGTTCCGGTTCGACGCCGCAGGGGACGACTCCCTGCCGGAACTGCTGCGCGACCCGCGCTTCGAGCGCGACTTCGGCGAGCTGTACCGCTACTACCGGGAGACCCGGCTGCTCCAGTTGCGGCACGTGGAGGGCAAGCTGCTTGCCGTCTTCCAGACCGGCCCGCGCACCGAGGACGTCAAGGTGCTGCGCTGGAGCGTCAGCCCCCGCGGTGAGGTCTCCTACCTCGACAGCCGGGGCGAGCGCGACCACGTCTTCCCGCCCTCGCACGACTTCGAGTGGACCGAGACCACCCGCGACGACCACGTCCTGGGGCGCCATCCGCACATCTCCATCCTCGACCAGCTCTTCGTCGAGACGGTCGGCGGCGACCTCACGATCAAGATCGAGAACAACACCGAGGTCGGGGAGGGCATCTACAGCGAGCCGGTCGCCGAGCCGCTGCAGAGCCTGGCCGACGCCGCCGTGCACTACGCGCGGGTCGGTGCGCTCATCCTGCTGCGGATCCTCCCCTACAACGAGACCGAGTGGCGCCACCTCGTCTTCAACACCCGCACGAAGGACGTCGTCCGGCTCGACGGCATCGGGCAGGCGTGCCAGCGCCTCCCCGAGGACCAGGGGATCATCTTCCCCGGCGGCTACTACCTGGCCACCGGCGCTGCCAAGACCTTCGACACCGACGTCACCGACCTGGAGTTCGAGCGGGTCATCCGTTCGCCCAACGGCGAGGACGTGCTCTACGGGTTCCACTCCCGCCGCGACGGGCGCACCCTCCTGCTGCCCTACAACGTGATCCGCAAGGAGGTCGCCACCCCGATCGTCTGCCACGGCTACTCGCTGTTCGACGACGGCACGCTGGTGGTGTTCCGCGACAGCGGCGACGAGCCGACGCGCGTCCACCCCATGCAGGTCTGGCAGACCCCCTACGTCTCCGACGTGTACGCCGCCGCGCAGCCCGTGGGCACCGGCCCGCTGGAGCGGATCGGCAACGCCGAGCTGGTGCGCGGCGTCTCCGACTGCCTGTCGGTGACCCGGATGGTCGCCGAGATGTCGCCGTCGACCGAGGTGTTCGAGGCGCTCATCGCCACCTGCCGCCGGGTTTTCGACCACTTCCACTGGCTCGGCGACGCCGAGCTGGGCGGGCTGCACGACCCCCTGTCGCAGGTACGCGCCACCGCCGAGCAGGTGCTCGACGAGTTCGAGAAGGTGCAGGCGCTCACCGACCAGGCCGCTGCCGCACTGGACGAGGCGGCGCGCGGCATCGCCTCCCTGCTCCGGCGGTCGCGCGGCGAGACGCCCCGATCCGCCGACGCGTGGGTGGAGCTGCTCACCGAGCTGCGCCGCTCCCAGGGCCACCTGGTGACGCTGCGCGAGATGCGCTACATCGACACCGACCGCATCGACGCGCTCGACGGTGACCTGAAGGACGAGCTCACCTCGACCGGGCGCCGCGCCGTGGCGTTCCTGGAGGGCGACGACGCTTTCACCGGGTACCACGAGGAGGTCGAGCGCCTGGTCGCCGAGGCGGAGTCCATCGCCACGGTGGCCGACGCGGCCCCCGTGGGCGAGCGGCTCGCCGCGCAGACCGAGGGTCTGGAGGTCGTCACCGAGGTCGTCGGCACGCTCGACATCGCCGATACTCAGGCGCGCACCCACATCCTGGAGCGCATCGGCGAGGTGCTCGGCGGCGTCAACCGGGCGCGCGCCACCCTGGAGGCGCGTCGCAAGCAGCTGCTGGAGACCGAGGGCCGGGCCGAGTTCGCGGCCGAGTTCGCCCTGCTCGGGCAGGCCATCACCGGGGCGCTGGCCGCCGCCGACACCCCGGACCGCTGCGACGAGCAGCTCGGTCGGCTCATGCTGCAGCTGGAAAACCTGGAGTCGCGCTTCGGCGAGTTCGACGACTTCCTCGACGAACTGAGCGCCAAGCGCGAGGACGTCTACGAGGCGTTCTCCACCCGCAAGCAGGCGCTGCTGGACGAGCGCGCGCGGCGGGCCGACCGGCTGGTGGAGTCCGGCGACCGGGTCCTGGGCAGCGTGCAGCGCCGGGTCGCGTCGCTGGACTCGCTCGACGACGTCAACACCTACTTCGCCTCCGACCCGATGGTGGTGCGGCTGCGCTCCACCATCGAGCAGCTGCGCGAGCTGGGCGACCAGGTTCGCGCCGAGGAGCTGGAGGGCCGGATCAAGGCGGCCCGGCAGGAGGCCGGGCGGGCGCTGCGCGACCGGCTCGACCTGTTCGACGGCGGCGGCGAGAGCCTCCGCCTGGGGCGGCACCGCTTCGCGGTGAACACCCAGCCGATCGACCTCACCCTCGTCCCGCACGAGGGCCGCATGGCGGTCAGCATCACCGGGACCGACTACCGCGCGCCCGTGCTCGACGCGGGGTTCCAGGCGACGCGCCGGTTCTGGGACCGGCTGGTCGTCTCGGAGTCGGCCGAGGTGTACCGGGCGGAGTACCTGGCCACGTCCATCCTGGCCACGTCCATCCTGGCCATGGCCGAGGCCGGTGCGGAGGGGCTGAGCCTCGACGCCCTGCGCGCCGCCGCGGCCCAGAGCGAGGCCGGGGGCGACAGCGCCGCGGGCGGCCTCCTCGCCCTGGTCCGCGGGGTGGCGGAGTCCCGCTACCACGAGGGCTATGAGCGGGGCGTGCACGACCACGACGCCGCGCGGATCCTCGACGTCCTGCTGCGCCTGCGCACCGACGCCGGGCTGCTGCGCTACCCGTCCGCGTCGCGGTCGGCCGCCCAGCTGTTCTGGGCGTTCGGCGCCGAAACGGAGCAGCGGTCGGCGTGGCGGACGCGGGCGTCGTCGCTGGCGCGCGCCCGCGAGGTCTTCGGGGTGCATGATTCGGCGGCGATCGAGGGGCTGCGCGCCGAGCTGGCCGCGGCCATCGCGTCCTTCCTCTCCTCGTCTCACCTGGACATCGACGCCGGGGTGGCGGAGCTCGCCGGGGAGTACCTGTTCGAGGAGGTCGCCTCGGCCCCCGACGGATTCGCCACCAGCGCGAGCGCTCGCACGCTGCTGGACCGGTTCCGCCGCGCGCTCAGCGGCAGCGGTTCGGCCCGGTCGTTCGAGGACGACCTGCGCGCGCTGGGCGACGACCTCGCCGCCCGGCACCAACTGGTCACGGCCTGGCTGCGGGCGTATGCAAACACTGCCGCTGCCACGACCGCCGACGCTGACACCGCCGCAATCGAGGCCGACCTGGCCGAAGCGGTCGCCGTCGAACTGTGCGGCGCGGACCTGCCCCGGTACGACTCGGCGGCGCCGATATCGGCGACCGTGACCGGGCTGCTCGGGACGCACCCGCGCGTCGCCGATCGGAGCCTGTCGTTCCGGCTCGACGAGCTGCTGGCCCGCACCCGCCGCTTCCGCGGCGAGGAGGTACCCGCCTTCTGGGACTACCAGCGGCGGCGCAACGAGCTGATCGAGCAGGAGCGGCGACGCCTGCGGCTGGACGAGTACAAGCCCAAGGTGATGAGCACCTTCGTGCGCAACCGGCTGCTGGACGAGGCCTATCTGCCGCTCATCGGCGACAACCTCGCCAAGCAGCTGGGTGCTGCGGGCGACGGCAAGCGCACCGACCAGAGCGGTCTGCTGCTGCTCATCTCCCCTCCCGGCTACGGCAAGACCACGCTCATGGAGTACGTGGCGAGCCGGTTGGGCCTGGTGTTCGTCAAGGTCAACGGACCGTCGCTGGGGCACGCGGTCACCTCGCTGGACCCGGACGACGCGCCGGACGCCACCGCCCGCCAGGAGGTCGAGAAGATCTCGTTCGCCCTGGAGATGGGCAACAACGTGCTGCTCTACCTGGACGACATCCAGCACACCAACCCCGAGCTGCTGCAGAAGTTCATCTCGCTGTGCGACGGGCAGCGGCGGATGGAGGGCGTGTGGGACGGCCGGACCCGCACCTACGACCTGCGCGGCAAGCGGTTCGCGGTGTGCATGTCCGGTAACCCCTACACCGAGCAGGGGCAGCGGTTCCGCGTCCCGGACATGCTGGCCAACCGTGCCGACGTGTACAACCTCGGCGACGTGCTGTCGGGCAAGGACGAGCTGTTCGCGCTGAGCTACGTCGAGAACGCACTGACCTCGAACCCGACCCTGGCCCCGCTGTCCACGCGGGACCGGGGCGACATCGAGCTGCTGGTGCGGCTGGCCCGGGGCGATGAGTCGGTGCGGCCCGATCAGCTGGCGCACCCCTACTCGCCGGTGGAGCTGGAGCAGATCCTGTCGGTGCTGCGCAAGGTGCTGCGGGCGCAGGCGGTGGTGCTGGCCAACAACCAGGCCTACATTGCCTCGGCGGCCCAGGCCGAGGAGTCGCGCACCGAGCCGCCGTTCCGCTTGCAGGGCTCGTATCGGAACATGAACCGGCTGGCGGAGAAGATCGTGCCGGTGATGAACGACGCCGAGCTGGAGGCGGTGATCGACGACCACTACCTGGGCGAGGCGCAGACGCTGACCTCCGGTGCCGAGGCGAACCTGCTCAAGCTGGCCGAACTGCGCGGGACGATGACGCCCGAGCAGGAGCGCCGCTGGGCCGAGGTGAAAGCGGGATTCCAGCGCGGCCGGGCGCTGGGCGGAGCCGAGGACGACCCGATGACGCGGGCGGTGGGCGCCGTCGGCCTGCTGGCCGACCGCGTCGGGGCGGTGGAGACCGCCATCGAGAAGGCGGCGGAGCGGTTCCACCGCTAGCGGGCCGCTCGCGCGAGCACATGACGCGAATCACCCTGATTCCACAGCGGGGGCGTCGACCGGGGTTCCGGTCGGCGCCCCCGGGCGTATCCGGCGAAACCCCCTGCGGGGGCGAGGATTCCGACAGTCTGGACACCCCCTGGCAAATCACTACTACTGAGTAGTAACATGTGCTTGTTACTAGCCAGTAGAAGCATTGCGCCGACAGCGGCCACGACACAGCGGAGCGCGCCCCATGACGCATTACAAGAGCAACCTCCGTGACCTCGAGTTCAACCTGTTTGAGGTCTTCAAGCGCCAGGACGTGCTGGGGAACGGCCCGTTCGAGGAGCTGGACGAGGACACGGCCCGCACCATCCTTGATGAGGTCAACCGGCTCGCCACCGGCGTCGTGGCTGAGTCGTTCGAAGACGCCGACCGCAACCCCCCGGTATTCGACCCCAAGACCAACACGGTCGCCATCCCCGAGAGCCTGAAGAAGTCGTACCAGGCCTACATGGACGCCGGTTGGTACAACCTGGACCTGCCCCAGGAGGTCGGCGGGCTCGGCGCGCCGCGCTCCCTCGTGTGGGCCGCCTCCGAGCTGGTGCTGGGAGCCAACCCCTCGATCCACATGTACTCGGCCGGTCCGGGCTTCGCCAACATCCTCTGGCAGGAGGGCAACGAGGCGCAGAAGAAGTTCGCCCTCCAGGCCATCGAGAACGGCTGGGGCGCCACCATGGTGCTCACCGAGCCCGACGCCGGGTCGGACGTCGGCGCCGGCCGCACCAAGGCCACCGACCAGGGCGACGGCACCTGGCACATCGATGGCGTCAAGCGCTTCATCACCTCGGCCGAGCAGGACATGACCGAGAACATCTTCCACCTGGTCTTGGCGCGACCCGAGGGCGCCCAGGCCGGGACGAAGGGTCTCTCCCTGTTCCTGGTGCCGAAGTACCTGGTCAACGAGGACGGTTCGCTCGGCGAGCGCAACGGCGCCTACGTGACCAACGTCGAGCACAAGATGGGCCTGAAGGCGTCCACCACCTGTGAGCTGACCTTCGGCGCCAAGCACCCCGCCATCGGCTACCTCGTCGGCGACAAGCACGACGGCATCCGGCAGATGTTCCTCATCATCGAGTACGCCCGGATGATGGTCGGCACGAAGGCGATCGCCACTCTGTCCACCGGCTACCTCAACGCCCTTGAGTACGCCAAGGAGCGCAAGCAGGGTGCCGACCTCACCCAGATGACCGACAAGACCGCGCCCCGGGTGACCATCACCCACCACCCGGACGTGCGGCGCAGCCTGATGACGCAGAAGGCCTACACCGAGGCCCTGCGCGCGCTGGTCATGTACACCGCCACCCAGCAGGACGCGATCCAGATCGCCCAGCACAAGGGCGAGGACCACAGCCAGCTGGAGGCCTTCAACGACCTGCTGCTGCCAATCGTCAAGGGTGTCGGCTCCGAGCGCTCCTACGCGCTGCTCTCCGAGTCGCTGCAGACCCTCGGCGGCTCCGGGTACCTGCAGGAGTACCCGATCGAGCAGTACATCCGCGACGCCAAGATCGACACCCTCTACGAGGGCACCACGGCCATCCAGGCGCAGGACTTCTTCTTCCGCAAGATCGTGAAGAACAACGGTCAGGCGTTCGGCGCGCTGATGGGCGAGATCAAGGCCTTCGCCGGCAGCGACAACGGCAACGGCCGCCTCAAGGAGGAGCGCGCCCTCCTCGCCGAGGCCGCGGCCGACGTCGAGAAGATCGTCGAGATCATGGTCGGCGACGCCATGCGCTCCGCCGAGGAGACCCGCGAGCTCTACAAGGTCGGCCTCAACGCCACCCGCCTGCTCATGGGCTTCGGCGACGTGGTGCTGAGCTGGCTGCTGCTCCGCCAGGCCGCGATCGCGCTGGATGCCCTCGACAGCGCCGAGGGCAGCGACAAGGACTTCTACACCGGCAAGATCGCCGCCGCGCGGTTCTTCGCCGACCAGGTCCTGCCGCGCCTGTCCGCCGAGCGCAAGATCGCCGAGAACACCACGCTCGACCTGATGGACGTCCCCGAATCGGCGTTCTAACACGTCGGTCCGGGTGACCAGCGGGTGAGGGAAGTACCCCCCTCACCCGCTTTTTTCGTCTCGCCGCTTCCCCCGTTGATCTCGGAGATATTGGGGTCTCCGCGGCGATTCTTGCCCCAATATCCCCGAGATCAACGACAGGGGCAGGGGACGAGGGCGCGCGTCAGGTGGAGCGCGGGTAGCGCCGGAGCAGCGCGGCGAACACGGCGGTACCGAGCACCGTGGTCACGGTGACGGGCACGAACGCCGCCTGGAAACCGGCACCCGACTCCAGGATCATCCCGGCGAGCAGCACGGTCACCACCACGGCGGTGAACCCCGACATGTTCACCAGGCTCGACGCCACGCCCGTGCGCTGCGCGGGAATGCCGTCACGGGCGAAGTCGAAGGAGATCGGCGCCGCCATCGCCATGGCCGCGCACGCGACGGTGAAGTGCGCGATGACCAGCGCAACGGGCGGTCCGCCCGGCCACGCGACGATCGCGATCCAACCCGCGCTGAGCACCATGCCTAGCCCCACGCCGAAAACGGCGCGGATGCGGGGGAAGCGGCCGATGAACGCGCCCAGGACCGGCGACACCCACAGCGTGGCGACCCCCAGAACGGTCAACACCAGTCCGGCCGCCGCCGGGGCCATGCCCAGCCCTTCGACCAGGAAGGGGTAGCCCCACAGCGCCGCGAGCATCGTGTAGGGCGCCTGCAGCACCACGTGGCTGGCCATGCCCACGCGCGGACCGCGCGCCCGCAGCGCCTCCACGAGGCTCACCCGCACCGGGACCGGCGCGTGGTGGTGGGCCGTCGCGCGCATCCCCGCGGGCCGGTCGCGGACCACCAGGAGCACCAGCAGCATCATCACGCCGGTCACCGCGCCCGTGGCCAGGAAGGCGGCCGTCCAGCCCAGCTGGTGCAGCGCCGCCGACAGCGGGACGACGCTGGCCACCTGGCCGAGGCCGCCGATCGTCCCGGTGAACGCGCTGACCAGGGCGTACTGCTTCCGGGGGAACCACAGGGCGCCCAGCCGGATGACGTTGAGGAAGGTCACCGCGTCGCCGAGGCCGATGAGCACCCGGGCGGTGATCGCCACCTCGATGCTCGGGGCGAGCGCGAACATGGCGACGCCCACCGTCATCGCCGCCAGACCGATCAGCAGCGTCTTGCGCGGGCCGAGCCGGTCGGCCATGACCCCGGTGGGCACCTGGAGCGCCACGTAGACGATCAGCTGCACGACGGGGAGCACCGACAGCAGCGCCGGACCGACGTGGAAGCGCTCCTGGGCCTCCAGCGCCGCCACGCCCAGCCCGTTGCGGTGGAACATCGCCAGGAAGTAGACGCCGACGGCGACGCCCCACACCAGCCAGGCCCGGGCCCCGCCCGGAGGCTCGATCCCGGTACCCGGGGCCTGGCCGCCACCACCGGCCGGGTCGGCGGATGTCCCGTCAGAGGATGTCTGATCGCACGCCCGTTCCCGGGCGTCGACGCTCACCGGCGCGCCCCGAGCATCGCCCCTGCGGCGTCCATGTGCACCCGGACGGCCTCGCGCGCCGCCGGACCGTCGCCGTCGCGAATGGCGTCCATGATGGCGGCGTGCTCGTCGATGTTGGCGCGCAGCCGCTCCACGGTGCGCGCGCCCTCCTCCATCATGCGCAGCTGCCGGTCGCGCAGGGTCTCATAGAGGTCGATCAGCACCTGGTTTCCGGCGGCGCGGATGATCGCGCGGTGGAACTCGCGGTCGGCGACGACGAACGCGCGCTTGTCGGTGGCCACGTGCGCGCGCATCACGTCCAGATACGAGCCGAGCGCGTCCACGAGCGCGACGCGCTCGGCCTCCGCCAGTCCCGCCGCGCGCTCCGTCGTGAAGCCCTCGACGAGGCGGCGGGTCTCGATGACGTCGTCGATCTCCTGCTGGGAGACGGGGACGATGAGCGCGCCGCGCTTGGGGAAGAGCCGGACCAGCCCCTCGGCCTGGAGCCGGAGCAGCGCCTCGCGCACCGGCGTGCGGGAGACCCCGACCCCGGCCGCGATGTCGCCCTCGCTGACCAGGTCGCCGCCCCCGTAGCGGCGGGTGAGAATGGCGTCCTTCGTGTACTCATATGCGCGATCTGTCGCGGACGGCGTTGTATTCATGTTGTATCTAAGCTACCGGCGTATGGTGCGTCCTCCCAGGCCAGAGCGGCAATAGTGAGGAGAGACACGCCGCCCTTCCGCCATGGCCGGACCCGCAACGCGATGTCCCGCCCCACGCGTCGCTCGGCGAAAACATCGTTCAAGCGAGGGACAGGACTTCCCCAACGGCCCCGGAACGTCCCGGGGCTGCCGGGCGCGGGTGCCACCATGGCGCCATCGACGGCCACATCACCGGCCGCCCGACCGGGCTCTTCTCCGCGGACGGGAGGGATTGCCGTTGCACGCGCCGCACGCCCCGATGACGTCGCCGCCGAAGATGCGGACGTGGCAAACGATCTTCTTCAGCGGTCTGCTGCTGTGGGTCGCGACGGTGGT
Organism: Nocardiopsis gilva YIM 90087; assembly: GCF_002263495.1. Classification (NCBI taxonomy): domain Bacteria; kingdom Bacillati; phylum Actinomycetota; class Actinomycetes; order Streptosporangiales; family Nocardiopsidaceae; genus Nocardiopsis; species Nocardiopsis gilva. The sequence goes on along the minus strand of NZ_CP022753.1, from coordinate 822,545 downwards.
GGTCACCTTCCTGACGGGGAACACCAACCTGCTGCCCACCATCGTGCTGCTGGGCAGCTTTCTGGTGCCGGTGACCTTCGTCGCCTGGGCCTACGAGCGCGACCGCGGCGGGAACGTCACCGTGGAGACGCTGTTCACCGCGTTCGTGGTCGGCGGGATCCTGGGCGTGCTCGGCGCCTCCCTGCTGGAGGGCTACCTCCTGCACCCGTCTCCCCTCCTGTACCTCGGCGTCGGCACCATCGAGGAGTTCGTGAAGCTGCTCGCGCTGCTCTTCGTCGCCCGCGACCTCACGCACCGGACGCGGCGCGACGGGCTCGTGCTCGGCGCGACTGTCGGATTCGGCTTCGCGGCGTTCGAGAGCGCCGGCTACGCGCTCAACTCGCTGGTGACCGCGCAGGGGCTGGACCTGGTCGCGCTCGTGCAGACCGAGGTCCTGCGCGGCCTGTTGGCGCCGGTGGGGCACGGGCTGTGGACGGCCATCCTCGGCGGCGTGCTGTTCGCGGCGTCGTCCGCGGGGCCGAGCTGGCGGTTTACCCCCGGCGTCATCGGCACGTTCGTCGGTGTGGCGGTCCTGCACGCGCTCTGGGACTCCGTGCACGGCATCGCGATCACGCTGACGCTGATGTTCACCGGGCTGCCGTGGCAGACCCTGCTGCTGCGGATCGGCCGAATGCCCGCGCCCACCCAGGCGCAGGCCAATCTGGTCAATCTGCTCGACTTCGTCGGCCTGCTCGTGATCGCCGCCATCGGCGTCCTCTGGCTGTGGGTCCTGGCGATGACCGGACGCGGCCGAAGGGAGGCAATCAGTCTGGCAGCGCCCTCAGGGCCCGCCGGGCCTCCAGGGCACCGGGGAGCCGCAGGGCCGGTGCGCCCGGCTCCCACCGGGCAGCCCGGCGCCCCCGTCGCACCGGATCACCCCACAGGCTCGGAACGGCGGGACGTCCCCGAGACGCACGAGGAACCCGACGACTGACCGCGGCCGACCACAGACGCGGACGGAGGGGCCGCCATCACCACGGCGCCCCTCCACCTCATGCATCTACCGCGCGTTCGACCGGCATCGCGTCACGTGTCAAGCGGCGGATTCGCCGCCATGGCGGGCGACGCGGGTGGCGACCCGCCAGCGGGCCGCCAAACATCACGCAATGCCGCGGTGAACTCACCGCAAGCAACACGCCGTCATCCTGCGCTTTCGCGTCGACACGCGGCGCAAGGACATGCGGTGACACAGCCGACACCTCACCAAGAATCCCCTTCCCTCCCGAGCACCCGCCGGGGTTCGATCATACATTCGATTCCCTTGCCATGCCCTGCAAAAACAAAATCCATGACAATCAACCGGGCCGACCACTTATGTGACATGGGCAACATTTTTCGGGGTCGACCCCTGGGGGCGGGTTCCTGCTACTATCCGGATCGCGAAGGATAACTAGCAGGTAACAACCCCTTCTGTTATCTGTTGCCTTTGTGGAGATCACGGGTCAAACGACCTGCACCGGCCGCCCCTCCCCCTGGATCGCCGGAGCAGGGCCTGACCTGGGATCCGGCCGTGGATGTGTGGCCGCATCTTGACAGCGGCACTCCCCACCACGGCTCCCCTAGATGCAGGAGACGTCGCTTTGAGTCACAGGCGTTTGAACAACCCACGCGTCGCGCGACTGAAATCGTCGCTGGCGAACCGGGTCAAGCACCGCCCGCGCCATGCCTTTTGCGCCCAGAGCGCGATCTCGGCGTTGCGCGATGAGCTCGATGCCGTGATGGCTCGGCCGATGTACCGCGCCGGCTGCTCCGACCTCGCCGTCATGTCCGTGATGCGGGGCATCAACGTCTGGTGCCGCGATGGCAAGTTCTTCTGGCACGACGCCGTGGGCACGACCGTCGAGCACCCCGCCAACGACCCCGTCGGCGCCGCGGCGCTGCTGCGTCCCTTCTCCCTCCGCCGTAGCTTCGAGCACGGCAGGCACCACACGCTCGCGGCCGCGTAGACCGCGAGCCGTGCGCAGCGGCCCTCTGCCGCTTCGGCGCCTCTCCGCGCCTCCTTCTCCCCGCTCTGCCATCGGTGGTGACCGGTCGGCGAGCGTGATGGGCGTCCTCATTCCTCATCCAGCCGGAGATACCGACGGCTGTAGTCGAGTGCGTCCCTCGCCTGTTCCGCCGCGTACTTCGGACAGCGGACCGCTTCCTGATCGACTTCGACGGTGTCGTCGACCTCATCGGCGTGCGCGTCGGGCGCGCGCAGTGCCCGCACCAGCGCCATCCGACTCCGGTCCGGCACCGCGGCCGTCGGGTGCCCGTCGTCGTGCGGGCACGGGGCTGCGAGCGGGGCCGCATCCACCGTCGCCAGCGCCTCGCGATAGACGTGGACGGCGGCCGGTGCGACCTGCTCCCAGGCGCAGCGTCGCGCGGCCGCGCAGACGAGGAGCAGGAGCGGCAACCGCTCCTCGGGCCGCGCACCCGCGATCAGCCGCCGAGCGGCCCACACGCCCACGGTTCCGGTCGGGTCCTTGGGGTCCCGCCACCGGCCGTCGCCGAGGTCGCGGGTGATCCGCACGATGTCGGCCCGGCCGTCCTCGCTCAGATAGCGCGCGTCCAGGTGGTCGGTGTCGGGCGGCTCGGTGATGCGCTGGATGGCGCGCTCCAGGTCGTCGAGGACCTCCCGGGAGAGTCCGGCCAGAAAGCCGGGGCAGAGCCACCCGTCGCGGGGCTCCGCGTTCAGGGTCTCCATGTCCTCGATCTCTTCATCCCACCGCTGCTCGTCGCTCAGGAGCGGAATCAGGTCCGCCAGCTCCTCGGTGTAGGTGTCCGCGGCATCGAGCCCGGGGTGCCCGTCGCCCTCGAGGTGCGGGCAGTCCGCCGCGTCGAGGGCCGCCGACGCGGTGCGCACCGCGTCGATCATCCGGCGGACGACAGCGGGATGCCGCACGTACCAGTAGGGATACGTTCGTGCCGCGTAGAGCCCGACGGCCAACGGGGCGGCCTCGTCGCCGGTCGCCTGCTCGGCCAGACGGCCGGCGGCCCAGCCGAGAAGCACGTCGGGATCGCAGTCGGGGTAGCCGCAGACAACGCTCGCGATGTCTTCGGCGAACGTGTCAGCGTCGAGGGTGCCGTCGTTTCTTAGATACGCGTTCGTCTCCGCGCTGGGGGTAGCGGGGTCCATAGTCGATTTGATGCCCCGAATCGGCATCTGGTTCCCCATCGGCACCAAGACTCCCCTGTTCTCTGGGGGATCGGCCGTGCCGACGCACCGCGTCAAGCGCCGTCCTCGACCCCCTGTTCCACATGGTCTCCCCCGGCGAGGGCACGCAACACGAGAGGGCGGGACATCAGACCGTCGACCTTGCGCGCCAGGCGGTTGGCGCTGGTACCCCGGCCTCCGTCGTGCTCGGCGCGCATGGCGGAGATCAGGCGGTCGCGGGCCGCGTCGGCCTCCGCCAGGGCCCGGCGGAGGTCATCGGCGGCCGTATCGACGCCCCCGTCGGTCAACCCATTGACCGCTTGACGGTCAACCTCTTGACTACTTCCCCCCTCGCGCCCGTCCGGCACCGCGATGTCGCCCTCAGCGGTGTCGCGCTCAACCGCCGCACGGGCGAACGACACCAGGAAAGCACGCATCCTCGCCCGCCCATCGGGGGTGTCGGGCGCCTCGTCCCCCAGAAGCATCCGCGCCACCTGCGGGACGGAGTTCGGCCAGTTCGCCAGGCCGCAGAGGGTGAGCATCACGCGGCCCACCTCCGCGTCCGCCGCCCGCCCCAGACCGGCGGCCAGGGCCTCTTTGCGGCGCCGGTAGTGCTCGGCGTGGCCCTCCGTCGGCCCGCGGTCGTCGAGCCCCTCCCACAGCAGCAACCGGACCATCTCCGGGTGGCGCTGGTGGTGGTCGTAGAGCCGACCCACGTACTCGCCGATGTCACCGCCGTGCGCGGGAAGGGCGACGACCTCGGCGAAGTCCTGGAGTGCGGCGGCCATGACGGCGTCGAAGAGTCCGTCCTTGCCGCCGAAGTACCGGTAGATGCGCTCCTTGTTGATCCCCGCTCGATCGGCGATGCGGTCAACGCGCGCACCGGCCAAGCCCTGTGCGGCGAACTCCGCGCGTGCCGCCTCCAGCAGGGACTTCCTGGTGGCATCGGAACTCCTCGTCATGGGTCTAGCCTAGCATCTCCCAATCCAACTAGTTGGTTTGCATTTCGTGTTGCGGAAGATTATCGTCCCCGTCATGCCACGAACCTCGCCCGAACCATGCACCGATGCCGGAGGCACCCCTCCGCGCCTCGCCCCGTCAGCGGAAACCCCCGCGCCCGCCTATGCCCCGCTTGCCCGCAGTATCACGGCCTTCGTCCTGACAGCGCTGCTCGCCACCGGTCAGCTCTACGCGGTGATCCCGCTGATGGACCAGCTGGCCGACGACTGGAACACGCCCGCGACCTCCATGACGTGGATGGCCAGTGCCTTCGGGTTCGGCTACGCGGGCGGCTTCGTGCTGTTCGGCCCGCTCTCCGAGCGCTACGGCCACCGGCGCGTCATCGTCGCAGGACTCGCCGCGACCGCGATCACCACCGCGTTCATCGCGGCCGCCCCGGGCTTCGGAACGGCCGTCGCGCTCCGCGTCCTGCAGGGCATCGCGACCGCGGCGTTCCCGCCCACCGTGCTCGCCTACATCGCCCAGCGGATCGCGCCTTCGCGCCGCGCCCTCACCACCGCCGCCGTGACGACGTCGTTCCTCGCGTCGGCCGTTGTCGGCCAGTTGGCGGCGCAAACCATCGGCGACGCACTCGGGTGGCGCGCGGTCTTCCTCGCCAGCGCGGCCGGCTTCGCGGCCATGGCGGTGATCCTGCTCCTCGTGATGCTGCCTCACCCGCGCGGCGGGACGGCCTCGCCGTTGGAGGCGTACCGAGCGATCCCCGCCCTGCTGCGTGCTCCGCGCCTGCGCCTGCTCTACGCGGCGACGCCCGCCGTCTTCGGTTCCTTCGTGGCGGTGTACACCGGGATCCAGCTCAGCGGAATCGTCACCGACCCCCGGGACCTCGTCGCCCTGCGGGCCAGCGCGCTACCGGTGATGGTGGCCGTCCCACTGCTGACGCCGTGGCTGAGCCGAATCCGCAGCGACGTCAGAGTCACCCTCGCGATGCTGCTCAGCGCGGTGGCGTTGCTGGTGATCGGTGTTATGTCGCCGGGAAGCACGGCGATGGCCGTCCTGCTCATGGCCTTCGCCGCCGGAATCACCATCACCGCCCCGGCGATGCTGCAGACCGTCGGCGCCCGAACCGACACGGCGCTCTCCACGGCGATCTCACTGTCGACCTTTTGGTTCTTCGTCGGAGCCAGCCTCGGTCCCCAACTCGCGGCTGTGGTGACACCGCACGGCTTCGACGTACTGCTCTACACGCTCGCCACCGTGCTCACCGTCGGCGCCGCACTCGTCCTCGCCTCCCAAGAACGATCCCGCTGACAGGCGACCACCCTGTGCGTCGCCACCCGCCCGCACGGGTCCGCTCCATGAGCGCTGAGACGTCCTCGCGGCACGCGCCCCCGTCATGACCAACCGGTACATTTCCGGCCCATGACCCCTCAGCGACGAACCCTGATCACGACCGCCACCCTGATCGCCGCGACCGTCGTGGCCGTCATCGCCGCCCTCGCCCAAGGAACCCTCGCGTCGCTTCCGGGCATCGCGGGGCTGCTGACCACGGTCACCATCGCACCCGGACTCATGTACGCGGTGCTCACCGGAATTACCCCGTCGAAAGCGGCCTTCACCGTCTTCATCCTCGGCTGGGCGGTCATCGCCCTTGCATCGGTCATCGGCATGAGCGTCGAGTCCTACACCCAAGCCCAGATGGTGTACTCGTCAGCTGAACACGGCCGGGAGCCCACAGCGAGTGAAAGCGGTGACTTCGGCTGGTACTCTTACGAGCCGCTCCACGCCCATCTGTGTGTCGGAGGGCAGCACGCCGTCCAATACCCGGACTACGCGTCCGGCTCTTCGAACCCGTTGACCTGGTTCCTGCCCTACAGCGCCGACAGCACCTCCACCATCCTCGGATGGCTCGTCGGTGTCACCGCCGCCATCACCTATTTCCGAACCCAGGAGCAGAAGCCGCACCCGGGCAGCGAGAAGGACTAGAGCGCAGGACCGGACGGCCATGCGGTCGATACGGGCGCACGAGCCGGCTGGTGCATGGACGCACTGGCCGGAACCGTGCCGCCTGTCGTACATTGGTCGACGCCCCTGCTACCCGGCCGGTTCGGCGGGAAGGGGTTCTCCGGTCTCCAGCAGGGTCTTGAGGCCCGACAACAGATGCGGCCACCCCTCCCGGACCATTTCGAGTGCGATGCTGCCAGGTTCGAACCCGTCGTGGATGACGGTCAGCTTGACCATGTGCCCGCGCGGTTCGATCTCGAAGGTCACCTTCGACCGCGGCTCGGCGGCCAGCGTGGCGAGGGTTTCCTCGCCGACCCCGGCGGACTCGGCCCATTGGGGCGTGAAGGTATGCCAGGTATAGGCGAGTCGGCGGTAGGGATCGGATTCCAGCACCACCTGCTGCGGATCGGCGGTCCGCACCCCGGATTCCTCCCAGACCATGGGCGATCCGGCCGCCCAGTCGGTCTCGAACGCCGGCCCCCAGTAGCGTCGGGTGAAGGCCGGGTCGGTCAGCGCCTGCCAGAGCCGCTCCGGCGTGGTGTTGATGTAGGTCGTGTAGACGAACTCCGGATTCGCCACGGTGTCCCCCTCCAATGCGTTCTTCAGGTCGGCGAGCGCGCTCGCCCGCGCTCGGTCGTACTGACTGATCCAGCGTTCGGCGATGGCGTTGATGGGGACAGCATTCAGGTAGTGCAGCTTCTCCCGCCCGCGCCACACCGTGGTGACCAGGTTCGCGGACTCCAAAACCGCAAGGTGCTTGCTGACCGACTGCCGCGACATGTCCAGTCCGGCACCCAGTTCCCGCAGACTCTGCCCGTTCCTGGCGTTCAGGCTGTCCAGCAGCCGTCGGCGACTGGGGTCGGCCAGCGCCTTGAACACCTCGTCCATCGCGCCACTCCAAACATGCAACCGTATGGCTGCATAAAAATATAGGCAGCCATACGGTTGCATGTCAATGGTGTTCGGTGACGCGGCCACCGGCCGCGCCCGGTTCCGGTGTCGCTCCAGAGGAGCGGTATCAGCGCAGGGCAACCCCTACGTCGGCACCGCCGCTTGCCTGAGCATGAGGTCACCGGTTCCGTCGAACAGGAACCGGGCGGCGGGCCGAGCGGGGCCATCAGTGACCGCGCCGCCGCGCCCGTCGCTTGGCGATCCGTGCCGCGCGACGGTGCTCTTCCCGCTGGGCGCGCTGCTCCTTCGCCGAGACTGCCCGGTCCCGTTTCCCCTCCTCGAGCTGGACGCGCATCGCCTCCTGAGCAGCGGTCGACGGACGGTCGGACAGGCGTTTGGCGTCCTTGGCCGCGGCGCGGGCCGCGCGGCGCGCCCGCAGCCGATCCGCTCGCCGCAGCTCGTCGGCGGGGACGGGCGGGCAGGCGAGGGCGCGGTCGTACAGATCGAGGAAGTGGCGGCGGGTGAAGTCGAGCAGCTCCGGCCCCGTGGGCTCGGAACCGAAGACGTGGCGCGCGGCGCGCACGCCCTCCTCATCGTCGAGTTCCAGAACTCCGACCCAGAACGGGGCTTCGAAGTAGACGGTAAAGCGTGCTCCCATGACGACCTCCAGGTACGCGTGACTACGGACCTGGCGCATCTGGTTTCCGGCGGGACCGGACAACGAGCCATGGGATGTGGCCGCCCGGACTACCAACCGGGCTGTGAGGTTTGTGCGACCAGCGATGGAACGCTAACAGGAGGGAAGCGACACGTCATGTGGATTTTCAGCTGGCCATCGGAACGCCCAGCAGGCCGCGTGGCGAGTGGGTCATCGCAGAACGTCGGACGGCCATGGACACAGCATTCGCTGAGGTCTGTTCGTGTCCGGGGGCTGCTCAGTTCGGTAGCCCTACTGCGTAGATCCAGTTGGGGCCGTCGTATCCGGTTCCGTCGCGATGCTCTGCCCGGGTCGGTCCAGCGCGCACTATCCCGCCGGAGCCCAGTTGCCGGGCGGATCCGGGGCGTCGGACGACCCAGTACCCGTGTCCGCACCGCTGCCACTGGTCGTGCCAGCAGCGATACAGTGCCCCGGCCTCGTCGAGCCGGGCGAGCGCGTCGGAGGGGTTGTGCAGGCGAGTTTCAGGGTCACGGTGGATCGCGGAGATCGCGTCGATGTCGGCCTCGGTCGGGCGCCGCAACGACAGTCGGGCGGTCCGCAGCTGTTCACCTGCCGGGCTCCGGTCACTCATGTGGAGATCGCAGAGGTACGTCAGGCGGCCCTGGCGGGGTAGTCGGTCCAGGTGCGGATCGGTGAGGCGGGCGCGAAGTTCGTCTTCGGCCTGGCTCGGGCGTTGCGCCAGCAGACAGAGGAGGCGATGGCGGCGATTTTCTCGCCATGGCTGCGGTGGCCGGTGCCGTTCAGGGAGAAGTAGCGCAGGGCCGCAAACTCCGATTCGATCCAGTTCAGCCAGGGCCCGGAGGTGAACAGGAGGCCCAGCTCGACGTCGCTGCCAGCGGTCCGGACGCGCTCCTGACCGAGGAACAGCAGGTCGATTACCCGGCCGACGATGCGTGACGAGCCGCTAGCTACTGGACTTCTTCTCCGCACCGCTGTCGGTCTTCGAGTCGGAGCCCGCGTCGGCATCGGTGCCCGCGTCCGCGCCCTCGTTCGTCGCGGCGTCGTCCTCCTTCTCCTTCTCGTCCTTCTTCTTCTCCTCTTCTTCCTTGCGCTTCCGCTCGGCCTCGGCTTCGGCACGTGCACCCGCGCGGTTGGTGCACACCTCCGAGGACGCGGCGGATCGGCCGTCGACGGCGACCACGGTGAAGCAGTACTCGGACACCGTGTCGTCCGTGGTCACCTGGGCGACGGTCACTCCCGCACCAGTGCGGACCAGCGTCTTGGCGTCCTCGTAGGTGGCGCCGCCGACCACGAAGTAGCTCGCCTTGCCACCGGAGTTATCCGTCCACTGCACCTGGACGCTGCTCAGGTTGTCCTGCAAGGAGACATTCGATGGGGCAGCGACCTCAGGGAGAGGGTCGGACTTCTTCTCCGTCGTCGTGGAGCCATCGTCTCCCTTCTCTCCCTCCGTGCCTTCCTTGCCGTCCTGCTCCTTCTTGCCCTTGCCACCGTCATCGCCCGACAGCAGCTCCGCCGTCTGGGCGTTGGAGGTGCTGAGCCCGGGACCGGGACGCACCATTGACAGGCCGCCCGCGGCACCCGTGATCACGATGATGGAAGCGGCCGCCGCAACGATGTGCAGGTGGCGGCGCCAGCGCGGCGGGTGGACCGGGCCCGGGTCGGAGAAGTCCGGCCACTCCTCACGACCATTGCCGTCGCCCTGGGTGCCACCGTTCGACGCACCGCCGGGGAGGCCCGGCAACGGCGGTGAGTCGGCCGAACCACTCCAGCCCTCCAGGCGGGACCACGCCTGCTCGGCGATGAGATCCGCGCTCGCTTCGCCGCGGATGCGCTCCAGCAGGTTGTGGACACCGGTGTTCTCGGCCAGGTGGGAAGACTTAGCGGGCCGGGCGGCCGGTTCAGCCGCAGGCGGCGTCGGCGCGGAACCACCGCGGGATGCCGTGGGAGCGGGTTCCGGAGGCGTGGGGTGCACCGGCTCCGGGGCCGCGGGTCGAGCAGGTGGCCCAGCGTGCGGCCGCGCCGGCCCAGCGGCGTGCCGCGACTGGCGCGCCTGATCCCCCGGCCCGGCATCGATCGGGCGAGACGGCGCCTCTGGCGGGGCCTGCGGAGCCGGGTGCGGGTTCTGCGGCACCTGCTCGTGCGGCGCAGCAGGCTGCGGCTGCGGAGGCGGGGGCGCGGCCGGTGGGGCGGCGGCACCGGCCTGCGGGTCGGATGGCGGCGTCATCGGACGCTGCGGCCCGGAGGGTGAAGGCGCTACCGGCGGCTGGGGCGCAATCGGTGCCTGCGGCCCCATGCCGGCGTGTGGGCCGGACGGCTGTGACGCCGAAGGCGGAGGGGCCGGCGCCGATGGCGTCGTCGGAGGAACAGGTGACGGCGGAGGCGCCATCGGCGTCTGCGGTCCGGAAGGAGGCACCGTTCCGCGCGGCGGCGCGGCCGGGGCCTGTGGGCCCGAGGGCTGGTGGGAAGCCTGCGCCGGGGCATGCTGCGAGGGCGGGGTCTGTGGACCCGTCGGTCGCGGAGATGGCTCCGCGGTTTCGGGCCGCGGAGGCATCGGCTGGGGTGGCTCGGGGGCCGGGGCCTGCGGGCGCCGACCCTGCGCGTGTGCCGGATTCGGGCCACTCGGAGCACTCGGCGGAGTCGGTGCGGAGGGTCCGGGGGCGGCCGTGGGGGCAGAAGATGGGGGTGCCGAAGGCGCGGCGGCGGACGCCGTATCGGGACGCTCGGTCCACGTCCGCTCAAGTTCGACCGCGAACTCGCTCGGCGTCGCATAGCGATCGGCCGGGTCCTTGGCCAGGGCCCGGAGCAGGACGTTGTTCAGTCGCCACGGGACATCGCGGCGCCGCACCGGCGCGGCGGGGGTCTTCAGGGCCACGGCCGCGTATTGCTGCGGCCCGAGGAAGGAGGCGTTATCGCCGCTGAAGGGCGCGTGCCCGGCGAGGAGCGTCCACAGCACCGACGCGAGCTCGTACACGTCGGACGCGGGAGAGGTCTCGGTCCCGCGCAGGACCTCGGGCGGCGCGTGGAAGACCAGTTCGGAGCTGGTGCGCAGCTTGGGCGGCGGGGCGCCGATCTCGGCGGTCGACCCGAAGTCGGTCAGCACGGCGGAGCTGGAGGCACGCAGGATGTTGCTGGGAACGATCTCGTTGTGCAGCAGACCGCGACTGTGCATGACGGAGAGCGCACCGGCCACGGCGCGCCCCACGCGCACGACCTCCCGGGGGTGGACCGGGCCGCTCTGCTCCAGGATCTCGGTGTAGGAGCCCTCGGGGTAGAAGGGCATGACCTTGACGGACTCGCCGGACGCGGTGCGGGCCACGTCGAGCAGCGGCACGACTCCCTGGGCGGTACCGAGATCACGAACGCGAATGATCTCGTCGAAGCCAGCGGCGTTGTGCATGACCTTCAGCGCGACCGGGGCCTCGACGCGCGCGCTGATGGCCCGGTACACCTGGGATTCGCGGCCTCGGTAGGCCAGCGCCAGGGAGTGGAACCCATCCACGCGCACAGTGGATCGCTCCCCACCCGACATCTATGTGCTCTCTTCCCTCATTCGAGCGCAACCCTCACACGCCCTACCACCATGGCATCTTCCGAAAGCATGCGATGAAAAAACGGCGGCCGGATCCGGCCGCCGCCCTCATCGGTCCGTCTCCGCCCGTCGGACACACGGGTCGACCTACCTCGGCTGACCACCCACGCCCGACTGCCCGGCCGGGTTCTGCTGCTGGGTGACCGACCCGGGGTTGCGGGCGTTCTCCCGCTCCTGGTTGATCTCCTGCTGTTTGTTGAAGGCGGAGTGGACAGAGATACCGCCGCAGATGATCGCGACCAGGATGACACCGCCGATCACCGCGGGCCAGACACGCTGCCGTCGCCGCCAGTAGCGGCTGGAGCCGTACAGCAGCGCGGCGCGCAGCTGCCGTCGGCGCAGCGCGTCGGCCTGCAGCACGTACTGCTCGGCGTTGGGCGTGAACTGGAACGCCTCCGGGACCATGTCATGCGGGTTCCCGGGGGCGGCCGGCGCGGGTGATGGGGATGACGCTGAGTGGGACACAGGAGATGACCGTCGTGTAGAGGCCGAGAGCGGCTAGAACAGGCCGTTCAGGTAGTTGGACAGCTTGGCGTAGTTGTTCGCCGCACCGTCGGTTGCGTCAATGACCTTAGCGAACGCGCTGTTGACCTGGTTGAAGTGGCTGTCGAACTCCTGGGCCTTGGCCTGGAACTCGGGGCTACCGGAGCCCTCCCACTTGTTGACCGTGCTCTCGGACTGCGTCTTGATCTGCTCCATGATCCCGCGGAACCGCTGCAGGTACCCCTGCTGCTCGGCCGCGAGATTCTGCAGGCCACCGACGTTGCCGTAGACCTCGAAAGACATGACGTTTCCTATCGTTGGTGTGATCCCCATGCCGGGGAGGGAACAGAGGTGAGCGGGCCGCAATCTCGTCGCCCACCCTCACCGCCCTGGCGGTACGGGCCCTACTGGCTCTACTAGCCGTTAACCGGACGCGAGAGCCCGCCGAGCTGGTTCCCCGCACTCCCGAAGTCGTCACCGGACTCGGTGTCGGTGGTGTTGACCTGCTTCTGGCCCTCGTTCAGCTTGATGCCGTTGTTCGAGCACCAGGTCATCAGCTCGTCGAACCTCTGCGTCAGCTCACCACGGGCCTGCCGGAACTTCTGCAGCGCGTTGCCCTGGAGGGAGTGGCTGTCCTTGTCCATGTCCTCAATCAGCCGCCCGAGCTGCTGCCACAGCCCCTCAGACGACTCACCGAGCCCTTCACCCCCCTTCGAAAGCGCATCTGACTGAGTCAAACCAACGTGTTCACTCATGTGCATCCCTTCGGAATGAGGATCAAGACTGGAGAGTGGAGAGAGGAAGCGGCTGGCCCCACGTGATCACCAAGGCCCAGGCGGGCTACCGCCGACGGCACACCGCCGCACACCCCCTGGATCACGCCCAGAGCGACATTAATGGCCCCCTATGACACCGGTCAACGAGGCTAACCCCACTCAGTGCTCGGCCGGTGAGCGATACGCGACGCCTGTGTGGTAAATCTACTGACCGTCTAAATCACTTCGCCATCACCGAGAGTGACCACGGCACGGATCCAGCTCAGTGGCGCCGGATCGCGCCTCCCTCTGCCAACTCCCTATGACAGGAGCCCTATGACAGAAGGACCCGCCGGCAACCCCGAACCGGCGAAACAAAAAGGCAAACAGACTGTTGAAATCGCCGAACAGTTCAGTGACATTGAACAACTTTTCAAAAAAGCGTGCGAAAACGCAAAGGATGCTTCCGGCAAGCAGCCCGTCGGTGACGGCTACTCGCTCTTCCGCGGAGACGCCATCGGAGTCATGATGAAGGTTGCTGAGCACGGCATGCAGATGGGCGGAAATATCCAGGTCGCTGGAGGCGCCCTTGGATCAACTGATGACGAGAATGCTCACAACTTTCAACGATCCAGCGATGCCTTCTTGAAGCGCAACCCGAACTTCGGCCTTTAAAGGGGACCTCCATGGGTGGATTCTTCCGCGATAATTACGACGACAAAAAAATCCGGGTCGACGATCTCAAAGACGCTTCAAGACAATTCTCTGGCATAGTCAAGCGCATGACCGGGCATGGAGGGGATGTACGAACAGCGATCACACAGAGCGCCATCGAGTTCTCAGACCTCGTCGCCAGCGACATTAGAGACCAAGGAGAGTACGACGAGAAGAAGTGGAGAGACGCCTCCGCCAATTGCATGGTGGGGAGTTGGATCACCGATCTGTGGGTGAAGAATGTAGAGACCTTCAGAAAAGAGCTGGACGAGATTCAAAAGGAGTGGGATTCCTTCCCACCAAAGCCCGGCCCCACAGCGACCGCGTCTGACCCCAACAACCCATCAAGCATCCCACGGCACACCTCCTCATCCTCCTCCGTCGGCAACTGGCCAGGTGCGCCGTGGGTCTCGTATGACACTGCCAAAGAAAACAAGCTCCGGGAGCTCATCAAGAGAGCGGAGAAAGCCCAAGAAGATTTCGAAGAGGAAGCGAAAAAACGGAAAAATAATCTAGAGGACGGGGTCACCGACGACGTCATCAAACAACTAGCTGACGCTGGCGTAGTTGGCTGGGGCGCCTACAACATTCTGGGCCCCACCCAGCCCATCCCCTTCCCTGTAAACAAGGAAAGCGGAAAGAAATACGCTGAGAAACTGAAGAAGGGCATAGAGGACGGTACGCTCGCTGACTGCGATTACGAAGAGCTCACCCTCATCCTCAATGCTCTCGGAAAGAGATCAGCAGAGTACCAGAATAGTGGAAAGAACCTCAGCAAGGATGAAAAAGCGTTCATCGATGCTGTCCTTGCAGAACTAGAAACCCTGGAACCCGTTCCCGTACCGCCGGGCGCGGAAGGCGAAGCATACAATATCTACAGATCGTCTGGCGTTCTCTCTCTGCCTGATCATTTGAAACTTCTAGACGTCCCTGAGGACGACCAGAAGGCCATCCTTGGTGCCATCGGAAGCGGCATCCTAACAGCATCAGACACGCGACTAGGCGGAGGCTACGAGGACGTCCCAGCCAGCGTTAAAAACGCAGTGGAGGGGTCTGGAAGATACGACTATCCAGGAAAGATCGACAACTGGGCACATGACACCTACAGGCTCTCCCAGCTGCTGGAGCACGCTCCCGAAGGACTACAAGGTGGAACTGGATTCTCAGCAGGCCTCACAACAACCATTGGAGTAGAGCTCGAAAAAAGCGGAGACAACATCTTCCACTTCCGAAATCAAGCTGGAAGTGAGCAGTTCCAAAACGTCATCGAACGGAGCACACTCAACAAGAATGCAAACTACCTTATTCTCACCGGGCAATACGAAAGCTCATCTCTAACTGACGACGACACCACGAAAGCACTAAAGGGGCTCTACTCGTACGATTGGAAGGACGACGGAAAATCTGTATCTGGAATCACGGAATGGATTCCGGAATCCGCTCAATCCAAAGACGAAGCCGAGAGAAAGTTGGCTGCCGATTCATCCCTTGGACTGATTGAGCAGACAACTTCAGTTGATTCTTTTCAAGATATAACTGCCGCCGGAAGTTTTATCGACAAGAATTCACACATTGCCTCATCGATGGGGGATGTATTCAGTACATATATCTATGATTTCAGCCGACCCGGGGTAAGTGATTTTGACTTCGTCACGGGAGAGGAAAATGATAAGACTGCACGAAACGGGGAATACATGGAGATTCCGATGATGAACCGCGTGAGGTTTATGCAGTTTATCGTCGGTGATGATGAGTCCGCAGCGAACATGTACGCAGACATCCACAAACAGCAGATGGGTTTGTTGGATGCTCACTTGAACGATGGTGTTGACCACATGGACGTGGCTGCACACAATGGGACGCTTCGAGGGCTTTACGACTCTGCTATTCAAAATGATGGTTGGGAGCGGTTCTCTTCCGAGAAGGATATCAGAGATCGCGAAGTGCAAATCGCGAAGACCGGTTCTCAAATGTTCTTGGACGCGAGCGTGGGGAATATTCCCATTGCCGGAAGCAGCATAAGCACGGGACTCAAGGCCTACACAGACACTCTGTGGGACGACAACTACCCTGAATATGCACCGTTCGAAGAGTCAGTCAAGGACGCAGAAGCGGAAAGGCTGGATCACAGTGATTCCGATAGCGACGATTCGGATCCATTTCAGGATCAAAAGAACATAAACTTCCAACTCCAAACGCAACTGCAGGCAATTCACGACGCCGTGGATAAGGGAGAGATTGACCCCCAGGCCGCTCAAGATGTTCTAAGCGACAGTAGCGGAAAAATCGCAACTCTTCCTGAAGATTTCAGGGGTGGTGTACGCTTCAACCGCACAGGCGCAGCAAATAGCCTCCTCAAGGACGCCGGCCTAGATACAACTGTAAACAACTACGTCAGGGCCAGCAATGATCAGTACATAAACGCCACTGGGATCTATCGCTCAGACTCGCCAGGTGAATACGACAAGTTCATCAAGGGCAACAGCAGCTGAATTTGGATATTCTACCCAATACTGCGCCCGTGGTAGTGTCAATTAAATTGACTACAGCCCACCATCAATACGAATAGCCACCGGAATCCGGATGAAAATTAACAGAAGTTTTCATAAGTTGCACGCTCTAGCAGCGCTCATCGGCGCATGTGCCATTGCGTTCCTTCTCTCATCCCACATATACGGATACACCGCCAGCAAAGTCGACCCCAATTATATCAAATGCGACCCTGCCATTAATTCTGGACCCCCAAGAATGGGGTACAAATCATGGGACACAGACAACGGACAAACTGGACAACAGGCGCACGTCAATAATGTCTGTGATGCTCGACGCTCCCAGAGAACATCGTTAGCAATCGTTCTTTCCCTGCCAACCAATGTCTTTGCAACACTCGCTGTTGTTCGCTGGCCACGTCGGCCGCGAACAGAGCCTAGGCAGTGAGAAAATTCTGAAGTCGGTACAACGGTCCCGCCAGCAATTCGCAGGACTTGACCTGCGCGGAAGAAATTGGAATGTCGTAGGTGCACTCCCATCCGCCGCGGCGGTACGGCGACCCGGTCCACGGGGAGCGGCCTGAGGACCCAGTCGCCGGGCGGCACGCTGCGCCCGTCTATCCTGGCGCGCAAGCACGACATCAATCGGATGCCCGTGCCAGCGTTACCGCCGTCCAATACGTCATCTGGTTCGTGTTCGATTCCATCGCGCACCTGCACAGCACCAGAGTCCGTATCGGCGAACTCGACCCCCGAGACGCGCAAGGGCCGCGCGGGTGTGAGCTCCGTCTTCACCTCGGGACAGGCCTGCGATGGTGCCTTCACCTTCGGCAGGCGCTGAGAGGACGGGAGGTCCAGTGGGAGATGGACTTGTCGCCAGGCGCCCGGCCGGTGCCCTTCACTTCACCTACACCAATGACCCTGAGGCGGATTTCCACGTCATTTATTGGAGATCACCTTTGTCATTCGACCTTGTGGAGCCTGAGTCCCCGACCGGCGGCTCTCCCAGTCCTCATGTTTCCAGTCCGGCACCTGCCACCCCGAGCAATTACGGAATTTTACGCGAGAGACGAACGGCCACACAAAGGATGTTCGGGAATGTGTGGCTCTTGGGTGCCTTCAGTCGACTTCGAAGGCACCCAGGAGCCTGAGAGGTCAGATCTCTCCTCGTCTTACTGACGCAACCAGGGCAACCCACTCACCGGAGACGAACTCCAAGTACCCAAGGTGGGGGTGTTGACTGTCACGCATAGCGGAGACACCTGGAGCGTCGGCTACCTCAACGCAGTCGTTGTTGCCGACCTGGCTGTACGAACTCTTACGGAACTCAAAGCTTGAGAACTTCATTTATTCGATCATCTCTCGTAGTCGGTCAAGGGTTTCCCTAGGCCGAAATGCTGCAAGCTGAAGGTGATCGCTGATCTGCCGATAGCGAGCCACGTCTTCCTGCTCTTCGAGGTAGATGCCGTCGGTGTCAGTCTCCACATAAACAATCGACGGGTCGACTGGTGATTCGAAATCCATGATCACGAATGGACCGCTTAGACCGGGATTCAGGTCATCAGCTTTCGTCATCTGGATTTTGACATGAGGTAGCTCAGCACGACGAATCAGCTGTTCAACCTGGGCACGTAGTACTTCGGGGTACTTTCGCAGGCGTAGCAGCGCACCCTCATCGAAGACAGCACACAACGTGAGAGGACACGGTGCGTCTAGGAGCTGCTGCCGCTCGACTCGAGCTCTGATCATGCGCTGAACGTCCGATGGCTTGGCCAATGTCGCACGTGCCATGGTCTCTACGTACTCAGGCACCTGGAGCAGCCCCGGGACGAGAAGCGGCTGCCAGGTGGTGACCGCCGCCGCCTCGGCCTCGAACCCCACGTACTGACCTGGCAGTACGTCTCTGAAGCGGGACCACCACCCCCGTACATGGCTCTGTCTGCAGAGGTCAAGGATCGCCTCACGCTCATGAACCTTGTCGACCTCGCACGCATCGAGGATCGCTGTGATCTCCGCGATCGTTGGCTTCTGCTTCTTGCCGATCTCGATGTTGTTGATGGTCGAACGAGGGATGCCTGTTCTGCTGGCGATCTCCTCGTACTTCAGGTTCTTCTCCTTACGGACGCGGCTCAGTTCGGCGCTCAGGCGCCGACGCCGCACCGTCGGACTGTAGCGGTCGGTCATCGCCTTCCCCTCATGATGCTGACTCGATCGTAGAGCCAGCGGACCAGACCCAGACATTTCGGGAATCCATATACATAGATCTTGGAAATCAACTCCAACTTGAAGAGATCGCTTGAAGAGTTGATTTCCAAGCTACAAGATGTTGGATGCGGCAGTTGGTCCTCCCGACCCCCATCCGCTCTGGCTTCCTGGAGGGATTCCGTATGCGCCTGCTGTACCTTCTCCTCGTCCCGTTCACCCTGCTACTGCATGAGCTCACGTCGTCATTCACCCAGCCCAGAGCGAGGTCCGTAGCGGCAGCCCGCCTCGCCGCGCTGACAGCGGCGCCCTGCGTCTCGTTGTCGGCGCCGCGACCGGCTCGGGCCCGAGTGCTGCTGCCCGGTGGGGCCTCGCGGACACGTCCCTATGCGCCGTCGCCCCGCATCCCCTCCTACGCCGACTTCTGCGAGGTCGCGCTGCGCCACGAGGCCCTCTGGGAGGTCACGTACGACGGCGACGAACTCCCCTACCGTGCGCGACACCGCGTCCATGACGACCTGGTGTTCGCCTGCGCCGACCTCGCCGCTCTGGATCGCACTCTGACCACCTTCACTCCACCGGCCACGCCGCGCCCCTACGCTGAACTCGTTCGCACCGGGCGCCATCACGCTGGAGTCTCGTCGGAGCACGGAACCGAGGCGGGGCGATGACCGACCGAGCTCCCGTCCTCCACAGCCAGGCGTGCATGGCCTCGTTGGTGGTGATCTCATGACTGGACGCTGGGGCCGCTCCCCCGAGCATGCCGACACCCACGCCACCCCCGGACGGCTGTAAGCCGACCACCCCGGCACCGTGATCTGGTTCGGCGAGACCAGCGGCCACTTCTATGTCATGGACGCGACCGGGCTGCACCGCTACGCGACTCGCGACGAGATCACCGCCCACCTGTGGTGGCGCCAACGCCGACACCGATCGAGATCCGTCGCCGTTCGCCCCCAAGCGGCGTGAGCACGTGAAACCCTGCCGTGCGGGCCGCCGAGCCCCCGCGATCCACACGGTATTCACGGCCGCGCCTTGTCAGAGGGGGACGAGCACGCGGCCATCCGTGCCCGGAGGGAAACCCGCAGAAGAGGCCCCCTCCGGGCACGGCCACGCTCCACTCACGAGTGGGTTATGTCGATAGCGCTCGTGATCAGAGAGCGTGCCTGTGGGCCATAGACCGCGAGTGCGGCCAACTCGTCGAACGCCTTGGCGTACAGGGAGATCTCGCGGGGCTGCGTGATCGTCAGGTAACCGGAGACCAGCTCCACGTTGACCTGGGCCGTGTCATAGATCCAGAATCCCTCGGCAGGCCAGCGATCACGGTCCGGCCTCATCGGGACGACGCCGAGGCTGACGTTCGGCAGTGAGCTGATGGTAATGAGATGCCCAAGTTGCCCAGCCATCACTTCGGTTCCACCGACCCCGGTGCGCAGGACTGATTCCTCGACGAGGAAGGCGAAGCGGCGGTCGCCCTCATAGAGAACCCTCTGACGCTCCATCCGCGCCGTCACGGCTTGCTCTACATCGTCCGCGAGGCCGCGCCGCTGCCGAATCGCATGCAGCGCCGCCGACGTGTAGCCACGGGTCTGTATCAGGCCCGGCACGAGCCATGAGGAGTAGGAGCGAAAGCGCCTCGTACGTTCGTAGAGCGGCAGTCGCGCTTCCTGGGCTTGACCCAGGCCGGCCCGCTCCATGCGTCGCCACTCGACGAACATGCCATCCACCATGCGCGCTAACTCGATGAGGTCGGCCGCCTGGTCTTTCGCACCACAGCTGCGGCACCAGGAGCGGATATCGCCGGCCGACGGCGGCGTTCGCGCGTTTTCGATGCGGGACGACTTGGAGGGATGCCAGCCACACGCCCGAGCAATATCGCGTCCGGACATTCCCGCGTCGATCCGGATCTCCCGGAGGCGGGCGGCTAGCTCCCTTCTCGCCCGTTGCACGCTGGATGACGGTGATTCAGCCACGATGACAGTCTGCTGTAGCAGTGGGGGTCAGGCGGGCCGGTACTCCGCGTGGTCGATGCCGCGTTCCCACGCACTCTCGAAGGCCGCGCCGCACAGCTTCACCAGAGCCGGATCCCGCACGACCTCCATACCGAGCTCCGACCACTGCCCATCGCCACTGAAGTGGTTGTAGATGACGACCGCCTCGTCCATCACCCAGAAGTCGACGCCCGGCAGCGCGAGGTCCCGGGTCCGCCGCCTCGGCAGCCAGCGCACACGCTCACCCGCCGCGACGTTGGTGAACGTTCCGTCGTACTCATAGCGGATGTAGTCGCTGACCGGTTCGGACACGATCCGGCAGCGCCGCATGGCCACACCCCGGCTCGTTGCTTCCGCGACCACATCCAGCCAGGGGCGCCACCAGCTACTGCGGTCGTCGGGATCAGCTCGGTGCCCTTCCTGCCACGCGATGAAGGCCGGATCGTCACGCATGTAACTGTCGCGCATCTCCAGGTGCACCGCCGAGCGCTGAGCCGTGGCCAGCGCCTCACGTACCGCCGTTGCCACTACCGACCTCTCCCTCAGAACGGGGGATGAACTGGAGCATGTTCGCAGGGAGCCTGACGACCGTCTCGTGCTCGGGAACATCGGTCGAATGACCGGGAACGGAGCCAACTCTCTGGCACTCCCGCACCGTGGCCTCGTCTGCCTTGTACGACTGAATCACCAGGTCGCCTGTGTCTTTGTCCAACCAGATGGTAGGGGAGCCGTCATCTGGGGTGTCGGGATAGATGCCAAGGAATTTCAGTTCCATGCCGAATCCCTTCGACCACAAGGGGGTTGCGAACTGTTGCATCAGATTCTCCCGGAAACCGGCGCGGAGTCAAGGGCACATCACCATGTGAAGACAGTTATCCGCAGGGACGCCAAAGATGCGGGGGCGACTTAGATATCCGCCTACCAGCCATGACCAGCACTGTGAAGCCAGAGGCAAGAAGAAATTCTATCCCCCACGCAAAGAAAGCGCCTATTGCGTACTGCTGATGCAACCTCGTGCAATTTCATTGATCTCACTCTCCCTCGATCCGTAACGTCAACAGCGATCGAAAGGAGCGGGAGCATCCATGGGGAAGCACCAGGACAACGCTGACCACGACGGTCACAAGCCCGAGCGGGAGATCCCACCGGAGCGGGATGGCGGGTCCGACGGCGGGCAACATGAGCAGGGGTCGAAGTGATTCCTTGGCATGAGCGGATGATCGCCCGCCTCTGTGAGGCGGGCGATCTCACCGAAGATTGGCGGCCTTCCTTCGAACGCGTGCCGCGCCACCTGTTCATCCCTGACAAAGTCTGGGAAGACGGTACCAACGGACCCACCCGATTGGGGCGCTCCGAAGATCCCTACGCGTGGCTCAACCTCGCCTACTCTGACCAGCCGGTAATCACGCAGCTCGACGATGGTGACTGTTCCGGCCGGGGATACGTTTCCAGCTCGGCATCGATGCCGTCGATCGTGGCGATGATGCTTCGACGACTCAACGCCACCCACGGCATGAAGGTCCTGGAAATAGGCACCGGGACAGGGTGGAACGCTGGGCTCCTCAGTGCCAGGCTCGGCGCGCGCAACGTGGTATCCGTGGAGGTCGACGCTGAGCTGGCCGAGCGGGCGCGCAAAGCCTTGGCCGATGCCGGGCACCAGCCGCAGGTCATCACCGCCGACGGGATGGACGGCTGGTTGCCTTCGGCCCCCTACGACCGTGTGCTCGCCACTGCCGCTGTGCAGCGGGTCCCCTATGCCTGGGTGGCTCAGGCACGCCCTGGCGGCCTCATCGTCACGCCATGGGGGACGTCGTTCCACAACGGAGCCTTGGCCTGTCTGACTGTGGACAACCATGGGACTGCTTCGGGATACTTCGGCGGAAATGTCGCCTTTATGTGGGCTCGGTCCCAGCGCACCCCGCACGGCTCGGTCGAGGATCGAGTTCGACTTGAGCATGACTACGTGGAGACCCACACGCTCCTATATCCGCGCGAGCCGGTCTCAGACTTCGACGCCTCATTTGCCATCGGGCTGCGGGTACCAGGGATGAAATCCACAGTCGTCTTCGACGGAGATCGGGTTGGTCCCAATTTCACGGTGTATCTGATGGATCCTGTCTCCGGTGCGTGGGCGTCCTGGCGGATCGATCAGGGTGCTGATACTTACATAGTGCGGCAACACGGACCGCGGCGGCTGTTTGACGAACTGGAAGCGGCCTACGCGTGGTGGCGACAGGCCGGACGCCCCACGCATGACCGATTCGGATTGACCGTGAACGAATCCACGCAGATCGTATGGTTGGACTCTCCAGACCAGATGATCTCGTGGAGAGTGTGAACCCTCATCAGCGCCGCACACATGAACCACACCGTCCTCCCCTCCAAAACCACCACCCCCGCCGGGTACTGGGACCGCTATGGCACCGGCCTCGCCGAGGAGGAGTCTCATGAGGAAGCGCTGAAGAACGCCTTCGGGTGGTGCCAGTACGACGGCCACGGCCCCGGCGACGAACTCCTCGGCCGACCCACCACCGCGCTGGAGCTGGGATTCGGCCGCGGCAACGCCGTAGCCGCCCTCGCTCTTCAGGGCATCAGCGCCACGGGGGTGGACGTCTCGGGCGTACAGCACGAGAACGCCGCGCAACGGTGGAGGCACGTGCCTGGTGCTGAATTCGTCTGTGCCGAAGCCCTCGACTACCTGTCCAACACAACCCGCCGATGGGACGCGATCTACTCGATCTGGGGCGCGGCCTGGTTCACCGACCCAGCGCTCCTCTTACCGCTGGGGTTCGACCATTTGGAGCCCGGCGGTCGCCTGGCCTTCTCCTCCGCCCCGCCGGTGCCCGGCGCCTACGGTCCGCAAGGGATGTACGGTGCAGGCTTTCGAGGGCGGCCGGTGTGGCTGTACCGGTGGTCCTACGAACCCGACGACTGGACCGACATCCTCACGCGACACGGCTTCACGGGTGTGGACGCCCGTATCCACCCCGCTCCCAATCCCGACCTACTCGGCACGCTGATCGTGGCCGCACGTCGGCCATTGGAGTAAGTGACCGCGCATCAGCGTGACCCCTTCACAGGGCCACACGCTGAACGATGGGCAGGAAAGAGAAATAGAGAGCGGTCGGAGCGAACCGCCGGAGGAACCTATCGCGAAGGCCTCCGGCTGAGGCACACGCGTCACTGAACCGATACGCTCTCGCACCATGCGTGCTGTCCGATTCGTCCCCCTGGCTGCGGTCTCTGTCCTGTTAGCGGGGTGCGCCACCCCTGTGGCCGACACGCTCCCGTTCCTCGCCTCGGAGTCCGATGCCGAGGAATCCGGAAGAACCGTCCGCGTGGACTATCCGCCGTCCTCCCTGAGCACGGTCGAACCGGTGCTCTGTGTCGACGGCCGACGGGACGGCGAGGACTGCACGGCCTCCGGCACCCTACGCTGGTCAATTCCGTTGGAGGGGGACCACTACGTAGGGGTGGACCGGACTGGCAGGGACTGGAAACTGTTCAACGCCGATAGCCGACTCAGTCCACGGGCACGACACTCGGCCAAGGTGCTGTCTGGTGTGCTTTACCACGCCGAGGACACCGTGGTCCACGCACTGGACCCGGAGACCGGCGAAGTGGCCTGGAGCGCCGACCTGCGGGGGGAGAATCCAGCAGAGACACACGCGTTTTTCGAGTCCGACGCCGGAATCGTCGCGCTGCTCCGTGCGGGCCCTGAAAGGGATCGAAACCCGGGCGAACTGGTGGTCCTCGACCGAAAGGACGGCGATGTACTGAAGCGGTTCCCACTCGATGCGGACACCGCTGTGGCCGGCGTCTCCGGCGACGTATACATCACCTGGCACGGCGCCTCGCAGGATAAGCCGTACAGGTACACCGCTCATAGTCTTGAGTCCGGTAACGAGATGTGGAGTGTCGAGTTCGACGCGCGCCCCGGGGACGACACGTGGGCTACGTTTTCGGATGCTCTGATCGATGATGTCCTCTACGTCCGGCGTGGCTTCAAGAACCCGGACCCCGACGCCGAAAGGCCAAAGGCGTACGAGAACCTGCGGTTCGACGCCCTTACCGGTGCCGCGCTGCCCGGAAAGGGCCCTGACGTTCCCAGGCGAGAGCGCGGACAAGAGGCCTCCTCAAAGGCGTGGGACTCCGCCGGAGACCGCTTCAACGGTGCCGAAGGTGACCTGCGCACCTACATCTGGCCGCCTGGGCCCGACTCCGAAACCGACCATGCGGGCATCGGAACCCTCCGTCTGAGGGTCGATAGCGACTGGCCCGGTGCCAAACGGAAACTCGGAGTTGCCTGCGCACCCGACGCCCTGCGGCCACAAGGGGAGCCCTTCTCACTCCCCAATGCTCTGCACTGCGACAATGCGCGGCTCTTCGCCATCAACCGGTAGTCCCGCACCTGGAGCGGTCACATCGGAGCAGGATGGGGCCTTCCCCGTCGACCCCCGCCACACCTGAGCGATCCGAGAGGTAATTGGCTGCGATGACCGGACGGTCATCCGGACCCAAGACAAGTGCGATGTCAAGCAACCGCGACTTGTTCCCTGGGAACAGCGGGACCGTACGCCTCTCCTCGCACCCTCTATCGGCGCAGGAGATGAGGACCAATGCCCTTCCGTCGGCGTCGGTCGTCACGAGCTGCGGACGTCCCTCGCGGTCGACCGCCAACCCCGGCAAGGGACGCTGCTCCCCTGGTCCAGTAAGGTCGCGTTCCTCAGTCTCGGAGCAGTCCACATCCTGGCAATCCAGGATCCGAGACGATCCGTCGACCGGATCGCGGTAGGCGACCACGGGTCGCCCATCGGGACGAACAGCGACGCGGGACCCGCTGACGCGCGTCTTTCCCGGGAACTCTCCCTCTTCGCTCCTGACATAGCGCGCGGGTTTCAGGGTTCGCTGCATGTTCGCCGAGCAGTCCGCATCCGAACACGACAGCAGCCTCACTGAACCGTCGAAGCGGTCATAGACGCTCACCACAGGTGATCCGTCAGAGCGAACGGCCAGGTCGACCTCGTGACCGGCGAGGTGATGGAATAGCGGCACCGTGCCCACAGATGCCGTCGTGTGCTCACGGCAGTAGGTGTCCTCGCACATGTGAACCTGGACCTCAAACGCCGACGCGTCCGGAAGCGCGGCGAGAGACGCCACGGTTATCCCATCCCCCGTAGTCCGGACCGCTGCGAAGCGTGGCGTGGGCCCGTACCGGCGGCCCCTCTCGTCCAGGTCGGCACCGTAGTCGAGGTCGGTGTCGGACAACCGCAGCGAGGCGGTTGCCTCGTCTCCACACGCGGCGTCCATTCCCTGGCACACCCTCGACACCAGCAGACGTGATTCGTCCCTGCCTTCCCAGCGGACATGAAGGAAATCGGGATCGTTCCCAGAGGAAGACTCGACCACGACGAACTCCGAACTCGCCGAGATGCCATCGTCCTCTGTACCGACCTCGCCACAATTCGGATCACACCAGGCGGCCGAACTCTTCTGAGCGCCGCGGAGGAGCACTCCGCTCTCCCCCCCCAGAGACCGATGGCCCCGCCCGGGTTTGTCGCAGCGTCCTGGTTGAGCATCCCCATCTGAGCGGTGTAGGTGGGCATGAGCGTCGGAGCGGCCCACAGCGCGCCCGGCAGGAGCAGGACCGAGACCAGGGCCACGGCCACGACGGTGGCGGCCTGTCGCCAACCCCGCGGCCGGTCCTCGTCCGACTCCGGCAACCGCGCCAGCACGGCCTCCACTCCGACAATTCGGCCGTCGGCCGACCCCTGATCGGCTCGGACTCCCGCACCGAGGGCAAGAACGGCCAGGAGCGCGGCCAGGAACACGAAAGTGCCCGTCGCGACGAGCATCTGGATCAGGTTGCCGAGCCCGAACTGCACGATTCCGGGAAGTCCGGTGAGCTCAAGAGCACGAGGCCGCAGCCAGTTCAGTCCTCCGACGATGATGAACACGACAGCGAGGTTCACCGCGACCTCGAAGAGCTTCCCTCTCATCAGGCGGCGTGCACGCACCGCCGCGCGAATCGGGCTGAGCCCCTCCAGGACCGAGGCGACCGCCGTGACGGTCAGCGGAATGCCGAGGATAAGGATGACCAGCGGCGCAACCAGCGCGAACGGGAGCGGTTCCTCAAGTTCGAAAAAGTCGGACACCGGCGCGTCAATGTACGGCGTCGCATAAAGAAAGGCGAGAAGCGCGGCCGCCGCGTTAACAACGAGAGCGACAAGGGCGAGCAACATCCTCCACGGTCGAGTCGCTGCCCTCCGAAGAGCCGCCCTGGCTGAGACCGGTCGGCCAAGCAGGGCTCCGGCGGCAACCTGCAGAGAGGCCGTGTACGCGACGGCGAGCGCGTACAGCACTGCCGCGGCGGACAGCGGGAGCCCCAGGAACAGCAAGGAGGGCGAAAGGTCCTCGACCGGTCCGGTGAGTACCAGCGCACTGTTGGCGACCGCGAACCCGTCACGCGCCCAGAGCACAGTGACGATGGCGCTCATTACCGCGACGGCCAGCAGTGGAATGAGAACCGCCGCAACCAGCGGCCGAAAGGCCGACCGGACCACCACGAAGGACACCGTCATAGGCGGCGAGTCTGCCTTGAGCAGGGGAACCAACGAACTGACCGACCCCGCACCGCTCGTCTGGGCTGTTTCCTGCTCGCTCCCACCTTTGTCGGATGATTCGGGCCGTGTTTCTTCCGGGTCAGTCATGGAGAGTCTTCTCACCGCGCTCATCACTACATCGCAAGCCCGGCAAAACGGGCGGGACTCACCGTAGCGGGATATGTAGGAGCGGTCATCTTTCCCGGAGAACTTCGAAGGACGCCGCGATGTCCTCGGCCCGCCGGTGGTTGGCTGGAGACGCCACCACGAGGGGCCGCCCAGACGTCGCCTGCGAACGGGTTCCTGGCCGGACCGAACGTCCCAGACTTTGACCGCATCGCCGGTTCTCGGGGTGATATCGCGCCTCTGGGGTGGGATGACAAGGGCGCTTCGGTGGTCAACGGCGGCTGCCGGAAGTGCTGAGGTATCCAGCCCTCCATGGTGACAACCCTCA
The DNA here is from genome assembly GCF_002263495.1 of Nocardiopsis gilva YIM 90087. Classification (NCBI taxonomy): domain Bacteria; kingdom Bacillati; phylum Actinomycetota; class Actinomycetes; order Streptosporangiales; family Nocardiopsidaceae; genus Nocardiopsis; species Nocardiopsis gilva. The sequence goes on along the minus strand of NZ_CP022753.1, from coordinate 795,560 downwards.
TCACCAGGTCAGCCCACCAACGTAAGCTCGCCTGTTGTAAGGGGTCTCGTTGACGATGCGCGACTCACAACCCATGAACGCGCACAGCCGAAGTGATCACGGCGCGTCGGAACGGATGTCCATGGAACGCGAGTTGTCCGAGGAGCTAGGGACCCAGGAGAGCTGTGTCCTGGAGTTCAAGCGCAAAGCCAAGGATCGTGAGGCGATCCGCAAGGCGATCTGTGCGCTGGCCAACGACCTCGCCGGTGAAGGCGGTGGTGACCTCGTCATCGGGGTACGGGACGACGGCACGATCGAGCCGGGCCTCGACACATCGGACGCGGCGCTGCTCGACCTCGCCCAAATCCGCGACGAGGGCACCATCCTGGACCGACCATCAGTGCGCGTAGAACCGGCACTGTTCCGCGGTCAGCCGGTGATCCGCATCCACGTCGAGGCGTCACGTACGCCTCCGGTCCGGCTGAACGGCGTCGCATGGGTACGGCCGGGTCCCCTCACCAAACGGGCATCCGCCGACGATGAACGGGTACTCATCGAACGGAGGCGGAGCCTGTCCCTGCCCTTCGACAACCATCCCGTTCCGGGCAGCAGCATCGACGACCTGGACATGAGACTCTTCCGCGGCACGTATCTGCCTTCCGCTGTCGATACCGAGGTGATCGAAGAGAACGGTCGACCGGAGGAACAGCAGCTCGCTTCCCTGAACCTGCTCTCCCCTTCCAGGGCAGCGACGGTGCTTGGCCTTCTCCTGGTCGGCATGGACCCGACACGCTCCCTCCCTGGCGCCTATACGCAGTTCGTTCGGTACGAGGGCGACTCGGTTGACAGCGCCGTGATCGATGAGCAGGAGCTGCGCCTGAACGTCGTGGACACCGCGGAGCGCCTGGAGGTGCTCCTCAAGGGACACACCCACACGCATCTCGCTGAAGTGAGCGGCTTCCGGGAACGGGCACAGCCCGACTATCCGATCGCAGCCCTGCGTGAGGCCTGCATGAACGCACTCATGCACCGAAACTACGAGTCATCGAACGCCCCCACCCGCATTCAGTGGTTCGCGGACCGGGTGGAAGTTGCCAATCCCGGAGGACCCTATGGTCAGGTGAGAGCGAACAATTTCGATCGGGTCAACGACTACCGGAACCCGTCCCTGGCTGGGGCGATGAAGAACCTGGGCTACGTCAACCGGTTCGGACGCGGCATCACCCGAATGCGGGCAGAACTGGAGCGAAACGGCAACCCGCCGCCGAAATTCGACGTAGACGAAAGTTCCTGGGTGGTCGTAATGAGGAAGGGCACATGACGTCCATCGCGCTGTTCAACAACAAGGGTGGCGTGGGAAAAACCACCCTCGTTTACCACCTCGCGCACATGTACCAGCGGCTCGGCGCGCGGGTTCTCACCGTCGATTTGGACCCGCAGTCCAACCTGACGTCGATGTTTCTCGACGAGGACGACTTGGCGCGCCTCTGGAACGAGGCGGAACAAACATTCCAGTTCCAACAGCAAAAGCTCTTCCCCACCATCCGGACGGACAGCACCGGAACCATCGCAGAGGCTGTCAGGCCGATCACCGAGGGAACAGGGGATGTGGAATTCATCCGCCCGGCCCAGATCAATGAAGGTCTGTGGCTGCTACCGGGTGATCTCGAACTGAGTAGATTCGAAGACGACCTTTCGCAGTCATGGGGACTGACCTTTAAGGGAGACCCGAAGGCGCTGCGCGCCATGACCGCCTTCTACCGAATCATCCAGTCGGCGCGTCGTGAGATCGACCCGGACATCATCCTCATCGACATCGGCCCCAACCTGGGCGCGATCAACCGCGCTGCGCTGCTCTCGTCGGACACCGTACTCATGCCGCTCGCGGCCGAACTGTTCTCTCTCCGCGGGCTCCGCAACCTCGGCCCCACCCTTCGAGAGTGGCGCAGAGACTGGAAGGAACTGGTGCTGCCTCGCGCGCCGGAACAGATTGAACTTCCTGCGGGTGACATGCATCCATTGGGATACGTCATTATGCAGCCAACCGTACGCCTCGACCGTCCGGTCCTCGCCTACCAGCGCTGGCTGGAACGCATTCCACTGGTATACGACCGGTACGTCCTCGGCAACGACCCGCCATCGGCAAAACCGGACCACGAAATCGCGACTATCCGCAACTACCGCAGCCTCATGCCGCTTGCGCATGACGCGCGCAAGCCGATGTTCGACTTGCGCCCCGCGGACGGCGCTATGGGCAGCACCCAGGCCTACGTGCAAACCTGCCGAAGCGAATTCGAGGAATTGACCCGCCGAATCGACACCCGGTTGGCCGCCATGGCCTCCGAGTAAGACTCCCCGGTCGACATGGGCGCACGCTGCACCCGCTTGGCGGCCGCGCGCCGGTGGCGGGGCTTCGTCAGGCGGAGGAGGACTCGACAGCGGTGTTCTGACCGGCCACGATCTTCCAGCCCTCCTCCTGTTCGGAGATCACGTAGAGCGTCGCTCCCCAGGCTCCCTCGATGGGGTTGCCCGAGCTGTCGGTGGGCGTCTGCGCCACGCTCACCGCGATCACATTGGGCGCGATCTCCAGCAGTTTGACGACGTCGTAGCGCGCGTAGGAGTCACACAGGAAGCCCTCCATCGCCGGAGCGGCGGACTCGGCGATGGACCGGCGGTCGTCCAAGCGCGTGCCCATGGCGTTGGACCAGGACGTCCGCAGGGCGAACTGTTCGCTCAACGCGATGGGGTCTTTGGCGTTGAACGCCTTCTCCAGTGCTTTCACCACGCCGGTCACCGCGGCCTGCGCCCGCGCCGAGATGTCTCCGACCACAAGGATGCCGTCCGTCATAACCATTCCCTTTCTCAGCACCGAACCCCGTTCGGAGCGGCGGTGATCGCCGCCGTTGCCCACTCAACGTCCTCAACTCAGGTTGAGGTCAATGTGTGCGCCGTTCTCGGTTCCTCGGTTGCGGGGACAGCCGCCGACTGATAACCGGAGGGATATGGATGGACGTTCTTCGTACCTGCTGCCCCTGGACACATCCCCCGAGGCCGAGCGGCATCAGGGCGGTGTCGTGCTTCTCCCGATCGGGAGTTTCGAGCAGCATGGGCCGTACCTTCCCTCCTCCACGGACACGGTGATCGCCTGCACGATCGCGAACGAGATCGCCGTAGTCCATCGCCTTCAGGTGCTGCCGCCGGTGACCGTCTCCTGTTCTCATGAGCATGAGGCGTGGCCGGGGACGGTGAGCATCTCCGCGCAGACGCTGATCGCGGTCGTGCGCGACATCGCCGCGTCCGTGCGGCGCTCAGGGGCCGCCGGGCTCGTGCTGGTCAATGCCCACGGCGGGAACTATGCGTTGGGAAATGTCGTCCAGGAGGCGCGAGGGTCGATGGCCTTGTTTCCAGGGCCGCATGACTGGCAGGCGGCACGCGACGCGGCCGGGCTGCAGACCTCCATCGACGCCGACATGCACGCCGGTGAGCTGGAGACGTCGATCTTGTTGCACGCCCATCCGGAGCTGGTGCGGGCGGGCTACGCTTCGGGCGACTCGGTGGCCGACGAGCGCCCGCACCTGCTCACGCTGGGGCTGGAGGCCTACACGAGCTCCGGGGTGGTGGGACGACCCTCACTCGCGTCAGCCGCCAAGGGCGCGGCAGTGCTCGCCAGCCTGGTCGAATCGTTCGCGGCGTACCCGCCGCTGTTCTCCGCGTCCCCCTGAGGGGCGGGCCACCTCCTGCGACCCGGGAACAGAACCGCGACACCGGGCAGGCTGGCGGTGAGCGCCAGGACCCCGTAAGCCACCGCTGTGGCCAGGCCCAGCTCGGCGCCCAGCCCCGCCGCTCCGAACGCGGTCGCCGTCACGGCCTCGCGCGGTCCCCAGCCAGCGGCGTTCATCGGGATCGCCATCGCGAGCAGCGCGAGGACGGCGGGTGGCGCCAGCTCGGGCACGGTCGCCGTGACCCCGACGGTCCGTGCGGCGACAAGGAAGAGGGCCAGATGCCCGGCGAGCACGACCGCCGACAGCAGAAGGACGCCCGGCCCCGTGCCACGCGTGAAGAGTGCCGCACGGGCGTCCGTCAGGATGAGCCGCACCGAGCGCAGCCAGCGCGGAACGCCCTTTCCCCACAGCACCCATGCCGCGAGGAGCGTCGTGGCACCCACGGCGAGCGGCAGCACCCAGGCGACGCGCCCCAGGCCGAGTGCCGTGCCCCAGGCAGGCGCGCTGAACAGCAGGACGCACCCCGCGCCGACAAGGACCGCCTGACCGGCCGCCCGCTCCAGGAGAACCGCCCGGACCCCCTGGCCGATATCGCCGGACGACCGACCGTGATCCACAGCCCTGTGGACATCCCCGAGGACTCCGGTCGGAAGTAGTGCGTTGAGCAGCAGGGCCCGGTAGTAGTCGGCGAGCGCCCGCCCCATCCGCAGCCGCAGCCCCAACGCCCGGGCCACGAGCCGCCACCGCCACGCGCTGAGTGCGGTCGTCACCGCTCCGATCGCGAGTGCCGCGGCTGCCGCGACCGCGAATTCCGCTCCGCCCACGGAGCCGAGCACCCCCGCCAGGGCATCTGTGTCGAGCCGCCACACGAGCACGGCCAGCAGCGTCACGGCGGCCAGCACCCGCGCCCATGGCCAGACGACCCCCTTGACGGTGGCGTCCCACCATGGCCTCCGCCTCGGCTGCAGTTGCCCCCGCACGACCTTCGCCTCCCACTGTCGTCGCGCGCCAATCCACCGGACACGACTCCGAGCGAGGATCTCCACCCATCATCGATCAGGACCGCTCCTCGTGCCTACCTTCCGCCGCTGGCCCATCCGGGAGGACGAGCAGGTCGACGTGGTGCACCTCGGCTCGCAGGCGGCCGGACGCGCACTCGCCCAGCCTCCACTCCACATACGTACGCGCCTCGGTGGAGAGTTCAGTGCGCTGCTCGACAGCGGCGGCGACCCACCCCTCCAGCCACTGCCGCATCAACCGGCGCTGCTCCGGGCCGAGCCGCCACGGGCTTGATCGCCTGTACACCGGCGCACCGCGGCGCCGGAATGCCCGCGCGGCCGCGTCGGGCGCGTCCGGGCCGAGCAGGCGGCGCCCCTGCACCTCCCGACGCTGGTGGGCGTTGAACGCGGCGGCGATATCGGCGTCGAGTGGGTGATCGGGGGTCAAGACCACGTGTCCGGCGACCGACAGCGTCAGCAGGACGGGGCATCCAACGCCAGTGCACGCCTCGGCCAGGCCGTTCAGTTCATCTGCGGTGAGCAGGTCGAGAAGCGCGGACGCTGTTACCAGGTCGGCGCCCTTGAGGTCGACCGCATCCAGTTCGGTCAGGTCGGCCAGTCGGGTTCGCACGGTGACGGGGGCGCCGTCCGCTGCCGGCTCCGGCGGGAAGCCGGCGGCGCGCTCGAGCAGTTCCGGGTCGCGGTCGTGGAGGACCCAGTGCTGGGGACCGTCCAAGAGCGGGGCGAGCCAGCGCGCCATCGATCCGGTGCCGCTTCCGAGGTCGTGGATGTTGAGGCTGCCGCCGCGCCGCCGTCCATGCTCCGCTGCGAGATGCGCGCGGAGCGGGACCAGCAACCCGGCGTCGCGCGCGTCGGCATCGGCCCCCTCGCGCAGGGCCAACCAGTCGGCTTCGAAGCGGGGCGATCCGGGGGCGCTCACCAGGCATTCTCCCTTTGGGGTCGTGGGTGGCGCGGCTCGTGCATTCGGTCGAGGATGACGGTCATATCCCGTGCGGCCGCCTCCCAGGGGCGTAGTTCGGCCCGGCGAAGCCGCGCCGCCGCCCGTAGCCGATCACGCAACGCCCCGTCCATGAGCCAGCTCCGTAGCGACCCCGCCAGTGCTTGGACGTCGTTCGGTGGGACGAGGAGACCCGGAACAGTGCCACCGCGTGCCTGTCCCAGGGTGTCCGGCAGGGCCCCCGCCGTGGTCGCGAGCACGGGTATGCCGCGTGCCAGTGCCTCGGCCGCGGCCATTCCGAAGGTCTCGGCGCGGGACGGCAGCAGCAGGAGGTCGGCCTCCGCGTAGGCGTGCGCCAGCGCGTCTCCGGACAGCGGCCCGGAGAAGTCAATCCTTCCGCCGAGTCCCAGCTGTCCGACGAGCCGACGTACTTCGCTGGCGAACGCGGACTCCGGCGGTGCCGGTCCCACGCAGACGCAGCCCCAGCGCAGGTCGGTGATCCCCGCCAGAGCCCGCACGAGCAGGTCATGTCCCTTGCGCGGGGTCACCGACGCGACGGAGAGGAACCGAACACCGTGATCCGTTCCAGACACGAGCGGCGCGGCGTCGGTGCCCGGTTCCACGGTCCACACCCGGCGATGGTCCAGGCTGTGCCGATCCTTGATGTTGCGCGCCGCCCAACGGCTTGTCGCGATGACGGCACGCGCGGCGCGCAGCGTGTCCCGCTCAGCGGCGTCCAGCTCGGCGGCGTGATCGGTGCTGAGCCCCGTCTCGTCGGCCAGGGGCAGGTGCACCAGGACCCCCAGTCGCAGCCGACGCGCACTGGGAACGACGATCTCGGGGACACCGCAGGCCACGAGCCCGTCCACGACCACGGCGGCGCCGTCCGGCAGAGCGTCGAGTGCCCGCGCCAGCCGATCCCGGCCGGAGGCGTCCGGTTCCGGCCACGTGCCCGGGATCGCCACCTCGCGGACCGGCCGCCCCATGCGCGCGAGTTCCCGGCAGAGGCGGCGGTCGAAGACGTTGCCTCCGCTGGGCGTGGTGGGGTCGTCCACGCCGCCGGGCAGGACGAAGGTCGGCGCTGTCACAGCGCACGTTCGTAACTCGCCCAGGCGATGTGCGACTCGTGCAGGGTCACCTTCAGCTCGGTCACCCCGCGGGCCTGTTCCCCCAACGCGCCCTGTGCCACCCGGTCGGCGATGCGGTCGGCGATGACCTTGGCCAGAAACTCCGTCGAGGTGTTGACGCCGGCGAACTCGGGCACCTCGTCGAGGTTGCGGTAGTTGAGGTCGGCGAGGACGGAGTTGAGTTCTTGGGTGGCTCGCCCGATGTCGACCACGATCCCGTCGTCGTCGAGTTCGGGTCGGCGGAACGAGGCGTCGACGATGAATGTCGCCCCGTGGAGGGACTGCGCCGGTCCGAAGACTTCACCGCGGAAGCTGTGCGCGACCATGAGATGGTCGCGGACGGTGACGCTGAACACGAGAAGGGCTCCTTTACAAAGGGTGGACGTCGGTCCGGGGCCGTCACTGACCTCTCCAGGTGGACGCGCGCCCTATCCGTAGGCGATGCGATGGCACAGGGCCGGGATCCGGCCATCCGCGAGGAGCGGCATGAGATCGGGCAGTCGCTCGAAGGGGCTTTCGCCGGTGATCAGTGTGTCGAAGGCGGGGTCGGTGAGCAGCCGCAGCGACAGGGAGAGGCGGTCGGCGAGCGATCGGCGGCGGCTGCGCGCCGGGGAGACCACGCCCACCTGGCTCGCGCGAATCGCCAGTCGGCGGGAATGAAAGGACTCCCCCAGCGGGATGCGGACCTCGCGGTCCCCGTACCAACTGAGCTCGATGACCTGGCCCTCATCTCCGAGCAGGTCCAGTGAGGTGGCGAGGCCCGCCTCCGTGGCGCTGGCATGGAACACCAGGTCGCACTGGCCCGCGGCTTCCGCCGGGTGGGCGAAGGCGACGCCGAGGCACTCGGCGACGTCGGCGCGCTCGGGTTCGGTGTCGACGAGCTGGACGCGGGCGCCCGGGATGTCGGCGAGGAGGCGCGCGACGCAGCATCCCACCATTCCCGCGCCAACGACCGCGACGCGGTCGCCGATGAGCGGTCCGGCGTCCCAGATCGCGTTCACCGCCGTCTCGACCGTGCCCGCCAGCACGGCCCGCTCGGCGGGGACGCCCTCCGGAAGGGGCACGACCGCGCCGGCCGGAACGACGAACCGGGTCTGGTGCGGATAGAGGCTGAAGACGTCGCGTCCGACGAGCTCGGATGGCCCCTGCTCGACGGTGCCCACGTTGAGGTAGCCGTATTTGACCGGGCCGGGAAGGCCGCCCTCCTGGAAGGGCGCCCGCATGGCCTCGCGCTGGCTCTCGGGGACGCCACCGCGGAACACCAGGGACTCGGTGCCGCGGCTGACCCCCGTGTAGCGCGTGCGGACGACCACGTCGCCGGGTGCGGGCTCTGGGACAGGGACCGACCGGATCTCTCCTACGCCTGGTGACCGCAGCCAGAAGGCGCGCGCGGTGTGCTCCATCAGCCCTCCCTGTCCGTGTCCGGGCCGGTTCGTAGCCGCGCCGACCTGGTTCGCCACAGCCACCACACATCGCGGCCGAAGGACCAGGCGAGGAGCGCCAGCGCCGCTGCCACCACCGCCGTTGCCGCCGAGTGCGGCAGCACGCTCGCCGAAGCCGCGATGAGGGCGGCGGCCTGCACCACCGCCACCGCCTTGCGGGCGGTACTGAGCGGCAGGTCGCCGTGCAGCCACGGCGCCACGGTGGCCGCCGCCGCGAACGCGTAGCGCATCGCGCCGATCGCCACCACCCACGCACCGAGGTGGAGGGACACGTGCACGCTGAGCACCAGGATCAGAAAGGCGTCGACTTCCATGTCGAACCGGGCGCCCAGCCGGCTGGTCGTATTGGTGCGGCGTGCGACCAGCCCGTCGACGCCGTCGAGCGCCAGTGCCACCGCGGCGAGGAGGACCAGGGTCCCGAGCGCGCCCCCGTCCAGCGGCCGGCCCGCAACCTCGTCGGCGACGAGGGCCATCACCCCGCCGACGAGCACGGCGCGGGCCAGGGTCACGCGGTCGGCCGGCCGCATCCCCGGGTGTCCGTCCCGGTACAGGGCGCGCGTGAGCAGTCCCCCGAGGGCCACCGCGTAGGCCGATCCGGCGATCCAGCCCGCAGCTCCCAGGCCAGCGGCCGCGGCGAGGACGGCCAGGAGGGCCGCCTGCGCGGCAGCGCCGACGGCGGGACCCGCGGAAGCGGACGTGACTCGGAAGCGGACGCCCGCGGACAGCGGGGCAGCGTGTGCGTCACTCGATCCCATACGCGTGCGCCACCTCCAACATGATGTGCTCGCGGAGCCCCGGTGCGACGGCGATGGTCGCCGAGGAGTCCACCGAGTGCGGGCTGCCATCGCGGTCGAGGACCACACCGCCCGCCTCCCGGACCAGGAGAACCCCCGCCGCCGTGTCCCAGGGCCGGTTCGCCAGGATGACCGCGGCGTCGAGCTTGCCGTGCGCGGTCCAGGCGAGGTCGATCGCGGCCGTACCGAGCATGCGGATCCGCCGCACCCGCGCGCCCAGCCGCCCCAGCAGGTCGAGGCGCACCCTGTTCTTGGCGTCGGCGCCCTCCCCCACGGCGAAGTCGCCGATGGAGACCACCGCATCGGCGGGGGCGCTGTGCCCGGAGGCGCGGATGCGCTCTCCATCGCAGAAGGCACCCGCCCCCTCAGTGGCGGTGTACCCGGTGTCGAGGAAGGGCAGGTCGATCACGGCCACCACCGCCCGCCCCTCCCACACCAGGCCGAGGGAGACGGCGCACAGCGGAATCCCGCACGCGAGGTTGGCGGTGCCGTCGACCGGGTCGAGCACCCACCAGGGCTCCCCGTCCGCCCCGCCGGTGCGTCCGTGCTCCTCCCCCAGCAAGCCGATATTGGGGGTTTCGCGCGCCAGAAACGTACGGACCGCGTCCTCGACGGCGAGGTCGACGTCGGTCACGATGTCGCGCTCGCCCTTCTCGGTGACCGCCCTGGGGGCGTGCTCCCGCACGATCCGTCGCGCGATCGCCGTCGCTTCTTGAGCGACGGGCAGCAGGGCGGCGAAGGCGGCGCCCGCGACGTCAGCCACGTCCGCCGTCCTCCTGGCCGCGGGCGCCGCTATCGCACAGCGACGCGCTCGACACCTCCTCGACCTGAGGGAGGTCGTGCCCGAGCCGGTCGCGCTTGGCGGTGAGGTAGGCGATGTTGCCGTTGTGCGCGGGGGCGAGGAGCGGCACCTGCTCGGACACCCGGATCCCGTACGCCTCCAGGGCACCGATCTTGTCGGGGTTGTTCGACAGCAGCCGGACCGAGGCGGCGCCGAGGTAGTGCAGCACCCGTGCGGCCGGACCGTAGTCGCGGACATCGACCGGCAGGCCGAGGGACGTGGCCGAATCGATGGTGTCGAGCCCCTGCTCGTCCTGGAGGATGTGCGTGCGCACCTTGGCGACCAGCCCGATCCCACGCCCTTCGTGGCCGCGCAGGTACACCAGGACCCCGCTGCCTTCCCGCACGATCGCGTCCAGTGCCGACGTGAGCTGCTCGCCGCACTCGCAGCGCGTCGCGCCGAAGATGTCACCCGTCATGCACTCGGAATGCACCCGGACCAGCACGTCCTCACGGTCCACGACCTCCCCCAGCACCAGGGCCATGTGTTCATGGCCGTCGAGCGGATCGCGGAAGGCGACGGCTCTGAACGTGCCGCGCCGTGTGGTCAGGTCGGACTCGGCGACATCGGTGAGATCGGTGTCCTGATCACGCATCTTCCCCCCTGGGGTGTGGGATGGCCGTGTGGGCGCTGAATGGCGTGGCCGCGGCCTGGTCGGGGACCGTTCACTGGTTACACGGCTCGTCGCGCTCAACCGTTCGCTGGTTACGCGATCCGTCACGCTTAGTAGACTGTGATCCTGGTATTCAAAATTTGAGACATCATATCCCAAGCGCAGAAGGTGCAACATGGGCGGGGACTCCCAAGCGGCCACTGGCCTGACACGGCGGAGGCGCCGACTCAGCGACCAGGAGACCGAGCGACGCATGCTCCAGGCCGCAATGGACCAGGTCAACAGGGCCGGGCTGACGGTCAGCCTGGAACACATCAGCTTCGAAGACGTGATCCGCGACGCGGGCGTGTCCCGCAGCGCCGTCTACCGCCGCTGGCCCTACAAGGATCTGTTCTTCAGCGACCTGCTGAAAGAGCTCGCGCGCGGCACCAGCCCGGCCATCGTCGAGGAGAACCCGGAGGCGCGGCGCGCGGTCGACCAGACCATCCTCGACCGCCTGGACTGGTTGAAGACCCCGTCACTGCGCATCGCCCTGGCGACCGAGATCCTGCGCCAGGGTGCCCCGGCCGAGCTCCAGACCTTCCTGCGTTCGCCGGAATGGCGCACCTACGTCGCGCTGCACGCGACCTTCCTGAGCCTGCCCGATGGCGACCTCCGCACCGAGGTGCAGGCGGCCCTCACCGAGTCGGAGCGCAACGTCACCGCCGGCCTCGCCGCCGCCTACGAGCGCGTGGCGTCCCTGCTCGGCCTCCGCCTGCGTCCGGCGCTGAGCACCGGATTCGAGACGCTGGCGACGCTCGCGAACGCCATGGTGCGCGGGCTGGTCGTGATGGCTCCGACGACCCCGGCGCTGTCCGAGGAGACGGTCCGGGCCGACCTGTTCGGCGCCCCCGACCCGGCGGACTGGACGCTTCCCGGGCTGGCGCTCGGCGCCCTCGCCGCGGCCTTCCTCGAAGCCGATCCCGACGCCGAGTTCGACGATGACCGCATCGCGGAGATCCGGCGCGCCCTCGCGAGCGAGGGCTGAGCCACCACCGGCCCCGCGATCGCTCGACTCGACGCCGGTGAGGGGGACGTGCCCGGCTGGCATAACGTGCCCGCCCGCGCCGTCGTCGACTGGGTGGGGCAACGGCTCGGGCGGGCAACCGGTGGTGGGGGCGGCGGTCAGCCCATCGCCTTTTCCAGGTTGGCGATGTAGCGGGCGATGCCGTGGTCGCGGATCTGGTCCGTCCCCAGGGCCATCGGGTCGGCCGTCTGGCCCTTGACCTTGTCGGTGAGGCCGCCCAGCAGCGACATCTTCTTCTCCCGCAGCCGACCGTCGGCGTCGAAGTACTTCTCCTCGTCGACGTGATGGTAGAGCGGCTCAGGCGGGAGCTGGGGAACGATGTCGCTGTTGTTGACGAAGCGGAACATGCGTCCCTTGAACTCGCGGTCGAAGGTTCTGGCCATCAGCGGGTCGCACGTGCGCGGCTGGCCGAAGGTGTAGACGCCGTCCGCCAGCAGGCGGGAATCCCCGAAACGCATCCGGGCCGCGGCCAGCATGGCCAGAGCGCCGCCCAGGCTGTGACCGGTGATACAGATCGACTGGCCGTTGCCGCGCATCTCCGATACGGCGTTGAGGACCTGCGGATACACCGCGTCCAGGGCCTGGTTGAAGCCCATGTGCACCATGCCCTGGCCGTTCGGGTCCGGGGCCAGGAGGCCGTTGGCATCGGAGAGCCAGTCGCGCAACTGCGCCAGTTCGGTGCCGCGGAAGGCGACGACGACCACCTTGTCGTTGGCCGCGACATAGGCCTGGGTGTCATCGATTGGGAACGGCTGCTCGAACTCCACCTGGAAGAACCGGCACTCGGGCATCCCCCACACGGCCGTTGTGGTCTTGATCTGGTCCTCGTCCTGGTAAGCGAGCTGCGAGGCCTGTGCGAGCCCGTGCGCGCTGCGCAGTGAGTACCCCGTGATCGTCTGCTCGAAGACAGGCGTGGTCATGCGTATCCCCCCAAGGCGTGGATATAACCCTACGCATCCACTTGTTTCCTGAGAGTGACGATCTAACACCGTCCGTCCCTGCTTGAGGAAAGTTTGAACCTGCCTGAACGCCGCATAGAGGTCATGTGACCAGGAATCCCCCCAGTGGCCGACACCACCGGGCACCCGCGGGCCCCGCCGAAGGCGCCGCTCCTCCGAAGGGAGGACCCCCAACTCACGTACCTTTACGGACCGATCCGTCGGAAGGGCAGCGAAATGGTTCCTCGGACCGAAGCGGCATTGGAATGCCCACCCCTAGGGTGAACTCTGCACGGCATAAAAAATATTCCTCAGCCGTGCATCCCTTAATCGGAAGGTGCAATTATGACTGCTCCTAACGCCAAGGCCAACGTCGAATTCGACCTCGACATCGACATGGAGACCTTCTCCACCCCCGGTGGCGGCCAGCTCTCGGCGAACAACATCGACGCCCGCGGCCCCATCACCCTCGGCACGACCTGCTGGGGCACCACGTGCCCGAGCGCCAACACCGTCTCCTGCTAGTACACGCCGGCTCTCGTTCCTCGTGAACGAGGCGGAATGTCGATGGACGCGAGGCCCGGTGCGTACCCGGCCGCGTGTCCGAGAGGGATGAGTGCGGCGGTGCTTGTCCGCGCACTCCCTGGCGGGTGGCGGCCGACCGGTGAACGGCCGCCACCCGCCGCTCGGGCCCCAGGCGGGACGGCCCGCCGTTGCGGATGGAGATCGGCATGGACAGGACGACGGCGACGACGCCGACGGCGGCCTCGGCGACGGCCACGGCCACACCCGCCCGCACACCCGCGAACGCGGATCCACCGCCGCCCCTCGGCCTTCTCGAATACCTCGACCTCGGCGACCACCGCTCCGTGCGCGCCAAGCGCGAGACCGCCTTCGAGGCCGCTCTCCTCGCCGAGCAGGTCGGATACCAGCGGCTCTGGCTGCCCGAACACCACAGCACCGGCGTGCCGAGCCCCAACCCCCTCCTCCTCGCGGGCGTGCTGGGCAGCCACACCACGCGCATCCGCATCGGCACCGCCGTCACCCTCATCCGCGTCCGCGACCCCCACCTCACCGCCGAGGACGTCGCGTCCGCCGCCTTCTTCTGCGGCGACCGGCTCGACGTCGGATTCGGCCGCGGCGACGTCGCCGGGAGCGCCGCCGACGCGCTCGCCTACCTCCGCAAGGGCGGCGACGCGACCGACGAGGCCATCCGCACCGTCGTTTCGGTCCTGGACGACGGCCGCGACTGGATCGATCCGCTGGACACCCCCTACGAGCGCTGGCTGCACGGAGCGGGGACCCGCTCGGCCGAACTCGCCGGAGAAATGGGATTCAATTACTGCCACGCCCTTTTCTTCAATGTCGATGTGGACGCGTGCACACGCACACTCAATTCCTACCGCGCCGCCTTTCCCAACGGACGCACCGCCGTCGCCGCGGCACTGGTAGCCAATGATGATCCGGTCATCGCGCGCACCGACAGTATTCGCGCCGGAATAAAGGTCAATTGCGCGGGCACCGCGGAACAGTGCGCCGCCGCGGTCTGCAAGCTTCTGGAGCTCACCGGCGCGGACGAGGTCGTCATCACCGAGATGTCCCGCTCCGCCGACGACCACCTGCGTGCGCTGAAGGAGATCTTCGGGCTGGTCGCGGAGCGCTTGGGCGGCCGCCCAAGGTCGGCCGGACCGGCCGACCGAGCGGCGACGGGAGGGGAGGAACGCTGAGTACCGAAGGCTGCGGCATGCTGCGCGTGCCGCTGTTCAGTGTCGACGAGGCCGCCCGGATGGTGGCCGACGAGGACGTCGCGGACCCCATCGCGACCATGGCGGTCTCCCTGGCCGCAGGCCCCTACGTACGCGACGCGGCCGTCTCCGGCGACCAGCGCGCCCGCGACACCCTCGCCCGCTACCTGGCCCGGATGGGCGGCCGCGCGACACCCTACGGCCTGTTCGCCGGTACGGCTCCCGTCTCCGTCGGCGAGGAGCGCGACCTCGCGCTGGGGCCACGCGACCGGCACCGTGTCCGGGTGCGCGTCGACGTCCAGGCGCTGGAGGAGGCCGTCCGCGCGGCGGCCGACGCGGTCGGCCCGCTGCAGTGGCCGCTGCGCACCAACCCGATAGCCCGCGCCGACGGCGACGTCCTCCGGTTCGCGAAGTCCGGTGACGCGAGCGCCGACGTCGTCAGCATGCGCCTCACCCCGGCCATCGCCGCGGTCCTGCGCGTCCTCGGCGACGGCGAGGTCATCGGCGCCGACATCGTCGCCGCGCTGCGGGCCGACAATCCCGGGTTCTCCGAGGACCAGATGGCCGGATTCCTCACCCGGCTGGTGGACGGCGGCCTCATCGAGCGGTCGCTCGGACTGATCGAGCCGGGCGTGGAGCCCGCGGAACGCGCCGTCGACCTCCTGGAGGCCATGGGCGCCACCGAACAGGCGGACGCACTGCGCACCCTGCTCGCCGACGCGACCGGGGTCCGTCCCCTGGACCCCGCCCTCACCGGAACGCTCGACGCGGGGTGGCGCGCGGCGGCATCCCACATTCCATCGTTCGCGGAGGTCAAGCAGGCTCAGCGGTTCGATGTCCACCCCGAGATGGACATGTCCGCGGCCACACTCGACCGCCGTTCGAGCGACGACCTGCAGCGGGCGATCCTGCGCGTGGCGGCACTCCAGAACGGCGGCGGCGCGGCCGGCGGTTCGGCGTTCAGCATCGACGAGTTCCGCGACGCGTTTCGGGCGCGCTACGAGGACGCCGAGGTGCCGCTGCTCAGCGCGCTCGACCTGGAGTCGGGCGTCCTGCGCTCATGGCACCGGTCGGTCTCCGAGCTGGCCGTGAACGCCGGTGTCCGAGCCCCTGAGGAATCCTCGCTCCCCCGGGTCAACCCGGAGCTGCTGAAGCTCTACGACCGGTGGACGCGCGACGGCACACCGGTCGACATCCCCACCGACGCGAACGCGAACGAACGAGCGAAAGCGTCGACGCCCAACGGCCGCAGGCCCGAAAGCGTCGGCGGTACAGCGAGTAAGGAGCGTGAGCGCGCAGAAAACACCGACGCGAACGCGAACGAACGAGCGAAAGCGTCGACGCCCAACGGCCGCAGGCCCGAAGGCGTCGGCGGTACAGCGAGCGAGGAGCGTGAGCGCGCAGAAAACACCGACGCGAACGCGAACGAACGAGCGAAAGCGTCGACGCCCAACGGCCGCAGGCCCCACAGCGTCGGCGGTACAGCGAGTAAGGAGCATGAGCGCGCAGAAAACACCGACGCGAACGCGAACGAACGAGCGAAAGCGTCGACGCCCAACGGCCGCAGGCCCCACAGCGTCGGCGGTACAGCGAGCGAGGAGCATGAGCGCGCAAACGACACGCCCGCCGCTTCGACCACCGGCGCCCGGGCGGCGCTGGCGGTCCTCCTCGGCGACCACCCGGAGGGCCTGCACAGCATGCTCGTCGGCGGTGTCGGCCGCGCGCCGCACGCGCTGCTCGCCCGCTTCAGCCTGAACCGCGACGGCATGCGGCAGCGGCTGTCCGACGCGGTGCACGGCGCGGAGGAGATGGTGGGCGACGCGGTGGCGGCGGGCGCCCCCTCCGACGCGCCCGGTGTGTTCGGACCGGGGGTCCCGACCGGTCCGAACGCGACCGCCGACGCCGATACGGCGGGTGCCCCGGACACCGCCCCCATCCACGCCGAGCTCGTCTACCACCCCGGCGGCCGGATCGGCAATGTCCTCATCCGCCCCCGCCTCCTCGACGACACCATCGCGCTGACCGGCGCCTCCGGCGGAACCCTCGCCCTGGACCGGCTGCTGATCCAGCTGCGCGGCGACGAGTTCCGCCTCCGCGACTCCCTGACCGGCCGCCCCGTCCTGGTAGAGCTCAACACCGCTCACAACGTCGACTTCCACGGCCTCGACCCGGTCTACGCGGTCCTCGGCCACCTCGCCTCCTCCGGCGGTGTCGGCTGGTCGTGGGGGGCGCTGGCGCACCTGTCCCACCTGCCCCGGGTGACCTGCGGTCCGGTCGTCGTGGCACCGGAGCAGTGGCGCCTGGCGCGCGCGGACATCCGCGACGTCCTGCACGACCCCGACCCCGCCGGCCACCTGCGTCGGCTCCTCCCCGGCCTGGGCGACCGCCGCTGGGTGGGGGTCGGCGACTACGACCACGTGCTCCCGATCGACCTAAGGTCCGCGCGGTCGGTGGGCGCCGCGCTCGCCAAGGAGGCCAAGGGGCCGGACACCGCGTCCGTCAAGATCATCGAGATGCCGCAGCTGGAGGCCCCGGCCGTGCGGGGGCCGAGCGGCGGCCACGTCGCGGAGGCCGTCATCCCCTTCAGCCCCGTTCACCGCACCCCGCCCCGACCGGGTACCGGAGCCGACGCCTTCGACGCCGACCGCGGCCGAGCGTGGGTGTACTTCTCCTACTTCTGCGGGCAGGCCTCCGCCGACGCCGTCGTCACGCGGGCCAAGCAGCTCGCCGACGAGCTCCACCGCTCCGGTGCGGTCACCGACTGGTTCTTCCTCCGCTACACCGACGGCGGCTACCACGTGCGGGTGCGGATGAGGCCCATCGACGGAGCGGCGCGCGCCCATGTCGTCGCCGCGATGGACGCGCTCGGCGGCGCGCTCCGCGCCGAGGGGCTCATCGGCCGGTCGGTCATGGACGACTACATTCCCGAGGTGTCCCGCTACGGCGGCGCCGACAACCTGGCCGCGGCCGAGCGCCTGTTCACCGCCTCCAGCGACCAGGTGGCGGCTTTCCTGGCCGCCCGCCCCACGGAGGAGCTGCGCCTGTACCAGGCGGTGGCCGACGCGGTCGGCTGGTGCTCGGCGCTGTTCGACTCCACCGACGAGCAGCGCGCGTTCCTCCGCCTCTGCCAGAGCGGCACGTCCCTCTCCTTCACCAAGAAGGGCAACCCGCTGGGCAAGTTCCACCGCGCGCACGACCGGGCACTGCGCGACCATCTGGCCGACGCCCAGGGAGACGAGCAGGTCGCCAAGGCGCTGGCCGCGCTCTCCTCCTCGGTCCGCCAGACCCTGACCGGCCGTCGCGGCTGGTCGGTGTTCGGGTCCGCACTTCACCTGCACTGCAACCGGCTGTTCGCCTTCGACGCCGTCCGTCTGGAGTACCTGGCCTACGAGCTGGCCGAGCGCAGGATCCACCAGCTGCAAGCGTTGGACGGCGTGGGAGGGAAGGCATGATGACCGCGGCCGAAGACCAGGTGGGGCTCGCCCGGACGCTGTACGCCGATGCCACCGAGAGCATCACGCGCGACCCCGACTTCACCCTGCTGCTCGATCACGCGCTGACCGCGATGGAGTTCCGCCGGGCCCTCGGCGACGACGGGGCGCCGAGCACGGCGGCGCGGGACTCCTTCCGGGAGGCGATGGGGCTGCTGCGGTCCGCGTCCAACGTCGGCCCGTGGCTGTACCGCGGCGCCGCGCAGGCCGGATGGGTCGCGATTCAGCTCGCCCGGCAGCACGGAACCGAGGCGAGCGGTCTGGCCCCGATCGACGACATCGTGCTGCAGTGGGCGACCGCGTTCCCCGACGACCTCGATATCGACCTGCCCATGGGCCTGCTCGGACTCGGCGTCTACGGCCTGGCCCACCCGGAGGCGAGCTTCCGGGAGAAGCTGACGTCGGGCATCCTCGACGTCATCGAGAACCGCACCGAGCGCGACGAGAACGGCCTGTTCTTCCGCCTCGCCGACTCAGAGGCGCGCCGCGCCGACCAGTCCGCCGGGTGCCGCATCATCGGGGTGGCGCACGGCGCCGCCGGGCTCGTCTCCTACCTGGCCTCGGTGTCGCGCTCCGACACGTCGGTCCGGCCGCGCGCCCGAGCGCTGCTCGACGACGCGCTGCGGTGGCTGCTGAGCCAGGGGTCCGACGTCAACGGCTCGGTCTTCCCGCACCGGGTGGAGATGCGCTACGCCCCCTCCCGCGCGACCTGGTGCTCCGGGGACCCCGGGGTCGCCCTCGCGCTGTCGGTCGCCGCCCAGGCCACGGGGTCGCCCGGGGCCGCGTCAGCCGCCCGCCGGACAGCGGAGGCGGTCATCGCCCGCCCCGACGGCGACTGCGGCGTCATGGACGGATGCGTCTGCCACGGCGCCGCCGGACTGTGCTGGTTCGGACGACACATGTCGGACCGCTTCGGCATCGCCGGGGCCGGGCAGTTCGCCGACCGGTGGGTGCGCTATCTGGCCGACCAGCGCGCCGCCGGGCACCTGACCTACTTCGGCCCCGAGGGCATGGTGCGCGACGCGTCGTTCCTGGAGGGCGACGCGGGCGTGGCCCTCGCTCTGCTGTACACGGCCACCGGCGTGACCCCCGTGTGGGAGCAGCTCGTGCTCGCCACCCCGATCACCGCGGGGGCCTAGTGGCCGCCCGAAAGGCGTCGATGACGTCGGCGGCGTCGACGACCGGGCCGTCGGCTGAGCGGTCCGCCACGCCGGGTGGTCCAGCGCGCCCGACCCCCTTCCGGGCGCGCTGGACCACCCGCCTGCTCCGCAGCTGCCTGCGGCACCGCGCTCTGACCGGCGCCGTCGTCCTCGCCGCCGTCCTGGGGACCGGGCTGGGAGCGATCGGGCCGCTGGTCACGCAGGTGGCCATCGACGGCGCGGTCGCCGGACGCGTCGACCACATCGGCGCCCTCATCGCGCTGCTGCTCGCGGCGGCGGTGCTGCAGTTCGCGGGGTCGTTCGCCCGCCAGTTCCTGGCGGGCAAGCTCGCCCTCAGCGTCCAGCACGACCTGCGCACCGCCGCGTTCGCCTCCGTTCAGCGGCTGGACGGCGGAAAGCAGGACGCGCTGCGCACCGGGCAGGTGATGTCGCGTGCCAACATCGATCTGCAGCTGGTGCAGGGGCTGCTGTCGATGGCGCCGCAGGCGCTCGGCGGCGGCGTGCTCATCGTGGCATCGCTGGCCGCGATGCTGTGGCTCTCGCCGCCGCTGACCGTGATCGCGCTGGTCGTGCTCGCCCTGTTCGTGGTCGTCACCGTGCGGGCGAGCGGCCGCATGTTCCCGGCGACGTGGGCGGTGCAGCAGCGCACCGCCGAGATCGCGCAGCACATCGAGGAGACCGTGACCGGGGTCCGCGTGGTCAAGGGCTTCGGACAGGAGCGGCGCGAAACCGATCGCCTCACCGAGCAGGCCCGTCTTCTGTTCGGCGAGCGGATGCGGGTGGCCCGTATGCAGGCCACCCCGAGCGCCACGCTGGGGGTGCTCCCCTACGTCGGACAGATCGCGGTGCTGCTGCTCGGCGGCTGGCTGGCGCTGCGCGGTGACGTGACCATCGGGACGCTCGTGGCGTTCGCGGGATACATGGTCACGCTCACCGCGCCATCCGGAGTGCTGTCCAACCTGGTCATCACGGCGCAGCTGGTGCGCCCGGCCGCCGAGCGCGTCTACGACCTGACCGACGTGCGGTCCGACATCGGCGACGCTCCGGACGCCGTCGACGTGCCCGACGACGGACCGATCGGGGTCGAGCTGGACGGCGTGCGTTTCGGCTACACGCGTGACGAACCGGTGCTGGAGGGCATGTCGCTGCGGGTCGAGCCCGGGGAGACGGTCGCGGTGATCGGCCCCTCCGGTTCGGGCAAGTCGACGGTTTCCCTGCTCATCCCCAGGTTCTACGACGTGGACGACGGCGCGATCCGGATCGGGCCGCCCGGCGCGGAGGTCGACATTCGGCGCACGCGGCTGCGCTCGCTGCGCCAATCGGTCGGGGTGGTGTTCGAGGAGCCGTTCCTGTTCTCCTGCTCGATCGCCGACAACATCGCCTACGGCCACCCGGACGCGACACGTGAGGAGATTCGGGCCGCGGCGCGTGCGGCGGGCGCCGACGGGTTCATCTCGGCGCTGCCCGACGGGTACGACACCCGGGTGGGCGAGCGCGGGCTGACGCTCTCGGGCGGCCAGCGCCAGCGCGTCGCCCTGGCCCGAACCCTGCTGTCCGATCCGCGTGTGCTGCTGCTGGACGACGCCACCTCGGCGGTGGACACCGCCACAGAGGCGGCCATCACCGCCACACTGCGGGAGGTGACGGCCGACCGGACGACGGTGCTCATCGCGCATCGGCGCTCCACGCTGGGGCTGGCCGACCGGATCGCGGTCCTCGACGGCGGCAGGGTCGTCGACGTCGGGACCGAGGAGGAGCTGCTGACCCGCTGCCCGCTGTTCGCGGAGCTGCTGGCCGGGCCGGACCAGTCGATCGACGAACGCACGCCCGTGACGGGCGCGACCGAACAGGCGCCCGGTGCGGCCCTGCTCTGGCCGGACACCGGTGCGGCCGAAGGCGCGGACCTCGATCATGCCGGTGGGCTGCCCGGCAACGTGGACCTCCCTGAGCTGCGGGAGCGGATCCGCCGCCTCCCGGCCGCCACGGATCGGCCCGACCCGCGCCTGGCCGAGAAGCGATCCGAGCCCGAGCCTCGGGCCGATGCCACCGCAAACGGGACCGGCGCCGCGTCCGGCGGCGGCGACCGATCCGCCGGGGTGTGGTGGGTCCTGCGGCCGGTCCGCCGGCTGCTGGCCGTGGCCATCGCGCTGGTAGCCGCCGACGCGCTCGCCGTCACCGTCCTTCCCGCGATGATCCGCTCCGGGATGGACCGGGGCGTGGTCAACGGGGACATGACCGACATCGCGGCCGTCTCCGGCCTCGCGCTGCTGATCGTCGCCGCGAACTGGTTCGTCCTGCGCGCCCAGCCCCGGGTGACCACGCGCACCGGCGAGAGCGCCCTGTTCGCGCTGCGGCTGCGCAGCTACCGGCACCTGCAGCGGCTCGGACTGGACTACTACGAGCGTGAGCCGGGCGGCCGGATCATGACCCGGATGACCACCGACGTGACCGCGCTGTCCACGTTCGTGGAGAGCGGGCTGACCATCGCCGTGGTGAACTTCGCGACGGTGCTCGGCATGGCGGTCGCGATGCTGGTCATCGACGCGAAGCTGGCCGTGGCCGGGCTCGCGGTGCTGCCGGTCCTGCTCGTCGCGACGCTGGTCTTCCGCCACTACTCGTCGCTCGCCTACGACCGGTCGCGCGAGGAGATCGGCGACGTCAACGCCGACCTGCAGGAGAACATCGCCGGGGCGCGCACCTCGCAGGCCCACGGCCGGGAGGAGAGCGCCGAGAAGCGGTTCAGCGACCTGTCCGACCGCTACCGGCGCACGCGGCTGCGCGCCCAGCGCTACATCGCCCTCTACTTCCCGTTCGTCACCTTCCTCGGCGACATCGCGACCGCCGTGGTCCTGGGTGTGGGCGCCTACCGGGTGGCGTCGGGCACCCTGACGGTGGGCGTCATGGTCGCCTTCCTCCTCTACCTCGGCCTGTTCTTCGCGCCGTTCCAGCAGCTCTCGGTCGTCTTCGACAGCTACCAGCAGGCGCGGGTCGGCGTGCGCAGGATCGGCGAGCTGCTGCGCACGCCGGTGTCGGTACCGGAGGCCGCCACCCCCGTACCGGTCCCGCCCCGGCTGCGCGGCGAGGTGGAACTCGCGGTGGTGGGGTTCGGCTACCCCGGAAGCGAGGAGCCCGCGTTGTCGGACGTGACGCTGCACGTACGGCCCGGCGAGACGATCGCGCTCGTCGGTGCCACAGGCGCGGGGAAGTCGACCGTGGTGAAGCTGATCGCCCGCCTCTACGACGTGACCGCGGGGCGCGTGCTGGTGGACGGCGTCGACGTCCGCGACTACGCACCCGAGGCCTTTCGGCGACGCCTGGGCATTGTGCCGCAGGAGCCGCACCTGTTCACCGGGGACATCGCCGACAACATCCGCTACGGGCGCCCGGACGCCGACGACGCCGAGGTGGAGGAGGCGGTACGGGCGATCGGTGCGCTCGACGCCATCGCCGCACTGCCCGGCGGGTTCCGGCACCGGGTCGGAGAGCGCGGGCAGGGGCTGTCCACAGGGCAGCGGCAGCTGATCGCGCTCGCCCGCGTGGAGCTGGCCGATCCGGACCTCCTGCTCCTCGACGAACCCACCGCCGCCCTCGACCCGGCCACCGAGGCCGCCGTCCTGACCGCCGGGGACCGGCTGGCCCGGTCGCGGACCACGTTCGTGGTCGCCCACCGCCTGGCGTCGGCGGCACGCGCCAACCGCGTCGTCGTGCTCGACCAAGGCCGCGTGGTGGAGGTGGGCCCGCACGACGAACTGTGCGCCCAAGAGGGTCACTACGCCCGCCTGTGGCGCTACGGCACCGACCCCGCCGCCATCGGCTGAGGAGTGGCCCGAGCGCCCCGCGGGAGCCGCCGCCAGGGGCTACACGCGGACCCTCGTCGACGCCCAAGCGCCTGCTCGCACCTGCCCGGGCACCACCAAGAGCAGCACCCCCCACCGCAGCGCCCGCCACGAGGGCGGCCCCGTGGTTGTCGGTCGCCAGGCACAGCACCGCCCCAGCGGCCGGGACCGCCAGGGCGGCCGCGCGGACGCGGGCTGCGCGGCCCCGTAGCGCGTACACGGCGGCCAACGCCACCATCCCGAGGCTGAGTGCCGTGAAAGCGGCGCCCAGGAGATGGAGGCCGGCGTCGTCCGCCGAGCCGCCGAGGGTCACGCCGACCTACTGCGACGTGCGGAAGAGGCCCGAAGCGATGCTACGACTGTGGCGTCCCCTTCGGTGGTGGAGCTCCGTGCGCTCCACTCATGGGGTTCGAAAGCGTTATGTGTCCGAGCCCAGCCTCGTGCGCGACGACGCGATCCCGTGTCAGGACGCGAGCAGCTGATCAGGTGACGCGGTGAGCTCATGGCCCACGAGGGAACGCAGTACGGGCAAGGCGCGCGCATCACCGACGAGGACACCTCCCAGCAGGGTCGTCGCGCTGGAATCGATGACGAGCTTGGCGTAGGTGCCTGCCATGGTGTCCTCGCGGATGAACTCCACCGCGTCATCGGTCCGGGCGTGGGCGTCGCCGAAGCTCGCGACTTCGACACCGAACAGCTTGAGCTTGGTGGAGGTGTCGGGACTGGTGAAACGCGTCCGGCCGCCACGGCCGTCATCGGCTTGGAGGAGTTGCTCGGCGACGACTTCGGCCATTCGGTAGCCGGGGCCGACCAGCCCGTAGCAGCGGCCCCGCACTGCCGCGCAGTCGCCGATGGCCCAGATGCGGGGGTCAGCCGTGCGGCAGTCGTCGTCGACGAGGAAGCCGCCGCGGTCGCCTGTGTCCAGACCCATGAGGCCGGCCAGGTCGTCGCGCGGGCGGACTCCGGCGGAGAACACCACGAGGTCGGTCTCCAGGGTGGTGCCGTCGGCCAGGGTCATGCCGCGCACCCGGCCGTCCGGGCCCGCGTCGATGGAGGCGGTACTCACTCCGCAGCACACGGTCACCCCGAGGTCGCCGATGAGCCGGGTCAGGATCTGACCGCCGCCCTCGTCGACCTGCATCGGCATCAGGCGCGGCGCCATCTCGACGACGTACGGGCGCATCCCCAGCAAGCGCAGAGCGTTCGCCGCTTCCAGGCCGAGCAGACCGCCGCCGATCACCACGCCCGGGCGCCCCGGGACGGCGGCCGCGCGGATGGCGTCGACGTCGTCCAGGGTGCGGTAGACGAAGCAGCCGGGGAGGTCGTGTCCGGGGACAGGAGGCACGAACGGGCGCGCGCCAGTGGCCAGCACGAGCGCGTCGTAGCTGACCTCCGTGCCGTCGGCGCAGGTCACCTTCTGTTCCTGCCGGTCGATCCCGGTCACCGTGACGCCGGTTCTGAGCTCCACCCACGGGTCGCCGAGGCACTCGTGGCTGACCAGACCGAGGTCGTCGAAGCTCTTGCCTTCCAGGTACGAGGAGAGCGCGACCCGGTCGTAGGCGGGGCGCGGTTCCTCGCCCAGGACGATGACCCGCCAGGTGTTGGCCCGGTCGTGGGCGCGCAGCATCTCGACGAGGTGGTGGCCGATCATGCCGTGGCCGACGACCACGAGCGTGCGCGTCATGAGGCATCACCCTCTCCAGAGGCTTTTTCGAGCACACCGCAGATGCGGCGCACGGCGTCCGCGCAGGTGCCGCAGCCGGTGGTCGCACGCGTCGCTTCGGCGAGTTCCGCGACCTCGCGGGCACCTTGATGCCACGCCTGTGCCAAGGACCGTTTGGTGACGTTGTTGCAGTTGCAGACCACCGCGTCGTCGGGCAGCTCGACGGTGCCGGAACCGACACTGGATGTGCCGAGGAGGAGAGCGAGCCGGTCGGACGGCACGGATACGCCGCGGTCGTAGAGCTGGACGAGGCTCGCGATGGCCTTGGGCAGGCCGATCACCATCGCGGCGGTGAGCTTGTGGTCGTGCAGCGCAAGCTTCGCGTAGCGGCGGCGGCTCGGATCGGAGAGCGTCACCAGCTCGGCCGCGTGGTCCAGCGCGCTCGGCGGGCCGAGGGAGAGGACGTCGACGCCGGGGGTCCGGGAGCGAGTGATCGGCGCCGCGACGCGGTAGTGCGGACGGCCGCCGGTCAGCAGCAGGGCCAGAGTGTCGGCCTGGTCCCAGGCCTGCGGAAGGGAGTACGCGGTCTCACCCCCGCCCTCCTGGTGCCGCGCGCAGCCTCCGATCGCGCGGATACGGGGGTCGTCGGTACGCATCTCGTCGTCGATGAGCACCCCGCAGTCCACGGACAACCCGGCGCCGTGGGCAAGGCCGGTCTCGGGCGCGGCATCGGTGCACAGCAGCAGGACGTCGGCGGCCAGGACTCGTCCGCCGTCCAGGACCAGCTTGCCCGGCTCGAACGCCACCGCCACGTGGCCCAAGTGCGTCTCCACACCCTCGTCGTGCAGAATCCCGGCGAGTAATCGTCCCGCGGCGTCGTCCAGCCGGTCCTTCATGGGGTGGGAGGCGGCGTCGACCAGGGCGACCTCGCGGCCCGCCCGGCGCAGTGCGAGGGCCGCCTCGACACCCCCGGCCCCGGCACCGAGCACGGCCACGCTGCCCGCGGGACGGCACTCGCGCGCGGCGAGCGAACGCGGCGTGAACACTGAGGCGTGGAGCCGACCTTCGGCCGTCAGCACACCGGGGATATCCGGGACGCGGGGACGCGCGCCAGTGGCCAGTACGAGGGTGTCGTACCCGTGCGCCGTGCCATCGTCGGTGTGCACCAGACGACGGGCGCGGTCGATACGGGTGGCGGTGACACCGCGCCGTACTCGCGTGCCCTCCGGAAAGCCGTGCTGGTACGGCGAGGAGTGGCCGGAGAACGGTAACGGCGGCGCGCCGCTGTGCGTCGGCCCGGGTTCCCGGCCAAGGACGGTGACCGCGTCCTGGTGGCCGTGGTGGCGCAGTCGCTCCACGAGACGGTGGGCGGCGGGACCGTCGCCGATGATCAGGATGTCGCTCATGCCGGCTCCGAAATCGGTTCGATACGGACCGCGCAGACCTTGAACTCGGGCATCTTGCTCTGCGGGTCCAGGACGGTATTGGTGATCAGGTTGGCCCGGCCGTCGCCCGGGAAGTGGAACGGCAGAAAGACAGTGTCCGTACGAAGACTGCCGTCCAGCCGGACGCGAGCCACCGTGCGGCCCCGTGCCGAGATGACCGCGGCCCGATCGTCGTGGCGCAGCCCGGCTCGTTCGGCGGTGTCGGGGTGGATCTCGACGAACGGCTCGGGCACGGCCTCGTTGAGCTCGGGAACCCTGCGGGTCTGCGCGCCCGTCTGGTACTGGGCCAGGACTCGCCCGGTGGTGGCGTACAAGGGGTAGGCGTCGTCGGTCGTCTCAGCGGGGGCTCGGTGGTCCACCGCGGCGAACCGGGCGCGCCCGTCCGGGTGCGCGAAGCGGTCCAGGAACAGGCGCGGTGTGCCGGGGTGCGGCGCGCGGCTCTCCGGGAGCAGCGGGCATGGCCAGTGCAGGGCCTCACCGGCGTCGAGCCGGTCATAGGTGATGCCGGAGTAGTCGGCCTTGCCGCCCATGGTGGCGCGGCGCAATTCGGCGAATACTTCGCGCGGTTCGGTGGGGAAGCGGTGTCCGGGCTCGCCGAGGCGCACCGCGAGGCCGTGCAGGATGTCCAGGTCGCTGCGGACCTCGGGGGGCGGGGACAGCAGTCGGCGCCGCCGCAGCACCCGGCCCTCCAGGTTGGTCATGGTGCCCTCTTCCTCTGCCCACTGGGTCACCGGAAGGACCACATCGGCCAGTTGCGCGGTCTCCGACGGCACGAAATCGGCCACCACGAGCAGGTCCAGGGAGGCGAGCCGTTCGGTGACACGGTCGGAGCGCGGGGCCGAGACGGCCGGGTTCGAGTCGAAGACCAGCAGCGCACGCGGCCCGCCTGCTGTACCCAGTGCGTCGAAGAGCTCGTAGGCGCTGCGGCCCGGACCGGGGAGGGCCTCGGGGGCTACGCCCCACACCTCGGCGATCCGGGCTCGTGCCTCGGGGTCGGTGATCGACCGGTAGCCGGGGAGCTGGTCGGCCTTCTGGCCCAGCTCGCGCCCGCCCTGACCGTTGCTCTGGCCGGTGAGGCAGCCATAGCCGCTGCCCTCGCGGCCTGGTAGGCCCAAGGCGAGCGCGAGATCGATGAACGCGGCGACCGTGTCGGTGCCCTTGCTGTGCTGCTCGGCGCCGCGACCGGTCAGAACATAGGCCCGCTCAGCCGCGCCGAGCATGTGTACCGCTTCGCGTTGCTCGGCGACCGGCACACCCGTGACCCGCTCGACCCGCTCCGGCCACCAGGACAGCGCCCGCTCCCAGGCGTCCTCGAAGCCGGTGGTGCGCTCGGCCAGGTAGTCCTTGTCGAGCAGGCCTTCGGTGACCGTCAGGTGCAGCAGCCCCAGCGCCAGGGCGAGATCGGTCCCGGGCACGGGCTGCAGGTGGAGCGCGGCGCTCTCGGCCGTACGGGTACGGCGAGGGTCGATCACGATCAGCTTCGCCCGCGACAGGTGCCGCATCAGAGGTGGCATCGTTTCGGCCGGATTCGCGCCCGCGAGAAGGATCGTCTCCGCCTGTCCGAGGTCGGTGACCGGGAACGGAAGCCCGCGGTCGACGCCGAACGCGGCGGTGCCGGCAACGGCGGCCGAGGACATGCAGAAGCGCCCGTTGTAGTCGATCTGGCTTGTTCCCAGTGCGACCCGGGCGAACTTTCCCAGGAGGTACGCCTTCTCGTTGGTCAGGCCGCCTCCGCCGAACACGCCAACCGCGTCCGGGCCGTGCTCGTCCCTGATCCGGGCGATGCGGTCGGAGACGACATCCAGTGCGGTGTCCCAGTCGGACGGCGCCAGCTCCCCGTCCGGACCGCGCACCAGGGGAGAGCGCAGGCGGGACGCGGTGTCCAGGAGACTCGGTGCGGTCCATCCCTTCGTGCACAACCCGCCCTGGTTGGTCGGGAAGTCGGATGGCTGCACTGTCGTCACGCCGTCCGAGTGACGCAGGTGGGTTCCGCACTGCAGTGCGCAGTAAGGACAGTGCGTAGCGGTCGACTGTCGGTCAGGCACGGGAATTCTCCCTAAGCACAAAGGCGTCTTACGCGAATGAGGAACAGAAGGGGGATGAATATAGGGCGGAAATTCCAGCCGCAGCATTCCCGGATGCCCCCGACCGTGGCGATTCACAAATTCTTCCGGCTCCGGGAATCAGTCACGGCCGACCTTTTCGAGGGCTATTCGCCGCGAGACGCGAGGAGTCCCGCCAGGTCTGGGGAGAGATGGTGGTCGACGCGCAGCCCTTGGTGATGGCCGGTCAGCACCGTTTCGGGGTGCCAACTCAGCGAAACCACTTCGATCCACGCGTCCGCGCAGGAGATGGCCAACCCATGCCGAGCGTCGGACCCGACGGTGCCCGGAGCGGCCACCGGCGCCGGAGCCCTCGCTTCGGAGAGTATGCGCGCGTCGTGGATACGGATCTCGCCACCGTTCATGGCGATCAGGGCACCGGGCTGGGGAGCACATGCCCGCACCACGCGCATCACGCGGTCCGCCGTCCAGGACCAGTCGATGACGGTGTCTTCAGGCCTCGGATTGGAGAAGTAGCTTCTCTGTCGCGTGTCCTGGGGAACCGCCGTGAGTTCTCCCGTTGCCAGCCGGGGGACCACATCATGGAGCAGGCTGCGGGATTCCGTGAAAAGCCGGTCGCGGATCTCCCCCGAGGTTTCCGTGCCGTTGAGCCGAACGGGACGCTGGGCGAGTACAGGTCCCTCATCTACCCCCGGCGTGGTGATCAACGCGGTGACGCCGGCATCCTTCTCTTCGTTCAGCGCCATCCAGAAGAACGGCGCGAGACCCGCATAGCGCGGAAGGGGGCTGGGGTGGAAGTTGATGACCGCCCGGCGGGGTAGGGCGAGTACGGGTTCCCGGAGGATCTGCTGGAAATTAGCGATCAGCAGGTAGTCCGGTTCTAGGGCATTGAGAGCCGTGATCGCTTCCGGGTCGTTGACGTTCTTCGGGCGCAGGACGGGGATCCGTGCGCGGGCTCCCTGCTCCGCCAGGTCGACAGGGTCTGGCTCGTCGAGGTAGTAGCTGCATAACACCCCAGGGCTGCGGGTGAGGAGTCCGACCACTTCCACGTCAGGGTGCGCCAGAAGATCCGCCAGTAAGGGAGCTCCGAATTTCGAGTTCGCCTCCGAGAGGAGGACGACTCTGGCGGGACGCGTCACTTGGCCCACCAAGCCCGGTCGACGATCTTGGACTCCCAGGTAAGAGAGTCGAACACGGCGTAGCCCGGCTGGACAGGCAACTTCGCGCGTCCGGGGATATCCATGATCTCCTGAGCGAGACGCTCCACGAGGAGCCCTTCGGCCAGTGGAGGACACGCACCGAAGATCGGCATTCGCCGCATGTGCACGAACCATTTGTCCAGCATCTCCGCGCCCGGGTACTCCGGGATTTCCGGCATGATCCGCTCCATCAGACGACGCGTGGCGTGGTCATCGACGGGGGCGTCCTCGGGAAGGTCGTAGACCTCCTCGATGGGCATCGAGTCATGCGTGTAGGTGAACACGAACACCTTGTGCGAGACCGTCGGGATCTTGAACATGAACCGGCAGCGGTCGCTCTCGCGGAATGCCCGGTGCAGCGCATAGCGGTTCTTGACCTGATAGAACTCCATCTGGTCCATGACGTAGTCACAGCCGTCCATGAAGTGCTCGGCGGATTCCGGGGTTATCCCCTGGGGATAGACGTCGATGTTCACGTCCCGGGCCAGGTCGAACGCCATCTCAGCGACGACTTCCGCCTTGTTCCGGCCGACGTTGTCGAGCGAGGCGCCGAGCTGCCGCTGAATGTTGGTGATATCGAAGACATCCGGGTCGGCCAGTTTCAGGTTCCGCACCCCCAACCGCACCAGGCGTGTGGCCGCCGCGCCGCCGATACCGCCGGTGCCGACGATCCCGATGACCGCCTCGCGCAGCTTCTCCTGCCGTTCCCTCTGCTCCTGCTCCGTGTCGCCAAGCCAGCCGAGGTTTCGGTCGACGCGCTCCCAGTACAGCTTCTCGTCGTAGTCGCCGCGGTACTGAATAACCTTCACGGCCATGCTTCAGCCGCTCCTTACCAGCGCTTGGATATCTATTTACTTTCTGTCGGAGGATGGCCCTTGGGCGGCCCATAGTGGGGGACAGCCGAGTAGAAACACGGTAGCGAGTACGGTGTTCGGCATGAACCGAACTGTGGGCGACGGTTCCGACATCGCGTCTGTCGCGGCTCTGTTGGGTGACGCCTCCCGGGCAGCCATGGTCACCGCGCTGATGGACGGCCTCCGCCTGCCCGCCACCGAACTCGCCAGAATCGCGGGCGTCAGCAAGTCCACGGCCAGTGAGCATCTCGCGCGCCTCGTCGACAGCGGTCTGCTGGATACGGAGCGCTGTGGCCGACACACCTACTACCGTGTCGCGGATCCCCTGGTGGGACGGGCGTTGGAGGCGCTCGCGGTGATCGCGCCGCAGCGCAGACCCAACTCCTTGCGATCGGTGCGGCGGCACGAGGAGCTGGGTCGGGCCCGGCTGTGCTACGACCATCTGGCAGGCCACCTGGGCGTTGCCGTGACCGATGCCCTACGGCAGCGGGGCCTGCTCTACGAACGGGACGCAGCCTTGGAGGTGGACCAGGCGGCATGGGATGCCCACGTCCCTCTGGACGTCACCTGTGACGCCGCGCGGAAAGGACGACGTCCCCTCGCCCGAGGCTGCGTGGACTGGACAGTGCGCCGACATCACCTGGCCGGAGCGCTGGGTGCGAAGCTGGCCGCCAGAATGTTCGACCTGGGGTGGATCCAGCGTCGTCGGGAGAAAGAACGTGCCATTGTGGTGACCGATGTCGGCCTGCACGGCATGCGTGAGGTGTTCGACTTCGATGACTCCACCCTTCAGGCCCTGGCACCGGCGTGAACGGCGGTTCTTCATACCCGGCCGAATTCAGCCAGCGACCGCAGAGAGTCGAGTGCCGTTTTCACCTGCGGCCCGGCCAGTCGGTAGAAGCGGCGCTGTCCGCGCCGTTCGAGCGTGAGCAAACCGCTGTCCAGCAGGCCGGACAGATGACCACTGGCGGTGGAGGGGGAGATTTCGGCAATCGCCGCCAGCTCACCCGCTGTTCGTTTTTCGCCGTCGGTCAGGGCGAGAAGTATCTCCACACGGGCGGGCACCGCAAACTGCGCTGCGGCTGTGGCCAGGTTCAGTCCGGCCTTCGACTGATTCCGGAGGGGAGGCATGGCTGAGTCCCGATTTCTTGGATATTTCGGTTCATACCGAACGGTTAACACGCGACGATGTCGCCCATGACGTCATCGACGACTTCTTCGACTTCCCGGCTCCGCCCTGACCGCATGGATACCACGTCGGTCGCGGCACGTCGATGGATCTTGGCCGTGATGTGCACGGGCATGTTCCTGGTGCAGCTCGATGTGACCGTGGTGAATGTGGCCCTTCCGCACATCGGTACGGCATTGCACAGCGGACTTGCGGGGATGCAGTGGGTCGTCGACTCCTACACCGTGATCCTTGCCGCTTTCCTGCTCCTGGGAGGTGTGGTGGGGGACCGGCTGGGGCACAGGACCGTTGTCCTCACGGGCCTGGGGTTGTTCGGGGTTGCCTCGTTGCTGTGTGGCCTCGCCCCGGGAACCGCCACACTGGTCGGTGCTCGCGCACTCCAAGGACTGGCTGCCGCCCTGCTGCTGCCCAGCACCCTGGCCGTAGTGAACACGACATTTCCCGAACGCGCGGAACAGGCCCGTGCCCTGGGCATCTGGGCGGGCGTCTCGGCGCTGGCCCTGCCGGCAGGCCCCCTACTGGGAGGCGTCCTCGTCACTGCCGCTGGATGGCGCGCGGTCTTCCTGATCAACCTGCCGGTTGTCGCGGTGGCGCTGTACCTCACGCAGAAGCTGGTGAGCAAGGACCGACCGGCCCGAGGGCACCGGCTGGACGCGATCGGCGCGATCGGGACCGCGGTCGTTCTGACGGCCCTGGTGTACTGCGTGATCACCACCGGGCACGCAGGGGTCTCCAGCTCCACGCTCTGGTCGGCTCTGGTCGCCATCGGCGCCGCTGTCGCTCTGGCGCTGTGGGAGAGGCGGACACCGGACCCGATGCTTCCCCCGGCCCTGCTGCGCAAGGCCGACTTCGTGGGCGCCAACGTGGTCGCCGCCATCATGAACTTCGTCGGCATCGGCGCGGTCTTCGTGATCACCCTGTACCTGCAGGGAGTCCAGCACCACGACCCCCTGACCGCCGGAGCCATGCTGCTGCCACTGTTCCTCCCCCTCGCCGTCTGCGCCCCACTGACCGGTCGTCTCGCCGCGCGTTACGGCCCCCGTCCCCCGATGCTCGGCGGCCTGGTCCTCGGTGCCGTCGGGGCCGCATTCCTGCCGCTGATCGGCCCGGACAGCTCCTATCTCGTGCTCGCCCCCGCACTGCTGGGCATCGGGCTGGGCATGGGCCTGCTGACCCCCTCGGTCGTGGCGGCAGCCCTCCAGGCCGGCCCCCCGGAGCGGCCAGGGCTGTCCTCCGGCGTGAACAACACCGCTCGCCAGGCCGCAGGCGCCCTGGGAATCGCCGTGTTCGGCGCCATGGTTCACGATCCGTCGGCGCCTGCGGACTTCACGTCCGGACTTCACCTGGTCGGCATGCTGTCCGTCGCCCTATGGCTGATCGCGGCCGCTCTCACCCTGCTGACCGTCCCTCGACCGGCCGAGTTGCGCGATCGGACAGGGTCTCATGCCGAGTGAGCCATCCCAGTACAGGTCGAGCCGCGGTTCGCACACGCCGGACGCCTCGGCCACGGACAGGGTGGGGAAACCGTCCGTGGCCGGGGGGCGGCCCCGAAGTTCGACGATCTGGACGGCGTAGGCGCCCAGCCCGCCGGTCGCGGCCGCTGCCAGGACGTGCTCACGCTCGTGGGAACCGCAACTCCTGTCTCATCAGACTGCTTGCGATGTGGAGCGGGGGGCTGCGGGGGTCGGGGTGGGCGCGGCGTCAGCTGCTGGCCGGGGCCGCCGGGAGAGCCTTGAGCACGGCGTCGGTGGTGTCGACGCGAGCGATCATCGGCAGGATTCGCTGGATGGCGAAGTCCTGGTGCTCGGCCGAGAACGTGCTCGTCGCGTCCTCGGCGACGACGACGTCGAAGCCGAGCTCGTAGGCGAACCTGGCGGTGGACTCAACCGCCAGGTTGGTGGCGACGCCGGTGAGGACGAGCTCTTCGATACCGCGGCGGCGCATCTGCAAGTCGAGTTCGGTCCCGGTGAAGGCGCCCCACTGCCGCTTGGTGATCAGCAGGTCGCCAGGCTCCGGCGCGAGTTCGGGAGCGAGCCGTTCGAACTCGGGGTCCAGGGAGGGCGGGTAGGGCGACACGTCGGCGTTGGGCCGCAGTGCGGCCCCGCCGTCGGGGCCGTGGGCGACGTTGACGAGGACGACGGGCAGCCCGGCAGCGCGGAACGCCGTTGCCAGACGCGCACTGTTGCCGACGACCCGCTCGGCGGGGTGCGGCTGGAGGGGCAGCGAGACGACGCCCTGCTGTACGTCCAAGACGACGAGCGCGCAGCGGGCTTTGAGGTCGGTGACGGGCATGGAGGGTTCCTTTCCGGGTGAGGGGGCTCGGGCGCGCGGGCGCACGCCGAGGTGAGCGGGCCGAAGCCCGTGGCGGTCCAGGGGCAGGGGACCGCCAGGGACGTGATCGGGATCAGCCGTCCGACGCGGTGTCGCGCGCGTGCCGGGACAGGACCGAGCTGACCAGCAGCCCAAGGCTGATTGCCGTGATGGCGGCGCCGAGGAGATGGAGGCCGGAATCGTCCGCCGAGCCGCCGAGGGTCACGCCGACGAGGGCGGCGGCGAGGTTGGCGCCGATGTACTGCGACGTGCGGAAGAGGCCTGAGGCGATGCCCATCTGGTCCTGCGGCGCGGTCCGGTAGAGCAGGGTCTGGTTTCCGAGGTTGTTGAAGCCGGTCGGGAGTCCGAGAACGGCGGCGATGAGGACGATCACCCACAGGGGTGCGGCGCTTCCCGTGACGATCAGCGCCGCGCTGCCGACGCACAGGGCGATGGAGCCGGTGACGAGCACGGTGCGCAGACCCCTGCGGTGAGTGAGCCGGGTGGCCCACACGGTGGTGAGGAAGCCCAGTGCCGCGACGGGCAGCATGACCAGCCCGGACTGGGCCTCCGAGAGCCCCCGGCCCAGTTGGAGCCACTGCGGCAGCGCGTAGGTGATGGCGTAGAAGACCACGTACGTCGCGGCGCAGCGCACGTAGGTGCCGGTCAGCCCGAGATTGCCAGTGAGCATGCGCAGGTCCAAGAAGGGCCGTTCGCGGCGCAGCTCCCACAGCACCAGGGCGATCAGCAGCACGGCGAAGCAGGCCAGCGCCCACCAGCGGGGGTGCTCTTCGGACAGGGAGAGCAGGAACGCCATCAGGCCGGTGAGCTGGCCGACGAACAGCGCCATGCCGAGCAGGTCGAGTTCTCTGAGCAGGTTTCCGACGCCAGGCCGACGGTCCGGCGCGTCCGCGGGGAGCCAGATCAGGGCCATGACGAGCGAGGTCAGCGTGATCGGGACGTTGATCCAGAAGATGGCGCTCCAGTCGGCGAACTGGACGAGCACACCACCGAGCGGCGGCCCCAGAGCGACCGCGACCTGGGACGCCGCCGAGATCGCGCCCAGCCCGCCGATCGGGGCGGCCCCAGGGGTGCTGTGCGCGGCGGACCAGGCCCGGATCATGGACATTCCGGCGGGGTAGGCGGCGGAGGTGCCCACCCCGAGCAGCACCCGGGCGGCGATGAGCCAGCCGAGCCCCGGGGCGAAGGGGGCGGCGACCGCCGCGACCAGGACCAGGACCAAACCGACACAGAACACCGGACGGGCGCCGAGCGTATCGGCGAGCCGACCCATGGTGGGCTGCGCCACGGCGGTGGCCAGGTAGAGGCCGGAGACGAGCCAGATGACGGCGGGTCCGGCGTCGAAGGCCCGCTGGATGTCCAGCAGGGCCACCGCGATCATCGAGGAGTTCAGGGCGTTGAGCAGCGTGCCGAGCACGATGGGCAGCAGCACGACGAAGGGGATGCGCGTCGTGCCGGGGCTGTCCTGCGCGGATTCGAGGGCTGTTCTCGGCACGGCGTCCTCTCGGTCGGCTACGTCTGCGACAGCATGTCCAGCAGCCTGTTCGCCGTGGCGAGGAC
Organism: Nocardiopsis gilva YIM 90087; assembly: GCF_002263495.1. Classification (NCBI taxonomy): domain Bacteria; kingdom Bacillati; phylum Actinomycetota; class Actinomycetes; order Streptosporangiales; family Nocardiopsidaceae; genus Nocardiopsis; species Nocardiopsis gilva. The sequence goes on along the minus strand of NZ_CP022753.1, from coordinate 760,546 downwards.
CTCCCGCTCGACCGGTGTCAGCCGCGCGGCGATGGTCGTCGCCAGCCACTCGTCCCGCAGCCTCCGGTCGGACTCCACCAGGGCACGGCCCTCATCGGTGATCTCGATGATCACCTGTCGGCCGTCACGCGGGTGTGCCTCACGGGTGATGAGACCGCGCTCCTCCAGACCGGCGAGGGCGCGGGTGAGGGACTGCGGCTGAACCCGCTCGTGGTCGGCCAGCTCCTTCGGGCTGAGTCCGCCGCCACGCTCCAGCCTGCTCAGGATGGAGACGCTGGTCATGCCGAGGGTGTCGGCTGGGCGCTCCTGCCGCATGCGCCGGGCCAGCCGGGACACGCTGTCGCGGGTCTGCCGGGCGAGGGCGATGGGCAGGTCGGCTTCTGGTGTCTCCTGGGTCATGCACGAAGCCTATCTTATAAGTGTGGCTTGGTTATTCGTCAAGTGAACAACCCCGTCGCCCGGCACGCTCAGCACCGATACTGGCATGAGGAAGATCGACATACTGCAGATCATGGCCATCCGATCATCGACAAGTGACAGACTTGAGGAGTGCGTAATCTCGCGCGATTTTCATTCGCTTAGCTTTCGATATCCACGCGGAGACATCCCAGATCCACACGATGTGGACGGCGCGCCAGGCCAGGGTCGCTCCTGACGTTTCACCACCGAAGTCACAGTCCCTCCGTTGATCTCGGAGATATTGGGGTCAAAATCGCTCGTGAGACCCCAATATCTCCGAGATCAACGGAGGGGCACGGCGGAGGTGGGCCTAGGAGGACGACTCCAGCGTGCGGGTCAGGCCGGTCCGCAGTGTGATCGTCGGGTGGAAGCCCAGGTCCCGGACGGCGTTCTCGGTGGAGCAGGTCCACGCGGGGCATCGCAGTTCGCGCGCCTTGTCGCGGTTGAATGTCGGCGCCGTGCCCAGCAGTCGGCCCGCCAGTTCGGCAGCGAGCGCGGCGAGGCCGATCATCGGGCCGGGCAGCGGAACGACCGCCGGAGCACGCCTCCCGAGTGCCTCGGCCATCGCCGCGGCAAGGTCCTCCAGGCGGTACTCGAATCCGTCGCTGACGGTGTACACGCCGGCGACCTGGTCCTCGGGGTGGAGGCGGACGTCGGATTCCGCTGCGGCCAGCAGCGCCGCGCAGAGGTCATCGACGTGGATCACGGAGTAGGCGCGCGTACCGAAACCGCGTTTCGGTACCACGCCGCACCGCACCATCGTGCGCAGCGTCGGCACGAACGCAGGGTCTCCGGGCCCGTACACAATGGGTGGACGCACGGCTACGGCGCTCACGCGATCTGCGAACCCGCGTACCGCGTGCTCGGCCGCAAGCTTGCTCTCCCCGTACGCCGAAACCGGGGCGACCGGTTGGTCTTCCTTGCGAGGGCGGCCGGGAACGGATGGCCCCGCGGCGGCGAGTGACGAACAGAAGACCAGCCGTGGTGGCCGCCGCACGCGGGCAAGTGCCTCGCACAGCTTCCGGGTTCCGGTCGCATTGACGCGGAAGTACCCCTGCTCGGCCCCCGACATCGTAGCCCCTGCCAGATGCAGCACGCAGTCCACCTGATCGAGCGAGTCGGCCAGATCGGCACCGAGAACGAGATCACCTTCGATGAGGTTCACCCGGGAGGACGTCAGGTCGCCGGCACGTGTCAGGTCGCGGACCAACGCGGTAACAGAATGATCACGGGATACCAGATAACGCACCAGATGACCGCCGATGAATCCGGTCGATCCGGTGACCAGGAAGCGCATGATCGCTAGGCTACTGACACCAGCGAAATCCGGAATGCGAGTCGATGCGCATGGACTTCAGTCTGCTGTTCTTCCCCAGTCAAGAACCGCAGTATCGACCGGACCGCTACCAGCTTCTGATCGAGGCCGCGCGCTTTGCCGACAAGCAGGGCCTGCGGGCAATCTGGATTCCCGAACGGCATTTCCATGAGTTCGGTGGCAGTTATCCGAACCCTTCCGTCATAGCCGCCGCGCTCGCCACGGCCACACATCGCGTTCGATTGCGGGCCGGCAGCGTCGTCCTGCCCCTGCACCATCCCGTTCGTGTCGCCGAAGAGTGGTCGGTCGTCGACAACCTGTCCAACGGCCGGGTCGATCTCGCGATCGCACGCGGGTGGAACCCGAACGATTTCGTGCTGGCACCCGACAACTACGCCCCGCGGACCGATGTCACGGTGACCGGGATCGACGTGCTGCGGCGCCTGTGGCGCGGCGAAGCCGTCCGGTACCGCAACGGGACGGGCGAGGAGACGGAGGTCCGCCTGGCTCCGCTGCCCCGGCAGGGCGAACTCCCGCTCTGGCTCACCTGTACCGGGGGCGAGGCGATGTTCGCCCGAGCCGGAGAACTCGGCGCCAACGTGCTGACGGGTCTGCTTTTCCAGTCGGTCGAGGAGCTGGCCCGCAAAGTCGCCTGCTACCGGGCCGCGCGCGAAGCGGCGGGTTTCGACCCCGACAGCGGCCACGTGACGCTCATGGTGCACACCTTCCTCGGTGCGGATGAGGCATCCGCGCTGGCAACGGCCCGAGATCCATTCCGATCCTATTTGGAGAGCTCCGTGGGGCTGTGGGGACAGAAGGAGGCGCGCTTTCACGAGCAGAGCCCACGCGAGCGGGACGTCATGCTCACCCTCGCGGTAAACCGCTACGCCCGCACGGCGGCGCTGTTCGGTACTCCGGAATCGGTGACCGGGACGGTGTCCGCTTTCCGCGAGGCGGGGGTGAACGAGATCGCCTGTCTCATCGATTTCGGCATTGACCCCGACACGGTCCTGGCCGGCCTCCGCCCGCTGCGCAGGCTGATGGAGCAGGTCAACCCGCCCGGCGCGCGGGCGACGGCGCAAGGCTAACCCGGCGACGTGTGGCGGACGGGGACGGGCACTGCGGTGCTGCTGGGGTTGGTGGTCGCGGGCTATGCGAGTGCCGGTCGGCTGGCCAGCGCCGGTCGGCCTCCGCATGTCCACGAGCTGATCACAGCGGACGCGGCGCTACTGGGATGGTGGTCCGGCGGGCGGTCTCCGGTCGTGTGGCTGCAGTCGCTCGGCTATGAGCCGGGGGTGGTGCGCTGGTGGGACGTCCTGGCCTGCCTCGTCTACGCCTCGCACTTCGTGGCCGTCATGGTGGTACCGCTGGGGCTGTACCTATGGGACCGCGACCTGGCCTTGGGTTACGTGCGGATGTGGCTCGTGCTGGCACTGGTCGGCGTCGCCGTTTACCTGCTCTATCCGGCCGCGCCGCCGTGGTGGGCCGCACGTGCCGGACTGATACCAGCGGTCTCGCGTATCTCCACGCATGGCTGGCAGGGCCTGAACCTGCCGGGCGTCGCGGAGCTGATCTCGTCCGGCCAGGGGGCCAGCAATCCGATCGGCGCGATGCCGAGCCTGCATGCCGGCGCCGCGCTGCTCGCCGCCGTGTTCTTCGCCCCCCTGATACGCCGCCGATGGTGGCCGCTCCTCCTGCTGTATCCGGTGTCGATGGCGCTCACGCTGATGTACACGGGTGAGCACTGGTTCGTCGACATACTCGCCGGCTGGGCGGCCGTTCCGATGGCATACGCGCTGGTCGCCTGGTGGGACCGGTTGGTTCCGGCGAAGCACGATGCGCCGCTGTCCGCGACGTGAACCAGCGCCGGTCATTCGGGGACGGCCCGCAGGGCAGCAGGTATGAGCCGAGCCGCCGTGGCGATGTCGTTGTCCTCGTGCTCAGCGGTGGCTCCGAGCCGGAGCAGACCCGAGCCGAACGGCACGGCCGGGGGCAGCATGGGCGCGGTGAGCAGACCATGGTCCAGGAGCCAGCTCGCCACCCGCGCGGTGCGGTCTGTAGGCCCGATGATCACGGGCACGATGTGGCTCGTGGTGACGCCGATGTCCACACCGGCAGCGCACAGCGCCTCCCGGAGCATGGCGGCGTTGTGCGCGAGGCGCTCCCGTCGAGCGGTTCCCTGCCGACCGGACAGGATCGTGAGCGCGGCGAGCGAGGCTCCCGCCGTGCCCGGTGGCACCCCGAAGGACAGCAGGTAGGCCGTGGCGCTGTGGCGTAGCGCCCGGACGAGACGCACACTTCCGGCGACGAAGCCGCCGACGCTGCCGAAGGCCTTACTCATCGTGCACATGATGATGTCGACCCGCTCCAGGACACCGGCCAGCTCGGCGGCACCGCGGCCACCGGTACCGACCGTCCCCATCGAGTGCGCCTCGTCCACCATCAGCAGGGCCTGGTGTCGCTCGGCCAGGTCGGCGATCTCGCACAGCGGCGCGTAGTCCCCGCTCGTGCTGAAGAGCCCGTCGACCACGATCAGCCGCCGCTCCGCATCGCTGCAGGCGGCCAGCTTCGTGGCCAGGTCCTCGGTGTCGTTATGCGCGAACGTCACGACGCGGGCGCCGGACAGGCGTGCCCCCAGGGCGATCGAGCCGTGGTTGAAGCGGTCGGTGAAGATCGCGTCTCGGGGACCCATGAGCGTGCCGATCACACCCATGTTGGTGGTCAGCCCGGTGGGAAAGAGCAGCGCGGCGGGCCGGTCGAGGTAGGCCGCCAGGGATGTTTCGAGATCACGGTGGACTTCGGTGTGTCCGCTGTGGATCTGGGTGCCGTAGGTATTGGTGCCGTACCGCTGGGTCGCTTCCAGCGCACCGTTCACGACGTCGGGATGCTGGCTGAGGCCAAGGTAGTCACAGGTACCGAAGACGGTGACCTCTCGCCCGTCGGCGAGCCGCGCTCGCGTGGGACTGGTCGTGCTGAGTACCGGAAGAAGTGGGTACACGTCCTGCGCCTGCCACCGTTCGACCGTCGTCAGCACGGTCTCCAGCATCACGCCGAAGTCCACTGGGATTCCTCTCGCCCTTCGGCTCGGCCTGTCGGCCGCACCCCGTAAAGCTCGCGCAGGGTTCCGTCGAGGTAGGCGGCGGCGATTTGGGTGCGCTGATACTTGCCGCTGGTGGTGCGTGGCAGGGCGCCCGGTTCGGCGGTGAACACTTCGCGTACCGGCATCTGGAACTCGCGGAGCAGGGCCAGGCGCGCGGTCTCGGCCGCGGCCTCGGCCGTCTCGGGCGTCGATAGACCCAGGAAGACGATCGGCTCCTCGGTCGCCGCCCCATCAGGCCGGACGGCCACTGCGACCACTTCCATGACACCTGGAGGGTCGACGGCACGTATCGCGGCCTCCAGGTCAGTGGGGGCGAAGGTCTGCCCGCCGAACTTGAAGATCTCCTTGAGCCGCCCCACCACGTACAGCTGTCCGTCCAGGAGCGAACCGAGGTCCCCGGTGGGCACGAAGCCGTCCTGCTGCGCCGGGCGCTCCCGGTGGGCGTCGATGATCGTCGAGGTCGCGGACTGTCCACCGACCTGGATCTCGCCCACCTCGCCTTCGGAGAGGACGGCGCCGTCGGTGGATACCACCCGCACGGTCGTTCGGGGAAACGTGGCGCCGTGGCCGACGAGCGCCAGGTGGTCCTCCGCTGTGTCGTCGCCGACGGGCGACAGGCGTCCCGCGGTAAGTGCGGAGCGGGAGAACGCCCGTACCGTGGTGGGCGTCAGCGGAACCTTCGCGGCCACGCCCAGGGTGTTCTCCGCGAGGCCATATCCCGGATTCAGCACGTGCCTGCGCAGACCGAGCTGGGCGAACACCCGCTCGAATTGCTCGCAGATCTCGGGGGCGATGTGCTCGCCCCCGATGCTGGCGGACTCCAGGACGGACAGGTCCCAGGAGGCGAGGAGGTCCGGGTTCTGCTCGGCCAGCCGCGTCACCAACGCGTACCCGAACGTCGGTCCCGCGGTATGAGTGGCCCCGAACGCGGACAACTCCTCGATCCAGCGCAGCGGATTCACCACGAATGACCGTGGCGCCATCGCCCGCCAAGCGGAACCACCGTACAGGCAGCTCAGAAAACAACCGATCAGACCCATGTCATGAGACAGCGGCAGCCAGCCCATTCCACGGGCGTGCCCGTCGAGCCCCAGCCGAGCGGTCAGGTCGTCCACCTGCGTGACGACATTGCGATGGGTCAGCACGATGCCCCGCGGCTGCGCGGTACTGCCGGAGCTGAACTGGATCAGGGCCGGATCATTCAATGACGGTTCCACCAGCACGGACGAGGTGGGTGGGCCGTCCATGGTGAATTCGGGCAACGGGAGCACGACGGCAGGCATATCCGCTTCCCGAACCACGTCCGAATAGGAGGCCAGGGCGCTCTCCGGAGTGAGGCACCAGCGGGCCCCGCTGAGCGCCAGTACCGTGGCTGCCCGCTGGCAGCTGATACTGCCCGGCCGCAGCCGCGAGGCACCGGGCAGTGGCACGAGCACGCCGCCTGCGGCCCACACCGCGACCGTAGCGATGAGCACGTCCATGGAGGTGGACATGGAGACGGCGACCCGGTCGTTCGGCCGCACTCCTCGGGACCGCAACTCCTGCGCGCACCGGGACACCCGGGACCAGTACGCCGGGTAGGGCAGGTCGATGAGCTCTGGTTCCAGTGACCCGACGGTCCTCTGTGAACCGTCGAGGGCGTGCTGGCGGATCGCGTCGACCACGGTGCGGTGGCGGGTCATCGCCGGCCTCCCCCTGCCTCGCCGCGGTACACCCGGAATCGCTTCGTGGTGACGTTCTCCGGACCCGCCTCCTGTTCGACCTGGCGGTGCAGCCGGGTGTTCGACTCGGGAGTCCAGCCGAGGTGGACGTGGGTGATGCCGTGGCGTGACACCGCTCTGTCCAGCCACTCGGACATTACGAGCGCGTCCATTCCGGTCAGCCGGAACCGAGGCTCCACCCCGATGTAGAGCCCCCGAAGCTCGCGGATGCCGCGCATTCCGGTGAGCAGGTGCCACCAGCCGAACGGCCACAACCGCCCAGCCATCCGGTGCAGCACCTGGTTGGCGTCGGGAACGGCGATGGCCATGCCGACGATCTCACCGTCCACTTCGGCGATCAGTCCGTACTCGGGGCGGTAGAACGGCCGGAACTGCTTCGCTACCGCCCAGACCTCGTCGAAGTCCATGGGCATGAAACCCCAGGTGTCACGGTTGGTGCAGTTGTGGAACGTCACCAGATGCCGCACGTCGGCCTCGAAGTTCGCCAGATCGATACCCCGCACGCGCAGCTGTGGGAATCGTCGGCGGGCCAGTGCGGCCACGGATCGCAGGCGCGGATAGTCACCGGACAGCCGGACCGTCTGCTGCAGCAGGTCCTGGGCCGCCGTCAGCCCGGCCCCCGCGAGCAGATCGGGATAGTACGGCGGGTTGTACGGCATGCCGTACACCGGGCGGCCCGGGCCGTCGACCAGAACCCCGACCGGTTCCGAGCTCTTGGGGGACATCGGCCCGGTGATGTGCACCGCACCTCGATCCGCAAGCCACCGTCGTACGGCGTCGAGCAGTAGGTCCACGGGCTGGTCAGAGTTCACGCTCTCGAAGTGGGAGAAGAGGCCGGTGGGCGCACCACGGTGCTGGTCGCTGGCCGGGGTGTACCAGGCGACGGCCCGCGCGAGTGGGCTGCCGTCGTCAGCGGTGACGACGAAGACCTCCCGGTCACCGCGGCGGACGAACGGATCGGAGCCGCCGAGGGCCTCCGTGACCTCCTTGCGGAACGGCCGTACGGCGTGCGGGTCGCCGCGGTAGATGACATCCCACAACCGGGTGAAGTCACGCAGGTTCCGTGCCGAGTTACCCGTCGACACCCGCGGGGCGCTACCTGTGGTCGGCCCCATCTCTCATCACCTGTCAGCAGTCCGATTCGGCCGCGCGGGGGTGCGCGAGCGTCAAGGAGATCTCCGTGAGCAGATCCCGCAACGACATCAGCGGGGTCACGCGTTCCGCCAGGGAGTCGATGTCGAGCCGCGTGCCGTAGTCCTGCTCCACGGCAGAGAGCATCTCGGCGAGTGCGAACGAGTTCAGGCCAAGGGCCTCAAGCGACATGTCGTCGCCGAGCGAGTCCGGGCTGACCTTCAACCGGTCAGCCATGATCTTCTTGATTCGACTCGGGGCGTACTGATCGGGATTCGACGTCATGGGATCGTGCACCGCGCCCCTCGCAATTGGCAAGACCGCTGTCAATGGGGACCTTAGCAATAATGGGGATCACCTGTGGCAGGAATCCATAGAATGATCGACCGATCACACTATTCACGCCTATTTTCGCGACTTTCGGTCCATCACCTATCCAGCTTTAGGCCAATCCTCTCCACCAGTGGCGCATTGCGGTCACAGAAGGCGAAATGCCAGCGGTGCAACACCCACCCCTTGAGGGTAGTACCTCCACGAATTGACACCGCCGAGTCGTATGCGGCGCACCAGGGACTGCGCCTGGCCGACTGAAATTAGCAACTAATACCTGTCCGGAATCGGCGGAGCCACTCAGAAGTCTTGTCCTGCCTGGACCCCGCAGCCACATTGACACCACTACGCCCCTGAGGCGATCGGATTTCACCGCCCGACGCAATGGAGATCACGAACGGAGTGCAGCGTGCTCGCACGGACCGGTCAGTGGTGCTTCGACCATCGTCAAGCGGTCGTTTCCATCTGGGCGGTCCTGTTCGTCGTGTGCATGGTGGCAGCAAACGAGATCACCGACCGGTTGGCTCCGGCGCCCGCCGCGGATTCACACGAGTCGGCCGCGGGCTTGAACAGGATCAGGGAGGCCCGTTCGCACGGCGCGGAGGTCGTGGCCGTTGTGGACGGCGTACCGGCCGACTCACCACAGCTGTTCAGCGCACTCGAGCGGGTCCGCACCGACCTGGCCGCCAACTACCGCGTTGCCCAGGTCATCACCCCAACGCCAGAGGCGATGGGATCACGGCACGCCAACGACCGGCTCGTGGCCGCTGACCGCGATGCCGTGGCGGTGATCGTGCGTCTGCAGAAGGACATGTCCCAGTCCGACGCCGAGGCCGTCGCGTCTTCGGTGAAGGATCGCCTCCACGCGATCACCACTGATCTCCCCGGTTCCCGGGTTCTCGTCGGTGGCGTACTCGCGCACCACGAAGCCCGCAAGCAGGTCGCGGCGGACACCAGGCTCAGTGAGGCGATCGCGCTGCCCATCACCCTCGTGGTGATGGTGGTGTTCTTCCGTGGCCTGGCCGGTGCCGTGGTGCCCGTCCTCGCCGCACTGGGTTCGATCGCCGGCGGGTTGGCCACGTTGTTCGCCTTCACCTACTTCATCGATGTCGAGTCGGCGGTGCTGTCGGTGACCACCGTGCTCGGCCTTGGTCTGGCTATCGACTATTCGCTGCTGTTCGTCAGCCGCTTCCGGGAGGAGCGTGCCGTCGGAGCCACCCCGCGGGAGGCCGCCCGTCGAACGGGGGCCACGGCTGGGCGCACCGTCCTGTTCTCCGGGCTTGTGGTCTCCGCTGCGTTGGCTGGTCTCCTTGTCTTTCCCAGCCCGGTGCTCGTGTCGATCGGGGCGGCGGGGGTCGGCGTCGTCATGGTCGCACTTGCCGCCGCGCTGACGCTGACTCCAGCCGTGCTCGGGCTACTGCGGCGTCGAATCCGTCCGGCACGACACCAGCTGGGCGACGCGCCGGGACAGGACGACGGCCACTTCGCCCGGCTGGCCCGCTTCGCCCGGCGGCGAGCCGTGCTGGTCATGGTCGGCGTTGCCGCCCTGCTGCTCGTCGCCGGGTTGCCGCTGCTGCACATGACGCTCGTCTACAAGAGCCATCTCACGGTGTTGCCGCCGAACCTGGAGAGCCGACAGGCCGCCGAAGTGACCGTCGAGCGTTTTCCGAGTCTGCGCAGCGAACCCGTCATCGTCGTGGCCACGGCAGACACCGGCGCGGTCCGGCAGTGGGCCCGTCAATGGCGCGGCCGCCCCGATGTGGCTGCGGTTGGCGCAACCGAGAGCATGGGCGAGTTTACGGTGGTGAACGTGACCCCGCGCGAGGCGTCCGCTGCGGAGGCAGTGGTGAAGGAGCTGCGCGCGAACCGACCTCCGGGGCAGAGTTGGGTGACCGGAAGTGCGGCCGAACTTTTGGATCTCAAGCGCGAGCTGGTCACCTACGGTCCTTGGGCCGCCGTGGTGGTAGCGCTGGCAACGCTGGTGTTGCTCTTCTTCATGACCGGATCGCTGTTGCTACCGGTGAAAGCGTTGGCGATGAACGCCATGTCGCTCGGCGTCGCCTTTGGCGCCCTCGTATTCGTCTTCCAGGACGGCCATGGTGCGGGTCTGCTGGGATTCACCCCACCTGGAGGGGTGGAGATCTGGCTGCCGGTTGTCGTGTTCGCGTTCTCATTCGGCCTCAGCACCGACTATGAGGTGTTCCTGCTGGCCCGGATCAAGGAGCTGTATGACTCCGGAATGGAGAGCGACCGGGCGGTCGAGGTCGGCCTGCAGCGCTCCGGACGGATCATCACCGCGGCCGCGACACTGATGACTATCGTGTTCCTCAGCTTCGCGGCCGGAAAAATGATCATCACCAAGGAGCTCGGCGTTGCGCTCGCGATCGCCGTGGTGGTCGATGCGACGCTGGTCCGCTGTCTGCTGGTACCGGCCACGATGACGGTGCTGGGCAGGTGGAACTGGTGGGCGCCCGCTCCGCTGCGCCGCCTCCACGACGACCTCAGCCACGTTCGGGGCCGGCCAGCCCGGCAGTTGCGGTGAGGGTACGCGCTTCAGACCAGGTCACGCCCTCAACGAAGAGCGCGGACCCGCCCAGGAGCACAGCCGTGACATGCCCCTGCGCCTGCAGCACCACGCCGTAGGCCAGAGCAGTGCTCGGGCTGATGTCGAAGGCCGTTGTCAGAACGCTGACGGCGGCGAGCTGAAAGATGCCGATATTCGACGGTGTCAGCGGGATGACCGCGGATACATTGACCGCGAACAGGACCGCGGCGGCTCCGCCGATCCCCACGTGCGTGTCCAGGTTCATCGCCGCGAACAACGCGTAGCACCCCAGCACCTGCACTCCCCACGAGGAAAGTTGGGTGAGCGCGGCGAGCACGCCACTGCGGGGGGCGCGGAACACCGCCAGGCCCTCGCGCAACCTGACCACCTGATCTCGCACGACCGCGAGCCAACGAGCCAGGCGTGGGGAGTGACTCTTCACCACAGCGAGCAGGGCAAGCAGGATTGCCGATATCGCGATCAGCGGGAGGAGGTTCACCGCGAACAGCCGCTCCACGCTCAGCTGAACCAGACCCGTGGACACGAGGGTGGCTACGCCCAGGATGACCAGAGCGGGGATGTTCAGTATCGCCTGAGAGATACATGTACCGGCGATCATCGGAAGTGACTCACTCATCCGGCCGGTACGGCGGGCGAGGACCACCGACCGTCCCAGCTCGCCGAGACGTGCGGGCAATGTCGCCGACATCAGTATTCCGATCATCATTGCCGAGACGACGTCCCGCCGACGTATCGGGAAAGGGGCAGCGGCCCGGAGTATCACACCCCACGCGAGTGCCCGCAGCGTCGCCGACGCCGCGGTGATCCCCATCGTGATCAATATCCAGACGACGTTGGAACCAACGATGGCCGTCGCGACCTCTCGCCAGTCGATCCGGTCGACGGCGAGTGCCGTAAGACCTATGCAGACAGCACCAGTGACACAGAAACCAATCGTTCGCGCAGTGCGACTTCGGCCGCTCGCTGCCTCGCTCATCGGCTGCGGCGCCTCCTCAGGGCAGAGTGGATCCTACTGGCGCCTGGTGCGAACTCGCTGATCAGCCAAGATTTGCAAGCGCCGCATCGTGAACCTGCTCGCGCATCAGGTTTTCGTATTTCTTGACGATATTTCTGATGTCAAAATCCTTGGCTCGCCGGAATCCTGCTTTGACAAGTTTGTCCCGCAACTTTTCATCCGAAGCCAGCAGGTCCATCGTCAAGCTCAAGGCCTCATCATCTTCGACGGGACACAGCAGACCATTGACGTTATTCCGGATGATTTCCCGAGGTCCAAAACCGCAATCGGTCGCGATGACCGGCGTTCCGCAGGACATGGCCTCAGTGACAACGTTGGCAAAACCTTCCCAGCGAGATGGCAGCACCAGAAACCTTGACCTCGCAAACCAGGTCCACGGACCATCCTGCCAGCCCGTGAAATGAACGCGATCCGCCACACCGAGTTTTTCGGCCAGCCCTTTCAGCTGCTCTTCATCATGACCGACGCCGAGAATAACGAGGTCGAGATCCTTGTTGCCCTTCATCTTCGCGTAGGCCGAAATTAAAATGTCAAAACCTTTCTGGTGCTGCAATCTTCCCGCCGCTATGCAATATGGCTTGCCCGGCGCACCCGCCAACTCTTCGATCTTTTTCTGATCAATGAAATCCAGATCGACAGCATTATGAATCGTCCGCAGCCTCCTCGGCTGTCGTGGCATGTGCTTCCGCAGGTGATCAGCGAGCTGATGGGAGGTGGTCAAGAGACAGTCCGCCGACGAGAAGCAGCGGTAGGTCAGCCACTTCAGCGCCTGCCGAGAGAGCGGGGCTTGCAGTTCGTCAGATATAACGGCTTCCGTGTTGTTTCCCTCGCGAACGATCCATTGGAACTTCCTACCCCCACAAATCCAGGTTGCGGCCATTGTTGCAATACTCGTTCCCTTGCAGAAACTGATAACAACGTGCGGCCGATGGATTCGCATCATCCGGGCGAGATATACGGGTGCCAGCAGGCCGCCTCGAATCAGCCGCCCGGGCTTGAATACGGCGCGATTTCCAAGGTGGTCAAAAGCGAACGCACCATCAGTCCCAGGTGAATCAATGAAATCATTGTCCACAAGATCAAGATAGGGTCCATAGCGCCTCAGCAGACACATTCTTACATCGAACTCTTCTTGGTTAAGGTGGTTCATCAAATTGACAGCCATTCGTTCCGCTCCCCCGCCTTGGAGCGACCACAGAAGAAGTAGGACGCGTATTTTCTCCGACATACGGCAATGCTAGCCTCGATTCGCCAACCAGGGTCGGGTTTTAATCGATCCGGCGGAATTGCCCCTTATGCCCTCTGCCGAAAAAGGAGAGGCTGTTGAATATCCGGCGTTTGCGAAGCACGTCGTCCTGGGCAGATGTACCGTACCGATGTGCGGCGGACCCTCCTGATAACCAACGACTTTCCGCCGCGCCCCGGCGGTATTCAGACCTATCTGCACGCACTTGCACTGCGCCTACCACCGGCGGGCCTCGTGGTGTACGCGCCACAGTGGTCCGGTGCAGGCACGGATGACTTCGACGCAGAACAGCCGTTTCCGGTCATCAGACACACGGGCACGCTGATCCTGCCTACTCCGCGGGTGACGCACCGGGCCAAGGAGATCGTGGGGGCCTACGGGTGCGACGCGGTGTGGTTCGGCTCCGCTGCCCCGCTGGCCCTGTTGGCACCGGCCCTGCGGAAGGCGGGAGCAGAGCGAGTGCTCGCCAGCACCCATGGCCGCGAAGTGCGTTGGTCCGCGCTCCCCGGCACTCGGCGGGCGCTGCGCCGCATGGGGTCCACAGTCGACGTTGTGACGTACGTCAGCAGCTACACACACTCCAAGTTCGCGTCGGCCTTCGGCCCACACGCCGACCTGGAGTACCTACCGCCCGGAGTGGATACGGGGATATACCGGCCGGATACGGTGTCGGGTCGGGAGACGCGCCGCCGGTACCGGTTGGAGTCCCGGCCTGTCGTGGCGTGTGTTTCCCGGCTGGTCCGGCGCAAGGGGGTGGACATGCTGCTGCGCGCGCTGCCGTCGATCCGGCGACGGGTGCCGGACACCGCGCTCCTGATCGTCGGCGACGGCCCCGACCGGCGCCGACTACAACGCATCATCAGGGAAACCGGACTTGGCCGCGATGTCGTCCTGACCGGTGCCGTGGCGGAGGAGGAACTTCCAGCCCATTACGTCGCCGGCGACGTGTTCGCTATGCCCTGCCGTACCCGCGGCCACGGCTGGGATCTCGAAGGATTGGGCATCGTGTACCTCGAGGCGTCGGCGAGCGGTCTACCCGTGGTCGCGGGCAGCTCCGGCGGTGCTCCCGAGGCGGTGCACGAGGGTGTGACCGGACAGGTCGTCGACGGTCGCAGTCCGGACGCCATCGCTACCGCCGTGGCCGGGCTGCTGGCCGACCCGGCTCGTGCCGCCGCGATGGGCGCTGCCGGTCGTGACTGGGCCGTCTCCCAGTGGTCCTGGGACACCTCCGCTGCCCGGCTCGCTGCTCTGCTGGAAGGCTGACATCTGTCGCGTGTCGGGACGTGCTTGGCGGTTCGTTCTCCGGAGACGCTTGACCACCGTGCGGCCTCATCATCGTCGGCAGAGGTTCCGGACAGCGCCTATCCCGCATTCGGGCCCCGGCCGCGTCCCGAGGAGAACGGCGCAGCCAGCTCCCTCCATCCTCGGCGCCGCCCCCGTCACGGCTCTACGCCGGGAGGTGGAAGTAGATCATCGGGTTGTCCTTACCGGTGCGCACCGGTTCGTCCAGTCCGAGATCGCGCTTGATGGCATGGATCGCGCGGTACGTGTCGGGGCCTTGGCCTTGGAGGGGTGAAGTAGGGCGTTTCCTTCTCCGCCAGCCACTTGAGTACGGCCCGGCCCTCGGTGAAGGGAGGGCGAAGCTCTGGTGGAAGACGTCGTGCACGCTCACCGGGTCCCGGCCGCGACGCGGGGAAGAGGTGGTCGATGTACCAGCGGGCGAAGCGGCCGTTGTGGGCGGCGTCCACGAACAGGTACTCGATTCCGCCGGGATGGCGTCGACGTTCTCACGGACATCGCCCTTGTGGAACGTCCAGCGGTCGGCCGACAGCTCGGCGGGGACGTTGGAGACGACGTTGTCCACGATGTCGAAGGAGTGCAGGTGGCCGGTGCCGTTGTCGCGGAGCGCGGAGAGGATCCAGCTGGTGGACCACCCGTGGAAGGTCCCCAGCTCCATGACGATCGCGGGGCGGTGCTCGCGCAGGAGCAGGTAGGTGATCTCCGCTTCGAGGTCGTCGAGCTGCGGTGTCATCTTCCCCCGCATGTCGCGGCAGAAGGCGCGCTGCTGGTCGCGCACCTTGGCCAGCGGTTCGGTGTACTTCCGGTACAGCTCGCCGAGCAGGTCGAGATCGATCCGCTTCATCGGACCCCCATTCACCAGTGTTCCTCCGACCGGGCGGGCGCCGCTCCCGGCGGCCGCCCCATCGGCGCCGCGTACCGCGACCGCTGCCGGATCAACCGGCCGCCTCGATATTATCGCCCCGCTCACGCTATTCGTCGGCCGACACCGCGGCAAGGTCGGACGGCACGCGTTTGCCGCCTGTCGTTTCACGGAGCGAATGCGCTCGACATTTCACCGCGTTCCGCCCCGCATTCGATACTCCGAACTCCGGGGGGCGGAGACGGCTCCCATCGGACGCCCTCAGGGCCATCTCCCCTTCCGAAGAGTCCGCGCCACCGGGACTTCTCTCGCAGGCTCCTACGAAAGGAGGAGGCTCCTCCTCACGTACCGTTGCCGAACGATCCATCGGAAGGGGCGGAAATTGGTTCTCCGGACCGAAGCGGGTAGACAATGTTCGCTCTAGGGTTTTATCCGTGCACAGCGCATCCATATTTTCCGCGGCCGCGCGGCAGATCAACGAAAGGGTGCAATGATGACTGGCGGCGCGTCGCCGCCCGGCGCGCTTCCCGGTCGGCTGCGGCCGGACGACCGCTTTCGCGGGAGCGTCGAGGGCTTCCCCGCGTGGGCTCCGGTCTGCGATCCGCCCACCGGCCCCCTGCCCGGCTCCACCGAGGTCCTCGACCGGGCGCTGGACTGGCTGACCTCCCACGTCGCGTGGTTCGGGCCGAAGTGGGACGAGTTCTTCCCGCAGCGCGACTTCCCCGGTGCCACGGTGCTGGAGCTCCTGCTGCTGTGCCGTGTGCTGCGCCGTGGCCCGCGCGCGGAAGCGTCGGCCGACCTCATCGAGGCGGCGTCGGACGTCGCCCAGGAGATGGTGGAGCGCCCCGCGTTCCTGGAGGACCTCTACCGCGCCGACGCCGACTTCGGCTACCGCGTCTGGCTGCTCGCCCTGCTGCACGGGCTCGGCCGACCGGTGTCCGGCCCGCTCGCCGTCGCCCGCGAACTGGTCGAGGCGCGCGGCGGCGATGTCAGCGGCATCGACTGGGCGATGCCGCACCTCCTCGAACTGCGCTACATCCTCGATCTGGCCGAGATCCCCGGTTCCCTGCCGAGCACCGACGAGCTCTACGCGGCGTGCGGCGTACACCGGGTCGATCCGTTCAGCGCCACCGAGAACCAGGTGTACGCGCTCACCCACGCACTCCTGTACGCGACCGACCTCGGCGGGCGGCCGGCACCGCCCTGCGGCGGGCAGGAGGCGGAACGTCGGCTGCGAGAGGCCCTGCACACGCTACTCGGCGTGCACTTGGCCACCGACCACTACGACCTCGCGGCGGAGCTGGTGATGTGCGCCGAGATCGCGGGGGATGTCTCCGACGGGCTGGTGCGGCACGCGTGGCGGCGGATCACCGCCGCCCAGCGGGAGGACGGCTCGATACCCGGTCCGCCGTTCCAGGAAGCCGTGCTCGCGGAGCGGACCGGCGCCGCCGCGGACGCCTACGTGTTCCGGACCTGCTACCACACGACACTGGTCACGGCGCTGGCCGCGGCACATCGGGAGACGTTGTGACGGCGGGCGGAGACGCGGGGCCGGTGACGGCGGGGCGCTGGAGCGACCGCGCGGCGGAACGCGCGTTGGCCCGGGGCCGCCACTGGCTGTCGGCAGGGCCCTGGCCGCCCGCCGACACGGATGCCGCCGGTGCGGCGCAGCGTGCGGTCGGCATCTGGCTGGCCGACCGGTCCTGCCCGGCCCCGCCGCACGGGCAGGACCGGTCGGGATCACGTCCGACCTCCGCAGCGCCGGTGACAGGCGGCCTGCGTCGGCAGGTGCTCGCCGCGCTCCAGACGGCTCCGGAGGGCGGGCGCTCCGCGTTCGGCCACCCTTTCGACGCCCTCCGCGCCGACCCCGCCGTTCTGCTGCGCGCCGCCGATGAGGTCGGCTCCGCGACCGCGTTCGGTACGGATCTCGGCCGCATGGCCGACGACACGCGCTCAGCGTGGTCGGAGGTGCTGCCGATCGCGCTGGCCACGGCGGTGCGCGGGCACGATCTGGACGCCGGGGCCGCGCTGCTGCGGGCGAGCGTCTTCCTCGGCCTGGCCGACCATGCCGCGACGCAGGGGGCGGGGGCCTTTCTCACGGCACGCCAACGGCCCGACGGCGGGTTCGGGGGCGCGGCGGCGGAGGCCAAGGCACCCGGTGACGCCGCGGTCCGGCTGCCCCTCACCGTCAGCTGCGTGTGGGCGCTGGCCGAGCTGCGGCGCCCCGGAGTCACCGCCGAGGCGTTCGCCCGGTAGCGGCTGCGCGGAAAGGAGAGATCGACGCTGACCCGTAACTCAGGCGAGATCTCCCCACCGGCCACCCGGTCGCGAATGGCATGGACACGATTCCCATCACGAATCGTGTCTTTACCTTTTTCTCACTCAGGACATTCCACCCTTGTCCGGATAATTACATAAACATGGCCATGCGAACCCATGAATCTCCGGCTTGCCCCCGAAATGACCCCGCAATCGACCACGGAGCGTTAATTTCGGGGCGTGATGTCGCGCCGCGTAACCATCGTGGCCAGCCAGTCAAGAGAGAGTAAAAACTCGCATCGTGAGCAAGAACACAATGTCGGCGACAAACGTATTCCGTAGCCTTTGGCCGAGTTCGGCCACCCCAATCTGGCGGATTGACAAGATCACCGATTGCATTGAAACCTGTTCGGGGGTCGGTCACGTTACGGGCACGACACTTAACCAAAACCGCTGTGCACGCATTAGGGGGCCTTGCGAATGAGGTGCGTCCAGTGAGGATCCGTGTTCTCATCGCGGACGAACAGGCTGTCGCCCGCCTGGGCTTGCGGGCCGTCTTCGACGCCACCGACGATATCGAGGTGGTCGGGGAGGTGAGCGACGGCGACAGCGCCGTCCGGAGGGCCGCGGAGCTGCGCCCCGATGTCGTCCTCATCGACGTACGGCACGCCGGAGCCGATGGAATCGCCACGATCCGCCAGCTGGCGGCGCTGTCCTCCCCCTCGGTACGGGTCCTGGTGGTCACCATGTCCGACGACACCGCACACCGCGCGCGCGGCGACGACCCCGAGTACCTCTTCGAGAGCCTCCGCGCCGGAGCCAGCGGATTCCTCCTCATGGACAGCGAGCCCGCCAGCCTCGCCGACGCGGTCCGCGCGGTCAGCGACGGCCGGACCGTGCTCGACCCCGCCGTGACCGGCAGGGTCGTCGACGAGTTCGTGCGGCTGGCGTCCGCCACCCCCACGTACCAGACCATGGAGCGGGCCCCCTGGGACACCGGGCTGTCGTCGCGGGAGCGCGAAGTGGTCGCGCTGATCTCCTCCGGGCGGAGCAACGCCGAGATCGCCCGCATCCTGCGACTGTCCGAAACCACCGTCAAGACCCACGTCTCCAACGTCCTGGCCAAGTGGGGGCTCCGCGACCGGGTGCAGCTCGTGGTCCGGGCCTTCAAGACCGGAGCCGTCGTGCCGGACCAGCAGCCGGACGGCGCCGTGGCGCGGCCGTTGCTGGGGTCCGACCCCTCGGGTCGGGAACCCGCCGTCGAGGGATAACGACGCCCTGGGAGACCAGTGCGCGCCCTTCTCCCCTCCTGTCTTCCCTCGTGCACGGAATCACTGCATTTCTCCCGGTAGAACATGTTCACTGGCCGGAACCGCGAACTGATGGCCGTCGAAACGTGCGGCGGTAGGCCGACGGCGTCGTCCCCACTCCCCGCTGGAAGTGCTGGCGCAGACCGTCCTCGGAGCCCAGTCCGCTGCGCTCGGCGACGGCCGCCACGGGCAGGTCGGTCGTCTCCAGGAGTTCCCGGGCGCGGGCCAGACGCTGTCGGTTCAGCCACGCCAGCGGGGTTGTGCCCACCTCCTCGCTGAACCGCCGACCGAAGGTGCGGGTGCTCATCCCCGCCTCGCGCGCCATCCGCGGGATGGTCAGCGGCTCGTGCAGGTGGTCCACGGCCCACTCCAGGACCGGAGCCAGCCCGGACCGAGCGCGTGCGAGCGGGGGCGGGGCGTACTGCGACTGGCCGCCCTCGCGGTGCGGCGCGATGACCATGCGGCGGCCGACCTCCGCGGCGGCGGCCGCCCCGTAGTCGGAGCGGACGATGTGCAGGCACAGGTCGATGGCGGCGGCCGACCCGGCGCTGGTCAGCACGTCGCCCTCGTCGACGTAGAGCGCGTCGCCGTCCACGCGCACGGCGGGATGGCGGCGCCGCAGCTCTTCGGCGTACATCCAGTGCGTGGCGGCGGCCCGGCCGTCGAGCAGTCCGGCCTCGGCGAGGACGAACGCCCCGGAGCACAGGCCGGCGATGCGGGCGCCGTTCCGGTGGGCCTCCCGCAGGGCCGCGATGAGGGCGCCGGGAGGCCGGTAGTGGGGTATGCGGCAGGCCGGAACCACCACGAGGTCGGCCGTGCGCAGGGCGTCCAGCCCCGGCTCCGCGGCGACCGCCAGCCCGTCCGGCCCCGGCTGCGGGTCGGGGCCCGTGGCGCACACGGTCAGGTCGTACCAGCCGTGGTCGGGTCCCATCCGCGGCTTGCCGAACACCTCGCAGGGCACGGCCAGCTCGAAGAGCGGGCAGTCCGCCAGCAGTGGCACGACCGTGCGGATCCCCGCCGACTCCACCGCCCCGCGCGTCCGCTCACCGTCTCCCGTTCCATCGCGCATGGCGCAAATCTAGTGGTACCTGACATTTTTGCCAATGGTCGCGCGGCGGACCGACCCCGATGCTGGTCATCGGCACAACGACCGATGCGAGTCAATGGGGGACGGCCACCGTGGAAGATCAGCGCGAGTACGAGGCGACGGCACACGTCCGCCTCGCCCTGGCGGGCGTTATGGGCATCGGCGTCGCCTTCGGGTTCGCCCGCTACGGCTACGGCCTGTTCCTGCCCGAGATCCGCACGGCGTTCGGGCTGTCCCTGACGCTGGTGGGGGCCGTGTCCAGCGCCACCTACCTCGGCTACCTGACCGCCCTCACCCTGGTGGGCGTGCTGGCGGACCGCACCGGGCCGCGCCCGCTGATCGTCATCGGCGGGCTGTCCGCGGCGGTGGGGATGGGCCTGGTCGCCCTGGCCCAGGACGTCGTCGTCCTGACGGTGGGGCTGGTGCTGGCCGGGACCAGTTCGGGCTGGGCGTGGGCGCCCTACTCGGACGCGGTGGACCGGATGCTGCCGCTGCGGCGGCGGCAGGGCGTGCTGGCGCTGCTGCCGACGGGAACGGCGTTCGCCACCGTGGTCGCCGGTGTCCTGGCCCTCACGGTTCCCGGCGCCGCGTGGCGGTGGGTGTGGGTGTTCTTCGCGGTGGCGGCCGTCGCCGTGACCGCCTACAACGCGCGGGTGCTGCCCGGCGGCCCGGACCCCGCTCGGCCCGCGATCGATCGCTCCAGCACCGGGCTCGCCTGGCTGATGCGCCGACCGGCCGCGCCACTGTACGCCAGCGCCCTCTCCTACGGGCTGGTCGGCGCGGTCTTCTGGTCGTTCGCCGTCGAGGCGGTGTCCGGCTCTCCGGACTCAGGGTCGGGGACCGCCGCCCTGTTCTGGACTCTCATGGGAGCGGCGGGCACGGCCGGTGTCCTGACCGGGAGGCTCATCGACCGTGCCGGCCTGCGCGGCGCCCACACCGTCCTGTTCGGCGCCCTGGCCACGGCGGTCGCCCTCGTCGGCATCGCGCCGGGATCGGTGGCCGCCGTCGCCGCGTCGGCCGTGGCCTACGGCGCCGCGTTCATGGCGATATCCGGTCTGCTGGCCGTCTGGAGCCACCGGGTCTTCCCGGAGCGCCCCTCGGCCGGGTTCAGCGCCACCGTGTTCTTCCTCGGTGTGGGCACGGTGGTCGGACCGGTGGTCTTCGGGGCCGCCGCCGACCAGGTGGGGACGGGCACGGCGTTCCTGATCGCGTCGGCGGTCGCGGTGGGGACCCTGGCGACCGGGCCGAAGGCCGCGGGGCGACGGCCGCGCGCCGCCACCCCGGCTGAGGACCGCGCCGATGACCGCCCCCGCGACCTCGCGAAGTCCTGACGGCGCTCCGGCGCAGGGCGGGGTTCCATCGGCGATTCCTATGCCGTCAACGACGTGACCAGGTCGAACAGCCCCATGGCCCAGGCGGTGGTGGCGCACAGGGCCACGACCACGACGATCTCCACACCGTTGATGACCCGGCGCAGGGAGGCGCGCGGGACATCCGCCAGGCGGATCCAGCTGAGGACCGAGACCGCGACACCGACGACCAACGCGATGGCCGGGATCCAGGGCCCCAGGGCCGGGAGCAGCTTGATCGAGGCCATCAGGGTGATCCCGAGGCCCGCCACCCCGCCGACACGCAGCGGGAGAACGTGGCTGATCCGGTCGAAGAGCCGGGAGCGGAGGATCAGCAGGAGCGACAGCAGCGCCGCGAGCAGGAAGTCGGGCAGGCCGCGGCCCATGAACACCAGGAGGGGCACGGTGCCGACGGCGCTGACCGCGAAGCCCAGGACCGCGCCGAGCAGCAGGCGGTCGCTGCTGGTCAGGCTCTCCTCGAAGCGCTCGCTGTCCACCTGGCCGGAGTGCCGGACCTCGTAGTCGAGACTCGACAGCCCGCCCATCGCCAGGGCGATGCGGGGCAGCGCGCCGACGCCCAGCACCAGGAGCACCGCCAGCGCGCGCACCCCCTGGGCCCCGTCGACGAACATGCCGACGGCGCTGACCACGCCGCCGGCGACGGTGACCACGGCGAGCGCCGCCAGGTAGGACAGGCCCAGCGCGTTGATCATCCATCCGATACCGGCGATGAGGAGGGCGCCCACACCGCCGAACGCGGCGAGGACCAGGAAGTCGGCGTTCGGGCTCACCACGTGCACCGCGAACATGCCCATGGCGGCGCCCCAGGCGCACGCCGCCCCGAAGAGCACGTGACCGACTCCGGCCATGGAGCGGCGGGTCGCGAACATGACAAGGGCGAGCGTGTAGAGCGCGCCGATGCCGGAGATCGCCAGGTTGCCGGGGCTGGGCCGGACATAGGTCATGACACCCAGCACGATCAAGGGGCCGATGGCGGCCAGCAGCATCCCGAAGGCGAAGGTCGTGGAGGAGCGCCAGAAGCGGGCGGCCTCGTCGATCTCGTCCTCGACGGCGCCGCGCACGTCGTCGATGTGGGCCGGGCGGCCACGCGCGCTGACTCGCTCCAGCAGCAGGACGTCGCCGTCGCCGATGCCCGCGTTCTCCAGGGAGGCCTCGGGGTGGACTTCCTCGCCGTCGCTGGTGGTCAGCGTCCATCCGGCGGGTTCGGTGCCCTCGGTGTCGGGGGAGATGACCCGGATCACCTGCGGGAGGAGGGTGGCTACCGGGACCGTCCCGGGAAGGGCGAGGTCGGCCCAGCGCTGCGGCCCGGTGACCGTCACTCGGCAGTATCCACTCACGTCCGTGTTATCCCTCGTGATCGTGGTGATTAGCGTGCGTATGCGGCGGTTCCCGCCCTCGGAACCCGATTAGGCGATTCCACCTGGTTGCGGGATCATTACCGTAGCAACTTCCCACTCCTCTCAATTCTCAGGTGCACCGGAGAGATCGCCTTGGCGACCACGCTTGTCCACCGCCCCGCACGTCACTCCGTTCCCAACCCCGGGTCCGATCCCCTCGTCATCGCCGCGCCGCCGCAACTGCCGGACAACCCCCCGGCCTCGAGTTCCATGTCGATGATGCTGATGCCGGTGATCAGCGGGTCGGGGTCGCTGCTCATGGCGGTCACCATGGGCAACCGTCCGCTGTACGCGGCCGGGGCCATGCTCGTCATGCTGGCCAGCATCGCCGTGGGCGTCACCATGTTCCTGTCCCAGCGCAACGGGCCGCGCAAGCGCATCCGGGAGCAGCGCGAACGCTACCTCGACTACCTCGACCAGCTGCGCGACACCGTCCGGGACGTGGCCGCGACCCAGCGCAAGGGCAGCGCGTTCCGGCACCCCGCGCCGCACCTGCTCGCCGAGCCGGCCCGGCTTCCGGCCCGCCGGTGGGAGCGGCGGGCGTCCGACCCCGACTTCCTGCACCTGCGCGTCGGCACCGGCACCCGGCCCCTGGCGCGCCCGCTCAGCCTCAAGGTCGACGCCTCCAATCCGCTGGTCGTCTACGACCCCGTGTGCCAAGGGCTGGCCGACCAGCTCGTCGAACTCTACGCACACGTGCCCGAGGAACCCCTGGTGATGCCGCTGCGCGAGCTGGGCGTCGTGTCGGTCATCGGCGACCGGGCGGCGGGACGGGCACTGGCGCGCTCACTGGTGGCCCAGCTCGCCACGTTCTCCGCGCCCGAGGACGTGCGGGTGGGCGTGGTGCGCCACGCGCGCCTGCTGCCCGAGTGGGACTGGCTGAAGTGGCTGCCGCACAACGCGCACGACGACATCACCGACGGGCCGCTCCCGGCGCGGCTGGTCGCGGGCAACACCGTCGAGATGGCGGAGCTGCTGTCGGCCGAGATCGAGCAGCGCACCATCGACATGCAGCGCCGCCGCGGGCGCCCGCCGGGTCCGGGAACGCAGCGGCTGGTCATGATCGTGGACGGCGAGTTCCAGGCGACGCTGTCCGGCCTGTCCGCCGAGCCGCCGGTCGCCTCGCTGGCCGACCTCGGCATCCACCTGATCATGCTGCTGGGCGAACGGCGCGAGGAGCCCGAGCAGGTCGACATGCGGCTGTACGTGACTGCGGACGGGGAGCTCACCGAGGACACCGACGACTCCGCCCAGGGCGCCAACAGCGCCGGTGGCAGCGGTGCCATGGGACATGAGCCCGAGGCGCCGCGCGCTCCCCTGAAGGGCACCGCCGACCAGGCGAGCGTCGCTCTGCTCACCTCCCTGTCGCGCACCCTGTCGCCGATGCGGCTGGCCGCGACCGACGGCGCCGACGCGCTGCACAGCACCGTCGACCTGCCGGAGATCCTGGGCGTGCCCGACGTCGCCCAGCTCGACGCGCGCCAGACATGGCGGCCGCGGAGCACCAGCGACTACCTGCGGGTGCCGATCGGCATCGGGCCTTCGGGGAACCTGGTGCTGCTGGACTTGAAGGAGTCGGCGTTCGGGGGCATGGGCCCCCACGGCCTGGTCGTGGGCGCCACCGGCTCGGGCAAATCCGAAATGCTGCGCACCCTGGTCGCCTCCCTGGTCATCAACCACGCCCCCGACCACCTCGCCCTGCTCCTGGTCGACTTCAAGGGCGGCGCCACCTTCGCCGACACCGACCGCCTGCCCCACAGCGCCGGACTCATCACCAACCTCGCCGACGACGACACCCTCGTCGCCCGCTTCCGCGAGGCCATGTACGGCGAACTCACCCGCCGCCAGCAACTCCTCAAAGACGCCGGCAACCTGCCCAACCTCCACGCCTACGAAGCCCTGCGCGCCCAGCAGCCCGACCTGGAGCCCCTGCCCCACCTCCTGGTCATCATCGACGAGTTCTCCGAACTGCTCACCGCCCACCCCGACTTCGCCGAGCTGTTCGTGGCCATCGGCCGCATCGGCCGCTCCATCGGCGTCCACCTGCTGCTGGCCACCCAGCGCCTGGAATCAGGCAAGATCAAGGGCCTGGAATCCCACCTGTCCTACCGCATCGGCCTGCGCACCTTCTCCGAGTCCGAAAGCCGCGAGGCCATCGGCGTAGGCGACGCCTACCACCTGCCCCCCGAACCCGGATCGGGCTACCTCAAGGTCGACACCTCGGTCTTCGAACGCTTCAAAGCCGCCATGGTCTCCGGCCCCTATATCCCGCCCGCGGAGGCCACCAACGACGATGACCCGGTGCTCCCGGTGATCTCCTACAACGGGGTCGGGGCGCTGCTGGGCCTGTCCGACCTCGTGGGCGAGGACGCCGACGAGTCGGGCGGCGACGGGTCATCGTCCCGCAGCGTCCTGCAGGTCGCCGTGGACCGCCTGGTCGCGGCCGGAGCGGAGCCGGTGCGCCCGGTGTGGCTGCCCCCGCTGCCGACGGCACTCACCCTGGACACGCTCTTCGAGCAGGTCGCCACTGAGGACGGCAGCGCGGCCGACAAGGAGGAGGCCGAACCGGACGCCGCCGAGATGTGCGCCTACATCGGCCTCACCGACATCCCGCGCGACCAGCGGCAGGAACCGACGGCGGTGGACTTCACCGGCGGCGACAGCAACATCGTGGTGCTCGGCGGGCCGCAGACCGGCAAGAGCACCCTGCTGCGCACGATGATCGCCAGTCTGGCGTGGCGGTACCCGCCCGGCCGCGTGGCGATCTACGCGGTCGACTTCGGCGGTGGCGGTCTGGCGGCCCTGGAGGGGCTTCCGCACGTGGCGGGCGTGGCCGGCCGGGCCGACCCCGAGCGGGTGCAGCGCATCCTCTCCGACGTGTCCACCCAGCTCGACCAGCGCGAGCAGGTGTTCCGGAGCGTGGGCCTGGACTCCCCGGCCGGGCTGCGCAAGGCCCGCGCCGAGGGGAAGGTGCCCGAGGGCATCGCCGGTGACGTGTTCCTGATGATCGACGGGTGGTCGTCGGTCCGGGAGAACTTCGAGGACGCCGACGACGTGCTGCTCGACATCGTCACCCGCGGCCCGTCGTTGGGCGTGCACACGATCCTCACGGGTGCGGCGAGCTCGCAGGTCCGCAGCAAGCTGGCGGCCTTCTTCGGCGGCCGGATCGAGCTGCGGCTGACCGACCCGTTCGACTCGGGCATCGGCCGCAAGGTCGCCGAGGAGATCCCCAAGGACGTCCCGGGGCGGGCGCTTCTCGCCGACGAGAACATGGCCCACATCGCCCTGCCGCGGGTCGACGGCGTCGCCGACGACCAGGACCTGGGCGAGGGCGTGCGCGACCTCGTCGCCCAGGTCTCCAAGCGCTGGACCGCGCGGGCCGTGCAGCAGGTGCGGACGCTGCCGGACCTGGTCGAGCTGGACGAGCTGACGCGGACGCACGACGGCCCGGAACTGGTGCTCGGAATGGCGGAGCGGACCCTGGAACCGGCCCTGCTGCAGCTGTCCGAGGAGCCGCACCTGATGGTCTTCGGCGACCCGCAGACGGGCAAGAGCACCCTGCTGCGCGGCCTCCTGCGGCAACTCACCCAGCGCCCGCCGGAGGAGGTGGGCATCGTCCTGGTCGACTTCAAGCGCGCCCACCTCGGCGTGGTCGGCGAGGAGCACCTGCTCGCCTACTGCACCGAGGCGCAGTTCACCCAGCAGATCGCCGGCCAGCTGGCCGGTTCGGTCAAGGAGCGCCTGCCCGGCCCCGACGTCACCCCGCAGCAGCTCCGGGAACGCAGCTGGTGGAAGGGGCTGGAACTGTTCGTCGTGGTCGACGACCTCGACCTGATCAGCAACCGCCAGGGCAACCCCCTGGCCCCGCTGGCCCAGTTCATCCCCCAGGGCGCCGACCTCGGCCTCCACCTCATCGCCGCCCGCCGCACGGGCGGCGCCGGCCGTGCCCTCTTCGAACCCATCCCCCAGGCCCTCACCGACGCGGCCACCACCGGCGTCCTCTTCTCCGGCGACCGCATGGAAGGCCGCCTCGCCAACGGCGTCGCCTCCCGCCCCCTCCCCCCCGGCCGCGCCCTCCTCGCCCGTCGAGGCCAACGCCCCGAACAACTCCAGGCCCCGTGGAGCGACCCGCCGGAGTAGGCGCGCCGCGGGGCTCAAAGCGAGGACGCCGTTCCGACCCGCAGGGTGGGCTTGCACCCTGCGGGTTCGCGTTGCACAGCGTGGTTCAGGGCGATCGTCGGGCCGAGTCCGAGACGCCGACGGTCTGCTCGCGGCAGTGCGTCTCTGTCGTTGTCCACGCCGCCACGAGCCCGGCCGCGGCCAACGCGATGGGCAGCGCCAGAGCGACCTGGTACCCACCCAGGTCACGCGATGTGTGGTCCAGGACCCACCCGAAGGCGGGCTGGATCACGGCCGACGCCGCGAACACACCGGTATTGGCAACCGCGAGCGCCGTCGCCACACGTGTGGGCACGAGTTCCTTCAGGGTGGCGAAGGAGACCGTCACTTGGGAGGCGGCGAGGCCGGTCATGGCGTACAGGAGGAAGCCACTCCAGCCTGGCTGCCATGGTGCCAGTGCCAGAAGCGCCCAAGCCGCGAAGGCGAGCACCGAACACCCCACGACAAAGGGCTTACGGACACCGGCGCGGTCCGACACCGCACCGATGGCGAACGCGCCCAGCCCGTACACAGTCAGGGCGAGTGTGGTGTAGGCGGCGGCCTCAGTGACCGAAAGCCCGAATCCGTCGGTGAGCATCGGCACGCCCCACAACCCGGAGAAGGCATAGAAGGTGCCGTTGGTACCGATGGTCGCCCAGAAGATCGGCCACACTCCACGAGGAACCCATGCCGCCCGCGCGGACCGCCTTGCCGTCCCTGCGTCCTCCTCTGCGAGAGCTGGAGACGCTGTGACGCCGATCGCGCTCGGATGGTCCCGCGGTTCCCGAACGACCGCCCACACCAGGACCGCCAGAACCGCCGACACCAGCCCGGCGACGCCGAACACGGTCCGCCACGACCAGTG
Source organism: Nocardiopsis gilva YIM 90087 (assembly GCF_002263495.1). Classification (NCBI taxonomy): domain Bacteria; kingdom Bacillati; phylum Actinomycetota; class Actinomycetes; order Streptosporangiales; family Nocardiopsidaceae; genus Nocardiopsis; species Nocardiopsis gilva. The sequence goes on along the minus strand of NZ_CP022753.1, from coordinate 733,056 downwards.
CTCCAACAGGAGCGCCGCCGGTGACCCGGCAGCGATACTGCCGACGTTGGCGATCAGCATCGTCACGCCGGTCACCAGCCCGTACCTGTGGGCGGGGAACGCCTCGGCGTTGAAGCGCATCACGCCGACGAACACCGCCGACATCCCCAGCCCTGTCAGGATCGGTCCGCAGGTCGCCTGAACCAGGCCTCCGGCCGTGGCCAGGAGGACCGATCCGAGGGCGACCAGGGCCGACGCGACCGCCACGCTGGATCGTGCGCCGTACCGGTCCAGGACCATTCCGGCAGGTATCTGCGCAGCGGTGTAAATCCAGAAGTGGCCGGCCGCCAGAATCCCAAGCCCCGTGGCCGAAGCTCCGAGGCTGGCGGCGATGGTGTCCGCGAACGTCGCCGGTGCGAACCGGTGAAAGAACCCGATGAGGAAGCACGCCGTCAGGGCCGTGTATCCGGCCCACCGCCACGTGTGGCCGTCAGCCCGCATCGAGCACCCGGCCGAGGATCCTGTTATACAAATTGAACAGATCCCGAGGAACGTTGGGGGAAATCGTTGTGCTCCCAGTCAGCATTCATCTGGCCGCACGAAACCCCCGAGGGCAGCACGAGGATTCTTTGACGCGCGGCAAACTTCGACCTTTCGATTGAAAGTGACACTACACGACAATTTTGGACATCTCCAGCATTCAACGTCCCGCAGCACAAGAAAATGTGCAACAGGTCACAAGAATCGACCCCAGCCGCCATCAAAGGAATACGACTGACCAGGAAAAACGCAAAATAATCGCGCCTGACCTGACAAGACAGAGGCGAACCCCGTCCACAGTCGTGCGACGCGACCACAGAATCCCGAGGCCAGCACCAGTCCCACGGCGACCCGTGCCGGGGGACTCAGCACCCGAGCGACACGCGGCCGACGAGCTCCACCTGAGGCATGGCCGAATCCGGCCATGAGAAGAGCGGACTCATACTCACGAAGTCAACGAAAACCGCTTCACCCATTCACGCGTCGGCGCCAATCAGCTGCTGGCGGATTTTTCTCCAGCCGGGGGAGTCGCGTCGGCCTTCGAGTTCTGCTCGCTTTCGGAGTCTCGAAGCCCAGCATTCCAGCATGGCTGTGCGCATTAGTGTTCGCCACCCTTTGTCAACCCCGCCGGGCGTCAGCGATGACGCCGCATTGGAAGGGCGGTGATTCATGTCGTGCGCGCAACCACGCACGTCGTGGTGTGGCCTGATGCGGCCACGGCCTCAGCTGGTGTCGACTCCCAGAACAGCGGCCGGTGGTCGATTGGTCGAGAGTCACCGGCCATGGCGGATTCCTGGCGAGTTCGTCGGTTGTCAGGGAGCACGGTCATACTGGACTCTCTGGTCTCATTGAGGCGTTGGGGGCGGAGCGCTGCCAGGTGGCGGCTCCGCTGGTCTCCTCCTCCCTCGGGTGTCGAGGGTCGGAGCTCTGAGGTTCCTCGTTCGGAAAGGCGGATGTATGCGTCGCGCGCGTGCGCTGGTCGGGGTTGCGGCTGCGGTCGCGTTGCTGCTCACCAGTGCCTGTAGCGGGACCGCCGGGACGACGGGCGGGGGCGGCGGGAACGGCTCGGCGAAGGAGACCAAGCTGACCGGGCTGGCCCTGGTCTTTCGCGGGTACGAGGGGGGCGATCCTGAGGAGAGTCAGGCGCTCGTGTTCGTCGATCCCGACGGCGGGAAGGAAAAGGCGGCCGTCACACTGCCGGAGCGCGCGCTGGATCCGATGGTGTCGGGGATTCCGGCGTACTCGATGTTCTCGGACGACTGGCAGTACTTCGTCTACTCGGCGCCCGACGCCAAAGACGTGCAGCTGGCCCGGCTCAATGCCGATCAGACCGCCTATGAGCCGGTCACGGCGATCAGCCCGCAGGCCTCGGAGGAGTGGGGTGAACCGCGCATCCAGGGGGACCGGATCTGGTTCTCCGCTCGGACGCCGGGGAACCCGCAGAGCGCGCGGGTGATGTCGGTCCCGCTGGACGACCCGACCGCGTCGCCGAAGCAGGCCGGGCAGTTGCCCCTCGGTGAGGGTGGGAAGCCCGCCTCCTGGGAGCTGACGCCCGATGGTGCGGTGCACATCCGCGAACAGGTGCCGATCTCGCAGATGACCGGCCAGGACGGCAGTTCGCTGACCGTCCGCAAGAACGGCGCGCACCTGATGAACGCCACACTCGCGGCGGGCGGACAGCAGTGGCAGAGCCTGGACTCCGCCCCCGTCTGGGGCGAGGGCAACATCGTCGTCGGCCCGGCCGACCAGGGCAGTGGCGTGCCGGACGGCGAAGGAGGGGCGCGGCTCGTCACCCTCGATGACACCGGCCAAGGCTACACGACCACTCAGCTGCTCGACGCGAGTGACGGGGTGGTGGTGCAGTACGCGCCCGCGCCCAAGCGCGACGGGGTGCTGCTGCAGACCGACTCGACCTGGTACCGGGTCGACCTGAAGGGCGGAAAGCCGAGCCGGGCGGCCAACTTCCCCGCGCCGCGCGACGCCTCGATGGACGGCTATCCCTTGGTCGCGGGCTGGGCAACCTGACCCGCTCCCGGAGGACGGCTCGCGGGAGCGGGAAGCACGCCGCCTGACCAAGCGTTAGTCAGCGTCCCAATTCTCTCCCTCGCAGCCCTCTGCGCTCCGGTTGATGAGAGGGACGGACACCACCGGGAGATACGTATCGCAGGTGGTGACGTTGGTTGTGACGGGGATGATGTCGCCGTGAGGGAAAGGGGACGCGTCGGCGGGAACAGCGACGAGGGCGGCCCCTGCGGCGGCCACAGCCAGTACCGCGCTTCGCAGCATCGTGTTCTTCATGGGGGGATTCCTCCCGGTGCAGAGCAGCAGGACATGATGACCCTTGAACAATACTGCTTACGGTCGTCATGCGATTACGGAACGCGAAAATTTGGTGTGTATACCGACCTCGGCCAGCGCCTTCCGAAGGGAGCACGGTCGGGTGCCGCGAGGTTCGCGAACGGGAACCCATGTATTTCCGCGCTAGCTGGCAACGGCGCGCCGGGCGCGCTCGACGATGCGCTGCAGCCGCTGGTGGTGGGCACCGGGCCAGTACACCTGGCCGCAGGACGTGCAGCGGGAGAAGGTGTCGTACGTGGCACGCGTGCCCGCCATCAGTTCGTCGGTCACTTCGGCCTTGGCGACTCCGTTGAGCCGACCGTTGCAGGCCAGGCAGCGGGTCCATGGTTGGAGCGGTGGATTGAAGCGCTCCAGGATCTCGGTGAGCTGCGCGTCGGGGGCATGGGCGCGGACATGTGCTCCCATACGCAGGCAGCGGCGGAAGAGCAGGCCGCGATCGCGGGTGAGCAGGACGCGCTGCTCGGCGTTGGCGAGGTCGATCAGGGTGTCGTCGTCGAAGTCGTCGGGGTAGGCGGTATCGACGCCGACAAGGCGGAGACGCCGGGCCAGGGTCCCGAGGTGCACATCGAGCACGAAGCGCGGGGGCCACACCGGGAGCGGCTGCGGGAGAGCGGGCACCCCGACGTCGATGAGGTCGTCGGGACGGGGGCGGTGGTCAGCGCCGACCTCGCGGCCGCGAATGCGGAGGGTGCCGACTTCCGTCAGGGGGACACCCAGGGACTGCACGATGTGGCCGAGGCTGGCGGTGTCGTCGTGGTCAAGGCGGACCACGCCAGCACGGTGCCGAGGCGCGAGGAAGAACCGGAGCTCCGCGGCGAAGCGCAGCGTGAGGGTCATCGCGGCGTCCTCCTTCTTGTCTCTCTTTGCCGCTCCTCGGAGTTCCGTCCCGAGCCCGATGCCACGTCGCATCGGCGTCGCGGGGGTACCTGTTCGACTCGTCTTTCAGTTTCGCACCCGCGGGGGACACGGGTTCTGCCCGATCTTTGAGGAGAACATGGCGGCTCCTTGGTCAATGGGCGCCATTCGGCCAACTGCCGCGTTCCTATGCTGGCCCGATGACCGACAGACCTCCAGCGACCACCGCTGACCGGCCCGGATGGTCGGCCCGCGCCTGGTCCCTGGCGATCGTGGGCTACCTGCTCTCCTTCGGCTTCTCCATCGCCGTGGCCGTCAGCATCCTGGTCGGCGCCCCGATGGAGATCGACCTCCCGGCTCCGGCGGCGCTCACCCTGGTCCTCGCCACGTTCGCGATCGGCTTCGTCGTCGCCCCCACCGCACTCCTGCTGGCCCACCGTTGGCTGTATCTGTCCGGCACCGAGCTGGGGCTGCGCGGTGACTCCCTGTGGCGCGCCATCGGCGCGGCCGGCGCCGCCTACCTGGCGATGAAGCTCGGGTTCGAAGTGCTCTACCTCTTCCCCGCCTGGCCGACGCCCGCGCCCTCGACAGAGCTGTGGCGGGCGTTCGTCACCGAAGTGCACGGCGGCGTTGTGGAGGAACCGCTACTTCTGGCCCTGCCCATGGCCATCATGACCCGTCTGGGCTGGAGCTGGCCGACACAGCTGCTGGTGCTGGTCGTGCTGCGCACGCCCTTCCACCTCTACTACGGCCCCCAGGCGCTCGCACTCACCCTGGTCTGGATGGCGGGGTTCCTCCTCGTCTACCGCCAGGTCTCCCTCCTGTGGCCGTTCATGGCCGCCCACCTGGTCTACAACCTCGCCAACTTCCCGCCCATCCCAGTGCTGCTGCGCGTCGGCGTGAGCGTGGCGATCACCATCATCGGTGCGGTTGCCGTCGTGCACTGGATCGCGGGTCTTCGGCGTGGTCGCCGGACCGCCTCCCACCCGGGGTCATCGGCCTGACCTCCTGATCGCCCGCGCGAGCACGACGGTGTCGCGAACAAGGCGGTCGCGCAGGAGCACCCCGAGTGTCGCTACAACGGCCCCGACGAGGGCGAGGGCCACAGGGACCACCGGGAACTCCGCGCCCGCCTCGTACGCGATGATCACGCAGTGCGTCACGAAGAAGAACAGCGCCAGCGTGATCAGCACCGCGTTGAGGTCCCGGACACGGTCTCGATCGCCGTCGCCCGCGGGAAGCCCGAGGCGTCCCAGGAACCGCACGATGAACCTGTCGAACGGACGGGCGCCGACCATCAGAACGGTGCACAGAACGGCAGCGGCCGGGACAGCGCCGACCACAACCCACCGGGACACCTCCGTCGCGGTTCGGTCCACGGTGGCCTCCCGGGTCGTGACAACCTCCGGCAGGAGGTCCCACGCCGCCCAGGCGATCCCAAGCATGGCCACCACGGACACAACGGTGCAGAGAACACCGCTGCGCAGGGAAGCGTGACGAGAGCTGCATGCCACCGCTGTTGGCCTCCTTCTGGAAGGGAATCGGTGGCAGGGAATCTAGGGGCTCGGGCAGGCGGCGAGCATCCCCCCGGAGTCATTGATCCGCACCCTGCGCGGGGCCGGCTCCCCTGCCTGCGGTCATGTGCGAACGTCACACCGCATCTCCGGCCCGCCCTTCCCCTGCTCGATCGGGGCCGGAGAGCACGCGTGGCCGGAGCCATCGCGCCGCTTCGGAGACGGCCGCGTGGCGGGTGGAGAAGGGGAAAGAGGTCGCCCCCGCCCGCGCTAGATCCACATCCACATGCTGTGGACGACAGGGGCGACCCACTGCCGAGGACACGTATCGGACGTGCCGCCGGTTCACCGCGGCGCATCACCGATCGGCGTGTCCCGCGCGTGTGCGCCGCTCCCACAGGCACTGGTGGAGACACGGATCGGCCTCGGGGCGTCCCCGAGGCCGGTCCGTAGCGTGTCCGTTGCCTTGCGCGAGCCGGTCAGCCCCAGGCCAGGGCGACCGTCTCCGGGTCCTCCAGGACCGCGCCGACGTCGCGCAGGACCTTCGAGCCCAGTTCGCCGTCGACGAGGCGGTGGTCGAAGGAGAGCGACAGCGTCGTCACCTTGCGGACCTTGAGCTTGCCCTTGTGCACCCACGGCATGTCGCGGATCTGACCGAACGCCAGGATCGCGGCCTCGCCCGGGTTGAGGATGGGCGTGCCCGCGTCGACGCCGAATACGCCGACGTTGGTGATGGTGATGGTGCCGCCGGTCATGTCGGCCGGAGTGGTCTTGCCCGCACGGGCGGTATCGGTGAGCCGCTGCAGCTCGCGAGCGAGGTCGGGCAGCGGCTTTGTGCCCGCGTCCTTGATGTTGGGCACGACCAGGCCACGCTCGGTGGCCGCCGCGACCCCCAGGTTCACGTAGTTCTTCACCACGATCTCCTGGGCCTGCTCGTCCCACGAGGCGTTGACCTCGGGGTTCCGCCGTACGGCGGTGAGCAGGGCGCGGGCCACCAGCAGCAGCGGGGAGACCTTGGTGTCGGCGAACTCGCGGCGCTCCCGGAGCTTGCGCACGGCCTTCATCGTCTTGGTGACGTCGACCTGCAGGAACTCGGTGACGTGCGGGGCGGTGAAGGCGCTGTTCACCATCGCCGCGGCGGTGCGCTTGCGCACGCCCTTGATCGGGATGCGCTGCTCGCGTGCCGCGAACTCCCCGCTCACGGACGCCGCCGGTGCCTCGGCCGCCTCGGCCGCCTCGGGCGCCTCGGCGGGGGCCGGAACGGCCGGGGCCGGTGCGGGGGCGGCCGCCTCGCTGTGGCGGTGCACGTCCTCGCGGGTCACCAGGCCGCCGGGCCCGGTGGGCGTGACCGCACGCAGGTCCACACCGAGGTCCTTGGCGAGCTTGCGCACGGGCGGTTTGGCCAGGACGTGGGTGGCACCGCCGTTGAGGGCGGCCGACTGCTCCGTCGACGGCGCGGCTTGCGGCGCCTGCGCAGGGGCGGGTGTCGCCGGGGCCTGCGGGGCGGCGGGAGCCTCCGCTGCCGGAACCGCCGCACCCTGCGGACGCTTGCGGCGACGGCGCTGCGTGGGCGCGGCCTTCTCGCCGTAGCCGACCAGCGGCTTCTCCTTCTCCTCCTCCCCCTTCTCTTCTTCCTCGGCGCGGGCCGCGACGGCTTCCTCCGCCGCAGGAGCCTCCGGCGCGGCACCGCCGCTCCCGTCGGACACCCGGATGATCGGGGTGCCGACCTCGACGGTCTCCCCGGCCTCCACCAGCAGCTCGGTGACGGTCCCGGCGAACGGGCTGGGCAGCTCCACGGCGGCCTTGGCGGTCTCGATCTCGCAGATCATCTGGTTGACCTTGACCTCGTCGCCGGGCTGCACGTACCACTGCAGGATCTCGGCGTCGACGAGCCCTTCACCCACATCGGGCAGGCGGAACTCCTGAACTCCTTGCTGAACCATGCTCACCTGGCTCCCTTAGAACGCGAACGCGCGGTCGACACCGTCGAGTACCCGATCCAGGTCGGGCAGGTAGTGCTCCTCCAGCCGGGACTGCGGATAGGGGGTGTCGAAGGCCGCGACCCGGATGACCGGAGACTCCAGGTGGTAGAAGCACGCCTCGGTGACCCGGGCGGCGATCTCCGCGCCCAGACCGCTGGTGAGAGGTGCCTCGTGGGTGACGATGAGGCGTCCGGTGCGCTTCACCGACTCGACGACGGTGTCGTAGTCGACGGGCGCGAGGGAGCGAAGGTCGATCACCTCGATCGAGTGGTCCGTGTCGGCTTCGGCGGCCTGCAGGGCCGTCTTGACCATGGGTCCGTAGGCGAGGAGGGTGGCGTCGGCGCCGGGTCGGGCGATGCGCGCGCTGCCCATGGGGGTGGCCGTGTGCAGCGGCGCCTCGGTGTCGACTTCGGCCTTCTCGTAGTAGCGCCGCTTGGGCTCGAAGAAGACCACCGGGTCGTCGGAGGCGATGGCCTGCTGGATCATCCAGTAGGAGTCGACGGCGTTGGCCACGGTGATCACGCGCAGCCCGGCGGTGTGCGCGAAGTACGCCTCGGGGGACTCGCTGTGGTGCTCGACCGCGCCGATGCCGCCGCCGTAGGGGATGCGGATGACGACGGGCAGCTTCACCTTGCCCGCCGCGCGGCGATGCATCTTGGCCAGCTGCGTGAAGGTCTGGTTGGTGGCCGGGAAGAAGAAGCCGTCGAACTGGATCTCGCACACCGGGCGGTAGCCGCGCAGTGCCAGGCCGATCGCCGTGCCGATGATGCCCGACTCGGCCAGGGGGGTGTCGATGACCCGGTCGGCGCCGAAGTCCTTATGCAGGCCGTCGGTCACCCGGAACACGCCGCCGAGCTTGCCGACGTCCTCGCCCATGATGAGGACCTTGGGGTCGGCCTCCATCGCGCGCCGCAGCCCCGCGTTGATGCCCTTGCCGATCGTCAGTTTCGTGCTCATAGGGTCACCGGCCTCCTTCCGCGCCGCTGTCCTCGAAGGAGGCGAGATAGTCGGCGAACTCCGCGCGCTGGCGGTCGATGTGGACGTTCGGCTCCGCGTACACCTCGTTGAAGATGTCCAGCGGGTCGGGATCGGACATGGTCCTGCACTCGTGGCGCACGCGCTCGCCGAGCTTGTCGGCATCGGCCTCGACCTCGGCGAAGAACGCCTCGTCGGCGATCCCCTCCTTCTCCAGGTAGGTGCGCAGCCGCTGGATCGGGTCCTTGCGCTCCCACTCCTCCAGCTCCGCGGAGACGCGGTAGCGGCTGGGGTCGTCGTTGGTGGTGTGCGCGCCCATGCGGTAGGTGAAGGCCTCGATGAGGGTGGGCCCCTGGCCCTCGCGGGCGCTGTTCAGCGCCGCGCGGGTGACCGCGAGGCAGGCGAGGACGTCGTTGCCGTCGACGCGCACGCCCGGGAAGCCGAACCCGGCGGCGCGCTTGTACAGCGGGACACGGGACTGGCGCTCCAGCGGCTCGGAGATGGCCCACTGGTTGTTCTGGCAGAAGAAGACGACCGGCGCGTGGTTGACCGCCGCGAAGTTGAACGCCTCGTTGGTGTCGCCCTGGCTGGTGGCCCCGTCGCCGAAGTAGGCGATGACCGCGGCCCCGTCCTCGCCGACGGACCCGTCGCGCTGCACGCCCATGGCGTAGCCGGTCGCGTGCAGGGCCTGGCTGCCGATCACGATCGTGTACAGGTGGAAGCCGTGCTCGGCCGGGTCCCAGCCGCCGTTGGTCACGCCGCGGAACATGCCCAGCAGTTCCCGGGGCTCGATGCCGCGGCACCACGCCACGCCGTGCTCGCGGTAGGAGGGGAAGGCCATGTCGTCCGGGCGCAGCGCGCGCCCCGAACCGATCTGCGCCGCTTCCTGGCCGAGAAGCGAGGCCCACAGGCCGAGCTCGCCCTGGCGTTGCAGCGCCACCGCCTCCGTGTCGACCCGGCGGACCATAACAAGGTCGCGGTAGAGCCCGCGCAGTTCCTCGGGGTCGATGTCGAGCGGGTAGTCGGGGTGCTCTGTGAACACCCCCTCGGGGGTCAGGAGCTGGACCAGCTCCGGTTCCTCATGCGCGGTGTTGTTCGACACCTGTCGCTCCTCGGGGTTCTCGGGGCCGATTTCGCGGGGTACCGCTGGTCGGCCGGATCTCAGCCCGCTTACCCGGGGTAACGGGTATGGGCAGGCAGCCCTACCGACATCGTGACAGAACTCACCACGGTTGGCGCAAGGCCTCGGTCACACCTTTTCGGTTGCAACCCATGATCTCCAAGAAGCCCAAAAGCGCAACTACCAGGACTTCCTACCTTTCGCAAGGCCGTCCGAAGAAAAATTCGGACATCCGACAAACCCCGTCGCCGGGAGCCGACTCGGCCTCCCGATGCACGCGCCACGCCCCGCCATCACCGCAAAATGATCACCGAACGCACAGAAGGACGTCACTATGCGTGACGTCCTTCTGTGCGTTATGCGTCGGGGCGGGGGAAGCCGGTCGCGTCAGGCGGCCGCGCGCACTCCCCGCTCACGGGCGTAGTCGGTGAGCATTTCGCGCAGCTGGCGACGGGCGCGGTGCAGCCGCGACATGACGGTGCCCAGCGGGGTCCCCATCCGAGCGGCCACCTCCTTGTAGGAGTAGCCCTCGATGTCGATGAGGTAGACGACGAGCCGGAACTCCTCGGGCAGCTCCGCCAGGGCCACGCGGATGTCGGAGTCGGGAAGGTGGTCGAGCACCTCCATCTCCGCGGAGCGGGCACCGGACGAGGTGTGCGCGTCGGCCGCGGCGAGCTGCCAGTCCTTGATCTCGTCGGTGGAGTCCTGGCGCGGCTCGCGCTGCTTCTTGCGGTAGCCGTTGATGAAGGTGTTGGTCAGGATGCGGTACAGCCAGGCCCGCAGGTTGGTCCCGGCCTTGAACTGGTGGAAGTTGGCGAACGCCTTCGTGAACGTCTCCTGGACCAGGTCCTCGGCGTCGGCCGCGTTGCGCGTCATGCGCAGCGCGGTGGGGTACAGCTGGTCGGCGTACGGCGTCACCGCCGTGACGAAGTCCAGTTCCTCCGGGGTTTCCGGGGCTTGTTCGGTAGCGGCGGTGCGCTCAAGTTCGATGGTCGCCAAATCTCCCCCTTAAGGACGACCGGATGATCGCTGCCACCCTGGTAGACGCACGAAAGAGCCCATTATGATGCCATGAATCAGGGTGATGAGTGTCACCAATGGGGCGAATCGGTATCTCCCAGGCGTAAGTATGCGGTAAGGAAGGGACGCGCGGAGCCCCGGAAGACCAGAGTGTGCGCAGGTGCCGTACGCTTTTCCCGGCCCCTCCCGCAGCGTGGAGCGGCGCCCGCCCGAGCCCGTGAAGTGCGGCACAACTGTGGAGGACCCTGTGGCCCGCGTCATCGTCGACGTCATGCTCAAGCCGGAGATCCTGGACCCCCAGGGCCAGGCGATCGTGGGGGCGTGCGGCCGCCTCGGCTTCGACGGCGTCACCCAGGTGCGCCAGGGCAAGCGCTTCGAGGTGGAGGTGGAGGGCGAGGTCGACGACGCCAAGCTGGCCGACATCCGCCGCCTCGCCGAGACGCTGCTGGCCAACCCGGTCATCGAGGACTTCGAGCTGCGCGTCGCCTGACGCCCGCACTTCGCCGGGATCACCGGAGAGGCGCCCGGGGACCCAGCCCCTGGGCACCCCGCATGAGGCACAGCACACCCCTAACGGCCCGAACGTCCCGTTTCGTCACGCTTCCCCCGGGAAGTTTCCCCAACAAGTGACGAACGGTCGTGAGGGTTTGTTGATGGATGAGCAATTCTCGATCACCCTCCCCCGTCAGGCGTACACCGTCGCCGTGATGCGGGACGTTCTCCGCACCGCGCTCCGCGCCCGCGGCGTCTGCGACGACTGCAGCTACCCGATTCTGATCGCCGCCACCGAGGCCTGCGCCAACGCCGTCGACCACGGAGACCCCGCCCCCGACTACGCGGTCCGGGTGCGGTTCCGCTCCTCACTGTGCCTCGTGGAGATCAGTCATCAAGGCCCGGAATTCCGGGCGGGCCGGGTGCCCCTTCCAGAACTCGAATGGGAGTCGGGAAGGGGCATTCTGCTGATGCGGGCCCTCATGGACGACGTGGTCTTCCATGCCACCGCGTCCAGCGGAGTGACGGTGTGGATGGACAAGCACCTACACGCCACCGAACCGACACGCCACCCCCTGTGCGGGGCGGCCACCGTACTTCCGCTGCCCTGCTGACCAGGGCCGGATCGGCGCCGGCCGCGGCCCTCGACGGCCGCGGCCGGTCGGCGGCGACGACAGGGCGGCGAGGTCCGCGGCCATCGCCCGACGCGCGACCACTCCACGCCCCACCCGCCACCCCAACAGCGGAGGTCAGCAGGTACCCTCGGGACCGGATGCGCCGGTCGTGTCGACCTCGGTTCACCAACCACACCAAACGGCCCGATCTCCCACCGACGATCTTTCGGAGAGTGCCCATGACAGCCCGTGTGGGCGTCGTCACCTTCCCCGGTTCCCTCGACGACACGGACGCCATGCGCGCGATCCGCCTCGCCGGCGCCGAGCCCGTCGCGCTCTGGCACGACGACGCCGACCTGCGGGGTGTGGACGCCGTCGTCCTGCCCGGCGGCTTCTCCTACGGCGACTACCTGCGCTGCGGCGCCATCGCCCGGTTCGCGCCGATCATGACGGAGTTGGTCCCGGCCGCGAAGTCGGGCGCCCTGCCGGTCCTGGGCATCTGCAACGGCTTCCAGATCCTGTGCGAGAGCCACCTGCTGCCGGGCGCGCTGACGCGCAACTCCTCGCTCCGCTTCATCACCCGCGACCAGCGCCTGCGGGTCGAGTCCACCGCCACCGCCTGGACCAACCGCTACTCGAGCGACGAGGAGATCCTCGTCGTCCTGAAGAGCGGCGAGGGCGCCTACGTGGCCGACGACGCCACCCTCGACGAGCTGGAGCGCACCGGACGCGTGGTCGTCCGCTACGTCGGCACCGCGCCCAACGGCTCGCGCCGCGACATCGCGGGCATCACCAACGACCACGGCAACGTCGTCGGGCTCATGCCGCACCCCGAGCACGCGGTGGAGGCGCTCACCGGGCCCTCCGTCGACGGCCTGGGCTTCTTCGCCTCGGTGCTGGCGCACCTGACCGACGGCTCGCCGGTACTCGGCGCGACAGCGGCCAGCGGGGGCTGACCCGCGCGACCGCCACCTTGGGGGACGTTTCAACGATGATGTCACTGCTTCGCTCCCGGAGGATGATGATCCTCCTGGTCGCCGTGGTCACCGTCGGCCTGGTAGCCAGCGGGGCGGTGGGACTTTTCAACGCCTTCTTCGCCCAGTCCGACCAGCAACAGGAGGGTGAGGCCCCGGTCCCCGCGCCCGAGATGGCGGCGCTGGGCGAGGCACCCGACGCCACCGAGTACGCCGACCTCGGCCAGCAGTGCGAGCGCGGGGAGTGCTACCGGGTCGTCGCCATCACCGCCGAGGAGGCGGACAGCGGTGAGGAGGCCGTCGAGACCGTCTACCGGCACCTCATCGACGACGGTTGGGGCCGGATCCTCCCCGAGGGCGCGGACAGCCCCGACGACGTCCCCCTCAGCCAGACCTACCTGACCAACGGGTCCGTCCTGGTCCAGGGCAGCACCTCCCCCTACACACCGGGGAGCACCGCCGGCCTGGTGATCGCGCACGCGCAGGATCCGCTCTCTTGACCGATCTTCACGAACCCGCCGGTCGCACACCGCACATCCCGAACGGAAACTCGATGCCCGAAGCAGCCAAGGCAGCCACGCTCGACACCGTCGCCACCGCCGAGACGACGCCGGAGACCCCGCAGCCCTACGCCGAACTCGGCATGGCCGACGACGAGTACCAGCGCGTCCGCGACATCCTGGGCCGCCGCCCCACCTCCGCCGAGCTGGCCATCTACTCGGTCATGTGGAGCGAGCACTGCTCCTACAAGAGCTCCAAGGCGCACCTGCGGCAGTTCGGCGAGAAGGCGCCGCAGAGCGACGCGCTGCTGGTCGGCATGGGCGAGAACGCCGGTGTGGTGGACGTCGGCGACGGCTACGCGGTGACCTTCAAGATCGAGTCGCACAACCACCCCTCCTACGTCGAGCCGCACCAGGGCGCGGCCACCGGTGTCGGCGGCATCGTCCGCGACATCCTCACCATGGGCGCGCGCCCCGTCGCCGTCATGGACGCGCTGCGCTTCGGCCCGGCCGACGCCGCCGACACCCGCCGGGTGCTGCCCGGCGTCGTCTCCGGCATCTCGTTCTACGGCAACTGCCTGGGGCTGCCCAACATCGGCGGCGAGATCGGCTTCGGCGCGGGATACGCGGCGAACCCGCTGGTCAACGCGCTGTGCGTGGGCGTGATGAAGCACGAGGACATCAAGCTCGCCCAGGCGCCCGGGCCCGGCAACAAGGTGGTCCTGTTCGGCGCCACCACCGGCCCGGACGGCATCGGCGGCGCGTCGGTGCTGGCGAGCGCGTCGTTCGACGACGAGAGCCACGCCAAGCGGCCCAGCGTGCAGGTGGGCGACCCGTTCCTGGAGAAGCTGCTCATCGAGTGCAGCCTGGAGCTGTTCGCCAAGGACCTGGTCGTGGGCATCCAGGACCTCGGGGCAGCGGGCGTCTCGTGTGCCACCACCGAGCTCGCGGCGGGCGGCACCGGCGGGATGCGGATCGAGCTGGACCGGGTCCCGCTGCGCGACCCGCGGCTCACGCCCGAAGAGATCCTGATGAGCGAGTCGCAGGAGCGCATGATGGCCATCGTCGAGCCGGGGCGGCTCGACGAGTTCATGGCGGTCTGCGCCAAGTGGAACATCCTCGCCACCGAGATCGGCGAGGTCGCCGACGTCACGCCGCAGGAGGCCGAGCGCGGCGGGCGCCTGGTGATGACCTGGCACGGCGAGACCGTGGTGGACATGCCGCCGCGCACCGCCTCCGACGAGGGCCCGGTCTACCAGCGGCCCTACGCCCGCCCGGACAGCCAGGACGACCTGCGGGCCGACACCCCGGCCCGGCTGGAGCGGCCCAAGACCGACGCCGAGCTGCGCGAGCAGGTGCTGCGCGTGCTCGCCGCCCCGGGCGTGTGCGACCCGACCTGGGTCACCCAGCAGTACGACCGCTACGTGCTCGGCAACACCGTGCTGGCCACGCCGCACGACGGCGGCCTGGTGCGGGTGACCGAGGACGGCACCCGCGGGATCGCTCTGGCCACCGACGGCAACGGCCGCTTCACCCGCCTGGACCCGTACACCGGTACCCAGGCGGCCTACGCCGAGGCCTACCGCAACGTGTCGGCCACCGGCGCCCGTCCGCTGGCGGTGACCAACTGCCTCAACTTCGGCTCGCCGGAGGACCCGGCGGTGATGTGGCAGTTCGCCGAGTCCACCACGGGCCTGGCCGACGCCTGCAAGCAGCTCGGCACCCCGGTCACCGGCGGCAACGTCAGCTTCTACAACCAGACGGGCGAGGCGGCGATCAACCCGACGCCGGTCATCGGCGTGCTGGGCGTGATCGACGACATCAACGACCGGCTGACCACGGCTTTCGGCCCAGACGCCGACGGCGCGAAGATCCTGCTGCTCGGCGAGACCGCCGACGAGCTGGGCGGCTCGGTGTGGGCCGACACCGTCCACGGCCACCTGGGCGGCGTTCCGCCCAAGGTCGACCTGGCGGCTGAAGCCGCCCTGGGCGAGGTGCTGGCGAGCGGCGCGGAGTACGGCGTGATCGCCGCGGCCCACGACCTGTCGGACGGCGGCCTGGTCGCGGCACTCGCGGAGTCGGCGCTGCGCGGCGGTACCGGCTGCCGGGTCACCCTGCCCGACGACCCGTTCACGGCCCTGTTCAGCGAGTCGACGGCCCGCGCGATCGTCGCCATCCGCCCCGACGCCGAGGCCGCGTTCACCGAGCTGTGCACCCGCCACGGCGTCCCGGCCGGTGAGATCGGCACGGTCGGCGGCACGTCCCTGTCGGTCACCCACCCCGGCGGCGGCTTCGACATCGAACTCGACGACCTGCGCACCGCCTACGAGAGCACCCTGCCGGAGATCTTCGACAGCGAGTAGATGTCGGACCACAGCACCGGTGGGGCGGGAACAATGGTCGCGCCCCACCGCACATTCGTGGAGACGGAAGTCAGCCGACCATCAGCTGCTCATCCCCGAAGTCCGCCACCAGTTTGAGCGTGCCACCAAGCGCGGCGACGTAACGGTCAAGGACCTCCCTGGTTGAGACGTCACCCTGTTCAATCTGCGAGATGCGGCCCACCGAGACTCCCATGCGCTGGGCGACCTGAACCTGTGTCAGGTGTCGCCGCTTACGCATTTCGGCCAGTCGCCACCCCTGCGCCTCGTCCTGCAGTCGGCGAACACCGCTCTCAAACTCGTCAGAGCTTCCAGCGGTCGCGATCGCACGCTCAAGGTGACCGCTGGTCCGCCATCGCTGATACCCGCTCACGGCTCCACTTCCTTCCGGCGCTCCACCACGTAGGTCTCATACAGCCGCTCCGCCCGGGGCACTGCCTCCCGGTACCATCGCCGCCAGTTTCCTGCCTTGTCCCCTGCTACGAGCAGTATCGCGGAACGCCAAGGGTCGAAGACAAACAGGATCCGGATCTCGCTGCGCGCCGTCGATCCAGGTCGCAGCTCCTTCATGTTGGGGATGTTCGAAGCTGTAACGGTGTCAACCAACGGCCGACCTTCCGCGGGGCCGTTTCGTTCCAACACCAGGATCGCCTGGTTGACGAGCCTGTGGGACTCAGGATCAGTGGCATACAGAGTGTCAAGGAATTCCCCCACCTCGTCAGTGAGGAAGATCTCCCACGCAGCCAATCCACTCCTCCTGCCACCACCCACCATAACTTAAGAATATTCTAAACCTTCGACTGGCTCCGGGCAGGGATTTCGGAATCCTCAGGCTGCCCACTGTGAAGTGGTAGACGAACGCGGCCGCCCACAACCTGTCGGACGGCGGCCTGGTCGTCGCCCTGGCGGAGTCGGCGATGCGCGGAGGCACGGGCAGCCGGATCACCCTGGATGACGACCCGTTCGTCGCCATCCGCCCCGACGCCGAGGCCGCTTTCGCCGAGCTGTGCACCCGCCACGGCGTCCCGGCCACCGAGGTCGGCACGGTCGGCGGCACGTCGCCTTCGGCGCACGGCGGGCGAACGTCGCGGAACACCAGTGCGCCCTAGGATGAGGGGGTAAGCGAAAACGTGAAGGAGCGGGCATGCGCCGCGGGCGGTTGAAGGGGCCGTTGGGGAGCCATGATCGCCCGGCCAGTGCTCTGGGGTTCCGGCTGATCCTGGCGGTTTTCGGGGCGGGGGTGTTGCTCATCGCGACGGTACTCGCGGTGCTGCTGACCGACTCGGTTCCGCTGGTCGTCGTCTTCACCGCGGGGTTCATCGCGGCCTGTCTGAACGTCTACTGGGTGTGGCAGCGGCTCCGGCACGAGCGCTAACGCGGCCGCGGTCGGACCGTGTGGGCGGCGCGCGGGACGCGCCACCGCCCACACGAGGGGTTACTCAGGCGTCGGCCGGAATCCACGGCTTCCAGGTGTCGGGGTGGTCCTCGACCCAGGTCTTGGCGGCCTCATCGCGGGACATCCCCTTCTCCGCGATCATCTGGGCGACCTCGTTCTGGTCCTCGTTGGTCCACTCCCAGTTGTCGATGAGCCGGTAGGCCGCACCGCCCTCGTCGGCGAAGCCCTTGCGGAAGACCTTGTTCAGCTCATACTTCGGGTAGTCACAGCCGACGTCCTCCGGGTCGATCTCGCACATCGACACGTAGTCCGGGAAGTCCACCTTCACCAGATCCAGTTCCTCGTGGACCCACTGCGGCTCGTAGAAGTAGAAGAGCACCGGCTCCTTCTCCGCATACGCCTTGCGGACCTCGGCGATCTGCTCGTCTTCCGACCCCGCGTAGGAGATCTCCAGGTCCATGTCGAAGTGGTTGATCATGCCCTGGTCCTGGGTGACGAACGAGGGGTCGGCGGCCAGGAAGCGGCCCATGTCGCCGCTCTGGGCACCGGTGAAGATGTCCGCGTGCTCCTTGAGGCCCTTGTAGGTCTCGATCCCCGGGTACTTGTCCACCACGTACTGCGGGATATACCAGCCGATGCTGCCGCTGTTGCCGTTGGGGCCGCCGTCGACGACGCGCTGGCTCTCCTTGGAGCCGTAGAGCTCCATGAGGTCCTCATGGCCCCAGTTCTCCAGGATGACGTCGACCGAGCCGTCACCCAGACTGGCCCAGGAGGACTCCTCATCCTCCTCGACCAGCTCGGTCTTCCCGCCGAGCTCATGTTCGATCAGGTAGGAGAGAACGGCGGCGTCCGCCTCGTATCCCACCCAGCCGTTCAGCGCGATCCGTACCGTGTCCGTTCCGGCGGGGTCGTCGCCGCCGTCCGCAGCTCCGCACGAGGCGGCGAGCAGCGCCGCCAGGGAGACGGCCGTCGCCTTCACCGCGGCCCGTCGGAATCTCTGATCGATCATGGGGGTGTCCTGCCTTGGGGGTGTGCTCAACAGGGAGGTGATACTGCGGGGCGGTCTCGGGTGGCGCCGATGGGCCCGTCCACCTCAGGAAACGGTCGGCTCCACCCCGCATACGGCAGCGGTGGCGGGCGTACGCACCAGGGCGCACGGCCCACCACCGCTTCCTCTATTCTCTTATTCTCTTGTGCTCGCGTCCGGGCGACGCCCGCGGGCGGCTAGCTCTTGGCGCCCTCGGGGATCCAGGACTCCCAGACGTCCTTGTTGCCCTCGACCCACTTCTGCGCGGCTTCCTCGGGGTCCAGCTGCTGCTGCGCGATCATCTCGGCGACCACGTTCTGGTCCTCGTTGCTCCACTTCCAGTTCTTGAGGAGCTGGTAGGCCTCGCTGTTCTCCTCCGCGAAGTCCTTGCGGAAGATCTTGTTCAGGTCGTACTCGGGGTAGCCGCAGGACACGTCGTCCTCGTCGTCCGCGCAGCCCTCCTCGTACTTCGGGAACTCCACGTGCTCCAGGTCGAGCTCGTTGTGCAGCCACTGCGGCTCGTAGAAGTAGGCGAGGAAGGGCTTCTTGTCCTCGTACTTCTTGCGCATGGTGGTGATCTCGGCGGCCTCGGAGCCGGCGTAGACGATCTTCAGGTCCATGTCGAAGTGGTTGATCATGCCCTGGTCCTGGGTGACGAACCCGGGGTCGCCCGCCAGGAACTCGCCCTTGTCGCCGCTCTCCGCGGTCTTGAAGATCTCGGCGTTCTTCTTCACACCCTGGTAGGTGTTGATGTCCGGGTACTCCTCCAGCAGGTACTTCGGCACGTACCAGCCCAGGGTCCCCTTGTTGCCGTTCGGCCCGCCGTCGACAACGGTGTCGTTGCCTTCGGGGCCGTACTGCTTCATCAGGTTCTCGTGGCCCCAATTCTCCACGACGACGTCGATGTCGCCGTCGTTCATGCCCTGCCAGGACGGCTGCTCGTCGATCTGCTTCTGCTCGACCTTCACGTCGAGCTCGTTCTCCAGCAGGTAGGTCAGGACCGCGGCCGAAGCCTCGTAGCCCACCCAGCCGTTGACCGCCATGCGGACGGTTTCGCCCCCGCCGGCGCCATCGCCGGTCTGGGCGGCACAGGACGACGCGAGAACAACGGCCGAGGCGGCCGCGGCCGCCTTGGCGGCGGTCGTGATGGTCGGCTTCTTACGCATTGGTTCTCCTACCTTGTGTCATCCGGTCGAGGAAGATCCCCAGGCACACGATCGCCAGACCCGACGTGAGTCCGAGGCCCAGTTCGTTCTGCTTCAGCCCGAACACAACGCCGTATCCGAGCGCGCCGCCACCCACGAGGGCACCGATGACCACCATGGAAAGGATCATCATGATGCCCTGGTTCACCGCGAGCAGCAGCGACGAGCGGGCCAGCGGCAGCTGGACCTTGGTGAGCAGCTGCCACTTGGTGGAGCCCTGCGAGAGCGCGGCCTCCACGGTCTGCTGCGGCACCCCCCTGATTCCGTCGTTGACCAGCCGGATCACCGGCGGGAGCGCGAACACCACGGCCGCGGCCAGCGCGGGCACGCGCCCGGCGGCGAACAGCGCCACGGCGGGGATCAGGTAGACGAACGGCGGGAGGGTCTGCATGGCGTCCAGGACGGGACGCAGGATCGCCGCGAAGACGTCGTGGCGCGCCATGAGGACACCGAGGACGAGCCCGATGAGTAGGACGACGACCGCCGCGACCAGGATCTGCGACAACGTGTCCATGCTGCGGTTCCACTGGCCCAGCAGCCCGGCGCCGAGGATCGCGACGCCGCAGGTGACACCGACGCGGCGGCCGCCGAAGATCCAGCCGAGCGCGGCCGACGCCAGCACGACGAGCCACCACGGGGATTCCATCAGCGTGAGCTTCAGCGGCTGCAGCACCCAGTCCAGCAGCCACACGCCCAGCGCGTCGGTGAAGCCGCCGATGGCGCTTTCGAAGGCGTGGGTGAAGTCGTTCACCGGGCGGGCGATGTGCAGCCGCCACTCCAGGGGCCACCGCTCGACGCCCAGCGACGCCACGGCCGCGGTCGCGACAAGACCGACGCCCAGCACCCACCCGCGCAGGCGCTTGGGGATCCGCGGCGTGTGCGCCCCGTGCCCGACGGCTCCGGTGACCCGGTCCAGCGCGATGGCCAGCATGACGATGGCCAGGCCGGCCTCCAGCGCACGGCCGATGTTGATCTTGGACAGCGCCTGGTAGATCGCGTCGCCCAGACCGCCGGCGCCGATCACGGAGGCGATGACGACCATCGACACCGCGAGCATGATCGTCTGGTTGACGCCCAGCAGGATCGTGCGCTTGGCGAGAGGCAGCTGGACCTTGCCCAGCATCTGCCACTTGGTGGAGCCGAGCGAGACGGCGGCCTCGATCGCGCCCTTGTCGACGTTGCGGATCGCCATGGAGGTGATGCGCACCGCGGGCGGGATGGCGTACACGGTGGTGGCCACCGCCGCGGCGGGGTTGCCGATACCGAAGAGCAGCAGCATCGGCATCAGGTACGCGAACGCCGGCATGATCTGCATAAAGTCCAGCACCGGCCGGACCATGCGCTGCACCCGGTCGCTGCGCCCGGCGGCGATGCCCAGCGGGACACCGACGATCAGCGCGAGCAGCACCGAGGTGATGATCAGCGCGAGCGTGGTCATCGCGTCGTTCCACAGCCCGGTGACGCCGAAGACGGCGAACGCCGCGAGGACGACCAGCATGACGCGCCAGCCCGCGGTGCGCCACGCGGCGAAGGCGCCCAGGACGACCACGCCCGGCCAGGTGAGTGCCTGCAGCAGGTCGTCGATGATCGCAACGGACGAGCCCAGCCCCACCGACAGGTAGTTGAACCCGTAGATGAAGATCGGGCTGGTGTCGCGGTTGGAGACGACCCAGGTGTACAGCGCGTTGAGGTTCTCGTCCAGCCAGACGCCGGTCTCTGGCGGGAACGGCGCCCGGACGTAGGGCAGCGCGCCCGCGATCACGAGCACCAGCAGGACGGCGCCGGTCTGGATCCAGCGGTTGGTGGCCCAGGTCCGCCAGGACGACGTCGTGGCCGTGCCGCCGCCGGACGGTTGGGTGGACTGGGGGGTCTGTGACTGTGTAGGCGTAGGCGTAGCGGCCATGATCAGGCCTCCGCAGTGGCGCCGACCGCGGCGTCGCCCTGTTCCTCGGCGATCGCGCGCAGGACGTCCTCGCGTCCCACGACACCGAGCAGGCGACCGTTCTCCGTGACCCGCACCGGGGCGGTGCCCTCGGCCAGCATCGGCACGACGTCGCTGACGATCGTCTTCGGGGAGGTCTCGGGGCCGTCCAGCGACTCGTCCGACCGCGCCGGACGCATCAGCCAGCTCACCGTGAGCACGGTCGTCCGCGCGACGTCGGAGACGAAGTCGCGCACGTAGTCGTCGGCCGGCTTGCCGACGACCTCCTCGGGGGTGCCCACCTGGACGATCTCGCCGTTGCGCATGATCGCGATCCGGTCGCCGAGCTTGAGCGCCTCGTCCAGGTCGTGGGTGATGAACACCGAGGTCTTGCGCAGCTCGCGCTGCAGCCGCAGCACCTCGCCCTGCATGTCGCGGCGGATCAGCGGGTCGAGCGCGCTGAACGGCTCGTCGAACAGGAGCACCTCGGGGTCGACCGCGAGGGCGCGGGCGAGGCCGACGCGCTGCTGCATGCCGCCGGACAGCTGTCCGGGCTTGTGGTTCTCATAGCCGCTGAGGCCGACCATCTCGATCATCTCGGCGGCGCGGGCGTGCCGTTCGGCCCTGCTCAGGCCGCGGATCTCCAGGCCGTAGGCGACATTGTCGATGATCTTGCGGTTCGGAAGCAGCCCGAAGTGCTGGAAGACCATCGACATCTTGCGGCGGCGCACCTCGCGCAGCTCCTGGTCGGGGAGCTGCTCGATGTCCTGCCCTTCGAGCAGCACCGCGCCGTGGGTGGGCTCGATCAGCCGGGTCAGGCAGCGGATGAGCGTGGACTTCCCCGATCCGGAGAGGCCCATGACGACGAATGTCTCACCCGGGTACACGTCGAAGGAGACGTCGCGCACCGCCACGGTGCAGCCGGTCTTCTCCAGCACGGTCTCCTGGTCGAGCCGCTCGTTGTCGGTGCCGATGATGGAACCGGCGTTCTTACCGAAGATCTTCCACAGGTTGCGGACGGAGATCTTCGGCTCGCCCCCGCTCTGATAGTGGGGCTCTCCGGCGTTCTCTGGTGTCGGGGAGTTCATTAAATGGCTCTCCTGGCTGTCTTCTTTGCTGCAACGGGCCGTCTGGGATCTGTGAGGACCGGACGGCCCGCTCGTCGGATGAGGTCCGGTGCACCGCCCCGAGTCGCAGGGGGGCGGTGCCTCTGGGCGTCAGCTCGCGCGGATCAGGTCGGCCGCACGCTCGCCGATGGTCAGTACGGTGACCATCGGGTTGGGCGACGGCATGCTCGGGAAGACCGAGGCGTCGGCCACGCGCAGGCCCGACAGGCCCCGCACGCGCAGCTGGGGGTCGACGACGGCCGTGGGGTCGTCGGCGGCGCCCATCTTGCAGGTACCGGCCGGGTGGTACACGGTGTGCGCGGCACGCCGGCCGTATTCCGACAGTTCCTCGTCGGTGGTGACACCGGGACCGGGCGCGACCTCACGCTCGATCCAGGACTTGAACGGCTCGGTCTCGGCGATCCGCCGCGCGATCTTCAGACCGTCGACGATGGTCTTCTCGTCGTAGCCGTCCGGGTCGGTGAAGTAGCGGAAGTCCAGCGCCGGCTTCTCCTTGGGGTCGGAGCTGGTCAGCCAGAGCTTGCCGCGCGAGCGCGAGCGGGGGATGTTGGGCGTCATGCACATCGCCCGGCCCCACGCCGGCGACTCGTAGCCGAGCCGCTTCGTGTTGTCGTCGAACGGGATCTGGTACGTGTGGAACATCAGGTCCGGGCGCGGGTCGCTCTTGTCGCGCCGGATGAACAGGGCACCGTCGGAGTGCATGACGGTGTTGTCCGGGACGTCCTTGGACGTCTCCCACATGATGATGGACTCCGGGTGGTCCATCAGGTTCTCGCCGACACCCGGCAGGTCGTGCCGCACGTCGATGCCCACCTTGGCGAGGTCGTCCTGGGGGCCGACACCGGAGAGCATCAGCAGGCGCGGCGTGTCGATCGCGCCGGCGCACAGGATGACCTCCCGCGTTGCGGAGACGGTGCGCCGCTCGCCCGAGGCCAGCTCGACCTCGACGCCGGTGGCGCGGTCGCCGTCGAACACGAGCTTGTCGGCCCAGGTCTCCAGCAGCAGGGTGAGGTTCTCGCGCTCGCCCATGATGGGGTGCAGGTAGGCGACCGACGCCGAGGAGCGCTTCCCCGAGTAGGGGTCGTAGGAGATCGACAGGAAGCCGACGCCGTCGTTGAAGCCGCCGCGGTGCGAGGTCTCGGCGTTGAAGTCCTCGACGACCGGGACGCCGGTCGCTGTGGAGGAGGCCTCGACCCAGTCCTTGATGAGCTGGTTCCGGTCCTTCTCGGCGATCGGGATGATGTTGTTCTTCAGCCGGTCGGCGTAGGCCTGCACGGTGGCGTTGTCCCAGCCCTCGGCACCGGCGGCCACCCAGTCGTCCAGGTCCTGGGCGAACGGGCGGAAGCTGATGAGGGTGTTGTGGGAGGAGCAGCCGCCGAGGACCTTGGCGCGGGAGTGCACGATGTGCGAGTTGCCGTTGGGCTGCTCGGTCGTGGTGTACCCGTAGTCGAGGTCGCTCTCCAGCATGCCGAGCCAGTCGCGCAGGTTGAGCACCCGGTCGAGGCCGACGTCGGACGGGCCGCCCTCGATGACGCAGACGCTCGTGTCGGGGTCCTCGGTGAGCCGGTTGGCGATCACCGACCCGGCGGTGCCCCCACCGACGATCACGTAATCGAAGGTGGATTCGCTTGCGGACACGTGGGCTCCTTTCGAGCTGATATGTCGGGGCGGGTTCCCGGCCGGTGTGTCACGTCCGGGCTGGGAACCCGAAGAAGTTGAATTCACGACTTTGTTACGGACATGCCGGAGCCCCACCGCCCGTCGGCGGCGGGGCCGATCCTGACGTCCGCGACCGGTGGCCTAGCCGAACCAGCGCTGCGGCTGCGGATCCAGGTTCCGGTAGATGTGCTTGGCCTCCCGGTACTCGTCGAGCCCGGCGTGTCCCAGCTCCCGGCCGACGCCGGAGTGCTTGAAGCCGCCCCACTCGGCCCCCGGGAAGTAGGGGCCGTAGTCGTTGACCCACACCGTGCCGTGGCGCAGGGCGGCCGCGACGCGCTCACCGCGCCCGGTGTCGTTGGTCCACACGCCGCCGGACAGGCCGTAGTCGGTGTCGTTGCCCAGCTCGATGGCCTCGGCCTCGGTGCGGAACTTCTCCACCGTGACGACCGGGCCGAAGACCTCGGTCTGCACGATGTCCATGCTCCGGTCGCAGTCCACGAAGACCGTCGGGCGGAAGAAGTAGCCCTTGGCGAGGTCCGGCTCGTCGGGGCGCTTGCCGCCGGCGATGATCCGGGCGCCCTCCTCGACGCCGCGCGCCACGGCCGCCTCGACCTTGGCGCGGTGCTCGGCGGAGACCAGCGGCCCGCAGCGGACGCCCTCCTCCTGGCCGCAGCCGATCCGGATGGCGTCGGCGCGGCGGGCGAGCTCGGCGACAAACTCGTCGTGGATGTCCTCGTGCACGATGAGCCGCGCGCCGGCCGAGCAGACCTGGCCGGAGTGGAAGAACGCCGCGTTGAGCGCGTAGTCGACCGCGGTGTCCAGGTCGACGTCGGGGAAGATGATGTTGGGGTTCTTGCCGCCCAGCTCCAGCGCGATCTTCTTGACCGTCTCGGCCGCGCCGGCCATGATCCGCTTACCGGTGACCAGGCCGCCGGTGAAGGAGACCAGGTCGACGTCGGGGCTCTCGACCATGGCCGCGCCGACCTCGGCGCCGGTGCCGAGCACCATGTTGACCACACCGGCCGGGCAACCGGCCTCCTCGGCGAGCTCGACGAGCTTGCAGGTCGTCACCGGGGTGATCTCGCTGGGCTTGATGACCATGGTGTTGCCGGCGGCGATCGCCGGGGCCATCTTCCAGGAGAGCTGGAGGAGCGGGTAGTTCCAGGGGGTGATCATGGCGCACACCCCCACCGGCTCGTAGACCACCTTGCTGGACACGCCTTCGGGCGCGGCGATGATCTTGCCGGCGTCCTTGTCGGCGAGGCCCGCGTAGTAGCGGAAGACCGCGGTGACGTCGTCGACGTCGATACCGCCCTCTTCGATCGTCTTGCCGGTGTCGAGCGACTCCATCAGGGCGATCTCGTCGCGATCGCGCTGCAGCAGGTCGGCGATGCGGTTCAGGATCTCCCCACGCTCGCCCGCCGGGCGGTGCCGCCAGTCGCCCTCGTCGAAGGCACGACGAGCCACGGCGACCGCGACCTCGGCGTCGGCCGGGCCGGCTTCGCTGACGACGGTCAGCACGGAGGCGTCGTAGGGGTTGAGGACGTCGCGCGTCCCACCGCCGGAGGCCGCCTTCCAGGCGCCGTCGATGTACAGACTTGTCGCGGTCTTGGAACCGGGTTCAGAAAGGTACTGCTTGCTCGGGAGCGTTACGTAGGGTTGCATCACGGAACCGTCTTGCCCTGGAAATTTGTCCACAAACGGCCACCGTACCTTCTTTACCTAGCCGATATGTTTCGTTTAATCCGGCTCTGACCTGCGAAAACACCGGTTTTGGCTACGCGCAACGGTGATGCGTATCACGCAACGCGACCGAAATCGATTACTTTGAGTAACTACGAGTGGGGGGCAAGACCCCGAAGGTGTAACGCGTCTCACACTCGGTGTTGCCACCGGATCTCGATCCCATCAAGAACGGGTTATCGGCACGCGGTGACCGGGGCGGAGGCCGCGGAGGAGACGCGGACCACTGGCCGAAGCACGCCACGGCGGGTTACCGTGATTAGGTGTGCCTAACCGAATGAGGCACATCCGAGTGAACCGATCGGACGCTGCGGCCACCATGGATCGCGGGCGTCCCCCCTGCCCCCGGCCCGCCCATCGACCCTGGCGTGAGGAAACATGCTGCTGGAGCAAGAGCGTAGAGACGTGTGCCTGACGGCCCGCCGACTCTTCGACCACGGGCTCGCCCACGGCGAGGGAGGCACCGTCAGTGCCCGGTGCGGCGACCTCGTCGCCGTGACCCCGGCGGGAGTCGCTCTGGACCGCGTCGAACCGGCGGACTGCCCGGTGCTCTCCGTCGACGGCGGCGTACTCGAAGGCCGCCGCGAGCCCGCGGCAGAGACCACCCTCCACATGGCCGTCTACCGCGAGACCGACGCCACTGCGGTCGTACACGCGCACACCCCGAACGCCACCTCCGTCGCGTCGGTCCTCGCCGAGCTCCCGCCGATCCACCACTACGCCGCGCGGCTGGGCGGCGCGATCCCGGTCACCAGCTATGCCACCTACGGCAGCGGCGACCTCTCCGACCAGGTGGTCAAGGCGCTGAAGGGCAAGCGGGCCGCGCTGCTCGCCAACCATGGCGGCGTCGGCATCGGCGACGGCCTGGAGCAGGCGTTCGAGCACGCGCGGCTGCTGGAGTGGCTGTGCGGGGTCTACATCGACGCCCGCCGCCTGGGCGAACCGCGCGTGCTCTCCGAGGAGGAGCTGGCCGAGGTCCGGCACCGCGACACCTACGGCTGGGCCGGACCCGACCTGCTGTTCCTCTAGCTGTTCTTCCAGCTGTTCTGCGCCGTGGTCTGTCGACCGCCGCCCGCGCCGCGATCGGCTACTGGCTGCCGATGCGGGGGAAGGGCTCGGTCGAGAACACCACTTCCACCGGGACCTCGAAGTACTGCGCGATGCGCAGCGCCAGGTACAGGCTGGGGCTGTACTCGCCGCGTTCCAGGTAGCCCACGGTCTGGTAGTGCACGCCGAGCGTCTCGGCGAGCTGGCGGCGGGAGATCCCGCGCTCGGCCCGGAGCATGGCGATGCGGTTGTAGACCTGCTCAGCCGCCGCGGCGCTCTTCGCCCGTCCGCGCGAGCTCGCGCCCTTCGTCTCGGTCAAGGTCCCACCCCCTTTCCTCCGTACCCGTCCCGGTGCTGGACTTACGCTCCCAGCGGGGGATCCTCCGGCTCAGCCGGTCACGGCCGCGCGACGCTACCGCGCCAGAGCGGCCCCATGGCTCAGTAGGCACGCTGGATCGCCTTCTCCCGCGCCGCCTGGACACGCGCCCCGGACTCGCGGCGGGCCATGCGCCGCAGCACGAATGGTGCCACGATCAGCCCGACGATGGCCCAGGCACCGAGAACTCCGGCCGTCTCCAGATGCCGCCACGACTCGCCGATCTCGACGGAGAGCATGCTGTCCGGCAGGAAGACCGAGCGCACGCCCAGGGCGATCCAGTATTGCGGGAGGACCTGTGCGATCCCCTGCAGCCACTGCGGCATGAAATCGATCGGGAAGAACGTCCCGGAGATCATCACCATCCCCATCACCGGAAGCATGATGATGCCCATGGCCAGCCGCGGGTTGGTGACCAGCGAGCCGATGACCGCCCCGATGGGCGCGGTGGCGAGCAGGCCCAGGACAAATACCCAGACGAGGGTGAGCACGTCGCCGGGCCCATCCACCGAGAAACCGTCGATCAGCAGGGTCGCCACCACCAGCATGAACACGAGGCTGGTAGTGGTGACCAACAGGATGTGCACGGACTTGCCGATGAAGTAGCCGATCATGCCCTTGGGTAGGGCCTTGGCCCGCAGCAGGGTGCCGTCCTCGCGCTCGGTGGCCAGCACCTGGGCCACCGTCGTCATTCCGGCCATGGTCATGAGGAACGCGATGCCCCCGGTCATCGTCATCGCGCCCACCGCGATACCGGTGTCGTCCATCTGCTCACCACCCAAGGCGATCCCGATGACCAGAAAGATGGCGGTCGAGCCGAAGTAGCCGAACAGATCCTGCAGGCTGCCGAACGACTGCCGGTACTCGATCCAGCCTCGGGAGAGCCCGGCCTTTACGGCGTTGATGGTGGCGGTGGTCATCGGCTCTCCTTCGTGAACTCCTGGGCCGCCGCGTCGGCGTGGCCGGTCTCGTGGCGGCGCACCATGGCCATGTAGACGTCCTCCAGCGTCGCCCGCTGCACCTCCAGGTCGGTGATGTCGTCGCCGTACTGCGCGAACAGCTCGCGGACGAAGCCCGTGGCGTCGGGTGTGGAGTGGACGAACCGCTGGCCGTCGCGGCTCCACTTCACCTCGGCGTCACTCTCGACCTGGGAGGCGAGCCGGTCGGCGCTGCCATCGGCGACGATGCGGCCTCCGGCCAGGATGAGGATGCGGTCGGCCAGCTTCTCCGCCTCGTCCAGGTCGTGCGTGGTGAGCAGGATGGTGGTGTCCTCCTCGTCTGCGAGCCGGTGCACGAGGTCGTGGAAGTCGCGGCGCGCCTCCGGGTCGAAGCCTGCCGTGGGCTCATCCAGGAACAGCAGCTCCGGCTTGCCGACGATGCCGACGGCGACATCGAGGCGTCGGCGCTGGCCGCCCGAGAGGGTGGAGACCTTCTTGTTGGCGTGCTCGGTGAGGCCGACCGCCGCGATGAGGTCGTCGACGTCACGCGGGCGCGGAACGGCTGGCGTGGAGTAGGACGCGTAGAAGCTCCCCATGTGCGCGAGCAGTTCCCGCACCCGCCATTTCCCGTGGTCACGCCAGGACTGCAGGACCACGCCGAGCCGAGCGCGCCAGGCCTCGTCTCCCTTGGCCGGGTCCGCACCGAGCACATTCACGTCTCCGGACGAGCGCATCCGGAAGCCTTCGAGGATCTCGATGCTGGTGGACTTGCCCGCCCCATTAGGACCGAGCAGGCAGACCACCTCGCCCCGGTCCGCGGTGAAGTCCACACCCTTGAGGACATCCACGCTTCCATAGCGCATCCGCAGATCGCGCACGCTCACCACGGTGCCCTCGGCGTCCCCCGAGGCCGCGCGCGGGACGAGACCCGCCGCTCTAGCCACTGTCATACGACTACGCCTTTCC
The DNA here is from genome assembly GCF_002263495.1 of Nocardiopsis gilva YIM 90087. Lineage (NCBI taxonomy): Bacteria > Bacillati > Actinomycetota > Actinomycetes > Streptosporangiales > Nocardiopsidaceae > Nocardiopsis > Nocardiopsis gilva. The sequence continues at coordinate 704,347 of NZ_CP022753.1, read as the reverse complement.
ATCCGGGTTCCACGACAATTGATAGCACTTGTACTACAAGATGGCGAATCCGAACTATGCCAGAATCGCTCTCAGATGGCCTGACCTCGGACTTGACCGGATCCGGACAGACTCTCGGGCATGTAGGGCGGGCGGATACTGGTCTCAGGACGGAAGATGGGAAGGGAGACGCCGGATGTGACCGGATAGCCGGCCCTGCCACCGGCAGTGCCGTCGTCACGGTCACCGCTCGCGGTCACTGACTCGGACTCGGGGAGGCCCGCTGTGCGCTGCAGCTACATCCGCCTGCTGGTCGACGACCAGCTCACGTGCTTCCGCTTCTACCGCGACATACTCAAGCTCCCCGTGCTGTGGGGATCGGAGGTCACGCGCTACGCGGAATTCGACGTCGACTCACAGACCCGGCTGGTGGTCTGCGAGCGCGACGTCATCGCCGAGGCGCTCGGCACCACCGGCGAGAACGCCGCGCTGCCCGGCCAGGACCGCTGTTCGATCGTCTTCGAGGTCGAGGACGTGGACACCACAGCGGCCGAGCTGGTCGCGGCCGGGGCACCACAGGCCTCTCCGCCCAAGAACTGGTCGGCGTGGGGCATCCGCGCGGCGCACTTCCGCGACCCCGACGGCTACCTGATCGAGATCAGCCGCCCCCTGCGGCCGTCCGAGCAGGAATCCCTGGACGACCTGGGAGGGGAAGGCAACGCGGGGTCCGAGGAGAACGCGGCGGACATCCGCTAGCCGGCCAGCGCACCGGCGACGGCCGCACCGATGAAGGCCGCGCCCAGCCCGGCCGCGATGGAGGCGGCGGCGTTGGCGAAGGCGAGAAAGCGCGCGCGGTTCTGCAGCAGCCGGAACGTCTCGTAGCCGAAGGTCGAGTAGGTGGACAGCGCACCCAGCAGGCCCGTTCCGAACAGCGCCACCGCCCATCCGGGCAGGGCGAGCGCGCTGACGAAGCCGAGCAGCAGGCAGGCCGTGGCGTTCGCGGCGTGCGTCCCCCACGGGAAGACCGAGTCGTGTCTGGCCTGCACGAAACGGTCGGTGAAGTAGCGCAGCGGCGCCCCGATCGCCGCACCGAGGGCGACCATGAGCACGGTCATCGGCCGACCCCCGCCCCATCCCGCTCCCGCCGGGCGGCGATCCGCGCCCGAAACACCCGCTCGGCCAGGGCGATCCCCGCCCACACGGCCGCCATCGCCCCGATGAGGGTGCCGCCGAGGTAGAGGAGCGCGGGCCCGGCCGCACCGGCGTTGAGCATCTGCTGCACGTCGACGATGTAGGTGGAGAAGGTGGTGTAGCCGCCGAGCATCCCGACCCCGAAGAACGGGCGCGCCAGGCGCAGTTCCGGCCGCACGTCGGTGACCACCACCATGAGGAACCCGATGAGGAGGCAGCCCGAGACGTTGATCAGGAGCGTCGAGAGGGCGAACTCGCCGGGGGCGTGCGGCAGCAGGACACCGATCCCGTAGCGGGCCGCGGCGCCGAGCGCGCCGCCGAGCGCGATGGCCGCGGGGACGGCCCACGGAGCCTCGCGCAGTTCACCCACCTGGCGCGGAAAGTGGAGGTCGACATCGGAGTCGACCGGGAGGTGGGCGAGTCCGGGATCGGGTTCGGGCGCATGCGCTCCCCCGGGACGGGTCATGAACGGCTCCCATCAGCTGACGTTCCACGGCTGACAGGGACCGTTGGCGACGACGACCGCAGTGTGCCTCCGTGCGGCTCCGGGGGCCGCCACGGATGGGACTGGGCTGACGTCGCGGTTCCCCCGCCGCTGGGCGGCGAGGCGGCGGGCCCCACCGCCACAGCAGATCATATCCTCCGCCACCACCGCCGGCTTCAACCGGCGACGTGCTCCATGAGCAGCTCGTTGACGCGATCGGCGCGCTCGATTCCGACGAGATGGGCGGCCCGGGGGATCACCTCGAACCGCGCGCCGGGGATGGCGTCGGCGAGCCGTCGGCCGTGGCCGGGCGGGAGGAAGGGGTCGTGCGCGGCCGAGAGGACGAGGGTCGGCGCCCGGATACGGGAGAGGGACAATCGCTGGTCAAGACCGTCCAGCGCGTGGCAGTGCCCGGCGTAGCCGACCGGGGAGATGCCCTCGAACTCGTCGACCATGCGGGCCACCACATCGGGGCGCTGCTCGGCGAACTCCGGTGTGAACCACGAACGGGTGATCTCCGCCGACACCGCAGCCATCCCGCCGCGCCGCACGCGCGCCGCGATGTTGGCCCGCGGGAGTGCAGGCGGCGCGCCGGTCGTCCCCGCCACATACGCCAGTCGGCGCACCTGTGCGGGTCGGGCCGCCGCGACCCAGGACGCGAGCGCTCCCCCGGTTCCGGCCGCGATGATCGAGAATCGGCCGATCTCACACGTGTCGAGGAGCGCGAGCACGTCATTGCCCAGGTCGTCCATGGTGTAGGGCCCGTCCGGGGCGGGCGTGGCCCCGTGGCCGCGATGGTTGATCCGCAGGACCCGCAGCGTACGGGTCAGTTCCGGCATCTGCGGCTCCCACACCGGCCACTTGGTACCGAGCGAGGGGACCAAGAGCGCCACCGGAGCATGCCGCGACCCGTCGAACCGGTAGTGAAGCGGAGCGACGGTCATGCGTGACCTCCTGGGACAGCTGGGAAAAGCGTATCCACATTCCCCCTTTCGGAGGCCGGAATTCGCAGGATGCGCCCTGAAACTGCGCCCTGAAACACTGACCGTGCAGGCGGTCGGCCCGCACCTCCAACCCACACCTCCGACCCAGACCTCCGACCCACAGACCGGACGGCGCCCCGCCCCGGGAGGCTGCGGCGGGACGCGAAGGGGGAGGTCGGGAGAACGCCCGAATATCCATGGTGATCGTGGTCAATCGCGGACCGTTCCTGACCGCGATCATCTCTAGGTTGGGGACCGCTGGGAAAGGACACGCGAGACAGCGGAAGGAATGGGTGGTCCCCATGGCGGAGTCGGTCGAGAACGCGGTCAGCGAGCGCACCGAGCTGCTGGACATCCTGGCCGAGCAGCGCAAGAACCTGCGGTTGACCGTCCGCGGCCTGAGCGACGAGCAGGCCGCGGCGCGCACCACCCCGAGTGAGCTGTGTCTGGGCGGGCTGATCAAGCACGTCGCGCGGGTCGAGCGGGGCTGGATCAACGTTATGAATGGGCGTTCCGCGTTCGGCGGTGACCAGCCGGGCCAGCAGGACCCGGCCGCACAGGAGGCGCGGTGGGCCGACGAGTTCCGGCTGGTGGACGGTGAGACGCTGAGCGGCATGCTCGACCTTTACGACGAGGTAGCGCGCGAGACCGAGGCGGCCGTCGCGGCGCTGCCCAGCCTCGACATCGCCGCCAAGCTGCCCGAGGCTCCGTGGTTCCCGCCGAACACCTCGTGGACCGCCCGCCGCATTCTGCTCCACCTCATTCGGGAGACCTCCCAGCACGCGGGGCACGCCGACATCATCCGCGAGTCCCTCGACGGTGCCTCCACCACCGCCGCCTGGGCCGAGGAGTTCACGCAGTAGGGACGGACGTCAGGAGACACAAGGGGAGGGCGGTGCCGAGCGGCACCGCCCTCCCCTCGTCCGGGCACCACCCTCGGCGCCATCACTGTCGGTCGCGCTCTCGTCGGACGAACAAAGAACATCTCGCCCCCGTCCGACCAGGCAACCAATCCCCACTGGAAAGAAAGGAAACCGATCTACCAGCGAAAACACCAAGACGCCAGCGAAACCACCGCTCTTGCCGTACACCCGGACTCCTGACAACATCACTCATAGTGGTCACGCGTTCACGGATGGAACGAGAATTCGCACCCAGTGCACCGCCATACCGCTGAGCATGGCCGCTGGTCGTTCACTTTCACCGAGAAAAGGACGAGATGCACAACGTTGTCCGCGGACTGACCGCGACCATGTCGGCGTCCGCCATAGCCATGGCGATCGTGCCGAGCGGACCGGCCCTAGCGGCCGAGAGCACGACGCCGCCCATGGAGGGGCAGTCTTCACTTCCTGGAGCTCGCATGTCGGACAACCCCTTCACCGACCTGAAACTGACCGGTCTCCACGCCGAGGAACGGACCATGTGGCCCGCTGGCAACCCGGTCCGGTACTGGGCGCTTGTCCTCAACGAGGACCTGGTACGGGAGGACTACGCCGGTGGTGAGTTCTTCCTCTACGCACCGGACACCGGCTACTACGGCTGGTTCCTGGTCACCGATATCCCGGTGTCCAGCACGCCCGACCCCTACCAGGTGGTGATCGCCGACACCACGTTCCTCAAGGGAGCCCCGCATGCCGAGGTCCGGTACGGCATCCCGCAGAAGCCCGATTCCGCCCGCGTGATCGCCACCGTCTCGAACCCCACGTTCCGCCTGGCCCTGTAGGCAACCATCGGCCGAGGCGTATCCGGGAGACCACCGGAACCCTCCTGCCCTCGGACGGGGTGGGGAGGGGCCACCCTGGCACAGGCCCCTTCCCACCCGGATCTCCCCCGCGGCCCCAGAAGAGCACGCGCGCGCTCACAGCGCGCCGGAAACCGCGGCCGTCCTCCCCTGGGCGGGACGGCCACCCCGCTCTCCTCAACGGCGGAACCGAGAGCCCCCGCTGTGCGCCCGCTATCTCGCTGACCTGCACCTCCGGTCACCCTCGCTGCCCGCTCTGCCCACAGCAGATCTCCGCACGGCAGAAACGCTCGCTTCCGCCCGCGTCCGCCCCACAGGCTGGAATCGCACCGGCCGGGACGGGCGAGCGCCCATCCCAGCGGCGGCCGGATGGAGGAGGACACATGCTTTCGACCGTTCCACGGCTCGCGGCGGCGGAGACCGCCACGGCGCCGTTCGACGACCAGATCGCCACCCGATTGCTCCACGGCCGGATTGTCGTGCTGGGGCAGCAGGTGGACGACGCGATCGCCAATCGGATCTGCGCGCAGATGCTGTTGCTCTCGGAAGAGGACCCCAAGCGCGACATCACGCTGTTCATCAACAGCCCGGGTGGGTCCGTCATGGCGGGGATGGCCATCTACGACACGATGCGCTTCATCCCGAACGACGTCGCGACGCTGGCCATGGGCTTCGCGGCCAGCATGGGGCAGTTCCTGCTCTGTGCGGGGACGGCCGGCAAGCGCTACAGCCTGCCGCACGCGCGGATCATGATGCACCAGCCCTCCGGTGGGCTGGCCGGAACGGCGGCGGACATCGCCGTGCAGGCCGAGAACCTGACCTACACCAAGCGCACCATGCAGGAGCTCATCGCCGAGCACAGCGGCCAGACGGTGGAGACGATCGCCGAGGACCAGCGCCGCGACCGCTGGTTCACGGCGGAGGAGGCCAGGGAGTACGGGTTCGTCGACCGCGTGGTGCGGTCTGCGGCGGACCTGGGAGGCGACGCCGCCCGCAGATTCGGGTTCAGTCCGGCGGCCGCCCGGACCCCGGTGAGTGACACGACGCAGAGCACGGGAGGCACGGCATGAGCGGGCAGTACACGGTCCCGATGGTCGTCGAGCGCACACCCAACGGGGAACGCTCCTTCGACGTCTTCAGCCGGCTGCTCTCCGAGCGGATCATCTTCCTGGGGACCGCGATCGATGACAGCGTCGCCAACGTGGTCATGGCGCAGCTGCTGCACCTCGACTACGAGAGCAGCGAGCGCGAGATCAACCTCTACATCAACTCGCCCGGCGGCTCCATCACGGGGGTGACGGCCATCTACGACACCATGCGGTTCGTCCGCGCCGACATCGCGACCGTGTGCATGGGGCAGGCGGCGTCGGGGGCCGCGGTCCTGCTCGCGGCCGGGACGCCGGGCAAGCGGATGGCGCTGGAGCACTCGCGCGTGCTGCTGCATCAGCCGTCGACGCAGGGGCAGGGCGAAGCCGCCGACCTGGAGATCCAGGCGGCCGAGGTGCTGCGGATCCGGTCCCAGATCGAGGAGATCCTGGCCCGCCACACCGGCCAGACCGTGGAGCGGCTGCGGGAGGACACCGACCGGGACAAGATCCTCACGGCGGACGAGGCGAAGGACTACGGGCTGGTGGACAGCCTGATCACCACGCGGGAACTCGCCTCCCGCGCGGCAGCGTAGGCGAAGAGAAGAGGGCCGGCCGGGGCCGGGGGCGGCGCGAGGCCGCCACCGGCCGTGATCAGGCGGCCAGCAGCATGGCCTGCGGGCCGGGTCCAGAAATAGAGGGCGCGGAGATCGGCCGGATGGTTTCGGGCCGCGGCATGAGCTGCGTGTGCAGGTCGCCCACCAGGTCGATGAGCTGCAGCCCCAGCGCTCGGTAGACCGCGGCCAGCACCTCGGAGGAGGGCTCCTTGCGGCCGCGCTCGATCTCCGACAGGTAGGGCAGCGACACCTGGGCCTCCTCCGCGACCTCGCGCAGAGTGCGGCCCTGCTCCAGCCGCGCCCGCCGCAGGAGATCGCCGATGAGGTCCCGCATCAGCGGCTCGTCCTCCTCCCGAGCGTCCGGGACGGAATGCAACGCGCGTTCGCTCATGGATCCCTCCACCGCCGACCATGCCACCACAGGTGTCGATGGCACCGACACTATGCCGCCCCACCGCCTCGGGCCATCCGCCGAGAGGAGAATTCCCCGGCTTCTGCGCCCGGCGTAATCGACCCGAACGGCCGGGAGCGGACGCGACCCGGTGTTCCGGCTCAGGGTCCAGGTCAGCGGGCTCGGCCCGACGCACCACGTGCGGCGTCACCGCGCGTCGACCGACGCACGCCGGACCCCCGGGTCACGGAACGGTGAGAACCATCGGCCCGTCCTCGGTGACGGCGACCGTGTGCTCGCTGTGCGCGGCGCGGCTGCCGTCGAGGGTGCGCACGGTCCACCCGTCAGCGTCCGTGCGGTAGGCGCCGCTGCCTCGCGTGAGCATCGGCTCCAGCGCCAGGACCAGGCCCGGCCTCAACCGCATGCCGCGGCCGCCGCGCCCGTCGTTGGAAACGAATGGTGCTTCGTGCATGGTGCGGCCGATCCCGTGGCCCCCGTGATCGGCGACGGCTCCGTATCCCGCGTCCCGGGTGACGTGCCCGATCGCCGCGGAGACGTCGCCCAGGGTGGCGCCCGGCCGCGCCGCCTCGATCCCGGCGCTCAGCGCACGCTCGGTCTCCGCGATGAGGGCGGTGTCGGCCGGATCCCCCCGTCCCACGGTGAAGGTGATGGCCGCGTCGCCGCACCAGCCGCGCAGGCGCGCTCCGCAGTCGATGCTCACCACGTCGCCGTCTCTCAGCCGTCCTCCGTTGGGGACGCCGTGCACGACCGCGTCGTTGACGCTGGCACAGATAGTGCCAGGGAACGGAGTGGGCGCCCAGTCGGGATGGTACCCGAGGAACAGCGGCTCGGCGCCCGCGTCGGTGATGACCCTGCGGGCCAGGGCGTCCAGCTCAGCCATCGGCACCCCGGGCGCGGCGTGCTCGCGCACGGCGTCGAGGGCCTGGGCGACGATTCGGCCGGCCTCGCGCATCGCCTCGATCTCGGACGGCGTCTTGAGCTCCACCATGCGAACTCCTCCTGGTTCGAATAACTATACCGGTATTACTATCCCGTATTAGTATCACGGTCATGGTTCGAGTTCCGCTGACCCCCGAAGAGCGCGATCGCGGCGAGCGGCTGGGGCACCTGCTCCGCGAAGTGCGCGGCGAGCGCAGCATGGTTCAGATCGCCGCCCAGGCGGGGATCTCCGTCGAGACGCTGCGCAAGATCGAGTCGGGACGCATCCCGACGCCCGCCTTCTTCACGGTCGTCGCGCTCTGCCGTGCGCTGGGCCTGTCGCTGGATCACACCGCCGACGCCCTCACCCCACCCTTGGAGGAACGCCGCCTGGCCTCGTGACCCCCACACCCGAAACGGCGTTGGTGCTGGTCAATCGCGGCTCCAGGTGGAAGTCTCAGGGGTATGACCAGTCGCGTGAAAGCCTTCCTGGAGGGCGGGCCCGAAGATCTGCCCGCGCGCATCGTGCCCATCACTCCACCGGGGATCGAGATCAGAATCCCCTTCAAAGGCGGGTATGAGCACTTCAAAGTGACGCCTCGGCACGAGGAGACCCCGGAAGGCAGGCTTCCGGTCTACGAATGGATCTCCCGTACCGAGACGCCCGACGCGTAGAGCCCTGACGGCGCCCCGCGCGCGTGGCGGTTCGCCGGTGTAGCGCGCGGGGGCCAGGGACGGATCAGCGCGGACCACGGGAGCGGTCAGTGCGCCCGGCGCGGGACCGCCCACGTGATCGCCCGGTGCACCAGGGCCTCCAGCGGGCCGCGGCGGAAGAAGTACCGCCAGGCCGCCGACAGGGCGAGTACCGCCACGACGAACAGGACATACGGCACCATCGACTGCGGGTCGTGGCCGCCACCGGCCGCGCCGGCGCTCATCAGCCGGTGACCGATGACATCCTGCACGAAGTACCAGGTCAGCGCCATACTCCCGGCGGCCGCCAGCGGCCACAGCGCCCTGCGCCACACGGCACGGTCCATGAGGATCAGCAGCCCGCCGAGCAGCGCGAGAGCGACGCCCACCATCCACGCGATCTCCACCACGCTGAACTGCGGGATTCCCGGGCCGGGCCAGGAAAGCGCGACGAGCTCAGCCCACGGCACCAGCGGCATCTGCAATGCACCGTCCGCGGCGGGCGGGGGCGGAACGGCCATGGCCTCCTGGTAGCGGTCGATCGCGGCGCCGAGCCCGAGCGGTGCCAGCAGGATCCAGGAGACCGCCCACGCACCGGCGGCGAGGCCGAGGCCGGTCACCGCCATGCGCACCCGGACGGCGTGGTCACGCAGGTCGAGTCGGCCGATGGCCAGACCCGCGAGCAGCAGCGGCAGCGCGTAGATGGTGTCGGCGCCAAAGACGTAGTTCTGGAAGACGGTCAGCCAGTCGCCGGGGGCGAGCAGGAGGGACAGGCCCTCGGCCGGCTGGGGCGCTCCCGGGCCGAACGCGGGCATGAACCCCCAGTCCTGACCCCAGTTCATCGACGCGATCTTGAAGACCGGGGACGCCACGGCGAACACCCCGGCCGCGCCGAACAGCGTGCGCGTGCGCAGCGCCGTCCACGGCAGCAGGAACAGCAGCCAACCGGTGTACGCGGTGATGATGTTCGCAGCTCCCGACATCTCCGCGAGGCAGAGGCCCAGGAGGAAGAGCACGGCGGCGCGCACGGCGATGCGCATGCGCGCGGCGCGCATCTCCCGGCCCGCCAGCGGGGCCGCTCCGCCCGTCATCAGCGCCACCGACACCCCGGCCAGCAGGAAGAACAGGCTCCGCGCCCGAGTGTCGGTGAACTGGTTCAGCCACTGCAGGATGGTCGGCCAGTCCTGGCCCAAGGGGGTGGGTTCCAGCCACCCGGTGGGGACGAAGTGCATCCAGACCATGCCGAAGATCGCCAGCGCGCGCACCGCGTCGACGCCCAGAAGGCGGCCGAGCGCGGCGCGGCGGCCGCCGGGGGTCGGGCGGTGGCGCTGGGCGGGACCGGGGGCTGGTATCCGCTCCGCTGCGGGCGTGTCAGTCATCGGACTCCTCAAAATTTCTGCCTCGCGTGATGTGTGCGCGGCCGACGTTAAGGAGCCGGTGTGATGGGTCCGCCGTACCACCGTCGCCGCTGTGTGCGCGGCGGATGAGCGTTGTGTGACAGCCCGTCTGCTGAGATCGGTGATGGGAGTCGGCTGGAGTGGCCCCGCCCAGCCCGGGCAGGTTTCCCGCCTCCCCGTTCGTTGATCTCGGCGACGTGCACCTAATACCAACGAGTATTAGGTGCACGTCGCCGAGATCAACGAAGGGAGCGGTGGTGTGGCGCCGTAAACGCGCCGCCGGAGGCCCGCGGGCGCGCCGTCCCGCTCATGCGTCCGCTGCTCGCCTGCCGCCACCCGGCCAGGCCGAAGATCTCCCATCAACCATCTGAGGCCCTCCAGCCGCCGGTGGGGCCGCCCGGGTCAGTCGGGCCCGTCGGAGCCGCCGGTGGGATAGGCGTTGCCGGAGTCGCCACAGCGCAGCTGCCAGGGGTACCGCTTCTCTTCGAAGATGCGGACGTCGACCTCCGCAGGCGGGCGGTCCCCGGGGATGTCGGCGTTGGCGGCGGTGCAGACGAGCTGGCTGACCGCCGCCACCGGCAGCGCGGACGCCTTCATCGGGATGTAGACGTCGACCGCTCCCTCAGTGGCGGTGACGCGAACGCCACCGCTCATGGGCGGCACCTCGGTGAACAGCCCGCGTTCCCGCTCGGCGGCGGAGGGGCCGTCCAGGAGCAGGTCCATGGCCTCCCGCGCATCGACCGGGCCCTCGACTGGTCGTGCGACCGCCTGGGGACCCGACGAACCGACGAAGATGAGGCGGGCGGTGTGGCTGTCCGCGCCCGGCCGCTGGATGCCCCGCGCGGGGCCACCGGCCACGCCGGGGTCGGTCGGTGGGATACCGCATCCTGCGAGCGCGAGGAGCGCGAGCGCGAGCGCGGTCGCGGCGCGACCGCGCGGACGGGTCGGTCGGATCACATCGGCCCCCCGGACATACCGCCGGGATCCGCGGGACCATCGGAACCGTCGCGGCGACCGGCACCGTCCGGCGCGCCCTCCCTACCGCCACCCTCGTCGGGATCGACCGGGAGGGAGACGGTGAACACGGCCCCGCCTTCAGGCGCGTTAGCGGCGGTCAGCGTGCCGTGGTGCAACCGCGTGTTCTCCATCGCGATGGCCAGTCCCAGGCCGCTGCCCTCGGAGCGGGCGCGTGCGGCGTCGGCCTTGTAGAAGCGGTCGAAGACGTGCGGGAGGGCTTCGGGGTCGATGCCGGGACCGTCGTCCGCGACGTCGATGAGCAGCCGTCCCCCCTCAGCCCAGGCGCGCAGCCGGACCGGAGCGCCGCCGTGCCGCAGCGCGTTGCTGATCAGGTTGGCCAGGACGACGTCGATACGGCGGGGGTCCAGGCGCGCCCGCAGTCCCTCGGGCAGCTCCGCCTCGACCTGGTCGTCCCACCCTCTGAGCCGCAGCGTCTTGCGGACAGCCGTGGCGACATCGACCTCGTCGAGCTGGAGGGCGGCCGCTCCGGCGTCGAAGCGGGAGATCTCCATGAGGTCCTCGACCATGCGGGCCAGTTTGGCGGTCTCCTGGCTGATGAGCTGGACCGCGTCGGCGGTGTCGGGGTCGAGTCGCTCGACCTCCTCATCCAGGACTCCGGTGACCGCGGTCATCGCGGAGAGCGGGGTGCGCAGCTCGTGTGAGACATCGGCGGCGAAGCGTCGGGCGTTGGCCTCCATTCGGCGCAGTTCGGTGTCGCTCGACTCCAGGGCGGCGGCCATGGTGTTGAAGGTGCGGGTGAGGTCGGCGAGTTCGTCGCTGCCCGAGACGGGAAGGCGGGTGTCGAGTTCGCCGGAGGTGATCCGCTCGGCGGCCTCTTGGAGCCGTCGCACGGGGAGCAGCACCCGGCGGGCGGCGATGAGCGCCGGGACGAGGGCGAGCACGAGCGCGGGCACCGCGCCGACCTGAGCGGCGGTGACCAGCGCGGCGATATCGTCGCGCTCGTCGCTCAGCGACATGTCGGCGTAGACCACGACGCCGGAGGGCGTGCCGCCATCGGCGAAGTCCACCGGCATCGCGATGACGAGCCGAGGGTCGCCGTCGCGGTCCACCCGCTGGTAGACGGTTGAGCGCCGGTCGCCGACGGCCGCGCGCAGCGAGGCGAGGGCGCTGCCTTGCTCTCCCTTCGGGGGACCGGGGATGATCGGCCCGTCCGCATACGAAACGGAGACGCGCCAGGGGTGCGAGCCTCCGGCCTGTTCCAGCCGCAGCGCGAAGTCGCGCAGGTCCTCCTCCTGCGGCGGGACGACGAGGTCGGGACCCAGAGAGTCGACCTGCGTGCGCAGGTCGTTGACGGCGGCTTCCTGCGAGCGCTCCAGGATCGCGCCGCGCGCCTGGCGGAAGGTGACGGTGGCGGTGAGCAGGGCACTGAGGACGGCGACGACGAGAAACCCCACGACCAACCGCGGTCGCAGCCCCCAGCGCTGCGCTACCCACCCGGCCAGGCGCCGCGGCGGACGCGGGATCGCGGTCACAGCGGCCCGAACCGGTAGCCGAAACCCCGAACGGTCTGCACGTAGCTGGGCGAGCGCGGATCATCCTCGATCTTGGCCCGCAACCGCATGACGCACGCGTCGACCAGGCGCGCGTCGCCGTAGAAGCTGTGCTCCCAGACCTGTTCGAGGAGCTGCTGACGGCTGAAGACCTGGCCGGGCGCGGCGGACAGGAACAGCAGCAACTTGAGCTCGGACGGCGCGAGCACGACCTCCGCGCCCGCCTTGGAGACCAGCAGCCCCGCCCGATCAATGGCCAGCGCGCCGTGTGTCTCCACCTGTGTCTCCACCTGCGGCGCCGACACGGCGCCCGCGTCCACATCCCCCTCCGCCGTCGCCCGCTGCGGGACCACGCGCCGCAAGACGGCGCGCATGCGCGCCTCCAGCACCTCCCCGCTGGCCGGTTTCACGACGTAGTCATCGGCACCGGCCTCCAGGCCGACCACCATGTCGATGTCATCGCCGCGGGCGGAGAGAATGATGATCGGCACCTGCCGCTCCTCCCGGATACGGCGGCAGACCTCCAGCCCGCTCATGCCCGGCAGCATCAGGTCCAGCAGGACGAGCTCGGGTTCGAACCGCTGGAGTGCGGGCAGCCCGGCCTCCCCGCTGCCGGCCACCTCGATCTCATGACCGCGTCGGCGCAGCGCGAGCGTCACCCCCTTCTGCACGGCGGTGTCGTCTTCGATCAGCAGAACACGTGTCATGACGGCGCGGCACTCTCCTGGACCTTGGGAATCGCGCATCAGCCTACGACCGGATGACGGCCACCCCACCAGCATGGACACCTGCTTTGACAGGGCGTTTCGCGTTCCATGACGAGCCGGTGACAGTCCCTCCCGATGAGGCCGACACACCGATCACCCGCGCTTGCGGGCCGACGTCACCGCTCCCCCGCTCGTCTGGCGCCCGCAGCCGACACACGGCCACTCTCCCGGGGAGCGGCGAGGGGCGGCCACCGACGCGAGGGCTACCGCACCGACCCTGCGTAGCCGTCGTAGTCGCCCCACCCGGCGTCCTGCCGGGCCAGCTGCTCCCAGGTGGGCCAGGCCTTCCCGGTGTGCTGGCGGACGAGTTCGCCCGGGAGGCTGAACATGGGCGCCTTCCCCGGCTTGGCGAGCCCCTGCTCGATGATCTCGTCGTGCAGCACCGCGGCGGCGTGCAGCCGGGGAAGCACCGCGTGGACCCGGTCGGCGTAGCCGTCGGGCAGGGGGTGGCGAGCGTCGACGCCAAGGTCATACCCGGCGCCGGTGGTCACCAGCGCGATCTCGGGGCGCTTGCGCCGGGCGACGTCGAAGCACAGGTGGAGCGCGATCGCGTCCCAGACGACCTCGACCCTGTCCTCCGGAAGCCCCTGTTCGGTCAGGAAGCGCGCCGCGAGGTCGGCGCCGTCGATGTCGAAGCGCTGGTCGCCGTCGCCCTCGGCGCTCAGGCCCACGTCGTGCAGGACGCATCCGAGGAAGAGCAGCTCGTCGTCGTAGTCGCGGCCCGGCAGCAGGCCCTCCCGCTCACCGACGAAGCGGCCGTACAAGTAGGTGCGCATGCTGTGGTTGAAGGCCGCCGCGTGCTCGACGCGCTTGGCGAAGCGCAGCGCCTTCAGCGCCGTCTCGGTGCGCGGGAAGTCCAGGCCGTCATAGAGGGTGTCCATCGGCTGTGCCTTTCTGCGGGTTGTCGGTTGGAGAGGTGGAAGGGTCGGCGCCGCGGCGGTCCAGGCGCCGCAGTGCGATGAGGCCGCCGATTCCCGGGACGGCGGCGCGCCATCGGGGCCCCGAGGCGGCCCCGGTCGGGGCAAGCCAGACGGCCGCGATGACGGCGAGGTAGGCCGTGCCGTGGACGGGCCCGGCCAGCGAGGAGACCGCCGGCGCGTGGACCGTGGCGAGGTTGGCCAGCAGGACCGTCAGAGAGGCGGCCTCGACCATGGCCGCGATGCGCAGCGCCCGCACCATCACGCCCCCGTGGTCGAGCCGGGGCGGACGATCATCAGCACCACCACGACCGCCCAGAGCAGGTTGAAGACCCCGGTGAGCATGGCGAGCCGGGCGGCCGACCGCGCCTCGGCGCCGTCCGCCGCGAGCATCCGCCCCTGCGCGGGCAGAACGGCCGCGCCGAGGAGCACGGCGGCGGCGCCGGTCAGCACCACCGAGGCGATCACCCAGGCGTCGGCCAGTACGCCCATCTGAGCGGCCGTGGCGAACCCGAGGACCGGGACCGCGATGCCGACCACGGTGTAGACCCGGCAGACCCGGTGCAGGACGGCGGCGACCGCGGCGGGCCGGCCTCCGCTCACGGCCGCGGCCTGCCGGGCGTAGCGGGGGAAGAGCGAGGCGGCCACGGCGATCGGTCCGACCGCCAGGATCGCGGCGAGTACGTGCAGGGACAGCAGCACCTTGGTCACGTCGGCTCCTCCGAGGGGTCGCTTTTATGTAGGCAGCCAATATATACACTGCCTACATAATCGTCCGGTAGGCTGCCCCCATGAAGGCGGACACGGTGCGAGGACACCTCGACGGGCTGCTGCTGGCCGCACTGGAGTCGGGCCCGCTGCACGGGTACGCGATCATCACCGCGGTCCAGGAGCGCAGCGGAGGCGCGCTCGAACTGCGCGCGGGGACGATCTATCCGGCCTTGAAGCGGCTGGAGCGGCTGGGTTTCCTGCACAGCAGCTGGGAGTCGGTGGGCGAGCGGCGGCGGCGTTGCTACGAGCTGACCGACGCCGGGCGGCGCGGCCTGGACGACGAGCGCGCCGCGTGGCGGAGGTTCACCGCGGCGATCGGCTCCGTCCTCGACCCGGCCACGCGGCCCGGGATCGCGACGTGAGCGGCGCCGCCCGGCACCTGGACCCCGTCGAGGCGCACTCCGCGGAGCTGGCGGGCGCCCTGCGGGGGCCGACCCGCGCGAAGGCCCGCATGGTCAGCGAGATCCGCGACGGGCTCGCTGACACGGTCGAGGCGCACGCCCTTAGCGGCGTCCCGTACCCGAACGCCGTCCGCGCAGCGGTGCGCGAGTTCGGCACGCCCGAAGAGCTGGCGCCGAGCTGCCAGCGGGAGCTGACGATCGCCCAGGTGCGGAGTACCGCGCGGACGGTGCTGCTGACCGTTCCTCTGCTGGCCGCCTGCTGGGCCGGGGCGTGGACGGCCGCTGCCTGGCGCCCCTCGGGCGCTGCCGAGGCACTGGCCGCGAATCTGGCCGCACTCGCGGTGCTCGCCGCCCTGCTCGCGGTGGCGGCGCTGGCCGCGACGGGAGGACTCGCGCGCCGTTTCAGCGCTCCGGAAGGCCTGTTCACCGCACCGGAAGGCCTGGCCCGCGCGGTCGCGTGGAGCGGGACCGCCGCGGCCGCTGCGATGCCCATCGCGACGGCGGCACTCGCGGTGGTGTCCCCGTGGTCCGCGAACTGGCCGGTGATCGCCCTGGCTGCGGCGGCGGGGGCCGCGTCCCACGCGATGCTGGCGGCGTCCGCCCGTTCCTGCCGCCAATGCGCGAGGACGCCGGAAGCGGGGTGGCCTCCCGCACGCCGCTGATGTGGGCGGGAAAGACGGATGCTAGGCGGGGGCCCACGACGGGTCGCGGCCGCTGAGTGCGAGAAGGCGGTCGAACAGCGGGGCGCCCTCCGGGACATCGACGACCGGCCCGAACAGGCCCTCGCGCGCCTGCGGGTCCTCGGGCACATTCGCCACGAAGGCGAGGCAGGCCTCGGCGTCCGCGGGGTCGCACGCGTAGGACTGGCCGGTGGCGCGGGCAAGGTCCCAGCCGTGCAGGACCAGCTCGTCCAGAGCGACGATCCCCGCCTCCTGCCCGGAGAGCTCGACGCCCCCGGCCTCCGTGGCGCCCTGCCAGGCCTCGGGGGCCCGCCACGCTGTCGCAAGGTCGTCGAGCCGCCGGGCCAGGACCTCGCGCCAGTCGGACGGCAGGTTCGCGGCCGAGGGCGCCGGAGGCGGGTCGTCCGCAGACGACCCGGTCTTCTCGGCCGCCCGCCGCAAGCCGAGCGCCAGCCCCATCACGTGGTCGAGCAGGTCACCCACGGAGGTGTCGGTACACGGGGTCGGCGCTGAGAGCTTCCCGTCGGGGATCCCCGCGACCACGTCGTTCATCCGGCGCGCGGCCGGGCCCAGATCCGGATGGTCGTGCATGCCACCGCTCCTCTCCTCGACTGTCCGCGCATCCTAGGACGGGGCTACGACAACCGGCACGGCCAGACCGCGCGCCGCGCCCGCGCGACCGTTTCGGGCCTGCGCACACAAAAATGCGAGGGCCGCCACCGTGTCCCCCCTCAAAATCACGGCGGCGGCCCTCGCTTGGGAACGGTCGCCGACTCCTCCCCCCTGGAGTCGCGACCTGTGAAAGCTCGCGTAGCACGATTTCAGTGATTTCTCTCTCGCGCTAGTACGTACATTACCCACGACGACCTGGCTAAACAACCCTCAGTCACAGGAAATTACTTAAAGTGATCTCCACTCGCGGCTCTTCAACGAACCAAGGTTGCAAGCCGATCGTCAAACGGGGGTCATGGCAGCCGCCCGCCGAGCCGGACATAACCTGGGAAGGTGCGTTTCCCGCTGTTGCAACCTCGATGGATCGGCATCCACCTGGCCGCCGTGGTCGTCGCCGTTTCCTGCTTTGGCCTGGGTTATTGGCAGTACGTCCGAGCGCAGGAGCCCTCGCGGGAAGTGATCACCAACCCGCTGCAGGACCTCGACGACGCCGCGCGGTTGCAGACCGTCCTCCAGCCCGGCGACTACATGCCCGACGATGACGCGAACCGTGCGGTCACCGCTCGCGGCACCTACGACGCCGACGCGCGGCGGTTGGCGCCCGCGTTGTCGCCCGATGGGGAGGAAGGCTACTACGTCGTCTTCCCGCTGGTCACGGACGATGGCGTCGCGGTCGCGGTGAATCGTGGCTGGATCCACGCCGAGGACGTCGACAAGGTCGACGAAATGCCCGCTCCGCCCGAGGGTAAGGTCACCGTCACCGGCTGGCTGCGTCCTCCGCAGTCGGCGGAGGACGGCTACGTCCCGTTGACGGTTCCGGAGGGGCAGATCGACCGGATCTCCACGGCCGTGCTGGTGAACGAGTGGCCCTACCGGCTCTACGAGGGGTACCTCACCATGGCCGAGCAGGACCCGGCGGATCCGCCCGCGACCTCCTCGGCTCCCCAAGCCGAGGTGATCCCCCCGCCGAGCCCGCCGAAGGAGATCATCTGGAACTGGCGGAGCCTCAGCTACGCCGCCCAGTGGGTGATCTTCGGTATCGCCGCCATCGTGTTCTGGGTTTCGCTGATGCGTCGCGAGGTCGGGGCCGACCGCCAGCGGGGCGACGGCTCGGCGGATGACGGAGGCGAGGCGGAGTCCGAGGCTCAGCGCTCGGCCGCGGCCGCTTCCTGACCGGCCGACGCCGCCTCGGCGTCCATCGCGGCTTTCTCCGCCTTGGCCAGGCGGTGCTCCAGGATGAGCCCCAGGAACGGGATCGTTCCGGCCAAGGCCACGCCGACCGTGCGGCCCGCACTCCAGCGGCGGTCCATGGCGAGCCAGACCACGACGAGCACGTAGAGCATGTAGATGTAGCCGTGCGGGAGCGCCACCAGCTTCATCAGCACGGTGTCGTCTCCGAACCACTGCTCCATTCCGGCCGGGGCCGCCACCAGCGAGAACCGCGCGGCTTCACCGATCAGGTACTTGGCCGGCATGGCGACGAACGTCAGCAGCAGCAGGAGAACACCCGTCACATACGCCAACACGCGGTACAGCGTGAAGGGCAGACGCTTCTTATCCACTGGTGGCACCTCAGGACGATCGGTCGAACGACATGGATCCGGGGGTGGCGCGATGTGGCCACCCCCGGAGAACTGCATTGTCCTTCGAGACTACGTGTTGTAGTAAGCGGTCGGCATTCGGGGCGCGTTGCAGAGGATGGCGGCGTTCTGGCTGGTGGTCGGTGCGACAGGGCGGTGTGAGTGGAGGGCCGTGTGAGTGGAGGACGATGTGGGTGGAGGGCGGGCGGGGGTCGGGAGGGTCAGCGGTTGAGACGGGTCGGGGGCGTCGGCGCGGGGGTGGTGGGTTCTTTCTCTCTCGGGCTACGGCTTCTCCCGGGCTACGGCTTCTCCCGGACTACAGAGAGCCGGACGCCCGGGTGGGGCTGCTCCACCGGCCGTCGGACGTCGCGGTCCAGGCCTGCGGGATGGTGCGCAGCGTCAGATAGGAGTCGATGAGCCGCATCGGCAGGAAGAAGAGTCCATAGATGAGGTAGCTCGGCCTCCGCCGGATCGTGGCCATGACGCAGGTCAGGACGTAGTCCGGGACGAACATCCCCACCGCGATCGCGGTCAGCGGCAGGACCGCCGTCACCGCCTCGTAGCCCGTCGAGTAGAACCCGAGCGAGAGCACCGCGTCACCGGTGACCTCCGGCACCAGCGTGAAGAGCGCGAGCCCGGCCATGATGATCAGCATGACCGCGACGAACAGCACCTCCAGGATGTAGAAGAACAGCGCGAACCAGAACAGGCTCGGCCACACCCCGTGCCGCCGCACCGTCTGCCAGAAGCCCAGCGTCCAGCGCCGCACCTGCTTGATGTAGTCGCCGATGGTGAAGGGATCCTGGCAGTAGGCCTTGGTGTTGGGGTTCATCGAGATCCGGCCGAGGTGCCGGTGGTGCACCTCGAACGTCATGTTGAAGTCCTCGATGACCAGCCCCTTGGGGTTGATGTCGAGCTGCTTGAGCACCGAGCTCCGGTACACGCTGGCAAATCCCGGGACGATGAAGGTGCAGCTGGTGTGCCGCCACGTCTGGCCGAAGCGGAGCAGGTACTGGAGGAGCCAGTAGAGCCGGTCCCGGTACGCCGAAATGAGCCGACCGATCAGGGTGCGCTCCTTCGGCTTCCACTCCGCCACCACGAACCCGGCCACAGCGGCGACCGAGGGGTCGCTGAGCTGCTTGCGCGCCCCCGAGACGTACTTCTCGTCGAGCTCGGTGTCGGCGTCGAGGATGACGACGCCGTCGTAGTTTTCGGTTAGGTCGAATTCCTGGATCACTGCTTCAATCGCCCCGGCCTTGCCGCGGTTGGTGAGCAGCTCCAGGACGTTGACACCGGTTTCGGCCGCAATATCGGCCGTGGCGTCCTTCGAGCTGTCCGAGACCACATAGATGTCCCAGCGGTTGAACAGCCGCAGCGCCGACTTGATGGCCCCGTCGATCACCGGTTCCTCGTTGTGCGCCGGGATGATGACCGCGAGGGTGATCTGGTCGATCCCGGTCGCCCCCACGGCCGCGATCCCGGTGCCGGCCGCCGGTCCGCCGTCGGCGTCATCCCCACCGGTCACGGTGACCGTGCCGACCGCGGACCCACTGCCGCCGCCGCCCGCGCCTCTCACTGCCTGCTGACGGACCAGCGCACGCTCGTCACTGGGCGCTCTTCCGCCACCGGCGGCACCGGCATGTGCGCCTCGCCTCTCGGGTACGGCCCTCCTCGCGAGCAGTGCGCGCACACCGTCGTCACCAAGGCGGACGCCACCGATGACGGTCCACACGAAGAGGTTCACGCCGAGGGCCATCCACAGGAAGAGAGGGGTGGGCCCCGCCGTGCCCGAGGATAAGACGAACTGCAGCCAGTTGATGAACATTGTCACAGCGAGGGTGAGGGCGAGCAGCCCTGCGACCCAACTCCCTATGAAACGGGCGGTACGCACCGGTAACCCTCCTGAGGGGACAGTTTCGGACTGACGGTAACCGACAAAGCCAGCATTAGGATGACGTTTCCCATAAGCAGGAAGTTCACCGACTTCCGCGACCTATGTAGGCCACACAAATCGTATGCATGGACTTGCGGCCAGTGAGTCCTGTTGATGCAATACCGAGTGGGGATGGGATCCACTCATCCCGTATACGTAGTTTCTTCGTATTTCAACTTGATCAACGACCGGCACCCTGAAGTTCGATCCACAGAGGACAGCGGCGGATCCTCGACCAGGACCGACCCCGACCATCGCCGGCACGCGCCCATGGCGCGTGTATCCCCCGCCTCGGAGAGGAACCGCAGTGCGCGTCGCCATGCACCAGCCGCATTACTTGCCCTGGCTGGGCCTCATCGACAAAATCGATCGATGTGACCTTTTTGTCGTACTCGATCATGTTCAGTACGAGCGCCGAGGTTGGCAGAATCGCAACTACGTCGCCTCGAAGAGCGGTCCAGTACTGCTCTCCGTCCCGGTTATCCAAGGAAACCGGAACGACAGAATCATGGACAAACTGATCAACAACGATCAGAAGTGGCAGGAGAAACACCGCCGCACACTGGCGGAGCACTGCTACCGCGGAGCCCCGTTCTTCGACCGGTTCGGCCAGGACTTCCTGCGCCTCTACGACACCGAGTGGGAGCGCCTCATCGACCTCTCGATGGCCTCCACCCGTTTCCTCCTGACCGGCTTCGGGATCACCACGCCGATCGTCCTCGCGAGCGACCTCGGCGACTTCCCCGGTCAGAAGTCCGAGCTGCTGGCACAGATCTGCGCGAAGGTCGGCGCCGACGTGATGCTCTCCGGCGACGGCGCCCGCGACTACGTCGACCAGGGCCTCTTCCAGAAGTACGGAATCGAGGTCGAATGGCAGAACTTCCAGCACCCGGAATACCCGCAACCCGCCCGGGGCAAGGGCGAGTTCCTGCCCCGCGTGGCCGCCCTGGACCTGCTTCTCAACGTCGGTCCCGACGGCCTCGGGCTGCTCCGCGCGGCACGCGCCCCCACCGCCGGGGCCTGACCGGAACAACCCGGTGTGCCAACCATCACACCTGCGTGGACGTCTTCTATGACCAGGTGGAGTGATCTGCACCGTGCTCACTGCCGTACTGCCTAGATAATCCCCCGTTTTCGAAGGACATGGCATGACGATCAACTGGTCCGAGCAGCGCATCCTCATCTTCGCCCCCCACCCCGACGACGAAACGCTCGGCTGCGGCGGGCTGATGCACAAAGCCAAGGCTGCCGGTGCCCACGTCTTCATCCAGTTCCTCACCGTTGGCGACACCGCCGACCTGTCACCCAAGGGCTTCTCCACCGCCCACGAGCGGTACGCCGAGATCAAGGAGGTCGCCGACTACTTCCGCTGGGACGACTGGCACGTCGCCTTTCCCGGCGACGAGTACCACCTCAAGCTCGACCAGGTGCCCCGCTTCGAGCTGTGCAACGCGATCGAGCGGCAGAGCCCGCTGTCCATCGCGAACCTCAAGCCGACGGTGGTACTCGCCCCCCATCGGACCAGCTACAACCAGGATCACCAAGTCACCGCGGAGGCCGTACACACGGCCCTGCGCCCGTCCAATAACGCCCTGCGGCACCACCCCGACGTGGTGCTCGCCTACGAGGAGGCCGCCGACCAGTGGAGGTACGAGGCGTCCGCCTCACCGAACCTCCTCGTCGAACTGGCGGAACACGACCTCGACGCGAAGATCGCCGGCATGCGCCTGTACGGCACCCAGATCCACGACCATCCGCACACCCGGTCGGAGCTCACGCTCCGGAGTCTGGCCGCCCTGCGCGGGATGCAGAGCGGAGTCGCACTGGCCGAGGGCTACCACGCCCTGCGCTGGCTTGCCTGAGCGCCGAGGCCCCCGTGTTTCCCGTCCCAGTTCACCGCACGCAATCCGAATCAGCTATGTACAACCGCACCCTTGGAGGGGGAGGCAACGTTGAAGGCTGTTGTGACCGGCGGTGCCGGCTTCATCGGTTCTCATCTCTGCGATTACCTCATCGCCCACGGGCATGAGGTCACCGTCCTGGACGATTTGTCCACCGGATCGGAGTCCAATCTCGAACAGGTTGCCCAGAACACATCGTTCGAGCTGGTCAAGGGCTCGATCCTGGATCAGAGTCTGGTCAGTGATGTGATCGCGGGCAGCGACACCGTCTTCCATCTCGCCGCGGCGGTCGGCGTCCACACGATTGTGGACAACCCGCTGCGATCTCTCCACACCAACCTGCACGGCACCGAGAACGTGGTCGAAGCCGCGGTCTCGCACGGCGCCCGCTTCATGGTCGCCTCGACCAGTGAGGTCTACGGCAAGAACGACGCCGACGGCCTCACCGAGGACGCCGACCGTGTCCTCGGGTCACCACTGAAGAGCCGCTGGTCGTACGCCGCCGCCAAGGGCCTCGACGAGCTCGTCGCCCATATCTACGGCGAGCAGTCCGGCATCCCCTGCGTCATCACCCGGTTCTTCAACATCGTCGGCCCCCGTCAGACCGGGCGCTACGGCATGGTCGTGCCCCGCTTCGTCTCCCAAGCACTCAACAACGAACCCATCACCGTCTACGGCGAGGGCACCCAGCGCCGCTGCTTCGGCTCGGTGTTCGACATCATCCCCGCCGTCGTCCGGCTCATGGACACCCCCGCGGCCTACAACAAAGCCGTCAACCTGGGCGGACAGGAGGAGGTCTCGATCAAGGGACTGGCCGACCGCGTCCTCGAGCTCACCGGCTCCTCCAGCGAGATCTCGTATGTGTCCTACGCGGACGCCTACGGGAAGGGGTATGAGGACATGCAGCGCCGCATGCCCGACACCACCCTCGCCAACCGCCTCATCGACTACGCCCCACAGCGCGACCTCAACGACATCATCACGTCGATCATCGAGTACAAGAGGGCCGAGGATGCCGCGCCCCAGGCAGCGGTGGTCTGACCACCCTCCGGGCCGGATCCCGTCCGTCCGGCCCACCGGGACACGCACACCCACCGTTCCCGGCGGGTGCCCCACCACGCAGCGTCCCGATCCTGAATGTCCCGATTCGCCCTATCCGAATCCGAAGAGCGCGCTCACCGCGACCACGGTGGCGATCGCTGCCGCTGACCCGCTCAGCAGGTAGATCGCCCACGGAGAGGCCAGCGGTGCGGGCGGGTTCCCAGTGGCGTCATCATGCAGACCTTGGTCGGTCGCGCGCCAGCGCCGCCGCAGATGCGCCATGAGGATGCCCACCGCTACCGCCACCACCAGAACAGCCGCCAACCGGAAGATGGGGTCGGGCCCGCTCCCTGACCCTGACGCGCCGTTCTGGAACGGATCGCGCAGGTAGAGAAGTGCGACAACGAAGATGACGATCAGCGTGCGCTGCCAGGCGAGAAACGTCCGCTCCGGCTGCAGCCCGGCGTCCCTGTCCTCGGGGCGGGCCCCGGTTGCGCCGTCGCCTCCGTCCGCGGCTGTGCCCCCGGAGGTGCCCCCGGTCGCGCCTCCGGCGGCATCCCAGGTCCGCGCCCTCCTCGGGTCCGCTCTGCCCATCGGGCTCACCGCCAATAGTTGCCGAGCAGCACCGCGACGCAGACGATCGCGATGCCGATCGTGGTGATCACGGGCAGGGCGCTCATCGGCAGCGGTCGGCCGAGACGCATGGCGCGCTGCACCCGCACCCAGCGCACGGGCGCGTAGATGGTGATGATGACCGCGAGCGCGGTGAGGGCCAGGCCCACCACCAGCTTGAGCTCCGCACGCCAGTCCAGCGGAACGAGGTGCAGCACCGCGACCGCCCCGGCCACCAGCGCCAGCGACGTGCGGATCCAGGCGAGAAAGGTGCGTTCGTTGGCCAGGGTGAAGCGGTAGTCGGGCTCCTCGCCCTCCGCCGCTTCACCGCGCCGGAACACCGGCGGCCTGCCTATGCCCACGCCGTTCCCCCCGCACACCGAGATGATTCGTCCTCCTATCAGTCGACACTAGCCACACTGGGCCTTTCCTCCCAACTCGGTATTCACCATGTGTTTTGCAGGGAAAACCGAGCGTGACGATTCCCTGCTCCGTAACTCCTCAGCACGCATGCGGAACAAAACAGTGGGCACGACCGCTCTACGAGGCGTTAGCCAGTAGACACAACCTCGACGACTCAGGAGACTTCGTGGCCACCTTCGAGCTCACCAAGGACAACTTCAACGAGACCCTGACGGATAACGAGTTCGTCCTGATCGACTTCTGGGCCTCATGGTGCGGTCCGTGCAAGACCTTTGCCCCGATCTTCGACCAGGCGTCCGACGAGAACCCCGACCTGCTCTTCGCCAAGGTGGACACCGAGTCGCAGCAGGAACTGGCCGCCGGATTCGACATCCAGTCGATCCCGACCCTGATGGTCGTCCGGGACAAGACGGTGATCTTCAACCAGCCCGGTGCACTCCCCAAGGACGCCTTGGACGACCTCATCAAGCAGTGCCGCGAACTCGACATGGAGGAGGTCCGCAAGGAGATCGAGAAGCAGCAGGCCGACGGCCGCGCCTCCGCCGAGTGACCGGGGCCGGGCCTCCGCTGCGAGACGCGGGGCCGTGGAGGGGACCGCACCCCCGAGGGGCGGTCCCCTTACGTTTGCCCAGGTGACGGGGGCGACGACAGCATCCCGCCGGAGAGGGGCGCGGGGCCGCTCAGTTGTGTGATCCGCCATCGACGCGCAGCTCGACGCCGGTCATGTAGCCGGCGTCCGCAGATCCGGCGAAGGCGATAGTCCCGGCGATCTGCTCGGGCGCGCCCAGCGTCCCCATCTGCGGAACGATCCGACGGTAGTAGGCGGCGACGGGCTCAGACCCCTCGGGGAACCGGGTCGACCGCGTCATCGGCGTCGTCACCCCGCCGGGGGAGATCGCGACGGCCCGCACGCCGTGCGGCGCCAGCTCGGCGGCCAGGCTCAGGGTGAACGCCAGTACCGCTCCCTTCGAGGCCGCGTAGGCGGTCATCAGGGGATGGGCATGCGTCGCCGAGGTCGAGGCGGTGTTGATCACCACTCCCTTGCTCGCGATGAGGTGCGGCAGGGCTTCCCGGCAGAACAGCATCGTCCCGAGCGCGTTGACGTCGAGCAGCCGACGCCACTCGTCGACGCCGAGCTGGGCCAGCGGAGTCACACTGAGCATCCCGGCGACGTTGACCAGCAGGTCGATCCGGCCGAATCGCTCGGCGGCGGTGGCCACCGCCGATCGCGCCTCCCGCTCGTCGCCCACGTCTGCGACCACCGGGACCAGCCGCGGCCCGCCCGCCCCGTTGCTTTCCTCGGCCAGCCGGACGGTCTCCTTCAGCCCCTCCTCATCCCGATCGACGACGAGCAGCCGTGCACCTTCGGCCGACAGCCGCAGCGCCGTCGCCCGGCCGATTCCCGAGGCCGCACCGGTGAGGATGGCCGCCTTTCCGACATAGCGGCGACCGAAGTGCTCGGCGCCCTCGCGTTCTGTATCCGTGCGCTCTATGCCTGGACTCCCTGTGGCTGTACCCCCTGTGTCTGGACCCCCTGTGTCGCTGGCGTCTGTACCCGTCCGATCCGTGTCCATGTGGGCCTCAATCCCTGTAGGTCCCGTCGCGCTGACCGTTCCTACTCGGAGGTACCCGCCCGTTCTGCGCATTATCAAACATGCGCTTGGCAGACGCCAGGGATAAGAGCGGGGTACGCCGTGCGGCCGGAAGCGGTCGCGCTCAGGTAAGGGTCGCCCGAATCAGTCGGCCGAACGTCGCGCGAGGTAGACGACATCGGGTTCGCCCCGGCGTGCCGGGACCTCGATCGTGTCGACCCCGCCGAAGCGCTGTCCCAGCAGCGCCGCGAACGTGGGCGCCCGCATCGCGCTCCAGAAGGCGACCACACCGCCGGGGCGCAGCAGGCGCTCCAGCCGGCCCAGTGCCGCGGGCTCGTACAACCGGCCGTTGCCCTCCACGACCGTCCAGTCCGGGCCGTTGTCGGTGTCCAGGCAGATGACGTCATAGCCGACCTGTTCACCGCCGGTCGACGCGTGATCGGCGGCGTCCCGCAGCCAGGTGACGATGTCCCCTCGCGTCAGCTCGCACCGCGGATCAGCCGGCAGGTCCCCCGCGACGTCGGCGAGCGGGCCGCTGTGCCACGCGATGACCAGCGGTTCCAGCTCGATGACGCGGACGTGGCCGACGCGGGCGTCGTCCAGGGCCTCGCGCGCGGAGAACCCCATGCCGAGGCCCCCGATGAGCACACGTGCCCCGGCGGGTTCGCCGGGCAGCGCGTCCAGGGCGGCACGCACCATCCGCCGCTCGGACGCCCCGTCCCGGGTGTCCATGAGCGCGACGCCGTTGCTGTAGATCTCGAAGTCGGCCCCGACCCGCCGCAGCACCAGGTCGCCGCCGGTCTCCCCCGTGGCACGCGCGAGGACCTCGGGCTCGGGGTCCGGTCGCAGGCCGTGGGTGGACATCGCGGCGGCTCCAACAGGGCGGCCCTGCGGCGGGTGGGGCCGGGCGTCGAGGGCGTTTCGGTGATGCGCGGGCGGCTAAAGGCGGCAGGCGTAGATGTCGGTGACGAGGATGGCGCGTGCGCCGATCCCCCACAGGTCGTCCATGATCCGCTGGGCGTCGCGGCGCGGGACCATGGCGCGCACGGCGACCCAGCCCTCGCGGTGCAGCGGCGAGACGGTCGGGCCCTCCATGCCGGGGGTGAGCGCGACGGCGTCGTCCAGCCGTTCGGCGTGTACGTCGTAGTCCATCATCACGTAGTCGCGGGCGACGAGGACCCCGCGCAGACGACGCAGCAGCTGCTCGATCTTGGGGTCGTCGTCGGCGTCGCGCTGCCGGATCAGGACGGCCTCGGACTGCAGGATCGGGTCGCCGAAGATCTCCAGCCCGGCCTGGCGGAGCGTCGTACCGGTGGACACGACGTCGGCCACGGCGTCGGCCACACCCAGCTGGATGGAGCTCTCCACGGCGCCGTCGAGGTGGATGACCCGGGCGTCGATGCCGCGGTCCGCCAGGTAGGAGCGGAGCAGACCGTCGAACGACGTCGCGATGCGCTTGCCCCGCAGGTCCTCCAGCTTCATGGACGCGCCGTCGCGCGCCGCGAAGCGGAAGGTGGAGCCGCCGAAGCCCAGCGGCAGCACCTCGTCGACGGGCGCCTGGGAGTCGAGCGTCATGTCCCGGCCGGTGATCCCGGCCTGCAGGATCCCCTCGCCGACGTAGACGGCGATGTCCTTGGGACGGAGGAAGAAGAACTCGGTCTCGTTGTCCGGGTCGACCAGGACGAGGTCGCGCGAGTCCTTGCGCTGGCGGTATCCGGCCTCGCGGAGCATGGCGCTGGCGGGCTCGGAGAGCTGGCCCTTATTGGGCACGGCGATACGGAGGTAGTCCTTCATGGGAGGTGATTCCCCTACTCATCGGCTCAAGCATGTCGGTGTGGACGTCGACTGCGCGGTCGATCCCGGGGCGAGGTGTCGCAGGTCCAGGATCGACCTACAGATGCTTGTAGACGTCCTCCAGGCGCAGGCCGCGGGCCAGCATCAGGACCTGGAGGTGGTAGAGGAGTTGGGAAATCTCTTCGGCGGCGGCCTCGTCGGATTCGTACTCGGCGGCCATCCAGACCTCCGCGGCCTCCTCGACGACCTTCTTGCCGATGGCATGCACGCCGGCGTCGAGTTGGGCCACCGTTCCCGACCCCTCGGGGCGGGTCTCGGCCTTCTCGGACAGCTCGGCGAACAGCTCTTCGAAGGTCTTCATGATCACTCTTCGCTAGACGACGTGCCCTCCCAGGGTAGGCGCATCGCGACCCGTTCGGTGACCCGACCCGGCGGATCGGGGGTGACGAAGAGCGACAACGCGGCCGCGACCGCGCCCTCCGATCAGCCGAACCTGCGCGCCACCGACTTGAACACGCTGCGCGGGATGACGCGGAGCAGGTTGTCGGCGGCCTTGTACTGGGCGCCGGGGACGACCTTCGTGCGGCCGCCCGCCCAAGCGCGCAGGGAGTCGCGGACGATGCGCTCCTTGGGGATCCACGCGAAGTCGGGCAGCCCCTTGTCCTGAACATCGCGGGTCATGTCGGTGCGCACATAGCCGGGGAGCACGACCGTCACGTGCACGCCGTGCTTGGCGACTTCCAGGGCGACGCTCTCGCTCCACAGCGTGACGAACTTCTTGCTGCCGCCGTAGACCGAGCCGTGCGGATTGACCGTCAGCTCGCCGGCGACCGACGCCACGTTGATCACGCCGAGCGGCGCGCCGTGCTCGCCCGCTTCGCGGCGGGCGATCTGGGCCGGCAGCACCGCGCGGGCGAGGCGCAGGACAGCGCGGACGTTGAGGGAGAGCATGGCGTCGATGGTGTCGGGGTCCATCTTGGTGAACGTCCCGCCCTCGCCTCGACCCGCGTTGTTGATCAGCAGGTCGATCGGAGCGTCGTCCCCTGTGCCGTCGGCACTGAGCCGCTCCTCCACCTGGGCCAGGTCGGCGTCGTCGGTGAGGTCGGCGGGGAGCGTGCGCGCGTCGATCCCGTGGCGCTCGCTCAGCTCGGCGGCGAGCCGCTCGATGGCCTCGGCCCGGCGGGCGACGAGGACGAGCGCGTACCCGCGTTCGGCGAGCTTGCGGGCGTACTCCTCACCGATCCCGGTCGACGCACCGGTGACCACTGCCGTTCGAGGATTGCGCGATCCGCTCATACGGCGGCATGTTACCGGCCGGTCGCATTATTGGACAGGGGACAACGGGTAAGTGCGCCACTCCATTTCGCGTTGATCAACGCGTTGCGGACCGCTGTGGAAAAGCACAAGACCCATCCAACAAAACGGACAAACGGACATGATCAAGGCGCTTCATGGTGGGTCCGAACCTCGACAACCCCGCGATTAACAGGGAGCTTAGCTAAGGGACGCTAGCGTGGACGATATGGCACCGACCCAGAGCTTCTCCGATCCGTTCAGCCTTGATACCCGCCTGCGCGACACCGGTCTGTTTTTCCGAGAGGCATTCCGTACCTTCCGGGCGACCGGAGCGGTTCTCCCCAGCGGGCCGGTGCTCGCGAACCATCTGGCGAGATTCGTTGCCGAGCGCGAGGACCCGACCGCTCCGCTGCGCATCATGGAGGCGGGCTCGGGGACCGGCCCTGTGTCCCGCGCCATCGCCGCCGCCATGCAGCCCGGCGACGCCCTCGATCTCGTGGAGACCAACCCGGAGTTCGCCACCTACCTCCGGGGCCTGCTGGAGACCGACCCGGCCCTGTCCCGGGTCGCCGAGCAGTCGACGGTCCACCAGGCGCCGGTCACCGACCTGGGAACCGACCGGGAGTACGACGTGATCGTCTCCGGCCTCCCCTTCGCCAACTTCACGGCGGAGGAGGTGCGGGAGATCTTCGACTACTACTTCACCGTGCTGCGCCCCGGCGGCCACCTCTCCTTCTTCGGCTACCTCTACACGAAGGAGATCAAGGCCATCGTCGCGTCGCGCCATGACTACCTGCGCCAGGCCCAGTCCAGCTGGGTGGTGGAGGAGTGGGTGAACCGCTACGGCATCGAGTCCAAGCGGGTCCTACCCAACATCCCCCCGGCGTGGATCCACCACCTGCGCAAACCCGCGAAAGACTAGCGCGCCCGCCTTTCTTCCCCGGCCTCCTCCGCCTCTCCTCTCTGTCCCTGTTCCACACACCCCTGTCGCGCCTCAGCCGCGCAGCAGGGGTTTCGTCGTTCAGGGGCGGTCGCACCCCGTCGCACACCCCGGAGACCCCAGTTCCGTCAACAAAAGTTGACACGCCGAATGTCGTCAACATAGATTGACAACACGGTGGCGGAGAACCCATCCGCCGCTGCTCTGACGACGCGAAATGGGGTGCTTCACCATGTTCGAGCGATTCACCGACGAAGCCCGCCGGGTCACCGTCGGCGCCCAGGCGGAGGCACGCGAGCTGGGACACCGCAGCATCGGCACCGGGCATCTGCTGCTGGCGCTCATGGCCGAGGACGCCGGGACCGGGACGCGTGCGCTGCGCGATCACAGCGGGGACCTCGACGAGCTGCGCGAAGGCGTGCGGCGAACCGCCTCCGACGCCGCGCCGCGGCGTCGCGGCATCCTGCCGATCGCGCACATCCCCTTCTCCAAGGACGCGAAGAAGGCCCTGGAGCTGTCGCTGCGCTACGCGATCCACTTCGGGCACCAGACCATCACCGCGGGACACCTACTGCTGGGGACGCTGCGTGTCGAGGAAGGAGCCGCCGTGCGCGTCCTCACCGACGCCGGGGTGGATCTCGGCGCCCTGCGCGCGACGACCGAGCGGCTCACCAAGGAGGCGAACGGGTGAGCCACCGGTGATCCGCGGCTGATCCACGGCCAGCCCCGGGGATGGCCAGCAACAGGTGCACCGGTGCGGAACCGATACGCGCCGCCGGAATCCCCCTTCTTGCTACGGTTCCGTGTGTCGTCCGCGCCGGTGCCGCTCCCCCGTGGCGCATGTCCGTGTCTCCGCCCCTGAGTCCCCGACCCCGAAGGCCTTCCATGCGACTCGTCCCCTCCTCCCCCCTCTCCTGCTCCGTCGTGGCCCTCGGCGCGGTCGTCGTGGGCGGCGCCGTCCTCGTCGGCTGCGACGTCATCCCCACCGACGGCGAGCTGTGGGAGGGGCTAGGCGCAGAAGCCTCGCCGTCGCCGTCCCCCAGCGCCTCGGCACAGCAGGCCGGGCCCGCGTTCGCCCTGCCCGGCTCCTGCGAGGACATCGGCGCCGCAGAGCTCGTCGGCGACCTGGCGCCGCGGGGCAGCACCGCCGACGAGACCGCTGGGGAGGTCGAGGGCGCGTCCGACGCCGAGGAGGTGGCGTGCTCCTGGTCCGGGGGCGCGGCCAGTGACCCGAGCGGTGACTCCGGCGCTGCCGAGGACGGGGCGGACGCGGCGGGCGCCCCGTCGATCATCCTCACCTTCACGGTGAATACCGACCCGAGCAACCGGGCCCAGATCATCCAGGTGCCCGGCGGCCAGGAGGAGATGAACTGGGAGGTCGACGTGCCCGTGGACACCGAGACCTACCGGACCGACAAGACCGTCGAGCTGGGCGGCGAACTGAAGTACATCTCCACCGTCGAAGGCTCCGCCAAGCACCTCTATCTCTCCCTGCCCGGCGACTTCCACGTGTCGGCCAGCGCCATGTTCTCCGACGCCACCAAGGAGGACCTGGAAAAGCTCGTCCTCGCGGCCGCTGAGAAGGCCGAGCGGTAAGAGAGAGGGGATAGCCGAGGTCAGCGACGGCCTCCGGCCGTCGAACGACGACGGGTCCCCCGCCGCGACGCGATGTCCCGAGCGGAGAACCCGTTCCGTGTGACCTCCCGGCGCGACGGGACCCCCAGGGGTCAACGGGGCCGCGCCTCCGGGCTACCGCTGCTCGATCGGGATCTCCGGAAGTTCGCCGAAGGGTCCGGCCCGCAGGGTCAGCTCCTCGACGCTCTCCGGCGGAGCGGGGAACACCGCGACGAGCTCGTAGGGCTTGCCCGGCTGGAGCTCATGCACGTCTTCGGCGAACCCGCTGTACTTGTCGTCGCCGAAGTTCATCTGCGCGACGTAGCGCACCAGCTTGGTCTCGGGATCCACCAGCTGGAACCCGCCCAGGGTCCCCTTGCTGAACTTCTCCGGGCCGCCGGCCTGCACCGCGTCCGCTCCACCCATATCCGGCGAGACCGGCTCACGGGTCGTGTTGGTCAGCTCCACCGTCCCGATGACATAGGCGCCGTCACGGCGCAGCGGGTAGACGTCCAGCTGCACGCCGTCCTTCTCCGCGGTCGCGGCGACCGCGCCGTTGTCGTCGGTGAACGGCGCGGGCCAGCCGACACTGCGCTCCGCGACGCCCAGGCCGTCGTCATCGGCCTCGTCCTCCACGGGATCCGTGGACCGGTCGACCTTGTAGGAGAACTCCACCCGGCGGTTGCGGGCCCGCGCCTGCTCGTCGTCGGGGCCGCCTTCGCGCGCGATCGGCTCCCGCTTGCCGTGCCCCTCCACCTTGTAGGTGTATCCGCTGCCGATCTCCTCCCGCAGCAGCTTGCGCACGTTTTCGGCGCGCCGCAGGGAGAGCTTGTCGTTGTAGTCGTGGGTGCCGATGCCGTCGGTGTGCCCGATGACGGTGATCTCGCGGTCGTCGGGGTCGACGTTGTTGGCCAGCGAGGCGGCAGCCTGGCGCACGACCTCCTCGGCCTCGTCGGTGAGGTCCGACTTGTCGAAATCGAACATGACGTCGGAGTGGAGCGCGATGGTCTCCTTGTCGCCATCGCGCGTGGTCGAAGCGATCTCGGAGTCGACAAAGCTCTCCACCGCGCCCTGGTCGGCGACGGCGTCGTCGTCCGGCCTCCGGTTCTCGAACGTGAGGTTCTCTCCGGCGGGCGGGGGGTCGGAGGGGGTGAGGTGGTCCTTGCCGTTGGGGTCCTCCGGGTCGGGCCGCTCCTTGTCCACGTCCTGGATCGGGATCCCGGTCATCGCCCCCAGGCCGCTGCCGACAAAGGTCACCTGCTTGACCTCCTCGGGGATGGGCGGGAAGTAGCGCCGGTACTCATTGGCGACCCCGTCGAACACGGGATACAGCCCCTTGGGGCCGGGGCTGACCGATCCGTACTTCAGGCCCTCCTCATCCAGGTACTCGCGGTACACCCGCCCGGTGATCGGGTCGACGAGGGTGTCGGGCATGGCGAGGTTGCGGTTGCCGCCCCGGATGTCGTCGATGTACTCCACGTCGTAGTACATGACCGTGTAGTCGGGCGTGCGCTCCAGACCGTTGATCGAGAAGCGCATCCGCGCGTCCTGGCCCGTGTCCTGGAATATCCGCCCTTCCTTGGTGTAGGGGAAGTCCTCCTCGACCTTCGGCGGCCCGGAGCCGTCACCGAACCACGAGGAGACGTCGCCGGTGATGCTGCACCCGCCGAGCAGAACGCTGCCCGCGGCCAGCAGCGCGACGGCCCGCAGTGTCCGCCGCCTATGAAATGTCCGCGCCATATGAGGGGAACTCCGATCTCTGAGGGAGGTGTACCGGGGCCATCCTCCGGCACATCCGCCCAGATTCGCGAAAGAGTCCCGGTTTCCGCACCTCGCCGGGCCGGGATCAGGGTCCGTGGGCGGTCACGCTCATCCGCGGTGTTCACACAAGCCCCGGATCGGGTGATGGGCGGGGCCGTTCCCGCGCTCGCCATTGTTGGATTGACATCAAACAGAACAAGTCGCATCATCGTTTGAAGCCTGTCAAACAGTTACCTGGAGGGGGTGCCGCGCCCATGTCCCTGCTGCCCCAACCGGCCCGGAGTGAGCTCAGGCTCTCCACCGTCCTGAACGTCCTCGCCGACCCGGTGCGCCTCCGGCTCCTCGCCTGCCTGTCCGAGGACCACGAGCTCGACTCCGAGCGCCGCTGCGCGGTGGAGGAGTGGAGCGTGGCCGTGCACAAGTCGACGCTGTCACACCACTTCCGGCTGCTCCGTGAAGCGGGCGTGACCTCGACCCGGCTCGACGGCCGCAAGAGGTGGGTCCGACTGCGCTATGACGACCTGGAAGCACGCTTCCCCGGCTTGATTCCGTCCATCCTGGCCGCACTACCCGAAGAGCTGGAGCGGGCGCGAGCGGAGCGCGCGGCGTGAAGCGTCCGCGCGCTGGTCGACGCGCTGATCGACCCCCTCGACGACGTGCCCCAGGAAGGTCCGCCGCGGGACGCCCGCCCCTGGGAAAGCTGCCCCTGGGAAAACCCGCCGAAGGACGGGTCGTAGACGGTCCTGTCGTCTCCCCCGCGTTACCGTCGTGAGCAGATCCGGCCCCTCCCGCCCACAGCGAACATCCGTACCGACGAGGAAATCCACCGACACAGTCGCATCCAAGGAGGTCCCCTGATGGGACAGCACTTCGACCTGGTTGTTCTGGGCGCGGGCCCCGGCGGCTACGTGGCCGCGATCCGGGCGTCGCAGTTGGGCATGCAAGTCGCGGTCGTCGAGGAGAAGTACTGGGGCGGCGTCTGCCTCAACGTGGGCTGTATCCCGTCCAAGGCGCTGCTGCGCAACGCCGAGCTCGCCCACTTGTTCACCAACGAGGCCGCGACGTTCGGGATCGAGGTCGAGGGCAGTGTGCGCTTCGACTACGCCAAGGCCTATCAGCGCAGCAGAAAAGTGGCCGACGGCCGGGTCAAGGGCGTTCACTACCTGATGAAGAAGAACGCCATCACCGAGTTCACCGGGCGGGGGACGTTCACCAGCGACCACACCCTTAGCGTGAGCTCGGAGAGCGGCGAGACGGCCACCCTCACCTTCGACCACGCCGTCATCGCCACCGGGGCCTCTGCCAAGCTGCTTCCCGGCACATCCCTGTCCGAGCGGGTGGTCACCTTCGAGGAGCAGATTCTCACCGAGGAGCTTCCGGAGAGCGCCATCGTCGCGGGGGCCGGGGCGGTCGGGATCGAGTTCGCCTACGTGCTGCGCAACTACGGCGTCGAGGTGACCATGGTCGAGTTCCTCGACCGGATGGCGCCGACCGAGGACGCCGACGTCTCCGCCGAGCTGGCCCGGCAGTACAAGCGCCTCGGTGTGGAGGTCATGACCTCCACCCGGGTGGAGTCCGTCGAGGACACCGGCGAGAAGGTCCGCGCCGAGGTCACGGCGGCCGACGGGAGCCGCCGCACGCTGGAGGCCGACAAGCTCCTCCAAGCCATCGGCTTCGCGCCGAACGTCGAGGGCTACGGGCTGGAGAAGACCGGGGTGAAGGTCACCGAGCGGGGTGCCATCGACATCGACTCCCGGGGGCGGACCAGCGTGCCGCACATCTACGCCATCGGTGACGTCACGGCCAAGCTGATGCTCGCCCACACCGCCGAGGCCATGGGCATCGTGGCGGTCGAGACCATCGCCGACGCCGAGACGATGGAGATCGACTACCGGATGATCCCGCGCGCCACCTACTGCCAGCCGCAGATCGCCTCCTTCGGCTACACGGAGGCCGAGGCACGGGAGGCCGGGTTCGACGTGCAGGTCGCGAAGTTCCCGTTCACGGCCAACGGCAAGGCGCACGGGCTCGGCGACTCGCGCGGCTTCGTCAAGCTCCTCTCGGACGGCAAGTACGGGGAGATCATCGGCGCCCACATGATCGGCCCCGAGGTCACCGAGCTGCTCCCCGAACTGACACTGGCCCAGCAGTGGGACCTCACCGTCCACGAGGTCTCCCGCAACATCCACGCCCACCCGTCGCTCAGCGAGGCGGTGAAGGAGGCGGTCCACGGCCTGGCCGGACACATGATCAACTTCTGATCCCGTCCGGCCCCGCGCCACCTCCCGCACGGCTCCCCGCGGATCCGCCTACGGCACCGGCGGTTTCTCGGCGACGAAGATGGCGGTGCCGGGGATGATGCGGCCGCGCAGCGGGCTCCAGCCACCCCACGTCTGCTCGTTGTCCTCGGGCCACTCGGGTTCGACGAGGTCGCGCAGGTAAAGTCCGGCGGTGGCGATGGAGCGCACCCAGTCGCCGAGGGTGTGGTGGTGCTCGACGTAGATGGCACGGCCCGCGTCGTCCTCTTCGACGTAGGCGCGCCGATCGAAGTAGGAGTCGCAGGCGACCAGCCCGGCCTCGGTGGGGTCGTCGGGGAAGCACCACCGGATCGGGTGGCTCACCGAGAACGCCAGTCGGCCGCCCGGGCGCAGCACCCGCGCGCTCTCGGCCAGCGCGGCCGCGGCGTCAGGGACGAACGGGAACCCGCCGTAGGCGGAGCAGACCACGTCGAAGGAGCCGTCGGCGAACGGGAGGCGCTGGGCGTCGGCCTGCGCCACGGTCACCGCCGCCCCGATCTGCTCGTCGATCCGCCGCGCGTGCTGCAGCTGGCGGTACGACACATCGATCCCGACGACCTCGCCCACACCCTGGCTCCGTAGCCACCGGGCGCATTGCCCGGCCCCGCACCCGACTTCGAGGACGCGGGCTCCGCGCAGCTCCTCCGGTTTCCCGAGCAGCCGGGCCCGCGCCTCGTCAAGGCCCTCCGGCCCCCACACGAACGCGTCGTCGCCGAGGAATCCCCCGTGCTCGGCCTGGTACGCGTCGGCCGCGTCCTCCCACCAGGTGCGGCTGGCCCGAGCACTCTCGTCGGCATCCGCCGCCCGCCGCGCCACCCGGACGGTCGCGGACGGGGGCGGGCTAGCTGTGTTCGGGTCATCGGTCATACCCACATCCTCGCAGCCGACGAGGCGTGCCGTTGATCGCCATTCCACTGCCGCCCAACCGGGTTTACCTGCGCTGATGTCCAGTTCAGGCCAATCCGCGCGCCGTCGGAGGGTGAACCCCTCCTGCCATCACCCCGTCCTACGAGGCACACGTCCCCACCACGGAGGCACACCATGACCGTTCACACGTCCGACAACCGACGACGGATCATCCGCGCTGCGCTGACCGCGGCGATCGCCGCACCCGCTGTTGCCCTCGGCGCCGTACCGGCGGCGGCCCAGTCCACCACCGACGCGGGATCCGCATCGGACGACATCCGCTGGTGTAGATCCGACGACTTCAAGATCATCGAGAATACGCGCGGAGCCGCGGCCGGCACCGTCTACATCGAGTTCGCAATGATCAGAATCGGCGGCGAGGGCGAGGCCAACAAACCCCGCCAGGAGCCGTGCCTGTTGGACGACCGGTTCGGCGTGCACTGGATCGACGACTACCAAGGGGACCGCGTCGGCGCCTGGGCCGAGTACACCGAGCCCAACCGCGAGCCCTTCGTCCTGGAGCCCGAGGGGGTCGCGCTGATGACCCTGGCCCAGCCCAGTCACGGGAACTACGATCCCGAGGTCTGCGAGCCGAGCCGGGTCGCCGGAATCCAGGTTTACCTGGGCTTCCACGAGACGGGCGGCGGAGTCTACGCCCCGACCGGGGGCAAGGACACCGTCTGCGCCAACCCTGACGTGGGGGCGCCCCGCATCCACAGCGTCGTCAAGTCCCCGTACTGACTCAGGCGTTCACCCTCAGACAGCATT
Source organism: Nocardiopsis gilva YIM 90087 (assembly GCF_002263495.1). Classification (NCBI taxonomy): domain Bacteria; kingdom Bacillati; phylum Actinomycetota; class Actinomycetes; order Streptosporangiales; family Nocardiopsidaceae; genus Nocardiopsis; species Nocardiopsis gilva. The sequence goes on along the minus strand of NZ_CP022753.1, from coordinate 667,653 downwards.
CCCTCAGACGGTTCTAGCCTCAGACAGTCCATCCTCGGACGTTCACCCGCGGTGCTGACGAAGGCGCTCCGGGGCGGGACGCGGCACGGCTTCGAGTAGGCGCGTCCGGCGCGCAATGGTACGGGGATCGGCCCGCAGTCGTCGGTGGCCGGATCAATGCCGGTACTCAACTCCGGGATTCGGTGCGCACGGGCGTGTCCGACGGTGGTTCGGCCGCATCGTCGTGCGTATCGGATCCACGGGTCGCGTTCACGGATGCTCCGTCACCCGGCGGATTCTGCTCGGCGGTCCGGGCATCGCGGAGTTCGCGGCGCATGAGGAAGATCCAGCCGATGATGGCGACGGCGGTGAAGACCCACCACTGCACCGCGTAGGACAGATTCATCCCCATGTTGGTCTCGGGAGCGGCGACGCGTTCCGGGGCCGGGTCGGACGGAGGGTCCTGGTCAGTGAGTTCGGCGAAGCCGCCGTAGACGGGGTAGGGCAGGTCGGCGGCGATCTTGTCGACGTCGATGATCATGATCTGCCCCTCGGGGAGGCCTCCGCGTTCGCGGATGCCCGTGTTCTCCGGGGTCTCGCTGTACTGGATCCTGCCGGTGACCGTGACCTCCCCCGTGGGCGGGGGCGGAACATCGGGCTGGGCGGTGGCCGTGGCCGGCATCGGCACCCAGCCGCGGTTCACGAGGAGAGCGGGGCCGTCATCGGTCACCAGCGGGGTGAGGACGTACAGGCCGACGCCCCGTGAGCCGTTGCGGTTGCGCACCAGGAGCTCGTGTTCCGCGTCGTATGTGCCGGTGGCCTCGACGGGCTTCCACCGGTCGTCACGGGCGACGTCCGTGCCGACCTCGGTCAGCTTCTCGACGGGGACCGGGGCCGACTCGATGTTGGCCTGCTGCAGGTTGGCCGCCGCCTGCTTCTCCTCCCACCGGCCGAGCTGCCAGAAGCCCAGCCAGATGAACGACGGCACGACCAACAGCACCAGCGCGTGGAACGCCAGCATGCGCGATGAGAAGAGAACCCGGAACACACCTTCGAGGTTAGGAGATGGCCTGGAGCCACGCGCATCGCCCCGGGTCTGAGCGGCGGAGCGACGAACGCGGAGGGCAGCGCCCGACCGAACGCTCGATCACGGGCCAGACCGGGCGACACGAACGCCGGGCCCGGGGAAGATCCCCGGGCCCGGCGCCACGTGGTCAGTGGAGATGACCGGATTCACACCGGTCGATCAGCGGGTTTCGCCTTACACCTGTTTGCCTCACACCTCGGCTTTGCCTTACACCTCGGCGTCGGTGTCGGCCGCGGCCTTGCGCTTGCGGGCGAACCGCATGGCGGCGGCGCCACCGCCGAGGGCCGCGATGCCAGCGGCCACCAGGCCGCCGAGCGCGGCACCGGTCACCGGCAGGCCCCCGCTGGCGTTCTTGTCGTCGGCGACCAGGTCGACCTCAGCGTCCTCGCCCGACTCGGCGCCCTCGTCCGGGCTCTCCGCGCCGTTGTCGGCCTTGTCGTCGGAGCCCTTGCCGTTGTCCTTGCCCTTGTCGTCGCCGTTGTCGGAGCCGTTGTCCCCGCCGTTGCCGTTGTCGTCCCCGTTGCCGTTGTCCCCGCCGTTGTCGTCGGAGCCGTTGTCGTCCCCGTTGCCGTTGTCCCCGTCGTCACCGCCCTTGCCGTCGGAGATCTTCTTGATGCAGTCGGCCTTCGCGACTCCCACAGCGGAGACGGCGTTGCCGCAGATCTCGACGGCGACGTCGGCCGGGACGATGACCTGGTTACCGCTGGCGATGCCACCGGAGCCGTCGGTCTCCGCGCCCTCGTTGTCCGAGGACGAGGACATGGCCTTGACCACCTTGGTGCAGTCGGCCTTCGAGGCCCCGCCGACCGCGACGGAGTTGCCGCAGACCTCGACGGCGACGTCCACGGGGATGATGATCTGGTTGCCGCTGCCGATGCCACCGGAGCCGTCGGTCTCCGCGCCCTCGTTCTTCGAGGAGGAGGCCACGCCCTTGACCACCTTGACGCACTTGGCCTTGGAGACGCCGGCCACGGCGGCAGAGTTGCCGCAGACCTCGACGGCCGCGTCGACCGGCATGATGATCTGGTTGCCGCTGCCGATGCCACCGGAGCCGTCGGTCTTGGCGCCCCCCTCGTCGGAGGAGGCGTAGAGGACCTTGGCGACCTCCTTGCACTTGGCCTTGGAGATACCCAGCGCGGCGACGGAGTTGCCGCAGATCTTGGCCTCGACGTCCGCCGGGACGCTGACCTGGTTGCCGCTGGCCACACCACCGGAACCGCTGGTCTCGGGGCCGGCGAAAGCGGGGACGGGTGCCGCGACGACCAGGCCCGCGGTGAGCAGAGTCGCGTAGGCGGTGGTGGAGAGCTTCTTACGCATCATGTTCAGGCATGACCTTTCGCAGACGCATTCGCAAGACGAGCATGGAAGACCCTGACGCCACCTGAGAGCGGGTAGCAGTGGCCGCAGGTCCCGCTGACATGCGGGGGGATTTCTGCCCTGTGCTATGGGCGGCGGCTATAGCCGACCGAGTCCCATCATGTGGAGGGAAAGGCGACGGAACGTTTCCCGAGCCGCCGATGTCCATAACCTAGCAGCTTTTCGAGGATGCGCGACCTTTTTGGCGAGTAATTCCCGATAGGGCGAGAACCGTCCGCATTATGCCCTTCACGTTCTGTCATATTCGCTGGATATGAGAGCGAAGACCCCCGGATTCCCCCGACAGGAGCGTCGCCAACTTACTCGCGAGCAGCCACTGGAAAACCGACATAAAACCTTCAATCGGACACATCTCACGCCCACGGACATTGGAGATCCACAGAGCTACGGCCCACGAAATAGTCGAAGATATTGCCCCTTATCCGTAATCATCACTATTTCGTCAATTACTCCGCGTGCCTGGTTCCGGACACAAGGAAGCCCCGGGCGCAGATCGATGGATCCGCACCCGGGGCAGGTTCTGGCAGCCGATCGCCGCTGCCGGTCACCGTGGGTGAAGCGGCTACTAGCCCTGCACGCCCAGACCCTTGGCGACACCGGTGCCGAGGTCGGGGTGGATATTGGTCCAGTACTCGACGACGCGCTTCTTCATGTCATCGGTGACCTCGGAGGCCGAGGCGTGGCCGACGATGTTGCTCACCATGTTGGCGCGGTCGGACTCGGAGAGGACCTTCTCCCAGAGCGTGCGCGCCTGGCCGAAGTCGTCGTCTTCCTTGTGCAGCTTGTAGGCGGAGCGGATGATCTCACCCGTCACCTCGTACTGCTCGCCGTCGTACAGCGTCTCGGCGGCGACCGGACCGCCGACGGTGTTCGGCGCGTAGACCGGGTCGACCTGGTTCGCGTAGGTCATCGGGCCGTCGAAGTTGTAGCTGCGGACCGGCGACTTCGGCTGGTTCACCGGCAGCTGAAGGTAGTTCGGGCCGATGCGGTAGCGGTGCGTGTCCGGGTAGGAGAACAGGCGGCCCTGGAGCATCTTGTCCGGGCTGGCGCCGATACCGGGCACCAGGTTGGACGGCTCGAACGCGGCCTGCTCGATCTCCGCGAAGTAGTTCGACGGGTTCCGGTTCAGCGTGAACTTACCGATAGTGATCTCGGGGTAGTCGCCGTGCGGCCACACCTTGGTCAGGTCGAACGGGTTGAACCGATAGTCGGCGGCGTCCTCGAACGGCATGACCTGCACCTTGACGGTCCAGGAGGGGAACTCCCCGCGCTCGATGGCCTGCCACAGGTCGCGACGGTGCGCGTCGGGGTCCTCGGCCTCCAGGGCCTTGGCCGCACCGGCGGTGAGGTTCTCGATGCCCTGGTCGGTCTTGAAGTGGTACTTGACCCAGAACTTCTCGCCGCTGGCGTTGTACCAGAGGAAGGTGTGGCTGCCGTAGCCGTTGACGTGGCGCCAGTTCTTCGGGGTACCACGGTCGGTCATCAGGAAGGAGACCTGGTGGGCCGACTCGGGGTTCTGCGTCCAGAAGTCCCACTGCATGTTGTTGTCGCGCAGCTGGTTGTCGGCGCGGCGCTTCTGCGAGTGGATGAAGTCGGAGAACTTCGAGGGGTCGCGGATGAAGAAGATCGGTGTGTTGTTGCCGACGATGTCGTAGTTGCCGTGCTCGGTGTAGAACTTCAGCGCGAAGCCACGCGGGTCACGGGCGCTGTCGGCGCTGCCGAGCTCACCGGCGACGGTGGAGAAGCGGAGCAGCAGGGGCGTCTTCTTGCCCTTCTGGAAGAGGTCCGCCGAGGTGAACTGGCTGACGTCCTCGGTGATCTCCAGCTCGCCGAAGGCGCCGCCGCCCTTGGCGTGCACCACGCGTTCGGGAACCCGCTCGCGGTTGAAGTGCGCCATCTTCTGGATCAGGAAGTGGTCCTGGAGCAGCAGCGGCCCGTTGGGGCCGACCGACTGCGAGAGACCATCGCTCGGCGCCGGGTGGCCGGCGTCGTCAGTGCTGTAGGAAACACCGCTGTAGGGAACGCTCACTGCTCGCACCTTTCGGGATAAGGAATAAGCGACCTCGTCGGAGCGGCGACGGATCGCCGCTCCCCTGGCTGTTACACCGGTACGGAGACCGGACGGATCATGACGCGCGCCCTGTCGCGGCGTCGGCATTCCCCTCGTCCGTGCTCGCGCTCTCCGCACGGGACTGTGGACGAACGCCCCAGAACACCACCTCGGCCTTGTCGACGGAGTACCCGTGGTCGTCGGAGGGCTCCAGACAGGGAGCAGCCCCGACCACGCGGTCGACGTCGGTGACCTCGCCGCAGCCCGGCCGTACGGAGGTCGGCGGCGTCGTCCATGCGTCTCAGACTAGGACACAAATTGGACTAGTTCAAGAAAACGATTCAATCCAAAAGAGACGCGCCACTCGCCGGGAGACGCCCCATCCGATCAAGAGTCGGACACGAGGGCTGCTCACAGCGATTACCGCAGCACTTTTTGAGCATGGTCGCGGTCGTACTGCATATCCCCGCGTCCGGCGCACCCGCATGGCCGGATCCGGACAGCCGCGAAGGTCAACTCCGGCCCAGCGATCAGGCGTCACCTAGGTAAGGTCCCCTCCTCTGCCCAGGAGCCCCCCATTGACCAGCCGAGTCGACACTGCTCCGTGGAGTTCCCGCCATCTGCCCACAGCCCTGCGCGTGGGCTCGCTCGTGGTCACCGCCACCGTCGCAGCCGCCTGCACCGCCGGAGGCGACGTCCAAGGGACGGCCGAGAGCTCCTCTCCCACCGACCCCGAGGGGGCGGCCGCGAGCTCGCCCTTCACCATCGCCTTCGGCGGTGATGTGATGTTCGACGGTCTGCTGCACGAACGGCTCGACAGCGACCCGGCGACCGCCCTCGGGCCGATCGCCGACACGCTGTCCTCGGCTGACCTCGCCATGGTGAACCTGGAGACCGCCGTCACCGGCGGCGGTAGACGCGCTCCCGACAAGGAGTTCGTGTTCCGCGCCCCGGCGACGGCCTTCGACGCGCTCGACGCCGCCGGTGTCGATGTCGTGTCGGTCGCCAACAACCACGGCATGGACTACGGCGTCGACGGGCTGCGCGACACCCTGCGCAACGCCGAGGAGGCCGACTTTCCGGTGGTCGGGGCCGGGAAGAACGTCGACGAGGCGTACGCGCCCTATACCACTGAGGTCAACGGCAACTCCGTCGCGATCATCGGGGCCACCGACGTGATGGACGAGCACCTCGTCCCCACCTGGACGGCTGGGAAGGACCAGCCCGGCCTCGCGTCCGCCAAGTACGAGATGCGCGAGCGGCTGACCGCGGCGGTGCGCTCCGCCGCCGAGCAGGCCGACACCGTCGTCACCTTCCTGCACTGGGGTCTCGAGGGCTCGCACTGCCCGCTGCCGCACGCACCCGGCCTCGCCCGGGAACTCATCGACGCCGGGGCCGACGCCGTGGTCGGCGGCCATGCGCATGTGCTCTCGCCCGGAGGTTACGTCGGCAACGCCTACGTCCACTACGGCCTGGGGAACTTCGTCTTCTACAACTTCAGCGGCCCCACCGCCGAGAGCGGGGTGCTGACCCTGACCATGCAGGACGGCGCGGTCCTCAACGACGACTGGCTGCCCGCGCGGATCGAGGGCGGGGTCCCGATTCCCTATGAGGGCGGCGCCGCCGATGACGCCCGCGACGAGTGGGAGCGGTTGCGCACGAGCTGCGCGACGGACCTGGCGTCGGTCCCGTCCGATCTGCCCTCCGATGGGCCCTCCGGCGCCGCCGAGCGGGGCGGGGGCGCGAGCGCTGGCCCCGCCGATGACCACGCCGATGACCACGCCGATCCCACCGGATGACGGCCGACCGGCACGACCGGAGACGGAACCGCGCAGGTCGTCGGCTGGACGGGTCGGCCGGCTCCCGGGCCCCTGGGGGCCGCGCCTACCAGGCCCACCAGGCCCACCAGGCCGGCCAGGCCTACGGGGCCGGGAAGCGGGCGAGCAGCGCGTCGATCTCGGTGATCATTTCCCGCTTGGCCGACGCGTCAAGGTAGGAAGCCCGCACGCCGTTGCGGGCCAAGGTCGCGAGCTCGGGCGCCCCCAGGCCCAGGCCGTGGGCGGTGCGGTACTCGTTGAGCAGGTCGGTGCCGAACATCGGCGGGTCGTCGGAGTTGAGGGTGACCAGCAGTCCGGCCTCCATCATCCGGGGCAGGGGGTGCTTGCCGATGGTGTCGACGGCACGCGTCCGCAGGTTGGAAGTCGGTGCGACGTCGAGCGGGATCTGCTCGTCGCGGAGCCGACCGACCAGCCGTTCGTCGCCCATGCTGTCGATGCCGTGCCCGATGCGTTCGGCGTGCAGCAGGTCCAGCGCCTCCCAGACGTGGTCAGCGCCGCCGTTCTCCCCCGCGTGCGGAAGGCTGTGCAGTTCGGCCGCGCGCGCACGACCGAACAGGTCGGTGAACGGGGCACGGGAGACCTCGATTCCACCGACACCGAACCCGACCACGCTGTCCGGCCCGTCCCGCAGCACCGCGTCCAGGGTCTCCTCGCCCGCCTCCAGGCCGTAGTCGCCGGGGAAGTCGGGGATCCAGCGCAGGTGGATCCCGTGCTCGCGCTCCGCCTCACGCCGGGCGTGCTCGATACCGTCGAACACGACCCGCGCCGGGATACCGCGCATGAGGTGGCCGTACAGGCTGACGTGCAGCTCGGCATAGCGCACGTTCTGCGCCGCCAGGGTGGCGGCCACGTCGGCGGCCAGCAGCGCGAAGTCCTCCTCGTCGCGCAGCGCCTCGACGGAGGCGAGGTAGACCTCGATGAAGTGCGGGAAGTCACGGAACTCGTACCAGTCCCGGATCTCCTCCGGTGTGCCGGGGATGCCCTCCACCCGGTGCCGAGCGGCGAGCTCGATGAGTGTCGCGGGCCGCATGGAGCCCTCGAGGTGGACGTGGAGTTCGACCTTGGGAAGGTCGCGGATGAAGGCCTCGATACCGGGGGCCTCGGCGGTCAGGGAGCGGTCCATGCCGCGACGCTACTCGGCCCCCAACCGCCCCTCCAAGCCGGAATCGATCTTTTGACACCACTTTGTCAGCCCGCCCCTGCCAGCCTGCTTTTGTCAGCCTGCTCGCACCCCGTGCTCCCGCAGCTCGTCCCGGAAGTTGGCGCACCCCGGCAGCGTGGCCGAACGCCGTGTCGCCGGTCAGCCGGATTCGGGCTTCCCGTTCACCTTGCGCGGGATACCGAGCGGGTTGCCGTCGCGCAGCGCCTCGGGCAGCAGAGCGTTGGGAACGGACTGGTAGCTCACCGGCCGCAGGAACCTCCGGATGGCCGTGGCACCCACCGATGTGTGCAGCACCGACGTGGTCGCCGGGTAGGGGCCGCCGTGGGTCATCGCGTGGGTCACCGACACCCCGGTGGGCCACCCGTTCCACAGCACCCGTCCGGCCCGCTCGGTCAGGAGCTCCAGCAGCCGCGGCGCGACGGGGTCGTCCTCCTCGGCGTGCACGGTCGAGGTGAGCTGGCCGTGCAGCAGCCCGGCCACATCCGCGAGCTGGTCCTCCTCGGTGTAGCCGACGATCAGCGATGCCGGGCCGAAGCACTCCTCCAGCAGCACGCCGGGGTGCCGCACGAGCGCCTCGACGCTGGTGCGCAGCAGCGTGGGCGTCCACCCCTCGGCGGTGTGCGCCCCGCGCACGAGCACCTCGACCTCCGGTTGCTCGGCGAGTTCGCCAAGGCGGTGCTCGAAGCCCTCGGCCACCCGCGGGTTGAGCAGCGGCGCCTGGGCCCTTTCGGCGACGTCGCCGGTGAGCGTGCTCAGGTCGCTCTCCTCGGGCACCAGCAGAATGCCGGGCTTGGTGCAGAACTGCCCGGCGCCAAGGGTGAACGAGCCGACGTAGCCGGAGAGGATCTCCTCGCCGCGCGCCTTCATCGCGGCGCGTGTGACGAAGACGGGGTTGACGCTGCCGAGCTCGCCGTAGAACGGAATGGGCTCCGGGCGGGACGCCGCGAGGTCGTGCAGGGCGCGACCGCCCGGGATCGACCCGGTGAACCCGACGGCCCGCGTCAACGGGTGCAGCACCGCGCGCTGCCCGATCTCCATTCCGAGGACGACGGCGAACACACCCGCGGGCGCCCCAGCGTCGGCGAGTGCCTGGGCGACCACCCGGCCGGTGAGCCGGGTCAGGTGCGGGTGACCGGGATGTGCCTTGACGACGACCGGGCACCCCGCGGCGAGCGCCGATGCGGTATCGCCCCCGGCGGTGCTGAACGCGAACGGGAAATTGCTCGCCCCGAAGACGACGACCGGGCCCAAGGGGACGAGCATCCGCCGCACATCCGGGCGCGGCCCCATGCCCCATGCGGGGTCCTCGACGTCGATGGCGGCCTCCAGGTAGGCCCCCTCCTCGATCAGGTCGGCGAAGAAGCGCAGCTGGAACGTGGTCCGGCCGAGCTCAGACCGGCAGCGGGCCTCGGGTAGGTGGCTCTCGGCGATCGCCACCGGGACGAGCTCCTCGGCCGCGGCGTCGAGGGCGTCGGCCACAGCGCGCAGCATCGCCGCGCGCCGGGCCGGGCGCAGCCCGCCGAAAGCGGGGGCGGCGGCCGCGGCGGCGGCCATGACGTCATCGAGCTCGGCCGGACCGGTGTCGGGAATGGGGGTGACGGCGGCGCTCGTCCCTGCGTTCGCCGTCCCTGCGTTGGCCGATTCTGGGTTGGTCATGCCGGTGTCGGTCATCGGTCGCCTCCGGAGCATGGACAACGTGTGATCCAGCTCCTACTCAATCGCCTTTCGCCGCCCGGCGGAAGAGCACCTTCTCCGGCTGTGGACACGCCTTCTCTCGACGCCGACCTTCCGCCCCGACGGAGCAGAGATTCGCTTGCGCCGCCACTTCCTCGGCCCCTTCCTCGACCCCATCCCCGGCCACTTCCCCGGCCACTTCCCCGGGGGTGCTCGGCACTCATCGCTACAGGGGCGTCGACAGCGCGACCACCAGGGGTTTTCCGCCCTGACAAGTCGGCATAATCCGCAGTAAGGATGCAAAATCGGCACGCGAAAAGCCGGAGGTTTACCGGCCGTGTGCGGCCGTTGCCGCACCGGTCCTCAGGGGCGCCGGTCATTCGACCGGAACCACGTCACGCATCCGACCGGCCCCGGCGCCGCCGGTGCCCCGGATCGGGCGTGCCGCGGCTCCTCGCCGCCACGTTCCGCCTGGTCAATGGCGTTCCAGGCAGCGGTGGCGGTCCCGTGGCGGCGGTCTCCGCACCCCGCGTCCGCTCACGGTGCCCCGCACAGCGCCCCTCATCTCGCGGGTGGCGCGCAACGTCCTCTTCCGTGCCCTCTTCAGCGCCTTCCTCCGCGGGACAAACCCGCCGAGATCGCCTTACCGTGCCAGTGGACGCCGAATCCCGCACTCCATCAGACCGGAACCGGCCATATCCCCGCTTCCAGCGAAGTCAGCGCCTTAAAAGCGCGATATTACGGGAACCATTCCCAACCGGAAAGGCATCATAGAGACGTGATGACTACTTCCCGCAGTTCCACCTCCAGGCCACGGGAGGCCGAGGAATCCGGTAATGGTTCCACCGGGCACCTCGGACATACCGCATGGCCGATGCTCGACACCGCGGGGCAGGCCCTGTCGCAAGCCCCCCTCCGCCGCCTCCCCGCCCAGCAACGCAGCATGGTCCGGGTCCAGCGCATGCTGGACGCCTGCGCCGAACTCCTCGACGAAGTCGGCTACGACGAGCTGTCCACAACCCGGATCGCCGAACGCGCCAACGTCGCTATCGGATCGGTCTACCAGTTCTTTCCGGACAAGAAGGCCATCACCCAGGCGCTCGGCCTGCGCTACCTTGACATGTTCAGCGCGCGGGTGACCGACCGGCTGTCCCAGGGCGACTTCTCACACTGGTCCGAAGCCGTCGATGTGATCATCGACGAGTACCTCGACATGCACCGCCACGTGCCGGGCTTCCGTAGTCTGCACTTCGGCGACGCGGTCGACATCCGCCTGTTCGACGCGAACAACGACAACAACCAGGTGATCGCCGCCCGCCTACGTGACCTGCTCATCTCCATCGCCGGCGTGGAGGAGAGCGCGGAGCTCGACCGCGCCATCACCGTGGCCGTCGAGTCCGCCGACGCCGTCCTCAAGCTCGCATTCCGCTGCGATCCCGAGGGCGACCAGCATCTCATCGACGAAACCAAACTGCTTCTCCGCAGCTACCTCAGCCGACATTTCGCCTGAATTAGGCTGCAAGTTGCCCGCCGCGCACGGATGAGGTTCGCGATCCGCGACCGCCCCGTCGAGACCGGCGCACGGCGTTCGAACATGGGAGGATCCCCCAGTGGTAGCCGAAAGTACGCTCACTCGCCCGACGACCGGGACCGCGGCCGGTGTTCCCTTCGTGGCGATGCCGCCGGTAGTCGCCGGGGGCGACGGCCCCGCCCCCGTGATCGTCTCACTCCACGCGTTCGAGCCCCCGCGCAGCGAAACCGCCCTCGCGGGCACGCTCCCCATGGCCTCGCTACCGGCATGGCGCTTCTACCTCGGCCTGCCGATGTTCGGCGCCCGCCTGCCCGACGGCGGGGTCGCCGAGGTCAACCGGCGCGGGCAGACCGACTACCTGATCCAGCTCTTCGGTCCCGTCGTCGAGCAGGCCGCGGCCGAACTCGGTCGCGTCATCACCGAGCTGCGCGACCGGTTCCCGGTGCACGACGGCCCCATCGGCCTGGCGGGCGTGGGTGCCGGTGCGGCCGCGGCCCTGCTCGCCCTTGCTGAGAGCAAGCTCCCCATCGGCGCGATGGGCCTGGTCAACCCGGTTGTCGAACCGGCTCTGGTGCTCGGTGCCCGCGAGCGGAGACTCGGGGTCGCCTACGAGTGGACCGAGGAGTCCCGCGAGATCGCCGCATGGCTGGACTTCACCACCCGCGTGGAGGACCTCGCGGCCCGGCGCCCGCAGCCGCCGCTGCTGATCATCAACGGCGGTATGGACGAGGTGGTCCCGCCCCAGCACGGCCAGGCCCTGCACGACGCCCTGGCCCCGCGCTACGCGCCGCATGGGGTACGCCAGATCGTGATTCCGGACCTTGCTCACACCATGGGCCCCGAGCCCGGCCTGGAGCCCGGTCCGCCCGCACCGGGCAACGTCCTGGCCGATCGCGCCCTCACCGAGTGGTTTCACCAGCACCTCAACGCCGACGCCGAGGCCACGGTCAGACTCTGACCGTCGTTCCCCGAGCCGGGGAACGACGGTCGAACCACCCGCGCTGAGCGCATGATCGGACGGAAAAGTACGGGGGCGCGGATGATTCGCGCGTCGAAGCTCGATACGGTTCTTTCCACCAGGCGTGGATCGCGGTGCGCTGGGCTCGTTGTTGGCTACAGCGGTTCGTTACAGCGCCGCGCCGCCCTTTCCCTCGATGCCACAACGCGTCATCGGCAATGGACGCGGGCGCGGCACCGGAGCGCACAGCCACAGGGACGACAGCGGAGCACGGGCAGGGAGCTGGACGAGACGATGGCAGCCACACCGGCCGCGGTCTCGCGCACCCACGCGTTCATCCGCCGCTTCCCGCCCCCTCTCTTCTCGGACGCTCCGGGGTCAATGGGCCCCCGTTCCATGGGATCATCCGTGTGGCGGCCGGGCATCCCCCTGGTTCTACGTGATCATGCAGCGCGCTAGGAGGGCGACTTACGTGACAGAACCGGCACCGGTGTTTGCCAGCGGGGTCGATCACGAACGGCTCACGTCCCAGCTCCGGTTCATCCTGGAGACCGACAAGCTCAAGCGGATCCTGCGCCGGAACATGCTCGTCGACGGTTCGCGGCGGGAGAACGACGCCGAGCATTCCTGGCATCTCGCCTTGACCGCCCGGGTCTTCGCCGAATACGCGCCGGAGGGCACCGACATCGACCGCGTGGTCGAGATGCTGGTCCTACACGACATCGTCGAGATCGACGCTGGAGACACCTTCGTCTACGACGCCCAGGACTCGGTCTCCCAGCCCGAGCGGGAGCGCTCCGCGGCCGACCGGATCTACTCCCTGCTACCCGAGGACCAGGCCGCGCACGCCCGCGCCCTGTGGGACGAGTTCGAGGAGCGCACGACCCCCGAGGCCCGGTTCGCCAAGGCCATCGACAGGCTCGCCCCGATGCTCGCCAACTGGCACACCGAGGGCGGCACCTGGGTCCGCTACGGCATCACCGCCGCGCAGGTGCGCGAAAAGGTGAAGACGATCGCTGAGGGATCCGAGGCGCTGGGCGCCTATGCCCTCGCGCTCACCGAGGACGCCGCTCGCCGCGGCTACCTGCGCTGACAGCCTCCGCGCCGCGCGGGACGACGACGCGACACCGCACCGGGCCGCGCCCCTCGCCGGGCGCGGCATCGGGCGCGGATGTCCGGGCGGACCGTCGGACGCTGTCCCTGGCCCTGCTGCTCGGAGCCGAGCATCGCGCGGCCGAGGTCCGCGGATCCGCGCCGCTCAGCCCCGGATTCGCCGCCCCTGTTCGTCGCCACACCTGTTCGTCGCCACCCCGGGACGTGTCGCCTCCGTAAGCGTCAGATCTGGCCAAGCACCAGCTGCACCATCGCGCTGAGTCCGACGGCCACGATGATCACCCGCAGTGCGAACGGACGGAGCAGGCGGCCGAACCTGGCGCCAACGTAGCCTCCGATGACCGATCCTCCCGCGATGAGGGCCACGACCGGCCATTCGGGCGAGGCGAAGACGATGTAGAAGACGGCGGCCGTCGTGTTGACGGCGAAGGTCAGCGCGTTCTTCAGCGCGTTGACCCGCTGCAGGTCCTCATCCAGGGACAAGCCGAGGACACTGATGAGGACGATGCCCTGCGCGGCGGCGAAGTAGCCGCCGTAGACACCGGCGCCGTACACGCCCAGCGGCAGCAGCGGGCCTCCTTCGGAACGGCCCGCCCGGCGCCGCCGCATCCACGCGCCGAGGCGAGGCTGCGCCATGATGAGCACGCAGGCCAGCCCGATCAGCACGGGAACCACGCGCTCGAAGACGTCCGGAGGCAGGCTGACCAGCAGGATCCCGCCGGTGATCGCCCCGAGGCACGACATGGCCCCGAGCCGGAGCACCCGGCGGCGCTGCCCGGCCAGCTCGCGCCGATAGCCGATCGCCCCGGTGAGTGAGCCGGGCGCGAGGCCGATGCTGTTCGAGATCGACGCTGTCACCGGCGGGTATCCGAGGGCGAGCAGGACCGGGAAGGTGAACAGCGTGCCCGAGCCGACGATCGCGTTGATTCCCCCGGCCCCGATCCCCGCCAGCAGGATGGCGAGCGCTTCCCACAGACTCAATTCCGGCCCCTCGAAGGTGAGTGGACGGCGCCGTTGCCATCACTGATACTGGCCTCCGCCGTGCCGCCCGCGCGCCCCAACGGCGGCGGCGGAATCAGCGGCATCCTGTATACATCCTACAAATCCCCGATGTGCCGACTCGGGGCGCCCCCGGGAGCCGTAGGCCGGACGCCAGGTCGTGTCAGGCCCTCGCCGGTCTCCAGCTCGACTGCTCTGCTGCTGTACTGCTCTGCTGCTGTACTGCTCTAACGCCGGGGCTCGGTCGCGCCCCCGTCCCCGTTCTCTTCTGCGGCCTCGCGGCGCACCCGATCGAAGACGCCACCGATGCCCTCCAGGGCTTTCCCCATCTCGCTGGGCACGATCCAGACCTTGTTGGAGTCGCCCTTGGCGATCTCCGGGAGCTTCTGCAGGTACTGGTAGGCCAGCACGTCCTGGCTGACGTCACCCGAGTGCAGCGCCTTGAACACCATCGTGATCGCGTCCGCCTCCCCGCGGGCGCGCAGCGTGGTCGCGTCCGCCTCGGCCTTCGCGCGGATCATCTCGGCGTCGGCGGCGCCCCGGGCGCTGAGGACCGCCGAGGACGACTCACCCTCGGCCCGCAGGATCGCCGACTGCTTCTGCCCCTCGGCGGTGAGAATCTCCGCGCGCTTGGCGCGGTCGGCGCGCATCTGCTTCTCCATCGCCTCCTGGACCGACTCCGGCGGCTCGATGGCCTTCAGCTCCACGCGGCTGACCTCGATACCCCACTCGCCCGTGGCCTCGTCCAGCACCGTGCGCAGCTCGCGGTTGATCTGGTCGCGCGAGGTGAGCGTCTGCTCCAGGTCCATTCCCCCGATGACGTTGCGCAGCGTGGCCGAGACCAGCTGCTCGACGGCCTGGATGAAGTTGGCGATCTTGTAGACGGCGTTGTAGGGGTCGGTGACCTTGATGTAGACGGCCGTGTCGACGTTGACCGCGAGGTTGTCCTGGGTGATGGCGGTCTGCGAGGGGAAGCTGACCACCTGGACCCGCATGTCGATGCGCTCGCGGACGTGGTCGACGAACGGGACGACGATGTTGAATCCCGACTTCAGCGTGCGGTGGTAGCTACCGAAACGCTCGACCACATCGGCCATGGCCTGGGGGACGATGCGGACGCTACGCCAGCCGATCACGGCCAAGATCAGCACGAACAGCAGCAGGATGATGACGATGGTGCCCATCGAGGCGGCTCCGGCTCTCCTGTCGGGGGTGTAACAGGCTGCATATGGACGCGGACGAATCCGGCACAGACGCCCACGCGGCGATCATAAAACGCGAACAAACACGCGTACGCACGGAACGCCCGTAACCACACATCAAACCCACATCACATGTCCACATTCGGACATGAATGCGGGTTGCGGCCACCCCTTTACGCGCATTTCCAAATGAGTTTTATTCGCGGAACGCGGTCTCCCCCGAGCATCCCCGAATGCCACCGAATACCCCGAATCGGTACCGGTTCCCGCACTCCGGGCACGCACCGCCCGGTACCACGTGTTCTCCGGGCGCCTACTCCGGACCTCTCCCCCAGACCCGGGCCCGGGCCCCGCGTCACACGGCCCGCGCGGTCCACCGGTCGCCGACGCGCTCCACCTTCAACGGCAGGCCGTAGGTCTCGCTCAGGTTCTCCGCGGTCATCACGTCCTCCAGCGGCCCCGAGGCGACGACCCGCCCCTCGCGCAGCAGCAGACCGTGGGTGAACCCCGGCGGGATCTCCTCAACGTGGTGCGACACGATCACCAGCGTCGGCGCCTCGATGTCGTCGGCCAGCGTGCCGAGCCGCCGCACCAGGTCCTCCCGGCCGCCCAGGTCCAGCCCGGCCGCGGGCTCGTCGAGCAGCAGCAGCTCCGGGTCGGCCATCAGCGAGCGGGCGATCAGCACACGCTTGCGCTCGCCCTCCGAAAGCGTGCCGTAGGTGCGGTCCTCCAGGTGCAGCACGCCCCACTGGTTGAGCAGCACGCGGGCACGGCCGTAGTCCGGGGTGGCGTACTGCTCGCCGAAGCGGCCCAGGTAGCCGTAGGCAGCGCTGATCACCAGGTCGAGCACCTTGGTGGAGTCGGGGACCCGGTTGGCCACCGCGGCACCGGCGAACCCGACCAGCGGGCGCAGCTCGAAGACGTCGGTCGCGCCCAGCTGCTCGTCGAGGACCACCACCTCGCCCTCGGTCGGGAACAGCTGCGTCGCCGCGATGCTCAGCAGTGTGGTCTTGCCCGCGCCGTTCGGGCCGATGACGACCCAGCGCTCGTCCTCCTCGACGATCCACTCCACACCGCGCACCAGCTCCGCGTCGTCGCGGCGCACGCTCACGCCGTTCATACGCAGCACATGACCGTTCATCGTTCTCCTTGCACCTCTCCGCGCACTTGACCCCGATGGCCCGCACCCGCGCTCGCCGGGCGACCGGACCGCCATCACCGATGCTCCGGACCGATGATCCGCTGCACACCCGCGCCCGGCGTGCAGCGTTCAGGCCGATTCGGTCCCGCGCCGCCCACGACGGCACGGTGTGAACCTACTGGACGCGCGTGCCGTTCGGACCACCGATCTAGGCTGGAACACATGGTGCGAGAACTGTCATCCCCGCCACTGGTCGCCTGGGGCAACGCGTGGCTGGCCGGACAGGCCGGGCTCGACGACGCCGTCGACGCCGTGGAACGGCGCACGGGGCCGAACACCATCGGGACGACCGCCGCGCCGGAGCTGCCCGTCGAACCCGGCGCCTCGCTGCGATCCACTCTGGCCCGGCTGCGGCCCCTGGGGCTGAGCGCCTTCCGGCTGTGCCTGCCTGTGCCCGGCGATCCGCTCGGGCTCGTGGGGGCGGCGGACCTCAACACGGCCGCGATCGAGGCCCGCGAGGCCGTGCTGATCCGGCTGAAGGATCGGCAGATCGGGCTCGTCCCGAGCGAGGACCGGCGGGGCTCGTCGTACGTGGGCGTCGCTTGGGCGCCCTACCCGGCCGCCGACGCCGCACCGGAGCCGATGCAGCTGGCCGAGGCGGAGTACCGGTTGACCCTCGCCATGCGCGAGTCCACCGACCTGTTCGGCCGGGTCGACGACATCAGCGGCTGGGGACCCGAGGTCGAAAGCGCCCTGGACGCCCTGCGCGATCCCGCACGCGCCCCCGGCGACGGGCTGGCCCCCGGCTACCCGCAACGGGCGCACCGGCTCGCCGCCCAGGCCGACCGCCTGGCCGTCGTGGTCCGACTCGCGGAGCGGGACCACCGGGACAGCGGGCGCGGCCTGTCCGCCGCGCAGGCGGCCGCCCGGCGCGAGGCACTGCGCGTTCTCGACAGCGCGGTGCGCCGTGCCCAGGTCGCCGCCTACGGCGCGGCCTGCGGCGGCTGACTCTTTCGCCGACGCCATCGCGGGCAGGGGCTCGGACGCTTCCGCGGGCCGGTCCTCCTGCCGTTCCGGCCGCTGGCCACTCGGCCCGTTGACCGTTCCGGGGCACGTCAGGGTCGGCCCGCCACCGAATCAGGGGAACCCCAGGGTTGTCTCCGGATCCGTGCGCGATCTCAAGAGCGAATACTCGGAGTTATGAACGACACGACCGACCGCACACCTGCTCGCTCCCCTGATCGCTCGCCTGACAGCGCACCCGGCGCCCCGCCACCGCTGCGTGCCTCCGACACCGACCGCGACCGTGTCGCCCAGGTGCTGTCCCAAGCCCTCAGCGAGGGACGACTCACCCATGAGGAGCACACCGAGCGTCTCGACGCCGTCTACACCTCCAAAACCCTGGAGGAGCTGGCCCCGCTCACCGCCGACCTGCCCGGCGGAAACCCGGCCGCGGCGCCCGGGGCCTCCAGCGCCGCCGCGACACCTACACAGCCGACGACCCCGGAGGACGCCGAACTCCTCGCGTCGGCCACCGGCTCGGAGAACATCATCGCCGTGCTCAGCACCGCCGAGCGAAAGGGCCGCTGGCTGGTGGAACCACGCACCAACGTCTCCACCCTGCTCGGCTCCGTCGAGCTGGACATGCGCCAGGCCCTGATGTCCCAGAACCGGGTCGTCGTGCAGACCTCCGTCATCCTCGGCGGCGTGACACTGGTCGTGCCGCACGGCGTCGAGATCGAGAACCGCGTCACCTCGGTGCTCGGCGGCGTCGGCATCGAGAAGGACCGGCCCGAACCCGCGTCCGGGGCGCCCAAAGTCGTCATCACCGGTCACGCGCTACTGGGCGGCATCGAGGTCAAGTCGTCGCCGGACCAGCGGCACAGCTGTTGCTGACCGGGGATAATCCGGTTGACGGGGCGACTGGGGGCAGTGGCGAGGAACCGAAGACGAGGACAGTGATGGACCCCGAACACATCCGCGCATCAGACGCCGACCGCGACCGCGTCGCCGAGCGGCTCCGGGAGGCCCTTGCGGAGGGCCGCCTCACCCATGAGGAGCACGAAGAGCGGATCGACGCGGTGTACCGGGCCACGACCGTGGGCGATCTGGCGTCCATCACCCACGACCTGCCCGCGCCGTCCGAGCAGAACGGCGCCGACCTCCGGGGGTCGGCCGACAGCGGCGCCCTGCCCATGACCGCTTCGCTGTCCTCCGAGGCGGCGCGGCAGCTGGCGGCCGATAGCAAAGGCCAGGAGAACCTCGTCGCCGTGCTCAGCTCGGCGGACCGCAGGGGCCGCTGGCTCGTGGAACCGCGCACCAACGTCTCGGCCCTCCTCGGCACGATCGACCTCGACTTCCGCGAGGCCGTTCTCACGCAGCGCGAGGTGAGTGTGCATTGCGCCGTGTTCCTCGGCACCCTGGAGATCACCGTCCCGCACGGTGTGCGTGTGGTGAACAACACAACGGCGGTCCTCGGTACCTCCGACTTCCAAGGCACGGAAGCGGTGACCGACCCCAACGCGCCGACCATCAGGCTGTCCGGGACCTGCATCCTCGGCACGATCGACGTCCGAGCCAAGGGCCCCAAGCGCAAGTGGTTCAAGACGGACCGATAATCGCACTCTGTGCTCGCCCCCCCTGCGCGAATCATCGCCCAGGTGAAGGTCAGGTGAACTGCGGACGCATGTTCACCCCCCGGCCCTACACCCCCACGAACTGGCCGAGTACCGTAGTTCACGCGATGAATGATGATTCGACGCTCTTGGTGACCGTTACTGGACGCGACAGGCCCGGCGTTAGCGCGCGCCTGCTGAGCACACTGTCGGTGTTTCCGGTGACGCTGTCCGATTTCGAACAGGTCGTCATCGGCGGTCGACTCGTACTCGGAGCGCTGCTCAGCGTGGACGACACGGTCGCCCCCGGTGTCAGCAAGGCACGGCTCTTCGACGAACTCCGCAGCGCGGTCGAGAAGACCGCCATCGATATCGACATGGATGTGGAGTTCTCGCAGGGCAGCGGGCGGGTGAGCGCCTCAAGCGACGGGCGCCTGCACGTGACCGTCCTGGCGGACCCGCTGCGCCCGGGAGCGCTGGGCGCGATCGCCTCCTGCGTCGCGCGGGCCGGGTCCAACATCGACCGCATCGAGCGGCTGTCGAGCTACCCCGTCACCTCCATCGAACTGGACATCTCCGGTACCGATCTGGACCGGCTGCGCGGAGATCTGGCCATGGAGGCCGCCACCCAGTCCATCGACGTGGCGGTCCAGCGCAGCGGCTTGCACCGCAGGGCCAAGCACCTGATCGTGATGGATGTCGACTCCACCCTGATCCAGGGCGAGGTCATCGAGCTGCTCGCGGCGCACGCCGGATGTGCCGAGGAGGTCGCCCGGGTGACCGAGGAGGCGATGCGCGGAAACCTCGACTTCGAGGAGTCGCTGCGCCGCCGCGTCGCCCTGCTGAAGGGCCTCGACGCCTCCGCCATCGACGCGGTCCGCGAGGAACTCGTGCTGACGCCCGGCGCCCGCACCCTGATCCGGACCCTCAAGCGGCTCGACTACGAGTGCGCGATCGTCAGCGGTGGGTTCACCCAGATCACCGACGCGCTGGTGGACCGCCTCGGCATTGACTACTCGGCGGCCAACACCCTGGAGATCGTCGACGGCAAGCTGACGGGCGAGCTCGTCGGCCCGATCATCGACCGCGAGGGGAAGGCCCAGGCGCTGCGGCACTTCGCCAAGGAGGCCGAGGTCTCGCTGATGCAGACCGTGGCGATCGGGGATGGCGCCAACGACCTGGACATGCTGCGCGCGGCCGGCCTGGGCGTGGCGTTCAACGCCAAGCCAGTGGTGCGCGAACAGGCCCACACGTCGGTGAACGTCCCCTACCTGGACGCGATCGTCTTCCTCCTCGGTGTCTCCCGCGAGGAGATCGAGGCCGCCGACCTCGCGGCCGGGGACAGCCCCGAGTCCGAGTAGCGTCCCGGGTTCGACGGCGTCGCCCGTCGTACGCTCGTCGCGCCCCGCCCCGTGCCGTCGCCGCGGATGTGGCCGCGCCGTGCTCCGAGCCGTCGATGGGGGTGCTCCCATTGGTCGGGAGCGGGAGAGGGTGCGGACGCAGCCGAGGCCGGCCTTCTCCACGACGCGGCGGGAGCGCGTGTCGGCCGCCATCGCCTACGCGAGCGTTCTGCGCGCTCCCGGCTGGCTGAACCCCCACTCCCGGGGCCCCTCCCGCCCGACTCCGGGTGTGTGGTGCGTGAGGCCGACGCGCCACCGGACGGGAGGGGTGGAGGGTCGGGCCAGTAGCCCCTCGAAATTACGCGCCCGGCCCGGGTACCAGCCGTGGGAGGGGCACGCAGACGGTACGTCTGGGACGTGGAGTGAGCGCCCGCAGCGGATCGGGAGGGGTACGACGCCGCCGCGGGCCGTTCCCGGCGGCTACCGCCGGGTCCACAATCGTGCGAGGACGTCCCGGAGCGAGCGCAGCCGACTGGGGAGCGCTGCCTCGGGACGGCGGGTGGATTCCTCGACCGGCGGGAAGTCCCGGTCCGACTCGTCAGGGGAAGGTCCGGAGGCGCGGGCGGCGCCCGCCCCTGTGTCTTCCCCTCTTTCCTCCCCCGAGTCCGCCCCTGAGTCCGTCCCTGTGTCCGCCTCGGGCCGCGCGCCCGCGCCGGGGACGGTGTGCACCGGTTCGGCAGGAAAGCGGACAGGCAGCGCCGCCAGGGCGCGGTGGAATGGTCCGGGCCGCCATTCGAGCCGGTCGACCGGGACGGCCGGTTCCAGGTCCGGCAGCCGGTCCAACAGCCGCTCGATGGCGGTGGAGGCGATCAGGCGTGCCGGCCCCTTGGCCGGGCAGGTGTGCGGTCCGGTACTCCAGGCCAGGTGGGCCCGGTTTCCCGCGCGGTGCTCCGACGCCTTCGACGGGTCGGTGTTGGCTGCGGCGAAGCTGACGACGACCGGCTCGTCCGCGGGCAGTCGCACCCCGGCGAGCTCCACGTCCCGCCGCGGGTAAGTGACCCCGTAGTTCGCCATCGGCGGGTCCGTCCACAGGATCTCGTCAAGTGCGTCCTCGACCGGAAGGCTGCCGCCCGACAGGTCGCCGGCGAACCGGTCGTCGTACAGCAGCAGCCGCATCCCGTTGGCGATGAGGTTCTGTTCGGGCTCGGTCCCACCGCCCTGGAGCACCACGAGCTGGTGCATCACCTCCTCGTCCGTGAGCTCGGCCGGGTGGTCGAGCAACCAGGACGTCACATCGGCGCCGGGGCGTTCGCGCTTGAGCGCCACCAGGTCGGCGACCCCACGGGTGAGCTCGGCGTTCGCCTTCTCGGCGTCGACGCCGTCGAAGATCCCCCTCATGCCGTAGACCAGGCGGTCGCCGATGTCGGGCGGGCAGCCGAAGAGCTCGTTGAAGACGAGCAGCGGGAGGATCTGCGCGTACTGCCCGAGCAGGTCGGCCTCCCCGCTGGGAGCGAAGTGGTCGATGAGCGTGTCGGCGTTCCGCTCGACGTACCCGCGCACCGCGCTCGCGTCCACCCGGGCCAGGCTGTCGGTGACCGCACCGCGCAACCGCGCGTGGACGGCGCCGTCGGCGAACAGGCAGTTCGGCCGGTACATCATCATCGGCAGCACCGGGCAGTCGGCCGGAATCTTCGCCTCCCACCTGCGCGGGTCTTTGGGGAAGGTGCCAGGGTCGCGGAGCACGTCGAGGGCGGTGTCGTAGCCGATGACCAGCGAGGCGGGGACACCGGGGGACAGCTCGACGGGGACGATCGGCCCGCGGGCACGCATCCGCGCGTAGGCCGCAGCGGGGTCGGCGGCGAATTCCGGCCCGTACAGCGGGAAGCGGGCCGGCCCGGCTCCGCCGGACGCGGGGGCCGCGGAATCGAAAGTCATATCTGCTCCTGATGGTCGCGGTTCACGAGGTGGTCGACGAGCGCGATGAGGGCCTTCGTGGAGGACACACGGTCGCGGGCGTCGCAGTTCACCAGCGGGGTGCTCGGCAGCAGGTCGAGTGCCTCGCGGACCTCCTCCAGGGGGAAGTCGGGTGTCCCGTCGAAGCGGTTGACCGCCACCGCGTACGGGACGCCCTGCTGCTCCAGCAGGTCCATCACCTCGAACGAGCTCTCCAGCCGGGAGGTGTCGACCAGTACCAGCGCGCCGACGGCGCCGAGGCACAGGTCCTGCCACAGCTGGTTGAAGCGCGCCTGACCGGGGGCGCCGAACAGGTACAGCACCAGGCGATCACTGATGGTGAGGCGCCCGAAGTCCATCGCGACCGTGGTGGTCGTCTTGTCGCGGATTCCGGCCAGGTCGTCGACGAGGGCCCCGGCCTGCGTCATCGTCTCCTCCGTGCGCAGCGGACGGATCTCGGACAGCGTGCCGACGAACGTGGTCTTGCCGACGGCGAAATGGCCGACGATCAGCAGCTTCACCGCGGACTGCACGGATTCGCGCAGGTAGACGCCGTCAGAGGCGAGCGCGGAGTCCATCGAGCACCTCCTGCAGGAGTTGGGCCTGGGGGATCCGGGCCGCGGGAGCGGGCGCCCGGGTGGCGAGGTGGCCGCTGTCGACGAGGTCGGAGAGCAGCACCTTCGTGACACTGACGGGCAGCTCCAGGTGCCCGGCGACCTCGGCCACCGAGAGCGAACCGCCCCGGCACAGCTCAACGATCCGGCGCTTCTCGGGGCTGAGGTCGGCCATGGGCAGACCATTCGACAGGTCACCGGCAGCCATCACCAGCGTGACCAGGTCGAAGATGTTGCGGGTCGGGTGAGCGCGCCCCCCGGTCACGACGTGGGGCCGCACCAGGGGCCGCTCGCCTCGCGGGCTCACGACGCACCGCCGGCGCTCTCTCGTGGTGGGGCTGTCAGCTCCTTGCCCAGCCGCTGCACGAGCTCTTGCAGCCGGAACGAGACCGCTTCCATGTCCACCTTCTGGGAGGCGGAGACCGCCACATAGGCGCCGGAGCCCGCGGCAACCAGGAAGACG
This sequence comes from Nocardiopsis gilva YIM 90087, assembly GCF_002263495.1. Lineage (NCBI taxonomy): Bacteria > Bacillati > Actinomycetota > Actinomycetes > Streptosporangiales > Nocardiopsidaceae > Nocardiopsis > Nocardiopsis gilva. The sequence continues at coordinate 644,557 of NZ_CP022753.1, read as the reverse complement.
TAACCGTCGTCGAACTCGCTGACGGTCTGCCGCCACGGGGTGGACGCGTCGCCGCAGAAATCGGCGGTGCTGCGAGCCAACGACTGCAGCCCGGACATCGCCGCGGCCTGACGTTCGGCATCGTCCCGTCTGATCGCGTCGGAGTGGGCCATGAGCAGCCCGTCGGCGGACAGCAGAATCGCGTAGCGCGTCTCCGGCATCCGCAGGGCGTCGTCGAGCATCCAGCCCAGCTTGTTGTTCTCGGCTTCCTTCATGGCCGGGGGTCCTTCCCTTCACTCTCGGGCGGGGCGTCGTCGGCGCGTCCCGATCTGGTTCCGCGCTGCCAGGCGCCCATCCCGGCGGCGACATCCTGGGCCGGGCGGCCTGACTGGTCGGCGACCGGAGCGGCGTTCTTCTCCGCCGGGGGCGGCTCGGCGGCTTCGAGGCGGCGGCGTCTGGGCAGTCCGCTGGGCAGCCCAGCGTCGGCCGTCCGGGGTGTGTCGGCGCCATCGTGCCCGGGCGGTTCCGGTGGCGGCGTCGGCGCCGCAGCGGCGACCGGTTTCGTGGACTCCTCGACGATGGGGGGCCGCTGAGCGCCGTCGGTGAGCAGGGAGGAGGGGAGGAACACGACGGCTCGCACGCCTCCGTAGGGCGAGCGGGTGTCGACCGAGACGCTGAACCCGTACCGGGCGGCGAGTACACCGGCCACGGCGAAGCCGACCTGGGGCGGGGTGCCCAGGCGGTGGATGTCCGGGGTGCGCTGGCCGGACAGCATCCGCTCCGCCTGGGCGAGCTCCTCGGCGTCCATGGCGACGCCGGCGTCGTCGATCGTGACGGCCACGCCGTTGTGGGTCGGCTGGAAGTTGACTTCCACCGTGGTGTTGGGCTGCGAGTGGCGCGCGGCGTTGTCCAGGAGTTCGGCCACGGTGAGGACAACCGGCTCCACCGCCCGGCCCGTCACGGCCGTGTTCAGCGAGGAGCGGAGCCTGATGCGCAGGTAGTCGCGGATCCGGGAGGTGGCGCCGCGCACGACGTCGGTGAGGGGCGAGGAGGACCGCTGCTGGCCGGGCCAGGATCCGCAGAGCACCGCTGTTGCCTGCGCCCGCCTGCCGAGCTGCGCGTTCATGTGGTCGATCTTCAGCAGGTCCTCCAGGACGTCCGGGTCGTCGTGGCGGCCCTGCATATTGGAGAGGACGACCTGCTGCTCGTTCGCGAGGCTCTGGACGGTGCGCATCATGGCCCGCAGCGTCGACTTGGCCGAGTCCTCGGCACGACTCCGCGCGTTACGAACGGCGTCGGTGTAAAGGTCCACCACCGCCCCGACATCCTTGGCGAAGGCAGTCCCGGCCAGTGTCCGATCGTGCAGCGGGCCAGAGGCGGTGACCGGGCGGTCGTGCAGTGCCTCGGCCAGCTTGGGCAGGCGGATGGTGACCAGGTAGCGCAACTCCTCGTCGCGGAGACGCAGCTCCGTCGACAGCTCGGCGTTCCTCCGGCTCAGGTGGTCAGCGGCCAGCCGCTGACGAACCAGCAGAGCCGCCAGGGCGATGAGACCAGCGACGGCGATCACGAACGCCACCGGCAACAGGTAGTGCTCCATCAGTTCCTCGACAGCGAGACGTATGGGGGGTGTTCCTGGTAAGGAGTGAGGGGCGCTCCGAGGCATGCGGGGGTGGTCCCGGGCCGGATACCGCGCACTGCTCCGCGTCTCCCAGGTGATGGGCAAGATCACGAGCGGTTATGACGACGCTAGGTGCGCGTGAGCCTCGAAACTTTTTCCCACGCGCAGAGCTCTTTTTCAGAGGCGCATAACACCTCTCATGACACCTCTGGAGAGGGGGTTCCTCCCCTTGGCAAAGGAATCCATGCGGTGTCGGCTGGCACAGGCAGCCACCAAGGAAAGCACCGAATCCTTCGTGCAATTTTGTTCATGCGACACAGCTTCCAGACATACGTTCACGCACTTGGCCGCACGCTTCTTCAACGACAAAACATCACATGATTTGATCATGGGACTGTGCTCGACTCTCTTGGATTCGGACGATTAACACCGCGCCTCTTCAGTTTGAAAGACGGTTGCATTACACTCTCGAGCCCAGCGATCACCACGACTAAAGCGCCCGGTGACGACCTGTAACCGCGGCAAGGGAAGTCCTTGATGTCCGACGCGAACTATCACGTAGAAACAGTCGCCACAGGGGATATAGCAGAGCATTAACGAGGCGACTTCTGGTGCAACCATGCCAGAGAACAGTTCTTCCCGATTGACTTCCGTCTTCCCAGCATCGGCAGATTCATGGGGCGGAAAGTCGCCCAGTCCACCGGCACCTATCAGATTCACGAGCCCGCATCAAACATGTTGAACCACATTCGCACCCCGCGCCAGGCACGAGTGGGAGGCGACGAGGACTACCGCCTCCTTCTCGCGCTCGACGGGCGGGTGTTCATTCGACAGGGTGACCAGCAGGCGCAGCTGACACCGGGGAAGGGGAGCCTGTTCTCCCCGGTCTCGCCATCCGACCTCAATAGGGAGAGCGCCAAAAGCGCAATCCTTGTAACGATACCGGCGAGCGAGATCAACGGTCGGCTCGGAGCGTCGGCACCGCTGGCCACGGGATTCGATATGAGCACCGGCCTGGGACGCGTCGTGAATGACATGATATGCGGCCTTTTCGAGGAGCGCGAGTCCCTCACCGCCATGCAATTCGACTCCGTGCGCGAGCGAATGGTCGAACTGTTGTGCATGCTCGCCATGGGTGACGACCGGCCGGACGCCCCTCGGCAGCTGGCCGACGTGGAGGACGCGGTGCGCCGCCACATCCGGGAACATGCCGCCGACCCGGGGTTGAACTGCGCCGCAATGGCGCGGTCACTGGGGTGGTCCCTCCGGCAGGTGCAAGTCGCCCTGCAGCAAGCGGGAACGACGCCCAGCGAGCTCATCCGCGAGGAGCGACTGCGGCTCGTCCGGGATCGGCTGCGCAGCCCGGCCTACCGGCACATGTCGATCACCGAGCTCGCATATGCCACAGGGTTCTCCTCGGCGAGCGCCCTCAGCACCGCGTTCAAGCGGCGCTTCGGGATCACCCCGCGTGAGGCACGCAACGGCGAAGGGGGCGACGTGGAGACCTGACCACGCAGGCTCTACGTGGAGACACAGCGCCCCTCAGTACTCGTTCGGGAAATTCCAACACCGGGCACCCAAAGACATACTCGACCGCGCGCATATCCAGTGCACGGCCAGAACATAAAAGATCACCGGCTGAATTAGGGAACCCCAACTAGTTCAGACCATCGACGCCGCGCCCCCCTCAGATCGAAGGGCGACTGCATTACACTCACGACCTCAGTGATCACCACGGTGTGAAGCGGTTGGCGGCGACCCGCGGCCGCACAAAGGAAAGCCCCTCTTGACTGACGCAAATTATGTGGTGAAGACGGTCACAACGCGCGAAGTCAGCGTAGGCGAGCGAATCGATTTCTGGACCGATCACATCAGCTCGTGCTACTTCCCACTCGACTACCGGTTCCCTGATGCCAGCAAATTCGTGGGTGGATGGTCGCCCAGCGCACTGCCGCCTATCAGATAACACAGTGCACGTCGAACACCTTCAATTACATTCGCACCCTGCAGCAGGCACGCCAGGAAGACGACGAGGACTACCGTCTGCTCATCCCGCTCGACGGGGAGATGTTCATCCGTCAGCACGATCAGCAGACGCGGCTGGTGCCCGGTGGCGGGACCCTGTTCACCCTGGTCGAACCTTTTGACCTGGAGAAGAAGGGAGCCAACAGCACGCTCATCGCCACGTTCCCGGCGCGTGAGGTCAACGAGCGACTCGGACTGTCGGCGCCCCTGGCCACGGGGTTCGACATGACCACCGGTCTGGGACGCGTCGTGAACGACGTGATGGTCGCCCTGTTTGAAGAGCGTGAGGTCCTCACCGCCTCGCAGTTCGACGCGGTGTGTGACCGGCTGGTCGAGCTCGTGTGCATGCTCGCCGCAGGTGATGACCGTCCCGACTCCCCACGGCACCTGGCCGACGTTGAGTCCGTCGTGCGCCGCCACATCCGGGAACATGCCGCCGACCCTGACTTGAACTGCGCCATCCTGGGTCGGTCGCTTGGGTGGTCGCTCCGACAGGTGCAAGTCGCCCTGCAGCAAGCGGGCACTACACCGAGCGAACTGATCCGCGAAGAGCGGCTGCGGCTGATCCGAGACCGGCTGCGCAGCCCGACCTACCGGCACATGTCGATCACGGAACTGGCCCGCGTCACAGGGTTCTCCTCCGTGAGCGCCCTCAGTACAGCGTTCAAGCGACGCTTCGGGATGTCACCCCGCGAGGCACGTTACGGCGAGGGATCCGCCGAGACCTGACCGAAGCAGTTCTGCGGGGAGAGGCAACTTCCCTGCGTGTTCGCGAAAGACCCCATGTCCGGGCCCTCATACGTTTCGCTGTAACGCTGCGGGAAGACCGGATGGCCCTTTCCCCCAGCAGCGAGTGACTCGCGGAGGCCCGATTGGCACTCAAGATGTCGTGCTCGTTCAGCACATCCCTCGAAAGCCACGAGCATGCGCGGATCGCGGAACAGCTCGGCTATCGGCACGCCTGGTTCTACGACTCACCGGCCGTGTACCCCCCGACGGGTGGGTGCAGCTCTGCCGAGCCGCGGAACTGACCGAGCGTATCGGCCTCGGCCCGGGCGTGCTGGTCCCCGCCCTTCGCCACCCGATGGTCAACGCCGCAGGCATCGCTACCCTCGTCGCGCTGGCTGGGTAGACGCGCGTCGCGGTCGGGATCGGGTCCGGGTTCACCGGTCGGGTCAGCCTGGGGACTCGACCGAGCCCGTGGTCGGACGTCGCCGACGACATCGGGGTGCTCCGGGCGCTGCTGCGGGGAGAGCGAGCGAACTGGGACGGCGCGGTCATCGAGATGCTGCACCGGCCGGGGTTCGCTCCGCCCCGTCCCATCGACGTTCCCGTCCTGGTCGGTGCCCAGGCCCCGAAAGGGGCAGCCGTGGCGCGGGAATCGGGTTATGGGGTCTTCGGAGCCGTGACGCCGGTACCCGGGTTCGACTGGAGTGCCGCCCTGACATTCGGCACCGTGCTCCGTGACGGCGAGGACCCCGGCTCGGAGCGGGGACGCGGCACCGCCGGGCACGCCGCAGCGGCGATCATGCACTTCGCCGTGGAGTTCGACCGGCTGGAACTCATCCCCGCGGCCGAACCCTGGGCGTCCGCCTAGGCCGAGATCCCTGCGGAGACGCGTCACCTCGTCATGCACGAGGGACATATGTGCGGGCTCAACGAGCTGGACCGTCCCTTCAGCACGGGAGAACTGCTCAGCGATCTCGGCTTGGCCCTCGACACCGACGGGTGGCGGCACGAGCTCGCTCAGTTGGAAGCGGCCGGCGCGACCGAGGTCGTCTATCAGCCGGCCGGGGCCGATGTTCCGCGGGAACTGGAGTCATTCGCCAAGGTCGTTGGCGGCTGAGAACGGAGCGAGCGCGTTCGGACCGGCCTGCCCGGGTGGCCGGTGGGACGGGGGTGCCGGTCGGCGCCCTGACGTGCCGACCTCCCCGAGGGACTTCAGCCAGGGACTCCAACGGAGAACGCATCATCCGCGGCGGAGACGCTGCCGACGGTGCTACGAGAGTCCGGCGAAGTCGTCACCATGCTGCGCTGACCAGGTCATCGGCAATGCCCGGCAACGCGAAAGGGGCCCCTGACCGAAGTCAAGGACCCCCTCCTCAAGAAAAATGCGGCGGCGACCTACTCTCCCACCCCGCACCATGGGGGCAGTACCATCGGCGCTGAGAGGCTTAACGACCGGGTTCGGAATGAGACCGGGTGTTTCCCTCTCGCTATAGCCGCCGCACACCTTGCCCATCACTCCCGGATACCGGGAGCGTGGAAACCTATGGGCCGCGTCGGAGTGCGACAACGGTTCTGAGTATAGACCATCCGCGTGCATGCTGTGGCCACATTGGCGACAAGGTTGACGGCCCGATGGCCCCGCCCCGGGACGAGGACGCGTCACGCATGCGCCTAGGATCCGGACATGTCTGATTCCTCCGACGGACGCCGCGATCCGGATCGTCGCGCAAGCGAGAAGGAAGTCACCAAACGGTGGGCGTTGGCCGGGATCATTGGGCTGGCCGCGCTATCGATTGTGGCCGGCCCAATGGGCGAGTTCTCCTCGTCCCTGGTCACGGCGCTGGCAAACGGCGGCGGTGGCTCCGATGTCACCTCGGGGCCGGACGTACCCCCCGCACCCGACGCACCCCCGCCAGTTCCCGCCGAATACGAAGAGGAGCCTGGCGGGCCGGTGCAGGCCAATACCACCTGGGAGAAGCTGGGCGGCTCGATCGCCTATGACGACTATGTGTATGTCTCAGTGAAGGAGTCACGCCGAGCGACGCTGAAGAGTGAGCACATGGCCCTCTTCACCGTCGAGGTGGCGAACGCGATGGGCTCCGATCCGCTGCCGATGTCCGGCCTGCGGGTGAAGTGCCTGGTCGGCGAGGATGCGGGGGATCGACCCACGATGCCTTTCCCCGACGAGGGTGTCGAGGGCGAGTTCGCGACGACCGTGGCCCCGGGAAGCACGGAGAGAGCCACGTACGCCTGCGCCATGCCGCCGCAGGAGGATTACCTCCAGGTCGAGCTCAGTTTCGTTCTCCTCGACAACCAGCGGGAAGGGGTGACGTTCTCCGGAACCGTGCCTCGCGACTGAGCGCGTGTCGGGCGCCTCGTGCCTCGGCCCGCGAAACCTACGTCACGGACACAGCGACTTTCGGCGTCTGGGAGCAGAGAGCCCGGGGACTCCCGTCGCCGAAGCCCCGCCGATCGGGCGATGCGGCACGAGAACGGCCACTCATAGCGTCCTTGCATGCGCGATTCCGCCGACGCCCAAGCCGCCAATTCTCAGGACGCCCCTTCCCAGTCCGCGGACGTTCGGTCCACCCACCGCGACCCCGCCAGGGGCTCCGCCCGTGGCAGCGTTCGGGCCAGTGAACGGGCGCTCGCCCCTGACCTCGGCCGCGGTGCGATGCTGCTCCTCATCGTCCTGTCCAACACAGCGTTTCACCTGTGGGCGGCCAAGCACGGACCATCAGGGTGGCACCCGATCGACGGGTCGATAGCGGACCGCGTCGTCCAGTTCGCCATGATCACGATGCTGGACCTGCGGGCGTATCCGCTGTTCGCTTTCCTGTTCGGCTACGGCATGATGCGCCTCTACATGCGCCAGACCGAGGCGGGCGCCTCCGAGCGAGCGGGCGTGGCACTGCTACGTCGGCGCAGTCTGCTACTCCTCGCGTTCGGCTTCGTCCACGCGGCGCTGCTCCTGGCTGGGGACATCATCGGCGCCTACGGGCTGGGGAGTCTGATCCTCGGCTGGCTCTTTCTGCGGCGAAGGCAGCGCACGCTGCTGGTGTGGAGTGGGGTGGCCGCGACGATCCTTGTACTCACGGCGCTACCGGCGTTCACCGCGCTTGCCACCGGCGACCTCGGCAGTATCGGCACGCCCGCGACCGAGCCATCGACCGTCGCCTATGCGGCGGGGGAGGCCGACCCCATCGCCGCCGCGGAGACACGGCTGGTGACGTGGGCATTCGTCACGATCGCGGGCGGATTGCTCGCATTCGGGACACACGCCGTGATGCTGCTCGGGTTCTGGGCCGCACGCCAGAGAATCCTGGAGGAGCCGCACCGGCACCTACGGCTGCTCGGGTGGACGGCGGCGGTCGGCGTCGCTATTGGCTGGTCGGGTGGACTGCTCCCCGCGCTCGCCCACGTCAATCTGGTCGATGTTCCTCCGAATGCGGTCGGCGAGGAAGGGGCGCTTTCGCAGCTCCAGGAGGTGACCGGCGTCGCTGGCGGCCTCGGGTATGTGGCGCTGTTCGCTCTGCTGGCCCACTGGCTGTCGTCGCGGCGGCGCGGTGAGCAGAGCGTCGCCGTTCAGGCGGTCGCGGCCGTGGGCAAACGGTCGATGTCCTGCTACATAGCCCACTCGCTGCTGTTCTCCCCAGTGTTGGCCGCCTGGGGCTTGGGCCTGGGCGCGATGATGGGCAGCGCGAGCATGGCGGCCTTCGCCTTCGGAGTCTGGCTCATCACCGCTGCCGGGGCCTACGCCCTGGAACGCGCCGGCCGTCCAGGCCCCGCCGAGGCTCTCCTACGACGCCTGCTCTACGGCCGTGCCCTCCCCCGACAGGAGGGAGGGCAGCAGCGGGCGAACACGTGAGCGGACGCGATTCCTCTCCCTGGAAGTCCGTACCTGCCCACTCATGGACCCGCCCCTATTGCAGGGTCCGTCATACACGGTCTCTATCAGCTCTCCGCCGACTTACGGGCGATGAGGAATGCCTGCGGGACCCTCTCGACCCCGTCGGGCTCGCGCAGCAGCTGCGCCTCGACGGGAATCCCCGCCTGGCTCAGCATCTCGGCGACGCGGTCGGGCAACAACCGGAGAAAGTCGAGCGACACCTGCTGGCCGAACGGCTCAGCGACATGGAGTGGATGATCACCGACCTGAAAGGCGAGCAGCAGATGACCGCCAGGGACCAGAACGCGGTGGAACTCGGCAAACACATCTGCGAGCTGGCCGGGTGGTACATGGATGATGGAGTACCAGGCGACGGCCCCGGCGAGGGAGCTGTCCGGGATATCGAGGGCCGTCATCGAGCCCTCGTCGAATCGCAGATCGGGATGGGCGCGACGTGCGATCGCGACCATCTCGGGCGACAGGTCAACGCCGAAGACGTCCGTCAGGCCAAGATTGCGGAGGCGTGCCGTCACATCGCCAGGACCACACCCGATGTCGGCGACGGGGGCGATCTCGGCGGCGCGTACGCGTTCCGAAAAGGCAGCTAGCATCGCCCGATCCAGTGGCTTGGCCGCCAGTTCGTCCTTGGAGTAGGCGGCGTAGTCCGCGGCCACCGCGTCATAGAACGCACGGGTGGTGCGAATAAAGGGAGCTTCTGTCACAGCAGAGCACTGTAGTCTCCACGCGTACTCCGCGCCGATTAGTCGGGCACCGAAGTTGACGCAGACAAGGGCGAGAGGCCACTCGCGGTCCCCCAGATGCAGCGGCTGAACGACTGGATTGGTCGATGCGTGTGGTGCGGGCCGGTGATCGCGTGAAGCACGTTGCCACCGTCCGCCCCGATCGAACAGGTGCCGCAGGGCGAGCCAGGCGAACCGACGCCCGCCTCACCACGTCCGCGTATTGACGGCATGCCGATGGCCCGCCGGGCGGGGGTACCTGGCGGGTCCGGCAAGATCACACGAGCAAGCGGCGTCAAACAGTGTCATCCGGTGGCCGATCAGCGCCGCCCTCACCCCCGCCGGACTCCTCAGCCGGCGGGCGCGCACCCCGGTCGGGGCGGTCGGTGCGGCGGGGGAGCTCGGGCCTCCCGGCGCCCGCGGCGGCGGGGGTGGGGCCTGTGCCGTGGGCGGGCCGCTGGGCCCAGCCGCGCTCCCGCGCCCGGCGGTGCTCCTTCTCCAGGTTGTGGAACCGGCAGAGTGGTTGGGCGTTGGACAGGTCCGAGGGGCCGCCGTCCCACCAGGCGACCTTGTGGTCGGCCTGGCACCACGCGATCGGCCGGTCGCACCCGCCCTGCCACGCACACCTCTGGCGCTGCACCAGCAGCGCGGTGCGCACCGCCGGGGAGAACAGCCGCTGGGCGTATCCCACATCCAGCGGCTGCCCGCTGACCGGATCGGTCACTACCCGCCGCAGCACGCCGTCGGTGGCGTGCGCCCGGGCCGCCGAGGCCGGCCACAGGGTGCCGTACTCACTGACCGCCGGACCCGCCCCCTCCTGGCCCTGCAGCAGGTCGAGCCCGACCACCAACGCCACCGGGTTGGCACCGGCCCTGCGGCGCGGCGCCTGCTCGGCGGGCAGCTCCACCACGGTCTGGCACATCTCGACCAACGCGTCATGGGTGCGCTGGTAGGAGGAGCGCTCCTCCCCCTCCGTGGCCGGCGGGGCCAAAAAGGCGTCCAGCGCGTTGCGCAACACGTCCCCCGACGCCTCGTCCCCCCAGGCCTCCAGGTGGAAGGAGTCATCCATCCCCCGGATAAACCTCGCACCCCGGCCCGCATAGCGGTCCTGGTACTCCTTCTCCTGACGGGAGGGGTCCAACGTGTAGCGCAACCGCCGTCCGACCTGGTCCAGGCCCCACACCGTCACCCCGGGCTCACACGCCAACCCCAACAACGGACCCTCAGCCGTGTGGGCGAAGGCCTCGGCCTCCGGCCACCGCTGCACCGACCGGCAGGCCAGGCCCTCGTTGACCCAGTGGGCGATGCGCTCCAGCTTCGCCAGAGAGATCTCGCCCTGCTGGTAGGCCTGCTCGGACTCCTCCAGATGCGCCGAGCGGTGGGCCAACGACGCCAGCTGGCGCGCTTCGGCCGGAGACCGGTGCGCGGTGTGCTGCAACCAATGCGACAGCCTGAACTGCCCCGAGCCCACCAGCCCACCACGCGCCTCGAACACCCCCGCAGCATCGGCCGCAGCGAGCTTCACCTCATCCAGGCCCCGCAGGACCTGGATCAGGTCCTCGCCCACGGTGTGCTCAGCCCCGGGCGGGATGTCGGCCCCGGCCACCTCGCCCAACACCTCCGCAGCACGGCGCAGGCACGCCACCGCCTCGCCCGCACCGCCACCCGGCGGCTGGGAAGAGGGGGAGGTGAAACCCGTGCCATCGCTCATACCCTCAACGCTAAGCAGCAGGGATAGGGGGTTCCAGGAAAGATTTCTCGGCTGTGGATAAGTTGCGCCGCCGCCCGGGCACCGACACGGCGCCCCTCCCCGGACACCTCCTACGGCCACGGCATCTCCCCGGTCGTCGTGCTCCCACAGGTGCGAGCAACCAGCGCCCCCGAAAACGCACCCTAATCTGAGAGCCAGCGACGGGGCAGGGCCGCACCTCATCTGGGGACAACCACACCCCAGCACCCCGCCCCGCTGTTCAACCCGCGCCAACTACCTCGGAATAGACATCGGGAAGCCCGGCACACCCCCACGGCGCCCCACTCACTGCGTCGTGGGCATGATGGGAGCTAGTGCTTCTACCTGGAGAACAGGCGAGAAGGCGCTTCAGGAGAGATCCCACAGATCGCTGCTGTGGGCATCGACGAGTGCGCTTATGTGCCTCAGGACCTCGACAGCGGGTAGTGGATCGATTCGTCGTCCATCACGCAGCCGCAGGGCGACATGGTCATCTGCGGTTTCCTTGGGGCCGATGACAGCCTGGTAGGGCACCAACCGTGCTTCGCGGATGCGGGAACCGAGGCTTCCCTGTTCGGGCCCGACGAGCTCAGCGCGCAGTCCGAGGTCGACGCATTGCCGGGCGATCCCGACAGCGTTAGGCACCTCGGCTTCGGAGATCGGGAGGATCACCAACTGAACAGGGGCAAGCCACGGAGGGAAGGCCCCGCCATGCTGCTCAATGAGGTGAGCGACAGCCCGTTCCACACTGCCGATGATGCTGCGGTGCACCATGACCGGTCGGTGTTTCCTACCGTCGGCACCGATGTAGTGCAGGTCGAATTGCTCGGGCTGGTGGAAGTCAACCTGGACAGTGGACAGAGTGGTCTCCCGGCCAGCGTCGTCGACCACCTGAACGTCGATCTTTGGACCATAGAAGGCGGCCTCGTCCTCGACTGCCTCATAGGAAAGGCCGGAGCGATCGAGGACATCGGTCAGCAGCGCGGTGGACCTCTCCCACATCTCGGGCCTGGCGACATATTTTCCATCGGGACCAGGGAGTGAGAGCCGAAAACGGGCCGCGGCAATACCGAGAGCCTCATAGGCTCGCCGGATCATCTCCAGAGCCGCCCCCGCCTCCGCCGCGACCTGGTCGATGGTGCAGAAGATGTGCGCGTCATTAAGGTGGATAGCCCGCACCCGGCTCAGCCCTCCAAGCACGCCGGAGAGCTCCGACCGGTACATCCCGCCCAGCTCAGCCATGCGCAGGGGAAGTTCGCGGTAGCTGTGTGAACGGGAACGGTAAATCACTGCGTGGTGTGGGCACAGACTCGGCCGTAGGACAACCTGTTCCGATCCCACATCCATCGGGGGAAACATGTCGTCGCTGTAATGCGACCAGTGGCCGGAGATCTCGTACAGCTCCCGCTTCCCCAGCACCGGCGAATAGACGTGTCGATAGCCCGCCCGCTGCTCGACAGTGCGGATGTACTCCTCCAGGGCGTGGCGCACGGCCGCGCCGTCAGGCAACCAGTACGGCAGCCCAGAGCCGATCAGGGGGCTGGTGTCGAACAGCTCCAGCTCGCGACCGAGCTTGCGGTGGTCATACATGACGGTCTCCTCGCGTACAAAGGGCGAGTGACCGAACGCCGAAGCCCCGGGGCACTCGCCCGGGCTTCGAACTAAGACAAGGATCAGCGCGCCGGGACACTCTCCGGCGTCGTCGTCATAGCAGCGCGCTTCATGCCCATAACGCTAGAGGGGGAGCCGTAGTGATGTCCACTCGGTTTCTCTTCACAAAATCACAAAGACCACGACAAAAAGGAGGGGACCACCCCAACAGGTGATCCCCTCCCTCAAAGAATGCGCGGCGGCGTCCTACTCTCCCACCCCACCATGGAGGCAGTACCATCGGCGCTGAGGAACTTAACGACCGGGTTCGAAATGAGACCGGGTGTGACCCCCTCGCAAAAACCACCGCAACCCTAACCCCAAACCACGAACCACACGATCCGTGTCGGGAAAACCAAGGGCCGCAACGAGCGGCAACCATATGAAAAAGAACAAAAACGATTCGTGTGCGATCATCACGCTCCACCACCCCTACCTTCAAGAGTGATGAAATAGTGTGCGCGAGCACCCAGCCATCTGCGGTGGACAAGCCCTCGGCCGATTAGTACCGGTCAGCTCCACCCCTCACAAGGCTTCCACACCCGGCCTATCAACCCAGTCGTCTACTGGGAGCCTTACCCCCTCTTAGGGGCAGGAGACCTCATCTCGAAGCAAGCTTCCCACTTAGATGCTTTCAGCGGTTATCCCTCCCGAACGTAGCCAACCAGCCATGCTCCTGGCGGAACAACTGGCACACCAGAGGTTCGTCCGTCCCGGTCCTCTCGTACTAGGGACAGCCCTTCTCAAGTCTCCAACGCGCACAGCGGATAGGGACCGAACTGTCTCACGACGTTCTAAACCCAGCTCGCGTGCCGCTTTAATGGGCGAACAGCCCAACCCTTGGGACCAACTCCAGCCCCAGGATGCGACGAGCCGACATCGAGGTGCCAAACCATCCCGTCGATACGGACTCTTGGGGAAGATCAGCCTGTTATCCCCGGGGTACCTTTTAGCCGTTGAGCGACACCGCTTCCACACGCCGGTGCCGGATCACTAGTCCCTGCTTTCGCACCTGCTCGACACGTCCGTCTCACAGTCAAGCTCCCTTGTGCACTTACACTCACCACCTGATTGCCAACCAGGCCGAGGGAACCTTTGGGCGCCTCCGTTACCCTTTAGGAGGCAACCGCCCCAGTTAAACTACCCACCAGACACTGTCCCCCACCCGGATCACGGGTGCGGGTTAGATGCCCGAAACAGCCAGAGTGGTATTTCACCAACGCCTCCACCACCACTAGCGTGGCGGCTTCACCGGCTCCCACCTATCCTACACAAACCATCCCAAACACCAATGTCAAGCTATAGTGAAGGTCCCGGGTCTTTCCGTCCTGCTGCGCGAAACGAGCATCTTTACTCGTAGTGCAATTTCACCGGGCCCATGGTTGAGACAGCGGGGAAGTCGTTACGCCATTCGTGCAGGTCGGAACTTACCCGACAAGGAATTTCGCTACCTTAGGATGGTTATAGTTACCACCGCCGTTTACTGGCGCTTAGATTCCCAGCCTCGACACGTAAACGCGTCTAACCGGTCCTCTTAACGTTCCAGCACCGGGCAGGCGTCAGTCCGTATACCGCGTCTTACGACTTCGCACGGACCTGTGTTTTTAATAAACAGTCGCTTCCCCTGGTATCTGCGACCCCACCCAGCTCAGACCGCAAAGGCCATCACCAGACAGGGCTCCCCTTCTCCCAAAGTTACGGGGACAATTTGCCGAGTTCCTTAACCATGGTTCACCCGAACGCCTCGGTATTCTCTACCAGACCACCTGCGTCGGTTTCGGGTACGGGCCGCCCACACACTCGCTAGAGGCTTTTCTCGACAGCACGGGATCACTCACTTCACCACAAACGGCTCGACATCACGCCTCACCCATGTAACGAGAGACGGATTTGCCTATCTCTCGGGCTACACGCTTATCCCGGGACAACCACCGCCCGGTAGAGCTACCCTCCTGCGTCACCCCATCACTTACCTACTACCCTCCTGGGTCCCACGCCTCCACGACAGCGCACCCGAAGGCACACCACCGCTTCAGTGGTGGTTAGCATCAAAGGACTCGGTACTGGGCGCGTGTGAACGGGTACGGGAATATCAACCCGTTATCCATCGACTACGCCTGTCGGCCTCGCCTTAGGCCCCGACTCACCCTGGGCGGATTAACCTGCCCCAGGAACCCTTAGTCAATCGGCGCACACGTTTCTCACGTGTGTTTCGCTACTCATGCCTGCATTCTCACTCGCACACCCTCCACCCCTAGGTCACCCCGAGGCTTCACCGGACGCACGACGCTCCCCTACCAACCCGGACCTAAGCCCGGGCTTCACAGCTTCGGCGGTGTGCTTCAGCCCCGCTACATTATCGGCGCAGAATCACTTGACCAGTGAGCTATTACGCACTCTTTAAAGGATGGCTGCTTCTAAGCCAACCTCCTGGTTGTCTCAGCAACTCCACAACCTTTCCCACTTAGCACACGCTTAGGGGCCTTAGCTGATGATCTGGGCTGTTTCCCTCTCGACTACGAAGCTTATCCCCGCAGTCTCACTGCCGCGCTATAACTTAAACCGGCATTCGGAGTTTAGCTGACCTCAGTAACCTTGTCGGGCCCATCAGCCAACCAGTCGCTCTACCTCCGGCAAGCAACACACGACGCTGCACCTAAATGCATTTCGGGGAGAACCAGCTATCACGGAGTTTGATTGGCCTTTCACCCCTACCCACAGCTCATCCCCCAGGTTTTCAACCCTGGTGGGTTCGGGCCTCCACGACCTCTTACAGCCGCTTCACCCTGGCCATGGGTAGATCACCCCGCTTCGGGTCTACAGCATGCGACTATGTTCGCCCTCTTCAGACTCGCTTTCGCTACGGCTACCCCACCCGGGTTAACCTCGCCACACACCATAACTCGCAGGCTCATTCTTCAAAAGGCACGCCATCACCCTGCAAGCAGGAGCTCTGACGGCTTGACAGCACACGGTTTCAGGTACTATTTCACGACCCTCACCGGGGCACTTTTCACCTTTCCCTCACGGTACTTGTGCACTATCGGTCACCAGGACGTATTCAGGCTTGACAGGTGGTCCTGCCAGATTCACACGGAATTCCTCGGGCTCCGCGCTACTCGGGAGAATGCAAACGCCTAGGCTGTTCCTTCACCTACGGGACTCTCACCCACTCCGGTACCGCTTCCCAACGGCTTCGGCTAGAACAACCATCAGCGCTCCGGGCCGGCAGGCCCGAACATGCACATCCCACAACCCCGCACACGCAACAACTGCCGTCTATCACACGCGCACGGTTTAGCCACCATCCCTTTCGCTCACCACTACTCAGGGAATCACTGTTGTTTTCTCTTCCTACGGGTACTGAGATGTTTCACTTCCCGCGTCACCACCAACCGCCCTATACATTCAGACGGCGGCAACCCGACACAACTCGGGCTAGGTTCCCCATTCGGACACCCACGGATCACAGCTCGGTTGACAGCTCCCCGCGGCCTATCGCGGCCTCCCACGTCCTTCATCGGCGCCTGGTGCCAAGGCATCCACCGTATGCCACACTAACTTGGCCACCACAGATACAAGATGCTCGCGCACACTATCCACGAATCAAAACACCAGCCACACACCCAACCACAACACCGCACACTGCGATCAAACCCTCACCCGCTGCACCACCAGCCAACCGAGAAACAGCCGACCAGCACCAGCGAGACGAGGCGACCACGCGGGTCTTCGTCAGGGTGGCACGCAGGAACACAACCAGCGGTTGCATCCTCAGACACCCAACAGCGCGCCCGCACCCCGTCTTCCAGGACGAGGTGCAGAAGTTCGTCTCTCAGTTCAGCCATCCCAGCAGCGCCAGGTCCAGACCGAGGCCTAAACCCTGCTCCTGGGTCCACTTTCGAGTCCGCCGACCGCCACCGACCACAACAGCCGATGTCACGACCAGCCCATAAGACTCCTTAGAAAGGAGGTGATCCAGCCGCACCTTCCGGTACGGCTACCTTGTTACGACTTCGTCCCAATCGCCAGCCCCACCTTCACCCACTCCCCCCAGCAAGCTGGTTAGGCCGCAGGTTTCGGGTGTTGCCGACTTTCATGACGTGACGGGCGGTGTGTACAAGGCCCGGGAACGTATTCACCGCGGCACTGCTGATCCGCGATTACTAGCGACTCCACCTTCATGGGGTCGAGTTGCAGACCCCAATCCGAACTGAGACCGGCTTTTAGGGATTCGCTCCACCTCACGGCATCGCACGCCCACTGTACCGGCCATTGTAGCATGTTTGCAGCCCAAGACATAAGGGGCATGATGACTTGACGTCATCCCCACCTTCCTCCGAGTTGACCCCGGCAGTCTCCCATGAGTCCCCACCATCACGTGCTGGCAACATGGAACAAGGGTTGCGCTCGTTGCGGGACTTAACCCAACATCTCACGACACGAGCTGACGACAGCCATGCACCACCTGTCACCGATCCCAAAAGGACCCACCGTCTCCGATGGTTTACCGGTGATGTCAAACCTTGGTAAGGTTCTTCGCGTTGCGTCGAATTAAGCAACATGCTCCGCCGCTTGTGCGGGCCCCCGTCAATTCCTTTGAGTTTTAGCCTTGCGGCCGTACTCCCCAGGCGGGGCGCTTAATGCGTTAGCTACGGCACGGGAACCGTGGAAAGCCCCCACACCTAGCGCCCAACGTTTACGGCGTGGACTACCAGGGTATCTAATCCTGTTCGCTCCCCACGCTTTCGCTCCTCAGCGTCAGGTAAGGCCCAGAGACCCGCCTTCGCCACCGGTGTTCCTCCTGATATCTGCGCATTTCACCGCTACACCAGGAATTCCAGTCTCCCCTACCTACCTCTAGCATGCCCGTATCCACTGCAAAACCAGGGTTAAGCCCCAGCCTTTCACAGCAGACGCGACACACCGCCTACGAGCTCTTTACGCCCAATAATTCCGGACAACGCTCGGACCCTACGTATTACCGCGGCTGCTGGCACGTAGTTAGCCGGTCCTTATTCCCCACCTACCGTCAACCCAAGAAAACCCGGGCCTGCGTGAGTGGTAAAAGAGGTTTACAACCCGAAGGCCGTCATCCCCACGCGGCGTCGCTGCGTCAGGCTTTCGCCCATTGCGCAAGATTCCCCACTGCTGCCTCCCGCAGGAGTCTGGGCCGTGTCTCAGTCCCAGTGTGGCCGGTCGCCCTCTCAGGCCGGCTACCCGTAATCGCCTTGGTAGGCCTTCACCCCACCAACAAGCTGATAGGCCGCGAGCCCATCCCCAACCGACAAGTACTTTCCACACCCCGCCATGCGGCAGGGTGTCGTATCCGGTATTAGACCGCGTTTCCACGGCTTATCCCAGAGTCAGGGGCAGGTTGCTCACGTGTTACTCACCCGTTCGCCGCTCGTGTACCCCCGAAGGGGCCTTACCGCTCGACTTGCATGTGTTAAGCACGCCGCCAGCGTTCGTCCTGAGCCAGGATCAAACTCTCCATCAAAGGCCAAACAACCCGGCCGTGCCGAAGCATGGCGGGTAAACCTGGAAGAGATAACCCTGACCGACCATGACTCGCATCATGGCCAATCAAAGGAACCCCGAGCACCCCGCAACCACCAAGGGTTCCGTGTGCTCAAAAGGGGCCAAAACAAACTTGGCTGAAAGAAAAACAAACACGCGCTGTTGAGTTCTCAAGAAACAACCGCTCATCCCATACGAGCCGACCTGTCATTTGCCTGGTCTGGCTTTTCTGTTGAGGCGGTGCGTTCCGCTTTGTTGTGTCTTCACTTTATCAGGTGGCTGCGGGCCCCGCCAAATCGGCGGTTTCGCGTTCGCTCTCCCGATAAAACCCGCCCGCACACGATTTCCGACACGGAATTGCTGTCCGGGCACACGCCAGTATGCCAGGCGAAATCCGTGCGTCGAACCGTGCGAAGAGCGGCCGCTCCCACCGGGCCAGGCCCGCGTGCGACCGGAAAGAAGACCGCCGCCCCAGGACCCGAACTCCGCCGGACCCCTTGAAGCGACTCGGTGAACTATACCCGTCGCTACCGTTTGCGCCAACTCGGACATCAGGCGCAATACATCGCGCCCTTCACCTGCGAAACTCCCCTCACGGCGGGGCCTCCGTCACGTCAGGATCTGCGCCGTCCCAATCCCCGGTGCGGCGTACAGCCAGTCGACCTCCAGGTTGACGAGGGCGACGCTGGCCGTCGGGAACGACATCAACGGCTCGTCCTCTAGGAACGCTGCGGCGAGCTGGGCCATAGTCGGGTTGTGGCCGACCACCATCAGGGTCTCGATGTCCGCATCGACGACGTTGATCAGGTCGAAGATCGTGTCGATCCCCGCCATGTAGGCGGCGCTCTCGTAGTCCACCGTCGGCCGACGGGGCATCCGCTCCATCGCCAGGTCGAGTGTCTGGCGGGTGCGCACGGCGGTGGAACAGATGACGTGGTCGGGGATGCAGTCCGCTTCCGTCAGCAGCGCCCCTACCTTTTGCGCCTGCTTGCGCCCCTTGTCCGTCAGCTCCCGCTCATGGTCTGTGCCGACGTAACCGTGCTCGGCCTTGGCGTGCCGGAGAATGATCAGTCGCTTACCTGTCGTCATGGCGACACCAGCATTGCGATGATCGCCAGCGCGACCATGAAGCCGACCATCACCGCCAGGACGATGGCGAGTCCCTTGGCTCCCGACACCAGCCGCCACTCCCTCGTTGTCTCTGTCACTCCGGCGCTAGGTTTCTCCAGCCTATGAGGCTGGATCTCTCACTCAGCCGCGTCCCCTGCATTCCACAGAACCCACCCTCGCAGTGGCGCGACAGCAGATCCAGATCATCCACCTGTCCCTGGGGGAACCGTCTCCCTCCCCTCCACGCTCAGACACGCAACTGTGGCTCGGCAGACACACAAAGGTGGCCGCCCGAAGCCTCTCTGGCTCAGACGGCCACCCTCCTATCTAGTTGTCCGTGACGGATGACCCGGGTCGCGCCTCCTTGTCACCCGGGGCATCCGCTGATGCCATCCTCTGGCAGCTTGATCTGGATAAGGACACGTCGGAACATCGTTTCTTGTTCCTTGCCGCCTGGTCCTTGCGACTACTCCGTGACTCCGCCGTCGGAGGCACGCGCCTCCGCCTTGTCGTCGTTGTCGCCGTCGCTCTCGCCAGCCGGTGCGGACTTCTTGCCGTTGAGGGACGGCGCCGCGGGATCGACGCCCTCTTCGGCGGACTCAACCGCCGGGGTGTCCCCGCCCGTCGCGACCGGAGTCGGCATGGGGCCGCCGTCGGAACGGCGCTTGGACCACACGATCGCGCCGATGATGATCGCCACCGCCACCACCGCGACACCGACGCGGAGGCCGACGTTGCCCGCGTAGATGACCACGCTCGGTGCGATGATCAGCGCGACGAGGTTCATCACCTTCAGCAGCGGGTTGATCGCCGGGCCGGCCGTGTCCTTGAACGGGTCGCCCACCGTGTCACCGATGACCGTGGCCTCATGGGCCTCGGAGCCCTTGCCGCCGTAGTGCCCGTCCTCCACGAGCTTCTTGGCGTTGTCCCAGGCGCCGCCGGAGTTGGCCAGGAACACGGCCATGAGCGCACCTGCCGCGATCGCGCCGCCGAGGAACGCGCCCAAGGGGGCGTATCCCAGGGCGAAGCCGACGGCGATCGGGGTGAGCACCGCCAGCAGTCCAGGCGTGACCAGCTCGCGCAGGGAGTCGCGGGTGCAGATGTCGACGACCCGCGCGTACTCGGGCTTCTCGGTGCCGTCCATGATTCCCGGACGGTTGCGGAACTGGTCGCGAACCTCCAGCACCACACGTCCCGCCGCTCGGCCGACCGCCATCACGGCGAGGCCGGAGAAGAGGAACACCACCGCGGCACCGATGATCACGCCGACGAGGACGTTGGGCTGGTCGATGGAGAGGCTGAACGTGGCGGCCTGCGCGCCGAGCGCCTCCTCAACCGAGGTGCGGAACGCCCCGAACAGCGCGGTCGCGGCGAGCACCGCTGTGGCGATCGCGATGCCCTTGGTGATGGCCTTGGTCGTGTTGCCGACGGCGTCGAGGCTGGTGAGGATGTCGGCGCCCTTGCCCTCGACATCGCCGGACATCTCGGCGATGCCCTGGGCGTTGTCGGAGACCGGCCCGAAGGTGTCCATGGCCACGATGACACCGACCGTGGTGAGCAGCCCGGTACCGGCCAGGGCGACCGCGAACAGGCTGACCGTGATGGACGTTCCACCGAGCAGGAAGGCCGCGTAGACCGCCGCGGCGATAAGGACGGCGGAGTAGACGGCGGACTCCAGACCGACCGAGATGCCGGAGAGGATCACCGTGGCAGCGCCCGTCTGCGAGCTCTCCCCGATCTCCCGGACCGGTCGCCGGTTGGTCTCGGTGAAGTAGCCGGTGAGTAGCTGGATCGCGGCCGCGAGGACGAGGCCGACGAGCACGGCCCCGATCGCGATGAGCTGCGGGTTTCCGTCGTGGGCTGCGATCTCCGCGCTGACGCCGCCGAGCTCGTCAAAAGTGCTCGGCAGGTAGGCCACGGCGGTACCGGCGACGAGGACGGCGGAGATGATCGCCGAGATGAAGAAGCCCCGGTTGATCGCGGCCATCGCGGTCTTGTCCTTGGGCCGCGGTGCGACGACGAAGATCCCGATCATGGCGGTGATGACACCGATCATCGGCACCAGCAGCGGGAAGACCAGGCCTTCCACGCCGAACGCGACCCGGCCGAGGATCAGTGAGGCGACGAGCACCACGGCGTAGGACTCGAACAGGTCGGCCGCCATACCGGCGCAGTCGCCGACGTTGTCACCCACGTTGTCCGCGATGGTGGCGGCGTTGCGCGGGTCGTCCTCCGGGATGCCCTGCTCGACCTTTCCGACCAGGTCGGCACCGACGTCGGCGGCCTTGGTGAAGATGCCGCCGCCGACACGCATGAACATCGCGAGCAGCGCGGCACCGAAGCCGAAGCCCTCCAGCACCAAGGGGGCGTCGCCCTGGTACGTCAGGACGACGATCGAGGCGCCGAGGAGCCCGAGGCCGACGGTGATCATGCCGGCGACGCCGCCCGTGCGGAACGCGATCCGCATCGCGGTGCGCCCGCTGTTCTCACCGCCCTCACGCGCGGCGGCCGCGACCCGGACATTTCCCCGCACCGCAAGCCACATTCCGATGAATCCGGTCACCGCGGAGAGGATCGCGCCGAGCGCGAAGAACAGCGATCGCCCGTAACGGACGGCTTCGCTGTCGGCGGGCAGAAGGAGGAGAAGTAGGGGAATGGCGACGACGAATATGATCAGGGTGCGGAACTGGCGCTTGAGATACGCCCCCGCCCCTTCCTGTACCGCAAGCGCGATGCTCTGCATCCGCTCGGTTCCCTGGCCCGCGGCGAGAACTTCACGAACCAGCATCCCGGCAACGGCGAGCGCGAGGAGCGCCACCACCAGCACCACGATGACCAGCGTGAAATTCATGCCCTCCAGAGCCAGGCCGTTGCCACCTACGGCAGCGAGGCTAAGCCCAGACAAACCGTCCTCCTATGAGACGGGCACGTTCCGGACCCGCGCTTGTGCGCACCGCCGTCCGGAGTGGCCCCGAACAGAAGGGTCATCGGCACGCGCAGCAGGGTCTTGCGGGGTGCCACCACTGATGTATGTATTAAATTCATCGATTCCGCCGCATTCAACGGGCACGATGCTCGGGGATTCTACGCACCGCCGACGCGAAAAGTGAGGGCGGGGCGCAATCTTCCGCACACCGCTCTGGATATGTGATCACACGGTGATCTTCAAAGTAGGAAATTTACCTTTATGGGCGGACATAATTCTCGTCCACCATCAGAATTGAAGCAACGAGACATTAGGGGTAAAAATCCACATACTGCCGCAAAAGCGGAATGCGTAACATCAGTAACAGCCAACGGCCGCAGCGGGTGAACACCCGCGGGCGATAATGGCGATGCCCCCCAATACGGTCCCTAGCCAACCCGACTTCGACGTCATCCGCCAGCGATTCGGCGAGGATGTGGCTCAGCGCACGCCGAGGTGAATGCGGTTGTACGTACCGCATACCCGGTAACTGCGCAGGTCAGACTGGCTTTGGCGCCGCCTGTCGCGGGTTTGCTAGGCGCCGCTCCGCGGATCGGCGCGGCGCAGGCGCAGTGCGGAGGTGTCGACCGGGATCACGGCTGCGTCACCGTTGCCGTCCTCGTCCGCTAAACCGCCGCCGATCCCCTCCGCTGGCTGTGTCCCATCGGCCAGCGTGTCGGCCACCGCACGCCCCTGGGCGGCGGCCCCCAGCGCGTCCACGCCGTGCGGAGCTGACGGCCCATAGGCGGCCACACGTTCGGCGCCACGGCGCAGCAGACGCTCGGCGCCGACGCGGTTGCCTCGCTGCGCGTGCGTCAGCCCAACGGCGACCTGAGCGAGCCCCCGCCACAGTTCGCGCTCGGGCTCCGGGGCCGCCTTCCAGACGGCCTCCAGGACCTCGTGGGCGTTGAAGGCGTAGCCGTCGTCCAGTAGCCGCTGGGCCTCGGTGAGCCCTTCCTCCGGGGTGAAGACCGCGTCATCTGGCACGCGTGGCACCCCGGGGGAGCCGTGCGGGAGCGGGCGCCCGAAGCGGTCGCGCGGGCGCTGGTTCTGCGCCCGGCCCTGGGGATCGCGGTCCCGGGCGGCCTGCGCCGTGTCCTTCTCGCCGGTGTTGCCGGTACTGCCTGCACCACTCGTGCCGCTCATGCCGTTCCTTTCCTCCCCCGCGCTGCGCGCATGCTCCGATTCGCGTGCTCGCGCCCCCGGTTCGCCCGCCGATCAGCCGCTCACGTGTCGGGCTCGGTGTCGTTCAACCAGCCTATGAGAGCGGAGTTGACGCGCTGCGGCTGCTCCTGGTGCGGGAAGTGCCCGGCCCCCTCGATCACCCGCCAGCGATAGGGGGCGTTGACGTAGCGCCCGGACCCCCGCGCCGTCGCCGGGAGCAGGTAGGAGTCCAGCGCTCCGTGAACGTGCAGGGTGGGCACTCCGATGAGGCGCTGCATGCGCCGCATGTAGCGCCGTCCGTCCGGGCGCACCTGGGAGCGGAACAGCCAGCGGTGGAACTCCAGGGAGCTGTGCGCCACCCCGGGGATCTGGAAGGCATCGCGGGTGCGGCGCTCCGTCGTGGGGTCCGGCCATCCGGGCCGCGACCAGTCGTGCAGCATCTCGGCCACGCGCGCGGCGTCGTGCGCGACGAGACGGCGTTCGGGGAGCATCGGCACCTGGAAGCCGAGGAGGTGCCGCCCGGCCCAGGCCTGTCCGGAGGACGCCAGCGCCCCGCGGAGTCGCAGGGGATGGGGCATGGAGAGGACCGCCAGGCGCCGCACCGACTTCGGAAAGTACGTCGCCATCGTCCAGCCGAGCAAGCCGCCGGAGGCGTGCCCGACGACGACGGCTTCGCCCTCGCCGAGGGCACGGATGAGCCCGGCGGCGTCCGATGCCAGGGTGACGAGGTCATAGCCGCGCGGCGGCTTGTCGCTGGCCCCGTAGCCGCGCAGGTCCACCGCGACCGCCCGGTATCCGGCCTCTGCGAGGGCCACCAGCTGCTCGTGCCAGGACCACCAGAACTGCGGGAATCCGTGCAGCAGCAGAACCAAGGGGCCGGTTCCGGCCTCGGCCGCGTGGAAGCGGGTGCCGGCGGCACTGACCGTCCTGTGCGTCCAGGGTCCATCGATCAGGACGGCGGACTCCTCAGTCATGGCTCATTGGCTGACCCGGCCCTCGCCCGCGGCGCGCGGCTCAGAGATCGGCCGGGTGCTCGCGCCGCAGCACCGCCATGGTCGTGGCCATGGTCGAGCTGGTCCGGGGCATCCCCTGGAGCCGTTGCAGCTTGCGCTGGCCGATGAAGATGAGTATCCCGGCGATCACCACGTAGAAGGCCGTGACGATGAGGAAGGCCAGCCAGGGGGCGAGGCCGAGGGCATACAGGGCGAGGCCTGCGGTGATCGACGCCAGGATGAGCACCATGTGGCCCATGACCGCGGCGACGATGAACAGCACGGAGCTTTTGGCGACCTGCCGCGCGTCCCGGGCGATCTCCAGCTTCGCGAGTTCCAGCTCCAGGCGCATGAGGCGGGAGAGGTTCCCGCTGGCCTCGGAGACGAGCTCTCCCAGCGAGCGCTCATCGGTATTGGGCGCCTCAGGCCCCTGGCCACCCGATCGGGTCTCGGGCATCGAGGTGGCTCCCTTCATTCCGGCAAACGTCACACGCATCCTTGCACATATCGCGCCACGTGCACCTCACGAGGCGCGCTTGACCGGACGGGCGCACCCGATCGGTGAGAAGCCGTGCCCCGGCGTAGCGCCGGGGCACGGGAGGGCGTGGGAGAGGCGGCGGGCACGGACGCGGTGCCCGGTGGGGCGCCCGCACGGGGTCGCCCGAGCGTCCCGCCGGGTGCCCGTTCGCTCGTTGCCCGCGCTATCCGAAGACCCGCTGGACCGCTGATCTTTTCCGGCCTCCCGCGCCCTCGTAGCTGCTCGCGGCCGCTACTCGTCGCCCTTCGCTTCGGGCAGCTTCGCCGCGATCACGTCCATCACCGAGGAGTCGGTGAGGGTGGTGACGTCGCCGAGCTGCCGGTTCTCCGCGACGTCGCGCAGGAGGCGGCGCATGATCTTGCCGGAGCGGGTCTTGGGCAGCTCCGGCACGACCATGACCTGGCGGGGCTTGGCGATCGGGCCGAGCGAGGCACTGACGTGGTCGCGCAGCTCCTTGACGAGGCCGTCACCGCCGTCCCCCGCCTCGCCGCGCAGAATCACGAACGCGACGATGCCCTGTCCGGTGACCGGGTCGCTGGCACCCACGACCGCCGCCTCGGCGATCTTGGAGTGGGAGACCAGCGCGGACTCCACCTCGGTCGTGGAGATGTTGTGGCCCGAGACGAGCATGACGTCGTCGACGCGGCCGAGCAGCCAGATATCGCCGTCCTCGTCGCGTTTGGCGCCGTCGCCCGGGAAGTACAGGCCCTCGAACCGCGACCAGTAGGTGTCCTTGTAGCGCTCCGGGTCGCCCCAGATACCGCGCAGCATGGACGGCCAGGGCTCGCGGACGACGATGAACCCGCCGCCCCCGTTGGGAACGGGCTTGGCCTCCTCGTCCACGACGTCGGCGACGATGCCGGGCACCGGACGCATGGCGGCTCCCGGCTTGCCCTCGGTGACGCCGGGGAGCGGGGAGACCATGATCGCGCCGGTCTCGGTCTGCCACCACGTGTCGACGATGGGCGTGCGGTCGCCACCGATGTTCTTCCGGTACCACATGTAGGCCTCGGGGTTGATGGGCTCGCCCACCGAGCCCAGCACCCGCAGGGAGGACATGTCGAACCCGGCGGGGATGTCCTCGCCCCACTTCATGAAGGTGCGGATGGCCGTCGGCGCCATGTAGGCGATGGAGACCCGGTACTTCTCCACGATCTCCCAGAAGCGGCCCTTGTGGGGGGTGTCGGGGGTGCCCTCGTACATCACCGAGGTGGCTCCGTTGCACAGCGGGCCGTAGACGATGTAGGAGTGGCCGGTCACCCAGCCGATGTCGGCGGCGGTCCAGAAGATGTCGGTCTCTGGCTTGAGGTCGAACACCGCCCAGTGGGTGTAGGCGACCTGGGTGAGATAGCCCCCGGTGGTGTGCAGGATGCCCTTCGGCTTCGCCGTGGTGCCACTGGTGTACATGATGTACAGCGGGTGCTCGGCGTCGTGCGCCTCCGCCGCGTGTTCGGTGCTCTGGCGGTCGACGACCTCGTGCCACCACACGTCGCGCCCGTCGGTCCAGTCGACGTCCTGGCCGGTGCGGCGCACGACAAGGACGTGCTCGACCGTGGGGCGGCTGGCGACGGCCTCGTCGACGGCCGGTTTGAGGGAGCTGGCCTTGCCGCGCCGGTAGCCGCCATCGGCGGTGACGACGACCTTGGCCTCGCTGTCGTCGATCCGGGTGCCGAGCGCGTCGGCGGAGAAACCGCCGAAGACCACCATGTGCACGGCGCCGATGCGGGTGCAGGCGAGCATGGCGACGACCGTCTCGGGGATCATCGGCATGTAGATGGCGACGCGGTCGCCCTTGGTCACGCCGAGTTCGAGCAGCGCGTTGGACGCCTGGCAAACCTGGTCTTTGAGCTGGGCATAGGTGATGGTGCGGGTGTCGCCGGGCTCGCCCTCCCAGTAGTAGGCGACCCGGTCGCCGCGCCCCGCGTCCACATGCCGGTCAAGGCAGTTGACGGCGGCGTTGAGCGTGCCGCCGGTGAACCATTTCGCGAAGGGCGGGTTCCACTCCAGCACCGTGTCCCAGGGCCGGCCCCACGTCAACCGGCGCGCCTGATCCTCCCAGAAGCCGAGGCGGTCGGCCTCAGCGGCCGTGTAGGTGTCGGCCGTGGCGTTGGCGTGAGCGGCGAGGTCCGCAGGCGGGGGGAACCTCCGCGACTCCTGAAGAAGGTTGGACAGTGTTTCGTGCCCCTGCCCCTGGGGAGTCTCAGCCACTGTTGGGTCTCCTCACTGGTGTGTCGTATGACTCAATAAACCATGTGGTCGAGACCACTTCATCAAGCGGGTGGTGTTACCCACAAGGGGAGGTGAGGACCACCCAGCTATTACTCACGCGTAGGGTTTGGGTTTGTGAGTGCATCGTCAGTGGATCCCTTGCAGCGGATCGCGGAACTTCCCGGCGTCGGCGAGGCCGTTGAGCAGGCGCGGGACGTCGTCGACCGCCTTCTCGGCCATCGCGTGCTGCGCCGTCGGAGCTCCGACGTCTCCATGGAGTCGGCGTTGCGGGGAGCACGCGCGTCCGCGCTTCTTGAGGGGGCCGACGCCGCCGTGGAGACCCTGGAGCACGTCCGCTCCGGGGCGAGCGAGGATCCTCGCGTCAAGGGCGCGCTCCGCGTCTCCGGTGAGCTGGGCACGCTGACGGAGACGTGGCCGAAGGCCCCACACCAGGTGCTCGCGCGGCTGCACACGCTGGCCGCCGCCGACGGTGTTCCGGCGGAGCGGCTGGGTCGGCCCCGCGCGCAGGAGGAGTCGGCGGACGATCCGCTGGGCATCGGTACCGCGCCCACTACCGCCGAGGTGGCGGCCCGGCTGCGCGCCCTGAACAGGCTGCTCTCCACCCGGTCGTCGGTTCCTGCGCTGGTGGTGGGCGCGGTCGTCCACGGGGAACTGGCCGCGCTGCGCCCGTTCGGGTGGGGCGACGGGATCATCGCGCGCGCCGCCGAGCGCCTCACGCTGATCGAGCGCGGGCTGGACCCGAAGTCGCTGGTGCCCTCGGAGCTGGGGCATGAGGAGTTGCGGGACGAGTACGGCCCCGCCCTGCGCGGCTACCTGACCGCGACACCGGAGGGCGTGGGGGCGTGGGTCGTGTACTGCTGCCGGGCGGTGGAGGCCGGCGCGCGGGACTCGCTGGCGACGTGTGAGGCGCTGAAACGCGGCTGACATCCACGATCCACGGACTCGGCACCGGGGGCCGCGGACGCGGTGAATGGTCGGAACATACGAACGGGCGCCACGGGTCTCGGTTGGATTACTTTTCCGACGACGAGAACGGCTACTCCGCGCATTCAGTGGGGGTGCGCGGAACATGCGAGCGGCGCCCCGCCGACCCGATGTGGCCGATTCAAGGCGCCGCCGCTGACACGTCTCAACGAGTTATCATGCGTGCAAGTTATATCGTCCGACCAGGCGAAACGTCTGGCCTGGACCTGCCTCCCGCGGCTTAGTGACGCGTGGGTACCCGGGAGCCGTGTCTGGTGGCCCGTGTCCACCTTCAATTCCTTTCTACGCCTGATCAGGGGCTTTGAAAAGACCCCTCGTCTCGGCAATCTCCCATCGCCTTCCCCTCACCCGGACCCCGCGACGGCCATCGTGGTAACGTTACGTGCTAGGTCTGTCACTTGGATTGAGAGTATGTCCGATCATCCGTCTCGGCGTGGATCCCCTGCCACGAAGTCGATTCCGGGTCGTCGGAGCGCACCCCTAGTTCCCCGCGTTATGGTCTGCGCACCTAGCGCATCTCCCCAACTCGTGTGACGATGTGGTCACCGGCCCGGAGCCCGAGCGAGTTCCCGGCCGCCGCTTCTGTAAGCCTCCCTGGAATACGGAGCCGGCTCTACCCCCCGGAGCCGGACCGTACGACGGCCCCGCCATCCCCCGGCGGGGCCGTCGCCACGTCCGCTGCCATTCCTGTCGGCTATTCCGGGCCCTTCCCTATCTCTTCGCCGCCGCTTCTCCTCCGCACCCGCCGGGCCGAAGGCGCCAATCGAGAGACTCCACGCCGCCATTCGGGAAAGTCATCCACAGGTTGTGGATCGAACTTTCCCGGATGCTCCGTGGCCGGTGATCGTGGTTCTCCCGACCGCACACGCAGGGAGAACCCACAATGGATGTCCCGACCGCCCCGCGCCCCCTCGTCATCACCGATGCCCCCGAACTCCTCGACGACCTGCTGCGGCTGGCCGCAGCCGCCGCCATCGACGTCACCGTCGCGCACACCACCGCCCACGCCGGGCGCGACTGGTCCCAGGCGCCCCTCATCGTCGCCGGGGCCGACCTGCTGCCCGCGCTCGCCGACCTCGAACCCGAACCGCACCTGAACGTCGTCGCCGCGGGGCGCGACGGCCTCAGATACGCGGCGCCCGACCACCCCGTCGGCACCGCCGCTCGTCGCGTCGGCGCCCGCGCCGTGTTCTCGCTCCCCCATGACGAAGCCGCCCTGGCCGAGCTGTTCGCCGAGTCCAGCCGACCTCGGGCGGGCAGGGCACCGGTGGTCTCGGTCATCGGTGGCCGCGGCGGCGCGGGCGCGAGCCTGCTCGCCATCGCGCTGGCGCTCGGAGGTGCGCGGGCCGGGCTGTGCACGGCGCTGATCGACGCCGACCCGCTCGGCGTCGGCCTCGACGTGCTCCTCGGCGAAGAGCACGCAGAGGGCGGCCGGTGGGGCGATCTGCTCGCGCGAGAGGGACGGATGGACTGGTCGGCCGTGCGCGGCGCACTTCCCGTCGTACGCGGACTCTCGCTGCTCACCTGGGAACGCGGAGCGGCGCAGCCGGTGCCCACCCCCGCGATGCGGGCCGTGCTCACCTCGGCCGCGCACGGCTCCGATCTCGTCGTGACCGACCTCCCCCGGGCCCTGGACGCCGGGGCGGAGGAGGCACTGCGCCGCACCACCACCGCGCTGCTCGTGGTCCCCGCGGCGGTGCAGGCGGTGATGGCCGCTCAGCGGCTCGCGCCGCGGCTCCGCGACCATGTGGCCGACGTACGCGTTGTGACCCGCGCGGCCGATGCCGATCTGCCCGCCGCCGATATCGCCCGCGCTCTGCGCCTCCCGCTCGCCGACGACATCGCGAAGGAGCGCGATCTGACCGCCGTCCTCGATCGCGGTGACGCCCCGGCCGACCACCGCGGTTCCCCGCTGGCGAGGTTCGCCGACCGCTTCCTCGCCCGCCTGCGGGCGGAGCACCCCGCCGAAGCGGGGGCCGCCCGGTGAACGCCACCGCGCCACGCTCCGCACCGGCGCCCGCCCCCGATCCCGCGCTCCTGGCCGCCGTCCGCGCCCGACTGGTCCGCGAGGGCGCCGAGGCGAGCCCCGCCCGGGTGGCCGCGGCCCTGCGCGCCGAGGGCGACGTGCTCGGCGACGCCGAACTCCTGTCGATCGTCCGGCTCCTCCGCGCCGACCTGGCCGGGGCGGGTCCGCTCGACCCGCTGCTCGCCGCCCCCGAGATCACCGACATCCTGGTCAACGGCCCCGACGGGGTATGGATCGACGACGGCCACGGGCTGCGCCGCACCACCGACGTGCGCTTCCCCGATGACGACGCCGTCCGCCGCCTCGCCCAGCGCCTGGCCGCTCAAGCCGGGCGCCGCCTGGACTCGGCCGCACCCTGGTGCGACGCCCGGCTGCCATCCGGCGCGCGGTTCCACGCGGTTCTTCCCCCGATCGCGCCGGAGGGGGTCTGCCTCTCCCTGCGGCTGCCCCGGCACCGCGTGTTCTCCCTCGCCGAGCTGGTCGCCGGCGGCACGGTTCCCGCGATCGGCGCGCGGCTGCTCCAGTCCCTGATCTCCGCGCGGGCCGCGTTCCTCATCTGCGGCGGCACCGGCACGGGCAAGACCACGCTGCTGTCCACCCTCCTCTCCCTCGTCGACCCAGCGGAGCGCATCGTGCTTGTCGAGGACTCGGCGGAACTCGGCCCCGAGCACCCGCATGTCGTCCGGCTGCAGGCACGCCCACCCAACATCGAGGGGACCGGCGAGGTGAGCATGCACCAGCTGGTCCGCCAGGCACTCCGAATGCGTCCCGACCGCCTCGTCGTGGGGGAGGTACGCGGCGCCGAGGTCGTCGACCTCCTGGCCGCTCTCAACACCGGGCACGAGGGCGGCGCATGCACGCTGCACGCCAACACGGCGGCCGATCTGCCCGCGCGTATCGAGGCGCTGGGCTGCGCGGCCGGGCTCGGGCGCGAGGCGGTGCACAGCCAGCTCGCCGCGACCCGCGTGCTGGTCGTTCATGTGGTCCGCGATCCGGGCGGGCGGCGCCGCGTGGCCGAGGTGCGTGTCCTGCACCGTGACGCCTCCGGCCTGGTGACAACGGTTCCCGCCGTGACCTTCCCGGCCGATGGCACGGTCGCCGAGCACGTCGGCATCTCCGAGCTCACCGCCCGTGTCGGTCACGGGTGGCGCCGACCCGTCCCCGTCTCCGCGACCTCGAACCCGACCCTTGGCGGTGACCGTTGATCGACACCGTAGGAACCCCCAGCCGTATTCTGCTCCCCCTGCGTGGCGCCAGCGATGTGCCGCTTCCGCTCGACGCACTCGATCCGCTGTCGGGGTGGGCCGCGGCGCCGCTCCTCCTCAGCGCCGTCGGATACGTGCTCGCCCAGTCCCTGCCGAGCTCTGCCACGGCCCGCCTCCGCGCGCTCTGCCGCGTCGCCGCCGGCACACCGGCACGAGGTCCCGGGCATCCGGGGCGCCGGGACCGTCCACTCGACGGGCAGGCACGCCCCTGGACCCTTGCGCCGGTGCGGATCGGCCGACACCTCCTCCACCGCCTCGTCGGCCGCGACCTGATCCGCAGGCGCCGGGCCGTCGTCGAGCTCACCCGGAGCTTCGCCGCTGAACTGCGTGCGGGCCGCGCTCCGGCCGCCGCCCTAGAGTCCGCCATCACCGATGCGGACCCTCGCGTCACGGCGGAACTCGCCCCCGTGACGGCGGCGGCCCGCGCGGGTGAGGATCTCGCGCCCGCACTCGAAGCCACCGCCGCCCTGCCTGGGACGGCCGGACTCCGCTATCTCGCCGCCTGCTGGCGGGTGACCGCCGGTACCGGTGCCGGGCTCGCCGACGTCGTCGACCGTCTCTCCGAGAGCCTGATGCGTGAGGAGGAACTGCGCCAAGAGCTGACCGCCCACCTCGCCGGGCCCCGCACGACCGCTCTGCTCCTGAGCGTCCTTCCCGTCGCCGGGCTGGCCATGGCCTCGCTCCTCGGCGGCGGAGCGCTGGCGTTCCTGTTCGGCACGCCGCTCGGCCTCGCCTGCCTGGCGACGGGGGTCGCCCTCGACGTCCTCGGGCTGTACTGGACCGACCGCATGGTGCGCCGGACGTCGGCCTCCTTCACGTCGAGGGCGGGACGGTGACGGCGCTGGAGGTCGGCGTCATCGTTTTGGCCGTGACAGCCGTCCACCTGCTCATCCGCCCCTCCCCGCGATCGGTCGCGCGGCGTCGCCTGGCCGCACTCTCCCGGGAGGCGTCCGCTTCCCCAGATACCGTGCGCCTCAGCCGTCCGGTCACGCGAACGGCCGTCCCCCTGCTGATCGGACTGGCCGCCTTCGCCGTGGTCGGCCCTGTGGGCGGCGTCGGCGCCGGGCTCATGGCCGGGTGCCTGATCTGGTGGCGGAGGCGCCGAGGCGACGCCCGCTCCCGGAAGGACGAGCAGGCGCGCATCGCCGCCGAGCTTCCGGTGACCATTGACCTTGTCGTCGCGGGCCTGCGGGCGGGCTGCACGATGGAGGGGGTCCTGGCGGCCGTCGCCACAGCAGTGGGCGGTCCCCTCGGCCGCCTCCTGGGGGAGGCGGCCGAACGGCTCCGTCTCGGTGCGGATCCCGCGTCGGTCTGGCGCGAGCTGGGCGCTACCGAGGAGCTGGCCCCCGTGGGCCGGGTCATGGCCCGGGCCGCCGAGACCGGAGCACCCGTCGCCGACATCCTGGAGCGGCATGCCGCCGAGGCCCGGCGCAGCGCACAGAGCGCGGCCCTTGCCCGCTCCCAGAGGCTCGGTGTCCTGGTGGTCGCTCCCCTCGGACTGTGCTTCCTGCCCGCCTTCGTCCTCATCGGCGTGGTTCCCCTCGCCGCCGGACTCATCTCCGAGCTGGTCCCCGGGTGACCCAGGCCGTGTTTTTCGAAACATTCCGGGCTCGCGGCCGTCCGGAACGATGTTCGCTGCGCCGCTCCGGACGGCCGCCCGCTGATCCGAAAGCATTCAGGAAACACGGCCTAGCGCCGGGTGTCGCTTCTGCGCCGCCCTCGGTAGGACGGCGAGAAGCGCGGCCAGCCGATACTGAGCCGCAGTGCCAAGGTGGCACCAAGCAGCAGTGCCAGGCACCAGGTGGCCGCCGTCCCTACAGCTCCTGAGGCGGTGCTCAACAGGGAATCAGCCGGGGCGTAGCCGAAGCGCACGAGGCCTCGGTTCTTCGTCGCCGCGGACGTCCCGCCTTCCCCCGCACCTGCTGCGGCCGATCGGCCGCCCGTCGATTCCGCGGCCGAAGGGGACGCTGAGGGCGAGGGCGGCGAATCAGGCTCCTCCGCACCGTCGGACGGCGGTGACGCCGAGGTACCGCGTGAAGGGTGCGTCTTCTCCGCCTCGTGGCCGGCACGCCCGGTGCGTCCGCCACCGCCCCCGACGACGGGAATTCGCGGGCCGTTGATGATCTCCCCGGGTTGCGGCACGGCTCCAGGACGGATCCCGAGGTCCGGCGCGGGGTCGGACGCCGACTCCGTGGACGCGGGCCGAGGCTCCGGCCTGGGACGCGGCACGGGCGGCGGAACAGGCGGAGGGTCCGGACGCGGGCGCGGTACCGGGTGGGGCGGACGGGTGGGCACCGCCGGTACCGGGAAACGTGCGGTCGGCCGCCCGTCGCGGGACCGAGGTTCCGCCCCGTGCGGCCATCCGGGGACGCCGCCGCCCCAATCGAGCCCCGGCGAGGGGCCGTGTGCGTCGGGGCGATGGCGGTGTCCGCCCATGAGCGACGGCCCGGACTCGAGATCGGTGGTCGAGAACCCGGTACACCCCACGATGGCGGCGACCACGAGCGCCGCCGGGCCCAGCCTGCGCGTCCGACGGCCAGCCGGAGGTACCGCGGGATGTGGGGGTGGACCGGGCATGTCTCTCACCAGGGCGGCGATACGGAGGACGACCTCGCGGGGGATGTCGGAGAGCTGGAGGTTCATACGCACCTGCCTTCGGCACAGCGGGAGGTTTTCGGCACGGCGGGAAAGCTGAGGAAGGTGGTCAGGGGGCACCGGCTCATTCGGCCGTCATCGGCCCCGCCCGAGCCTCGGCGGGGACCGAACCCGGCCACATGCGGGCGGGAACATCCACCTCCACGCGCAGGGTGAGCCCCGTCAGCGCGCAGTCGACGAGCCGGGCGCCGTTGGCCCGCGCCACCTCACGTGCGACCGCGCAACTGCGCCGCCGCCCGTGGGCCGCCTGTTCGGCGCCCGCTAGTGCGGCGAGATCGGCGGCGGTGGCGGACCTGTGCCGATCGGTACGCACGCTCGCCACGAGCACCGCGGCGAACGCGCTGAACCAGATGACGGCGCACAGGGTGAGCACCCAGACCGTGCCGGAGCCGAGGTCGGATCGGCGGCGAGGGACGGACACGACACGCATGGGCGGGCTCCTGTCAGCTAGAGGGGCCGAACTGCCGAGTCGAGCTGCTGGGTTCGAGCGGGGTCGCGGCCTCGCCGACGACGTCGATCGGCACGGTGACCTCCGAGCCGAGCCGGACCGGCGCGCTCACCGCGACCCGGGCGAACCCGCCGTCCTCGGAGAGCTCGGCATCGGCCGCGTCCGGCGCCACGTTGGCGACCAGCGCCACCACCGCGTCCTCGGACTCGCCCCGGGCAAGGGCCCGCGCACCGATACGCGCCGCGTCGACGCACGCCAGCTGCACGGTGACCGCCTGGACAGCGGCGAGGCCGACCCCCAGAACAAGGACGAGGGAAGGGAGAGCCACGGCCGTCTCGGCGGTCACCGTGCCCCGGTCACCCGCCCGACTGCAGGGCATCGGTGACCATCTGGGTCAGCACATCGCGCACCTCGGAACTGGTCAGGATGGCGAACAGCACGGCCGCGAAAGCACACGCGGCGACCGTCCCCAGGGCGTACTCCGCGGTCGACATGCCGCGGTCGGTTCCGCTCCACGGGGAGTGCTCGGCCGGGGGCGGCGAGGCGACGGACCGGCCCACGCCGCGGCTGTGGGCACAGCAGCGAAGAATCAGTGCGGCGAGGTGTCGGGGGCGGGTGCCCGATGAAAACCGGGTACTCAGGGACAACGTGCTCAAGGACCAGGTGCTCAAGGACAACACTGCAGCCTCCTACGAGTAGGACCGGCCACACGCGACGCAGGGAAGCCGCGTGGGCTGCACCCAGGCTGCGCCAGCTTGATCAGCAGGCGGAAGAAGAATTTCCCGCCTGTGGATAACTCGGGGACCGCGCCCGGTCGTCGCCGGCGACCGGACTGTGGCGGAACGCCACGCTCACGGCACAGCATCGCCCCTGACAGCACCGACCCTGACAGCACCGACCCTGATCGAGGTCGACTCTCGACCGAGGGGCCCATGCCCGCCGCCGGGCACGTTCCGGAGCCGAGCGCGTCAGCTGCTCTGCGCGCCGTCGGCGAGGAGTTCGTCCAGGAGCCGCAGGGCGCCGGACTTGCTGAGGGGGTCGTTGCCGCTGCCGCACTTGGGCGACTGGATGCACGAGGGGCAGCCGTCCGCGCATTCGCAGTCGGCGATCGCCTCACGGGTGGCCGTCAGCCAGGCCTGGGCGGCGGTGTAGCCGCGTTCGGCGAAGCCGGCGCCGCCTTCGTGGCCGTCGTAGACGAACACGGTGAGTCGGCCGGTGTCGGCGTGCAGGGCGGTCGAGACGCCGCCGATGTCCCAGCGGTCGCAGGTCGCGAAGAGGGGGAGCAGCCCGATGGCGGCGTGTTCGGCCGCGTGGGCGGCTCCACGGAGGTCGACGTCGGCCTTGCGCAGCCGATCGGCGGCGTCGGTGGCCAGCGTCCACCACACCGCGCGTGAGTTCAGGGTGCGTTCCGGGAGGTCGAGCGGCTGCTCGCCGAGGACCGAGCCGGTGCGGACGTCGCGCTTGAGGTAGCCGACGACCTGGCGGGTGACCTCGACCTCGCCGAAGTGGACGGTGGCCGACGGGCCCCAGTCCTCCTCCCGCTGTGTACGCAGGATCTGGATCTCGGTGACATCGCGCGCCCAGGTGCTGTACTCGGGCATCTCCCCGTGCACCAGAGCCACGCCCTCCTCCAGGTCGAGCTCGTCCACCACGTAGGTCAGGCCCTGGTGCAGGTAGACCGCGCCGTCATGGACGGTGCCGTGTGCGGCGGCCTGGTCGACCGTGCCCAGGAGCTGCCCGCTCTCAGAGTCGACGATCTGCACGGGCGGACCGCCCGTTCCCCGAAGGTCGGCCAGGTCGCTCGCGCGCTCGCGGCGCGTCCAGAACCAGCCGCGGGGCCGGCGTCTGAGCAGTCGCCGGCCCACCAGATCGGCCAGCACCGCCTCCGCACCGGGGCCGAAGATCGCCAGATCGTCGGATGTCAGCGGGATCTCCGACGCCGCCGCGCACAGGTGCGGCCCCAGCACGTACGGATTGTCGGGGTCGATGACCGCCGCCTCCACCGGCCGGCCGAAGATGGCCTCCGGGTGGTGCACGAGGTAGGTGTCGAGCGGGTCGTCGCGGGCGATGAACACCGCCAGGGCGTCGTCGCCCCGCCGTCCGGCGCGCCCCGCCTGCTGCCACAGCGACGCCAGGGTGCCCGGCCAGCCGGTCATCAGCACGGCGTCCAGGCCGGTGATGTCGACCCCCAGCTCCAGAGCGCTCGTCGTCGCCAGCCCCAGCAGTTCCCCGCTGCGCAATGCGTCTTCCAGCTCCCTGCGGTCGGTCGCCAGGTACCCGGCCCGGTAGGCGGCCACCCGCCGGGACAGGCCGCGCGTCGGGGAATCGCTCAGGACGCGCTGCGTCGCCATGGCGACGGTCTCGGCGGCCTGCCGGGAGCGAACGAACGCGAGCGTTCGCACGCCCTCCTCGACGAGCCCGGCGAGGATGTCGGCGGCCTCGGCGGTGGCCGTGCGGCGCACCGGGGCGCCGTGCTCCCCCTGCTGCTCGGTCAGCTCCGGTTCGACGAGGGCGACGCTGAGCGCCGCGCGCGGTGACGCGTCCTCGGTAACCGCGCGCACCGGCAGGCCGATGAGGCGGCTCGCGCTCTCCTCCGGGGTGCCCGTGGTCGCCGAGGCCAGGATGAAGGTCGGCTCACTGCGGTAGCGGGCGCTGACCCGCCGCAGCCGCCGTATGATCTGCGCCACGTGGGAGCCGAAGACCCCGCGGTAGCGGTGCGCCTCGTCGATCACGATGTAGCGCAGCCGCCGCAAGAATCCCGACCACGCCGCGTGCCGCCCGAGGATGGCGTGGTGCAGCATGTCGGGGTTGGTCAGTACGTAGTTGGCGTGCGCGCGGATCCAGGCGCGCTCCTCTCCCGGGGTGTCGCCGTCGTAGGTCGCCGCCCGTAGTCCGGGAATGTCGAGATCACTGAGAAAACGGCGTTGATCTGCGGCGAGAGCTTTGGCGGGGGACAGGTAGAGTACGGTCCCGCCCTGCTCTACGGCGTCCGCGCACGGGAGCAGAAAGCCCAGCGACTTTCCCGACGCTGTGCCCGTGGCTATGATCACATTGCTACCGGAGCGAGCGAGGTTCGCAGCGGCGATCTGGTGCGTCCACGGCGCCGAGACCCCCGTCTCGGCCAGGCGTTCCAGAACGGAGGAGGGTGCCCATTCTGGCCAGTCTTCACTTACTCCGTCGCTACGTGCCAGCCGCTCCACATGTGTCACCTGCGAGTTCCGGGTATGGACTCGCCACAGCCGGTGGAGGGTCGACTCCCACTGATTCACCCCGAGCCCTTCCTCGGTGAGCTCCGCCTCCTCACATGGATGGCGGCTGACGGATGGACGGTTTCAGTGTGGCATCTGGGGGAAGAGACGCGCGGTGTCGTGGTTTTCTTGGGCATAACAGGAAGACGCGATGCACGCGCGTGGTTGAATGCCGCCGTGTGGGGTAACGCCCGGCAGAGATCACTCGCGGTTTTTCGCGGTTCGGCGCTGGAGGACTAGTGGACTTGAAGCTTGATCACTACACCAAGGACGACACCGAGGTCGTCGTCGTCGAGGGTGAGATCGACGTCTATACCGCGCCCAGGCTGCGTGAGCTCCTGATCGATCTGGTCAACAAGGGCAACTTCCACCTCGTGGTGAACATGGAGAAGGTGGAGTTCCTCGACTCGACGGGTCTCGGCGTGCTTGTGGGCGGTTTGAAGCGCGTGCGCGCCCACGACGGCACGCTCGACCTCGTCTGCACCCAGGAGCGAATCCTGAAGATCTTCCGGATCACCGGGCTGACCAAGGTCTTCGGCATCTACGAGTCGGTGCAGGAAGCCATCGACAAACGTAAGTCCAAGTAGTCACGTAACGAGCAAACGATGGCACTCGTCCAGCTCACGATCAGCGCGCTGCCCGCCCATGTGCGCACGGCCCGGCTCATGGCCACGGCCGTGGCACGGCGTGCGGGCATATCCGAAACCGCCCTCGACGAGATTCGTTTGGCGGTCGGTGAAGCGTGCTCCCGTGCGGTGGAGGCACACCGTGCGCACTGCCCCGACCAGCCGATCCAGCTCGAACTGATCGACAGCGCGGCGCCCCGGCCCGACGGTCCCCAAGGCAGTGCACCGGCTGCGGTCCCACAGAACGGGCGTGCCGCCCAGCGTTTCGAGGTCGTGGTCTCCGACCGAGCCCCGGTCAAGGAACCGAGCTCGACGGTGAACCATCACGTGCCCGGTGGCGCGGGGATCTTTCTGGGCGACCAGACTCCGCCGGGCGGTGTCTCGGGGCTCTCCCCCGACGTTGGCCTCGCGGTCATCGTCGGTCTCGCCGACGAGGTCAGCATCGAGCCCAACGACGACGGCACCGTCGTCCGGATGAGCTGGCCTCTGGGTCGAACCGAGCCCGAGAGCACGCAACTCGTCGACTGACGGACACAGCGGGCGTCCACTCCGCCGCGGAGTGGACGCCCGCTGTGCTCTGTGCCGCGCCGTACCGCGCCCGCGCCATGCCGCCCGCCGGTCCTGCCGCCGCTCCGCCGTTCCCGGGCCCTCAGCGCCCGCTGTACGCGTCCGCGCGTCAGCTGCCGTCCCGGAGCACCGCCTGGACCCGGAAGCGCTCCAGGACGACCTCAGTGGCGTCGTCCACGGTGAAGTCGGGGTCACCCAGCTCCGCGCGCATCTGTGCGCTGTGCCAGAACTCCTCGTGCGCCGCGCGCCACTCCGCTACCGTGCCGTGGCCTTCCCCCTCGGCCGCCACGTGCGCCTCGTCCACCTCGTGGAGGGGAACGACGCGCATGTCGGTCGTCTCGATGACGGCCACCGAACGGCCCGCGGAATCGACGAGCAGCGCCTGATCACCCGTCTGCGGCGGTTGCTCCCCCGCCCCCTCGTACGCGGCGAGCAGCGCGGTCGTGCCGGTCTTGCGACCGTCCAGGATCGCGGCGACGAGCCTGTCGCGCATCGGGCCGGGAAAGCCGAACTCGGCCGTGGGGAGCGAGGCGAGCGCGAAGCGCATGGTGCTGGCGAACGACATGCGGCAACCCTAAGCCGCCCTACCGGCGCGTAACCGCGCCTCTGCGCGACGGGTCACACCGCAATCCTTGTGGAGTCCAGCATCGAGCCGCGAGGGAGACCTCGCTCACAACCCGCGGGCGGCCTCCACCTCATCCCCCCACAGTGCCGCGCGCCTCCTCGGTGGTGCTTCGTGATCCGCGCAGGTCGAAGGTCCGCCCGGGTTCCGCGTGATCGATCGGACCGGTGAACCGGGCGCCCGGCCTCGGGTGGGGCGTGGCGCTGCCCAGAACCGTCAGTTCCACGTCCCGAACCGCCCTTCCCTTCGCCTGTGGACGCCCTCAGTCGCACTGCTGCGGCGACACCGGCTGCGTCGCGGTGGCCCCCGTCCGCGCGTTCTGCGCGATCTCGTCGGCGGTGAGGACGTAGCCGGTCTCGCCCTCGTTGGTCGCGGCGGCGAACACGACGCCGTACACCGTGCCGTCGGGCGAGAGCAGCGGGCCGCCGGAGTTGCCCGGCCGGACCACCGCGCGCACCTGGTAGATCTCCCTGCTGACCTGCTGGGAGTGGTAGAAGTCCGGCCCCTGCGCGGTCTGCCGGGCGCGGATCCGGGCAGGAACGGCGGTGAACCCGTTGTTGCGTGGGAACCCGGCGACGACCGCGTCGTCCCCCTTCGCCGCCTCCGGCTCGAAGTCCAGCGGTTCGAGCCCCATGCCGGGCACGTCGAGCACCGCGATGTCCTGCTGCGGGTCGTAGAGAACGATCGTGGCGGGGATCTGCCGGCCGGAGCGCGTGACCACGCGCAGGTCCTGGGTGACCCCCGCGACGACGTGCGCGTTGGTCATGACGCGGTCCTCGGCGTAGGCGAATCCGCTGCCCTCGACCCGCCGCTGGCACGACGGCGCGGTGCCCAGCACCTTGACGACGCTCTTGCTGGCGTCGCGCAGCTCCCCGGTGTTGAGCACGTCGGGGTCGGGCGGGTCCACCTCGGCGGGCTCGCCCGAGCCCAGACCGCTGAAGACCTGCGGGAAGGCGCTCTGGTCGACGATCTTGCGGAAGGTGGAGAACCACATGTAGGCCGTGTCGGGCATGACCTGGTCCACGGCCTGCAGCACGCGCGAGCGCTGCACCTCGTTGTTGAGGACCGGGATCGCGGAGTTGGCCACGGCGCTGCCCACCAGCCAGGCCACGAGCAGCACCGACACGGTGCTGACCAGCGCTCCGCCCATCGCGTCCAGCACACGCGCGGAGTCCCAGGTGACGCGGTTGCGCACGACCGTGCCGAGGTAGGAGGCGAGGAACTGGCCCATGGCCGCCGACAGGAACACCACGGCGATCGCCAGCAGCGCCTGGCGGCCCGGGTCGACCACGAACGACTGGATCAGCGACGGAGCGCCGAGGGCGGCGAGGACGCCGCCGCCGATGAACCCGGCGAAGCTCAGGATCCCGACGATGAACCCCTGCCGGTACCCCGAGACCGCGAAGAGCAGCACCAGGACGACCAGCGCCAAATCCAGCACGATGCCCTCCATCACGTCACGCCGTTCCGCCGTCCGGCCGTACCAGGTCACTTATAGGCACGATCTCCCCGCTGCCGTGGTTCGGCAGCGGGGACTCCCAACCGCCCAGCACGAGCAGGCGGTACAGCAGCCCGGCGGTGAAGCCCCACACCAGCATGCCGCGCACACGGAACGCCGGGCCGATGGTCCCATCCGGATGACGCACACGCACCCGGTTCACCGGATCGGCGAGCTCCGCCACGGGGACCCGCTCGACCCCCGCGACCTCCCCGGCGTCGGCCGGATGCACCGCCGAGGGGGTGTGCCACCACGCCAGGACCGGCGCGACCCGAAAGCCGCTGCGCTGGATGTAGAGCTCGGGCAGGAGGGCCAGCGTCTCGATCCCGTCAGGATTCAGACCGGTCTCCTCCACGGCCTCGCGCAGCGCGGCCTCCTCCGGGCCGTCGTCGGCCGGCTCGATCCTGCCGCCGGGGAAGGCCGGCTGGCCGGAGTGCCGCCGCAGCCCGTCGCTCCGCTGGATGAGCAGCACATCGGGGCCGGTGTCGCCCTCCGCGAAGAGGATGAGGACGGCCGAGGCGCGCCCGCCGCTCGCGGGCGGGCGCATCACGGTCGGGACCGGCATGCGCCGCGCGGCGTCGGCCAGCCGCTCCAGCCACGCGGGGGCGGCGGTATCGCGTTCCTGGCTCCGCTCCGCGCTCATGAGAACGGGCCGTTCCGAACGAGCTTGCGCGCGGTCTCCTCGTCCGTCGGCCCCTCGCCGAAGGAGGGACACAGCCGCGCCAGCTCACAGGCCCCGCACGCCGGGCGGCGGGCGTGGCAGACGCGGCGGCCGTGCCAGATGAGCCGGTGGGACAGCATGGTCCAGTCCTTGGGTGGGAAGAGCGCGCCGACCTCGTGCTCGACCTTGACGGGGTCGGTCGCCTCCGTCCAGCGGAAGCGGCGGACCAGCCGTCCGAAGTGGGTGTCCACGGTGAGTCCTGGGACGTCGAAAGCGTTGCCGAGCACGACGTTTGCCGTTTTCCTCCCAACACCGGGTAGTCTCACCAGGGCATTCAGAGTTCCGGGGACATCGCCGCCGTGCCGCTCGCACAGCTGCTGTCCCAGGCTGATAATGCTGTTCGCCTTGGCTCGGAAGAAGCCCGTGGAGCGAATGATCCCCTCTAGTTCCTCCCGGTCGGCGGCCGCGTAGTCGGCCGCGGTCCGGTACCGCGCGAACAGCGTCGGAGTGACCGCGTTCACCCTCTTGTCGGTGCACTGCGCGGACAGGATCGTGGCGACCAGCAGTTCGAGCGGATTGGTGAAGTCGAGTTCACAGTGCGCGTCCGGGTACAGCCGGGTCAGTTCCCGGTTGATGCGACGGGCGCGACGCACCAGCGCGAGCCGCGATTCGCCCGTGGGAGACGCGGGGGCTTCGGTCGACTCGGCTGGCGTAGGGATAGTGGAAGGGTCACCGGACACACCCAAAGCCTACGTACCCCGCGACCGTTCGGCGGGCCGGGGAACGCAAGAAACCGACGATGATGACGCATCGTCCGGCCTCGGTGACGGAGATTATGTCGGCAATATCAGGAGATCGGCGGGGTCAGCACCGTCCGGGACGCTAATGCATCTAAGATCAGAAATGCCGACGTCGGCTGTGGCGGGTTGTCACCCAGGCGACAAGCCGAGGTAACCACCTGGTTTCACACTGGGGTGCGATATACGTCACACTGTTGACGGTCAGGTTGCAAGGAGGACGTGGTGGACGAGACCAATGAGGTGCTGCGGAAGGCGCCTCTTTTCGAAGCACTCGACGAGGAGGGCGCCGCGGCGCTGCGCGCTTCGGTCAGCGAGGTTCGCCTCGGCCGGGGACAGACGCTCTTCTCCGAAGGGGA
This sequence comes from Nocardiopsis gilva YIM 90087, assembly GCF_002263495.1. NCBI lineage: Bacteria > Bacillati > Actinomycetota > Actinomycetes > Streptosporangiales > Nocardiopsidaceae > Nocardiopsis > Nocardiopsis gilva. The sequence goes on along the minus strand of NZ_CP022753.1, from coordinate 601,924 downwards.
TGAGGGCGACCGTCTCTACGTGATCCTCAGCGGAAAGGTCAAGCTGACCCGTACCGCCGTCGACGGCCGAGAGAACCTGCTGAGCGTGCTCGGCCCGAGCGAGATGTTCGGTGAGCTTTCGCTGTTCGACCCGCGCCCGCGGACGGCCAGCGCCGTCGCCGTGACCGACGCGGTGCTCGCCGGGCTGGGCCACGATGACCTGCGGCCCTTCATCGCCGGGCAGCCCCAGGTGTCCGTGGAGCTGCTCAAGGCCCTGGCGAACCGGCTGCGCCGGACCAACGACGCCATGTCGGACCTGGTGTTCACCGACGTGCCGGGGCGCGTGGCCAAGGCCCTGCTCGACCTTGCCGACCGTTTCGGCAAGGAGGGCGAGGACGGCCTGCACGTGCACCACGACCTCACCCAGGAGGAGCTGGCGCAGCTCGTGGGCGCGTCGCGGGAGACCGTCAACAAGGCGCTCGCCGAGTTCGCTCTGCGCGGCTGGCTGCGGATCGAGGCGAAGGCCGTCGTGCTGCTGGACGTCGAGCGGATGCGTCGCCGCGCGCGCTGAGCATCCCCGATCACGATCCGAGCCCGGCCGAGTGCCGGGCTCGTCGTGTGTCCGGTCGGCCCGTGGCCGAGGTCCGCGACCCTTCGCACCTTCCTCGGGCGGACCGGCGGATCAGACGTCGCCGATCTCCGGGGGGATGTCGCCGCGCTTGGCCAGGTAGTGCAGCTGGGCCCGGACCGATGACTCCGCAGCTGGGACCAGCGACGGCTCGATCTCGGTGTAGACGCGCGCGACGATCTCCCTCGGTGTCCGGTCACCGGACCGCACCGCCGCCGTGACCTGGGACAGCCGCTCCTCGCGGTGCCCGATGTACTCCTCGATCTTCTCGAGCCCCTCGGTGCAGATGGGGCCGTGGCCGGGGAGCAGCGCCCGGATGTCGGTCCGGCGCGCCAGGTCGCGCAACCGGTCCAGCGACTCCATGTAGGAGGCCAGGCCGCCGTTGTCGTCGAGCACCGTGCTTCCGCGGCCCAGGACCGTGTCGCCGGTGAGGATGATGCCGTCGGCCGGAACGTGGACGGACACGGAGTCGGCGGTGTGCCCGGGCGTCGCCATGACGTGCAGCTCCAGGCGGTCGACGCTGATCGTCTCGCCGTCGGCCAGCGCCTCCCCGCCGATGCACAGCGCGGGGTCCACAGCGCGCACCGGCGCCCCGGTGAGCTCGGAGAAGTAGCGGGCGCCCTCGGTGTGGTCGGCGTGGTGGTGGGTCAGCAGGGTGACGGTGACCTGGGCCCCCTGCTCCTGGACGGTGCGCGCCACGCGCTCCAGGTGCCGCTCGTCGTGCGGCCCGGGGTCGACCACGGCCACGCCGCGGGCGCCGGGTTCGCGCAGTATCCAGGTATTGGTCCCGTCAAGCGTCATGGGTCCGGGGTTGGGGCACAGTACGCAGCTCGCGCGCAGTGTGCCGGAGCCGTCGATCCTCATCGCACCTCGTCTCTCGCTGGGAGGCCACCGGACCGGAACGCCGCCGCGGCCCGGTGACGGGGGATCGTCATAGCGGATAGTCGACACCGTCGGGAACGACCAGGCGGAACCGCCCGTCGATCTCGCGCAGCTCGGGTTCGATCGGCCGGATCTCGCCCCGCTCGGCCGCCATCACCCCCACAAGCGTGCCGCAGGCGGCCAGGTCCTTACAGGTGGAGACGGTGGGCGGCAGCATGCGCAGCTCGCCGCGCTCCCATCCGGCCACGGCGTCGGCCGGACGCATCCACGCGACACGGTCGGCCTCGCCGCCCACGTCCCGGGTCTGCTGTCCCTCGGGCAGCGCGGCGGCGAAGAAGCGGGTGTCGTAGCGGCGGGGCTCCACCTTCGGGGTGATCCACTGCGACCACGCCCGCAGCAGGTCCGAGCGCAGCACCAGCCGCCGTTTGTCGAGGAACTCGGCGAACGAGAGGGAGCGGTCGATGAGGGCCTGGCGGTCGGCCTCCCAGCCGTCGTCCCGGGTGTCGGCGACGACGTCGTCCGCCGATGTGCCCGCCAGGAGCACGCCCGACTCCTCGAAGGTCTCCCGCACCGCCGCGCAGACCAGTGCCCGCGCCAGCGGTTCGGTGGCTCCGAGCCGCTCGGCCCACGCACGCGGCGTGGGACCGGCCCAGCCCACGTCCGTCGAACCAGCACGGGGGTCGGCGTCGCGCTCGTCCACCCCGCCGCCGGGGAACACGTAGGCGCCGGGGGCGAACGGCATGGAGGAGGCACGCCGCAGCAGGTAGACCTGCAGGTCGCCGCGGCCGACGCGGCTCCCGGGCGCGGGGGAGGGGCCCTCGCGCAGCAGCATGACCGTCGCCGCGGGGCGGGGCTCCGCGGGGGCGATCCGCCCGCTCAGGATGTCGCGGACCCGGGAGTGCTCGGTCGTCATCGTCGTCCTCCTGGGGTGCGGGTGAACAGCCATGGTGTGGACGGTTTGCGGGGGCGGTCTGTATGGGCGGTTCATGTGGGCCGGATCGTGGCGGGGTCGGCGTGCCTCCGGATGCGGTGTTCCTCGACGGCGGTGTTCTTTGGCAGCGGTGTTCTTTTTGTCAGCACTGCCGGTCGTCGGCGCCGACCTCCCGTTTCAACGACAACGGCCGGCCCCGGGCGGATACACACGCTTCGTCACCATCATCTCGCGTGCACTCTTCCCGAGACCGGCGCGGGTGCGCAATCCTCTCCGGGGCGCCTCAGGCGACCTCGACGATCAGCTCGACCTCGACCGGGACGTCCAGCGGCAGCGCCGCGACGCCGACCGCGCTGCGGGCGTGCACGCCGACGTCACCGAAGACCTCGCCGATGAGCTCGCTGGCCCCGTTGATGACCTGGGGCTGGCCGGTGAAGGACGGGTCGCTGGCCACGAACCCGACCAGCTTGACCACGCGCTTGACCTTCGACAGGTCACCGATCTCCGCCTTGACCGCGGCGAGCGCGTTCAGGGCGCAGATGCCCGCGAGCTCCTTCGCGCGCTCCGGGGTGACCTCGGCACCGACCTTGCCCGTGCCCGCGGGTTCCCCCCGCACCACCGGCACCTGGCCGGAGATGTAGACGTGGTCGCCGGTCCGCACCGCCGGGGTGTAGGCGGCCAGCGGCTTGACCACCTCGGGCAGGGTCAGCCCGAGCTTCTCGATGCGCTCCTCCGGAGTCGCCATCAGGCCTTCTCCCGCTTCATGTAGGCGACCAGTTGCTGGTTGCGCGGGTCGGCGTCCACGGCCGGCGCCGGGATGACGGCCACCAGCTCCCAGCCGTCCTCGCCCCAGTTGTCCAGGATCTGCTTCGTCGCGTGCGACAGCAGCGGAACCGTCGCGTATTCCCACTTCGTCATGGGCGACACCTTACTCACCACAGGCCGGTGATGATCGGCGCGCCCGCCGCCGCGCGCATAAACTCCCAGGGATGAGCGCGCGCGATCGGGACTGGGATGGCGTCCGGCTGCATGTCGTGACCGGAAAGGGAGGAACCGGCAAGACGACCCTGGCCGCCGCCCTCGCCCTGGCGCTGGCCTCCGGAGGCCGAAAGGTGCTGCTGGTCGAGGTCGAAGGCCGCCAGGGCATCGCCCAGCTCTTCGACTGCCCGCCGCTGCCGTACGAGGAGCGGAAGGTCGCGGTCGCGCCGCGGGGCGGGGACGTCTACGCGCTCGCCGTCGACGCCGAGGCCGCCCTCCTCGACTACCTGGAGATGTTCTACGGCATGCGTCGCGCCGGGCAGGCGCTCACCCGGTTCGGCGCGGTGGACTTCGCGGCCACCATCGCGCCCGGGATGCGCGACGTCCTGCTCACCGGCAAGGCCACCGAGGCGGTCCGCCGCCGGGTCGGCGCCGACCGCAGACGCGGGGGCGGCCGCGAGGGATCGCCGGAGCCGTTCGTGTACGACGCCGTGGTGATGGACGCGCCGCCCACCGGCAGGATCGCCCAGTTCCTCAACGTCAACGCCGAGGTGGCCGGGCTGGCCCGGGTCGGCCCCATCCGCAACCACGCCGACAAGGTCATGGAGACGATGCGGTCGCCGGAGACGATGGTGCACTTCGTGACCCTGCTGGAGGAGATGCCGACCCAGGAGGCCGTGGACGGCGCCGCCGAGATCCGCGACGTCGGGCTCAGCGTCGGGGCCATCATGGTCAACATGGTGCGCGACCCGCTGTTCGACGCGGCGTCGCTGGCGGCGGCCGAGGCCGGGGACCTCGATGTCGAGTCGCTGGCCCGGGGGTTGAAGGCCGCCCGGCTGGAACAGCCCGAGCAGATGGCGCGCGAACTCGCCGCCGAGATCACCGACCACGCGCTCCGGATCAAGGTGGAAGCCGGGATCCGGGAGCGGCTCACGCGGTTGGAGCAGCCGCGCTACGAGCTTCCCTACCTCAACGACGGCATCGACCTCGCCGGACTCTACGCCCTGGCCGAGCGGCTGCGGGAGCAGGGAGCGGCATGAGCGCCCCGACGTCGGTCCGGGGCGGAGCGCGGTGTGGGTAGTGAATGGCGAGGGACGGACATGAGGGACGGACATGAATGAGGCGCCACCCTTCGACGTCGACGCGCTGCTGACCGATCGGCGCACACGGATCGTCGTCTGCTGCGGCTCCGGCGGTGTCGGCAAGACGACCACGGCGGCGGCCCTCGGCCTGCGGGCGGCCGGGCACGGGCGCGACGCCGTCGTCATCACGGTCGACCCGGCCCGGCGGCTGGCCCAGTCCATGGGGCTCACGGAGCTGGACAACATCCCGCGGCGGGTCCCGCTGCCGCCCGGCGCGGACGGGACCGCTCCCCCCGGCACGCTGCACGCGATGATGCTCGACATGAAGCGCACCTTCGACGAGATCGTCGAGGCGCACGCCGACCCCGAGCGGGCCCGGCAGATCCTGGCCAACCCCTTCTACCAGTCGCTGTCCTCCAGCTTCACCGGGACGCAGGAGTACATGGCCATGGAGAAGCTGGGCCAGCTGCGCCAGTCGGGCGACTGGGACCTGATCATCGTCGACACCCCGCCCAGCCGTTCGGCGCTGGACTTCCTCGACGCGCCCGAGCGCCTCGGCCGCTTCCTCGACGGCCGACTCATCAAGTTCCTCAGCGCCCCTGCGAAGACGGGCGCGTTCCGGCTGCTCGGCGCCGGGTTCGGGATGGTCACCGGTGTCATCAGCAAGATCGTCGGCGCTCAGGTGCTGAAGGACGTGCAGACCTTCGTCACCGCGTTCGACGCCGTGTTCGGCGGGTTCCAGGAACGCGCCGAGGAGACCTACCGGCTGCTGCAGGCCCCCGGGACCGCGTTCATCGTGGTGGCCACGCCCGAGAGCGACGCGCTGCGCGAGGCGTCGTACTTCATCGAACGTCTCGGGCAGGACCGCATGCCGCTGGCCGGGGTGATCGTCAACCGGACCCACAGCACCGTGGTGCGGAGCCTGTCGGCGGCGCGCGCGTCGGCGGCGGTCGAGACGCTGGTGGACGCCGGCAACCACCAGCTCGCGGCCGCGGCACTGCGGCTGCACACCGAGCGGGCACGGCTGCGGGATCGAGAGGAGCGGCTCCGGGGGCACCTCACCTCGGCCCACCCCGCGGTCCCCCTCACCGAGGTACGGGCGCGCCCAGAGGACGTGCACGACCTCGACGGACTGCGCGAGATCGGTGCGGCGCTGGCGGATACGGGGGACCGTCCGGAGGCCGGACGCCGGGGGTGACGCGAGGCGAGGCGGGAGGGTCAGCGCGTCAGCGCTCCGCCCCTTTCCCTGCTGTCGGTGCCCTTCGGCGCGCTGGGACCGCCCTGCCGCTGCTTCAGTGACGCGGTGAACCGGTCGGAGCCGCGGGGGGCGGGGGCACCGGGGTCGCCGTCACGTTCGTACTTGTCGCGTGCCGACTCCAGCAGGGCACGCCACGAGGTGACGTCGGGGCGACGGCGAAGCAGCGCCCGCCGCTCACGCTCGGTCATTCCGCCCCAGACTCCGAACTCGATCCGGTTGTCCAGCGCGTCGGCCAGGCACTCGGCGCGCACCGGGCAGCCCCGGCAAATGAGTTTGGCCCTGTTCTGGGCCGCTCCCTGCACGAACAGCGCGTCGGGATCGGTCTCCCGGCATATGGCGCGCGTGCTCCAGTCCGTGATCCACATTGGTGCCCCACTCCCAAGATCAACGTGTGTTTCGTGGTGTGGCCGACGGGCGCGGTCGTCGGCGGGGCGGGAGGGAGATCGGCGGACGGTGCCGCTCGCGGAGTCCGGCAGGGGCCGACGCCGCACGGGCCGCCGAATTTCGGCCCGGTGTGTCCCTCCTCACCGCTGTGGTCGAAACTACGGATCAGTGGCCGGAAACGACAGGCCTCTTTGGGCCTATTTCCGATATAGCCCGGGCGTGTCATCCCGCCCCCGGTGTGAGTCACATTTTCGGTACGCAGGGTGATGGATTGTCTGTCAACCGCAGCCCTTCACCAGGCGTCGTCTATGCGACGATTGGTACGGCGCTGGATGATTCGGGTGGGTGGGCGTGGTCGCCGCGGATGGCCCCCTCCGCTCCCCCGCCCACGTACGACGTGATGCCGACCGCACATAGTCTGATGGGGTGGGTCAGGGGACATTGCTGCAGAAAATCGGTCAGCTTGTAGGCGTTGGGGTCGTCGCCGGAGTGCTCGTCGCTGCGCTCGCGTTACCCGCGGTCGGTGGGCTCGGCATCACCGCGCGCAACGTTGCCACCGGCTTCCTCAACATGCCGGGGGAACTGGAGACGCCTCCCCCGCCTCAACGTTCGGTCATCTACGACCGAAATGGGAAAACCATTGCGGAGATCTACGACCAGAACCGGGAGCTGGTCAAGCTCGACGACATGGCGCCGGTCATGCAAAAGGCCATCATCGCCATCGAGGACTCGCACTTCTACGAACACGGCGGGATCGACCTCGTCGGAACCTTCCGCGCCGCGCTGCGCACGCTCAGCGGCAGTACCCAGGGCGGATCCTCGCTGACGCAGCAGTACGTCAAGAACGTGCTGGTCGAAAGCGCCACGTCGCAGGCCGAGCAGGAGGAGGCCACCGAGACGTCGATCTCCCGCAAGGTCCGCGAGCTGCGCTACGCCGTCGCCTTGGAGCAGCGCGTCAGCAAGGAGGAGATCCTCGAAAGCTACCTGAACATCGCCTACTTCGGCGACGGAGCCTACGGCGTGGAATCGGCCGCCCAGCACTACTTCGGCGTCAGCGCCGATGAGCTGAAGCTGGAGCAGGCCGCCGCGCTCGCCGGTGCGGTGCGCTACCCCTACCTCTACAACCTCCGGCTCAACCCCGAGGACGCCAAGGCCCGCCGCGACGTCGTGCTGGACCGCATGGTGCAGACCGGGGAGATCACCAAGGAAGAGGGCGAGAAAGCCAAGGCCAAGGGCCTGGATCTGGACGTCAACACGCCCAGCAACGGGTGCATGCCCAGCAAGCAGCCCTACTTCTGCGACTACGTGGTCCAGGAGATCGAGAAGAGCGAGAAGTTCGGCAAGAACGAGACCGAGCGCGCCCGCTGGCTGCGCACGGCCGGTCTGAAGATCCACACGACGCTCGACGTCGACATGCAGGAGGCGGCGCAGAAGGCCGTCGACAAGTGGGTGCCGCGCAAGAACAAGTCGAAGAAGGTCGCGGCGGAGGTCCTGGTCGAGCCGGGCAGCGGCGAGATCCGCGCGATGGCGCAGAGCCGGAACTACGGCCCCGACGAGTCGAAGCTCGGCGAGACGTCGATCAACTTCGCCACCGACATGAACCGGGGCGGCAGCAGCGGCTTCCAAGCCGGATCGACCTTCAAGCCGTTCACCCTGGCCGCGGCGCTCGACCAGGGCAAGAAGTTCAGCACCTCGTTCAGCTCCCCCGGCAGCACCACGATCACCGGGCAGCGGAACTGCGACGGCGGACGGCTCCAGCCCTGGCCGGTGAAGAACGCCGGCGACACCAAGGGCGGCGCGACGCTCGATATGGCCGGCGGCACCAAGGGCTCGGTGAACACCTACTTCGCCCAGCTGCAGAAGAGCGTCGGGCTGTGCAACGTCATCAACATGGCGGAGAAGCTCGGCGTGCACCGGGCCGACGGCGAGTCGTTCGACAACCCGCGGACCCAGGCGAACAACTCCTTCACCCTGGGCAGTGAGGAAGTCTCGCCGCTGACCATGGCCAGCGCCTACGCCACGTTCGCCTCCGGTGGCGTCCGCTGCAAGCCGCAGGCCATCACCAAGATCGAGGACCAGCAGTCCGGCAAGACGATCAAGATCGAGAACGACTGCGAACGGGCCATCGACCAGGACGTCGCCGACGGCGTGAGCTACCTGCTGCAGCAGACGTTCAAGGGCGGGACCACCACCGGGCTGGACATCGGCCGGCCAGCGGCGGCGAAGACGGGCACCACGGACGGCTCGGCCGCCGCGTGGTTCGCTGGGTTCACGCCGAACCTGGCCGGCTCCGTGTTCGTCGGCGACCCGCGCGGTCCGCAGAACCACCCGCTGCGCAACGTCAAGCTCGGCGACCGCACCTACGGCGTGGTCTACGGCGCCACGATCCCCGGCCCGATCTGGCAGGAGACGATGCGCGGGGCCGCGAAGGACCTGCCGAAGGAGAAGTTCCCGCCGGCGCCGAGCAAGTTCGGCTCCACGTCCGAGGACTCGTCCAAGGACGACGACGGGCCTGGAACGACCCCCACGAGCAACACCGCCGACGAGGGGGGCGTTCCCAACGTCCTGGGACAGCCGGAGAACGCCGCGGTGCGGGCGCTGGAGGACGCGGGCTTCAGGGTGAACGTCTCCACCACGCGGATCCGCTCACCGCATCCGGAGGGCAGTGTCGCCGCAGTCAACCCTGACCCGGGCACGTCGCTGCCGCCGGGTGCGACGGTCAACGTGTTCCTCAGCAACGGCACGGGCTCTGACCGCGCCACGACCGTCCCCGACGGCAACGCCTGGCCGCCGGGAACCGGTCCGGTGATGGCCCCCGCGATGGGCCGCGAGGGCACCTAGTCGCCACGACAAAAGGGCGGGGTGGCTCCGTGGACACGGAGCCACCCCGCCCTTTCGCATCCCGGGCAGAGGTCGACACCACCCCATTCGGCGGCATCGGAAGCGACGCCACCGGCGACGGCCGGTCGGGGCCCTCTCCGCCACAGACCACGCGCTCGGGCCCGTGTACGGGGCGCCGATCCGCTGCACCGCCAGCGGCCGTTACCGTCGCATCGGTGTCACGCGCCCAGCTGCTTCTTCACTTCAGCGGCCACCCGGCCGCCCTCGGCTCGACCGGCGACCTTGGGGTTGACGACCTTCATCACCTTGCCCATGGCCTTGACGTCGCTCGCCCCGACCTCCGCGATGGCAGCGCTGACCAGCTCGGTCAACTCAGCATTGGTGAGCTGCGCGGGCAGGTACTCGGCCAGCACCTCACCCTCCTCGCGCTCGGCCGTCGCCTGCTCCGGACGGCCGCCCTTGTCGAACGCGTCGGCGGCTTCGCGGCGCTTCTTGGCCTCGCGCGTGAGCAGCTTGATGATCTCGTCGTCGCTGAGCTCGCGTGCGGAGCCACCGGCCACCTCTTCGGTGGACAGGGCGGTCAGCACCATGCGCAGCGTCCGGGTCCGCAGCTCATCGCGCTCCTTCATGGCGGCGGTGAGGTCGGCTTTCAGGCGGTCTTTGATTTCGGCCATGCAAGAGATCATAGAGTCCGGAAGCCTGAGCACCCACGTCTTTTCCGGCGATGCCGTGGACGGGGCGCTCCGCACAGCGGGTGACGGGGACGGTCTGTCCACGTTCCCGCATCTGGCACCATCACATATGCGGACAGTCAGGAGGGGCGTACGGGTGAGCGGTCTGGGGAAAACCATCGGCCGGGCGGCGGCCATCACCACGGCGGTGGGGGTCGCGGGGTTCGGCTATGCCTCGGTCATCGAACGCAACTGGTTTCGGCTGCGGCATTATGAGATCCCGCTGCTGCCTGAGGGCGCGCGGCGACTCCGCGTTCTGCACCTGTCCGACGCCCACCTGACGCCGGGCCGCCGGATGCTGATGGACTGGATCCGCGGCCTGGACGACTACCGTCCGGACCTGGTCGTGAACACTGGCGACTCCCTCGGCCACCCGGACGCCGTCGAGCCGTTCATCGACGCCCTGGGCCCGCTGCTGGACCGCCCGGGCGCGTTCGTCTACGGGTCCAACGACCTCTTCTCCCCCCGCCTGAAGAACCCCGCCCGCTACCTGTGGCGCGACAGCAAGACCGACTACGGCGAGCGCTCCGTCCCGGATCTCCCCTGGGAGGACCTGGGCGCGGCGATGAGCGCGTCGGGGTGGCTCGACCTGAACAACGGCACGGGATACCTCAAGGCGGGCGGCCTGGACATCGCGTTCGGCGGCGTCCACGACTCCCACATCGACATGGACCGCTACGACGACATCGCGGGTCCCGCCGACCCCACCGCCGACCTGCGCCTGGGCGTGCTGCACTCACCCGAGCCGGCCAACCTGGACCGCTTCGAGGCCGACGGCTACCAGCTCCTGCTGGCCGGGCACACGCACGGCGGCCAGATCTGCATGCCGTTCTACGGGACGCTCGTCACCAACTGCGGCATCGACCGCCGACGGGCCTGGGGACTGAACCGCTACGGCGACGCCTGGCTCCACGTATCGGGCGGTCTCGGCACGTCCCCCTATGCCCCCGTGCGCTTCTGCTGCCGCCCGGAGGCCAGCCTGATCGACCTGGTGGCACGCGGCTAAGCGCAGACCGTCATCGGACGGGCAAGCCCAGGGCAGGAACGAGAACCGCCCCTCCTCACCACCGCTGCCTCCCTGTCACACTGGTCCCATGTACCGGGAACGGCGCTCACGGGTCCCCAGGACGGTCCTGTGGCGGGGGAGGGCCGACGGTGCCGACGAGGCCGAGCAACGCGTCCTGCCGGACGGCTGTATCGACCTGATCCGGGTCGACGGCACCCTGCTGGTGGCCGGGCCGGATACGGCGGCGCATTCGGCGGTATGGCGGCCGGATCACGACATCATCGGGCTGCGATTCGCCCCCGGAACCGGCCCGACCATTGTGGGCGTGGCAGCACATGAGCTGCGCGACCAGCGGATCCCCCTGACCGATCTGTGGGGGTCGGCGCGCGCCCGAAGACTCACCGATCTCATCGCCGCTTCATCGAACCCGGCAGCCACGCTGGAGGACATCGCCCTCCAGCGACTTGACGATGCCGTTCCTCCGGATCCGGAGCTCTCCGCGATCACCGACCTCGCTCGTGCGGGCGCGACGGTCACCGAGACGGCACGCACGCTCGGCCTCGGCGAACGCCGCCTGCACCGACGCTGCCGGTCCGCCTTCGGCTACGGCCCCAAGACACTGTCGAGGATCCTGCGGATGCACCGGGCACTGGCGATGGCCCGCACGGGCGTCCCGTGGGCGACGACGGCGGTGACCGTCGGATACGCCGACCAGGCCCACCTCACCCGGGAGGTCACGGCCCTGGCCGGGGTCGCACCGACGGTTCTCGTCCCTCACCCACCGGGCGCGGACAGCGGGGCGAACAGATCGACACTGTTGCCGTCGGGATCGCCGAGCACGGCGTAGCGCTGCCCCCAGAACGCGTCCCACGGCTCCGTACGCCCCTCGTACCCCGCCTGGACGAATTCGGCGTACACCCGGTCGACCTCGGCTGGTTCATCACAGCAGAACGCCAACGCCACCCCGGGCCCGCCCCGGGGCGCGGTCCAGTCCGGATCGAAGGAGCGAACGGTCTCGACGGTGTCCCACGCCATCCGAAGCCCTCCGGGAAGCTGAGCTTCCACGTGCGGCTGGGTGTCGGCGGACTCCGGTATCGCCAAGCCGAGCCGACGGTAGAAGGCCAGGGACCGCCCCATGTCGGCGACGACCAGTCCGATCAGATCAAATCGAGGTGCCATGCCCATCACGCTAGGAGCGTGCGCCGCACGGCGTCTTGAACAAATCGGACAGCGCCATGTCCCCGGCCCAGTCAATGGCGCGCATCCACGCGTTTCCGAACACGGGCCGCGCGAACCGCGCCGGCCCGAGCCCGACATAGACCAGAGCGGCCACAATAACGGCAAGCCAATTCAGTTCACCAAAAATAGCTAGGTCCACTATTTCCCCTCGAAACCAATGGCGCAGCACACGCGACAAAGTATCCGCTGGCCATAGGTGCACTTCAATGACCGCGGTCATCGGCTTCCACCCGCGACCCCGCAGCGCGCCCGCACGACCCCCGGAGTACGACATGATGCGCGTATGAGCTGGGCGCTAGGGAGGTGTGCGAGCGTTTCACGAGCCCCAAGAGTCGTGAAAAAAGGTGGATCAATTGAGTATCGCGGTCGAGGCCGATAGGGCACCGGACGTTCTTTCGGAGCTGAACTTCGCTCACACTGTGGACAAGCAGTTGGTGCATCGTCGAGCCCTTTCCGAGGTGTTCCTGACGGACAGCTCATTGATCGACGAATCGCGTTTCGTGGCGGCGGCCCAGCTACCGCCCTCCCACGCGTACTACACCGACCACACGACGCCCAATGCGATTGATCCGCTGTTGCTGCTGGAGTGCTGCCGGCAGGCCGAGACCCACGCGGTGCACGCGCACTTCGGCGCCCCGATCGGGACCAAGTTCGTGCTCCAGGAATGGTCGATGGACCTTCCCGGACTCGCCTCGATGGACCCCGTCCTCGGCCCCACCGCAGCGGTGGTGTCGGTCGACACCCACGATGCCCGATGGCTCGGCGGCGAACTCCGGAGTCTCGCGTACCGGATGCGGATTCGTGTGGGCGACCAAAGCGTGGGGGAGGTGAGGATGCGCGTGAAATACGTAGCGGACGACGTCTACGCGATGTTGCGGGGGCGGAGGAACGACGGCCCCCTGCCGACATCGGACGCCTACCGCGCGACCGCCGTCCCGGGGCTCGCGGCGCCTGGACGGGTCGGCCGAAGGCGCGAGGAGAACGTGATCCTGCTGGATCCGGCCGCCGATGAGCACGGTGTCCAGGCGCGCCTTCGCGTGGCCGGGGGGCACCCGAGCCTGTTCGACCACGCGCAGGACCACGTGCCGGGGATGGTGCTGATGGAGGCGGGACGCCAGATCAGTCTGCTGGCGGCCGAGGAATTCACCGGGGTCCCGGCGGAATCATGGTACGTGTCCGGGCTCGACGCGTCGTTCGGCGCCTATGCGGAGCTCGATGCCCCACTCATGGTGCGGGCGAGCCGCCCGGAGCGGTCCGCGCGGGACGCGGAGTTCACGGTTCGGGTGACGTTCGAGCAGGACGAGCGCGCTGTCGCCACAGCCGTGTTCACCGGAGCGCGGGGAGAGGGCGGGGAACGCCCATAGCCACGACGGTCCGGGCCGCGCACCGGTGCGCGGCCCGGACCCGACGGTCAGGCGTCCTACCCGCCCGACTGGTCCAGATCCCGGTCGCGGACCATGGTGAAGATGGCGATGGACCCGGCGAGCGCGACGCATGCAAGCAGCACGTACACCGTGGTCCAGCCGTGTTCGAGACCCAGCACCGCGCGGTGGGCGAGCTCCGCGCCTCCCGCTTCGCGCACGGAGTCCAAGCGGCCTTGGACGACGTCGTCCGCGATCGCCCCACTGTCGGCCGCACCGCCCAGCCCCTGCCGTGTGGAGGTGAGCAGCAGACCGGCCACACAGGCGACACCGATCGTCTCGCCCGCCACGCGAAGCGTGTTGAACATGCCCGACGCCATGCCGCTGCGTTCCGGCGGCACCGAGCTCACCGCCGCGTTGTCCATGACACCGAAGGCGAGGCCGATACCGATGCCCGCCACCAACAGGGCGGCGAACAGCGCGATAGGCGAGGAGACCGGGTCGGTCAGCGTCATCAGCAGCAGCGCGGCGGCGAGAACGGCCGGGCCGATGGCGAGCAGCATCCGCACGGACAGCCGTTTGACCAGCGCGCCGGAGAACAGGGGCAGGATGAACACGGGCAGCGTCAGCGGCAGCAGCATCGCGCCCGACACCGTGGAGCTGGCTCCACCCACGCCCTGGAAGTACGGCGGCAGGTAGACCAAGAGGGCGGCGAACGCGAAGACGATGCTCACCGGCTGCCAGATGATCGCGACGAAGGTGGGTCGGCGGAGCAGGCTGAGGTCGAACATCGGCTCGGAACTGCGAAGTTCGACGAAGACGAAGGCCGCCAGGAAGACTGCAGCACCGGCGAAGGAGCCGAGTGTCGGCGCCCCGGCCCAGCCGTGGGAGGGGCCTTCGACGAAGCCGAGCGCGAGCAGCATCAGGGCGGCGGTGAACGTCAGCACACCGGGCATGTCGATGCGCCGGGCTCCGGGGTTCTTCGACTCCGACAGCGGCCACGCCAGAACCAGGACGACCGCGCCGAGCAGGACATTGACGAGGAAGACGGCGCGCCAGGACGCCGCCCCCACCAGCAGGCCGGAGACGAAGGGGCCCATCGCCAGGCCGAAGCCGATCGAGGCACCGAAGATACCGAAGGCCCGGGCGCGCGCGGTCCCGGTGAAGGTGTGGGCGAGCAGTGCGGAACCGCTGGTCAGCACCGCCGCGGCACCCATGCCCTGGACGAAGCGCGCCACGTCCACGAGCCAGATGGACGGTGCCGTGCCCGCGACGAGCGACGCCAGGGCGAAGACCGTCGTGCCAGTCAGGAACAGGCGGCGGCGCCCGAAGAGGTCGGCGGCGGAGCCGGCGGCCAGCATGAAGGCCGTGAACGCGACGTTGTAGGCGTTGAGCACCCACTGGGTGGACGCCGCGGAAGCGTTCAGCGCGCCGGACATGTCGGCGAGGGCTACCCCGGGACCGGTCACGGAGATCGGCAGCATGACAGCGGCCAGGGCGATGGCCACCAGGACGCGGGTGGGGTTGACCGGAGCCCGGTCCGCGGCACAAGGGTGCGGTTCTTTCCCACCAGTCGCGCGGGCAGGTGTATCCGGGGTCCTCGGGGATTCGTGGAGGTCTGAGTCGGTCGGTGCGTTAGCCATCAGTACAAGTTCATCCTGTGTTCTGTGCTGGGGACGGTCCGGAGCCGGAGGAACGGCGGGACAACGGCGGTGCGGGTCAGGACGGGAGGGGCGACCCATTGACGGGCGATTCGGCGGGCCGCTCCGCCAAGAGCGGCTCCGCGCTCCGCAAGAGGGCGCCGAGTTCGGCGAAGGACGCGACCTGCGCGTCGATGAAGGGGGCGAACGGCGCGACATCCGCAGGCGTGAAGACCTGGCCGCGCATCAGGGCGGTACGCACGCCCGCGATCTTGGCCGCCCGCAGCGCCAGCGGGGAGTCGTCCACGAGCATCACCTGCCCGGGATCCGGCTCTCCTTCGGCGGCCAGGAGCGCTGTATAGGAGTGGGAATCGGCCTTGGAGGCATGGCCGAGCGGCACGAAGTCCTCGGGGCCGAACAGCCCGTCCAGCAGCGACCGGCGCGCGGTGGTGCGGTCCATCGTGGAGAAGACCCGAAGTCTCCTTCCCCGGGCGCGCTGCTCCGCGCAGAAGCGCTCCACGCCCTCGCTCAGGGTCATCCGCCGTCCCGCGGCGGAGATGAGTGACCGCAGGGCCTCGATCTCGGTGTCGAGATGCTGCTCGATCCCGAGTCCGGCGAACAGCGCGCGCAGGCTGTCGCGTTGCGGGAAGGTGCTGATGGCCTTGAACTGCGCGGCCGTGGCCTCGAAGGGAAACGCGGTGTGTCGGTTGATTCCCTCGTGCAGGGCGTGCAGCAGCAGTTCGGAAGCGTTCAGGCTCAGGACTCCGTCGAAGTCCAGCAGCAGGGTGTGCGGGGAAGCGACGTGGTCCACGGCGTGACTCCTTGTGAGGTTGGGAGGCGGGACTGGGGCCGTCCTGGGGGGCGCCGACCCGCCCGGGGAGCGTGGCGGGTCGGCGGTCGGGTGGGCTCAGCCGCGCCAGACGGAGTGGGCGGCGGCCTCGGCGTCGAGCGTGCGCAGGAGCCCCTCGTCGATGGCGTGCAGCGAGTCGACGATGTGGCGGGCTCCGCTCTCACGCATCAGCTGCGGCTGGAAGCTGTGCTCGAAGGAGCTGGGGTGGCCGATGAACGGAATCTCCAGTGCCTTGGCGACCTCGGCGACGCGGGCCACGTCATCGATGAACAGCACCTGGTCGTAGTCCAGCCCGAAGATCTCGGTGGTGATCTCGCGCAGCCCCGGACGGAAGTCGTTGGTGCAGACGTACCCGGGGCCGTCGAAGAGGTCGGCGTGCTCGCCCAGGTAGTGGTCGAAGTGGGACTTGCTCAGCCCGCCGTAGCTGACCGTCTGCAGCCCCAGGGAGCGCAGGCGGCGCAGGAGGTCGATGGCACCGTCGAGGAGCTGGACCGGGTGATCGCGAACGTACTCCTCGCGCTCCTTGAAGTAGACGTCGATCGCCTCTTGAGCGGTCCACGGGACGCGTGCCGCGTTTGCCATCCCCTGACCGCCCACCAGCTGTGGCTGGGAGAAGATACTCCGCTCGACGTCGGCGGTGTACTCTCCGCCGCGGCTGACGATGAAGTTGTAGATGACCGGACTGAACGTGTCGTTGAGCAGCACGCCGTCGATGTTGACGGCGGCCAGTTTCAGCTGCTCCAGCTTGTCTGCCATAGGGCTTCCTTGTCACGTACGGGCAGCGCGCGCGGCGCTGGGGAACAGGTCGGGGTAGCGGGGCCTGTCAGAAGCCGACGGTCGCCATACCGGCCGGGTCGTACCGCTCGCCGGACACGGAAGTGCGTGGAACCGCGGCCGACACCGCGGCCAGCTGCTCATCCGTGAGCTTCAGATCGGCCGCGGCGACGTTTTCGGACAGGTACTTCGTCCTGCGGGTTCCGGGGATGGGGACGATGTCCTCGCCTTGGGCCAGGAGCCAGGCGAGAGCCAGCTGGACCGGGCTGCAGCCGTAGCGGTTGGCGAGTTCCCGCACCCGCTCGACCATCCCCACGTTGCGGGCGAGGTGCTCCCCCTGGAAGCGGGGGTGGGAGTGCCGGAAGTCCGTGGGGTCGAGATCCTCGGGGCGGGTGATGGTCCCGGTCAGGAAGCCCCGGCCGATCGGCGAGTAGGCGACGAGGGTGATGCCCAGCTCGCGGGCCACGGGCAGCACCTCGTCCTCGACCTCGCGCGTCCACAGCGAGTACTCGGTCTGGAGCGCGGCGATGGGGTGGACGGCGTGTGCCCGGCGCAGGGTCTCGGCGGTCACCTCGGACAGGCCCAGGTGGCCGACCTTGCCCTCCCGCACAAGCTCGCCCATCGCCCCGACCGTCTCCTCGATCGGCACGTCGGGGTTGCGGCGGTGGAGGTAGTAGAGGTCGACGTGGTCGACGCCCAGCCGCTGCAGCGAGGCGTCGATGGCACGGCGGCAGTGCTCGGGGCTAGAGTCGATCTCCCGGCCCAGCCGCGGGTCGCTCTCGTTGCGTTTGAATCCGAATTTGGTCGCCAGGACCACCTCGTCACGGCGCCCGGCAACGGCCCGGCCCACGAGACGCTCGTTGTGGCCCTTGCCGTACATGTCGGCGGTGTCGAGGAAGTTGACCCCGGAGTCGAGCGCCGCCTTGAGGGTCTCCAGGCTCTGGGCCTCGTCGGTCGGCCCGTAGAACTCCGACATTCCCATACAGCCCAAACCAAGGGCGGAGACCAGCGGGCCGTTCCTGCCGATCCTACGTTGCTGCACTTTTCTCCTCGTGCTCGTTGTTGCGCTTGGTTCGCGTTATCCGGCCCGGCACCCATGCCACCCCACACCGGTGAGTCACTGCCTCGATGGAATGCCATTCCGGCCACTGCCAATCCTTACAGAGCCCGCTTCTGCGCCACTCATGCCGCACTCACGGCGCACGTGAGTTCCCCGTGGGCAGGGCGTGGGATTCCAGTGAGAGAAACCGGAGGCGCCATTGCCATAGTGAAATGACCGATGCGTTCCGGGCAGTCCAGAGATTGGTTTGCGAGGGCACGTCGGCGACAGCGAAACAAGCCCGGGAGGAATGACGCCGTGACGACAATGGGGGACAGGATCAGGACCGTGGAGGGGCTTCGGCGCTCTGACGGAGGCGCCCTATGAGCGGTACGGACCGGGCGGCTGTCGTCGCGGGCCTGGGCGTCTGGGTTCCCCCGGGCGTCGTCACCAATGACGCGCTCGCCCAGCAGTTGGACACCTCGGACGAGTGGATCCGCAGCAGGACGGGGATCGGCCGGCGGCACATCATCGCTCCGGGCGAATCCTCTGGTGACCTGGCGGTCGAAGCGGGCCGCCGGGCGCTGAAGTCCGCCGGCACGGACCACGCCGATGTGGTGGTGGTCGCGACCAGTACGCCGGACCGTCCGTGTCCCGCCACCGCGCCCGAGGTCGCCAGCCGTCTGGGGCTCACCGGGGTCGGCGCGTTCGACGTCGGTGCGGTGTGTACGGGGTTCGTCTACGCACTGGGGGTCAGTGCCGGACTCATCGAATCGGGGTTCGCGAGCACCGCCCTGGTCATCGGGGCGGATACCTTCTCCACGATTCTGAACCCCTCCGACCGGGCGACACGGGCGGTGTTCGGGGACGGCGCGGGCGCCGTTGTCCTGCGCGGCGGAGCACCGTCGGAGCACGGCGCGCTGAAGGGCCTGCACCTGGGCAGCGACGGGACGCGGAGCCGCCTCATCGAGGTCGCCGCCGGCGGGTCACGTCAGCGCTCCACCGGACTACCCCCGGACGAGGCCGACACCTACTTCACGATGGAAGGCCGGGCGGTATTCGCCGAGGCCGTGCGCCACATGACCGCATCCGTCCAGGAGACGGCCGACCGCCTCGGCTGGGCGACCGCCGACATCGACAAGGTCGTCCTGCACCAGGCCAACGCGCGCATTCTGGCGGCGATCGCCGAACGCATCGGCGTGGGGTCGGAGCGGTTCCCCTCCAACATCGACCGGGTGGGGAACACGGTGGCCGCGTCGATTCCCCTCGTCCTCGCAGACGCGAATTCCTCGGGCGAACTCCAAGCCGGCCAGAAAGTCGTGCTCGGCGGATTCGGCGGTGGACTCTCGTGGGGGTCGGTCGGCCTGGTATGGCCAGATATTTCCACATGCTGAACACCCGCATGGAATTTTCGAATCCACGATTCCCTTCACCCATCTCAATTCACCAGGAGTGACAAATATGCAGGAAATCACCAAGCGAGTCTCGACCGTCCTCTCGGATCAGTTCAAGGTCAAGGCGGACACTATCGGGGCCGACGTGGAACTCGGCGCGCTGTCGTTCGACTCCCTCATGCTGATCGAACTGGGTCTGGTTCTCGACAAGGAGTTCGGGGTGGTGATCGGCGACGGTGAGCTCACCGAGGAGCACACCATCGACGACCTCGTCGAGCTCCTGGTGTCCAAGGGAGCGGCGGCCTGATGGCGGTGAGCAGCGGCGACATCGCCGTCACCGGCCTCGGACTGGTCACCCCCGCCGGGATCGGCGTCGAGGAGAACTGGGAGCGGGTGCTGTCCGGGCGGTCCTGCGCGACGCCGGACGGTGCGCTCGGCGACCTGTCGGTCGACTTCTCCTGCAGGGTGCCGGGGTTCGACGCGGCTGAGCTGCTGGGGGGATTCGCCTCCTGGCAACTGGAGCGGTTCGTGCAACTGGCCCTCGTCGCCTCCCGTATGGCGGTCGAGGACGCCGGGTGGGATCCGACGTCGTGGGACGGCACCCGGGTGGGGGTAGTGCTCGGCAACTCGCTGGGCGGAGCGGCGACGTTCGAAGAGCAGCACGGCGCACTCCGCGACAGCGGCCCGGCGAAGGTCTCCCCCCTGTTGGTGACCAAGTACATGCCGAACATGGCCGCCGGATACGTGGCGATGGACTGCGGGGCCCTGGGGCCCAGCCTGGTCACCGCCACCGCGTGCGCGTCGGGCGCGACGGCCGTCGGCACGGCGCGGGACCTGCTGCGGGACGGGGTCTGCGACATCGTCCTGGCGGGTGCGACCGAGTCCGCGCTCACCCCGACGGTGATGGCGGGGCTGTGCAAGATGGGGGCCCTGTCCAAGTCGCGGGACGCGCCCGAGCATGCCAGTAAGCCCTTCGACGCTGAGCGGAACGGATTCGTCGCCGCTGAGGCGGCCGGGGTGTTGGTCCTGGAACGAACGGCCGATGCCCGGGCCAGGGGTGCGGCGATCCGCGCGACCGTCAGCGGCTACGGAGCCTCCTCCGATGCCCACCACGCCACCGCCCCTGACCCGGACGGACAGGGCATCGAGCGGGCACTGCGTGCCGCCCTGGCGGACGCCGGGGTGGAACCGGACGACGTCGACCATGTCAACGCGCACGGCACCGCGACTCCGATGAACGACCTCATCGAGGGGCGGATGCTCAGCCGTGTGTTGGGCCGAGGGCCCGCTGTCACCTCGACCAAGGGCGTCACCGGGCACTCGCTGGCGGCGGCGGGCGCCATCGAGGCGGCCTACACGGTGCTGGCGGCGCAGCACGGCGTCGTGCCGCCGACGGCGAACCTGAAGAACCTCGACCCCGCGCTCGGCCTGGACGTCGTCGCCGAGGAGGCGCGCACGGTCCAGGTGAACGTGGCCGTCAGTACGTCTCTAGGGTTCGGCGGCCACAACGCCGCTCTCGTATTCACCCCGGCGTAGGAGCCGGGATCCCACCCCCGGTCCCCCCGGACCGGGAAACGCGCACGGCGCCCCGGTGGCCCGGGCCCGTGAAAGGAGGAGTCGATGAACCGCTCGGTCTTCGTGACTGGAGGCAGCCGCGGAATCGGTCTGGCCGTGGCCCGGGCCTTCGCCGCGGACGGGGACAAGGTGGCGGTGTGCCACCGGTCCGGCAATCCGCCCGAAGGGCTGCTCGGCGTCAAGGCCGACGTCGCCGAGCCCGCGGAGGTCGAACGTGCCGTGCGGGAGGCGGAAGCCGAACACGGGGCGGTGGAGGTGCTCGTGGCCAACGCCGGGATCACCCAGGACACCCCGCTCCTCCGGATGAGCGACCAGCAGTTCGGCGACGTCCTGGCGACCAACCTGACCGGGGCGTTCAACGCGGTCCGCACAGCGGTGCGGAGTATGCTTCCGGCCCGGCGGGGACGCGTGGTCCTGCTCTCGTCGGCGCTCGGCTTCCTCGGAGCGCCGGGCCAGACCAACTACGCGGCGTCCAAGGCCGGGTTGATGGGGCTGGCCCGCTCCCTGGCGTGGGAACTGGGAGACCGCGGCATCACCGTGAACGTCGTGGCGCCCGGAATCATCTCCACCGACATGACCGCCGCTCTCTCGGAGCGGCGCATGGACGACGTCATGCGGATGACCCCGCTGGGCCGCCCGGGGACGGTCGACGAGGTGGTGGCCGCGATCCGCTTCCTGGCCAGTGAGGACGCCAGTTACATCACCGGCGCGGTACTTCCGGTCAGCGGCGGGCTGGGCATGGGGCACTGATGTCGGCCCAGGCGTACCGCTACGAAAGGAGAACGGGAGAGTGCCACCGATGGCGGAAGTGAACGGCGCGGCGCTCGACGCGCCCCGCGGGACGGTCGAGGAGTCCTGCCTACGGGATCGGGCGCGGGAACTGCACGCGCTGAAGCGCTCGGTGTACGAAGGCGATCCGGCGGCGGCCGAGCGGCAGCGCGCCAAGGGCAAGCTGACCGTGCGCGAGCGCTTGGACCTGCTGCTGGACGAGGGCTCCTTCACCGAGATCGAGCCGCTGCGCCGCCACCGGGCGACCGGATTCGGACTGGAGGCGCGCCGTCCGCACACCGACGGTGTCGTCACGGGGTGGGGCACGGTCCACGGCCGCCAGGTCTTCGTGTACGCCCATGACTTCCGGATCTTCGGCGGGGCACTCGGCGAGTCCCATGCCGAGAAGATCCACAAGGTCATGGACCTGGCGATCGCGGCCGGGGCACCGCTGGTCTCGCTCAACGACGGCGCTGGAGCGCGTATCCAGGAGGGGGTCTCGGCGCTGGCCGGATACGGCGGCATCTTCCAGCGCAATACCAGGGCCTCGGGCGTCATTCCGCAGATCTCCGTGATGCTCGGCCCGTGTGCCGGTGGCGCGGCCTACTCCCCGGCGCTAACGGACTTCGTCTTCATGGTCCGCGACACGTCGCAGATGTTCATCACCGGCCCTGATGTGGTGCGCGCCGTGACCGGAGAGGAGATGACCCAGAACGGCCTGGGCGGCGCGGACGTGCACGCCGAGACGTCCGGTGTGGCCCACTTCGCCTACGACGACGAGGCGACCTGCTTGGAGGAGGTGCGGTACCTGCTGTCCCTGCTCCCGGCGAACAACCGCGAACTGCCCCCGCACGAGCCCGCCGAGGATCCCGCGGATCGGCGGTGCGAGGAGCTGTCGGACCTGGTCCCGGTCAGGGGCAACCAGGCGTACGACGTGCGCCGGGTCATCGAGGAAATCGTCGATGAGCACGAGTACCTGGAAGTCCACGAGCGGTGGGCGCCCAACGTGGTCTGCACGCTCGCCCGCCTGGACGGCGGTGTCGTGGGCATCGTCGCGAACCAGCCCGCGAGCATGGCGGGGGTCCTCGACATCCACTCCTCGGAGAAGGCCGCCCGTTTCGTGCAGATGTGCGACGCCTTCAGCATCCCCCTCGTGACCCTTCTCGACGTCCCGGGCTTCCTCCCCGGCGTCGACCAGGAACACGGCGGCATCATCCGCCATGGCGCCAAACTCCTTTACGCCTACTGCGACGCCACGGTGCCCCGCATCTCGGTGGTGCTGCGCAAGGCGTACGGCGGAGCGTACATCGTCATGGACTCGCGCTCGGTCGGCGCTGACCTCGCCTTCGCGTGGCCCGGCAACGAGATCGCGGTCATGGGGGCCGAGGGTGCGGCCAACGTCATCTTCCGCAGGCAGATCGCCGCCGCTGACGACCCCGACGCCATGCGCGAGCTGATGGTCAAGGAGTACAAGGCCGAGCTGATGCACCCCTACTACGCCGCGGAGCGGGGACTGGTCGACGATGTCATCGACCCCGCGGACACCCGCTCCGTGCTGATCCGCTCGCTGGCGATGCTGCGCGCGAAGCACGCGGATCTGCCGTCGCGCAAGCACGGGAACCCTCCGACATGACGGCGGACACGTCCCTCGTGGTGGTCCGGGGCAACCCGGATACGGCCGAGCTGGCCGCGCTGACCGTCGTCCTGACCGCGGTCCTCAGGGGCTCCGCCGCCCCGGCGCCCGCACCGGCCCCCGCCCCCGCCCCATGGAGCGACTCTCGCCGGTCGCCCGGCCGGTCCGCGGGCTCCTGGCGGTGCCGGGGCACCTGACCACCACCGACCCGGCACCGTGCCCCCGTGCCGCTCACCGTCGATCCGTCAACGCGAGCCCGAGAGCCCCGGAGTGCCCTCCTCATGACGTCGCGCCCGAACCACTGGACCGAAGTGCTGCGCCCCGCGCCGCGACCCGACAGCCGCCTCATCGTCTTCCCGCATGCGGGCTCGGGTGCCTCCCGCTACCTGAGGATCGTGTCCGACCTGCCGGAGGACGTGGAGTCGGTCGGTGTGACCCTGCCCGGGAGGGATAGGCGCGCGGGAGAGTCGCCGCGCACCACGATGGCCGCCGCGGTGGCGGCCATCCGCGCGGAACTGCACGCGTTCCCTCCCCGCCCCACCGTCTTCTACGGGCACAGCATGGGGGCGCTCCTGGCTCTCGCCACCGCGCACGTCAGCGCGTGTGACGGCGTGGTGGCCAGCTGCTCGATGCCGGGCACGCGGGGCTACCCGGATCCGCGGCGGGTGTCGTCTCCCGAGGGGATGGCCGAGATCTTCGCCCTGCACAAGCTGCCCGGCGACGCACTGCAGGCTCCCGGTCTCAGTCGCGCCCAGCAGACTCTGGCCCACGACCTGTCACTCACCGCGGAGGCGCTGGGGGCGGTCGACCATCTGCGCCTCGGCGTGCCGCTGACCGCGCTGGCCGGAACGGATGACCCGCTCATCCCCCCGGACGTACTGCCGCTGTGGGCCACCTTCACGTCCGGCGCCTTCCGGGAGCGGCTCGTCGATGGCGGACACTTCTTCCCCTTCGCCCCCTTCGGGCACGGCGTCCTCGTCGACGAGCTTTCCGCCTCCCTCGCGGTCGCACGATCGCACTTCGCGGTCGGGTAGGGGCGCACCCACACCTCCCGACCGGCTCTCGATCGGTCCGGTCAGGCCCGGACCAGCTCCGTCCTGCCTGAGACCCGCTGCTCCAGGGCGTCGTCGAAGTCGGCGTCGCAGCTCAGGATCTGCTGTTGCAGGGTCCGGAGCCGCGGCGAGGGCTCCAGTCCGAGTTCGTCGATCATCGCGGCACGCAACTCCTGGTAGACGGAGAGCGCGTCGTTGCGCCGTCCGGAGAGGCAGAGGGCTAGGATCAGGTACTCGTACAGCACCTCGTCGTACGGGTTGAGCGCCGCCAGCGCGTGCAGCTCACCAATAACTTCGGTGTACCTGCGCAGCCGGAGATCCAGCGCGACGCGCTGAACCAGAATCGACTTGCGTTCCTCCTGAAGCCGCCGAACGTGCGACTGCAGTACCGGGCCGGCCGGGACGTCGGCCAGTGGCGCGTCCCGCCACAGGCTCAAGGCGTTGTTCAGCTGGGCTGAGGCCTCCGCCAGGTCGCCCTCGGCCTCCGCCCGGCCCGCCGCGGCGACGAGCCCGCGGTGGCGCGACACATCGAAATGATCCCCCGGTACGGCCAGCCGATACCCCGTGGGCTCGGTGATCAGCACCTTCTTCGGGAGAGGCACCGCGGGGGCCTGGTCCTGTGCCAGGCCTAGGCACTTGCGGATCTGCATCACACAGTTCTGGATCCCGGTAGACGCGCTCATAGGCACGTCCAGCCCCCACAGCTCGCGCTCGATGGTCGCGCGCTGCACCACCCGGTCACGGTTCAGGACGAGCAGAGCCAAGAGCTTCTTGGCCTTCAGCGGTGTCGGGACCACTGATACATCGCCCACCGTCACACGCAGAGGGCCGAGCACTCGAGCGATCATCCGTCCTCCTCTCTCGCCAGCGGACGGACACTAACGAGCCAGCATCGCGTCCAGGCACACTCGCGCTCATCAAATTATGGACAACAGTACATTAATACGCTCCAGAACATCCATCGTTCAAAAATAGTCGCTGAATCCATCACCCCAACTCCAGCACCCTTCCCAAGAAGATACCCACTGACCTGGGATAACGATGAACCGTGACATCCCGTTGACCCTATCCACGCACAGGGCTACTGGACACCAAAGTTGTCCTTCGGTTTACTTTTGAATCCCGAACTAGGCACATGAGGGGTTCGTGAAGCACAGCGACATGTCCGAGATCGCCGTAGTCGGCATGGGATGCAGGTTTCCTCGCGCGAACGGAGTCAGCGAGTTCTGGGACCTGCTGGAGAACAACATCGACGCCGTCACGCTCGTCCCGGAAGACCGTTTCGACGTACGGTCGCACCACACCTCCTCCCCGGGCGAACCTGGCAAGACCGTCTCCCAGCACGGGGGATTCATCGACGACCTGTACGGATTCGACGCCGGCTTCTTCGGTATCTCCGCGCGTGAAGCGCAGACCATGGACCCGCAGCAGCGGATCCTGCTGCACGTCGTCTGGGAAGCGCTGGAAGACGCCGGGATCGTCCCGTCGTCTCTGGCAGGCAGCCGCACGGGCGTCTTCGTGGGGCAGGCGACCTCCGACTACGCGGACGTCGCCGACCCCGCCGGGATCCACGACGTGCACGGCATGGTGGGAAGCCGCCTCAGAGCGGTGACCGCGGGACGCGTCTCGTTCGCGCTCGACCTGCGCGGACCGAGCCTCATGGTGGACACCGCCTGCTCCTCGTCACTGGTGGCGGTGCACATGGCCCGGCAGAGTCTGCTGACCGGCGAGAGCGACCTCGCCATCGCCGGGGGCGTCAACGCCATACTCTCGCCATCCGACGCGATCGCCTACTCGCAGGGGGAGATGCTCTCACCGGACGGCCGCTGCAAGTTCGCCGACAGCTACGCCAACGGCTTCGTCCGCAGCGAGGGGGTCGGCGCCGTCGTTCTCAAGCGCCTGTCCGACGCGGTGCGTGACGGTGACCCCGTCCTGGCCGTGCTCCGCGGCAGCGCGGTGACCAACGACGGCAAGGGCAGTGGGCTGCTGCTGCAACCGGCGGTATCCGGGCAGGTCGAGATGGTCCGCGCGGCGTGCCAGAGCGTCGGCGTCACGCCTTCGCAGCTGGACTACGTCGAAGCGCACGGCACCGGTACCCAGGTCGGCGACGACGTCGAACTGCGCGCCCTCGCCGAGGCGGTGCGGGCCGACGCATCCTCCTCCCGCCCGCTGCGGGTCGGCTCCGTCAAGACCAACATCGGCCACGCCGAGGCCGCGGCGGGGATCGCCGGGCTGATCAAGGCGGTACTGATCGCCCAGCACGGCGTCATTCCGGCGTCGCTGCACCTGAGCAATCCCCACCCTCTCCTCGCCGACGACACGGTTCCCATCGACGGCGTCGCGCACAACACCCCCGTGGAGCCCGCGGGGCCGACCGCCGTCCTGGGCGTCAGTTCCTTCGGCCTTTCGGGAACCAACGCCCATGTGATCGTCGGCGAGTACGCGCCCGACGCCGTCTCCGAGGCGCCGTCCCGGCAGCCCGATGACGGCACCCGGCCCTCTCTGCTCGTTCTCAGCGCGCGGACCTCCGGATCCCTGCGCCGACTGGCCGAACGCTACGCCGCGTTCCTCGAACCCGGGGGCACGGGACGCGACGTGGCGCTCGGGGACATCTGCCATGCCGCCGCCCGGCAGCGCGAGGCGCATCCGTACCGCCTCTGGGCGGTGGGGAGGACGCACGACGAACTCGCCGCCACGCTGCGCGCCTTGGCCGCCGACGAGGAGGTCCCGGACGGCGGCATCGGCCGCGCGCCGTTCGGCGCGGACCGCAGGATCGCCTTCGTCTTTCCTGGACAGGGTTCGCAGTGGATCGGCATGGGGCGGCACCTGCTCGCCACCGACGCGGTGTTCGGCCGGGTCATGGCCGAATGCGACGCCGCCATCAAGGAAGAGCTGGGGTGGTCGGTCATCGAGCTGCTGACGGCCGACGGCGAGGAGTTCCCCTCCGACGTAGCGGTGGTGCAGCCGCTGCTGTGGGCCATGGAGGTGTCGCTGGCCACCCTGCTGCGGGACAGGGGCATCGAACCGGATCTGTGCCTGGGGCACAGCATGGGAGAGGCCGCGGCCGCCTGCGTGTCCGGAGGACTGTCGCTGCGCGACGCGGCCGCGGTCATCTGCAGGCGGAGCAGACTGATGCAGGGGCTCGCGGGACACGGGGCGATGCTCGCCGTCGAGCTCAGTGCGGACGAGGCGGACCGGTCCGCCGCTCCCTATGGTGACGTCGTGGGCGTCGCCGCCGAGAACGCACCGCGTCTCACCGTCCTCGCCGGCGACCCCGAAGCGCTGCGGCACCTGGCCGAAGGGTTCGAGGACGCGGGGGTCTGGTGCCGCTTCGTCAAGGTGAACGTGGCCTCGCACTCCCCAGGCGTGGAGGCGCTGCGCGAGTCATTGCTCGCGGATCTGCGCGACCTCGTGCCCGTACCGTCGGAGATCCAGATGTTCTCCTCCGCCCGGTGTGCGCCGCTCCAGGGGACCGAGTTGGATGCCGCGTACTGGATGGACAACCTCCGAGAGCGCGTGCGCTTCGTCGGGGCAGTCCAGGCGATCGCTAAGGAGGAGACGGTCTTCGTCGAGGTCAGTCCGCACCCTGTGCTGGTCCAGTCCCTGACGGAGACCCTGGACGGGCAGGGGGCTCCGGCCTCCGCGGTGGCGACCCTGAAACGCCGGCAGGACGAGTACGAGAACATCACGCGGACGCTGGGCCGGGTGTTCACCCTCGGCGGCCGAGTCGACTGGGGCCGCTGGTTCTCCGGCCCCGTGCCGCGGGTGCGACTTCCGCTGTACGCCTGGGACACACAGCAGTTCAGGCGGGAACCCGCCCGGGCCGCTGCCGTGCCACCCGAGCTGGTACGCGAGATCGGCCTCCGTGAACTGGGCCTGGACGACTTCGGCGCCGGGGTGCACGCGCGAGGCGGAACGATCGTGCCCCCGGTGGTCTACGTCGCGGCCGTTCTCCATACGGCGAGCGAGCTCGTGGGCAACGGACCGTGCGTCGTGGAAGACGTGGAATTCGGCGATCACCCTCTGGACCTGGCGCGGAGCCGCGATGCCGCCGTTCGGGTCACGCTCACGCCCACGACTCGGCCGGGGGTGTTCCTCTTCGCCGTCACCGCGCGTCCGGCCGCCAACGGGGCGCATGAGGGCCAGCCGTGCCTGGCTGGAAGGGTCCGCATGGCCGACACAGGCGGAGGCGCGCGACCCGACGCGGAACCGGCGGAGAAAGAGGCCCGGCACGGCCTGCGGCTGCTGGACTCCTACCTGACACGGTGCACGGAGTACGTACCCGCGGCGGAGTTCTACCGTCGAACCGAGGCAGGCGGATTCACCATCGACCACGCTCTGCGCACCGTCGCCCAGTTGTGGCGGACGGATGGGCAGGCCGTCGCGCGCATGGCCCCCTTCGGCGGCGCGCGGGCGGCGGCGCTGGAGGCGGGACTGCTGGTCATGCTCGCGGCGTGGCCGCACTCTCCGGGTGACGCCGCAGCGGCCTCCGCGTACGTACCCGTCTCGTTCGGCCATGTCCGTATCGCCGAAGAGGCCGACATGGACCAATGTCACTGGGCCATGGCCCGCTTCACTCCGGAAAACGGCGTGGCGGCCGCACCGGAGTACGCGCACTGCGATGTCGCACTGATGACCGCGAACGGGAAGCAGCTGGCGGAGTTCCGCGATGTCAGGATGCGCCGAATGGCAGGAGCGGCCGGTACGGCGCTGGCCACAAGCGTTCCGGCTCCCGCCGCGCCGGCCACCACCATGTGGCCGATGTCCGAGACGTCGACGCGAGACACCCCCGTCCCTACCGTCCCGGCGCCCCGGCAGGCGATGGCCTCCCCGAGCCCCGCTCCGGCTTCCCCGCCCATGGCTCGCACGCCGGATGACGTCCTGAAGCAGGTCGCCACTGTCCTCGGTGTCTCGGTGTCCCGCATCGACCAGGGCCAGCCACTGCGTGCTCTTGGTCTGGACTCGCTCCTGGCCACGGAGCTCAGGGTGTGCCTCCACCGATCCCTCGGGATCGCGGTGAGCTCCCAGCGCCTGCTGGGCGGTGAGCCTGTGCGGGACATCACCCGATCCCTCGCCGATCAGCGCAGGTGACGTGGGGCTTGTACGACAGGTGGCATGTGGCGGGCGGGAAGGGACCGACCTGAGCCGATCCGCCACACCCAACACCCAAAGCCAAAGATGCACTGTAGTATAAGTATTGAGTAACCGGGGGGAACCACCAGCCGATACGCGAGGAAGAGGAGTCCATGGCCGCCGACCCAGCCCGCCCCCTCGGGCGCCGAGAACGAAACAAGCAGAGGGTCAAGGACCGCCTCTACGCTTCAGCCCTGTCCCTCTTCGCGGAGCAGGGCTACGACCGGACCACCATCGATCAGATCGCCGAGCGCGCGGATGTAGCGCGTGGCACATTTTTCAACTATTTCCAGCGCAAAGAAGATCTGATCACCGCCTGGGCCGACGCCCGCACACAGCAGCTGGCGCTCCGTATGGAGAAATCGATGCGTTCCGAGAACGATGACGTGACCGTCCACTTGGAGCGGTGCATGGCCGCACTCGCGGAGTTCAACGAGACGGAGCGCGACGTCACCTCGGCCATGCTCCAAGCCTGGGTCAAGGCAGGCCGCCCGCTCGTCGAAGACCAGCAGGCGGGCAAGATCTTCGCCGGCATCATCGAGGCCGGACGCGAGCGTGGTGAAGTCGCCATCGACGTCGACCCCACGCGGGTCGGCAACGTGCTTCGCGACGCTTACCTCGGCCTGCTCTACCGCTGGTCACAGAACCCGGAGCCGTACGTGCCACTCCACAACGACCTCCGCGAACTCCTCAGGGTCGTGCTCACGGGGGTCCTGTCCTACTCCCCGCATGGCCGCGGGGCCCCCACGATCGGCACGAGCGGAGCCGCGGACCACGAATCGAACACGACACGCGACTGAACAGGTCACCACCCCAGCCACGACGCCGACAGCCACCGGTCGGCCGCGGCAGCGGATCCACGACCGAATCCGTCCACCGGAACGAGGGCTCCCTCCCGGTACCCGCACGGAAACCGACGGGATGGATGCCCTCGTCCCTCGTCTCCCGAAGAAACCCGACCGACGGAGCGCACCAGCCGCCTTTGCCCCGTTCGGCAACCAAAGCAAAACGCCGGTCCGCGACGACCGGCGTTCTGTTTGGGCGGGGTGGCGGGATTCGAACCCACGGTCTTCTTCGAGCATGCCGAACCATTGGCGTTGCCCGGCGCGAGCGCTGGGCGCAGCTCGCCAAACGCACGCACGACCCCAGGAGGGGCGGGTGTTCTCATCAAGGTGCGGGTATCCGCCCGCTGCCCAGAGACCGTCGTACGCGCTACAGGCGGCCATGGCCCGGCAGTGCCCGGCGGCGCGCTCTCTCGGCGCACACCGCGAACCATTGACGTACGCGTGACGCCCGGACATGAAGAAGGGGCAACCCCCGGACCCTTTTCGGTTCCGAGAATCGCCCCTCTGACCAAGAACAACGTCCTTGGTCGCTCTGTCGGGGTGGCGGGATTTGAACCCACGACCTCTTCGTCCCGAACGAAGCGCGCTGCCAAGCTGCGCTACACCCCGAAGCAACGTTGAACAGTCTAGCGGACTCTGAAGGGTGCTCGTGACCGCGATGGTGAGGGAAAGTGGGTCAGGCGTCGCCGCGGAGGTGGTGGAGTTCGGCCTGAGCGGTGTCGGCCTCGGGGACGCCGAGGTCGGCGAAGATCCTTGCGGCGGTGGTGAGGTGATCGATGGCCAGTTCGCGGTCGATGGTGTCCGGCGGCAGCGTCCCGAGTCCGAGCAGGGCGCGACCTTCGGCGTAGCGCTCCTTGCGTTCGCGGGCGAGGTCGAGGGCCCGCACGTGGGAGTCGCGGGACTCCTCGTAGCGGCAGGCTCGTGCGTAGGTGACGCCGAGCTCGTTAAGGATCTCGGCGTCTCCGCTGTGCTGTGCTGACGCCTCACCGACCTCGAGGGCAGCGTGGTGGGCATCGATTGCGGCGTCAAGGTCACCGGACTCCCGTAGGGCGACTGCGAGCCCGTTGCGCGCGTAGAGCTCCTGCGCCTGCGATCCTACGAGGTGCGCCGTCTTCAGTGACTGCTCCAAATGGCGGAATCCCTCGTCGAGGTCGCCCGTGGCCACCTTGACCTCTCCCAGGATGCGCAAGAGGTCGGAACCGCCATCAGACTGATCGTCAGACTGGATCCGCAGCGCGATCTCACAGAACTCAACAGCCTTGGGATAGTCCCCCAGCATCTGGTAGATGAGCGCGATGTTGGTCCGCTGCATCACTTCCAGTTCGCGGTCCGCCACGGACACGGCGTGCTCGAGGACCTTCCACATGCACGACAGCGCATCGTGAAAGCGTCCGATCCGCTCGTACGCCATAGAGAGATTGCCGTAGGCCCGGACCTCCCCCCGCTCGTCGCCGATCCGGGTCACGATGTCCAGGGCGTCGGTCAACAATCGAATCGATAGCTCGAACCGCCCGGCCAGGCAGTGCGAGATCCCCAAGCCAATCAGGGTGATCGCGCTCCCGCGCTCATTATCCTGAGCGCGGCTGATGTCCAGCGCCTTCTCCTGGATGCTGATGAGGAGTTCGGTCCGCCCCTGAAACGCGTAGAAGCGCCATATGGCATCGGCGAGCTGCCACGACTCGTCTCCGGCCCCGCTCGAGGCGAAGAAGTCGACGGCGTGAACCAAGTTCTCCTGATGCACATCGAACCACGCCACCGCCTCGGCGCGGGTGGCGAGCTCCTTCCTGTAGCGAGACACCGTCGTCTCGACCCGCTCGTAATTGTGCCCTCGCGGCCCCATGAAGTCGGCCGCACACTGCGACATGTCCAGATAGTGTTCGGACATCCGCCTGCGCGCCGCTTCGACGTCGTCCTTTGGAAGTAGCGCCAGCGCCTTCTGCCTGGCGTAGGCCCCGATGAGGTCGTGGAACCGATAGACGTCGACGACAGGCTCCTCCAGCAGACAGACGCTCACCAGTTCTTGGAGGAGGTCGTCCGCCTCGGGCGGTTCGCACTCCAGCAAAGCGGTCGCCCCGTGCAGGTCGAGGCTGCTGCCGATCATCATGCCAATGTAGAGAAACGTACGTTGCTGGACCTCGTTCAAGCTCTGGTACGAGAGCTCGAAGACCGCTTCCACGCTCTGCCCGTCGACCCGCAGTTCACGGAATCTGCGTTGATGTTCTCGCAGGCGCTGATCGACATGGGCGAACGTCCACCTCGGCCGGCTGAGCATGCGTCCGCCGACGATACGAATGGCCAGCGGAAGACCCCCGCACAGACGGGCGACGGATTGCGCCTGTTCAGATTCCTGCTTGACCCGATCCGACCCGACCATCGCGGAGAACAGCTGGAGCGAGGACTCCTCGTCCAGCATGCCGAGCGAAATATAACGGGCCCCGCTCACGATAGCGAGATCATGACGCGAGGTCACCAGCGTCAGAGATCCCGGAGCCGCTGAGAGTAGCGGGCTGACCTGGGCGAGGCTGTACGCGTTGTCCAGCACGACCAAGACACGCTTACCAGCGAGCATCGCCCGCCACAGCGCCGAGCGCTCGTCCACCGAATCCGGAATCGCGTCGGGTTCCACCCCCACAGCCCGCAGCAGGATTCCCAGCGCGGCGACGGCCTCCAGCGGCTTCTGATCGACGGTGTATCCGTAAAGATCTACGAATAGCTGGCCGTCCGGATAATGCTCGACGAGTTGATGGGCCGAGTGAACGGCCAGCGTCGTCTTTCCAGCTCCTCCCGGGCCAGTGATGACGAAAACATCGGAGCGGCCAGTGTCCTGCCGTCCGATATCGAGCAATTCCTGCAGGGCATGGTCCCGGCCGGTGAAGTCAGGGATATCACGAGGCAGATCGTTGCGTGGCACGATTTCCGGAGAGCGCTCCTCGGAGATCGACCCGGTGTCCGACGAGACGGAATCCGGCCGAAGGTCGCCACCGTCAACAGAAATCGCGGGTTTGACGATCCCCGCATCCGCGTCCTTCAAAATCCGCTCGTGAAGCTCTATGACGTCCGGGCTCGGGTCCACACCGAGTTCCTCGGCCAGATGCTTCCGCGTTTCGTGGAACTCCGTGAGTGCCGACGCTCGCTGCCCGCTGCGGTACAGTGCCGCGATCAGCAGGTAGTGCAGGCGTTCCCGCAGTGGGTCTTCGCGCACCAGAGGTGTCAAGCGCGTGATGATCTCCGAGTAGAGGTGGAGAGAGAAGGCACATTCGGCCCACGCCGTTACCGCAGCCCAACGTTCTTCAATCAGCGGTCGGCACACCGAGTACCAGAGGTGGTCAGATCCGGTTCCGGAGAATGGCTGGCCACGCCAGCAAGACAGTGCCGAGTTCCACAGGACGACCGCCTCTGCCGGATCTCCGCTTGACTGGGCACGCGCCACGAGATCGCGGAACCTGTGGAGGTCGACCTTGCTGGGATCGACCTTCGCCAGATACCCACCCGCAGTCGTCTGGATCACGTCGGGAAATGATCGACGCAGGTGGGAAATCTGCACCTGAATAACCGAACGGGCGGTGCGAGGCGGGTCATCGTCCCAGAGGTAATCGATCAGACGTTCGACGGTCACCTCTTTCCCGACATCGACGAGGAGGGCGCCCAGCACACAACGCTGCCTCGGCCCACCGACGGGGACCGCTTCACCCTCCGACCAGGCCGAAATCGGACCGAGAACACCAAATTCCACAAATGGCACTGTAGCAAGGCCATTTGTGGTGACGGAATATAACGTCGCCGTACCCCACGGGCCACCCCCTCCCGCGTGCACCGGGGCACGGCGCCGACTTTTGCCGGAGGCCGTCAGGAACCGACCTTCTCGGGCTCCTCCTCTTCCCTCCGCACGGGTTCTCCCCGCCTCTCACGGGGCGACTCCTCGTCGTGCTCATTCGGAGCCGGGAACGGGTCGATCTCGTGCTCGATTGGTTCCTTGAACGGCGCCGCCTTCGCGATCACCGGCATCTCGAGTCGCGCGGTGATCGCCGCGAACTCCGCCTCTACGTTGATCCCCCCAGCAGCCATCAGCTGCGCCATATGTGCTCCTCTGTCCTGAAGATGATCTTGTCAGGACTCAGAACCCTACGGCCAGTCGACACCGAGGTCGTCTAGCTCTTCCTCATCCCCCCAGGGCTCCATGTCCTCCTCACGAGGAACGCCGTCGCTCATGGGGTCGATCTTCCCGGTCACCAGGGCCCCGAGCCGATATCCCCCCGGATCGGCCGTTCCGGCATCCCCGCCCAGTAGACCCGCCACGATCTCCTGAAATTCGATGTCGACACGGCCTGGCTCGGTGACCAACATGTCACTTCCTCTGTTCTCACTGGTGACCGGGAAGATTCGGTCCCTACCGACGGACTTCCCCCCTGGATGAACGCCGGACCGGTACCCGCAGGCCGTCCTCCTGCGGGGAACCGGTCTCGCCGAACATGTTTCACACTAGGGCGGACGCCTTGCGGGCCGCTTTCAGTTCACTTACGGCCGCCGGGACAACAGAGAACAGGAAATAAATCAGTCCATCCAACGAACTCCAGGCCTCCCTAAACACACTGGGCATCACTCTTTGTCCGCCCCCGAACACACTGCACACATATTCGCTGAGCCCCGGATATCGCAGGAGGCACCAAGAGAACGCCCGTATCCGCCTGCGCCTACACTTCTGCCCGTGGCACACCATGGGCTCGACCTCCGCAACGGGCTGGGACACATCCCGCCCCGCGTGCTCATGCTGCGCGCCGCCCTGGCCACTACGGGCGTCATCGTCGCCGCCCTCCTCATCCTCATCCTGTGGGCGCAGGGCGGGCTCGATTCAGCCGAGGCGACGGGCCCGACGTCTCCCGCTGGAACCACTGTTCGCAACGACCTCTTCACCATTACTCCGCACACGGCAGAGATCGTCACCAACACCGATACCGGCGGCAGCGAGCTGCGGATCCACGCCGACCTCGTCTCCCACCACACCGATCCCGTCTACAGCTCTGCCGTGCTGGGAGCGCTGGAACCTGACCTGGCCCCCGCGAAGCTCGAGACCGAGTACGGCAGCATCGCGTTCGAGCGCCGCCCGGACAGCACCGTCGGCAAGATCCAGCCGGAGATGCCCGAGAAGGCCCTGCTCAGCTGGCCACTCGCCCGTCCGGACGGTGACTCCGACTCCGATGACGAGTCCGAGTCGATCGACGAACTCCTCGACATGGACAAGCTGCTGGAGCCCCCGGACGATGTCTCCGACCAGGTCGCCCGCGTCGACCGCGTGACCCTGACCGTCCTGGACGCGCAGCTCTCCGCCGGATTCACCGACCAGAGTGAGCGCTGGTTCCCCGGCGACAAGCCGGTCGGCCGCGTCACCCTCGCACTCGGCGCGGAGTGACCAGCGTGCGCGACATCCCCACGACACCGGCGCGCCGTGCGCTGACGGCCGCCGCGAGCCTGGTCCTCATCGGCCTGATCATCGGGGCCCAGTCACTGATCCCGTCCTCCGATGAGCAGACGGATCCGATCGCCTACTCCGGCGAGATCGGCGCCACCGTGGACGCGCACCGGTTCACGATCGAGGTGGACAAGGTCCAGTTCGCCCGCAGTGTCTACGACAGCAAGGACTACGGCGACACAACGCCCATCGAGGCCAACGGGATCTGGGTCGTCGCCTGGGCGACTCTGACCTCCACCCGCGACACACTGACCACCGTCACCGCCGAACTCGACACCGGCGGCGACTCCACCTATGCCGCCAGCACCTGGCTGTTCAACGCCTACGGCGGCATCGGCTCGTCCCTCGGCCCCGGGATTCCGACCCGCGGCGCCTTCGTCTTCGAGCTCCCCGAGGAGCGGCTCGTGGACCCCACACTCCAGGTCGGCGTGGCCCGCGGCCCCGGATCGCGGCTCCAGGCCCAAGCCGACATCCACCTGGGCCTGAGCGGTGACGCACTCGCCGCGAGGATCGACGCGGCGGAGGACTCCGTGCCCATCCCACCGATCGAGACGCGGTAGAGGACGTCGGCCATGCATCCCCAGGATCCCCGACGGTTCCGGCATCCCCAGCGCGGTTCGCCGCCCCCGGGCGGTGGTCCGCCCGGGGGCGCGCCGACGGGCGGTGGCGGACCGCGTCCACCACATCCGCCGTATCCTCCGCGGCCGATGCCGCCGCAAGCGGCGCACGGCCCGCGCGGACCGCACCGCCCCGATCCGCGACGGCCCGACCCGCGCCCCGGACCACGGAGCGCTGTCCGGCGCCGCGCCGGGGCCCGGCATGTCATGCCCTGGTGGCGACGCGTCCACCTGCCCTACGTGCTGGCGCTGTGCGTGCTCCTTCCTCCGGCCGTCGGCGTCCCCTGGTGGCTGGAGCGGCAGGCCATGCTCGATCAGGGCACCATGCCGCCCTCCCCGGCCCTCGTCTCGGGTTCCACCGCCGACCTCGCGGGCAGCGAGTGGGAGCTGCGAGGGATGGCCGTCGGTGAATCCGGAGCCACCGCGGGGCCTCCCGAGGGCACCGAGCTGGTCGACGCAGTCTTCCGAGTGACCCCGAGCGACGACACCGCCTCCGAGCTGCTCGAATCGTCATGCCGCTTCCGCGTGATCGACGCCCGCGACCGGTCCTGGGAACCCACCCCGTCGTTCTCCGGCCGGGAGATGCCCGAGGACGTCATGACTCCGTCCTTCGGCGGCTGCACCGACCCCGACCGCGAGCGGATCGCCGCGGGCAGCGACCAGAGCCTGGTGGTGCCTTTCCTCGTTCCGAAGGACGCGGTGGACTCGCTCCGCTTCGAGGTCCGCGTTCCCACCAGCACGAAGGCCGACGCTCCCAAGCCCGCCGCCGTTCTCTTCCCCCATCCCGACCGTCAGGTGAACGAGAAAGAGGAGACAGCCTCCAGGGGCGACGGCGCCGACGCGTCCGATTAGCTCCGACCACCTACCCCAGCCGCGTGGAGCGCAGTGCCCGCCGGCCCGCGCTGTCCGCGCCCACCCGGCGCAGCATCACCTCGAACGTCGCCGCGAGCAGGCACACCCGCAGCAGCTCGTGCAGGCCGCTCACCACGAAGTCGATCGGCGTCAGCCACTGCCACCACCAGCCCAGGAAGTCCGCCGGGCCGATCAGCACGTAGATCCCCCGCCGCAGCCACCCGAAGGCCGCCTCCAGCAGCACGTAGTAGAGGCAGAACGACAGGTAGAAGACCGGATTCAGGCGCAGGACGAAGCGGAACGCGTTGAGGAACGGCGTGTACTTCTCCCGCACATCGCGCCCGGCGACCCTGCCGACCCGACGCATCAGCCGCGGTGTCCCCGCGATTGCCCGCCCGACCGCCGTCTCCTCACGGTCCTCGTCGAACAGCGACTCGGGCCGGTCGATCTCGGCGCGGAAGATCACCGCGGCGATGGTCAGCCACAGCAGCGGTTCGAAGAGTCCGTCCTTCAGATACCCCCACACCGTCCCGATCGCGGCCAGCAGCGCCAGCACGCTCGCTTGGATCGGCAGCGAGGTCATGTCGCCCAGCCCGTCCAGCGCGGCGAGCACGACGTTCTGCACCTCGACCCAGACGACCCGAGTGGTCAGCCACTCCTTGGCGTCGTCGAGCAGCTGCGCGACGGAGAAGACCGCCGCGAACATCCAGATGCCCTCGAACAGCGCCGTGAGCACCCCGAGCACCTTGGTGCCGCCACGCTTGTAGAGCTGCTCGCACACCGTCCGGAGCACCAGCGCGACCACCGCGATGACGAGCGGCGTACCGAGCGGGTCGTAATCCTGCGCCAGCCACGCGTCCAAGCCGCGGTCGTTCAGCAGCGCGACGCTGTACCGCCGGTACTCGTCGGCGAGGAGCCCCCACCCGCTGTAGAAGAGCAGGAACGGCAGGATGGCCATCGTCACCGCGTCGACGACGTGCCGTTCCCGATCACCGAACGTCGCGCGCCGTGACAGCCGCATCCCGACGAGTTCGGCGTCCACCGTGGGCATGCCGGGCCGCAGCAGGTGGAACATGATGATGGTGGTCGCCAGCGTCACCAGGACCGCCAGCCCCAGGCCGAGGAGGGCCAGGGCGGCGTCGAACCGGGACGCCCACACCATGCCCCGCAGCAGCATGCCGTGCAGGAACGTCCCGACCGTGTACACGCACAGCAACGGAGCCCAGTACCGCCTCGCCAGGTCGAGGGTGTACAGGGGCAGCTTCGCAGCGGACGTCGCCAGCCTGACCATCGGAGGCATCCTAGCCGCGGGGTCCCACCCGGGTGGAGTCGTGCTGAGGGTGGTCAGCGCGGCCGCGAACCGGCACCCTGGACGACGGGGGCGTCGGCGGGGCTCCGGGCTCGTGGGCCGCGCCGCCCCCGATGCCGGGAGGATCGATGCCGGAGCGTGTGCCGCTCTGGGGCAGGAGGTCGGATGAGCGCAGGTGACGGCGACGGCTGGGTGCGGCTGCCCGACGGTTCGCGGCGCTGGGGTCGCTACGGTGCCTCGGGGCTGTTGCTCCACGCCGAGGACACCGGCAACGGGAGCGGTGGGCACGTGCTGCTGCAGCTCCGGGCCATGTGGGGCCATATGGGCGGCACGTGGGGAATGCCGGGCGGTGCCCTGGACAGCGGCGAGTCGTCGGTGCAGGCGGCGCTGCGCGAGTTCGGCGAAGAGGTCGCCGGGGACCTGGGCGAGGTGGCGTTGAACGGCGTGCACCGGCAGGACCACGAGGTCTGGCGGTACGACACCGTGCTGGCGCACGCGGCGCACCGTGCGGACTTCGCGCCGGGCAACGCCGAGAGCACGGCGATCCGCTGGGTCGCGATCGACGAGGTGGAGCGGTTGCGGCTGCTGGGCCCCTTCCGCGACATCTGGCCGCAGCTGCGCGCCGCCCTCGCGCAGCGGTTGGAACTCGTCGTGGACGGCCCGGCCGTTCTCCGTCACCGCAAGGGGGAGGAAGCGGAGACGGGGAGCGGATACGACGGCGGCGAGGCAGCGCGACGGCTCCGCGACGAGCTCGCCGACCTCGCGACGGCCGGAATCGACGGCGCGGTGCTGCCCGCGGCGCTGCCGCTGACACCGCTGCATCGCTGGTTCCCCCGCGTTCGGCTGGTGGTCGACGCCGCAGCGGGCTCGCTGCCGTCGGTGCCCGGCGTGGCGGTGGTCCTGTCGGCGGGCCGCGGGGATGGTGCCGATGACGGCGGCCGACGCCGCTCCCTGAACGGTGCACACGCCGCCGGCACCCTGGTCGTCACTGCGCCGTCCGAGGTGGGCGGCCACCGCGGTGCGGTAGCGGTGGTTCCTCCCGAGTGGCTGGCGGGTGCCGCGGGGGCGACCCGTGCTGTGCGCTGAATCCCCCCACGGCACTCGCCGGTGACCCGGACTACGCCCGTAGCTCCCCTTCGCTGACGGTCACGGCCGATCCCCCGATGAAGACGCGGTCCGGCGCGGCCGTCGGTGTCTCCAGGTAGAGCCGTCCCCCGCGCCGCGAGCACTGGAAGGCGGAGAAGGAGGTCCGCCCCAGGTGCTTGGCCCAGTACGGAGCCAGCACCGTGTGCGCGCTGCCGGTCACCGGGTCCTCGGGGACTCCGACCCGCGGCGCGAAGAAGCGCGACACGAACGCGTCCGGCGATCCCTCGTCGGCGCGTGCGGTGACGATGACGCCCCGGCACTCGAATCCGGCGAGCGCGGCCAGGTCGGGCGTGAGCCCGCGCACGGTCCGCTCGTCCGCGACCTCGACCAGGATGTCGCAGGTTCCGGCGGTTCCCGTCCACACCGGCGCCGCGCCCAGCGCTTCGGGCAGCCCGTCGAAACTCTCGGCGGTGGGCACGTTGGCCGGGAAGTCCATCCACAGCCGCCCCTCGCGCGGGGTCACGGTCAGCACGCCGCTCGACCGCGTCGCGAACCGGATCGGCCCACTCGCCGCGTCCTCGACGAGCGCGTGGGCGGCGGCCAGCGTCGCGTGCCCGCACAGCGCGACCTCGACGGCGGGGGTGAACCAGCGCAGCTCGTAGTCGGCGGTGTCACCATCGGCGGGAACGACGAATGCGGTCTCGGCGAGGTTGAACTCGGCGGCGACCCGCTGGGCCCAGGCATCGTCGTACGGACCGTCCAGCACCAGCACGGCGGCGGGGTTGCCGGCGAACGGCCGGTCGGCGAAGGCATCGATCACACGAAAGCGACTCATGCCAGCCGAACGTATCGCCCGGCCTCTTCGCCCGCCTCTCCCGGGCACTTCCTTCCCCGCCCACTCGTTGAGCGAGGCGAACGAGACAGTGACGAAGAGACTGAAGTTTCGGATGGCCGCGGGGATGTGCCCCGGTCGGCACCGAACAAATGGACGCGAAGGGTGCACGACGCGGCGTCAGGGGTAAGTCAGGGATGTGCCCTGATGTGCCGACCGGTGGTGCGGGGCATGCTGGAAGGACACAACCCGGCCATGGGCCGAAGTCGAGCACCGCTCGCGAGCTGAAGGAGCAGACATGACGCTGGAGCGCGGCAACGCATTCACTCCCGTCGCCTCGGCGACGATGATCTGGCCTTGGGGGACGGCTGTCGCCGCCGGAGCGGTCACCGGGGTCGGTTCGTTCCTGCTGAATACGAGCCTCTCGGCCGGGCTCACCACCGGTATCTTCTTCTTCGCCCTGGTCGGCGGCGCCGTTGCGCTGCTGGGGAGCAAGGGCGACCGCCGTGCCCGCCGCTACGCGGGCACCTACCCGTGGCGCTTCGCGTCCGCTCCGGCGCTGCTCGGTGGCGGAGGCGTCGCGGTCGTCACATACGCGATGGCCATCATCACTAGCGGAGCGTTGATCAGCGGCCTGTTCGACGCGTTCTTCGCCGGCCTTTCCACGGCCGCCGTGCTCTGGGTCATCCTCGGCATCATCGCGATGGTCGCCGGGAACCGGTCGTCCTGATCGCGGGCCCGGGTCGGTGCCGACCCGGCCACTGACACCGGGGAGCCCCGGCGGAGGAGACGGTCCCCGCCGGGGCTCCCCGGTTTTTCGCGCCGCGGCTCACCCACCGATGGGCCCGACAACGGGGTCCCGGTGCCGCAGAGCGAGGTGCTCCAGTTCCGCGACGAGCTCGGCCGGGGTGGGCTCGGACAGCTTCTCGCGCTGCAGCCGCTGCGCCTCGCGGGCGTAGGACGGCTCGTTCAGCATGGCGATGACGCCGTCGCGCACCCCTTCAGGGGTGAGGTCGTCGGGGCGAATGAAGATGCCCGCCCCTGTCTCCGCGAAGACGCGCGCCTTGACCGGCATGTCCCACTGGTCGGCGACCATGAGCTGCGGCACCCCGTTGATGAGGGCGGAGCCGAAGGCGCCGGTGCCGCCGTGGTGGATGATGGCCGAGCAGGTCGGCATCAGGGCGTGCAGCGGCACGAAGGGGACGGCCCGGGTGTTGGCGGGCACCCCGCCGAGCTCGGCGACCTGGTCGTCGTCGAGCGTCGCGATGAGCTCGATGTCGAGGTCGGCCATGGCCTCCATGAGGTCGGCGACCGAGACCGCGTTGCCGCCGAGGCCCTCACGGGCCGTCAGCCCCAGGGTGAGGCAGACGCGCGGCTTGTCGACCGGTTCGCTCACCCAGTCGGGCACGGAGGCGGGTCCGTTGTAGGGCAGGTAGCGCATGCCGATCGTGTGCGGCTCGACCGGAAGGCGCATGCTCCTGGGGATCGTGGCGTCGATCGTCAGGTGGCCGGTGGACACGTTGTCGGCGTAGGGCGTGTCGAACCGGTCCAGGGTCCAGGTGAGCCATTCGGCGAGGGGATCCTCGTGGTGCGCGGCCGGCTGCTGCGCGCGCAACCGCAGGAAGTGCCGACGGGCGCTCTCGTGGAAGTCGAGCGACCAGAGCACGCGCGCGTGCGGCACCCCGGCGGCGTGCGCCGCGATGCCCCCCGCGTAGAAGAGCTGCTCCCAGATCACCAGGTCCGGCTGCCATTCGCGGGTGAAGGCGACCAGGTCGTCGATGGTGGGGTCGTTGTTGATGAGCGACAGCACCAGCGAGGTGGCCACCGTCTCGAACCCGAGCACGTCATCCCAGGTGAGCGGGGCCTCCATGTCGTCGGGCATCCGCGGCGCCTGCACGTCGGCCTGGCCGGTGCGGTTGACGATGTGGTCGCGGAGGTCGCTGATGGCGTGGTCCTGGCCGACCGGTGCCGGGACCATGCCGGAGTGCAGGATGGCCTCGGTCAGGGCGGGCTGGCTGGCCACCCGCACCTCGTGTCCGGCGGCGGCGAGCGCCCAGGCCAGGGGGACCAGGTTGTGGTAGTGCGACGCTACGGAGAACGACGTCAGGAGAACGCGCATCGTATGTTGCTCTTTCCTACGGTGAGGCGGGGTCGTGGTGTCAGGACGCGGACGCGGGGAGTTCCAGCGGGCCGCGGGTGACGGGGGCGCGACGGCGGTACACGACCGGGCCCGTACGGCGCAGCCGCGGCAGGTACTCGACGAGCGTCCGCAGTGCGACCTCGGCCTGGAGCAGGGACAGCGGCTCCGCGACCTCGCGGTGTCCGCCGCCGGGGAACGCGCTCGGGTGCGGAGCGGGGGAGGCGTGCGCGCGGGTGAGGTCGAATCGGTCGGGTTCGGCGTGGAGGGCGGGGTCGCGGCCGAGGGCCGCCGTCGCCACGACGACGTGGGCGCCGGCCGGGACGCTCTGCCCGCCCACCTCGGTGGCGGTGCGCGCGACGCGGGCCTCCAGTTGGATGGGCGGGTCGTAGCGCAGCGTCTCGTGCACGGCGGACTCCGCGAGATCGGGGGCGTCGCGCAGCCGCTTCCACTGGTCGGGATGGTCGAGCAGGGCCCGGACCGCGTTCCCGATGAGGTTGACCGTCGCGGTGACGCCCTCGGCGGCGAGCAGAGCCCGGACGGTCGCCATGTCGGGGCTGTCGTCCGATGTCCCGCCGAGGAGCGCGCGCAGCTCGGTGGCCGCGGAGTCGAGGTCGCGCACGGTGGTCAGGCGCTGCGGGGCGAGCAGGCTGTCGGGCAGCACGGCCAGCCGAGCGCAGAGGTCGGCGAAGCGGCCGCGGTCCTCGTCGGCCACGCCGAGCACGCAGGCGGTCACAGCGACGGCCGCGGGGCGGGCGAAATCGGCCACCAGGTCGAACCCTTCGGCCGTGGTGAGCCGGTCGGCGAGATCGCGATGGGTCTCCTCGACAGCGGAGCGGTGACCCTTGACCGCGTCGGCCCCGAACAGCGGTTCCCACAGCTCGCGCAGGCGGTCGGCCTCGCTGTGCTCAATGCCGGTGAGCCCGGCGGCGAAGAAGGGGAGGGCCTGCGGCTCGACGCCCCGCCCGTCGGCGGCGGCCACGCCGAAGGCGTCGCCGCTCAGTACCGTTTCGGCGACAGCGGGATCGGCCGTCACCCAGCTGCCGACCATGCTGAGGTGCAGCGGGCCGCGCTCGCGCACGGCGGCGTACAGGGGGTGGGGATCATCGGCCTGTCCGCGCAAAACCTGGGCATAGGCGTCCCCTTGGGAACCGAAGTACCACTGCAGTGCCCGGGTGGTGCCCAGGTGGAATCCCAGCTCGCTATCGGTGACATCGGAAACGTCGTGGTCCAGAAGTTGTCGGATGACCGTGTTCTCGCGGCCTTTCGCCATTGGTCTTCTCTCCTCGTCGCCGTAACCGTTGAAAATTCGCTCTCATGCAGCCGTCCGGTGTTCGGAGTAATCGACCACGGAACACGGCGGGGCCGACTATCGGTCGTGATAGTCGTCAACGATTCGGGGGTCGGATAGCGAACCCCCCACTCCGCTGCCCGGGCCCGTCTTTTCGTTCGGGAATACGCGAGCGTGGGAGACGCCCGAGTTTCTCCACCCTCCCACACAGCGAAAACGACAGCCGCGCACTGACTGCACTAGAAACGGTACGAAGACGTTCCGGTCAACCCAACCCCTAAACCTCGTGACGGCACCCCTGACGAGGGCGCTCGCGATGATCATTCAGCGTCTGACCGTGAGCCATCGCACAAAAAAAGTACAGAATGTCTAAAATTGTCACAATAAGCGCAACCACCAAAGCCGAATGATATTCGGTTTGATCACCCATTGCGGTCGACCGTATGCGGTGGCTTACGTCGACATCAAGACACTCCGGGGCGACCACACCCACCCCTGAATACCGTCGGCACCCACCCCTAGATCCGCCCCAAGGCCTGGTCTCGCGCCGCCACCACGACTACGTTCGGCAGCGTCGCGCCCCGTGCGCATGTCAAGTGCGGCGCCGGTCCGAAACCCCCGTGACCCCGCACGGGCGCACCACGCCATCCCCATGTCCGGCTCGTTGTCTGTCGATGTCTGGTGGTCGAATTGTGAAGGGCATCATCCTCGCGGGAGGTTCGGGAACACGGTTGCACCCCGTCACCCTGGGCGTCTCCAAGCAGCTGATCCCGGTCCACGACAAACCGATGATCTACTATCCGCTCTCCGTCCTGATGCTGGCCGACGTGCGGGACATTCTCATCATCAGCACGCCCCATGATCTTCCCCAGTTCCAACGGCTCCTCGGCGATGGCGGCCATTTGGGGCTGCGCATCGATTACGCCGAGCAGGCCCACCCCAACGGCCTGCCGGAGGCATTCACGATC
This sequence comes from Nocardiopsis gilva YIM 90087, assembly GCF_002263495.1. NCBI lineage: Bacteria > Bacillati > Actinomycetota > Actinomycetes > Streptosporangiales > Nocardiopsidaceae > Nocardiopsis > Nocardiopsis gilva. The sequence goes on along the minus strand of NZ_CP022753.1, from coordinate 557,362 downwards.
GGTGCCGACCACATCGGCGACGACTCCGTGGCACTTGCGCTCGGCGACAACATCTTCCACGGCAATTCCTTCTCCAACGTGCTGGAAAAGGAGGCGCGGCTCACCGAGGGCTGCGTCCTCTTCGGCTTCCAGGTCAAGGACCCCACGCGCTACGGCGTCGGCGAGGCGGACAGCGACGGTCGGCTCCTGTCGATCGAGGAGAAGCCCGCCAACCCCCGTTCCAACCGGGCGATCACCGGGCTGTACTTCTACGACAACGACGTCGTCGACATCGCCAAGAACCTGCGGCCGTCCGACCGCGGCGAGCTGGAGATCACCGACGTCAACCGCGTGTACATGGAACGCGGCACCGCCCGGCTGGTCGACCTCGGCCGCGGCTTCGCCTGGCTGGACACCGGAACCCACGAGTCCCTGATGCAGGCCGGGCAGTACGTGCAGGTCCTGGAGGAGCGCCAGGGCGTGCGGATCGCCTGCGTCGAGGAGGTCGCGCTGCGCAAGGGGTACATCGACGCGGACTCCTGCCACCGGCTCGGCGCCGCCATCGGCAAGTCCGACTACGGCCAGTACGTCATGAACATCGCCGAGGAATTCCAACAGCAGCCGCAGAACCGCCCCAACCAACCGGCCCAGGTCTAAAGGGACCGCAGGCAGGAGCACCCCACCATGCGCATTCTCGTCACCGGCGGGGCCGGGTTCATCGGCTCCACCTACGTCCGCCACCTGCTCGGCGGCGACTACCCCGAGCAGGCCGGGGCGGACGTCACCGTGCTGGACAAACTCACCTACGCGGGCAACCGGGACAACCTGGCCCCCGTGGCCGACCACCCCCGGTTCACCTTCGTCCAGGGCGACATCGTCGACCGCGCGCTCGTCGCGGACCTGATGGCCGGGACCGACCTGGTGCTGCACTTCGCGGCGGAGTCCCACGTCGACCGGTCCATCGAGGGGTCCGCCGAGTTCGTCACCACCAACGTGCTGGGAACCCACACCCTGCTGCAGGCCGCCCTCGACAACGGGGTGGGCGCCTTCGTGCACGTCTCCACCGACGAGGTGTACGGCTCGATCGGCGAAGGCTCCTGGCCCGAGACCTGCCCGCTGGAGCCCAACTCCCCCTACGCCGCCTCCAAGGCCTCCTCCGACCTGCTTGCCCGGGCCTTCCACCGCACCCACGGCCTCGACGTCCGTATCACCCGGTGCTCCAACAACTACGGCCCCTACCAGCACCCCGAGAAGGTCATCCCGCGGTTCGTCGGCAACCTGATCGACGGTGAGCCGGTCCCGCTGTACGGCGACGGCGGCAACGTCCGCGACTGGCTGCACGTCGACGACCACTGCCGCGGCATCGCTCTGGTCGCCGACAAGGGCCGCCCCGGCGAGGTCTACAACATCGGCGGCGGCACCGAGCTCAACAACTTGGAGCTGACCGCCCGCCTGCTCGACGCCATGGGCACCGACTGGTCCATGGTGCGCCGCGTCCCCGACCGCAAGGGGCACGACCTGCGCTACTCCGTCGATATCTCGAAGATCTCCAGCGAGCTCGGCTACGCGCCCCAGGTCCCCTTCGACGCGGGCCTGGCCGCCACCGTGGCCTGGTACCGCGACCACCCCCAGTGGTGGCGCCCTCTGGCCGACCGCCCCGGCCATCGCCGCCGGAGGCTGACCCGATCGCACCCAGCATCCAACATCGCGATCCGACCACTCACGGCACAGGAAGAAAGCCAACCACCATGAAGTACCGCGAGCTCTCCGTCGAGGGAGCCTACGAGTTCACCCCCACCGCCTTCCCCGACGAACGCGGCCTCTTCGTTTCCCCTTTCCAGGAACCCACGTTCCTGGAGGCCGTTGGGCAGCCCTTCACCGTCGCCCAGACCAACCACAGTAAGTCCAAGCGCGGGGTCATCCGAGGGATCCACTACACATCCTCGCCTGGCCAGACGAAGTATGTCTACTGCCCGCGCGGACAGGCGCTCGACATCGTGGTGGACATCCGAGTGGGATCACCGACGTTCGGTGCCTACGACATCGTCCAGGTCGACCCGGAATCCTTCCGCGCCGTCTACTTCCCCATCGGAATGGGGCATGCCTTCGTCGCTCTGGAGGACAGCACGGTCATGTCCTACATGGTGTCCAGCAGCTACGACCCCAAGCGCGAGCTCGCCGTGCACCCGCTCGACCCAACCATCGGCATCCCGTGGCCCGCCGACATCAACCCCGTCATCTCAGCGCGCGACACGGCCGCCCCCACCCTCGAACAGGCTAAGGAGCAGGGACTGCTGCCCACCTACCGCGCCTGAGCACGCGCCTATCCACGCCTTCGCCATTCCGGATCGGACCGCACGTATGGATCAAGAAGCCTTCTCTGCTACCGCCCACAACGCCGTCGTCATCGGGGCGACGGGCAACCTCGGCCGCCACATCTGTGCCGCGCTCACAGCCGCCGACCACAATGTCATCGGCGTGGCCCGGTCCGTCGCGGACGGTGTCGCCGCGTCCCGCATCGTCCCACTCGACGTCGCCTCGACCGACCCGCCCGAGCTCCGCCGTGTGCTCTCCGCCCACGACCCCAGCGTGGTCGTTAACGTGAGCGGCGGCTGGGAAACGACCGAGCAAGAGATGCACGCCGCCCACGTCCAGCTCGTCGAGCACTTGGTCGCGGCGGCGGCCGGTCTCGAACGACGCCCACGCCTCGTGCATGTGGGGACCATCCACGAGTACGGCCCCGTACCCGCGAGGACGTCCATCGACGAGCAGCGCGTCCCAGAACCGACCACGGCCTACGCCCGCACCAAGCTGGCTGGGTCGCGCGCTGTGCTCGACGCGACCGCCGCCGGGGAGATCGATGGCACCGTGCTGCGCGTCGTCAACGTGTGCGGGCCAGGCACCCAGCCGGCGAGCTTCCTCGGCTCCCTGGCCGCGCGGCTATGCGCCACCGAGCCCGGCGTTCCCATCGAGCTCACCATCACCGACGCCAAGCGCGACTACGTGGACGTGCGCGACGTCGCCGACGCCGTCGTCCGCGCCGCCACCGCCGTCCCCGAGGTTGTCGGCGCGGTCATCAACATCGGACGGGGCGAGGCGGTCAGCATGCGCACACTGGTGACCGCTCTGGTCGAAGCCGCCAGGCTGGACCCCCGGGACATCGTCGAGATCCCGGCTCAGGTCACCAGCAAGGGCGGGGACTGGACACAGGCCGACATCTCCCGTTCCCGCGCACTGCTGGGCTGGGCTCCCACGACCTCATTGCGCACGTCCATGGCGGACATGTGCGCGCGGATCCGTACAACGACAGGCACGTGACCGTTCCGGTCGTGTGCACCGCCCCGGCCATCCGGCCGACACGTTACCGGTGAGGACATATGACGATTCAGGGCCCGTCCGTGTTCGGTCCGGAGGCCGCCTCCGGCTATTCGGCCACGCGCATGGCGCGCTCGCTGCTGGACCCGCATAATTCCGTCACCCCGCTGCCACGCTTCCTGCGGTGGCTGGAGGAATACGGGAGCCAGGACGAGACCGAGGTCCACCAGGTTCGCCTGGACAGGCTCGACCAGTGGAACATCGACCCCGGCACTGGCAACATCAGGCATGGCAGCGGCCGGTTCTTCACGATCGAAGGGCTGCGGGCGCACCGGCCCGGCGGCCCCGTGGAACGGTGGACCCAGCCGATCATCAGACAGCCGGAGATCGGCATCCTCGGCATCCTGGTCAAGGAGTTTGACGGCGTCCCGCACTGCCTGATGCAGGCCAAGGTGGAGCCGGGCAACTTCAACGGTGTCCAGGTCTCCCCGACGGTGCAGGCTACCCGCAGCAACTACACGCGCGTGCACAAGGGGCGCGCGGTCCCCTACCTGGAGTACTTCCGCGACCCTGGCCGCCACCGCGTGCTCAGCGACGTGCTGCAGTCAGAGCAGGGCTCGTGGTTCTATCAGAAGCGGAACCGCAACATGGTCGTGGAGGTCACCGAGGACGTCGAGGTCCTGGACGGGTTCTGCTGGGTCTCAGTGGGGCAGTTGCACCTGCTGCTGACCTACCCCGACCTGGTGAACATGGACAGCCGCACGGTGATGGGGTGCATGCAGGTGCGGGCCGCCGACCCGGACACAGGAGCACCTGACCCGCTGGCGGACGACGGCGGGCTGAGAACGTCGGTCGCCCGGTCGACGGCGGAAGTGCCCGAGGATCGGTTCGCGCGGACCCTGCACTGGATCACCGACGTCCGCACGCACAACGACATGTTGGTCGACCTCATCCCGTTGAACCAGGTCACGGGGTGGAAGCTGGCGGAGGGTGTCGTCCGGCACGCCGACGGGCTGTTCTTCGAGATCGTCGGCGTCGGCATCACAACCGGCGGGCGCGAGGTCCGCCAGTGGACGCAGCCGCTGCTGCGTCCGACGGGGACCGGGCTGGCGGCGTTCTTCGTGCGGCGGGTCGAGGGCGTACTGGAGGTGCTCGTGCGGGCTCATGTCGAGCCTGGGCTGATGGACGTGCTGGAGCTGGGGCCGACCGTGCAGTGCACCGTCGCCAACCACGCGCACCTGCCAGCTGAGCGGCGCCCTCGATTTCTGAACGCAGCGTTGGACGCCGATCCGGCCGCAATCCTCTTCGACACGCTGCTGTCGGAGGAGGGCGGCCGATTCCACCACGCCCGCACCCGTTACCTGGTCGTGGAGACGACGGCAGACGGCGAGGTAGACGCGGGGCCCGAGCACCGGTGGGTGACCCTGCGGGAGCTGTCAGTCCTGATGCGGCACAGCAACTACGTGAACGTGGAGGCGCGCACCCTCGTGGCGTGCCTCCACAGCCTGCTCCACGACAACAGCTGACGCCGTTGCCCCGTCCGCGCCAGTTGCGAAGCACGGACGGGGTCGCCACCGTCGCTGAGGGGCCTGCATCACAGGCCCCCTGCGCGGTCTACAGGTCGGTCACAGGTTCTTGAGGACCTCGCGCAGCGACTCGATGACGCAGTCCTGCCGGTCCTGCGGAAGCGACGGGTACATCGGCAACGAGAAGATCTGCTTGGCGAGCGCCTCGGTGACCGGAAGAGAGCCGACTTCGTAGCCGAGCTTCGCGAAGCCGGTCATGGTGTGCACCGGCCACGGGTAGCTGATGTTGAGGGAGATCCCTTTCTCCTTAAGGCCCTCGATGATCCGGTCGCGCTCGGGGTGCCGCACCACGTAAACGTAGTAGACGTGCTCGTTGCCGTCCTCGACGCGAGGGAAGATCAGGTCGGTGTCGGCGAGCGCCGCCTCATAGCGGCGGGCGATCGCGCGGCGCCCTTCCACGTAGGAGTCCAGGCGGCCCAGCTTGCGGCGCAGGATCTCGGCCTGCACATCGTCGAGACGGCTGTTGTGGCCGGGGGTCTCGACGACGTAGTAGACGTCCTCCATGCCGTAGTAGCGCGCCCGGCGCAGGCGGGCGGCGGTCTCGTCGTCGTTGGTGATGGTCGCGCCGCCGTCGCCGTAGGCGCCCAGCACCTTGGTCGGGTAGAAGGAGAACGCCGCGGCCTTGCCGAACGTACCGGCCAGCCGACCGTGGTGGCGCGCGCCGTGGGACTGGGCACAGTCCTCCAGGATGGGCAGCCCGTGCTTGTCCGCGATGGCCTGGAGCGGCGCCATGTCGATGCACTGGCCGTACAGGTGGACCGGCAGGATGCACTTGGTGCGTTCGGTGATGACCGGCTCGACCTGGGAGACGTCCATGAGGAAGTTCTCCTCGTGGACGTCGACGAAGACGGGGGTGGCGCCGATCTGGTCGATCGCGATGACCGTGGGCGCCGCAGTGTTCGAGACGGTGATCACTTCGTCTCCGGGGCCGACGCCCAGGGCCCGCAGGCCGAGCACGATGGCGTTGGTGCCGTTGTCACACCCAACAGCGTGCTCCTCGCCGTGGTAGTCAGCGAACGCCTTCTCGAATCCGCGCAGGTTCTCGCCGAGGATCAGCTGCCCGGAACGGAATACGGTTTCCACTGCCTCGTGGATGTCGTCCCGTTCCTTCTCGTACTCCTCCAGATAGCTCCACACACGAATCGTCATGCGTCCCACCTCCAAGCTGGGTCGGTAACGAGATGATGGACCGGGGGCGAGAACACGACCCGACGTAGACCTGCGGGCGCACGGCGCGTGCGGCCCTCCCCGATGCGACCAGGTATCAATCAATCGCACGACACCAGGTCGGACAACCCCTATGTGCCTCCGACAACGCCCCTAATCCGGCGTCATTGCCCGCTGTGCCCAGCGCACTGGCGCACCAGCGTGGTCGCTGTCGGCTCCGCAGGTCTCATCCCGCCGGGGCGCCCGGTGCGAGTCGTGCGATGGGAGACCTTTCGTCGCTCATGCCCCAGGCCTGGGGATAACGGCCCTCACCTGGTCAAGCGGAGCCGGTAGTCTCGGTGGCGGTCGCAGAGAGGAGCCAGGTGCCTTCCGACGCACAGAGCGAAGCCCGCCGCAAGATGATCGAGCGGGTCCGTGGCCTCCTCCGTATGGCGGAGGACCCCGCGGTCACCGATGCCGAGAGCCAGGCCTTCACCGCCAAGGCCGCCGAGCTGATGACCCGGCACGCCATCGCCGAGGCCGAGGCGCGTGCCGAGCGCGGCGAGGAACTGGAGCAGGTCACCCGCTTCGACTTCACCGTCTCCGGGGTCGGCGGGCACGGCAAGGCGCGGGTCAAGGCGCTGGCCGGGATCGCCGCGGCCTACGGCTGCCAGTCGGCGGTGCGCGGCAACACGTCGGCCAACACCGATCGCACGCTCATCATCGTGGGGACGGCCACGGCGCTGGACGCGCTGCGGGTGCTGCTGCCGTCGATCACCATGCAGATGGAGGCGTCCGCGCGGTTCACCGCGCGCAACCACATCGCCGACCTGCGCGAGATGCGCAACTACGACCGGTCGACGCTGGCCACCGAGCGCAGCCGGTTCTACCGGTCGTTCATCCGCGCCTACGGCTACGCGGTGGCCGAGCGCATCCGCGAGTTCCGCGCACGGCTGCAGGAGGATCCGGGGGCGGACTCCGCGTCGGAGTCGGGCACGGGTTCGGACTCCGGCGAGGGGGCGTCGGCCATCGGTGCCGAGGTCGTGCTCCGCACCGATGTCGACCGGGTGAAAGAGGACTTCGAGCGGCGCTTCCCCCAGCTGCGCCCCACCCGTCCGGAGCGCACCCATCACCGCGCCGGGTACCGGGCGGGCTATCTTCGCGGGCGCAGCGCCCAGTTGGGCATGGAGACCAGCGTGGGGCAGGGCGGCGGGTCCGCGCTGACCGATGGCGACTAGCCGGTCGCCTCCCTCGTCCGCGCGTCTACCCCGCCCCGCAGTGGGCGTTCTTTGATCCACATCGGCCGTGGTTTCTGTGGATAACCCTGTGGACAGCCTGGGGATAAGTCGTGGAAAACCTCACGCGGCCCGAAATGGCTGTGGATAAACCTCCCGAAGAGGACTTCTTTTGGCCGGTTCCCGCACGTCGCCCGGGCACCGGCCAATGGCCGCGGCGCCGCACGGCCTCGACGCACTCGCGATAACTGAGTGTTGGAAGGTGACGTAGATCACCCAATGGGGAAGGGTGAGGGTAACGCACCGTATCCCCCGACCGGGAGTTGACGAGTATGTCGGCAGCCACCCTCCTCAAGCTGTTCCACGGTTACAAGACGGCCCTGCTCACGACCTACCGCCGCGACGGCATGCACTGCGTGAGTACCCCCGTGAGTATCGTCGTCGACAACGATCGTGTGCTCTTCCGAACATGGGAGGACTCGGGCAAGGCCAAGCGGCTGCGGGCGCATCCGGTGGCTGACCTGCGTCCGTGCACCTTCCGCGGCCAGCCGACCGGCGCTGCCATCCGCTGCGACGTTCGGCTCCTCGAAGGCGACGAGGCCCAGCGCGCCGCGCGCATGCTCGGCCGTCGCCACCCCTTCCTGCAACGCTGGGCGGTGCCGATCTCGCACCGGCTGCTGCGCTACCGCACGCTGCACTACGAACTGCGCCCGGTGGACGACGAGACCCCGCGCAGCACCGAAGGCTGGCCGGACTAGTTGTTCCGTCCTGAGAGGTTGGTGACGCGGGAGGCGGGAGGACCGTCGATCGCGGTGTGGAACCGGTGGTGATTGTAGTGATGCAGCCACGCCGGGAGCGCCGCTCGCCGTTGGGCCTCGGATGTGTAGGCCCGGGCGTAGGCCCATTCGTCGGCCAGGGTGCGGTGGAACCGCTCGACCTTGCCGTTGGTCTGGGGCCGATACGGGCGGGTGCGCTTGTGCGTGATCCCGGCTCCGGCCAGGGCATCGCGCCACAGGCGTGAGGTGTAGCAGGACCCGTTGTCGGTCAGCACCCGCTGCACGGTGATGCCCGCTGAGGCGAAGTAGGCGTGGGCCCGCTGCCAGAATCCCGCCGCGGTCTCCTTCTTCTCGTCGGCCAGGATCTCGGTGTAGGCGAGCCGCGAGTGGTCGTCGATGGCGGTGTGCAGGTAGCCGTAGCCCAGCACGGGGTGGGAGTTCCTGCGGGTCGTGGTGGTGGCGCGGGCGTTGCGCTTGCCTTGGGCGCGCCCGGTGGTGCGGTGGCCGCCGCCGTCGGGGACGCGGCCGAGCTTCTTGACGTCGACGTGGAGGAGTTCGCCGGGCCGGTCGCGCTCGTAGCGGCGCACCGCCCGCCCGGTGGCCCGGTCGGTGTGGGCCAGGCGGGGCATTCGGTAGCGGGTCAGGATGCGGTGGACGGTGGAGGCGTGCATGCCCAGGTGTCCGGCGATGCGGGCCGGGCCCCACCGGCGGGTGGCGCGGAGTTTGATGACGCGGCGTTCGCGGCGGGTGGGGGTGCGTCGGGGCGAGTGGTGCGGGCGGCTGGAGGCGTCGGCCATCCCGGCCGGTCCGTGTTGGCGGTAGCGGGCGGCCCAGCGTTGGGCGGTGGTGGGGCTGACCTGGAAGCGCTCGGCGGCCCGGCGCAGGGGCCAGTGGGCATCGACGATGCAGCGGGCCAGCGCGAGGCGGCCGGCGGGTGCGAGTTTGGCGTTGGTGTGGGTAGCGTGAGGCATTGAGGGCCTTGCGGTGCTCGGGGCGGACGTCAGACATCCACACCGATACCGAAGGCCCTCCTTTTGTGTCCAACTTGTCCCGGTATGTCACCAACCTCAGTGGTCAGTACAACTAGCCCCCATCGGGATCGGGCGGCGGGACACGGCGGAGGTCGGCGGCCTCGACCCGGGTCAGGAGACCCGGAGCGGCATCACCAGGTAGCGGAACTCGGGGCGGCCGCCCTCGTCCGCGGGGACATCGGAGATCACCGCGGGCTTGGTCGGCATGGTGAAGTGCAGGTGAGCGGTCTCGCTCTGCACCCCGCCGAGGCCGTCGAGGAAGTACTCGGGGCTGAAGGCCACCCGCATCGGATCGCCGTGGTACTTGACCCCCAGGGCCTCCACAGCCTGCGCGTCGTCACCGGAGCCCGCCTCCAGCACGACCTCGTCCGCGGTGAAAGAGAGGCGCAGCGGGGTGCTGCGGTCGGCCACCAGCGCCACCCGCTTCACCGCCTCGGTGAGCGGGGCGGTGGCGACCTCGGCGCGCGCGGAGAAGTCGCTGGGGAAGCGGGACTCGTACTTGACGAAGTCGCTGTCGATGAGCCGGGTGGTGGTGCGGCGCCCGCTGTTCTCGAAGCCGATCATGCCCTCGCCCGGCGCGAGGGTGACGCCGCCGCCGGCGGCGACCGTGGACAGCGCGATGTCGACGTTGGAGCCCGGGACGAGCGAGCGCACGATGTCGTTCAGCGTGCGCGCCGGAACCAGCGCTGAGGTGGCCAGGTCGGGGTGCTCGGAGCGCCACCACAGCTCGCGGACGGCGATGCGGTAGCGGTCGGTGGCGGCGAGGATGAGCGAATCGCCGGAGAAGGCGAGGTTGACGCCGGTGAGCATGGGCAGCGTGTCGTCGCGGCTCGCCGCCGGGACCACCTGGCGCGCCGCCGTCGCGAACGCGTCGGCGGCGAGGGAGCCGGTGGTGCGCGGCATCTCCGGGAGGGTGGGGTAGTCCTCCAGCGGGAGGGTGAGCAGGGTGAAGCGGGCGCTGCCGCAGGTGACGAGCACCCGCGTGGCGTCGCACTCCATGTTCACCGGCTGGGCGGGGAGGTTGCGGGCGATCTCGGCGAGCAGCCGGCCGGATACCAGGACGGCGCCGCCCTCCTCGGCGTCGACGTCGACCTCGGCCCGTGCGGATACTTCGTAGTCGAAGCTCGACAGGCGCAGGGCGGAGGAGCCACTGGGCAGCTCCAGGCGCATACCGGCGAGCACCGGCATGGAGGGACGTGCGGGAAGGGCGCGGGCCGTCCACGCCACGGCTTCGGCGAACGCGTCGCGGTCTACTCGGAATCTCACACGGCCTCCCGCTGCATTGCTCTCCACCAGGGGTTTGCCCCGGTCGGGAGTGACCGTACCCCGACGGACCGACATTTCGACCGAACAGGTGGACGAACGGATGTCGGCCCCGCCGAGGAGGCGGCCGGGCCGGGCGGAGGCCACGGCGCGGCCAGACGCACACAGGCAGATCAGACACGCACCGGCAGAACTGTCAGCCGGGCGCGGCGTGCGTCCCTGACGCCACTCACGTCACTTCTTCGGCTTCAGTGTCCAGACGACCGTCATCGCGCCGGTGACGGTCCCGTCCTCGGTGCGCAGCTCGATCTCGACGGCGAACTCGGGCCGCTGACCGGCGTCGAGCTCGGCGATGACCTCGTCGCGCGTCCGGGTGAGCCGCGCGTCCGCGATGACGTCGCCCATCGCGAGCTTCTGGTAGCCGATCTCCGCCTTGACGGCGAGCGGAACGGCGCGGTTCAGCTGGTCGCCGAAGGCTCCGATCACGATGGCGCCCGAGGCCGACTCGGCCAGCGTGAACATCGCACCGGCGTGCGGGCCGCCGACGTGGTTGTGGTGCTTGTCGTTGTCCGGAAGCCGCATGACGGCTCGGTCGAGGTCGAGTTCGATGAACTCGACGCCCAGGGTCCGGGCGAACGGCACCGCCGCGAGGAATCCGGACTTGACCAGCTCCGCCTGTTCGGCGCTCATGGTTGTCATGGCGCCCAGGTTACTCGCGAGTAACCATCCGCGCCAAGATCCCCGCGGGAGGAAATCGCCGCCGGGACCAGAGCAGGAACCCGCCGCCTCACCCGCCGGAGGAACCGGTAGGGGCGCGTGGGTGAGGCGGCGGGAGACAGAGAGGCGGCGGCCTCAGAAATCGGAGCCTTCGGCGGTCAACGCGCTCCAGCGCTCGCCCAGGGCCTTCTCACCGAGCGTGGTCAGCGCCCCGTGGAGCCGGACGCGGGCGATACCGCCGTCGGGGAAGACGTCCAGCCGGACGTGCGTGACGGGGCGCCGTTCGTCGAGGTGGAAGCGGTGCACGGTGTCGGGCTGCAGCGGGACGCGCGCGAGGAGCGGGAACCACGCGTCGGCGTCGGCGGAGTCGGACACGGCCGCGTCGCACCCGGAGACGGCCACCCAGCCCGCGGCATTGCCCTTGTAGTAGGCGGTGTCGATCTCGACGGCGCGAATCTCGCCCTGCTCGGCGAGGCGCAGGCGGACCCAGTCGTTGCCGCGGTCGCGGCGGCGCCGGTTCTCCCAGCCGTCGTCCATCTTGCGCGAGCGGTCCGGGAGGATCATGTTCGCGGGGGAGGAGAAGAAGCGGTCCGAGGCGTCCTCGACCGCGCCTCCGTTCTCCAGCGCGGCGAGATCGATGGTGCCCAGCGTGGCGAGCCACCTCGGGTCGGCAACGACCTCGCCGTGCACACGCAGCCGGGCGATGCCGCCGTCGGGGAACTGCTTGAGCCGCAGGTGCGTGAAGCGGCGCTCGACGCCGACCGGGAAACCGTTCGCGGCATGACCCCGCACCGGGCTGCGCGGCACGATTTCGACCCAGGTGACATCGTCGGCGAGCAGCTGCTCGGGGGTGGGGGTGCCCTCGACGTGGGCGGCCTCGATGGCGACCTGCTGGGGGTAGTTGCCCCGGAAGTGGGCGGTGTCGACGATGACGCCGCGGATGACGCCGGGGGCGCCGAGCCGGATGAGCGCCCAGTCGTGGTCGTCGTCGCCGGGGTGCGGGGCGTCGGCGCCGGTCCCCCGACGGCGCCGTGTCTCCCAGCCGTCCATGACCTTGCCCTTGTGGCCGAAGGCCTCGGGGTCGAAGTGCGCGGGCTCGCGTCTGAGCAGGTTCTCGCGTTCTGCGAAGAACTCGTCGTTGGCCGCGATCACCGAGCCGCCCAGGCGCCGGTCGGCTAGGTCGGCCAGGTCGGTGAATCCAAAGTCGCCGTCCCGGTAGTCGGCGTAGGGGTCGCCGCCGCTGTACGGCTGCGCGTCGTTCACATGCGGATCCTGAGCCAGAGAACCAGCCACGTCACCCAAAAGGAATCAACCCCTCAAAGAAGAGCAATCACCACAATCCTGGACACCTCTTACTCTCGCACCGGACAAACGGTCATGTATAGCAAAACTTTTCGCTCAGCCTGTTCATCATCACTGAACAAACGAGCGCGCATCGGCTAAGGCAGCCTCATCGCTGACGGCGCCCATCGGCCCTGTCGCCGCCAGAACCAGGTACGCCTCGACCTCACCCTCGAGTCGCCACCGCCTGGTCCAGAGCACGCAGAACCTGCGCCACATGCGGTCGGTCCTCAGCCCCGGCCCGAACGGCGGACACCACATGGCGCCGGGGCCGATCGGCGTGCAGCACCCGGATAGCGACATCCGGGCCGCTCTCGGGAGCGGCGAGCCGAGGGACCAGAGCGACCCCCATCCCGGCGCCGACCATCGCCAGAATCGCCGCCCAGTTCGACGCCACGTGCGCGCGCTCCGGGACGAACCCGGCATCGGCGCAGGCCGTCAGCGTGATGTCGCGCCAGGGGCCGGAGTCTCCGTAGATCCAGGCCTCGTCCGCGAGGTCGGCCAACCGCAGCCCGGGGGTACCGGCCAGCCGATGGCCGACGGGAACAGCGACATCCAGCGGATCAGCCAGCAGCGACGACCGGGTGAACCGCGTATCGCCGGAGGTGGGAGCGTCGACGGCCAGGGAGAGAGCGATCTCGATCTCCCCGCCCGCGAGCAGGTCGTACACCTCAGCGGCCTCGGCCTCACGGACGCGCACGGCCAGCCGCGGATGACTCCGCCGCAGCCGCTTCACCGCCGGGATCACCAATCCGGGAATCGCCGTGGCGAACGCCCCGACACGTACCTCACCGGCTTCGCCCCGCTGGTGCTCCTCCAACTCCGCCTGCGCACGCTCGACCTGCGCGAACAGGGCATCCGCGTGACGCAGAACAACGTGCGCGGCACTCGTCAGCCGCACCCGGCGCCCATGCGCTTCGAGCATCGGCACACCGAGCTCGCGGGAGAGCATGGCCAGCTGCTGCGAAACCCCGGACGGTGTCATCCGCAGCGCCTCGGCCGTCGCCCGCACTGTGCCCAGTTCGTCGAGCGTCCGCAGCAGCCGCAGCTTGCGGAGGTCCCAGTCGTTCATACAAGAAGACTAAACAGACTTCCCACAACCATCCAGCAGCTTCAAACGATCAAGATGACCGGCGCCTCACGGTCTCACGTGGTCGAAGCAGTCCGCTTCCGCAGGGCGATCGCACGCCCGGCCACCACACCCAGCGCGGTGGCGATTGCCATCGGAACCGCCCCCGCCACGACGAACCCAAGCGGAGGAGCGGGATCGAACAGCCCTCCGGCGACACTGCCGTCCAACGCCGACATCAGCACCCTGAGGGGCAACAACAGCACGTAGAAGAAGATCACCGCCCACACGGAACTGAGACCGGCACCGGGCACCCGCTGCCACCTGAGTCCGGGCCATGCCACCAGCCCGGCGATGGCCGGCGTCAACGCCATCATCGCCAGCCCAAGCCCAATGTTGGCGTCAGGGGACGGAGCAACCTGCCCGACCACCCATCCGACACCTTGCGCGACGAAGTAGGCGACACTCCCAGCAACGGCTCCGACCCCGGCCCCGACAAGCACGCACCGTGAAAGTCTCTCCGAGCTCTTGTCCATGACGCCGATCCTTCCTCTCCCGCCCCCTCGACCGCATGAGTACGGGTACTCAATTATCCGGATCTGCCGCCCACCTCACCAGGCACGGCTGGCCTGACACAAGATCGACACCCCAACCACGAGCGGCCGCAAACACGCGCACCACAGCGCCCTCACATCACCAACTGATGCGCCGACCCAGGCCGCTTCGGTTCCCACCCATCAGCAATAGCCGCACGAACAGCCGCAACGACCATCCACGGCGTCGCCCCGATCACCTCGGGCCTGATGCCGCCGTCCCCGGATCCGTCTGCCACCGAAGGTGAAGGTCCCCGCTGCCACCCTGGCATCGTTCATCCCGCCGCCGTAATACCGAATTCCCCCAACCGCCTCTGCGCCAACGTGCAAAACTGGCGCCAATAGTGGCGTTCTCCCAGGGAGTTCCGATGCATCAGCAGAAACGGCTGGATCGACTCAACGCTCGTCTGTGCGCGAGCCCGGCGTTCTGCCCGGTCGGTGTCGGCGAGGGTCGGCGTTTTCGCCGGTGGGAACTTGCGTCGTTCTGCGAACTCGCTTTCGAGGAGTTCCTTGACCCCCGCACCATGACTTCAGGAGAGCAACAGCAGCGGGTGGGGAATCTGCGCGACCGCAACCTGTGGGAATGCGACGAGGACGATTTCGCCACCAGGTACTGGCTGGTCACCGAAGGGGGCGTCGTCGGAACCCTTGGCGTGGGCACGCATGTCGTCGGATTCGACTCCGTCCGCCTGCAATCGCTCTATGTCCATCCCGGCGTCCGACGATCTGGTATCGCGTCTCGGGTCCTGGAAACGGTGTACAACGCCGCGATCGCCGAGGGGCTGGGTGGAATTCACTTGGAAACCCACTGGGCCTGGCAGGACTCGCTCAAGTTCTACCTCGGTCGGGGCCTGCGGGTCGCGAATTGGAAGCACGGAATCGCCCTCGCCCGGGACCGCCGGTTCCCACACCACACGTTCCACTCGGACCAGGACAAGACGACCCTCCTGGTCGAACACGACGGCGCGATGCGGCCGCTTGTCGCCGCTGAACGCGACGGAACTCGCCTGCTCCTCCAGGAGACAGACCTCCAACGCGAACTTGCGGCCAGCGATACCGGCTGGAGCGTGCTTCTGCACGGAAAGGCGACTCTGGCGCTCCGCCTCGCAATGGACGGCTGGCCACTGGTTCGCTCCCAAGAGGCCTGGAAGGAAGCCCCGCTACACAGCGACATCGGAGCGCCGGAGGGCCTCGCCTACAAAATCAAGATCTTCGAGGAAGCAGCCAGGGGTGACGGCTGGCGAGTCGATACCCCAGACATCCCTGGCCTCTCCGCCCTGCCCACAAACTAGAAATTTTCACATTACCCTGATCAAGAGCAGCCTTCCAAAACACCAACAAAGAATCCTGGCTGGAATGCAGCTGCCCCATTAGCAACCCCCATGCTCTCGACTATTGGCGGGCGCGTACACTTCCCTCCTGTTTGATCATTCAGACGCTCACCCCTTTGAAAGGCATCTGTATGTCACGGCAGGAAGCGCGAGGACACCGCGTTCTGTTCAGAAGCGCGGCGGCCACCATCACCGCCGCGGTCGCGCTGGCATGCTCCACCACCGCTGCTTCCGCAGCGGAGACAGAAGCGACGCATGGAACTACCCAGGCCGCTCTCGACGCTCTGGTCGAGGCCGGGATGCCAGGAGTCGCCGCCGAAGTGCAGACACCCGAAAGGCAGTGGTTCGGCTCCGCAGGCTCCGCCGACACCGCGACGGGACGCGAACGCACACCCGAGGACCACATACGCGCGGGAAGCACCACCAAATCCTTCATCACCGTCGTCATCCTGCAGCTGGAGGCGGAGGGGAAGCTGAGCCTCGACGACTCCGTCGAGAGCCGGTTGCCCGGTGTGCTGCAGGGCAACGGGTACGACGGAAACAAAGTCACCATCCGCCAGCTCCTCAACCACACCAGCGGGGTCCACGACATGGTGTCGACCCCCGAGTGGCGGGAGTACATGAACGGCGAGGGCTTCCTGAAGCACCGCTATGAGACCAGGACGCCCCAGCAGATCGTGGATATGGCGCTCAAGTACGAGCCGGACTTCGAGCCCGGGACGGACTGGAACTACTCCAACACCAACTTCGTGCTCGCGGGCATGATCATCGAAAACGTCACCGGAAACTCCTACGCCCATGAGGCCGAGCAGCGCATCCTCAAGCCACTGGGCCTGACCGAGACGACGTTCCCGGGCACCGACCCGACGATGCCTTCGCCGCACCCGATCGGCTACTCAAAGCTGTACGCCGCCGATCCCGGCCCGGAGATCTACGACGCCACCGAATACAACCCGGCCTGGTCCGGCGCCACCGGCGAGATCATCAGCACCACCGGCAACCTCAACCGCTTCTACAGCGCCCTGATGAAGGGCGACCTGCTCCAGCCCGCCCAGCAGGAAGAACTCCTCACCACGGTCGAGACGGGCACGTTCTACGACTACGGCCTCGCCCTGATCGTCCGCACCCTCTCCTGCGGCAAGAAGGTCTACGGCCACGACGGCATCGTCTGGGGCTCCTTGACCAGCTCGGCCACGACTGCGGATGGCTCCCACAGCCTGACCTTCCAAATCAACGGCGACTGGCTGGAAGACGGCCAGCTCTACCAAGACGTCTTCGAAGCCGAGTTCTGCGGCAGGTAGCCGCCCCCGAACACGAGAGAACCCCCGCTCGTTCGGCGTCATGCCTCGCCAGCGGGGGTTCTCCCTGGTGATGGCGGAGGGTGTGGGATTTGAACCCACGAAGCCCCGGAAGGACTTAGCGGTTTTCAAGACCGCCGCACTCGGCCGCTATGCGAACCCTCCTAGAGGTGCGTGAGGCACCGGAACAGATGCTAGCTCACTTCAGGAGACTTGTGACGCCGGCCGCCTGACGGATAGGACGGCCCCGCTTCGTCGAATCCCCGCCAGAACCGGTACTCACGCGTCGCCGATACCCGTCGCCGCACGCTTCGGTCTCAGCTGCCCGTAAGCGACATGGGCACACCGGGGGGAATCCTGGGGCGGGGGTCCGCGTCGACTTCACTACCGGCCGGATCGCCGTCACGGGATGCACCGGTCAGGCCTCCCACTGAATGTCACGGGGAGGTCGATCCGGACGGCGTCGGTTTCGGTGGTGACGGTCGCGGACCGACACGCAGCACGCGGGAAGCGGCGCTTAGTTCCACTACTCCCCAGGGCGGAATTCGTACTCGGCGGGGACGTCGACGTCCGCGTCCTTGGGACCGTAGACCAGGGCGATCTGGCGGTGCTTGGTGAGTTCGATAGCGGCGGGATCGCCTTCATGGAGTTCGCCGTCGACGTAGGCGCGCAGAGTGTTCTCCTCGTCGGCTTCTAGCCCGCCCAGAGTGTCCTTGTCAAGGAGGACGTCCCACTCGGCGAAGATCTGGCCGAGCGTGTAGCGCTTGTCCGCGGTGGGCGCCTCGACGTGCAGCACCCCGCGCTCGTCGTGGGTGTGGAGCTCTGACATCGCGTTGCCCGAGGGATGGATCCCCAAATTCGCGGGGACGGTGACGGCTTCACCGTTCACGATGACGTCGAGGTGGGCATGGAAGTGCTTACTTGTTCCCTCCATGGGCGCCACCCGCAGGCCCACGTTCTCGGCCAGCGAGACCGGGTCGTCGGGCAGCGGCCAGGGCGGCATGGCGGTGCCCTGGCCTGTCGCCGCCTCGGGTAGCGCCACCTGCTCCTTCTGTCCTGACGGCAGCTTGGTGAGCCCCCAGCCGGCCAGACCCACCAGCACGACGGCGATCACAGCCATCGCCCCCACGAGCAGGATGCGGCGGCGCCGTTCCTGACGCGCCTGCTCCTTGCGCATGGTGGCGACTTTCTGCGCGGCCTCGCGCTTCCGCTGGGCCTTGCCTGGCGCTTTGCCCGACGGGGCTGTGCTCTTGGGCCGACGCGATGACACGATCTGGAACCTCCATGAGGGGTGTACGCTCGCCGACACTATACCGATATACCTAAGTCTTATAGGTAAAATCATCGCGCGACCTCGCCAGAGGCACAGCATCTCTGGTGCACCGGCCGATACGTGGAGGAGACGTACTTCAATGCACATACGCGTGTGGACCGCACTCGCCGGCGCTGTGCTCGTGCTGGCCGCCACAGGGTGCGCCAACGAAGCCGCCAAGACGGAAGCCGACGCGTCCGACCCGGCCCCTTCCTCTTCTGCCTCTGAACATCACGGCCACAAGATGCGCGAGGTCGCGGGCGACGACGCGCCATCGGTGGAACTGGAGGCCACGGAAGACCCCGCATCGGGCTGGAACGTCCATCTGACGGTCGAAGGGTATGACTTCACCCCGGATCGCACGGGTGAGGAGCCGAAGGAGGGGGAGGGCCACGCGCACCTCTACGTCGACGGCGAGAAGGTCGCCCGCGTCTATGGCCCGTGGCACCACCTGCCCGCGTCGGCGGTTCCCGAGGGCGAGCACACGTTGACGGTGCGACTCTCGGCCAATGACCATTCCACGTGGGCGGTCGACGGAGAACCGATCAGCGACAGCGTCACGGTTGCGGGCGAGCAAGCGGCGGACACGGACGGGGGTGACGCGGACGTGACGGTGGAGATCAGTCTGCGGGACGGCTCGGTCTCGCCCGAGCCCGGCCGTGTGGAGGTCGGCACCGGCGAGAAGGTCCGCATCACGGTGGAGAGTGACAGCAGCGACACCGTGCATCTACACGGCTACGACATCGAGAAGCCGGTCGGCCCGGACGCGCCCGCCACGCTCGTCTTCACCGCCGACAAGAGCGGGGTGTTCGAGCTGGAGACCCACGAGTCCGGCACCCTGCTCACCCAGATCGCCGTCCAATGAACCCGATGAGCACGACCCTCGTCCTGGCCCACGGTGTGGGCGGCCGCGAGGACCTTCCGCTGCCCTTCTCCTACGCCCTGACTGGCGCGGCGATCGCTCTGGTGGTCTCCTTCGCCGCGCTCGGCCTGCTGTGGCGCCGGCCGAAGCTGACCGGAGTCGCCGCCGGCCGACCTCTACCTCGACACCTCGCCTCCGCCCTCGACGGCCCGGTCCTGCGCTGGGCGCTTCGCGTCCTCGGACTCGCGGTCACGGCCTTCGTCGCCGTGGCCGCCGTCCTCGGCCGTGACGACGCGCTCAACCCCGTGCCCGGCTTCGTCTACGTGCTGCTGTGGGTGGGCCTGGTACCAGCGTCCCTGCTGTTCGGGCCGGTGTGGCGGCTGCTCAACCCGCTGCGCACCATCCACCGGGGCCTGGCCTTTCTCCTGCGTACGCCTCCTGAACGCGGTGTGTGGGCCTACCCGGATCGGCTCGGCTACTGGCCGGCGGCGGCCGGGCTGCTCGCGTTCACCTGGCTGGAGCTGGTCTGGCCGCACAGTAGCGACCTGGCCAGCCTGCGGCTGTGGTTCGCCTGCTACGCCACCGCTCAGCTTCTGGGAGCGCTGGCGTTCGGCGACCGCTGGTTCGAACGCGGTGACGCGTTCGAGGTCTACTCCTCGCTCATCGGTCGGCTGTCCCCCCTGGGCC
This sequence comes from Nocardiopsis gilva YIM 90087, assembly GCF_002263495.1. NCBI lineage: Bacteria > Bacillati > Actinomycetota > Actinomycetes > Streptosporangiales > Nocardiopsidaceae > Nocardiopsis > Nocardiopsis gilva. Next base: position 537,821 of record NZ_CP022753.1, on the reverse strand, counting down.
GCCGCCGGGATGGGCGCCTCGTGGTGCGCAATCCGTTCGACGGGCTCGACGGATTGGCGCCGATGGCCGGGCTAGCGGGCGTGGTGGCCGTCATGCTGGGGACCACCGCCTACGACAGCGTGTCCAACGCCCCCTGGTGGATGTCGTTCATGGGCTCGGCTCCCCTGCCGGACATCCTCGTCGGCACACTCGGGCTGCTCATCGCCGTCGCGCTCGCCGCGGCGCTGCTGGCCAGCGGGGCGGGGGCGGCCGGGGCGATCGGCGGGTCCCGCTTCAGTGGTCTGCCGACAGCGTTCGCGCACTCCGTGGTCCCCGTCGCCGTGGGCTACCTGGTGGCACACTACTTCTCCCTGCTGCTGTTCGAGGGCCAGCGCACGCTCATCCTCGCCTCCGACCCTCTGGGCACCGGCGCGGACCTGTTCGGCACGGCCGAGCACGGCGTGGACTTCAACGTGGTGACTCCGGCGACGATCGCGCTGGTCCAGGTGATCGCGGTGGTGACCGGGCATGTTCTCGGCGTCATCGCCGCCCACGACCGAGCGCTGCGCCTGTTCCCCGCCCGCCGGGCCGTCGCGAGCCAGCTCCCGCTGCTCGCGCTCATGGTGGCCTACACCGTCGGCGGCCTCACTCTGCTGTTCGCCACCTGAGAGCGGTGTCCGGTCAGCTGCCAAGCTGTGCGGGAGTGCCGTTTCGTCCCGTTTCCCGGGGGTGGGGAATCGCCTGTCACTCATACAACTAAGGTTGTTAGTCGACAGGTCGACGGTAAGCCGTCGAGAACGGAGGGGGCACCAGCATGGGAGGGTTTCGCCGGGCACTGATCGCGGTGGCCGTTGTGGCCGTCGTGATGGGTGTCGGCGTGGTGCTGCTACTCGGCGACGGCGACCGGCCACCCGCGCCTTCATCCTCGAGCACGCCAACGGGGGTCACCCGGTTCGCGCCAGAGGAGCGCCCGGACGCCGAGCCCCTGGCCGGTCCTCTGCTGGAGGGGGGACGCATGGATCTGGACTCCCTGCGCGGCGACGTCGTGGTGGTCAACGTGTGGGGCTCATGGTGCCCGCCGTGCCGCGAGGAGGCACCGGACCTGCAGCGGACCTGGGAGGAGACCCGCGACGAGGGGGTGCAATTCCTGGGGGTCAACACCCGCGACACAGAATCCGGCGCCCGATCCTTCGTCGAGGAATTCGGCATCACCTACCCCAGCATCATCGACCCCGACGGCGAGCGGCTGCGCGCGTGGCGGGAGCTTATCCCCGTCCAGGCGATCCCCAGCACCGTCGTGATCGACCGCGACGGCCGGGTGGCCGCGCGGGTCATCGGCCCCGTCACCGACGACACCCTGCGCGACCTGGTCGATGCAGCCGCACGTGAGAGGAAACCGGATCAGTGAGAATTCCACGGCTCAACCGGGTGGGACTGGCGCTCTCGGTCGCTGTCGCACTCGTCGCCGCCGGGTGCGCCGCGCCTGGAGAGCAGGGTGATTCCGCCCTGGAGGTGGTCGGCGGACCGGATCAGAACGGCTACCACGGCAACTACATGGACCCGCCCTACGCGATGCCGGAACTGACCTTCACCGACACCTCGGGCGAGGAGTACCACCTGGCCGAGGACACCACCAAGCCGCTCACGCTGGTGTTCTTCGGTTACACCAACTGCCCCGACATCTGCCCGACGGTCCTCGCCGACTCCGCGGCGGCGATCCGCCGGATGCCCGCCGAGCAGAAGGGCGACGTGCAGTTGGTGTTCATCACCACCGATCCGGACCGCGACACGCCCGAGGCGATCAGGGAGTACCTCGACCGCTTCGATGAGTCGTTCGTCGGTCTTACCGCCGACATGGACACCATCGAGCAGGCGGCCGACGACCTGGTCGTGGAGATCGAGCCCAAGAGGGAGCTGTCCGGTGGCGGCTACGCCACCGACCACGGATCGCACGTCATCGGGTTCAACGCCAAGGACGAGGGATGGTTGCTGTGGACCCCCAGCACCGCTGTGGGCGATCTGCGTGCGGACTACACCCGGTTCCTGGCCGAACAGCAGTGAAGAAGGCCGAGGACCGTGTTCGAACCGGAGGAGTCATCACGACAGGCAGTCGCGCGTCACCGGCATCGCCTCGCATATCTCCGCGTGGCTCACCGCGCCGGGGTCGGTGACGCAACAGGCGGTGTCCAGCAGCGTGGCCGCGGGACCCGCGAAGCCCGCCACCGGTAGGGCGACCAATGCCGCGGTGGCGCTTCCCACCAGCGCGGCCTGCGCCCGGCCGAACGGACGCACTCCGGTGATCAGGCGCCTGATCCGATCGCCTGTGCCGGACCCGCCGGCCGCGAAGGCTCCCGCGGGGCTGGGTTGACCGGCAACGTTGAGCAGCGCCTCGGCCGCGACCAGGCGGTGGGTAGAGCGCGCGGCGGCGTCGTCGGCGACCAGCTCCAGCAGGCGCACGGTCTCTTCCCTGGCCGCTCGAAAGAGCGCCAGCCCGGGGAAGGCGGAGTTCAGGGCGATGGCCACGGCGGCCACGAGATCGTGGCGACCGCGCAGGTGGGCGCGCTCGTGTGCCAGCACCGACCGGAGCTGCTCCTCACTGAGGGCGTTGAGGGCACCACTGGTCAACACGATGTCCTGACGGATGCCGGGCAGGCAGTAGGCGGCAGGCACCGAGTGCTCGATGACAACCGCGCCGCTACGGTGAGGCTGGGATCCGAGCAGGCGCAGCGTCTCGCGGTGACGGCGGCGATCGGTGATCGCTCGCGCCAGCGTTACGGCCAGACGCCATCCACAGCGCACCCCCACCAGCAGAGCGAGCACGGCGCCGCTGACGCCGATCACCGCCCCGCCCGGCGTGGCGTACTGGACGCGCAGCGCCGCCAGACACGCCCGCAGCAACTCGGCGAGGTCGGTGCCCAGGCGCAGATCCGGCACGCTCAACGCGAGGCCGCCCAGCACCAGAGAGATAACGAAGGCGAGGCTCAGCGCCTGCCACGCGGCGATGCCCAGCCGCGGCGCCCGCTCCACCCAGCGCGCCCGCCGCATGGCGTGGGGGCCGACCGCGGCCAGCAGCACGGCGTAGGCCAGCAACAGCAGCGCGACGGTCACGTCAGGCCCTCGCCCCGTTTGGCCTCCTCCAAGGCGCCGCGCAATTCGACGAGCTCCTCGCTCGGCAGCCGGGCCACCAGCCGGGACAGCACCGCCGCCTGGTCGGGTGCCGCTTCCAGGGCCTCTTCGACCAAGCCGGTGGCGTAGTCCTCCTGGCTGGCGGCCGCCCAGTAGACATAAGCGCGGCCCTGCTTGGCGCGGTCGAGCCAGCCCTTGTGGAACAGGATGTCCATCACCGTCTGCACCGTCGTGAACGCGATGTCCCGTTCGCGCTGCAGATCCGCCAGCACCTCGCGCACCCGCACGGGTGTCGCGGAGGCCCACACCGATCTCATGATCGCCGCTTCCAGATCTCCGAACCGCGGCATTCGGACCCCTCTTCCTGTTCACCTCGTGGCCGGCGTCACCACCTGTGGCGTGGAGCCGACGGGGGCACTGCCACTCGGCCGACCAGTACGCCCAACCAGCCTAGGCGATGATGGCGCGTCGCCACTCAGCTCCCGAGGGTGCGGATTTGCCTGAGAAACCTAGGCATTTGGACAATTTCGCACAACGGTCACCCTGGCGCCTTCCCAGCGACCTGGAACGTCCCTTATTACCCCAACTACACCCCCATGCACCACCTGAGGGAGGGGATGGCAGAGTACACCTATGCACCTTAGGTTCCTGGGTGCATCCATGCCCGACTGGTGCGCACCGCGTATCCGACCGAACCGCCACAAGGACCGCATCCGGACCAATGGACATCTCGCAGATCGTCACCGCCGGCCCACTGCTGCTCGCCATTCCGCTCGCTCTGGCGGCCGGCGCCATCACGTTCCTGTCCCCCTGCTGCCTGCCGCTCGTACCGGGCTACCTCTCCTACGTCACCGGCATGTCGGGCGCCGAAGGCCAGAGCCAGGCGCGCGGCGGTACGCTCCGCGCGCGCACGGTGGTGGGCACACTCCTGTTCACAGCCGGGTTCTCCGGTCTCTTCGCCGCCTACGGGGCGTTCTTCGGCAGCCTGGGGAGCCTGCTGTTCGAGTACCAGGACATCATGATCCGCACGCTGGGCGTGATCACCATCCTGCTCGGCCTGATGTTCGTGGGCGCCTTCCAGCGCATCCCCTGGGTCAACCGCAGCCTGCACATCCGCCTCCTGCCACGCGGCGGCCTGGCCGGCGCCCCGCTGCTGGGCGTACTGTTCGGCCTGGGCTGGACACCCTGCATGGGACCGACCCTGGCCGCGGTACTCGCGCTTTCCACGGCGACGGGCAGCGCAGGGCGCGGAGCCTTTCTCGCCTTCGCCTACGGGCTGGGCGTGGGACTACCCTTCCTCATCGCCGCCATCGCGCTGACCAAGACGATGCGCGCGCTGGCCTGGGCGCGAAGACACGCCCAGACGGTGACCCGCGTCGGCGGGGTGATGCTCGTCCTGGTCGGCGCCGCCCAGCTCAGCGGTCTGTGGACCGCGTTCATCCTCGTCATGCAGCAATGGTCCGGCGGCTATGAGCTGTGGCTCTGACGGCTCCAGCCGGACCTCCTGGCTGTCAGCCCCTTCGACTTCCTCTCCCTCCACCCCGGCCACGGCCGACTACGCGGCCGACGCCATGACCGCCTACGCCTCGCGAGACTCCCGAAATCCAGGACAACCCAGTCCGCCTACACCTAAGCTGCATAGTCGACGGGGGCGTCAGTCCGTGACTCAACGAAACGCGCTTCGCGGCAACGGCGAGCAGACGGGGAGAACCGCAGCTGTGCACAGAAAACCGGAGCCTCAGAAGGCGGCGGAAGACACACCCAACGGGCATGCCCACCCGCCGAGTCCGACCGAGGAGGAGGGGATGCTGGTACGACCGTTGTCGCCTTACTGCGTCCCCGCCCTAGCCGAGCGCACGCACGCCTGCCTTGGCATCAGCCCGTTCAACGGCTACTTCACCACCGGGCGGATCAGGGATCTGGCCGCGTGGGCGCTCAACCGCTTCGAGTCGATGCACCTGTACATGCCCGACGGGCCGACGGCGACGACGCTGGCAGCCCTCGGATACGCGCCCGCTCGGGCTGCCGCCAAGGCCCGCTCCCAGTGCAGGTACCTGCGCAACAAGATGGTCCGTGCCCTGGACGATCTCGGGGTTCCCGCCCCGGAGGAGCTCATCCTGGACTCGGCCGCGCTCGCGGACAACACGCGTTACCAGGAGCTCCTGAACGACGCCCACGCCCTCTTCGACCACGACTCCGAGTTCCGAAGATCGTGCCTGGAGGCGGCCCGGTGGGTTCTGCACGGCCGGATCGCCCCCGATGAGATGAGCCAGGAGCGGCTGCGGACCGCGGTCCCCTACCTGCTCGCAGAGCTCCCGTTGTTCAGCCACACCCCCGAGATCGTCGACGTATCCGTGTCGGTGTTCTGCTACCACCGGCCGCCGGAGTTCGTGGAACACCTGGTCCACCGACGCCTGGCCTGGTGCCCCTTACCCAAGCAGGGGTTCGCGGTGGTCACTCGCCCGTGACCGCGGACCGCGGCACGTCCGCTAGGGGCACGCCCCGACCCACTCAGTGAGGTTCCCGATGATGCTCTTCGACAGACCCGGTGGCCGCCCGTACCCGGCATTCCGGGCAGGTGCGGCCGCCACCGCGCTGACGCTCGCGCTCGCGTCCTGCGCCAGCACCGAGGCCTCCACCGGCGGCGGGGGCGACCAGCGCTACATCCAAGGCGACGGCACCGCCACCGAATTCGCCCCCGACGAGCGGATGCCAGCGCCCGAGGTCAGCGGGGAGACCCTCGACGGCGACCCGGTCAGCCTGGACGACTACCGCGGCGATGTCCTCGTCCTCAACGTCTGGGCGAGCCGGTGCGGGCCCTGCCGCGCGGAGATCCCCGTCCTCAAGGAGGTCTACGCCGACCACAAGGGCAGAGGCCTGGAGTTCCTCGGCATCAACATCAAGGACGACCGTACCGCCGCACAGGCCTTCGAGCGGGAACTGGAGGTCGGCTACCCCAGCATCTACGACCAGCCGGGCATGGTGCCGCAGGCCTTTCGGGACACCGTCCCGCCCCAGGCGATCCCCAGCACGATCGTCATCGACCACGAGGGTCGCATCGCCTCCGCGGTCGTCGGCGAAACCACCTACAACCAGTTGACCGACCTCGTCGTGCCGGTGCTCGACGAGCGCAACGAGGAGACGGACGCGCCGTGACAACGAGGATCCCGCAGGTCGGCCCACCACAACGCCATGCTGGGCGACGCCGTCGGCGCGCCCCGGCCCGTCGTCCCCGGTTCACCGTCGGCGGCCTCATCCGCGGCGTGGTCGGCCTGGTCGGCGAGCTCGCACTCACCGCGGGCCTGGTCATGCTGCTGCTGGCGGCATGGGAGCTGCACGGCAAACAAATCGAGGTCGATCGGGGGCAGGAGCAGCTCGCGACCGGTCTCGACGAGCAGTGGTCCCAGACCGCCGGACCGGATGCCGAGCCGCTGCCGGGGTCAGCGCACAGCCGGATGTACATCCCCTCCCTGGATCTGGACTGGGTTGTCGTCCACGGGGTCACCCAGGAGGACATCCGGCACGCGCCCGGCCACTACCCGGACTCGGCCGAGCCGGGGCAAGTGGGCAACTACGCCATCGCGGCCCACCGCAGCCCCGGGATGTTCTGGGATGTCGACCTGCTGGAGGAAGGCGACGCCATCGTGCTGGAGGACCGGGAGAACTTCCACACCTACGAGGTCATCGGCAACGAGGTGGTGACCCCCGACCGGGTCGACGTCGTCGGACCCGACCCGTTCGACCCCGGCAACGACGAGCCGGAGCGGGCCCTGGTGACGCTCACGACCTGCTATCCGAAGCTGTCGAACGAGAAGCGGCTGATCGTCTACGCCGAGTTGTCCGACACCCGCCCCAAAGACCAGGGCATGCCCGAGAGCATCGCCCACATGGCGCCCGACACCGAGAACCAGGAGGGGTGAGTCGGACGATGTACAGCCTGATCTGGCGGATCCTGCCGGGGCCGCGGCCGGTGAAGCTCGTGCTGGCCCTCGGCCTCGTCGCGGGGGCGGTGGCCCTGCTGTGGTTCACCGTCTTCCCGTGGGCCGATCCCTACCTGCCGTTCAACGAAAGCACCCTGGCCGTCGACCAGTCGGAGGGGTGACGAGACGGCAGGGAGCGACGTCCGTTCCCGCGGACCCCTGGTACAGGACGGGTCCCGATAGGCGCGGCCGCCAGGTCGCGGCCCGACCAGCCCGGGCTGTGCCGAATCTTCATAACCGCTGCACGGCCCCGCTCCACCCAGCGCGCCCGCCGTATGACAGCCAACCCGGCCGTGGCGAGCAGTAACGCCTAGCCCAGGAGAAGAAGCGCGGTGGTCAACTCAGGCCCTCGCGCTGCTTGGACTCCTCCAGCGCCTCCTGCAGCTCGGCAAGATCCTCACTGGGCAGCCGCGCCACCAGTCGCGACAGCACCGCCGCCTGGTCGGGCGCGGCCTCCAGTGCCTCCTCCACCAGCTCCGTGGCGTAGTCCTCCTGGCTGGCGGCGGCCCAGTACCGGTAGCCGCGCCCCCGCTTAACCCGGTCCAGCCACCCCTTGCGGTAGAGGATGTCCATCACCGTCTGCACCGAGGTGAAGGCGATGTCCCTCTCCTGTTGCAGGTTCTCCAGCACGTCACGCACCCGCACAGGCGTGTCCGCCGCCCACACGGCTCGCATGATCGCCGCCTCCAACTCGCCAAACCGCAGCATCGCCCTCCTCTCTCGGTCGAATCGCTCTCTCGTGGCCTTCAGAACTCGGCCTCGCGGTTAGGTAGAGGGGGCGGTGTCAGTGGAGTGGGCCTGGTGCTGTTTGAGTTCGGCCAGTTCCTCCCGAGCGGCGCGCAGTTCCTGTTCCAGACGCTCGGCCCGTTCGTCCATGTGCTGTGGTGCGCCGCCCATGGCGCAGGTGCCGCGACGCATCGGGCGTATACAGCAGAAGTAGGTGGCGGTGAAGGCCACGACCACCGCGGCCAGTGGCAACAACACCTCCACGACCATCACCGCCCGTCCGGGGTGGCGGCACGGCCGGGCTCGGTGCGCAGCTCGTGGATCTCCGCGCGCAGCCGGGCGAGTTCCTGCTCGTGGGCGCTGGTGCGGGACTGGTGTTGTCCCTGGTCGCCGGAGGGCCTGCGCATCATCATCCACATCATGCCGCCCATGCCGATGGGGCAGGCCAGCAGGGCCAGGATGTAGAGCATGTCCATTCTCGGACTCCCTTGGTCGATGGGTTCTGGGTGTCAGCGGGTGGCGGGTGGTGGGGTGGTTGCGCGGCGCTGGAGTGTGCGTCGGAGTTTGCGTTCGGACAGCCGGCCGTGGCCGAAGGGTTCGCCATCCAGCAGGGTCCCGGGGGCGAAGAGCACCCGCGCCTTCTGCGCCAGCCGACGGCCGGTGTCTGTGTCCAGGTCGATCTCGGTGACGTGGATGTCGTGGTCGGCGCCGACGGCCTCCAGCACCCGCTTGGCGTGCTCGCAGAGGTCGCAGTCGGCCTGGGTGAGCAGGGTGATCTCGGCGGTCACGCCTCAGGCCCCTTCCTTCAGGTCGGCGCGCATGTCGGCCAGCAGCTGGTCCACGGGCAGGAACATGACGTACTTGGGCTTGCCGCCGTAGTCGGCGCGCCAGCGGATCTCGCCTTCGGGCGAGATGAGCAGGAAGCTGTGGCCGTTGTGCGAGCCGCCCATCATCCCGTAGGAGTTGGTGTCGTAATTCCTGGACACCGTCAGGTCGGGGTCGGCGAGGGTGGGGGTCGACAGCCCCATGTCGCGCGACTTCTGCGCGGAGACCTCGACCGGGTCGGTGCTGATCGACAGCACCTGGTCGATTCCGGCCTTCTCGAGGTCGTCGGCCTGCTTCTCCAAGGCGGTGATCTGGTCGAAGCAGGGCTGGCACATCACGCCCTCCTGGAAGTACAGCAGGACACTCTGGCCGCGATAGTCCGACAGCGAGACGTCCTCGCCCGTGGTGGCCGGCAGCGTGAAGTCCGGCGCCTGCTCCCCCGCGCCAGGCTCACCGACGAGGTAGGGGTACTTGTCAGTGCCGTGCACGGTCATCTCCCCGGCGGCCTGGCCACCCTCGGAGGACTCCGGGCCGGGCTTGAGCAGGTAGACGCCTCCGGCGATGAGGACGACGGCCGCCAGCGCCGCGCCGAGGACGAGCAGCGTCCTGCGTCGTTGGCGGCTCGCCTGTTGCTTGGTGGACGCGCCGCGCAGGGCGGCGCTGCGGGGCCGGGCGGTACGGTTAGCGCTCATCCGGGGCGCTCCTCTCGGTCGCGGTGGGTGCGGCCGGTGCCTCGGCGCTGCCGTCGCCGCAGCAGGAGCCAGGCATCTCAGGGCCGGTGGCCGCTGCGGTCGGACCCGATTCGGTGGGCTGATCCGTGGGATGGCCAGTAGGTGCGGCCACGGAAGAGGTGCGGGGCCGCAGGGCCCGGCGCACCACGAATATCGCCGCGGCCAGTAGCACCAGGGCGAAGGCGACGCCGGGCAACCAGGACAGCGCGTCGGTGACCTGGGCGGCCACATGCTGCAACCACGCCGACACCCGGACCTGCCAGCCGTCGTTGGGCACTCCGGGGCCCTTGACCGCCGAGACGAGGGTGATCACGCCCATGGCGACCAGCAGCACGCCGGTGGCCGCGGCGCCCACCGACAGCACGTGTTCGTACCGGCCCAGGCGCAGCCGGACGCTGCGACCGCGCAGGAAACCTTCCACCCGGGCGGTGTGGCGGTCCCACAGCAGCGCCAGCAGCATCAACGGGGCCACCATGCCCGCCACGTAGGTCAGCGACACGCCCAGCGCGGCCAGCCAGGAGGTGGCCGCGCCGGAGAGCATGGCCACCCCGGCCAGCACCGGGGCGCAGCAGGCCGACGCGATACCGGAGAAGGCCCCCAGTGCGAAGGTCGACCCGATCCCCCTCCCCATCGGGGCGCTGCCACCCGGCATCGGCATCGACAGCTTGACCCCGGCGAGCACGAGGACGCCGGCCACGAGCATCACCGCGCCACCGATACCGAAGAGCAGCGTGTGATGGTCCGACAGGGCCGCCGACACCGCAGCCGCTCCCAGGCCGATCGGCACGATGATCGCGGCGATCCCGGCGGCGAACACCAGCGTCGCGCCCACCACTCGCCCGGGGCTGCGAAAACCCGTCGCGAAATAGGCCGGCAGCATCACCGACACACAGCAGGGCGCCAGCAGCGCCACGAACCCGGCCAGGAACGACGCCAGCAACGTCGTCCCGAACAGCACCTCACCCATCGGCCATCCCCATCCGCTCCTCCTCCGGCGTCAGCATGTCGCGGACCAATATACCGAAACACCTTAGGTAATTCGGCCAATAAGAGTGAGAGTCGGGTGAGAATCTCGTCGTCCAGCTCTGCGGAGCCACATGGCCTCACCAACACGGGACAGCCCCACAGGGGCCGATGAGCCAGCGGCACCTACGTGACGCGAGCACGGCCGAACCGAGGCTCGACGGGCTGCTACCCGCCCTCGATCCGCGCGCGCAGCCGCTGGTACTCCTCCTCGTCAATCTCACCCGCGGCCAGACGCCGATCGAGTACCTGACGAGGAGATTCCTCCGGCAGGCGGCGGACTTCTGTCCAATGTGACCCGCCGGAGAGTCGTCGCGCCGTCAACACGATGCCGAGCACGATCAGCACCAGCAGCGCCAGCCCGACCAGGCCCCACAGCAGCATCCAGGCCATGCCCATTCCCGTGCCGTCCATCACGGCCATCACCTCCTCCCCACCCGCGCCAGCCACCCGAACAAGCGGTGCGAGCCCTGTGCCCGCCGGGTATCTGGCCCCGCACGGCGATTCCCCTACACCTAAGGATTTTAGTTGTTAATGTGATCTCCGCCGGCGCCGCCAAGCCGGTTCAACCCGCGACAACACTCGGGAGATCGTTATGAGCAGGAGCAAGGCCGTCCGTTGGAGCACCCGAGCCGTGGCCACGCTGGCCACCGCCGTCGGAGCCCTGGCCTTTGCCGGGGTGACGCCTGCGCTCGCCGCATCCGAATGCGGGTGCCCCATGAGCAAGGCGTGCGAGCAGCTGGGCGAGTGCCCCCCGGGGATGTGCGAGTCGATGCACACCCCGGCCATGAAGGAGGCGATGCAGCACATGCAGTTGCCCCTGGAGATGGCCGGGATGATGGAGCAGCGCGAGTGCGACATGGCCTGCTAGCCACTACCCCGCCCCCGCGCCAGTACCCACTGGGGCGGGGGCGGCGCCGCGCGGCCGAAGGAGGCCGGATTCGACCCCCGGAACGACGCGGCCACTCGCCTCACCGGTTCAGCAGATGAGTCAGCCGACGGTCAAACTCCTCGTGATCGATCTCGCCGCGCGCGTAGCGCTCCTTGAGGATGTCCACCGCGCTCTCCCCCTGGGGGACCGATGCCTGCGGCGCGACGGCCGCAACCGCAGGACGACCGTGGCGCAGGAGCAGCACGGCGACAGCTGCGATGGCGGCGACAAGCAGCAAGGTCGACAGAGTCGATGCCACGACACCCTGCCACGCCGGCCCCGCCGCGGCCATCCACTCACCACATCCCATCGCTGGCCTCCTCTCCGCGCGGATGTCGACTTCCGCGCACCCCACTCTACCCATACACCTAAGGCGAATAGTTATTCGCCGCTGGTAGCGCCCGGCGGCGCCGCGTCCTACAGCTCCACGCTGTGTGCGGTATCCGCAGGCACTTCTTGATGCCCACCCCCGCTGGCGCACCAATGACGACCGCGAGCACAAGCCGGAAAGGCTGTAGCAGGTCAGCGAGATCCGCTTCGCCGCCATAGCCGACGCGCTGGTGGCCAGGTATGCCACAGGCTGGCTCCGCGGACGCGACTGGGCCAAACTCCCCTGACAGGCCCTGGGGCCGACGGTCGGTGCCCACACGCTCGTGCCAACGCGATGCGGGCGGTGTGCTCCTTCTACGGGGCGCGACGGAAAACCGCCAGGTGACAATCCGCGCGAAGATCCCGCTGTTGCGGCCGTGGGTGCCCGGACCGGTTTCGCTCCGGCCGGATGGCTACCTGCGTGCACGGCACGACCGCCGCGTTTCGGGTGCATCTACCCCTCGGACCTCTCCCGCACGTCGCGACATAACAGCACAAAGTTTCTACTGTTATAGTCCTATGCAAACAGTAGGAGGTTTCGCATGCACCCGAATCCCGGAACCGGCCGCTCCGGACGGACGCGCCGCTGGTTGGTGGCCCTGGTACCCGTCGTTCTGATGGCCGCTATCCCCTCCGTGATCGCCCTCTTCTACCAGTCGCGCATCGCCGAACAGATGTTCAAGGGCGTGGTCCTGGTCTCGGTGCTGATGGCGATTGCCATCGGGGGGACGACGATGGTGGCCCTGGCGAACCACCCGCGGAGCGCGGCACTGCAACGCCAGGCCGCCACCGAGAGCGCGGCCATATCCGGTCTTTTCGGCACGTACGCCACGCTGCATGTCGTCTCGCTGATCGACACCCCAGCGCCCGCTGACATCAGCTGGTTCGGACTGTCGGAAGCGCCCGGCTGGTTCTGGCTTCCGGGTATCGCGGTCGCGGCCGCCGTCGCGGCCCTGGCGGGGGCGCTCGGCCGGACCGAGGCGCTCCCGGTCGCGACGGAGGCGCCGCCCGTCGGCGCACCGACCCTCCGCCTCGCCCCACGGCAGAAGGCCATGTTCGCCGCCACGACCTGGCTGCGGTCGAACCTACAGATGGGAGCGCCCTTGCTCGCCGTGGGTCTCGCATTGGCGGTTGCAGGCGTCAGGGACGGCCAGGCACTCGTCCCGGGGCTACTCTTCGTCGCTCTCGGCTTCTTGAAAATCGGACAGGCGCACGCCCGGCTCCTCATCGACGATCGAGGCGCCACGCTCGTCATCGCGGGGTTGGTGCGCTCAACCGTCCCCTACCAGCACATAAGCCAGGCCGACGCTTTGGCGGCGTCACCGCCCACCACGTCTTTCCCGCCCTCAGGCAGCGACTGTGGCTGGGGCGCGTCCACCGGAAGGGGGCCAGCTCTCGGTCTCCGGTTGACCGACGGCCGGGCCTTCGTGTTCTCCACTGGCAAGGCCGAGATGGCGGCCGCTCTGGTCAACGGCTACCTGCACCGGGAACGGAACCATGCTGATCACGATTGATCCGACGTCCTCCCAGCCTCTCGCCGACCAGGTCGCGGCATCGGTCCGGGCCGCCCTCTCCAAGGGAATCGCGCAGCCCGGCGAGAAGCTACCCTCGGCCCGGACCGTAGCCTCCGCGCTCCAGATCAACCTGCACACGGTGCTCCGCGGCTACCAACAGCTCCGCGACGAGGGCCTCGTCGAACTTCGCCGCGGGAGAGGAGCAGTGATCATCGCCTGCGGCAGCCACTCCGGGCTGAACGACGCCGCCCGGACGTTTGCCGAGGCGGTCCGGCATTTCGGGGCCACCGAGGAGGAGGCCATCGAGGTGTTCCGCAACGCCATGCGCGACTGACGTCGCTCATTATGCGCGCCTGTGTACCCAGACAGACCGCACGTCGGGTGTGGGCTCATTTCGTTCGTTCTCGGCAATTCGCGTGCGGTGCTCCGCCCGCACGGCGCGAGAAACCTACGCCATCCGGTTCGGGAGCGTCCGGACGGCTCCGATTCTGTTCAGGAGGAGGGCCGAACCTGCGAGCTCGGGGAGGAAAGCCGGGCGCGTGGGCTCAGCCGAACAGAACGGCTTCCCTGGCCACAAGTTCGAGATCTACCGGGGTTTCCCGCGACAACGCCGGAGGCGGGCACATCCGACGTAACCACGGCACGGGCGGGGAATCGGGGGTCGTAGACTCCCGCTGTGGATTGGGTTGAGCGGATCGCCGGGATCAAGCGGTGGTCGCGTGGTGGGTATCGGGCTCCGCACAAGCCGTTGCTGATCTTGTATGCGCTTGGCCGGTTTCAGGCTGAGGGGGATGCTCCGATCCCCTATCGGGCCGCCGAGGGGCACCTGAAGAGGTTGCTCGATGAGTTCGGGCCGTCGACGGCGACAACGCCTGCCTACCCCTTTCATCATCTGACCAACGATGGCCTGTGGATGGTGGACACGGCGTACCACCACGGATCCCCTGGTCCTTATGTCACGCGGTTGCGGGAGAGCGATGCGCGGGGGCGGCTCACACCGGAGCTGGTGGTGGCGTTGAGGGAGGATCCGCAGTTGCTGGCGCGGATCGCGCGGTCGCTGTTGGATGCCAATTTCGAGCCTTCATTGCACGCCGACATCTGCATGCTCACGGGACTGAGCCTGGAGGCGGTGGAGGTTCCGCCGAATGGGGCGCAGTGCGCGGTTGAGCCCCGAGATCCCGCGTTTCGGGAGCAGGTGCTCGTCGCCTATGAGTATCGCTGCGCCTTCTGCGGCTACGACGGCTGGCTCGACAACGTGGCCGTCGCCCTGGAGGCCGCTCACGTGCAGTGGTGGGCCTTTGATGGGCCCGACCGGCCAGACAATGGGCTGTGTCTGTGCTCGCTGCACCACAAGCTGTTCGACAAAGGCGTGCTCGGGCTCACCGATGAGCATTCGATCGCCGTTTCGGCAAAGTTCGTCGGGCGAGCCAGCAGTGCGCAGGACCTGGTGGTGGCGCTCAGCGGACGGCCCGCAGCGGAGCCGCAGGCCGGATTCCCGGCTGTCGAGTTGGAGCGCATCGACTGGCATTGCCGTCAGGTCTTTCGGGGACCCGCACGACAGGCGGCCGCCGCGTAGGCCCGCTCTCTCCTGCCCTTTCGACGAGAGAGCGGGCCTGACCACGTCCGTCCGGCGCCTAGCGGGGCCAGGCGAAGGCCTCGCCGACCGTGGCGGCCAGCTGGAGGTAGGCGTCGCGCGTGGCCGGGGTGAGGAGGTCCAGGTCGACCTCGGCTCCCTCCTCCAGGTGGGGGTCCCACGGGACGCGGACCACCGCGCGGCAGCGGCTGGAAAAGTGCTGTTCCAAGCGGTCGAGGTCGATGGTGCTCTTGCCGTCCGTGCGCACCATCGACAGCACGACGACCGCGCCGCGGACCAGGTAGCCGTACTCGTGGGCCTCCAGCCAGTCGAGAGTGGCGCTGGCGCTGCGCGCGCCGTCGACGGATGCCGAGCTGACCAGGACCACCTGGTCGGCCAGGCCCAGGACGCCGCGCATCGCCGAGTGCAGCAGCCCCGTGCCGCAGTCGGTGAGGCAGATCGAGTAGTAGTGCTCCAGTATCCGCGTGACCTGGCGGTAGTCCTCCTCGCTGAACGCCTCCGACACGGCGGGGTCCCGGTCGGAGGCCAGGATCTCCAGGCGGCTCGCCGCCTGGGACGTGAACCCGCGGATATCGGCGTAGCGCCGGATCGAGTCGCGCTCGTTCAGTAGGTCGCGGATGGTCGCGGCCGTCTGCAGCCGCACCTTGTCCGAGAGCGTGCCGCGGTCGGGGTTGGCGTCCACGGCGAGGACGCGGTCACCGCGCAGGGAGGACAGCATGGAGCCCAGCGCGACCGTCGTCGTGGTCTTGCCGACACCGCCCTTGAGGCTGAGCACGGCCACACGGTGGTGCCCGCCCGCGACGTGCGTGGTCGCGCGGGCGGTGAGTTCCCGGCGACGCACCTCGTTGGCCGACTCACCCGGATTCACCAGGCCGAACGTCGCTGACTGCACGACCTTGCGCCACCCCGTGGCCGAGGGCTTGGGGCGGTTGCGCACCAGCGAATCGGCGTCAAGCATGTCCGACGTCTCGCTGGAACCGCCCTGGGTTCCCTCACTCTCTCCGGCGATGTGCGCGCGGTACTGGAAGGGGTGCCCACCAGTGGGAGGATGCGCCGCCGGGCCCGGCGTCACCTGCTGCTGCGGGCCGCCCCAGGGGTTGTTCGGTCCCATCGGCGGCTGGCCGCCCGTCGGGTAGCCCTGGGGCGGGCCGACCGGGGGCGGACCGGGCTGCTGCTGTGGTTGCTGCGGCCCCGCGTGGTGGGGGCCTGGTTGTTGAGGTCCCGGCTGGTGCGGGTGGGGGTGCTGAGGTCCCGTCTGCTGTGGGCCCGGGTACTGCTGCGGTCCACCGGGGCCGGGCTGCTGCGTCGGCGGGCCAGGGTGGTGGGGGTGCTGCTGCGGGCCCTGCTGCCGCGGCCCTTGCTGGTGCGGACCCTGCTGATAGGGACCGGCCTGGTGCGGGCCCGTCGGCCGCGGCGGCCCCGGGTACGGCGTCTGGGGACCCGTGTACTGCGGGCCCGGTCCCGGCTGCTGGGGATGCGGGGGCTGCTGCGGGCCGGGGGACGGGTACGGCGGGTAGGGCTGGGGCTGCTCCGGGTAGGCGGGGGCGTTCTGGTTCGGGGTGGACTGCCCGTTGGGCAGATGCGGGGGCACCTGCGGGCCGCTCGGCGGTCCTTGGAGTGCCGGTCCCTGAACGGCCGGGTCACTCTCGGGGGGCTGGGCGGGGGCCTGCTCGAACCGCTCCGCCTGCTCCGCTGGAGGCAGCGGTGTCGCGGGCGGCGCCTCCTCGGCGACCGGATCAGCGGGCGCTTCGGCGAATCCCTCGACAGGTGCCTCGGCGGGGGCGTCCAGGGGTGCCGGGTCCGCCGCGGGCGGCTGTTCCGCGGCGGGCTGCTCCAGCGGGGGGAGCTGCTCGGGCTCGGGGACGTCGTCGAACGCGGTCTGGTCCGGCGCCTGTATCGGCTCGTACGGGTCCGCGGTCGTTCCCATGGACGCGCCAGCGGGGGAGTCGCCCTCCCCCACGCCGGGGGCATGCGTCGACGGCGGGGCCACCTGGTCCCACCCCTCGTTCCCCGGAGGGGTGGACGGTGCCCACGCGGTCGCGTCCGCCTCGGGCATGACGGGGGGCGCGGGCGCGTCCCACGCTTCTTGAGAGGGGGCGGGCTCCGGCGGCTCCGGTGGCTGGGGCGCGGCATGGTCCGGCCACGCCGCGGGGGCGTGACTCGCCTCCGGCCACACCGGCGGCGCCCCGGGTACCTGGTCGTGGCCCATGGGCGCCACGGGAGGCGCGTCGACCTGTGCGTCCGGCTGGGGCTGAGATTCCTGGACGGGCGCGGGCGCCGACATCTGGGCATGCGGGGACTGGGCCGGCTGCTCCCATTGGCCCCAGTACGGCTCAGGCGCGGATTCCGGCGTCGGGTCGGCGGGCGGCTGGGCTGCCTGCGGACCCACCGCCGGTGCGTCCTGCTCCCCGTACTGGCCCTGGTACTGCTGGCCGCCGTCGTGCTGGAGGTGACCGTCGCCGGGAGTCTCTGGACCGCCCGGCCACTCTGGGCCCGGTGGAGGCTGCGGCCCGCTCCACGGAGCGGGTGAGGCATCGTCTCCCCCGCCTACCGCGTACGGCGGCGGGGGCGGCATGTCCCCGATCGCGTACGGTGGTGGGGGAGGGAAGCCACCGTCACCGAACCAGTCATCGGCCGGAGTCGTGTACCCCGCACCACCCGCCTGCTCACCGTGCTCCGCGTAGACGTTCTCAGCAGCGGCGTCGTGGTCACGTTCCCCGTCTCGCGGACGCGCACCCGCGAACTCCGAACCGTCGTGTTCTCTGTGTGCCACCGCGGTTCTCCTCAAGACGCTTTCCATGGGGGCGTGAACGATCGCAGCCGGGAGCCCCTTTCATTCGGGATGGATCGGGGGGACCGATCCCCCAGCCTCGCGATTATCTTCAGCTCAGTCAACAAACATAAAACCATCCGACGGCGACGCGGACACCACATCCTGACCGACTCCGGCCCACCGTCCACCAGGCGTGGGAGAGCCACTGGATCAGCCCCACACGGCTCCCCCGCCTCCGCCGCGCACCCGCGCATCCTGGGTAGCGTTCAGGCATGCATGCCATCGTGATCAACGAGCCGGGCGACGCCGACGTCCTCGCCTGGCGCGAGGTTCCGGACCCGGTCCCGAGCCTCGGCGAGGTGCTCGTCGACGTCACCGCGACCGCCGTCAACCGCGCCGACGTCGCCCAGCGCCAGGGCGCCTACCCGCCCCCGCCCGGCGCCTCGGAGTACCCGGGCCTGGAGTGTTCGGGAAGCATCGCTGAACTCGGCCCCGGCACCGAGGGCTCCGGATGGTCGGTCGGTGATGAGGTGTGCGCCCTGCTGACCGGGGGCGGCTACGCCGAGCGCGTCGCGGTCCCCGTCGGGCAGCTGCTCCCGATCCCGTCGGGCGTCTCCCTGGTCGAGGCCGCCACCCTGCCGGAGGTCGCCTGCACCGTCTGGTCGAACCTCCGTATGGTGGCCGGTCTGAGTGCCGGGGAGACACTGCTGGTCCACGGCGGAGGCAGCGGCATCGGCACCTTCGCCGTCCAGCTGGGCTGCGCCTTGGGCGCCCGCGTCATCGTCACCGCCGGGAGCGAGGCCAAGCTCGACCGCTGCCGGGAATTGGGCGCCGCCGTCGGCATCAATTACCGTGAAGAGGACTTCGCCGCACGGGTCAAGGACGCGACGGGCGGTTCCGGTGTCGACGTCATCCTGGACATCATGGGTGGCTCCTACCTGGAGTCCAATATCCGGTCGTTGGCCATCGGCGGCCGACTGGTCATCATCGGCCTGATGGGCGGGCGCAAGGCCGAGATCGACCTCGGCCGAATGCTGGTCAAGCGGCTGTCCGTGCACGCCACGACGCTGCGGTCGCGCCCCGCCGACGAGAAGGCACGGATCGTCGCCGGGGTCGCCGAGCAGGTGTGGCCACTGGTGGCCGCCGGCACCATCCGCCCGGTGCTGGATCAGACGCTTCCGCTGCCACAGGCCGCCGAGGCGCACCGCATCATGGAAGCGAGCGCACACATCGGCAAGATCGTGCTCACAACCTGACAACGCCGGGAATCGATACAGCCGCAAGGTGAGGGTTCAATGAACGACGGAGTGAACGAACAGCAGCAGCCGCAGGTCCTGGTCGTCGGCCCCGGCGGCGCCGCCCTGGGGTCCGCCCCCAACGGCGACTCCGAGCACGCCGCGGAGGAGGAGTCGGGGGACCGCTCTGTCGGGGAAATGGTGGAGCAGCCCGCCAAGGTCATGCGCATCGGCAGCATGATCCGCCAGCTCCTCGACGAGGTGAAGGCGGCCCCGCTCGACGAGGCCAGCCGGGCGCGGCTCCGCGAGATCCACACCAACTCGATAAAGGAACTCGAGGACGGACTGGCCCCGGAGCTGATCGAGGAGCTGGAGCGGCTCACCCTCCCCTTCACCGGCGAGACGACGCCGACCGAGGCCGAGCTGCGGATCGCCCAGGCCCAGCTGGTGGGCTGGCTGGAAGGCCTGTTCCACGGCATCCAGACCACCCTCTTCGCCCAGCAGATGGCGGCCCGCGCCCAGCTGGAGAACATGCGCAAGGCCCTCCCCGCCGGTTCGTCCCACGGCCAGGAGCCGGGGCAGGACCCCCTGGGTCAGGGCGGTCCCGGATCCGGGCCCTACCTGTAGCCCCCTCTCGCCTCCTTCACAGACAAGGGGCGGGGTGGGAGTCGTCGACGACTCCCACCCCGCCCCTTGTCACAGGTCGGGTCCACGCGCCCGGGCGGGTGAGGCCCGGCGCGGCCGCTACTTCTTCGCCACCGGCTCCAGGACGTCGCGACCGACGAACGGGCGCAGCGCCTCCGGCACCACGACGGAACCGTCGGCCTGCTGGTGGTTCTCCAGGATGGCCACGATCCAGCGGGTCGTGGCGAGGGTGCCGTTCAGCGTGGCGGCGAACCGCGGCTTGCCGTCGGCGTCCCGGTACCGGATGTTCAGCCGCCGGGACTGGTAGTCGGTGCAGTTGGAGGTGGAGGTCAGCTCGCGGTAGCGGCCCTGCGTGGGGATCCACGCCTCGCAGTCGAACTTGCGCGCGGCGCTGGACCCCAGGTCGCCGCCGGCGATGTCGACGACACGGTAGGGCAGCTCCAGCTTGTCGAGCATCTCGCGCTCCCAGCCCAGCAGCCGCTTGTGCTCCTCGTGCGCCTGGTCGGGATGCGTGTAGACGAACATCTCGACCTTGTTGAACTGGTGCACGCGGATGATGCCCCGGGTGTCCTTCCCGTAGGAGCCCGCCTCGCGGCGGAAGCAGGACGACCAGCCGATGTAGCGGTTCGGCAGCGCGTCGGCGGGCAGGATCTCCCCGGCGTGGTACCCGGCGAGCGGGACCTCGGAGGTGCCCACGAGGTAGAGGTCGTCGGCCGGGAGGCGGTAGACCTCGTCGGCGTGGGCGCCGAGGAACCCCGTGCCCTCCATGGTCTCCGGCTTCACCAGCACCGGCGGGATCATCGGAGTGAACCCGTGGGCCACCGCCTGCTGCATGGCCATGTTGAGCAGGCCCAGCTCCAGCATGGCGCCGACCCCGGTGAGGAAGTAGAAGCGCGCGCCGGAGACCTTGGCGCCGCGTTCGATGTCGATGGCGCCGAGCATCTCGCCCAGCTCCAGGTGGTCACGCGGGCTGAAGTCGAACGCGCGCGGGGTGCCGATCTCCTCCAGCACGGTGAAGTCGTCCACGCCGCCCTCGGGTGCGCCCTCCTCGACGAGGTTGGCCACGTCCTTGAGGGTCGCGTCGAGCTCCTCGCCGAGCCGGTCCGCCTCGGCCTCGGCCTCCTTGACCTCGGCGGCCAGCGTCTTGGCGCGGGTCAGCAGCTCCTCGCGCTCCTCCGGCGACGCCTTGGACACCGACTTGCCCACACTCTTCTGCTCGGCGCGCAGCGTCTCGAAGCGCGTCAGCGCGGCACGGCGGCGCGAGTCGAGGCCGAGCAGCCGGTCGACGACGGCGTCGTCTTCCCCGCGGGCCCGCTGCGAGGCGCGAAGGCGGTCAGGTTCGTCTCGGAGTGCGCGAAGGTCGATCACGTTCAGCAGGTTACCGGTGATGCGCGTCGGAGCCACATCGATCACCGCGCCGATGCCCCGCCAAAAGCGTCACCGCCTTGCCCTAGCGTCTCGACACGAGCGGGGCACATCGCGGGATCGGGATCCCGCAGAAAAAAATCCGCGCTTCTCGCGTCATGACCCGGGAGGACGCCCGTTTCACAAGTGGCGGGCGGGACTCGCGGGAGGGGCCGCGTCCGGTTCGCCACCGGCCGCACCGCGCGGCCGGCCCGACCCGGGTGTACACCGCACGCCTGTTGACCGCGTCCCCCACGCGGACGGAGGAGATCACGATGACGCAATGGTGGCCGATGAAGCCGGTCGCTTCGATGACGACCGCGGAGCTCGTGGCGGCTCTGCGGCGGTTGGCCTACGTGTCCCCGGACGACGTCGCACTGGAGAAGGCCCTGCGCGGCCGACTCGCCCTCATCTTGGGCGAGGAGCCGACGACCGAGCCCGAATGGAGCCTGGCATGAGCGTTGAGAAGAAAGAGGAGCGTCACGCGACCCCCCACCTGGGCTGCCGCCTGTGCGCACGCACCGGACGCACCCGGTTTGGCCGGGTGGACGCGGTGCGCGACCACGCGCCCCGCAGCGAAAGCGACTCGGCGAAGGGTACCGCGGCGCGGTAACGGCCGCGGGGAGGGCCACGGAGGCATGGGCGGCTCGCCGGGCCGCCCCGCCGACCTAACGGTCAGGCGAACACGGCGTGGGGAGCGTTCAGGAGGTGCTTCTCGGTGCGCGAACGGCCGTCGCGCCGCCCGCGCAGACTGCCGAAGGTGAGCGGTCGCGTCTAGGCGACGTCGCCCGAGCGGATGCGCTCCAGCCACCGCTTCGCGTCGTGGAACTCGGCGTTGCTGGTGCCCTTGGCCGGCATGCACTGGGTGGGGCCCGATCCCTCGTCGGCGCGCGGATAGCTGCCGAGGAAGCGGACGTCCCGGCAGACCCGGCGCAGACCCATCAGCGCCTCGCCGACGGCGGCGTCGGCGACGTGCCCGTCGGCGTCGATGCAGAAGCAGTACCGGCCCAGGCCGTCACCGGTGGGCCGGGATTCCAGCCTGGTCAGGTTCACACCGCGCAGCGCGAACTGGTTGAGCAGCTCGACGAGGGCGCCGGGGTGGTCGTCGGCGATGAACGCCACGAGCGAGGTGCGGTCGGCGCCCGTCGGGGCGGGCAGCGCGCCGGGGCGGCTCAGCTGGATGAAGCGGGTGGCGGCCTCCGACCGGTCGCCGATGTCGTTGGCGAGCGGGCGCAGCCCGTAGCGCTCCGCGGCGATGGCGGCGCACACGGCCGCGTCATAGGGCGCGCCCGGTTCGGCCACGGCCTGGGCCGCCGCGGCGGTGGACGCCACGGTGAACGTCTCGGCCTCGGGCAGGTGGGCCGAGATCCAGCCGCGGACCTGGGCGAGCGCGTGCGGATGCGTGGCGATCCGCTTGACGTCGGCGATGGCGGCGCCCTCCCGGGCGGCCAGCGTGAAGCGCACCGGGATCGCGGCCTCGGCGGAGATGAGCAGCGGCGTGCCGTTGATGAGTTCGGCGATGGTGGTGGTGACCCCGCCCTCGACGGAGTTCTCCAGCGGCACCACGCCCGCGTCGACCTCGCCGTTGCGGACCGCCGCGAACACGTCGTCGACACCGGAGCAGGCGACGGCGGCACCCTCGGGGATACCGGGGTGCAGCTCGCGCAGCGCGGCTTCGGTGAAGGTGCCCGCTGGTCCGAGATAGGCGTAACGGTTCCGCATAGCGCCAAGGCTATACCCGTTACCCAAAGTGACGAGAGTTAACGCGGTTGTCGACGCGTGCGGGAGCGCGCGGCGGCGTCAGGTCACGGCATCGGGCGCTTCGCGCAGCCGCACCGCCGGACCGGTGTCCGGGACGGCCTCGCGCGTCTGCGGCGCGTCCGTCTGCCGTTTCTCCTCCGCGGCGGCGCGCGCCGGTTCCATCGGGGGGATCCGCGAGACGGGCTGGGCGTCCGTGACGGTGACCTGCCCGAGCCCCTGCCCCAGTCGGGCGGCGCGGATGGCGCGGTACTCCTCTGGGGAGAGCGTCTCGGCCGCGCGTCCGGCCTGGATGGACTTGGCGTAGGTGCGGGACTCGGTGCGCCCGTTGATCGAGGAGATGACGATGCCGTCGCCCGCGGCGTTCAGCAGCGCGAGCGAGAACGACCGCGCGCCGGACATCTCCTCCAGCGCGTCGTAGCGCACCACCGCGACATCGCGGATGGCCCGCGCGTCCGTCTCTCCGGTATCGGGGACCTGCCGCTGGAGCAGCGCCTGGTAATCACCGATCGCGGTGCGGGACCGCATGACCGCGTATCCACCGACGGCCAGCCCGCCCACACCTGTCAGCATGCCGAGTCCGGCCAGGGTCATAGTGAGAGTGAGCACACTCCGAGCGTAACCGCTCGACCACGATTGACGCAGGACGCTGTCAGCGTTTCCCGCCCTTACCACCCGGGAATTTTCGCGTCACCGACGCCGCCGCCACCCGTGCCGTCTCCCGGGCGCGTCGCATCCGCCGGATCATCGCCGGACGCAGCTCGCGTGCGGCGAGCGCGCGCCCGACATCGGCGAACTGCCGTGCGCGGTGCATCTGGGCGTGGAGGTCGGTCCCGGTGGCCCGGTGCTCCAGCGGCACCTCGACCTCGATGACCCGGTACCCCAGGTGCAGTACGTCGATGGTGAGACCGGTCTCGACACCGAATCCGGCCGCCAGCGGCAGAGCCGTCTCGAACGCCGCCCGCGTGACACACCGCTGTCCGTTGAGCGGCTGCTCGGGCTCCCAGCCGGTGGCCCGGCGGATGCCGTCGCGGGCCAGGCGCACCACGAATCCGTGCCCGCCCAGCCGCATGCGGGTGGCGGGGAACAGGGCGATCGTCATGTCGGCCTTGCCGGAGACCACCGGGTCGATCAGCGGCGCCGCCCCGGCGGCGGACGCCCCGAGGTCGGCGTCCAGGAAGAGCAGGTGGCGCGGCGGCGCGACGGCGCCATCGGCGGCCTCGTGCTCCTCGATGAGCCGGACCCCCTCGGCCCCGGTCTCCATGGCCGCGCCCTTGCCCCGGTTGCGGCTGTGCCGCAGCACCCGGGCACCGGCGTCGGCCGCGGCCTCGGCGGTGGCGTCCGCGGAACCGTCGTCGACCACCACGACGAGGTCGACATCGCGCAGCTCACGCGCGGCGCGCACGGTCCGCGCGATCCGCTCCTCCTCGTCCTTGGCCGCGATGACGACCGCGACACCCGCGTGGCCGCTCGCTGGATCAGAGCCCATCGTGCGTCTCCCGCTCGGTTCCAGGGCGCGGGTCCGGTGTCCGCACGCGCGCCCGACCGGACTATTTGGCCGCGTTGGTTCCGGCGGTGATCGGAAGGGAGTCGGTCGACTCCTTGAGGGTGAAGACAGCGTTCAATCCGGTGACCTCAAGGATCTTCATGACCGCCGGCTTCGGCGCCACGAGTTCGAGGTCGCCCTCTTTCTCCCGCGCGCGCTTCATCGCCGACAGCAGGACGTTCATCCCGGTGGAATCGCAGAACTCCACCCGCGACATGTCGATGATGAGGCGGCGGGCCCCATCCTCGAGCGCGTCGACCAGCTCGCTGTGCAGCTGCGGTGCCGTGTAAAGATCAATCTCGCCGGACACGGCGACCACCGCGTAATCCGCGCGCGACTGACTTGAGATCTTCAACTCCACAGTCGTGACTGTAGCGGCCACGGAGGTTGCTGGCCACCTCGTTGGCGGCGTTTCGTGGCTTGGATCACGATCCGACGGTTAGAACCCCCTGATCCGGGGAATGTCATGCCCTTGCGGTCTCGGGTTCGTCGAGGACCGGCGCTTCGGCGACGTCCTCCATCGCGACCTCCAGTACCGCCCATACCGTGGTCACCCCGCCGTCGACCTCGGTGCCCCACTTGGCCGCGAGGTGCGCGACGATCTCCAGCCCCCGGCCGCCCAGCGCCGATGCCGACGGCCGCGCGATGCGCGGCAGGGTCGCCGCCCCGCCGTCGGTCACGGCGATCTCCAGCCAGCCGTCGCCGTCATCGGTACCGACGCTCCACGCCGCCTCGATGCAGTCGGGCGGGAACGGGTCGGGCAGGGGCGAGGCGTGGCGCAGGGCGTTGCTCAGCAGTTCGCTCATGACGAGCGCGGCGTCGTTGACCCGCGCGGAGTCGAGTCCCGCGTCGCGCAGGTCGGAGCACAGGCGTCGGCGCGCGGTGCTCACGCTCGACGGCGCATGTGGCAGCAGTACGGCCCTCGACACGTCCCTCTCTCCTGTTCCCCGGCGCCCCTGATGCGCGCTCGGTCTACTTCAGGCACCGGCCGGAACGTGACCAGGCGTTTGCCGACGACCGGCTCCGGGCCCGCTCGGTATTCCGTTGGCCGGTTTTCGGCAAATCTACGACCGTGAACCTCGCCAGGGCCGAAATGCCCCGTTAGGTCCCCGGGGAAACACGTCATCGCCGCTGAATGCCGGTATCGACCTGATCCGGCCGCCGTCGCGGCGCTGCTCAGCGTCGCGGATCCGCCGTCTCGGCAGGCGAGTCGGCCATCACACCGTCAGCTGACTGTAATGTAAATCTCATCCGCGTGCCACGTTCAAGGGCGTGCGCTGTGACATCTCCGCCCTGAGCGCGGGCCAGGCGGCGCACGATGTAGAGCCCCAGCCCGATGCCGCCGAACCTGCGGCGGTCTCCCGCCTCGCCCTGGGCGAACCGTCCGAAGATGCGCTCCTCGTCGCCCGGGGTGATGCCGATGCCCTCGTCCTCGACGGTGACGACGACCTCCCCGTTCTGCGCCCGCGCGCGCAGCACCACGCGGCCGCCCTCGGGGGAGTACTTGAAGGCGTTCTCCAGCAGGTGGTCGACGATCACCTCGGTGGCCATGGGGTCCCCGTCCGCCTCCGGGAGGTCGTCGGGCACCTCCAGGCGGAGGGTGTGCCGGTCGGAGAACCCCTCGAAGGCGAGGGCGTTCGCGCGCAGCAGCCGCGCCGGGTCGAAAGGGCCGCGGTTGACCTTCAGGTCCCCGTTGCCCGCGTGCGATCCCAGCAGCAGGTTCTCCACCAGTTCGGCGAGGGTCCGGGCGCGGTCGGCGATGGTGTCGACGGCGTTGCGCCGCGCTCCCTCGCCCAGCCGCCCCCACCGCTGGATCAGCGTCCCGGCGAGCCCCTGGATGACGGTGATGGGGGTGCGCAGCTCGTGCCCGGCTGTCGCCAGGAACAGGTCCTTCTGCTCCTCCAGCTCCTTGGCCTCGGTGATGTCGCGGAAGTCCACCACCCGCTCGGCGGTCGCCGGGATGTCGGTCACCAGGATCTCCAGCCAGCGCCCGTTGTCGAGCCGGTGCTTGATGTGCCCGTCCACGGACGCGGGCAGCGGGAACGGCGGCAGCCGCCCGGCGACGTCGGTCGCGGAGTACCCGGTCAGCTCCGCCGCCGACCGGTTCCACTTGCGCACCCGCCCGGCGCGGTCGAGCACGGCGATGCCGTCGGCGCTGGAGTCGACCACGGCGTGTTCGTAGGCGCGCTGGCGCACCATCTCCTGGTAGGCCATGGCGTTGGCGAGCGCGCTCCCGGCGTGCGCGGCCAGAAGCTCCAGCAGCTCCAGTTCGAGGTGGCCGACCTTGCGGCGGCTGTAGAGCGCGTACAGCGCGCCGTACGGGCGCCCCTGCACGTTGGACACGCCCAGCGCGATGGTGTGCAGGCCGTCCAGGTCGGCCCAGATCAGGTCGTCCAGGCTGCGCGTCTCGTCGGTGGCCAGCAGCACCGTCTTCCCGCTGCGCAGCAGCTCGCCGAAAAGGCTGGACTCCAGTGGCGCGCTGTAGCCGCGCAGGTGGTCGGAGAGCTGGGTGAGGCTGACCAGGTGCAGCCGGTCGTCCTCGATGAGCACGAAGCCTCCGGCGTCCGCGCCGGTCAGCTCGGTGAGGCTGTGCGCGATGCGGTCGAGCACCGCGCACAGGTCGAGGTCGGCGTTGATGTCGGCGACGACGTCGGTGAGTCGGCGCACCAGCCGCGCCCGCTCGGTCATGTGGGCCTGGAGGGGGCCTCCGGCGCCGGCGGTGTCCTCATGGGTGTGCAGGACGCTGACCCAGCCGGTGGCGTGGCCCGAGTCGTCGAACAGGCAGCTGGTGTCGATGCGGACATCGACGAGCGTGCCGTCGCGCCGCTGCCGCCGGCTCACGATCGACAGCGGGCCTCCGGTACGCACGCGCTCCAGCACGGCGTGGTGCTCGGCGAGCAGCTCGTCGGGGATGATCGGCGGCGGGCGCCCGACGAGGTCCTCCGCCGACCATCCGAACATCCGCTCAGCGGCCGGATTCCACAGCACGACACGGAACTCTGTGTCCACGGCGACGATGGCGTCGGCCGAGAACGCCAGCACCGATTCAGCGCTGAGGGGAGCTCGTTCGTGGGCCACGCGGTCATAGTGCCACCGACCACCGACCCCGCGGCTGACGTTTTCCCAAAGCGAGATGCGACGGTTCAGCCGGAACCGACCGGTTTCGGCAACCGAAATTCCGCCCCGTTGCCGACGGGGGCTCAGATGACCTGCGGTTCCGCTCCGCCCTCGCTGACCATGGGGCGGCGCGCAAGCGCCCACGCCTGCATGCCCCCGGCGACGTTGGCCGCCTGCCACCCGGCCTCGTTCAGCGCCCGCACCGCCTGCGCCGAACGGCCACCGACCCGGCAGACCACATAGACCTGACGGTCCTGCGGCACCTCGCCCGCTCTCTGTGCCAGCTCACCCAGCGGGATGTGCACGGCCTGCGGAGCGTGCCCCGCGCTCCATTCGTCGGATTCCCGGACGTCGAGCACGTAGCTGTCGTCCGGGACCGAACCGACCGCGACGACCGGCACATTTGTTTCGAACACGCTGAAAACCCCTCATTCATGACATTCACTCGCGGAGGATGTGACCAAGGGAACCCCGCCGCACACCTCCGCGTCGAACAGAGTATGCGCATGCACACACGCACCGTGCTGGCACGCCTCGCGCCGCTCGCGGCCGTCGGCGTCCTGGTCGCGGGCTGCGGCGGCGATGCCACCCCGGTCACACCCGCGCCGGACACCGAGACCGAGAACGGCGCCGAGGGCGCCGCCACGGAACTCACCATCAAGATCAGCTACGACGAGGGGTCCGAGCTGACCCCGGAGGACGCCGAGCCCAAGGAGTGGACGCTGACGTGCTCCCCCGCGGGCGGCGATCACCCCGACCCCGAACAGGCCTGCGCCGACCTGGAGAAGGCCGGCGGCCCCAGGGCCTTCGAGGAGGTCCCCGAGGACCAGATGTGCACGCACATCTACGGCGGCCCGGAAATCGCCGCGGTCACCGGGCACCTCGACGGCACCGAGATCGACACCGAGTTCAACAAGTCCGGCGGCTGCGAGATCACCCGCTACGAGAACATGGGCTCCGTCCTGGAGCCGTGACGGATCAGGGCCCGTCCGGCACGTCCCAGAAGGCGAGCTCGTGGCGCATGCCCTCCACGAAGAGCCGCTGCGCGCGCCGCGGCTCCGGCTCGGCTTCGTCGAGCATCTCCGCGCACATGCCGGTGAGCTCGACGAAACCGGGGTCGGCGTAGGTGTCGATCCAGCGCCGGTAGCGGGCGTCGGCGGGCGTGGCGTCGGCCAGCAGCGTGCCCAGCGTCGAATAGCCCCACATGCACGGGTACAGCGCCGCCAGCCCGTCGGTGTAGTCGGCCGCCGCCTCCAGCAGCCAGGACGTGTAGGCGGCACAGGCCGGCCCCTTGACCGCGCCCTCGAGGTCGGCCCCGAACTCGGCGGCCAGCGACCGGTGGAGGTCGAGCTCGTCGTGCAGGGTGGAGTGCGCCAAATCCACCAGATCACCGACCCGCCGCGCGGGCGCCTGCCAGGCCAGCCGGGCGAACACCCGGGCGTAGTCGAGGAGGTAGAGGTAGTCCTGTTCCAGCCAGGAGGCGAACACGCGCTCGTCCAAGTCGCCCCGGGCGATCCCGGCCACGGTCGGATGCCGCAGTTGCTCCGCCACCATCGGGCGGCCGATCTCGTGAAGTTCCTCGCTCACCAGCACGCGGCACAGTGTCGCATGTCGGGAGAAGGTGGCATGTCGGGAGAAGGCGGCCTGCCGGGAGAGGTTGGCACGCCGGGGACACGGGAACGAGAAAGACCCCGGTCCGGGAGAACCATCTCCACGAGACCGGGGTCTTCATTCGTGTGGGCGAGGAGGGATTTGAACCCTCACATCCTTTCGGACACACGGACCTGAACCGTGCGCGTCTACCGTTCCGCCACCCGCCCGAGTGACATATATATAGAGTGTTCGCATCTGGTCGGATGAGTCCGGTTTTCCGGCTCCGTCCGCCTGGCGACAGAGATAAGGCTAGCACGGTCGCGAGACCGGTCGTGCACACATAATCCGATGCCTCCCGGCCCCGGCCCCCTCGCGGAGCCCCCACCGCGGGCGGTGGTGATGAGGTGTGCGTGAAACCAACCGAACGATTACCCGGCTACGATCGACCAGTAAAGCCGGAGTAGAGCAAGGGAGGTACCTCGTGGGAGTGCTCCAACGCTTCGAGCGCAGGCTTGGCGGCATGATCGAAGGCACCTTCGCGCGAGCCTTCAAGTCCAAGCTCGAGCCAGTGGAGATCGCCAGCGCCGTCCAGCGGGAGATGGACGAGCGCGCGGCCATCGTGGCCCAAGGCCGGACGCTGGTTCCCAACGACTTCGTCGTGGAGCTGTCGGCCGAGGACAAGGAGAGCATGGAGGCCCTCGCCGACACCATCGGACAGGAGCTGGCCAAGCTCGCCCGCGACTACGCCACGGAGCAGGGGTACTCCTTCGTCGGCCCGGTACGGGTGCACTTCAAGGCCGATGACAGCCTGCAGATCGGCCGGTTCCGGATCCGTTCCGGGGTCATCCGCGGGTCCACGGTCGAGAGCGGCGAGATCCGCCAGCCCGTGAGCGACCACCCGCGCGGCGGCCAGCAGGTGCAGGGGCAGCCGCGGCTGCTGATCTCCCCCGGCGGCGCGCAGGAGGGCAGCGAGGCCAGCCAGGGCATGCAGCAGTCCTTTGAACTCAACACGCAGGTCACGCTGCTCGGCCGCGGCACCGACTGCGACCTGCGGCTCGTGGACAACGGCGTCTCCCGGCACCACGCGGAGATCCGTGTCGAGGACGACGACGCGGTCCTGGTGGACCTCGGGTCGACCAACGGCACGTTCGTCAACGGGCAGCAGGTCAAGCGGGCACGTCTGGTCGACGGCACCCGGATCAGCCTGGGACGGACGACCATGACCTTCCGCCGGGACTGACGTTCCTCGAAAACCCGAGGAAACGAGTCGAAACCAACAGCGCCCCCTTGGCGTCTGAAGGGGCGTACGTTGAGCGCAACAGACCAGTACGGGATCGTGATCACCGGGCACGGGACAGGACGCTGCGTGTCCGGGCAGAATGGCGGCAGCCAGTGGGGCGCCAGGTCAGACGACGCGATCCCACGGGTTGGACGCCGAGATAGACGCGGTGGCGGCTGAAGACGACCGCCATCCCCAGCCGGAGCACGACAGGGGCCGAAGAGCAGTTCAATGTCCGAATTGACCCTCATGCTGATCAAGATCCTGTTCCTCGGGGTGCTGTGGCTGTTCGTGATCATGGCTGTCGGCGTGATCCGCACCGACCTCTTCGGCCCCTCGAAGTCCAAGGAGAAGCGCCCGAAGAAGAGCCCGCAGCGCAAACCCTCGCTGCCGCGCGGGCGGCGCAACGAGCCGCGCACTCTCGTTGTCACCAAGGGCCCGCTCACCGGGACCACGCTCAACCTCACCTCCCAACCGATCACGATCGGCCGAGCGGGTGACTCCACCCTGGTCATCAACGATGACTACACGTCCGGTCGGCACGCGCGTATCTTCACCGACAACGGCCGCTGGATCGTCGAGGACCTCAACTCGACGAACGGCACCTTTGTCGGCCAGGAGCGCCTGACCCGTCCCCAGCCCATTACGGTGGGACAGCCCATCCGCATCGGCAAGACCGTCC
This sequence comes from Nocardiopsis gilva YIM 90087, assembly GCF_002263495.1. Taxonomy (NCBI): domain Bacteria; kingdom Bacillati; phylum Actinomycetota; class Actinomycetes; order Streptosporangiales; family Nocardiopsidaceae; genus Nocardiopsis; species Nocardiopsis gilva. The sequence continues at coordinate 506,991 of NZ_CP022753.1, read as the reverse complement.
TGGAACTGCGCAAATGACAATCGCTCTCCGCTACGCCGCGTACTCCGACGTGGGATGCCTTCGCGAAGGCAACGAGGACTCCGCCTACGCCGGCCCCTACATCCTCGCGGTCGCCGACGGGATGGGCGGGCACGCGGGCGGCGAGATCGCGAGCTCGATCGCCATCTCGACGCTCATGGCGCTCGACGAAGACGTCCCTCCCACCGACGAAATGGCCTCCTCCCTCCAGCAGGCGGTCGACCTGGCCAACTCCTCCCTCGCCCAGCGGGTCCGCGAGGAGCCCCGGCTGGAGAACATGGGGACGACCCTCACCGCGATGCTGTGGTCCGGCGCACGCGTGGCCATGATCCACGTCGGCGACTCCCGCGCCTACCTCCTGCGCGAGGGCGAGTTCGGGCAGATCACCCACGACCACACGCTGGTGCAGACGCTCGTCGACGAGGGGAAGATCACCGAGGAGGAAGTCGCCACCCACCCCCAGCGGTCCCTGCTGCTGCGCGCGCTCGACGGCCGCAGCCAGGTCGACCCGGACATCTCCGTCAGTGAGGCCCGGGTGGGCGACCGCTACCTCCTGTGCTCCGACGGCCTGTCCGGCATCGTCAGCAAGGAGACGATCCACGAGACCCTGGCGTCCGAGGCCAACCCCGACGCCGCGGCGCGGCGGCTGATCGACCTCGCCAACCGCGGCGGCGGACCCGACAACATCACGTGCGTCGTCGCCGACGTCATCGACACCGCGACCGACCCCCGCGGCCCCACGCAGGAGCCGATGGTCGTCGGCGCGGCCGACCAGCGGCGCGAGCCCATCATGACGCCCGACACCCCCGCCGGGCGCGCGCAGGGCCTCAACAACAGCCGCGGTAGCGACACCGCCGAGATGACCCGGCCGCCGGAGTTCGACGCGAACGACGACGACCCCGATCCCGAGCCGCGCACCCGCCGATGGTGGCCGATGGTCATCCCGTTCGTGGTGGTCGTCGCGCTCCTGGCCGGGGGCGGGTACTACTTCGGCTCCAACTACATCAACTCCCAGTACTTCATCGGCCCCTCCGCCGACGACAAGAGCGTCGCCATCTTCCAGGGCATCAACACCGACATCGCCGGTTACAGCCTGGCCGAGGAGATCCTGGACACCAAGGTCCCGCTCGACCGGCTCCCGGAGAACGAGCGCAACGCGGTCAACAACACCATCCCCATGGACGACCGCAAGGCGGCCGACGCGCGGGTCGAGGAACTGCGCGGCAAGGCACAGGACTGCGAGCGCGACCCCGAGTCCTGCGGTATGCCGGCTGACACGGGCACGGCCCAGGACGACAAGGCCAAGGACGCCGCCGACGACGCCAAGGACGGGGCCACCGATTCCCCGAACCTCCCCGGCACCGCGCCCGGGGAGAGCGGTGCGAGTGGTGCGCCCACCCCCGGGGGACGCAATGAGTGAACCTCAGACCGCGCTGCCGCCGGTGAAACGGCGCAACGCGGAACTGGTGATGACGCTGTTCGCCATCGCCATCACCCTGTTCGCGATGATCGAGGCGGGCCTCACCCGCAACAACGAGATGCCGCCCGACCTCTTCCTCTACGCGGGGCTCTTCGGCGGGCTGGCGATCCTCGCCCACGTCTTCATCCGCTTCTTCGCACCCTGGTCCGACCCGCTGCTGCTGCCGCTGGCCGTGCTGCTCAACGGCCTGGGCATCGCCATGCTCTGGCGGCTGTTCGAGGCCACCGGCGACACCGACAAGGGCAGCGCGATGAGCCAGCTGGTGCTCACCGCGATCAGCATGGCCGTGTTCGCGGGGATCATCTTCTTCCTGAAGGAGCCGCGCACGCTGCAGCGCTACCCCTACATCATGGGGCTCAGCGCCATCATCCTGCTGCTGCTCCCGCTGGTCCCGGGCCTGGGCCAGACCATCAACGGCGCCCGGCAGTGGATCTCCCTCGGCTTCACCTCGCTGCAGCCCTCGGAGTTCGCCAAGCTCGCCCTGGTCGTCTTCCTGTCCGGGTACATGGTGAGCAAGCGCGACGTGCTCTCCCTGGCCAGCAAGGAGATCAAGGTCGGCCCGCTGAAGGTGCTCGACCTCCCGCGGATGCGCGACCTGGCCCCCCTCGCGGCCATGTGGGGGTTCTGCATCATCGTGATGGTCGGCGTGATGAACGACCTGGGCACGTCCCTGCTGCTGTTCGGCACCTTCCTGGCGATGATCTACGTGGCGACGCACCGCTCCTCGTGGATCCTCCTCGGCCTGGTGCCGTTCCTGGCCGCCTGCTTCGCGCTGTACCCGCTGGTGCACCACTTCAGCGTCCGTGTGGACACCTGGCTGCACCCGTTCGCGGACGGCATCATCAACGGCCCTCTCGGCGCCAACAGCCAGCAGCTGGTCCGCGGACTGTTCGCCATGGCCGAGGGCGGGCTGTTCGGCTCCGGTCTGGGCGGCGGCAAGCCCGGGTTCGTCCCCGAGGTGCAGAACGACTTTATTTTCTCCGCCTTCGGCGAGGAGCTGGGTTTGACCGGCATCATGGTGATGCTGATGGCGCTCGCGCTGCTGGTGGAGCGCGGCATGCGGATCGCGCTGGCGTCCAAGGAGATCTTCATCAAGATGCTCGCCTCGGGCATCGCCTTCCTGATGGCGTTCCAGACCTTCGTCGTCATCGGCGGTGTCACCCGGGTCATCCCGATGACGGGTGCCACCATCCCGTTCGTTGCCAAGGGCGGGTCCGCGCTGCTGTCGAGCTGGGTCATGCTCGCCCTGCTGATGCGGATGAGCAACAACGCCCGTAAGCCGGCGCCCCAGGCCATCCAGGACGAAGGCATGACACAGGTGATCTCGCGATGAACACACCGATCCGCCGCCTCGCCGTCTTCGCGCTGGCCCTGTTCGGCGTGCTGCTGCTCAACGTCACGTGGATCCAGGTGTTCCAGGCGGAGGCGCTGCGCACCAACCCGCACAACAACCGGCAGTACGTCGACCGGTTGACGGAGCCGCGCGGCTCGATCGTCATCGGCAAGGAGGAGGTCGCCAAGTCCGAACCGGTGGGCGGCGACAGCGACGACCTCCAGCGCACCTACCCCGAGGGGCCGCTGTACGCCCACGTCGTGGGCACGTTCTCCACCAGCGGCGCCACCGGCATCGAGGAGGCGCAGAACGCCCTGCTCACCGGTGACGACGACCGGCTCGCCGTGCGGAACTTCGTCGACACCCTCACCGGCGAGGAGAAGCAGGGCGCCAGTGTCGAGCTGACCATCAACCCCAAGGTGCAGAAGGCCGCGCTGGACGGGCTCAGCGCGCTCGGCAAGAACGGCGCCGCGGTCGCGCTCAACCCGAAGACCGGCGCCATCCTCGCCTCCGCCAGCGTCCCCACCTTCGACCCCAACGAGGTGACCAGCGTCACCGATGCCGAGGGCTCCCTGAAGAAGTGGCAGGAGCTGCAGGAGAGCGAGAACAGGCCGCTGCTCAACCGGGCGTTCAACGAGCGCTACCCGCCGGGCTCGACCTTCAAGGTGATCACGGCGGCCGCCGCCCTGGAGGACGGGGCGACGCCGGAGTCCACCATGGACGCCCCCGCCTCGCTGGACCTGGGCGCTCCGCTGCCCAACGCCTGGAATGGGCCGTGCAACGGGGGTTCCCCCGACTCGCTGGCGCACTCCATCGAGCAGTCCTGCAACACCTCGATGGCCAACTGGGCGATCAAGGTGGGCGGCCAGAAGCTGTCCGACCAGGCGTCGGCGTTCGGCTTCAACGGCGATGAGATCAAGACGCCCCTTCCCGTCACGGAGAGCCTCGCCCCGGCCGAGACCGACCGCAACACCCTGGGGCGCGCCGGGATCGGCCAGGCGAACAACGAGGCGACCCCGCTGCAGATGGCCATGGTCGCCTCGGGCATCGCCAACGACGGCGAGGTCATGAAGCCCTACCTGGTGGATTCGGTCAAGGACGCCGACCTGTCCGTCGTCGAGTCGGCCCAGCAGGAGAGACTCTCCACCGCCGTCAGCGCCCAGACCGCGGAGTACCTGAAGCAGATGATGGTCCTGGTCACCGAGGGCCCGGACGCGTCGGGTCCGCAAGGCGCCATCCCCGGCGTCAAGGTGGCCGGCAAGACCGGTACCGCCGAGGTCGGCGACGGCTCTACGCACAACTGGTTCATCTCCTTCGCGCCCGCCGACGACCCGCAGATCGCCGTGGCGGTCGTCGTGGAGCGCGGCAACGTCAGCGGCGGCAAGCTCGCCGCTCCCATCGCAAAGAAGATGATGGAGGCGGTGATCAACGAGTGAGCGACAACGGAGCGGACTCCCCGGGACCCTCCGGTTCCAGCGATCTCCAGGACCTCATCCTCAACGGCCGCTACCGGCTGAACGAGCAGATCGGGTCGGGCGGCATGGGCGCCGTATGGCAGGCGACCGACAGCCTGCTCAACCGCTCGGTCGCGGTGAAGCTGCTACACCCGGCGCAGATGGCGGAGCCCACCGCCCGGGAGCGGTTCCGCACCGAGGGGCGGATCACGGCGGGTCTGTCGCACCCGGGCATCGCCCAGGTGTACGACTACGGCGAGCAGGACGACCGGGCCTTCATCGTCATGGAGCTGGTCCCCGGCGAACCGCTGTCCTCCATTCTCAAGCGCAACGAGGGCCTAGAGCCCAGCATCACCCTCGACATCATCAGCCAGTCCGCTGCGGCGCTGGCCGCCGCGCACGTGCGCGGGGTGATCCACCGCGACATCAAGCCGGGCAACCTGCTGGTGACCGAGGACGGCGCGGTCAAGCTGACCGACTTCGGCATCGCCCGAGGCAACGAGTCGGTGACCCTGACCCAGACCGGCATGGTCATGGGCACCGCCCAGTACATCTCCCCCGAGCAGGCCTCCGGGCGTCCCGCGACGTGCGCGTCCGACATCTACGCGCTCGGCGTGGTGGCCTACGAGTGCCTGGCCGGACGGCCCCCGTTCACCTCGGACACCCCGCTGGCGCTGGCCCTGGCGCACACCCGCGAACCTCCGCCACCGCTCCCGGAGGACATCCCGGAGGCGCTGCGCGCGTTCGTCCTCGGACTGCTGGAGAAGGACCCGGCCAACCGGCCGGGATCGGCGGGCGAGGTCGCCCAAGCCGCTCAGCGGCTGCGCGGCGTCGTCGACTCGGACCAGGGCGGCGCGACGACCGCCATGAACATCGCCGACCCCGGGCAGACCGCCGTGTTCGGCGCGAACGGCGAGACGTCGCCGCAGGCGTCGGGCGCCGTTCCCGCCGCCTCCCGTACCGGCAGTTACGCGGCCACTGGGGCTGCGTCTGCGCGTGGCGCCGATGACGGTGGTGACCGCGTCCAGCCGCTTCCGCCCTCCGGCGGGCGACGGACCGGTCGGCGCGGGCGGCCGAGCCCACCGATCGTCATCGCCGCGGTCGTCGCCGCGGTGATCGTGGTCGTGGGTGTGGCCATCGCGGGCAGCCTGTGGAACAACCAGGAGGCCAAGGGCCGACCCGTAGTCGAGCAGGGCCTGAGCCCTTCCACAGAGTCCAGCCCCTCGCCCTCCCAGGACAAGTCGCCGCCGCCGGTGGTCGAGCAGCAGCCGGAGCAGGACAGCGACCCCGGCGGCTACCAGGAGCCCGAGCGCGACACCGGTGGCCAGAGCCAGTCGCCCGGCTCCGAGAAAAGCATGAGCCCGGGCACCGGAAGCTCGCCCGGTCCCGGTGACCAGCCGGACGACGACGGCGGTTCGGACAGCGGCGACAGCACCACCGAGCCCGGCAATGGCGGCGACAACGGTAACGGCGGCGGTAACGGCGACTCCGGCAACGGGGGCGACAACGGTGGCGGAGACGGCGGCGGCGACAACGGCGGATCCGACAGCGGGAGCGGCGGCGATTCCGGGATGAGCGACCCCGGAGGGACGCTTTAAGGACCCGTTCGGCAACGACAACTCGCGGTGGGCGAGCACGGCCCCTTAGGGCGGCGCTCGCCCACTGTCGTATGGCCGTCTCCCGCGATGACCACGGGAATTCTCCCGGCATAACGGACAGAACCCGGCTCCTCACCGTGATCAACGCGGGGAACTTGTGGCAAGCCGGGCGCAAGCGACGGGGCATTGGTCGCGATCAGGACACGATTCACCGCACGCGTCTCAGGGGTCGCCCTCGTTGCCGGGCACGGGAGGTCCAAGGCTTAGAACGCGCCGGGTAGGGATACATAGATCCCTGTAAGCGGATCTCGGCATGGCCGAACGGCCACGAGCCGATCGGAGAGGGCACCCCGGTCGGCGCAAGCCCTCGCGGAGGCCGTTGTGGCTGAAGCTCCTACCGCACTCCCACCGGTGAAACGGCGCAACGCCGAACTGGTGATGACGCTGTTCGCCATCGCCCTGACGCTCGGCGCCATGATCGAGGTGAGCCTCACACGCAACGGCGAGATGCCGCCCGGCCTCTTCTTCTATGGCGGGCTCTTCGGCGGGCTGGCGCTGCTGGCCCACGTCTTCATCCGCTTCTTCGCGCCGTGGTCCGACCCACTTCTGCTGCCGCTGGCCGTGCTGCTCAACGGCCTGGGCATCGCCATGCTCTGGCGGCTGTTCGAGGCCACCGGCGATACCGACAAGGGCAGCGCGTCGAACCAGCTGGTGCTCACCGCGATCAGCATGGCGGTCTTCGCCGGGGTCGTGTTCTTTCTGAGGGACCCGCGGAAGCTGCAGCGCTACCCCTACATCATGGCGGTGGGGGCGATCGTGCTGCTTCTGCTGCCGCTGCTCCCCGACCCCATCGGCAGGACCGTCAACGGCGCCCGGCAGTGGCTGAACGTCGGCTTCACCGCGCTGCAGCCCTCGGAGTTCGCCAAGATCGCGCTGATCATCTTCCTGGCCGGGTACATGGTGGCGAAGCGGGATGCGCTGTCCCTGGTCAACCGGCAGTTCAAGGTGGGGCCGGTGAAGGTCCTGGGCCTGCCCCGGCTTCGGGACACCGCCCCGATGGCGTTCATGTGGGGCTTCTGCATCATTGTGCTGGTTGGTCTGATGAACGACCTGGGCACGGCGCTGCTGCTGTTCGGCACGTTCCTGGCGATGGTCTACGTCGCGACGCAGCGGGCGTCATGGCTCGTCCTCGGCCTGGTGCCCTTCTTCGCCGCCTGCTACCTGCTCTACTTCGTCGTCTCGCACTTCGCCGTCCGGGTCGACACGTGGCTGCATCCGTTCGCGCCCGGCAACATCGACGGCCCGATCGGTGCCAACAGCGAGCAGCTGGTCCGCGGCCTGTTCGCGATGGCCCAGGGCGGTGTGCTGGGCACGGGGCTGGGCGGCGGGCAGCCGGGGTTCGTTCCCGAGGTCCAGAACGACTTCATCTTCTCCGCCTTCGGTGAGGAGCTCGGCCTCACCGGGGTCATGACGATGCTGCTGGTCCTGGCGCTGCTGGTCGAGCGGGGGCTGCGGACCGCTCTGGCGTCCCAAGAGCTGTTCGTCAAGATGTGCGCCTCGGGCCTGGCCTTCCTCCTGGGGTTCCAGACGTTCGTCGTCATCGGGGGCGTCACCCGGGTCATCCCGCTGACCGGCGCGACCATTCCGTTCGTGGCCAAGGGCGGCTCGGCGCTGCTGTCGAGTTGGATCATCCTCGCGCTGCTGGTGCGGATGAGCAACAACGCGCGCAAACCGGCCCCGCAGGCCATCCAGGACGAGGGCGCGACCCAGGTGATCTCGCGATGAACCAGTCCATCCGCCGGCTGTCGGTGTTCGTCATGGCGCTGTTCGTCGTGCTGCTGCTCAACGTCACGTGGATCCAGGGGTTCCAGGCCGAGGAGCTGCGGGAGAGCCCGCACAACACGCGGCGCTACCTCGACCGGTTGCGGGAGCCGCGCGGGCCCATCGTTATCGGGGAGTCGAGGGTCGCCTTCTCCACGCCCTTCGAGGACGGCAACACCGTGCAGTACCAGCGCGAGTACCCCGAGGGGACGCTGTACGCGCATGTCGTGGGCACCTTCCGGACCACCGGAGAGTCCGGTATCGAGGCGAGCGAGAACAAGCTGCTCAACGGAACCGACGACCGGCTGGCGGTGCGGAACTTCATCGACATCCTCACGGGCGAACCCCGCACCGGCGCGACCGTCGAGATGACCATCGATCCTCGCGTGCAGCGGGCCGCCCGGGACGGCCTCGCCCAGCTGGGGCGCAACGGGGCGGCCGTCGCGCTGGACCCGTCGAGCGGGGCGGTGCTGGCCGCGTACTCCGTGCCCGTCTTCGACCCCGCCGAGGTGACCAGTGTGACCGAGGCGGAGGCAGCGGCGGCGCGCTGGGAGGAGCTGTCGGAAGCGGACAGCCAGCCGCTGCTCAACCGTGCGTTCAACGAGACCTACCCGCCCGGTTCGGTCTTCAAGGTCGTCACCGCAGCTGCGGCACTGGAGGACGGAGCCACCCCCGAGTCCACCCAGCCGGCCCCGGCCGTGCTCGACCTTCCGCAGGGCGGGACCCTGCCCAACGCGTTCAGCGGACCGTGCAACGGGGGTTCCCCGGACACACTGGCGCACTCCATCGAGATCTCCTGCAACACCTCGATGGCCAACTGGGCGCTGACGCTCGGCGAGGACAGGATGCGCGAGCAGGCCGAGGCGTTCGGCTTCGGCCGGGAGGACCTGGAGATCCCCTCTCCGGTCGCGGAGAGCGTCTACCCCGCGGGGATGGGCGGCAGCAGTCTCGCCCAGACGGGCATCGGCCAGTTCGACGTGCGGGCCACGCCGCTGCAGATGGCGATGGTCGCGGCGGGGGTCGCCAACGACGGCGACGTCATGAAGCCCTACCTCGTGGACCGTGCCACCGACGCCGATCTGGAGACGATCGTCCAGACGACTCCGCGGAAGTACAGCGACGCGGTGAGCTCACAGACCGCCGAGCAGCTGACGCGGATGATGGTCGCTGTCACCGAGGGCGCCGAGGGGTCCGGGCGCAGCGGGGCCATCCCGGGAATCGAGGTGGCGGGCAAGACCGGGACCGCCGAGAACGCCGGACCGACGCACAACTGGTTCATCTCCTTCGCCCCCGCCGACGATCCGGAGATCGCCGTGGCGGTCGTGGTCGAGAACGGCGGCGGCAGCGGGGGAACGCTGGCCGCACCCATCGCCAAGTCGATGATGGAGGCAGTGCTGACCGGCTAATGCTGACCGGCTAGTGCTTGCTGACCGGGTAGCGTCGAGGCGGGCAACCCCCCACAAGCAGGAAGAACGGACACCCGGACGGCCGCGGGGACAAACCGCCGAGTTGTCTGTGGTGAGCCAGGTGATCCGCGAGGCGTTAGGTGCACTCCGATAAGCTGACCGTCGGAGAACTACACTCCGGTACCGATCGGCGGGATTCGGGTGCCATCGGACGCGGCGAACATCCAGGATGGTACAGCGCAAGCTCGCGCCGCCACGAGGTCCGCGGACGCGGATCCGGCTGTGGAAGACGAGTGGTAAGGCACCAGGCACGAGAACTCACCAGGTGACGGCGGACCACCACCGCCACCGCGGAGATACGAGGAACAGTTCACGACATGTCCCAGCCACGGCTACTCGGCGGCCGCTACGAACTCGACGGTGTCATCGGGCGCGGTGGCATGGCCGAGGTCTATCGAGCCCGCGACCTGCGTCTGGACCGCATGGTGGCCGTAAAGACGCTCCGCCATGACATGGCCCGCGACCACACGTTCCAGGCCAGGTTCCGACGCGAGGCGCAGTCCGCCGCGTCGTTGAACCACCCCTCGATCATCGCCGTGTACGACACCGGCGAGGACATGGTCGACGACGTCTCCATCCCCTTCATCGTCATGGAGTACGTCGACGGGCGCACGCTCAAGGAACTACTCGACGACGACCGGCGGCTGCTGCCCGAGCGCTGCGCCGAGATCGCCGACGGCATCCTGCGGGCCCTCGAGTACAGCCACCGCAGCGGCATCGTGCACCGCGACATCAAGCCGGCCAACGTCATGCTGACCCGGCAGGCCGAGGTCAAGGTGATGGACTTCGGCATCGCGCGGTCGATGGACGACAACCAGGCCACGATGACCCAGACGTCGCAGGTCATCGGCACGGCCCAGTACCTGTCCCCCGAGCAGGCCCGCGGCGAGCGGGTGGATGCCCGCAGCGACCTCTACTCGACCGGCTGTGTGCTCTACGAGCTGCTCACGGGCCGTCCCCCGTTCACCGGCGACTCCCCCGTATCCATCGCCTACCAGCACGTCCGCGAGGAGCCCGTCCCCCCGACCGAGCTCGACCCGGAGATCCCCGAGTGGCTGGAAGACGTCACGCTACGCGCCATGGCCAAGGACCGCGACGAGCGGTACCAGAGCGCCGAGGAGATGAGCCAGGACATCCAGCGGGGGATACAGGGCATGCCGACCTCGGCCGCGGCCATGGCGGCGGCCGGGGCGACGACTGCCCTGGACCCGGTCGACGACGGTCGCGACGACGGCTATGACGATTACGACGACTACGGCTACGAGGACGAGCGCCGCGGCAACGGCAAGAAGGCGGCCCTGTGGGTGACGCTCGCGCTCGCCGTCATCGCCGCGTTCGGGGTTCTGTTCTGGGTGTTCAACCAACCGCCGGCGGAGACCGCCGAGATCCCGGACGTCAAGAACATGTCCCAGTCCGAGGCGGAGCAGGCGCTGAAGAAGGAGGGCTTCTCGGACATCACGACCGAGGAGGAGAACGACGACGAGGTCGAGAAGGGCGACGCGATCCGCACCGATCCGGCGGCGGGTCGGGAGGCCACCCCGGACACCAAGATCACGTTGTACATCTCCAAGGGCCCCGGTTCAGTGCAGGTCCCCGACGTGACGGGGATGCCGCGAAGTGAGGCGACAGCAGAGCTGCAGAACGAGGGCTTCAAGATCGGGAATCAGCAGAACGAACCCTCGTCCTCGATTTCCGAGGGGAACGTCACCCGGACGTCCCCCGAGGGCGGAACATCGGCCGACCCCGGCAGCAAGGTCGACCTTTGGATATCCAGCGGTCCAGAGAAGGTGAAGGTCCCCGACCTGAGCGGGATGACCAAGGACCAGGCGGAGTCGGCCTTGAAGGACCGCAACCTCAGCGGGTCGTTCACCGAGGAGGAGAGCGACGAGCCCGAGGGCCAGGTGATCCGCCAGGATCCGGCGAGCGGCACCGAGGTCGATCCCAACAGCACGGTCAACGTGGTGATCGCCAAAAAGAAGCCGGACGAGCCGACCGATTCCCCTTCCCCGACCGACGGCGACGGTAACGGCGGCGATGGCAACGGCAACGAGGACGGGGGCTTCCCGCCCTTCGGCGACGGCGGTAACGGCGGTAACGGCGGCGGAGGCGACCAGGGCGGCGAGGACCAGGGCTCGCCCTGGTGGCAGTACCCGTTCCGCAGCCGCGAATAGTCGCTGGTCAGGGCCCCTGCTGAGGCGCCTCGGCGCGACAGCCGCCAGTGGCGGTCGGCGGACCTGCGGTACGCCGACCGCTGCTGAGGGCGTAGACTGGGGTACTCTTCAGGCGTAAGTTCCGGCCGATTCGTTTTGGAGCAGCGACCGTGCCCAAGTCCCGCAACGATCGCAAGAAGAAGGCCGTCTACACGCCACCGCCCTCGGCGGCGAAGCCGAAGGTCAGCCCGCGGTGGCTGGTGCCGACCATGCTTGGGTTCGGCATTCTCGGCATCTTGTGGATCGCGGTGTACTACATCGCCGGGACGATGGTGCCCGTCATGCAGGACCTGGGCAACTGGAACCTGGCCATCGGGTTCGGCGGAATCATCATTTGCGTCATCTTGTCCACACGCTGGCACTGACGGCTGCTTCCCGAGGTTTCCCCTGGTCAGACAGGGTAATTGGGACATTCACAACAACCGGTGAGCGCTGTATCCACAGGGTTATCCACAGCCTGTGGGGAGTTGCGTCCTGCGCACCGAAATCTTACCCCACGTGTTTCCGTGGGAGCACGACGTGAGGGCCGGGGAACGATGATCGTTCCCCGGCCCTCAGGCGTGGTGTGGCGACGGAGTCGGCGCTCGGTCAGCCCATCCAGAACACCATGCCGCCGTAGGCAAGAGCCGCCAGCACCAGCGCGCACGCGCCGGTCGCCGCGGCGTGGACAGCCGTACGGTTCTTCCCCGACCCCCACGGCAGGTAGGCGTAGACCCCCGCCAGGGCGAGTCCGGTCACCAGTCCGCCGATGTGTCCGGTCCAGGAGATGTTCGGGACCAGGAACGTGATCAGCAGGTTGACCGCGAGCAGGCCGACGATGGCGCGCGTGTCCAGCCCGAGCCGCCGACCGATCACGAATACCGCGCCGAACAGGCCGAAGATCGCGCCCGACGCACCGACCGAGAGCTGGGTCGGCTCGGCCAGCAGGGTGAGCACCGAACCACCGATGGCGCTGAGCACCCACAGGGACAGGTAGCGGACGTGGCCGAGCCACGACTCCAGCTGCTGTCCGATGACGTACAGGGCGAAGCCGTTGAACAGCAGGTGCATCACGTTGCCGTGCAGGAAGGCAGCGGTGATGAGTCGGTACCACTCGCCTGCCGCCATCGCGGCCCCGCCGTGCATCCCGAAGTCGACCGTCAGTTGCGAATTGGCCGTCTGCGCCAGGAACACAACGCCGATGAGGGCCAGCAGCGCCCAGGTCACATAGGGGCCCTGCACGACCTTTCCGCCGAACGCGGTGCGCGCCTGGCGCACGGACTTCTGTCCCTCGGCGACGCACTCCACGCAGTGGAACCCGACGGCGGCGTCACGCATGCAGTCCGGACAGATGGGCCGCTCACACCGGGTGCACCGGACATAGGTCTCCCGGTCCGGGTGCCGAAAGCAGGTGGGGATGGCGTTCTCCCCTGGCCCGGATCCGGGCCGGGGAGTCGGGGGGAGGCTCATACGGCCGGTCCTAGCCCCGCTCGATCTCGACGGACGTGATCACGACGTCCTCCAGCGGGCGGTCCTGCGGGTTGGTCGCCACCTTGGAGATGGTCTCGACGACGTCGCCGCCCTCCACGACCTCACCGAAGATCGTGTGCTTGTTGTTGAGCCAGTCGGGCGTGCCAACGGTGATGAAGAACTGCGAGCCGTTGGTGTTGGGGCCGGCGTTCGCCATCGCCAGCAGGTGGGGGCGGTCGAACTTCAGACCGGAGCCGAACTCGTCCTTGAACTTGTAGCCGGGGCCACCGCGGCCGTTCCCCAGCGGGTCGCCGCCCTGGACCATGAACTTGTCGATGACCCGGTGGAAGATCGTGCCGTCGTAGAGCTTGGCGGTGGTGGGCTTACCCGTGGTGGGATCCATCCACTGCTTCGTGCCCTCGGCGAGACCGACGAAGTTCTCGACCGTCTCGGGCGACTCCTCCGCGAAGAGCTTGACGACGATCGTTCCCTTGGTGGTGTTCAGCCGTGCGTGGAGTCGGCCGTTGACTTCGGACACCTGGGTGCCTTTCCGTTGCGATTGCGTGCGGTCCCACGTTACCCGGCGTCGTCACGCGCGGGCCGCTTCCCCGGCACGATCGGTCATGCCGCGCCGAGCCGTCCCACGGAGTGCGGGAGTTGGATCGGGGTGAGCGCGGCGTCGCGTGTCGAACCGTCGTTTCGCGGACGGAGTGGACGTATGTTGAGATACCAGGGGAGATAACACAGGGATAACGGCCGCACCCGATCCATCCGCGCAGGTCCGCGAGGCATAGGACCCAGCACGAACGGGCAGGGAGCTACCCACATCCATTACCGCATGGGAGGTCATTGTGCGCAGGAAGCTCAAGCGCCGCGTGCGAAACGCCGAGGCCGAGGCGGCCATGCTCCGCCTCCAGGAAGTCGCTCGTGAGCAGGCCGAGCGGCTCGGACCCTACGCTGACCAGGCCAGGGAGAGGGCCGGCCGACGCGTGCTGAAGGCACGAGGCTGGACGGCTCCGCGGCTGGAGACCGCCGCACACCGTGTCGAGGACACCGTCGCTCCTCGCGTCGCCGACCTGCTCACCGCGGCGGCCGCGCGCGTGGAGCCGAGCAGGGCGCGCCGCGGCCTCATCACCGCTCGCCAGAACACCCGCCGCGTTCCGCGCTTCGTCATCTTCGCGGGAGTCGCCACCCTGGGTGCGGCGGCGCTGTACGGCGTGCTGAAGCTGCGCCAGGCGTCGCAGGACGCCGAGTGGCAGGAGAACCTCGACCAAGCCCGCGAGCAGGTACGCGAAACCCGCGACCAGATCGTCGGCAAGGCGCAGGAAGCCAAGGAGAAGGTCACCAAGGCCGCCTCGGATGTGAAGGAAGAGGCGGAAGAGAAGGCGCAGGAAGCGAAGGAGGAGGCGGCCCAGGAACTGAACGGCCGCGTCAAGAAGTGACGGCGCCCACCGGTCCGGTGACCAGCGCCTCGCGCCGATCCCGCGGCCGGTGGCCCTACGGTGGTACGGCCGCGGCCGCGGGACCGGTGGCGACGATGAGAGCGGCGGAGACGGCGACCGCGGGGACGGCAGGCGGGGGAAAGCTGACCACGGAGCCGCTCACTCCCGGACCGGCCGCCAGGTGAACGGGTACTTCCAACGTCCGCCGGCCAACCCGACGAAGCCTGCGATGACCGGCATGAAGATCCACCCGAGGAACATCGGGATCCAGACCAGGACCGGGATGACCAACCACCACAGGCCGAGCATCACGATCGTCCCGATCAGGAAGGTCAGCTGGTAGTTCAGCGCTTCGACGGCGTGCCGCCGCACGAAGGGTGAGGTGTTGCCGTTGGCGAGCAACACGAGGAGCGGCCCCAAGGGGAAGAGGAAATACCCGGACACGTGCCCACCAGCCGCCCACAGCCGCTCGGACCCGGTCGGCGGCGCCTCGGGCACGTCGGACCGCGGAGGCGGGGCCGCCGCCCCCGTCTGCCGCGGCACGATGTCGCTCAGCAGCGGCTCCAGTTCGGCCGGGAACTTCGCCTTCATCGCGAGCCCAAGGCGCTCCTCGAACTCGTCGTCGTCCAGTTGCCCCTCGGCGAAAGCCTCTTTCAGCGTCTCGGCAGCGGCATCACGGTCGGCATGCGTGAGTCGGATGGCAGGCTGGGCAGGCCCCCGAAACCGGTCGGGCACACGTCCCCCACGCCCATCCTGGCCCGGTGCGGACATTGGATCATGCACTGCCACGCTCACTCCTCGCCAATCGCCGTGCCTCGGAGCCCGGCCGGACAACACGCTCCCGCCCATACCCCTCCATGATGCGCCCCCAGAGCCAGACAAACCATGGGGGATCGCCCTGAGCGGACCCTGGTTCGCCCATGGATAGGCACCGACCATAGTCGCAACCGCGGCCGCAGCTGTGCGGAATTTGGGAGCGCCACGACTCCTGACGCCTCACAGCAGACGTACCCACGCCGAGTGTCCCTGGCGGGAGCCCCTGACTATTGGCCTTCGGAGGAGCGCTCGGCAACGAACGTGCCGCGCTGCGGAACAACGAACAAGACACCCTCCTCCACCAGCACCTTGATGGCACGCCGGACGGTTGTCCGCGCTGGCCCGTACTCCTGGACCAAGCGCGCTTCCGAAGGAATCGCGCGGTTCGGCGCCCAATCGCCACGGGCGATCCGCGCACGCAGGATCTCCGCAAGCTGCCGGTACGGCGTCACCGGACCGTCGTAATCAATCTGGTCATCTGGGCCGAACTCCATGGCCACGACGCTAGAAGTGTCTCCACCAAGGGACTCTAAGAGATACGTTGCTGTACGTATCGCTACCAGTGAGGCTATCGTAAAAGAGAGCGCTTCACCATCCGCGGACTCGGCGGCCGCATCATCCGCCTACGCGCCCCACGCGACGAAGCCCACCACGCGCTCGTCCGCGAATACGGAAGCCCGCGCCCCCTCTGTCTCCCAGACAGGAGGTGGTGCGCGGGCCCTCGCCGCTGTGCCACTGCTCACAATCGGTCAAGCTGGAACTTCTCCGGGCAAAATAGGGCGGCGTGGCTATCAGGATGGAAGTCCCACCCCCAACAACGAAAGTGAAGGTAGCCCCCGTGCGTCTTCTTCAGCCTGCCGCCTTGCTGGCGATCGTCCTGCTCACCGCCTCGGGATGCGGCATGATGCAGTCAGCCGATGGTGGTGAATCCGAGGGGTCTGCCTCCCCCTCTCCTGCCCAGACGGATGACCTCCGCAACGACGAGCACGACGAGAGCGCGGACGACGGCTCGGACGACAAGGAACAGGCCGAAAACGAGAACAAGGGCGAGGACTCAGAGCCCGAGGCGCCCGAGAAGGGGGTGTTGGGGTCATGGATGCCCGACGGGAGCGGCACCAACACCGCCAGCATCACCTACCTCCAGTTCGAGGAGGACGGTGAGGTGGGCCTGCTCGGTGACCCGACCACCGACGACCCGAGCGCCAACGGCATGATCCAGATCTGCAAAGGTCCATTCGACCCCCAGACCGAACCGCCATTCGACTTCACCGTGACGTGCGCCGATCTGACCAACCCCGAAGCAGAAGGCACTACCTACAGCGGCTCAGCCAGCCTCACCGCCAAGGACACGCTTCAGGTCAAGTGGAGCACCGGCAAGACGAGCACTCTCTCCTACGCGGGCATGGTCGACCCCGACGACCAATAGGACGAGCCCCGTCCTAGCTGCACTGACCAGAGAGCTTGGTGACAGCCCGGCGAGCTGCCAATAAGGAAGGGCCCCGACACAGGTGTGGATCCTTAAGGTCAACACCTGAAGGAAGTCCGGAGGCCCTTGTGGTGCATTCAACGGCGAAGCAGCGGAGCTCGCGCCGCCCCGACCCACGTGAGTCGACCACTGCGTGTGCGGAGGTGCGGCGTCCCGCCGAACGAGGTGCGATGAAGGTGCAACGGCCACTCTCCGCGTACGCCGAGAGTGGCCGTTCTCGCTGTGTTGACCTGCGTCAACGTGAGTGGAGCCAAGGGGAGTCGAACCCCTGACCTCCGGTATGCAAAACCGGCGCTCTGCCAGCTGAGCTATGGCCCCAGGCGCGGCTGATCAGAGCATACCGCCCTGCCGGAGTAACCCGGTGCCGGTTTTCGTGGCTGGCCCGAGAGGCGCGGGCGCCGCAAGGGGACGAACGTCCGCCCACGGCCCCTGGGACAACAGTCGACAGCCACTGGCACGTCGGACGTGCCGTGGCTGACGACCAGTGGTGTTTCTAGTTTTCGCTGGCCGCCGTGGCTTCCGTCCACAGGTCGAGCTCGGCGCGGTCGGCCTGGATCTTGCGATAGACGGCGAACGCCCCGAGGGCCACCAGCACCAGGACGATGATCTTCTTCACGGTGTTGGACCCTTTCTTGAATCACGGATACACGGGTCGGTTGACGTCACGCGACTCTTCAGACCGGGTGGGGTCCGACGCTGCCCAATCCTTGGACGAGCGGCCGGGCGTCTCCCCGTCTACCGAGCGGTAGGCGTCACTAGAGAACTTTATGGGGTTGTCTCCCTGCAGACTAGCAACACGGGCGCCCACTCCCCCGTCTCCCGGTGTGTTTCGGCACTCTTCGGCCAGCCGAGGACAGTGTTCCCGCCTTGTTCTCGCCTTTCCGACCTGCACCGCATCGGGCCGGTCCGGCCAAATCCGGCCGGTACGGGCGTGTCGTCCCCACGCTCAGGTCAACCACTCAGGTCAGCAGGGACAGGCGTTTCAGGGTGGTGACGGTGTCCTCCGGGGAGATCGCGGTGGCGACTACCTGGCGCCAGACCTGCTGGCAGTCCTTGACCGCCTCCTCGGACTCCACGATGCCGCCGCCGTGGGTGGCGTCGACGAAGGCCAGGGAGGCTTCGCCCTCGTCGAACTCCAGCACGGTGAACGGCCCGGCGGACCCGGCGTGCAGGCCCGCCGCCGTGGGCAGCAGTTGGATGGTGACGCGGTCGTGCTCCCGCGCCAGTTCGATGAGGCGGCGCAGCTGTGTGTGGAGCAAGTCGGGGTCGGAACCCGCCCGCCGCAGCGCGTCCTCCTCCAGGACGGCGTGGTAGCGCTGGAGGTTGTCGCGGTCGAGCACCTCCTGGCGCTTGAGGAAGGCCGCGACCATCCGCTCGGCGGCGCGCTCGCCGCGTCCCTGGGATCGAGCCATGGCGGCGGTGTACTCCGGAACCTGGAGCAGGTCGGGGACCAGCATCCCGGCGTAGGTGTCGATCGCGATCGCGCCGGCCTCGTTACCGACGTAGGCGGAGGAGAGGACGTCCTCGTACTCGGTCCACCACGGGCGCAGGCGGGATTCTCGGACCATCGTGAGGATCGCCTCGCGTTGTCCGCCCGTCACCCCGTAGAGCTTGAGCAGTGCGGAGACCTCCATGACCGACGGCCACTTGCGGATCCCTGTCTCGATATGCCCGAGTTTGGCGGGCGACCATTCGAGCACATCGGCAACGTCACTGAGTGTCATTCCGGCTTGGACACGCCGCCGACGCAGTTCTGCGGAGAGGCGGCGGCGTCGAACAGTGGGGCTCGTCATGGCGTCTTATCCGTACACGCTGAGTACCGGTCCTGTAGCAACTAGAGAAGCACTTGACCTAGCCTCTAGCAATGCGTTTCTAGAAATCGGCCCACGATCGGCGGCTTTTCTTTGTTCATCGAAGTCATCACCCCCGCTCGACCACCCAGTTCGCGGGAGGGGAGATGACCAGCGTGACTCAGGTGGCGACCGGTAATCGCCCGTTGCACTGGCTCGAATTCCGGCCCGCCGGGGATGCATACTCCGGCCGACCGCATTTGGCGACGTTCCGTCGACATGGCGCGCGGGCCCGTCGGACCGCGCGCCGGTCGACGCTGACAGTGCGGCGGTCGGTGCAGGAGCGGGGGTCAGTGCAGGAGCTTGAGGCCCACGATGCCGCTGATGATCAGCATCAGGCAGACGACCCGGGCCACGCTCACGCCCTCACCCAGCCACGTCATCCCGACGATGGCCGTACCGACCGCGCCGATGCCCACCCACAACGCGTATCCCGTGCCGACCGGAATGGAGCGCAAAGCCAGCGCCAGCCCGGACATGCTCAGCACGAGCGCGACAAGGAAGACGACCGACGGCCAGAGACGACTGAACCCCTGCGACGCCGCGAGGGCGGTCGCCCACACGGTCTCCAGCAGGCCGGACAGAACCAGCAGTACCCACGCCATGACGCACCCCGTCCTTCCAAGGTCCGCGCCGTCTTGTCGTGCCGGGTACGGCGCACCTCGTCCGGGGCGGGCTTACTGGGCACCGCCAATGACATAGATGACAACACAGCGGAGGACGGCCGCGCATCCTCCTGACCCGGTGATCCCCGCCACCACCGCCCCCGTCGCAGGAAAGCGCGTACGATGCAGGGTGGATTGCCGGGGGTATGAACCCCCTGTACACGCTAGGAACCCAATGAGCTATCCGATTGACGACACCGAGCAGCTGATCGCGAACGCCGAGGAGGAGCTGCCGCCCTCCACCCGATCGCGGTTGATCGCCAAGCTGCGCAAGGGCATGCACATCGACGATGCCGCCCGCGAGTTGGGGGTGAGCCCGCAGCGCGTCTTCTCCGCCGCGCGCATCCTCAGCCACTTCGGCGAGCAACTCGACGCGACCCTCACCGCCGAACGCGATCCCGATCTGCCGCACGGAACGGTCACGGGTTATAACAAGCGCTGCCGCTGCCCGCAGTGCCGCGCGTCGGTAAATCGTAGGATCTGACGCTCTTCGGCCCATTTCACGCCTCGGCAATCCCGCCGTTCACGCAGATTTCTCCGTTGTGATACGGCGCCTCAGGCTTATCGATCTTGAACCTGGGGAAATCGCTCACCATGAACGAGCGTGTGGACTGGGCCGCGATGAGCGACGAAGAGTTCATGGCGCTGCTGCGCCAGCTGATGGAGTCCCCCGCCGGAGTGGATTCCGAAGAAGAGTAGCCACCACAGCACTCCCCGCGGAGGGTGCCGCCCTCCGCGGATCACGTCGTGCCCGGGCGCCCCGGGGACGCCTTCCTCACAGCTCGGGCCGCGCGCGCCGCTACAGCCGCTCGGGCACCGCCCAAGACATGATCGCCTCCCGCACCGGCTCGGGAAGCAGCAGCAACCGGGGCTCGGCACGCTCGTGCCCGGGGATCTTGGCCCGGCGCGCGTAGGCCGCGTGGTCGCGGTCGATGGGACGGTCCGCGTCCAACCCGCCGCCACCCTCCCCGGAGATCTCCAGCCAGAAGATCCAGTCGCCGTTCTCGTCGGTGAAGGAGAAGACGCACTCGACCGCCATGCGCTCGACGTCCAGGGTGGCCACGCACTCCTCCTGGCGCTCCTCCAGCATCCGCATCCACGCGTCGAACTCGGCCCGGCGGCCGGGGCGGATGCGGTGCCGGGTCAGCTCGACATTGAGACCGGGTGGGAACGTGGCGGGGCGTTGCTCCGGCATGGGCGTCCTCTCCCGTGAGATCGCGGGACGACCGGTCGGCGTTCGGACGGGGTCTCCCAGGACGGTGTCCCAGTGACGACGGCGGCTTTCGATTCTGCCGCGCGGGCGCGTCCGCTGTCACACCGGTATCTCGCGCGCGGGGAAGCACGCCGCCGTTCCGGCGAGCCGCACGCGGACCGCATCGCCCACAGCCGGTGCCGGGTACTGGTGCGAGCGCGCCCACAGCTCCCGCCGTCCCCGACCAGCGCCAGCTCCACCACGGTGTCGTGCCCGGCGAAGGTGACGTCCTTGACCACGGCCAGCGCGCCCTCATCCAGCCCCAGGACCAGCTGCTCAGGCCGCAGCACCACGTCGCACCGCCCGTTGGACCGGCAGGCGCCCTCGGCCGGGATCAGCCGTCCCAGGGCGCACCACACCCGCCCATCGCGGAACTCGCCCGGCAGGACGACGGTCTCCCCATGTAGGCGGCCAGCTCGGCGTCGGCGGGCCGCTCGTACACCTCGCGCGGCGGAGCCGTCTGGGCGACGCGGCCGCCGCGCATCAACGCCACCAGGTCCGCGATCGACATCGCCTCCTCGCGGTCGAGCGTCACCAGCAGCGCCGTCATCCCGGCGGCGCGCAGCACGTCGCGCACCTCCTGGCGCAGCGTGGCCCGTTCCAGGGCAGCGGTGACCGGCAGGAAGACGTAGGGGAAGCAGCGCAGGGTCAGCACGATGGCCGCGCCCGGGAAACCCGTGGAGCCCCGGGAAAACGGAGATCCACACGAACGCCGCGACATAGCTGGGGATGGCCAACGGCAGGGTGGCGCGCAGCGCCCACATCCGGCGGCCGGGCAGGCCGACCCACTGCCCGTTGTCGGAGCTGTAGTCGGCGGGGACAAGGTCGACCGGACCGGATTCGGTCATCCTCCGACGAGCCGTTGGCCCCTGGACGGCAGACATGGTGACCGAGCGATGTGTCGACATCGCGTCCAGTCGACCCGGTGCGCAGCGCGGCCCCACGCCCGCTCACCGCACCGCGCGACCGAGTCGATCCGCCATCGCCCGGATGCGGTCCACGAGTTCGGCGGGTTCCAGGACCTCGAAATCGAAGCCCATCATGACCAGGTGGATCGCGAGCATGTCGAGCGTCGCCGCGCCAGTGCGGAGCTCACACGACGTCGCGTCGATGGGCCTCAGCACGCCCGACAGCGCCGACACCCGCTCCTCGGCCTCGGCGAGCGGGACGCGCAGGATCACTCGCGCCTGGTAGTCGTAGGCATCGCTCGACACGCCCCGCCGCACGACATCGCCCGCGTCCTCGGGCGGCGTGCGCGGGGCGACGCGCGGCCCCGTGGACAGCGGCGGCTGAATCCGGTCGACGCGGAAGGTCCGCCAGTCGTCCCGGTCGACGTCCCAGGCCAGCAGGTACCACCGGCCGGACGCGTTGACCAGCCGATGCGGCTCCACAACGCGCCGGGACTCCTCGCCTATGTGGTTTCGGTAGCCGAACCGCACCCGCTCGGAGTCTCGGCACGCTCCCGCGATCACGGTGAGGACCTCGGCGTCCACGGTCGCCGCCGACCGCAGCAGCGGCACGGTGAAGGTGTGCAGGGCGTTCGCCCGGCGCCGCAGTCGCGTGGGCAGCACCTGCTCCAGCTTGGCCATCGCCCGCACCGAGGTCTCCTCGATGCCGGAGACGGATCCCCCGGCCGCTGTGCGCAGGCCGACCGCGACGGCCACGGCCTCGTCGTCGTCGAGTAGCAGCGGCGGCAGCACGGCTCCCGCGCCCAGCCGGTAGCCTCCGGCAACCCCGGGCGTGCCGTGCACGGGGTAGCCGAGGTCGCGCAGCCGCTGCACGTCCCGCCGGACCGTCCGCGCCGTCACCCCGAGCCGCTCGGCGAGGTCCGCGCACGACCAGTCGCGGCGGGACTGTCAGGAGGGAGAGGAGCCGCAGGAGGCGCGTCGATGTATCGGACATGCGACTAGCCTCCCGCAGATCGCGGACAGGAAGTGACCGCGAACCCCTCCCTCTACGCTGGTCCCGTCGTGTCAGTCGCGCCGGTCCTGTCGGCGCTGCCAGTGCCGTCAGTGCGCGGGCCGACGACCGTAGTGCACGGTCTTCGCCGCCAGCAGGAACACGTCCTCCCGCCGGTCGATGCCCGCGGCGTCGGCCGGGTCGAGCAGCCGGTCCAGCGTCGCCAGGTCGTCGGCCTCCAGGAGTTCACCGACGGCCTCGCGGTACCGCTCCAGCACCCCGCGCACGAACCGCCGCGCCCCGTCGTCCAGCGGTGCCGGGCGGTCGACGAGAAAGGTCCGGCTCCGCACCTCGGTGAGTCCGGCGGCGCGCAGCATGCCGGGCCAGTCCTCGGCCACCGCGACCGATCCGGGCAGCTCGTCCCGCATCTGGCTGAACCGGTCGGCCATCGCAGCGTCCAGGCGGAACTGCAGGCCGGGACGGCCGAAGCCCAGGTCACGCGGGAGATAGCGGGACGGGAGCCCGCCCTCGACAATGGCCAGGGCACCGCCGGGGGTGACCAACCCGGCCAGCCGGTGGAGAGCGGCCTGCTGGTCGCCGACGTGGTGCACGACCTGCGCCGACCACACGACGTCGGCGGATCCCAGGTCGGCGAGACCGCCCGGAAACTCGGCCGTCCGTGTCGCCAGCCGGACGCCGAGCCGCTTGGCCCGTTCCTCGGCGCGCGTCAGCAGTTCCGGCGCGCCGTCGACGGCAGTGACGTCGGCCCGCGGAAACGCCGACGCGAACTGGCACGCCGCGACGCCCGGGCCGCTGCCGATGTCCAGGATCCTCCGCGGGGACAGGTGCTCCAGCTCCGCGAGGGCCTGCCGCACGTACGGGCTGTGGGTCTCGCCCTCCAGCTCCAGCAGGGCGGCCATGGCCGCCCAGTCCACGTCCGCGTCGCTGTGCCCATGGCCGTGACCGTGACCGTGGTGCTGTCCGTTCTTGTGGTGGTCATGCTCGTGGTGACCGTTCGTGCTCATCACACCCGCTCCCTCTCCCGCAGATCTTCCTCGACCAGGTCCGTGTTGACCGTGAGCGCTGCCTTCGCCCCGGCCGCCGCCGCGGTCACCACCAGGGCGCCAGGCTCCACCAGATTGCCGACCGCCCACACACCGGGCACGCTGGTGCGCCCGCCGGGGTCGACGCGGAGCCGACCGCTGTCGTCGCGTTCGCAGCCCAGGCCGGCGAGCGGCGCGTCGTTGGGCACGAAGCGGGGCGGCACGAAGAGCGCGGACCGCGCCACCGTGGTCCCGTCCGCCAGCCGCACGCCGCGAAGCTCGTCGTCCTTGACGACCAGCCCGCTGACATCGGCGTCCACGATCCGTACACCGCGCGCGGCCAGCTTGGCGCGGCCCTCGTCGTCGAGCACCTCGGCGAAGAACACCACGTCGTCCGAGAGCTGGCGGACCAGCAGCGCCTGGTGCACCGCCATCGGCTGCCAGCCGAGCACGCCCAGCGGCCGGTCGCGGACTTCCCACCCGTGGCAGTACGGGCAGTGCAGTACGTCCAGCGCCCATCGTTCCCGAAGGCCGGGCAGGTCGGGCAGGGCGTCGCGCAGTCCGGTCGCCGCGATCACGCGCCGCGTCCGCACGGTGCGGTCGGACAGCTCGACCTCGAAGCCACCTTCAGACTCCGCCTCGCCGGACCTGATGTCGATGCGCCGCACCGCGCGCACCTCGTCCGCGACGATCCGCCCGCCGTAGCGCTCGACCTCCGCCCGGCCGACCGCCAGCAGTTCGCCCGGCGGTGTGCCGTCCCGGGAGACGAACCCGTGCACCTGCCGCGCGGGCGCGTTGCGCGGGTTGCCCCGGTCGACCACCAGCACCCGGCGGCGGGCTCGGGCCAGGATGAGCGCGGCGTTGAGTCCACCGGCGCCGCCCCCGATGACGACGACGTCTTCTTGACTTTCCACAGCTGACCACCTCCTGGCGTCGACCATGCGCCGCGAGGTGGCGGGTTGACAAACCTTGTTGCTATTTCTGCAATAGAGGAATGGATGATGTGCTCGCCGCTGTTGGACCACGGCTCAAACGCATCCGGCAGCAGCGCGACTGCACGCTTGCGGCGCTGTCGGAGACCACCGGGATCTCGGTCAGCACGCTGTCCCGGCTGGAGTCGGGGCAGCGGAAACCGAGCCTGGAGCTGCTCCTCCCGATCGCCCACGCCCACCAGGTTCCGCTGGACGAGCTGGTGGGCGCGCCTCCGGTCGGTGACCCGCGGGTGCGGCTGAAGCCGATCAAGCGCGGGGACTCGACGGTGGTGCCGCTGACCCAGCAGCCAGGCGGGGTGCAGACCTACAAGATGGTCATCGGCACTACGCGCAGCACACCCGAGCCGTGTACGCACGAGGGCTACGAGTGGATGTACGTTCTCAGCGGCAAGCTGCGGCTGGTGCTCGCCGAGCACGACCTCGTGCTCACGGCGGGGGAGGTGGCCGAGTTCGACACGCGCCTGCCGCACTGGTTCGGCAGCACCGGGGAGGCGCCGGTGGAGGTGCTCAGCCTGTTCGGGCCGCAGGGCGAACGGATGCACGTCCGCGCGCGGCCCCAGCGGCGCACCGAGGGGGATCGTCCCGAAGGGCCGGAGCGGTAGGGGATATCCGTCGAATATAGGGGTTCCCACAGGCGGATTCTCAACTATCGTTCCCGTTGAGGAATCGTTGCGCCCGACGTCCCTCTCTCCTTTATCCGAAACTGCACGACTGCAACCGAACAACACCATCCGCGGTCCGCCCCCATCGGCCCGCGGACGCCATCCCCGTGAGTGGTCACCCGCATGCCACATGTGTACGGCCGATATTCGCGAGGAGGGCTTGTTGAACGGGAATACCGACTTCGCTCCGCAGCTGCAGAGCTATGTGGAGTATGTTTCCAACAACGGGGAGCTGCACTGGGTCCCCTATCTCATGCTCTTCAACCGGCCGAATTACCGGTCGCGCGTCCTCACCACGGACAGCTGCGGATTCCGCTCCTCCGTCACCGCTGAGGGCCCCTGCTCACCGGGCGGCGCCATGCCCGATGGCCCGGTGAATATCGTCCTGGGCGGCTCCATCGCGTTCGGGTACGGCGCGAGCAGCGACGCGCACACCATCTCCTCGCGCATGTCGCAGCTGTCGCCGGCGTCGCGCAGCGCCCCCGCCCGGTCCCGCCGCCCCTGGCTCAACCTGGGCGCCCCCGGATTCAACTCCACGCAGGAGGCCCTGCTCCTGCTGCTGCACCGCCACCGCATGCCCGAGATCCGCGACGTGGTCGTGCTGTCCGGACTGAACAACCTGGTGATCGCCGGGCTACCGCAGCCCGCGCACGGCTACGGCGAGTTCTTCTTCTCCGAGCAGCACTTCCGCAAGATCCAGGGGAATGTGGACCCGCGGCCGCGATGGAGCCCCGGGCGCCTGGTGGACGCCATACGTAACGCCCCGGCCAGCGACGACACGGAGGAGCAGGCCGGGCCCGAGCTCGACGAACGGATGGACATCGCCGCCGCGAACACCGCGGTGGACCTCGACCGCATCCGCGCCTGCGTCGCGGACCGGGGGGCGCGCATCCACTTCGTGCTCCAGCCCACCGCACCGTGGACTCGGAAGACGTACACGCCCGAGGAGACCGCCCTGTTCGAGGCGATGGACAGCGAACAGTACAACGCCTGGGAACTGTTCAAGCCGGGGTTCGACGCCGCGGTCCACAGCCCCTACGCCGACCGCTTGGAAAAGGTATGCAAGGAGCGGTATATCCCCTTCCTGGACCTCAACTCGGCATTCTCCGAACCGGAATACGCGGACCGGTGGCTCTTCGTCGACCGGGTCCACTTGAACGACGACGGAAACCAATTCGCGGCCGAGATCATCATGTCCCGGCTCGATCTCAGCTGAACATCACCACGGCCCGACGGTACGCAACTACGGGGAAACGGGGATCAGGCATGTCGTTCCTGCGCAAGCTCATCGCGATCGTCAAACGACGGCGGAAGAAAAAGAAACGGGACTCGACCGTCTACCCGATGTTCTGATCCGGGCGGCCGGTCATGAACACGCTCACCGAATCCTCCGGAGCGACGCCCGGGATCGAGGAGTACCGGCGGCTGTACCTGGCCGCCCTCGACCCCGAGGCGTGGTTCGGCACCGATCCCGCCGACGCGGGGTTCCGCGCGATCCGAGCCGCGCTCTCCCACGTCGGGGCCGGTGGTCCCGACGACACCCCTTCGGGTGAGGACGCGGCGGCACATGCCGAACCGGGGCCAGCCCCGACCGACCTCGCGGCGCTGATCAGCGCGGCGCGCGAGTGGTCGGCGACCACGACCGAGCGGTACCGGCGCGCCTTCGGCACGGGCGATCGCGCGACGCTCGTCCAGCGCGTGCTGCTCGACTGCGCGCCGCTGAACCTCAACGCCGGTGCGTGGCTGCAGTGGCTGTCGAGCGCCGGAAACGCCGAGACGGAAGCTGTTCTGCGCGTTCTCGCGCTGTACGCCTCGGATGTGGGCGTGGGCCGAGCGGACGCCAGTCGCGGCGACATGTACCGGGAGCTGATGCGGCGCCACGGCGTGGAGGACGCGGCCACGACGCCGATCCGGCTGGCGACCAGCGACCGGGTGGCCTCCGAGAGCTTTCGCCTACCGGCCCTGCTGCTCGGGATGAGCCGGCGCCCCGACGCGTTTCGCGCCGAGATCCTCGGCGCCGACCTGTGCCTGCGCGCGGTCGGATGTCTGCCGCCGATCGCCGCCGTCAGCGGGGACCTGGCCGTCCACGCGGACCCGCTCGCGTTGGATGTCGGCTCAGGACGGCCTGAAGACGACGCCTCGGCGCTGGAACGGTCCTCGGCAGCGGCCGAAGCTTTCCTCTCCGAGGCCGAAACGCCCGCGCAGGCCGCCCGCTTTCGGAACGGCTTCCACTGGGCACTGGCGGAGCTGAGCGAGTGGTGCGACCGGCTGCTCGGCGAACTCACCCTGACCCACCACCCCGACTACGACATGTGGCGGCTCATCTGCACACGGGCGCGCCAAGCCGCCGTCTACCACCGCGAGTTCTACCTGGAAGGCCTACCGCTCAGCGAGTGGTTCCAGAATCTGGACGCCGGCCCCACCGCATTCCTGGGCGCACTCGCCCGCAGCCATCTGGTGAAGCCGGGGAGGCCCGACGCCAGCCCGCTGATCCGCGGGCTGATCGGTGAGAAGGGGCCGATGTTCCGTGTGTTCACCGACACCGATGTCGTCGTCATCCGCGCGTGGATCGAGTCGCTGCCCGACCCGGGCTCGGTCCTGCACCGGAGCCCGGACGAGGAGCCCCCGGAACACGCGGAACTGCGCGAGGCCCAACACGGCTGGTACCGGCCGGACGAACCGCGTCGCGCGGAAGCGGAGCGAGGAGCGGACCGGCGCGGACGGGAAGCGAACGAGCCCAGCCCCGCGGCCGCTGTCTCGGCCGGACCTCCGCCCGTCCCTTCGCCCTCGGGCGGCGTCCCGGTGTCGGGCACCATCGGTGGGCGGTCGCTACGGGACGCCTACCACGCGCTGCTGAACCGGGAGGACCCCACCGGCAACCTCCGCGACCTCGCCTACGCCTACGCGACCCGCTGGCTGGCCCGGTCCCGCTACCGTCTCGCCCACGCACCGAACCAGCTGCCCCACCGCTGGGACCGCGAGCAGGGGCTGCGCACCTGGCTCGGCGACCAGCACGCGCGACACGGAGCGGAGTACGACGACGGCGAGACGCCGATCCCCGCACGCGAGGACCTCATCGACTCCACACTGCAGCTCGCCCCGCTCATCCTCATCGACGGAGGCTGGCTGCAGGGGTTCACCGACTATGACCACGCGTCGTCCGGGGTCGGACACTTTCTCTTCCAGACCTACTGGGACGAGCTGGGCAACGGGGAGATCCGCCTCAACCACCCGCTTATCTACCGGAACCTGCTCCGAGAGATGGACATCGAGCTCCCTCCGACGTCATCGCGGGAGTTCGCCGACTGGCCGGGTTTCCACGACGCGTCGTTCGCGCTGCCGGTCTACTGGCTGTGCATCTCGCGCTTCCCGAGGACGTTCATGCCAGAGATCCTCGGGCTCAATCTGGCGATGGAGCTGTCCGGCGTGGGCGGGGGCTACCGCAGCGGGCGCGTCGCCCTCCAGCACTACGGATACAGCACACAGTTCGTCGATCTCCACAACACCATCGACAACGTCTCCACCGGCCATTCGGCATGGGCCATCGACGCCATCGACAACTACATGGCCTACCTGCCGACGGTGGTGGGGCCGGGAAAGGAACCCGAGATGTGGGACAGGATCCGGGTGGGCCACCGCTCGCTCACCCCGCCCACGACGCTCATGGCCCGGGTTTACGCGAGCGGGGTCGTCACCACCGCGAGCGCGCGCGGCCGTCTGCTCGGATCGAGGAGTTGAGGCGAGTGTCCGACCTGGTCCTGGGGATCTCCGCGTTCTACCACGACAGCGCTGCCGCGCTTGTCGACGGCGGCACCGTCGTCGCTGCGGCGCAGGAGGAACGGTTCAGCAGGCGGCGGCACGACCCCTCGTTCCCGCACGGGGCGGTCGGCTACTGCCTCGAAGAGGCGGGCGTAAAGCTGGACGACCTCGACGCGGTGGCCTACTACGAGGACTCGTCTTTGAAGTTCCAGCGGATCCTGCGGACCTACGCGGGAATCGCGCCCCGGGGATTCGGGTCGTTCCGGCGGGTGATCCCGGAGTGGGCCGGGTGGAAGTCGCGGGCGGTGGACACCGTGCGGGAGCAGCTGACGGCGATGGATCTGGGGGCCGTGCCTCGGATCGACGTGTTCACGCACCACGCGTCGCACGCGGCCTCGGCGTTCCTGCCCAGTCCGTACGAGTCGGCGGTGGTGCTGTGCGTGGACGGGGTGGGGGAGTGGACGACCACCTCGATCTGGCGGGGAGCGGCGGACCGAGCGGAGCCGGTGAAGCCGGTCGCCGAGCTGCGCTTCCCGCACTCGCTGGGCATGCTCTACTCGGCGTTCACGCACTTCTGCGGATTCAAGGTCGACTCGGGGGAGTACAAGGTCATGGGGCTGGCGCCCTACGGAGAGCCGCGATTCGCAGATGTGATCCGCGACAGGCTGGTCGACATGCGGCCCGACGGCTCGTTCCGGCTCAACATGGCCTACTTCGAGTTCCATTACGGGGAGGTGATGACCGGCCGCGCCTTCGAGGAAGTGTTCGGAGGCCCGAGGAGAGAGCCGGAAGGGC
This sequence comes from Nocardiopsis gilva YIM 90087, assembly GCF_002263495.1. NCBI lineage: Bacteria > Bacillati > Actinomycetota > Actinomycetes > Streptosporangiales > Nocardiopsidaceae > Nocardiopsis > Nocardiopsis gilva. The sequence goes on along the minus strand of NZ_CP022753.1, from coordinate 477,501 downwards.
CGCTGACGCAGCGCGAGTTCGACCTGGCGGCCTCGGTCCAAGAGGTCACCGAAGACATCATGCTCCGCCTGGCGCGAGCAGCCCGCACGATGACGGGCGAGTCTCGACTCTGCCTCGCGGGCGGTGTCGCCCTGAACTGCGTGGCGAATGGTCGGATCGTCGAGGACGGGACCTTCGACGAGGTGTGGGTGCAGCCCGCGGCCGGTGATGCGGGGGGAGCGCTCGGCGCGGCGCTCCTCAGCTCGCACGCCCGAGGACGGGACAGACCGCACGTCGCGCACGGTCGCGACGCCATGCGCGGGGCGTTTTTGGGACCCGAATACGACAGCGAACGCATCCAGGCCTACCTGGATCGGAACGGCTACCCATATGAACGCCTGGGCAGCGACGACCTGTCGCGGCGGGTCGCCCGGGACCTCGCTGAAGGCAAGGTCGTCGGGTGGTTCCAGGGGAGGATGGAGTTCGGCCCTCGGGCGCTCGGAGCGCGGTCGATACTCGGCGACGCCAGGAGCCCGGACATGCAGTCGGTAATGAACCTGAAGATCAAATTCAGGGAGTCGTTCCGGCCTTTCGCTCCGATCGTGCTGGAGGAAGATGCCGAGGAGTACTTCGATATCCGTCAGCCCAGCCCCTACATGCTCGTCGTCTCGAACGTCTCCGAGGAGCAGCGGCTCAATATCGACGAACCGGAGGACGCCGACATCCGCGAACGGCTCCACACCGTGCGGTCGACGATCCCGGCAGTGACGCATGTCGACATGTCCGCACGTGTACAAACCGTCGGGAGCGCGGAAAACCCGATGGTGCACCGCCTCCTGACCGACTTCAAGGCTCTGACCGGTGTCCCGGTCCTGGTCAACACGTCATTCAACGTCCGAGGCGAACCCATCGTCGCGTCGCCGGAAGACGCGTACCGCTGCTTCATGCGTACTGACATCGACGTGCTGGCGCTGGGGGAGTTCCTCCTGGAAAAGGGCGCCCAGCCGGAATGGTCCGAGGAAAGCAACTGGCGGTCCGAGATCCCGCTGGACTAAGGCTGATCAACCCCATTATCTGGCATGGAACGCATCCATTACGCCGCCTTCTGATAACCGAGGATAGTCATGCTGGACACCGGATACCGAGTCGCCAGAAATGTACTTCTATTCATCATGTACTTCGCCATCGTAACGCCTGTCGGATTGGCCATCCGACTGTTCCACGACCCACTGCACCGGCAGCGTGATGCCTCGGTCCAGAGCTACTGGGTACATGTGGAAAGCAACCCGCCTAACAACGATTCAATATCCTAATTCCGAAGGTCGGGCAGCTGCTCCCGCGCCTGCGGATTCTGCCAGTAGTAGTGGATGGCCGAGACCACTGTGTCGGGACTTACGTGGAGGTACTGTCCCGGATAACCGACGTCCATGCCGAAGTACTTGCGGTTGAGGCCGTGGAGCCGCTGGTTCAGCCCGCTGAGCTCGATCGCGTCCGAGGTTTTGGCGCAGAGTGCGATGTGGGCTTGGCCTTGGGTGTACCCGACATAAGCACCAGCGAGATCCTGCCAGCGAACCCACGCCCGGCCAGCGGGCGCCTGGACATAGATTCCCTCGGGCAATAGCGCGATACCGCCGGAAACGCCGAGTAGCGATCTGAGCCCCAGGACCCCGCACAGCCCAAAGAAGGCGATCGACACCGCTCCGATACCGATAATGAAAGCTACCGAGGGCGTCAGCCCGGGCGACTCCATCGTCGAGGTCATCCCCACGACCACGAACACGACCCCCGCGGCCACAAAGATCGCCGAACCCACAGTCACAGCGAGCGCGAAACCCTGTCTCCCGGGAAACACCATGCCCACAGTCTGTGTCGTGTACCGATTGGCACCCGACAGTGTGACGTGAGTACCGGAGACGATGCCGCTGTCATCAGCCGCTACGGGTGCCCGCCTCGGACGACGACTGATGATTAGGTAGACCACACCCAGTCCGCCGAAGAACAGCAGACCGAAGTACCCGCTCACGTCGCCCGCGAGCGCCAATAATCCGGACAGAACGGTCATCACAACGAACGCCAGGACAGTCCCCGCTTTGCTCCGCATGACGTTACGGTAGGCCGAAGCCAGCAGGGATGCCATCCCGACCATTGCGCGAGAGCTCCCACGATCACGCCCTCGGCGTCACCGCCCCGGTCTTGTATTCACACATTCACAAACCCGGGCAACAAAAAAGGAGGGGGACCACCCAACGGGTGATCCCCCTCCCTCAAAGAATGCGCGGCGGCGTCCTACTCTCCCACCCCACCATGGAGGCAGTACCATCGGCGCTGAGGAACTTAACGACCGGGTTCGAAATGAGACCGGGTGTGACCCCTCGCAAAAACCACCGCAACCCTAACCCCAAACCACGAACCACACGATCCGTGTCGGGAAAACCAAGGGCCGCAACGAGCGGCAACCATATGAAAAAGAACAAAAACGATTCGTGTGCGATCATCACGCTCCACCACCCCTACCTTCAAGAGTGATGAAATAGTGTGCGCGAGCACCCAGCCATCTGCGGTGGACAAGCCCTCGGCCGATTAGTACCGGTCAGCTCCACCCCTCACAAGGCTTCCACACCCGGCCTATCAACCCAGTCGTCTACTGGGAGCCTTACCCCTCTTAGGGCAGGAGACCTCATCTCGAAGCAAGCTTCCCACTTAGATGCTTTCAGCGGTTATCCCTCCCGAACGTAGCCAACCAGCCATGCTCCTGGCGGAACAACTGGCACACCAGAGGTTCGTCCGTCCCGGTCCTCTCGTACTAGGGACAGCCCTTCTCAAGTCTCCAACGCGCACAGCGGATAGGGACCGAACTGTCTCACGACGTTCTAAACCCAGCTCGCGTGCCGCTTTAATGGGCGAACAGCCCAACCCTTGGACCAACTCCAGCCCAGGATGCGACGAGCCGACATCGAGGTGCCAAACCATCCCGTCGATACGGACTCTTGGGAAGATCAGCCTGTTATCCCCGGGGTACCTTTTAGCCGTTGAGCGACACCGCTTCCACACGCCGGTGCCGGATCACTAGTCCCTGCTTTCGCACCTGCTCGACACGTCCGTCTCACAGTCAAGCTCCCTTGTGCACTTACACTCACCACCTGATTGCCAACCAGGCCGAGGGAACCTTTGGGCGCCTCCGTTACCCTTTAGGAGGCAACCGCCCCAGTTAAACTACCCACCAGACACTGTCCCCACCCGGATCACGGGTGCGGGTTAGATGCCCGAAACAGCCAGAGTGGTATTTCACCAACGCCTCCACCACCACTAGCGTGGCGGCTTCACCGGCTCCCACCTATCCTACACAAACCATCCCAAACACCAATGTCAAGCTATAGTGAAGGTCCCGGGGTCTTTCCGTCCTGCTGCGCGAAACGAGCATCTTTACTCGTAGTGCAATTTCACCGGGCCCATGGTTGAGACAGCGGGAAGTCGTTACGCCATTCGTGCAGGTCGGAACTTACCCGACAAGGAATTTCGCTACCTTAGGATGGTTATAGTTACCACCGCCGTTTACTGGCGCTTAGATTCCCAGCCTCGACACGTAAACGCGTCTAACCGGTCCTCTTAACGTTCCAGCACCGGGCAGGCGTCAGTCCGTATACCGCGTCTTACGACTTCGCACGGACCTGTGTTTTTAATAAACAGTCGCTTCCCCCTGGTATCTGCGACCCCACCCAGCTCAGACCGCAAAGGCCATCACCAGACAGGGCTCCCCTTCTCCCAAAGTTACGGGGACAATTTGCCGAGTTCCTTAACCATGGTTCACCCGAACGCCTCGGTATTCTCTACCAGACCACCTGCGTCGGTTTCGGGTACGGGCCGCCCACACACTCGCTAGAGGCTTTTCTCGACAGCACGGGATCACTCACTTCACCACAAACGGCTCGACATCACGCCTCACCCATGTAACGAGAGACGGATTTGCCTATCTCTCGGGCTACACGCTTATCCGGGACAACCACCGCCCGGTAGAGCTACCCTCCTGCGTCACCCCATCACTTACCTACTACCCTCCTGGGTCCCACGCCTCCACGACAGCGCACCCGAAGGCACACCACCGCTTCAGTGGTGGTTAGCATCAAAGGACTCGGTACTGGGCGCGTGTGAACGGGTACGGGAATATCAACCCGTTATCCATCGACTACGCCTGTCGGCCTCGCCTTAGGCCCCGACTCACCCTGGGCGGATTAACCTGCCCCAGGAACCCTTAGTCAATCGGCGCACACGTTTCTCACGTGTGTTTCGCTACTCATGCCTGCATTCTCACTCGCACACCCTCCACCCCTAGGTCACCCCGAGGCTTCACCGGACGCACGACGCTCCCCTACCAACCCGGACCTAAGCCCGGGCTTCACAGCTTCGGCGGTGTGCTTCAGCCCCGCTACATTATCGGCGCAGAATCACTTGACCAGTGAGCTATTACGCACTCTTTAAAGGATGGCTGCTTCTAAGCCAACCTCCTGGTTGTCTCAGCAACTCCACAACCTTTCCCACTTAGCACACGCTTAGGGGCCTTAGCTGATGATCTGGGCTGTTTCCCTCTCGACTACGAAGCTTATCCCCGCAGTCTCACTGCCGCGCTATAACTTAAACCGGCATTCGGAGTTTAGCTGACCTCAGTAACCTTGTCGGGCCCATCAGCCAACCAGTCGCTCTACCTCCGGCAAGCAACACACGACGCTGCACCTAAATGCATTTCGGGAGAACCAGCTATCACGGAGTTTGATTGGCCTTTCACCCCTACCCACAGCTCATCCCCAGGTTTTCAACCCTGGTGGGTTCGGGCCTCCACGACCTCTTACAGCCGCTTCACCCTGGCCATGGGTAGATCACCCGCTTCGGGTCTACAGCATGCGACTATGTTCGCCCTCTTCAGACTCGCTTTCGCTACGGCTACCCCACCCGGGTTAACCTCGCCACACACCATAACTCGCAGGCTCATTCTTCAAAAGGCACGCCATCACCCCTGCAAGCAGGAGCTCTGACGGCTTGACAGCACACGGTTTCAGGTACTATTTCACGACCCCTCACCGGGCACTTTTCACCTTTCCCTCACGGTACTTGTGCACTATCGGTCACCAGGACGTATTCAGGCTTGACAGGTGGTCCTGCCAGATTCACACGGAATTCCTCGGGCTCCGCGCTACTCGGGAAAATGCAAACATTTAGCCGTAACCTTCATCTACGGGACTCTCACCCACTCCGGTACCGCTTCCCAACGGTTTCAACTAGCTACGGCATCAATGCTCCGGGCCGGCAGACCCGAACATGCACATCCCACAACCCCGCACACGCAACAACTGCCGTCTATCACACGCGCACGGTTTAGCCACCATCCCCTTTCGCTCACCACTACTCAGGGAATCACTGTTGTTTTCTCTTCCTACGGGTACTGAGATGTTTCACTTCCCGCGTCACCACCAACCGCCCTATACATTCAGACGGCGGCAACCCGACACAACTCGGGCTAGGTTCCCCCATTCGGACACCCACGGATCACAGCTCGGTTGACAGCTCCCCGCGGCCTATCGCGGCCTCCCACGTCCTTCATCGGCGCCTGGTGCCAAGGCATCCACCGTATGCCACACTAACTTGGCCACCACAGATACAAGATGCTCGCGCACACTATCCACGAATCAAAACACCAGCCACACACCCAACCACAACACCGCACACTGCGATCAAACCCCTCACCCGCTGCACCACCAGCCAACCGAGAAACAGCCGACCAGCACCAGCGAGACGAGGCGACCACGCGGGTCTTCGTCAGGGTGGCACCCAGGAACACAACCAGCGGTTGCATCCTCAGACACCCAACAGCGCGCCCGCACCCCCTCTTCCAGGACGAGGTGCGGAAGTTCGTTCTTCAGTTCAGCCATCCCACGCCTGCCAACCCGGAGCGAATCCAGGACGACCAACGCGGGTCCACTTTCGAGTCCGCCGACCGCCACCGACCACAACAGCCGATGTCACGACCAGCCCATAAGACTCCTTAGAAAGGAGGTGATCCAGCCGCACCTTCCGGTACGGCTACCTTGTTACGACTTCGTCCCAATCGCCAGCCCCACCTTCACCCACTCCCCCCAGCAAGCTGGTTAGGCCGCAGGTTTCGGGTGTTGCCGACTTTCATGACGTGACGGGCGGTGTGTACAAGGCCCGGGAACGTATTCACCGCGGCACTGCTGATCCGCGATTACTAGCGACTCCACCTTCATGGGTCGAGTTGCAGACCCCAATCCGAACTGAGACCGGCTTTTAGGGATTCGCTCCACCTCACGGCATCGCACGCCCACTGTACCGGCCATTGTAGCATGTTTGCAGCCCAAGACATAAGGGGCATGATGACTTGACGTCATCCCCACCTTCCTCCGAGTTGACCCGGCAGTCTCCCATGAGTCCCCACCATCACGTGCTGGCAACATGGAACAAGGGTTGCGCTCGTTGCGGGACTTAACCCAACATCTCACGACACGAGCTGACGACAGCCATGCACCACCTGTCACCGATCCCAAAAGGACCCACCGTCTCCGATGGTTTACCGGTGATGTCAAACCTTGGTAAGGTTCTTCGCGTTGCGTCGAATTAAGCAACATGCTCCGCCGCTTGTGCGGGCCCCGTCAATTCCTTTGAGTTTTAGCCTTGCGGCCGTACTCCCCAGGCGGGGCGCTTAATGCGTTAGCTACGGCACGGGAACCGTGGAAAGCCCCCACACCTAGCGCCCAACGTTTACGGCGTGGACTACCAGGGTATCTAATCCTGTTCGCTCCCCACGCTTTCGCTCCTCAGCGTCAGGTAAGGCCCAGAGACCCGCCTTCGCCACCGGTGTTCCTCCTGATATCTGCGCATTTCACCGCTACACCAGGAATTCCAGTCTCCCCTACCTACCTCTAGCATGCCCGTATCCACTGCAAAACCAGGGTTAAGCCCCAGCCTTTCACAGCAGACGCGACACACCGCCTACGAGCTCTTTACGCCCAATAATTCCGGACAACGCTCGGACCCTACGTATTACCGCGGCTGCTGGCACGTAGTTAGCCGGTCCTTATTCCCACCTACCGTCAACCCAAGAAAACCCGGGCCTGCGTGAGTGGTAAAAGAGGTTTACAACCCGAAGGCCGTCATCCCCACGCGGCGTCGCTGCGTCAGGCTTTCGCCCATTGCGCAAGATTCCCCACTGCTGCCTCCCGCAGGAGTCTGGGCCGTGTCTCAGTCCCAGTGTGGCCGGTCGCCCTCTCAGGCCGGCTACCCGTAATCGCCTTGGTAGGCCTTCACCCCACCAACAAGCTGATAGGCCGCGAGCCCATCCCCAACCGACAAGTACTTTCCACACCCCGCCATGCGGCAGGGTGTCGTATCCGGTATTAGACCGCGTTTCCACGGCTTATCCAGAGTCAGGGGCAGGTTGCTCACGTGTTACTCACCCGTTCGCCGCTCGTGTACCCCGAAGGGGCCTTACCGCTCGACTTGCATGTGTTAAGCACGCCGCCAGCGTTCGTCCTGAGCCAGGATCAAACTCTCCATCAAAGGCCAAACAACCCGGCCGTGCCGAAGCATGGCGGGTAAACCTGGAAGAGATAACCCTGACCGACCATGACTCGCATCATGGCCAATCAAAGGAACCCCGAGCACCCCGCAACCACCAAGGGTTCCGTGTGCTCAAAAGGGGCCAAAACAAACTTGGCTGAAAGAAAAACAAACACGCGCTGTTGAGTTCTCAAGAAACAACCGCTCATCCCATACGAGCCGACCTGTCATTTGCCTGGTCTGGCTTTTCTGTTGAGGCGGTGCGTTCCGCTTTGTTGTGTCTTCACTTTATCAGGTGGCTGCGGGCCCCGCCAAATCGGCGGTTTCGCGTTCGCTCTCCCGATAAAACCCGCCCGCACACGATTTCCGACACGGAATTGCTGTCCGGGCACACGCCAGTATGCCAGGCGAAATCCGTGCGTCGAACCGTGCGAAGAGCGGCCGCTCCCACCGGGCCAGGCCCGCGTGCGACCGGAAAGAAGACCGCCGCCCCGAGCACCGGACGAACCGGCTGCTTCAAGGCGACCCGAACCACTGTAGTCCGCGCCTCCGACTCAACCAACCAAATTCGAAGTGATGTGGGACACATCGACCCTCGCGGGCATCCGGCGCTACCGCCGTCCTAGTTGGCAGGCGATACGACCAGCTCATGTTCCTGCAGGTAGGGAGCTGACTCAACCTCCCACACCCTGCGATCAGCGTCCCACTCCCCTGACCAGCTTCCTTCGGGATCGCTGGATGTGATGCTGCCTCCCCCTGGAAACCCGCCTTCCGGAACGTAGATTTCTGTCGGCCCAGTGACGCTTCCGTCGTTCTTCTCCGCGAACGACACGGTCAGCGTCTGGGTGGGCCTGTCGTAGTGCACGGCCAGCGGCTCGCCCGCGATCGCCCGCGGATAGGGACGATTCATCACGTCGACGAGCGGACCCGGTACCACTGCCCGCTCTTCGCCCCCATCCGCACGGCCCGCCCACGGACCCCACCCGTCGAGGTCGTTGGACCAGTAGGCCCTTCCCGCCCCGATCTCATCCGTTACCGCAAGCATCCGCTCGACATACTCCATCGCGCCCGGGCTGCTCGTATCCAGGCCGAACTCACCGAGAACGATCGGCGCCTCGAGCCGGTCCGCGGTCGCGAGGACATTCCTTCGCCAGAGGCTGATGCTGCGGTCGATCCACACGCGGCTTGACTCACCGCGGCCACTTCGCCCATCCCCACCTCCGTTCTCATCCCCGCCATACGACTCGCCCATGTCCATCGGCAGCGGGTAGATGTGCGGTGCGTACACGATGCGCGGTTTGCCTTCGCGCGGGTCGTCGAGGTGGGGGAGTGCCGACGGCAGACCCCAGTTGATCCCGACGGCCTGCGGTTCGACGAAGATCCAGGAGTCGTTGTCGACCTCCCTGATGGCCGTGATGCTGCGCCGGTAGAGCTCGGCCAGCGGCCCCTTCTCGAAGTCCGGACCCTGAAGAGTGCCGCCCCATGGTTCGTTCATCAGGTCGTAGCCGAGCACCGCCGGCTCGTCGGCGAAACGATCGGCCACGTGGCGCCAGGCCCGCACGTAGTGGTCCATCAGCTCCGGATGCTCTCCGGTGGTGTTCCAGAAGTGGTCGAAGGAGCGCATCGTCCCGGGTTCGAGGTAGACGAGTTCCCATTGCTCCTGCTCCTCGACCGGCAGGCCATCGGTATGGGTCCCCCACTCCGGTGCGCCGTTGCCGACCCTGCCCGCCTCCGTTATCCCCTGGCCCCACAAGTCCTGGTGCATATCCAGGAGCACGTGGTAGTCCCTCTCGGCGTACCAGGAGACGCGTTCGGCCACGGCATCGAGGTACTCCTCGTCGTATTCGCCTGGTTCCGGTTCCAACGCTCTCCACTGCAGCAGGAATCGAACGAAGTTGGTGCCCATCTGCTCGTACTCGCTCTCGACGTCCTGCTCCTCGATCCACGGCATCGCGTCCGGATCGCCCTTCGTCGATCCCGCGGTGTTGAAACCGTGGAGGGTGATCGCCCGCCCCTGATCGTCGGTGATGTAGCGGGGACCTTCGGGAGAAGGGCGGGTCACGACGGCGAGGGAGCCTCCGACCAGAACCAGAACGAGGGCGAGAACGGGCCAGGGGGGACGCTTCATGGACGGCGATCCTTCGTGGGGTGGAGAAGGCGGGGGCTATCTCGATGAGACGTAGGTCACTATCATCCAGAACGTGAAATCGTTTCGCAATATCCCCCTCCCCTCCGTCTCCCTCTCCTCCTCCCCGGCATCGGCGACCGCCGCCGCGGTCGTGGCCACGCTCGGGATCTGCCTCCTCTTCGGAAGCACATGGGTGATAACGGCGCTGACGGCGCGATTCCCCTGGCTCGTGGCTCCATCGACGCTGGGTGCCCCGTTCGGCCTGCCCCGGCTGCGCGTCACCCCGTTCGGTGAACAAGGCTGGGACGCCCTCACCATCGAGGTCATCGCAGTGGTCGCGCTCACCACGGTCACCGGTGCCTGGACGCGACGCGCCCTTACGCGCCGCCCCGCAGTCGGCCGTGTGCGCGCCGGTCTGTCGGCATGGGTGGGATTCGTTCTGGGGGCGGTGACCGCCAACACCCTCCGCGCGGTCGCGGTCGGCGCGACGATGGGCTTCGGACTCGTCGGATACGGCGCGATCGTCGTCGTAGGCATGCTCAGCGGCACCGTCTGGGGGGCTGCGCTCGGGTGGATACCCGGTATAGCCGCAGGTGTCGCCATTGGTCGAGGCGCGTCTCGGACCCCAGCAGCGCCGACGACACCGACGGCGTGACGGCGGAACCTCCCGTCCGAATCCCGCGCCGCCCTATCTCCGCCAACCGCCGCCTTCTCTACACCCTCCTCGCGCCCCCTTCCACCTGGTCACCAGCCCTGGACAGGGCAGGTGAAGTCAAGGAAGATCGATGTTGGAACGGCTGCGCCGAGCGAGGAGCCGTGGTGCACGATGGCGCACGATCACTGGTGTTCATCTGAGGTAGCCGTCTTCCAAGACCTCACCGACACGGAGATGGCGTCGATCGGTGCGCAGGCACCGACGCGTTCCCTACCGGCCGGGGAGACGATCTACTCGCCACGCGACCGCGCCGAGACGATGTACATCGTGAAGCGTGGCCGGGTCCGGCTGTACCGGGTGGCGGACGACGGGCGCACGGTGACGACGGGGCTCATGGGGTCGGGCGCCATATTCGGCGAGATGGAGGTGCTCGGGCTGCACATGGGCGGCACCTGGGCGGAGGCCCTGGACGAGAGCGTCCTCCACCTGATGAGCCATGACGACGTGCGCGGCCTTCTACTCTCGGATCCCAGGATCGCCACCCGCATCGCCGAACAGCTGGGGGCACGGCTCACGCAGCTGGAACAGCGCCTTGTCGACATGGCATGCAAGTCTGTGGCTGAGCGGACGGCCAAGACGCTGTCCACCCTCATCGCACCCACCGGCAACTCGGGCCAGGAGATCCGACTCACGCATGAGCAACTGGCCCGCCTGACCGGCACCACGCGGGAGCGCACCACCAAGGCGCTCGGCGAACTCGCCGACTGCGGGCTGGTGCGGTTGCGGCGCGGGCAGGTCGTGGTCATCGACCCTCTGGGGCTCGTCGCGTTTGCCGACGGCGGGCACAGATCGCCGGCGGGTGTCGCGTGAGAGGCGGGGGAGTGGCGGTTCTCTCCGTGGCTCGGCGGTCCCCGAGCGTGTGCTGAGCGTGTCCCGCATCAACAAGATGATGTGTCGACAGAACGGCCTGTCGCTTCGTCGCGATCTCCGTTTGCCGGGATCTCGGCTTGGCGCGATGTCGCGATGCCACCTTGCGGCGATGTCGCGTTGGCGTGATGCCGACGCTCACCGCCCTCCTCCCTCGACGCGCCCAACACCGTCCCACACGGTCAGCCGGCGCCCCCGTTCGTCCAGGCGTGGATCCTGCCATCGTTCAGCACCGCGTGGAATTCTCCGCACTGCTTGGTCAGAGATCCGGGTCTCCGCGGGAACCAGTCGGCCGACAAGCTCGGGCCTTCCGGATCGACCGCCAGCTCCTCGCAGGGCTCCGGCATCGTGCGGGACCCGACTGTGAATGCCAGCAGCTGCGCGTTGGTGTCGAGGTCGTGCATCTCCTGGATGTTCCGTGCCTCCTCGGGCACCCACTCGGGGATCCAGCCCTGATCCACCGCGCCTTCCGCGCGCGCTTCCTCCAAATCGTCGTAGTGCGCTTCCTGCGTCTCAGCGGAACAAGAGGCCAGCAGGGCCGCAGCCGCCAGAGGGCTGATCATTCCAATAGCGGTTGCAGGTCGGGGTCCACGCATGCCGTCAGTGCCTCCCTACTCCGAGTCCGTCGGTCCGGACTCCCTCGTCCGTCGGATCACGCCGCCGAAACTCAGCCACGCCTCCCAAACACATGACGCCCACCCCCACCCCTCCGGTTCGCCTGCTCCCCTGACGGCGCTTCACCGCTTTCCGCGCTCCTCTCTGCGTGACCGTCGCGGCCCCGGGGAAGGGCGCGACAGCCGCGGAACCCGACGCACCAGGCACCGTCATCAGCGCAGGTAGAACCCATGATGCTCGTCACATCCGCCCGCTCGGGGTGGCCAAATAGATACATACAAATTATCTTTCCAGGAAGACAGTTTGTCGCACCGCGACTCCCACGTTCACAAGAAGGGGCACATCCATGAGCGAGACCGTGAAGCTGAGCGTCATCTACTACTCGTCGACCGGCACTGGTTACGAGATCGCTCGCGAGATCGCCGAGACCGCGGAGAAGGAAGGCGCCGAGGTGCGCCTGCGCAAGGTGGCCGAGCTCGCCCCGGCCGCCGCCATCGAGAGCAACCCGGCCTGGGCCGCCAACGTCGAGGCGACCAAGGACGTGTCCGAGGCCGCGGCCGACGACGTCGTGTGGGCCGATGCGGTCATTTTCGGTTCGCCGACCCGGTTCGGGAACGTGTCGTCGCAGCTCAAGCAGTTCATCGACGCGCTCGGCGGGCAGTGGGCGCAGGGGCAGCTCGCCGACAAGGTGTACAGCGCCTTCACCTCCTCGGCCACCCTGCACGGCGGCCAGGAGTCCACCCTCCTCGCGCTGTCGAACACCTTCTACCACTTCGGCGGATTCATCGTCCCGCCCGGCTACACGGACGCCAGCAAGTTCGCCGACGGCAACCCCTATGGCACCTCGCACGTGGACGCCCAGGGCAACAACCCCGTGGACGACACCACGCGCACGGCCGCCCAGGTGCAGGCCAAGCGCGTCGTCCGCGTGGCGCGTGCGCTGAAGGCCGACGCGTCCCTCTAGTCCCCTTCAGGTCCTGTCCCGCACCGCCCGCAACGCGCACTCGCAGGAAGCGGGATCCGCCGGTCACCTGGCACGTCCGGCGGATCCCGCTCACCGCGTCAACCCGGCGGATTCCGCTTCCGGATCCGCTGGTCGGCGCAGCGCCGCCGCGTCTCGGTCCGGCCGGATGAGGAGGAAGGCGGCCAGGCCGCCCGCGAGCAGCAGCAGCGCCGCGAGGTCGAAGGACAGGGAGAAGCCGACAGCCTGGGACGGCGCCGCGTCGATGATCCGGCCGGTGACATATGGGGCGAGCACGCTGGACATCGTGGCCGCCGCGTAGGACGCGCCGAGCACGGCGCTTCGCTGGCGCTCCGGGCACACATGGGAGATCGCGGCGTTGGAGAGCGGGGTCTGCGTATTGCCGATGGCGAAGCCGACGCCGAAGCACAGCAGGACGAGCGGGACCGCCTCGACCCGGGTCATCCCGAGCATGAACAGGCCGCCCACCGTGACGGCTGTCCCTCCCACCACGCCCTGCGCGACCCGGTAGGAGACGCCCCGGCTGATCAGCCGCTGCGCCAGACCGCCGCCAACGAGCACGAGGACGATCGCGCACAGGCTGGGGAGGCCGATGGCCAGGCTCAGCCCGGCCTTGTTGAGGCCGATCTCGTCTTCCAAGTAGACAGGAATCCACGCCAGCGCGAGCGCCAGGGCCCACAGGACGGTCGCCGTCGCGAAGGTCGCGCCGATCCACGTTCCCGTGGTGAGAATGCGCAGGTAGGGCACGCGGTCAGGCATCGATGCCTGCGACGGCCCCCCGGTCACCGCCGGTGTCCCGGCGGCCGCCGGCGTCTCTCCCGAGGCGCCATAGGGGCCGCTGCCGCCGTACCGGAGCCAGGCCACCAGCCATAGCAGTCCGGCCACACCGAGCGCACCGAACGCGGCGCGCCAGCCGAGCACTTCGGAGATCAGGATCGTCAGGGGACCGCCGACGATCGCGCCGAAGGCGCCGCCCATGGTGACCATCGCGGCGGGGAGCGACCTCCGATCCGGGGGGAAATGGGTGAACGCGGTGTGGTTGGCCAGCGGGAAGCCCGGGCCTTCTCCGGCGCCCAGAAGCACACGCGTCGCCAGCAGGAAGCCGAAACCGGCCGTGGGGATCAGGATCGGCAGCTGGGCCACCGACCAGACGAGCACCAGCCCGGCGAGCAGCGGTCGGGCCCCTATCCGGTCGCCCATGAATCCCACCAGCAGCGCCGAGACGCTGAACAGCAGATAGAAGGAGCCCGCCACTGTTCCGAACTGGGTGGCGGAGAGGTGCAGCTCCTCCATGATCGAGTCCGCGGTCAGTCCGAGGACCGCCTTGTCCGCGAAGTTGATGACCATGAAGACGACGAGAAGGGTGAGGACGCCGCGGGGACCTGCGCGTGCGCTCATCACATCCGCCTCCCGGGGATGTGCTCGGGGAGGTCGGGGGGAGGGAACGGTCGGTGTGGGGGCGGGGGTCTCATCCGGTTCCCTTCCGTGTGCTCACGGAACGGATCGGTTCCGTTCTTAACTACCGGACAGTAACCGCGAAACCTTCGGAACGCAACGGTTCCGTTCTGGAATATCCTGCGCCTATGCCGAGAGCCAACCAGCCGCGGGGAAGCGCCCTGCTGCGGGAAAGCGTGACCGCGACGATCCGGTGCGCGGTCTTCGAGGAGTTGGCCGAGACCGGCTGCGCACGCATGTCCATGGACGCCGTCGCACGGCGAGCGGGAGTCGGCAAGGCCGCCCTGTATCGGCGATGGTCGTCCAAGGACCAGATGCTGATCGACCTGGTGTCCACCGCCGCCCGCGACGAACTTCCAGCACCGGCGGACACCGGGTCCCTCCGGGGCGACGTCGCCTCCCTGGTCGCGGAATCCGTCGGCATCCTCGACCGCCCCCAGATCCGCCGCATCCTGCTCGACCTCCTCGCCGAGGCCGGTCACAACCCGGCGCTGTCGGAGGCCATGCGCACGGCCATCGACGTTCCCCTCCACGCCACCGTCGACGCCATCCTCGACCGAGCCGTCACCCGCGGCGAACTCTCACCCGACCTCGACCGCACCCTCGCAGCCGACCTCCTCGGCGCCCCGCTCTTCTTCCGCCTCCTGACCGCCAATGGCCCCGTCGACGAGGGATACCGGGCCCGCCTCACCCAATCCCTGCTCGCCGCCCTCGTGGTCGCGCACTGACCACTCGCCGACGCGTCACATCGACCGCCCCCATCAGGTAGAGGCGCCGCGTCGCGCTCACGACAGGTGTCCGAAACGGCCACCCGTAGTGCTTGAAGAACCACGGACGACCGTTAGTCCGCGTGAGATTCACACGGCGCCATGGCTTCCGCGCGCAGCTGCCCTCGGGGCGGGAGGAGACTGTGGTGCCTGGGTAGTTCCGCGCGGCCAATGGGTATATCCGCGGCCAGGGAGCAGGAAGTGCGGCGGGCGGCGCCGCTGGCGGCGCATCCTCCGGGCCGCAAGCATCCGGGGAAGCCGGGACGGGGGACGGCATGCGCGTACTCGTCACAGGGGCGACCGGCTATATCGGCGGGCGCCTGGTCCCAGAGCTGCTCGACGCCGGGCACGACGTGCGATGCATGGCCCGCTCTCCCGGCAAGCTGCGGGACCTGCCATGGCGGAGCAGGGTCGAGGCGGTCCCCGGCGACGTGCTCGATCCCGCAAGCCTCGACCCCGTGCTGAGTGGTATCGACACCGCCTACTACCTCATACATTCGATGGGCGGTGGGGACTTCCGCGAACGTGACGAGCAGGGGGCGCGCAACTTCGCCGACGCCGCCGCCCGCGCCGGAGTGTGCCGCAACGTCTATTTGGGCGGGCTCACGCCACGAGGCGAGCGGTTGTCGGCCCACCTGGCCTCGCGGGACAAGGTCGGACAGATCCTGCTCGAGTCGCCGGTTCCTACGGCCGTGCTGCGCGCTGCCGTCATCATCGGGTCAGGCTCGGCATCGTTCGAAATGCTCCGCTACCTCACCGAGCGGCTGCCGATCATGACGACTCCCCGCTGGGTGAGAACCCGCGTTCAACCGATCGCCGTGCGCGATGTGCTGCGCCTGCTGGTGGAGTCGGCTCAGCTGCCTCCCGACGTCAACCGCGCCTTCGACATCGGAGGCCCCGATGTCCTCACCTATGCGGAGATGATCCAGCGCTTTGCGCGCGCCGCCGGCGTCCGCAGGCGGGTCATCCTCCCGCTGCCGGTCCTCACGCCCCGCCTCTCGAGCCTGTGGGTCGGACTCGTCACCCCGGTTCCCGGCTCCATCGCCCGGCCGTTGGTGGACTCGCTGCGGAACGAGGTCGTATGCGCAGAGGACGAACTGGCGGACATGGTCGACGATCACGAGCGCCTGGGGTTTGACGAGGCGGTGCGGCTCGCCCTGTGCCGCGTCCGCGAGGCCAGGGTCGACACGCGGTGGTCGTCTGCGGGCTGGCCGAACGCGCCGTCCGAACCGCTGCCCACCGATCCGGGCTGGACGGGCGGCTCCCTCTACGTGGACGAGCGGCGACGCGAGGTCAACGCCCCTCCCGAGGCATTGTGGCGCGTCATCGAGGGGATCGGAGGGGAACGGGGGTGGTACTCGTGGCCGATGGCATGGGCGGCGCGCGGTTGGTTCGACCGTCTGGTCGGGGGCGTGGGGCTGCGCCGGGGACGGCGGGACCCGGAGCGGCTGCGGGTGGGCGACTCCGTGGACTTCTGGCGGGTCGAGGAGATCGATCCCGGTCGGCTGCTGCGGCTGCGCGCCGAGATGCGGTTGCCTGGTCTTGCCTGGCTGGAGCTGCGGGTGGAGCCGGGCGACCGGTCCGCCGTTCTGCGGCAGCGGGCGGTGTTCCACCCCCGCGGGCTGGCGGGCCAGGCCTACTGGTGGGGCATTGCGCCGTTCCATGGCGTGGTCTTCGGGGCGATGGCGGACAACATGGCCGCCGCGGCGGAGGCGGACGAGTCGGCGGACTGAAGCCCGGTTGGCGGTGGCGGCTCGCCGTCCCCCACGCGAACCTCGCTCCTCGGGCCGCGTGTGGGGTGCTGCCTGGTCCCCGGCTCACTCCCCGAGGTCCGTCAGCGGTATCGGATAGTCGACCGGTGGGGTCCGCGCCCGCCAAGGTGCGTGGATGTCGGGACCGGAGAGACCGGCGAGCTCGGCGACGTGGCGCCGGATGTAGTCGCCGTCCCGGTCGAATCTCCTGGACTGCCGCAGCAGGTTGAATCTCCGGTTGGGCCGGGTGTCGTTTCCGGTGCCGGCCACCCACTGCCAGTTGCCGCAGTTGTCGGCGACGTCCCCGTCGGTGAGCAACGCGTGGAAGTGGGCAGCGCCGTGCCGCCAGTGCAGGCGCAAGTGCCGCGTGAGGAACGCCGCCGCGATCATGCGGGCGCGATTGTGCATGAACCCCTCCGCCACGAGCTGGCGCATGCCCGCGTCCACGATCGGGACGCCTGTTCGGCCACCGCGCCACGCCTCGAGGGCGTCTTCGTCGTCGCGCCACCGCACGTCGCGCGGCCGGTAATCGCGCACGGCGATGCCGGGGAAGGCCGCGGTGACCTGGTGGTGGAAATCCCGCCAGGCGAGTTGGCGGACCCAGGACCGGCCGCCGGGGTGCTCAAGGGCGGCTCGCGCGGTTTCCACAGGGGACAGGCAACCGAACCGCAGGTCGGCGCTGAGCCGGGAGGTGGCGGCCGCAGCGAGGTCGTCGTGGAGTCGCTCATAGGAGGAGCACCCGTTGGAGAGCCACGCACTCAGTCGGCGCCGTGCCTCCTGCTCGCCGCCGGGCTGCCGGGATGGGGACAGTTCGCCGACGCCCGCGCCCTTAAGCGCGTCCTCGGGAGTGCCGCCTTCGGAGACTCCCGTGGGCAAGCTGAGGAGCCTCGGCGCTGCCACCACGTCGCGCCACCGGTGCGCCTCCCATGCGCGCCAGAAGGGGGTGAAGACCTTGTAGTGGTCACCACCCGCCGGGACCAGCTCGCCCGGGGCAACGACCGTCACCCCGGGAAACTCCGCGACCTCGACGCCAACAGCGGCCGCCTCGCGGCGCAATCGCGCCGAACGCGCGGCGGCGAGCGCGCTCACATCGGCACTCAGATGGATGCGTCCGGCACCTGTCTCGTGGGCGAGGCATAGCGCCTCGCGGACCGTATCGCCGCAGCGCAGGACCAGCCCCCCGCCCACCGCACGGAGCGCGCCCCGAAGACCGGCGAGAGCCTCGCACAGATACGCGATCCGGTTGCGCGCGGCGCGGGAAGTGATCGCGGGATCGACGACGAACAGCGGCACCACAGGGGCACCCCGGTCAGCCGCCGCGGCCAGCGCCGGATGGTCGCGAACCCGCAGGTCCCGAGTGAACAAGACAATGATCGGACGCATACGTACTCCTGCTCCGCAGCCCGAATGGTACCCAGTACAGCCGCAGGAAGCTCGGATGTCGAGCGCCGCCGGGCACACCTGCGAGGACGGGTGAGCGGCGGACGCGCCCCGCCACCCATGGACGCGTTGAAGAGGCGCGGAAACGGTGTCCACAGCGATGTCGATAGCGCCGGAGGAGATCCGGTTGTCATAGGCGGCCGGGGTACGGCACCAAGAAAGCCCCGTACGTCACCGCGTGGGGCCTCTGAGCTGTGTGGGCGTACCAGGACTTGAACCTGGGGCTCACCCTTGCAGACTTTCAGAGCATTCAGACCTGACGCTCTCGCCAGATGAGAGTGTCCGGTAATTCCGTCAGCTCCGGCGCATGCGACGCTGGGATATCGCGGTGTCAGAACCGGAAGTCACCGCAGAGCGGAGCAAACCCGTTGACCCTCGCCCCGAGGGGGTCAAGCAAAACCGCGATTTCCCGCAGAGAGCGCAGGGCCGGTTCCCGCAGTTCCCGATCGCTCTTGAAGAGCACCGTCGCGGCCTCCAGCCGGTCGGTCTCGGACACCCTCGGATCATGGCTGATGTCGCGTAGCAGACCCAGCGCCCGCGTCCTGCTCCGCTCCCGCTGGGTGAGATCGGACAGCGCACCTCCACGTTCATCACACGGGATCACCTCAGTGAATTAACAGAAATCCCGCACACGGAACTACTCGTTCGAGTAGCTCCCACTCAGCCCTACTCAAACGAGTAGTTCCGCAGCCAAGAAAGCGGAACTAGCCTCACAGCAAGGTTCGTTGAAAAAGGGGAGCGCGGTGAAGCAACCGGGGGGACGCGCCATTGGTCGCCGACTCGTTCTATGAACGAATCGACGACACGACGTATGCCAGCACGTGGTCGGCAGCCGGGCTCTGGAGGCGAAAGCACAGCATGCCGGGCCTCCCTCCGCGCTGCTGCCGACGCAAATGCTGAACGACCACCACCGTCCGGATTTCCGTCCGGCTCGTGTGGCATTCGAACTGCTCGGGCAGATTCCGGTGGATGACCTTACGGTCCGGACCTCGGTGGAGCACTCAACGCATCGGACGGATCTTCTGTCCGGGACACTCCTGCACCACGACAGAGCCGTGGAGCTCGCCCGCATGTGGAGATACAAGGCCGTGGCCGGCGCTCTCGACCGTCTCCGCGAGCCCTTCGGTCCACCAGGAATGGGGCGACTTCCGGGTGGCGTTGGCGCGGCTGCACCCTTACGCCGCCATCGACCTGCTCGCGGCGCGCCACGGGGACCTGTCCACCTCACCCCTCCTCTTCGTGGGGGACCACAGCGCCGCCGCGAGCCTGGTCCACCTCGCGCGCGCCGCCGGGGAGTTCTCGCTCGCCTCAACGGTCGTACGGGCGGCCGAGCGCCTCGCAGCGCGAAACCCGGCACATCCGATCCTCGCGACCGTGGCCGCGCGCGCCGCACACACGCGAGGTGGAGGCGGACCGGCTCACCGAGGCGGAACTCCGGGTCGCGCTCCTGGTGGCGGAGGGCAAGACCAACCCGCAGGTGGCCAGGTTGATCTCCCGCTCGCCGCACACGGTCAACTACCACCTGCGGCACATCTTCCGGAAGCTCGACCTGACCTCGCGGGTCGAACTGGCTCGCCACTTCCGCGGACGATGTGCGTGACCGGGATTCGCCGACGGTCGACGTCATCACGCACAGGCGCGCGCCTCCGCCACAGCACGCGCGAGACCCGTGATGGGGGGCACCGGCATTGGGCGCGGCGGACATCCGCTACCAGAATTCGTGCTGCTTTCGCAATTTCTCCAATACCCGGACAGCGCGGCGCGCTCCGACCTACACTGCGGGACATGCCCGATGAGGTATTGCTGACCGGTGCGACCGGTTTTCTGGGCGGCTATCTCGCCGGCGAGCTACTCCGCCAGACATCCTCGACCGTGCTCTGCCTCGTTCGAGGACGTAGCAGAAGCGGCGCCGAGCAGCGATTTCGCGCCGGTTCGGATCGGATCGGCCTACCGCGCTCCGACCGGTTGAAAGTGGTCCACGGAAATCTGCTCGATCCTCATTTCGGACTTTCACCGGACGAATATACGCGGCTCTGCCATCGAATCACGGCGATCTACCACTGCGCGGCTTCGGTGAATCTCGCCGCGGACTTCACGGAACTCGCGCCCACGAATATCGACGGGACACGCGCCGTCCTCGCCCTGGCCACACATGACGGCCGTCGCATCCCGGTGCATCTGGTGTCGACGCAGGGCGTGTTCATCAACGCGCGTGCCGAAGGCCTGGACGCCATCGACGAGGCCACCGCCGTCCGGCCGGACTACGCGGGCGGTATCGGCTACACGCGCACCAAATCGGAGGCCGAAGCGCTCGCGCGTGCCTGGAACACCCCCGTGACGTTCTACCGACCCGGCATCATCCTGGGGCACAGCGCCACCGGCCGCTGCGCCGACAACGACTTCGTCGCCCGCCTGCTGCGGGCGGTGATCCGGTTGGGCGCGGCTCCCGAATGCGACGGGGACACGACGGTGAGCACCGTCGACGACACGGCCCGCATGGTCGTGGCGCTCTCACGGCAGCCGGACACGGCGAACCGGGCGTTCCACCTGACGCAGGCCGACCATCTGGCGTTCGGGGAGGTCTTCGAGCACGTCCGTGCGCTCGGCTATCCGCTGCGCAGCTGCGGCCTGGCCGAATGGCGCCGACTGCTGTTCGACGAGATGCACTCGCCCGACGCGTTCGTGATGCTGGCGGTCTGGAAGGTGGCCGAGCACCTCCTGGCCACCAAGCCGCACCACCGGATCCCCCGGGTCGATTCGTCCGCCACCCGGGGCCGCGTGGCACTCGAACTCCGAACGCTGGATCGCGGCTTCTTCGCCCGCATGATCGACCACCTGGTCACCAGGGGCGTGCTCCCACCGGTTCCCGCTCCTGCGTCTCCGCGCTGACCAGTGCCGTCGCCGGATGTGTGCCCGCCTCCAGCAGTCGGCGGAAGACGGCGGCGCCGTCGTCGGGGTGGAGCCCGACCTCGACCCCCTGGCGGCGCAGGGCGGCCGTGACCGCCGGGTCGGCGGCCATGCCGACCTCGGCCCACGCCGGCCAGGCGATGCTGTACTCGTCGCGCCCCTCACGCTGGTTGGCCCACCACGCCGCGGTGAGCAGGAAGTCACTGCCAGACGCGTAGTCGGTGTCGCCCGCGACTCCCACGAGCGCCGACATCGAGCTGAAGTTGCACCAGATACGCGGCGGGCAGGCCGCGAGCGCCCGCTTCAGGTTGGCGTAGCCGATCAGCTTGGTGTCGCGGACGCGCCTGAAGTCGGCCGGAGCCTTGCCGGGCAGCGCCGCCGAGGCCACCTCCCCGGCGCTGAACAGGAGCAGGTCCACGCCGCCGTGGCGGGCGAGGACGGATTCCACCGCGGCGGCGACCGCCGCGGGATCGACCACGTCGCAGGCGATGTAGCGGGCCCGGTCGCCGAGCCGGTCGAGCGTGGCGCGCAGTTCGGCCGCGCGGACCAGGGCGCGGTGCTCGGCGACCAGGTCGGCGGTGCGCGCTTGGCCACGCGTCACCCGTCGTTCCCGCAGGAAGTCGGCCAGTGGCGGCGGTGGCGCGGTCGGCCCGGCGGGCGGGGCGGTTCGGCCGAGGAGGTAGACGTGCGGGCCGCGGCCCGGTCGGATCAAGGCGCGCAGGCAGTGCGTGGTGATACCGCGCCCACCGCCGACGGCCACCACGACCGCGTCGTCGCCCAGGGCGGGGAGGGCGGGTGGCCGGCTCGGCTCCTGCGCACGCATGGCCAGCTCCCACCTGCGCCCACCAGAGTAAGCGACCGTCCACCACCCCTGCCGCCGTGTCGATTCCGCCGCCATCAGCGACAGCGCGTCCCCGGCCGGGAGGTCTCCGGCCAGGACGGTCGCACACCAGGCATCGGGCAGTTCCCGCGCCGCCGACCGGAGCAGGCCCGCGAACAGGCCCGTTTCCGGTCGGGGGACGACACCGTCCGGGCCATCGACGACACCGCCGACGACCAGCACCACCACCGACTCCAGCCGCGCGTGCAGTCCCTGGAGCGCGGCGAACGTCAGATCGTGCAAGGCGCGGGCGGCGGTCGGCTCGGCTCCGCGGTCAAGGCGGAGCAGGGCCCGCAGGTGCGCGGGCCGGAACCCGAGATCCGCCACAGTGTCGGGGACGTTCGCCGGTGCGAGGTCCGTGCCCCACACCGCGACCTCGGTGTCCCCGCCCGGCACCAGTCCGGCGAGTTCGGGATCGTCGGTCAGCACCACACTCCGGTGCGGGACCGCCGCCAGCGGACGACGGTCGCCGGGGCTCTGGGGCGTGTCGACGAAGGCGAGGTTGTGGACCTCGGTCACGCCGACATCTCCCGCATCTGCGCGGACGAGGGCGCGACCTGCCCGACCTCGCTCAGCCGCGCCCCGCTGATCTCGGCCAGCGCCCGGCCGTCCGGGCCGACCGCCGTGCAGGACGTGGCCGTGGGCCCGTCCTCTGTCCGCTCCTCGGCGCCCGTGGCGCTGGCGCCCGGCCCGTCACAGAACACCCGGATGTCTCCGGGCAGATCGAAGTCGTTGCCGGGATGGTAGAGGGCGACCCGCCCGATGCCCAGCGGTGCCTGGAGCGGCGCCGTCGGGTCGGTGTCCGGGCGGACCATGGTCGCCTGGAGCATGCCGTCCAGCAACATCGCCGGGATGGTGAATGTGCGCAGCCGCTCGCACCCGGGTTCCGGTGTGAACCGGAAACGCGCCGACACGCCGTTCGGACGGACGCGCGGGTCCGCCAGCGTCTCGAAGAGGCCGCGGATCCAGGTCCCGGGGTTCTCCACGTAGGGCGGCACCAGGCCGGGAACGCCGACCTCCTCGGGCGCCTCCGGCCGGACCGGCGCCGTCGGCCGCTCGGTGGCCATGAGCACGTCCATCTCGGCGTGGGTCCGATCGCCCTGCAGCAGGGTTCCGTTGGGCGCCGTGACGTCCGCGCTGACGCGGACCCGCACACGGGTGCAGGCGGCGGTTCCGCCGGCCACCCGCGCGGTCACCCGAAAAGCGCCGGAGAGGCCGCCGCGGTCCGGGCGGACGAACCGGATGAACCGCACCGATTCGATGGCCGTCGGTACTCGCCCAGGCACGAGCTCCTCCGCCGCCAGCACGGCGTGCGCCACCAGGAACGTTCCGGGAACAGCGGGGCGGCCGGCGAACGTGTGGACGCGGAGATGGTCGTCGAGCTCCGGGGAGAAGGCGACCTCGCGCACCACCGGCGACCGCGGCGCCTCGATCGCGGATCGCACCGTCAGCCCGGACACGCGCCCGGTCCAGGGGTCGCGCCGACTGATCAGGCCGGACCGTCCCGACAGCGCGGCGGACAGCACCGCGATCGCCGAATCCGCCGCGAGGTACGTGCGGTCGTCGGAACGCAGGGGACTGACCAGCTCCGCCATGTCCACGTTGTTCGGCGCGGGTTCGCCGCCGAGGACCGCCAGGACGGGCAGGCCCTCACGTTCGGCCACGCCCCTCCGCGTCACCGCGAGGCAGAACGCGCCCTCGGCCAGGTCCCGGCCGACGATCGAGCGCATCTCGGGCGTGGCGTTGCCGTTGACCCCGATCACCACGGCCAGATCCACATCGCCGTCGCGGAGATGGCCCGCTGCGGTCCGGACGGCCGCGAACGTGCCGGAGTCGCCGGTGTCGACGGTCAGGTTGGGACCGTGCAGGTCGTAGTAGTTGGCCACGCGGCCGGAGATGATGTTGGCCAGCAGTCCGGGTTCGGAGTCCTCGCTGGCGGTCGGGGTCAGGTCGCGCACCTGGGCGGCGAGCCGAGCGAACGGCTGGGCGAGTTCCGGCCGCCCCGCGACGACGTTGCGTTCCAGGTCGGTCAGGCGGATCCGCAGGCCGTACATCACCGCGGCCCGCGTCGGTCCGGCGTTCGCGGCGAACACGCCCATGCGCTCACGCAACCGGTCCCACGCCGGGCCGAGGGTGTCGCGCAGCGCGCCCACGCCGCGTACCGCGAGCACCTGGCTGCGGTCGATCGCGCGCAGCGTCGGCGGTGGCAGCCGCACCCGACTGGGCGGCGGTACGAGGGGACGGTCCCCGAAGTCGGCCGCCGGGGCCGGGCCGCTCCCCATGAGCCAGTCGGTCACGTCGTCCCGCGACGGGTCGCCCGGCAGGTCGGCGCTCCAGCCGACCAGGACGGTGTCAGCGTGAGCGGCAGCGGCAGTGTCGGCGTGGGCGTCGGTCTCGGCGTCGTCGGTCCGTCGACCGTGGTTCGGCGCCGCCACCGGGGCGTCGGCTACGTGCAGATGGGCGTTGGCGCCGCCGAAGCCGAACGCCGAGACCGCGGCGATGCGCGGCCGGTCGGCCCGCCGCGGCCAGGGCGTGTCGGTGGTCGGTACGGTGAGCGGCCCGTCCGCCAGGGGGCTGTCCTTGGGCTGCTCGGTGAACCGGTGCTGCGCGGGGATCCGCTCGTGCTTCATCGCGAGCAGGGCGTGCACGAGCGAGACGATTCCCGCGCCATAGGCGAGGTGCCCGACCACGGACTTGTTCGACACCACGGGGCATCCGGGGCTGTCGGCGTAGAGGTCGGCGAGGGTGGCGAGCTCGGTGGCGTCGCCTACCGGCGTACCGGTGGCGTGCGCCACGATCATGCCGACGTCACGCGGGTCGACGCCGCTGGAGGCGAAGGCGCCGCGGAGCGCCCGCGCCTGGCCTCCGGGGTTGGGCGCGTAGATCGCGCGCCCCTTCCCGTCACTGGAGGAGCCCACGCCCAGCAGGACGCCCCGGATGTCGTCGCCGTCGGCCCGTGCCCGCGCCAGGTTCTTGAGGACGACGACCCCGGCACCGTCCGAGAACAGCGTCCCGTCGGCGGCGACGTCGAAGGCCCGCACATCGCCGGTGCGCGACATCGTCCGGGCCGTGTCGAACAGCACCATCTCCCGAGCCGAGAAGACGTGGGCGCCCGCGCAGACCGCGACGTCGTAGCGGCCCTCGCGCAGACCGCGCATGCCGAGGTCCACCGCGTACAGCGCCGACGCGCAGGCGGTGTCGACCGTGAGGAGGTCGGTGTCGTCCGGCAGCAGCCCGGCGCAGGCCTCCGCGGCGATGACGTGCGTCAGGTAGCGCTCGGGCTGGTCTCCGGCCAGACGCAGGTGCGACCGCACCAGCGCCGCCAGCTCGTCCGCGGACAGCGGCGCGCCATGCTCGGCCATCCGGTGCGCGAACCCGCGGGCCACCACCGCCTCTTCCAGGTGCGCGCTGGCGGTGGAGCTGTGGCCGAGGAGGAAGGCGGTCCGGTCGCCCGCGCGGGGCGCCCAGCCGTTCATGGCTTCGCGCAGCACCTGGCGCAGCCAGCGGGTCCCGTAGTCGGCCTCGGCATCGGGGTCGGGCTCCGTCCCGTGGACGAACCCGGTGACCTTCGCGTGGGTGCGGTCTTCGGCGGTGGGATCGGCGTCGTAGAAGCATGCGGCGTCCCACCGGTCCCCGGGCTCGCTGAAGGCCGGCCGCCCGTCGACGAGCCTGCGCCACAGCGCACCGGTGTCGGAGGCACCGGGAGTCAGCACCCCCATGCCGACGATGGCGACGGCGTCCTCGTCCTCCTGCGGCCGCGGCGTCAGAGCCACGGCGGGCGGGGCGACCTGCGTCGACTCGGGGTTGCTGGCGGGGAGGTGGTCCCGCCCAGCACCGTCCGCCGGTCCGCCGGAGCCCGCGCCGAGCATCCCGCTCCCCAGGCCGATACCGCCGTCAGCGGTCACCACCTGCCCGGTGATCCAGGAGGCGGCGTCGGAGGCGAGGAAAGCGACCAGGGCCGCGTACTCCCGCTCCGAGGGCAGGCGCCGCAGCGGGGCGCCCTCGGTGATCTGCCGCTGGAACTCGGTGTGGTCGGGGAACTGGGTCATCGCCCGCCCCTCCAGCAGCGAGGCGGACGCGGTGTTGACCCGGATGCCGTCGGAGGCGTACTCGGCGGCGAGGTAGCGGGTGAGCGACTCGACCGCGGCCTTGGTGATCCCCACGGTGAGGTAGCTGGGGCGCAGGACCAGGTTCACCCCGATCGAGGAGCAGTTCACGATCGCTCCCGTGCCGCGGGCCGCCATCAGGGGAGCGGCGTGCCGGGAGCACCACAGACTTCCCTTGACGCTGGTAGCCCAGGCGCGGTCCAGGTCGCGCTCGGTGATCTCCTCCGGCTCCGCGAACCCTCCGGCCGCAGCGTTGTTGACCAGGACGTCGAGGTGCCCGTACTCGGTGCGGACCGTCTCGAACATGGCCTCCACCTGCTCGGGGCGGGCCACCGACGCCCGGATCAGCCGGACCCGGGCACCGAGCGCGGTCAGCTCCTCCCTGGTCTGCTCCGCCTCGTCCACGGCGTGGAAGTAGTTGAGGACCAGATCGGCTCCGCGGCGGGCGAACTCCTCAGCCATCGCTTTTCCGGCCCCGCGCACGCCGCCGGTGACCAGAACGAGCCGTCCGGCGAAGTCGTTCTTGCGGTCGGTCATGGTCTCAGCCCCGTCCCGTCTCAGCGACGAGGTCGGCGATGCGGCCGAGGGTCGGATAGTCGGACATCCGCAGCCCCGTGGACCGGTGCGCGAACCCGTATTTCTTGGCCACCCGAGCCAGGAGGTCGGTCTGCTTCAGCGAGTCCACCCCCAGGTCGGCATCGAGGTCGGCGTCTTCTTCCAGGACCTCTTCGGGATACTCCAGGACCGTGGCGTACATCGCGCGGACGTCCGCGAGCACCGACGCGCGGTCGGTCGGGGGCGGCTCCGACGCCGCGTCCGCCGCAGGCGCGGCGGCCGTGGCAGACGTCGGTTGGGCGTCCTGCCGTTCCGGCGCATCGGCGGCGGGCTCCGGACGGTCGTTCCTCTCGATGGGAGTCGTGCCGGAGGCGGCCGTCCCGGGCCCGGAGTGCCGGACCGTCCGTGCGGCCGCGGTCAGGGAGGTCTCCGCGTCGGCGTTCTCAACCAGGCACGCGGCGGTGGCCACATCGGGCACGATCTCGCGCACGGTGCGCGCCAGGATGTCCCGTGCGCCGCATTCGACGAACACGCCCGCCCCGCGCGCGTGCGCCTCGCGGACGACGCCCAGCAGATCGCACCGCCGGACCAGCCCCGAGGCCAGCACATCGGCGAACCGATCGTCGTCGGTCAGCCGACGCCCGAGCGTGGTGGAGTAGACCTCCGTCCGCAGCGGCTTCTGCCGGATGTGCTCGATGTCGGACCGGAACGGTTCCACGGCCGCCGCCATCAGCGGGCTGTGGAACGCGAAGGGGGAGGCGACCGGGCGGTTCCACCGGCCGAGCCAGTCGGCCAGCTCCCCGATCGTCGTCACGGTGGCGTGCGGACCGCTGACGACGCTCTGCCGGGGAGCGCTGCGCACCGCCAGGGCCGCCAGGGGATCGTCGACGGCGCGCACCAGCGCCGCGGCCACCTCGGCGTCGGCACCGATGGCCAGCATGGTGCCCGCACCGGCGTGGCGCCGCACCGCGCGGACACGGCGCCAGGAGATCTCGGCCCCCTCGGCGACCGTATAGGCGCCCGCGCAGACCAGCGCCGGAATCTCGCCGATGCTGTGCCCGATCACCGCCCACGGGACCGCACCGCGCTCGCGCAGCCCGTGGAAGGCTGCGACGGCGAGACCGTACAGGGCGAGCTGCAGGGACTCCGGAGACTGTTCGGCGAGCTCGTCGATCGAGGAGGCGGCCGTACCGAACAGGACCGGCCGCACGGGTGCCTCCCCGAGCTCGGCGGCGACGCGGTCGATCTCCGCGAACACCTCGATGGTGGCCGGAACGGCGTCCCACAGCACTTCGGCCGCTCGGCGGAAATAGGCCCCCTGTCCAGGACATACGAACGCGACACGATCCATGTATCAGCTTCCTCAGATCCAGCTCGGTGGGTGGTTCGTGCGAAGGAACTGGCGGCATCACGAGAGCACCCGCCCGCAGCACCTCGGACGGGTGCGGATCCGGCACCGGGAGCCGACCTCATTCCTCGTCGGCGAGTCCGCGGAGCACCCCGCGGAGTGCTCCGCCTCGGCCGCACCGGTGAGCAGTCGCTACGCGACGCGCCCGAACAGCCAGTTGCCGACGGCCTCCTCGTCAACGCCGGTGTAGAACTGCCGCGCGGACTGGACGAGTTCATCGACGCTGAGCGTTCCGTTGCCGTCGCTGTCCAGGCACTCGAACGACAGCACGGCGTTCTCCTCGGAGGTGCCGAACGCACGCTGGAAAACCTGCCACTCGTCAGGGTCGATGACACCGTCCCCATCGGTGTCGGCCAAAGCCAGGGCACCCACCACGGCAGGCCGGAAGCAGCGGTCGAAGTCGCCCGGTTGGTCGGCGAACGCGCGCACCATCCCGAGGCGCCACTCCTCCGGGCTGATCCGCCGGTCTCCATCAAGGTCGATCGCGGCGAGGAGCGCCTGCCAGAACGTCTCGAACCCGTCGAGCAGCGACCGCCCCTTGACGCTCTCCGGTGTCTCCTGGAACCCCGCCATCAGACGGGCGGCCAACGCGATCAGGTCGTCATGCTCGGCGTAACCGTTGCCGTCGACGTCGAGGTGGCCAAATGCTCGGTCCAACCGCTGCTCACGCGATGCACAGTGTGTGTCCATGCGGCCACGCTAGGGGATCATTGCGGGCGGTGTCCGACGATCTCCGAAGAATGTATCGCCAACGCACCCAACCGCCACGGAGAACACCCGGACCGCGTTCACGACGCCCCCGACACCGAGGTGCACACCCCGGCGACCATCCGTGCGCTGCAGAATCTCGGGCGGCTCCATCCACGGGGATGTGAACACCACCGAAAGCCAGGCCGATCGCAGTATTTCGCCGCTGTACGGACACCAAGAAAGGCCCCGCGCGCCAACTTGAGTTCTAGTGGTCGTCGCAACACACCATCTCTGAAGGGATGCGATGGACGGCTTCGAGATCCGCAAGGAGCGCCAGCTACCGCAGGGCCGCAAGAAGCTGGTCCGTGAGCGGCAGGAATACTTCCGGCTCATGGAGCAGGGTTACAGCAACGCCGAGGCGTGCCGGAACGTCGGCATCAACCGGCGCACCGGCAAGGTCTGGCGCAACGGACGCCGAGCGCACAAGGGCCTGAAGAAGGGCGCACCCCCATCCGCAACGGGGGGCGGCCCTCTTCAGGCCCTCCGCCTATCTCGGCCCCGAGGAGCGCGTCCGCATCGCCGACATGCTCCGTGAGAAGGTGTCGCTGCGGGCCATCGCCGCCGAGCTGGGCAGGAGTCCGTCCACCATCAGCCGCGAGGTCCGCCGCAACCGCTCCTACTACACCGCCTCCAAGACCTACCGGTACGGGCCGCATGCCGCCCAGGTCCGCGCCGATGAGCGCAAGCGGCGCCCCCAACCCCGCAAGATCGAGAACAACCCCGCGCTGCGCGACTACATCCAGCAGCGCCTTCACCGCCGCTGGAGCCCCGAGCAGATCTCCCGCCTGCTGCGACGCGACTTCCCCGACTCCCCGGAGATGCACGTGTGCCACGAGACCATCGACCAGGCCCTCTCCTTCCAGGGCCGCGGGGAGCTGCGCCGCGAGATCGAACGCACCCTGCGCTCGGGCCGGGCCTACCGCAGGCCGCGCCGCCAGGCCTACAAACGCCAGCCGCGCATGGCCAAGGACATGGTGATGATCAGCGAACGCCCGCCCGAGGCAGCCGACCGGGCCGTGCCCGGCCACTGGGAGGGCGACCTGGTCCTGGGCAAGGCGAACAAGTCGGCCATCGCCACCCTGGTCGAGCGCTCCACGCGCTTCGTGGCCCTGGTCCACCTGCCCCACGGCCGCCGGCCGCCCCAGGTCCGCAACGCGCTGATCGAGGCGGCCTCCACCCTGCCCAAGCAGCTCCGTAGGTCGCTGACCTGGGATCAGGGCTCGGAGATGCACCTGCACACCGAGTTCACCACGGCCACCGACATACCCGTGTTCTTCTGCGACCCGGCCAGCCCCTGGCAGCGCGGCTCGAACGAGAACACCAACGGTCTGCTCAGGCAGTACTTCCCGAAGGGCACCGACCTATCCGGGCACACGCGCGGGGACCTGGAGGCCGTCGCCGCCGAACTCAACTCCCAACAGCGAAAGACGCTCGACTGGGACACCCCAGCCGAGCGTCTGGCTAAGCTGCTCGCGGCGAGCAACTGACCTCACGTGTTGCGACGACCCCTCGAATTCGCCCAACCGCGTGGGGCCTCTGAGCTGGGAGCGGAGTTCGCTGGCGTTATTGTTCGCGCCAGATTCCACGCGGGCCCGGGGGTCCATGGGGGCGCGAGCCCCCTGGTTCCACCAGTCCGCAACCGATGGCCCGCGCCTTGCTCGTACCGTTGCGCCTCCGAATCCACCAGAGACGGCGCGATCCCCAAAGGGCGGATGAGGGACAGGCGACAGGCGCCACCAACAACCCCGGCCACGCCGCTTCATCGTGCCCGCCCCGGGACGGCCCGTCGGCGGGCCATCTCGGTGCGGACGCCGGGTCACGCCGTGTCGGCCGCGGCCGCCGCCTTCTGCGGGCTGCTCAGCAGCTTCAACATCGCGGCCGTCAGCAGCGACAGCACGGTCAGCACCACGGAGGCAACCGCGAAGCCGTACACCTGGCCGCCACCGACAGCCACGCCGGCGAACAGCGCACCGATACCAGCCACGCCGGCGGCCTCGGAGACCTGGATCGCAGTGAGGATGCCGCCGGACGCCGCACCCGCATCCGCCGGCTCCACCCCGGACAAGGCGGTGCTCATCAGCGAGACCGCCACGATTCCGCCGCCAGCGCCGTAGAGCACGAGGCCGGGCATCAGGGCCACAGCGGGGTAAAGGTCGTCGAACATGACCGCCCCGCCCCACACGAGAAGCAGACCGACCGCCATGACCACCGCGCCTCCAGGAACGACCCACTGGCCGTAGCGCGCCACGAGATTCCCGCACAGGACCGAGAAGACGGACGTCAGGATCGCCATGGGCGTGAACGTCAACGCGGATTCCAGGGGGGACAGGCCCTTCGCCTGCTGCAGGTAGAAGGCCAGCAGGAAGATGAACGCGCCGTTGGTCCCGTAGAAGAACAGCGCCGTGGGCAACCCCACCGAGAAACCGCGCTGCTTGAACAGGCGAGGCGGCAGCAGCGGCGTCGCATCCGTCGCGGCCACGCGGCGCTCCCACAGTACGAAGAGGACCAGCAGGACCGCCCCTCCGACGACCTCGCCGACCAGAAGGGTGGACCAGCCCTGCTCGGCACCGATGACCAGCCCGTGCACCAAGCCCAGCAGCCCCAGGCCGAGCAGGACGACTCCCAGGACGTCCAGCTTCATCCGCTCGCGGTCGCCGCCGTCCCGCACCAGGGCGAGCGCACCGACGAACGTGACGAGGCACAGCGGAACGTTGACCAGGAAGATCGACCGCCAGCCGAGCCCAGCGACGTCCCAGGCGATGAGTAGCCCGCCGACGATCTGGCCCGCGACAACGCCGACACCGATGACGGCCCCGTACAGGCCGATGGCGCGGGTGCGCTCCTCGTCGCGCTGGAAGGTGACCTGGATGAGGGCGAGGACCTGTGGCAACACGACCGCCGCCGCCAGCCCCTGCGTAATCCGCGCCCCGATGAGGAACCCGGGACTCACGGCCACGGCACAGGCCACCGAGGTCACGGCGAAGGCCACGATACCGATGAGGAAGACGCGGCGGCGGCCAAAGATGTCACCCAGCCTGCCGCCGGTGACCAGCCCCGCGCCGTAGGCGAGTGTGTAGCCAGCCGGCACCATCTGGATATCGGCGAAGTTGGCGTTCAGTTCCACTTGGATCGAGGGGTTGGCGACATTGACGATGAAGATGTCCAGAAACCCCATGAAGGCACCGAGCAGCAGGATCCAGACCGCGCCCCACTGCGCGGCGGTCGCGGTCGGCGGCGCGGGAGCGCTCTTCTCACTCTGAGCCTCCCCTACACTCCGCTCCAATGCTTTTCCTTTCCCGGACAAACGATTTCGCCTTTCTTCCTTCAGACTCGGCGCGTCGTCCATATCGAAAGATGCGAGGAATTCAGACGGCGCCCCGCAGGAGAACGGATCCCGAGTGCTGCATGCGCTCCGCCCTGCGGACTCGATCCCGGAATACGACGCGGCCGCCAGAACGTGAGTCGTAATTGTTCGCACCGCTGTCCGCAGTCGCTTCATCTCCCCGGGCAGGCCGACTGACACCTCGCAATTCTCCCGGCACCAGTTGCGCAGGCCAAGACGGAATTTATGCTATTGCTGTGACCACCACGCCAAGAGCAAATACAAGACACCGCCGGGACGCTCTCCGGGACTTCTTGAGAAGCCGCAGGGCCCGGCTGTCGCCGCAGGATGTCGGACTGCCCGCCACCAGGCGCCGACGGACGCCGGGCCTGAGGCGCGAGGAGGTCGCCTCGCTCGCCGGCATCGGCCTCACCTGGTACACGTGGCTGGAGCAGGGGCGCCACATCTCCGTCACGACGAGCATCCTCGACGCGGTCGGCGACGTCCTCCGCCTCGACAAGGCCGAGCGAGCGCACCTCTACCGCCTGGCCGGACACACTCCGGCGGCCCCCGCCATCCAGGCGGAGGCCCCCGCCGCGTCCTGCGCCCCGGACCACGTTGTCTCGCTCGTCGAGGAATGGTCCCCGAGTCCCGCCTACGTCCTGGACCGCTACTGGCGCTACCTCTACGGCAACGCCACGGTCGAGTCGATCTTCGGAAATGTGGGGCGGCTCCAGAGCTGCATGGACGGCTTCGTCGACGAGTACGGCCCGCACAGGTCGCTCCCCGAATGGGAGGAGATGGCCCCCTCCCTCGTCGCGGAGTTCCGCTCGGACGCCGCACGCTACCCGAACGACCCGGTGTTCGAGGAGATCGTCAGCCGCTTGTCGGAACGCAGCCAGGAGTTCGCCCGCTTGTGGGGGCGGCAGGAGGTCAGTGAAACGTCCATCGGCGAGAAGGTCGTCCAGCATCCGACGGCCGGGCGGCTCGCCTTCCAGCGCACGACGGTACAGATCGCCGACCACCCCGACCTGCGCGTGGTGGTCCTGCTTCCGAAGCCGGGCACGGGCACCCGCGAACGCGTGAACGCTCTCGTCGCCGGGGACGGCGGCTGAGCCCCGCGGCGCGCACCCGGTGAACGCACTAGGACGGGCACCACGCCACCAGCGTGGTGCCCGTCCTGCGCTCTCGGCCTCGGCCCGTATCCGACGTCCTCGCCCCAAGCGGCGCCGCTCATCGTGGTCAAGTTCGCCAAGAGCCAGTGCGGACCTTGCCCCGCCCGCACGCGATGCACCAGCTCCCGCGCGGCGTCCCGCAGCGTGGGTTTCCCCAAGGACCTGCTCGACCTGCAGAGGTGCAAGCGCGCCGAGCAGGACAACCCCTCCCGCCGCCGGATCTACGCGGTCAGGTCCGGCATCGAGAGCACGTCAACGAGTTCGCGCACGGCCATGAGATGCGGCGATGCCGCTACCGCGGCCTGGAAAAGACCCACGTCCAGCACGTGCTCACCGCCATCGCGGTCAACGTCGAACGACTCTGCGACCAGCTCCCACCGGAAGCACCATGTCCTCCCCGACCGCCGACCGCGTTCCAAACGTATCTGGACCAGCAGGGCACCCCCCGGCCGCGGTCTTGGCGGTTCGTCGGCGGATGAACCCCGAGCTTCTCAAGATCCCCGACAGAGTCAAGATCAGGTGTCGATCCTGGACCGGTACAGCGTGGCAGCGGAGCTGGTGATGAACTCCCTGCGGGGAGCCACGTCGTTGCCCATCAGCAGGCCGAACACGCCTTCCGCGGCCTCCAGGCCGGAGAGGTTGATGCGGCGCAGGGTGCGGTGGCGCGGGTCCATCGTGGTCTCGGCCAGCTGGTCGGCGTCCATCTCACCCAGACCCTTGTAGCGCTGGATCGAGTCCTTGTACCGGATACCCTTGCTCTGGAACTCCATGAGTTTGTCGCGCAACTCGCGGTCGGAGTACGTGTAGACGTTCTTCTCCTGGCCCTTCTTCGGCTGGACCAGTTCGATGCGGTGCAGCGGCGGCACCGCGGCGAAGATCCGGCCGACCTCGACCATGGGCCGCATGTAGCGCTGGAACAGCGTGAGCAGCAGGCACCGGATGTGGGAGCCGTCCACATCGGCGTCAGTCATCATGATGATCTTGCCGTACCGGGCCTGATCGATGTCGAAGGTGCGGCCCGCCGAACCCGCTCCTACGACCTGGATGATCGCACCGCACTCGGCATTCTTCAGCGTGTCGGTCACGGACGACCGCTGCACGTTGAGGATCTTGCCGCGGATCGGCAGCAGCGCCTGGAACTCGGAGTTCCGTGCCAGCTTGGCCGTACCGAGCGCGGAGTCACCCTCGACGATGAACAGCTCGCTGCGGTCGACGTCGTCACTGCGGCAGTCGGCGAGCTTCGCCGGCAGGGACTAGGACTCCAGTGCCGTCTTCCGGCGCTGCGCGTCCTTGTGCTGGCGGGCGGCGATGCGGGTGCGGGCCGCGGCGACGGCCTTCTCCATGACGACACGGGCCTGCTCCACGTCGCGCTTGGTGGAGGTCAGGAACGCCTTGAGTTCCTTGCTGACCACGTTGTTCACGATGCGGCGGGCCGCCGAGGTGCCGAGGACCTCCTTGGTCTGGCCCTCGAACTGCGGTTCCGCGAGGCGGACCGTGACGACCGCCGTGAGCCCCTCCAAGGCGTCGTCCTTGGCGATGTCGTTCTCGGCAACGCGCAGCAGCTTCTTGGCGCGCAGGACCTCGTTGAACGTCTTGATGACGGCCTGCTCGAAGCCGGCGACGTGGGTGCCGCCCTTGGGGGTGGCGATGATGTTGACGAAGGACCGCACCGTGGTGTCGTATCCGGTGCCCCAGCGCAGCGCGAGGTCCACGCCGAGCTCGCGGGTGACCTCCGTGGGCGTCATTTGGCCGTGCTCGTCCAGGACCGGGACCGTCTCCTTGATGGTGCCCTGTCCGCTGAAACGGAGGATGTCGCAGACCGGCCTGTCGTCCGCCAGGTACTCGCAGAACTCGCTGATGCCGCCCTCAAAGCGGAAGGACTCCTCACCCTTGCTGCCGCCCTCGCCGAGGCCGTACTCGTCGCGGACGACGATGGTCAGGCCGGGCACCAGGAACGCGGTCTGGCGGGCACGCTGGTGCAGGTCCTCCAGGGAGATCTTGGCGTCTTTGAGGAAAATCTGGCGGTCGGCCCAGTAACGCACGCGCGCGCCGGTCCGCGACTTGGGGATCTTGGTGGTCCGGTGCAGTCCCTGGGCGGGGGTGAAGGGGGCGTCGGGTCCGGGGCCGGTGTAGATGCCGGGTGTGCCGCGGCGGAAGCTGATAGCGTGAGTGCGGCCATGGCGGTCGACCTCGATGTCCAGCCGGGCGGACAGCGCGTTGACCACGGCGGCGCCGACGCCGTGCAGGCCACCGGAGGCGGCGTAGGAGCCGCCGCCGAATTTTCCGTCGGCGTGGAGTTTGGTGTAGGCGATCTCGACTCCGGACAGGCCGGTGCGAGGTTCGGTGTCCACCGGGATGCCGCGGCCGTTGTCGGTGACTTCGACGGAGTTGTCGATGATCTCCCATAGGCAGTGCATCAGACCGCGGCTGTCGCTGGATCCGATGTACATGCCCGGGCGCTTGCGTACGGCTTCGAGCCCTTCGAGCACCATCAGGTGCTGTGCGGTGTAGTCGGAGCCGTCCTGGGGCCGGCTGTCGGCGGCCGGGGCGGGGATTGTACTCACGCAGTGCTCTCCTGTGCAACAGAGGATAGTGGTGGGGCTTCGGGTCGCGCGTCCGAGAGTGGCTGGAGCAGTGCCCAGGGTCAGATGTCGAGGAAGCGGACGTCCTTGGCGTTGCGCTGGATGAAGTGGCGGCGGGCTTCGACGTCCTCGCACATCAGGACGGAGAAGAGGTCGTCGTCGAGGGTGACCTGGCTCAGGACCCGGTGGTCGGGGTCCATGGTGGTGACGCGCAGTTCCTCGGCGTCCATCTCGCCCAGGCCCTTGCGGCGGATCAGGTCGCGCGCCTTGCGGGCCGCGACCCGGGCCGTGGCGGCCTGGATGGCCTGGCGTACGGCGTCCAGGCCGTCCAGAACAGTGATCGCGTTGGCGTCATACGACGTCGTCCCCACATGGCCGGGCCGCTGGAATCCGGGGGTGTCGGTGGCGGTGCGAGTGTCGTAAGTAGTCACAGATGCTCTCTTTCGGGCATAGCAGACCCGGCTCCCGCACCACGGTGCGGGAGCGGCCGGATAACTGCGGGAGACACGGCACAGCAGCCCGAACAGGGCCCCAGGGCTCACGGACCTCGGGACGTCGGCCACCGGGACATTGGCGAGAGTACCGGAGTCGCCGCCCCCTAGCGACGGGATGAGAGCCGCTGTAATCCGCTGTGCGACTCCCGCGCGAGCTAAGCCAATCCCCCCTCCATCGACTCACTGAAAATGCAACAGAGGGCCACTGAGGGTTTTTCTTGGTGCCTTGTCGCGTAGCGCCCCGGGCACTATTTCCGGCGTAACTCTCCGCGGTCGCCAGTCGCGCTCCGTCAGGCGCCGGCCCCGACCTCCCGTCCCGGTGAAGGGTGCTGCCGAAGGCGGCATCAGACGTGTAGGGGCACGCTGGTCGATGGTGCGGACGAGCTGGTCGGCGTACTCCGTCAGGCGGGGCTTGATGGGTGCTCGGTCTCGGGCTCGCGAGGCAGTGGGCGTTCGATCCCCGGTTGTCGGGGGGCGGGGTCTCGGCGCTCAGGCCGTGCGTCGGGGATTGCCGAGGACGCGTGCCGCCTTCTGGAGGCCCATGTCGGACACCATCGTCCCCATGACCCGCTGCCGCGGCGTGCCGGCCCTTGGGTCGGCACGCCGCGGACCGTCATTGACTCGTCAACGCCGTGAACGCCTGACAGGCCGCATAGCTGGGCAACAGGCCCGAATCCCGGGCTTCGGGGAGCAGGAGCGCCTCCTGGTCCCGGGCGGAGAGCAGCGGGGTCCCGGCGGGCCAGTTGATGGCCAATTCGGGATCGAGCGGGTGCACACCATGCTCGGATGCCGGGTTGTAGGTCTGCGAAGACAGATAACACAGCGTGGCCTCGTTCGAGATCGCGCAGAAGCCGTGCCCGATGCCTTCCGAGAGGTAGACGGCACGACGGCTGACATCGTCGAGTCGGGTGCCTTCCCAGCGCCCGTAAGTCGGCGAGCCGACGCGCAGGTCCACCACCACATCGAACACCGCGCCGCGCACACACGTCACGTACTTGGCCTGCCCCGGCGGCACATCGGCGAAATGGATGCCGCGCACCACGCCGCGAACGGATACCGACAGATTGGCCTGGGCCAGCCGCAGTGGGCGGCCGACTTCTGCGGCGAACTGGTCGACGCGGTACCAATCCAGGAAGACCCCGCGCGGATCGGCGTGCTGCTTGGGGGTGATCTCCCAGGCACCCTCCATACCGAGCGGGCGAAGTTTCACGACGACTTCAACTCCTGATCGGCGAGTAGGTCGAGGAGATACCGGCCGTAGCCGCTCTTGAGCAGCGGGCGGCTGAGTTCCCGCAACTGGTCGTTCCCGATGAGGCCGCAGCGCCAGGCGACCTCTTCCACGCAGCCGATCTTGAGGCCCTGCCGTTCTTCCACCACACGCACGTACTCCGATGCCTGGACCAAGGAGGTGAACGTTCCCGTGTCCAGCCAGGCGGTACCCCGGTCGAGCACGGTAACCCGCAACTGGCCCCACTTCAGATACGTTTCATTGACGGCGGTGATCTCCAGTTCGCCACGCTGACTCGGCACCAGGCCGCGAGCGACCTCCAACACCCGGTTGTCGTAGAAGTACAACCCCGGCACGGCGTACCGCGACTTGGGATTGGCCGGCTTCTCCTCTATGGAGACGGCCGTACCGGCCTCGTCGAACTCCACTACCGCGTAGGCCGTGGGGTCGGCTACGACGTAGGCGAAGATCCGTCCCCCGGCGGGGTCGCTGTACTGACGCAGCCGAGTTCCCAGGCCCCCGCCATGGAAGATGTTGTCCCCGAGGATCAAGGCCACCGACTGGTCGCCGATGAACTCGGCACCTAAGACAAACGCCTGCGCGATACCCCCGGGCTGCTCTTGGACAGCGTACTCAAGACGCAGGCCCAATTGGGAACCGTCGCCGAGGAGGTGACGGAACTGGCGCTGGTCCTCGGGGCGCGTGATCACCAGTATCT
Organism: Nocardiopsis gilva YIM 90087; assembly: GCF_002263495.1. Lineage (NCBI taxonomy): Bacteria > Bacillati > Actinomycetota > Actinomycetes > Streptosporangiales > Nocardiopsidaceae > Nocardiopsis > Nocardiopsis gilva. Next base: position 439,111 of record NZ_CP022753.1, on the reverse strand, counting down.
CCCGTATGCCAGCCATCATCAGCGTGGTCAGTGGGTAGTAGATCATCGGCTTGTCGAAGACCGGTATCAACTGCTTGGAAACAGCCCGGGTGACCGGCCACAGCCTGGAGCCGGTACCGCCCGCAAGAAGGATACCCCTCAACCAGCCACCCCATCAGCAGCCTGACAACGCCTGATCATCGTTGGTGCAGCCTTCGATGTCACAACGTCGACTCCGCCGATATCACACGCGGTTCGGGTATGGGAACAATAAAACGGCCGCCGTTCTCCAGGAACTCCTTCTCCTTGCTGATGATCTCCGGCGCGTAGTTCCAGGCCAACAGCAGGTAGTAGTCCGGTACATGGGCGCCTGCCTGTTCCGGCGACCAGATCGGGATTCTGGACCCTGGAAATATTTTTCCCTGTTTCAGAGCTGTTGTGTCGCTGCAGAACCGGATCTCCTGATGTCCCAGCCCGCATGCGGCCAGCAGTGCACTGCCTTTGGTCGGTGCGCCGTATCCAGCCACTGACTTGCCCTCTGCCACCACGCTGCGTACCAGTTCTCGGATCTGTGCGCGCACCCGTTCCGTACGCTCGGCGAACTCCCGGTATGTTCCCTCCTCCGCGATGCCCTGGCTTCGTTCAGCCGCGAGCATCTCGGCGACAGCGGGCCGCACCTCGTAGTCGGCGGTGGCCGGGGCAGCGAAGACCACGATCGAGCCGCCGTGCACATCGGCTGTATGGACGTCCACGACGCGAAGGCCGTGCGACTCGAACAGCCTGCACAGCGAGCCGAGCGAAAAGTAGGAAAGGTGTTCGTGGAAGATGGTATCGAACTGATTGTTTGCGAGCAGTTCCGCCAGATAGGGAACTTCCACGAAGAACAGGCCATCAGGAGCCAGCACGGCGGAGACTCCGTTGAGGACTTCGTGAATGTCTGGGATGTGGGCGAAACATTGGCGCCCGTACACCAGTCGCGCCAGACCATGTCCGGTCGCGATCTCCTGGCCGACTTCGCCAGTGAAACCAGCAGGAATCGTTTCCACGCCGTGATCGTTGGCGATGCCGGCGAGATTGCGCGCAGGATCAACGCCGACTACCCGCATGCCAGCCTGCCGGAACAGCTCCAGGTGCGCGCCGGTGTTGCTGCCGAACTCCACGACGAGGTCTCCGTCGGTCAGGCCGATCCGCTCGATACACAGTTCGACGAGCTGCCGCATGTGCTGGATGATCGAGCCTGCGTCCGAGGCGACGTAACGATAGTGCCCGAAAAGGACATCCGGTTCGATGACATGCCGCAGTGTCATCAGCCAGCATTGCCGGCACACTACGACCTCCAGCGGGAACAGAGTCTCGCCCCCTGCGTCGTCTTCCTCGCCGATCAGGTTTCCGGCCAGTGGTGTCGACCCGAACGAGACAACATCAAGCCAATCGTTGTGTCTGCACACCCGGCACTCGTCGATGGGCCGCACAATGTCCTGCATCTCTTCCTCCCCCTCACGGGACGCAAACCGCCGGCTAGGGCAGTCGATTCCTCACCTGCAAGAACTGCTGACAAGATGGTTCTCGGAACAGGTTGTCCACAGAGCAGGTGTTGCTGACCGGCCGCAACATCACCCAACTCACGCCCCTGATCCGGGTCATTCCGCCAGTCCGAGGTCACCGGCGGCGGCCCCGGCAGGCGGGAGATCCGTGACGACATCCACGAAGCGTTCCTCCGACCGGTTGCGCCGTCACCTGCTGGCGTCGCCGGGTGAACCCGTCGCTTCGTTGGGACTCTTGAGCGGTTCCCACCAACCTCGGTTACTGCGGTACCACTCCACTGTCTCCGCCAGCCCGTCCTCGAACGCGACACGAGGCGAGAAACCGAGTTCCGTACGAATTTTGGCGGTGTCCAGTGAATAGCGGAAATCATGTCCCATCCTGTCCGGAACATGCCGCACCATGTCCCAGCCGACACCACAGGCCTCGAGGATGTGTTTGGCCAGTTCGAGGTTGGTCAACTCGGTGCCACCGCCGATGTGGTAAACCTCCCCGGGCCGACCATCGAGGAGCACCAACTGGATGGCGCGACAGTGGTCCGACACGTGTAGCCACTGACGGCGGTTGTGGCCATCGCCGTACACCGGAACCTGCTGCCCGTCCAGGAGATTGGTCGCGAACAGCGGGATCAGCTTCTCCGGATGCTGGTACGGACCGTAGTTGTTGGTGCATCTGGTGACCAGGACGTCGAGCTGCCGCGTCCGGTGCCAGGCCAGCGCCAGCAGGTCCCCCGCCGCCTTGGCCGCCGCGTATGGCGCGTTCGGGGCCACCGGGGACACCTCCGTCCAGGCCCCCTCAGAAATCGATCCGTACACCTCGTCGGTAGAGATGTGAACGAACCGCCCCAGTCGGTGACGGGAGGCCGCTTCCAGCAGCACCTGCGTGCCCAGTGCGTTCGTCCGGACAAACGAAGCGGCACTGTCGATCGAGCGATCCACATGTGTCTCGGCGGCGAAGTGCACGATCGCGTCGTGTCCGGCCACCACATCGTCCACCAGGTTCCGATCACAGATGTCGCCGTGCACGAACCGGTAATTCGGCAGGTCCGCGATCGGCGCCAGGTTGAGCTCATTTCCGGAATACGTCAACTTGTCCAGAACGGTGACATGAGTTCCCGATGAGCCCGGCAGAGCGCCACGCAAGGTAGCCCGGACGAACTCCGAGCCGATGAAGCCGGCACCGCCCGTCACTAGAAGTCGCATCCGCGGCCCCTCCTTTCTCTCACTCGAGGAATATTACGATTAATCGGAATTCAGAAGGGGAAACGACTGCGTCAGAGCGGTAGCCCAATGCCGAATCGGCGTCAGCCCGACCTCCCGCCAGGCATCATGCCCCAACACCGTGTACCGGGGTCGCAGGTCGCCGCCGGCGACCTGGTCGCTGCGCACCGGGCGAATTCGTCGGTGATCCGCACCGAGCAGCCGGAAGGTCATGCGGGCGAGGTCGTACCAAGTGGCCTCGCCTGAGCTCGTTCCGTGGAACACGCCGGATGCGCCGTGCCGAACGAGTGCCACGATCTGTTGTGCCAAATCCACGGTCCACGTTGGCTGGCCCCACTGATCGTCCACCACGTCCACCGTCTTGCGTATCTGCTCCAGCCGGACCATCTTGCGAATGAAGTTCGTGCCATGTCGCCCGTACAGCCAGCCGGTTCGTACGATCGTCCCGTCGTCCGGCAGCAACTCGAGCACAGCCTGCTCCCCGGCCTGCTTCGTCCGGCCGTACGCGTTGATCGGACTGGTGACCGCACTTTCGGCATAGGGCCGACAACTCGTGCCGTCGAAAACGTAATCAGTGGAGAGGTGGACCAGCCGTATCGATCGATCGCTGCATATCGAAGCCAGCTCTCTGACCCCTTTTCCGTTGATAAGAAGGGCCTCCGATTCACTGGTCTCCGCCTCATTGAATCGCGTCCATGCTGCGCAATTGACGATTGTCGTCGGTTGATACCTGGAGACAACGGCTCGGACTGAAAGGCGGTCGGTGATGTCGAGATCTTGTCGAGTGACGGCAACCACCGGTTCGTTCAGCCCTTGCAAAACCCCCACCAGATCTCGCCCGAACATTCCTGCCGCACCAGTAACCAACCAGCGATTCACCATGTGAGCTCCCAGCCCCGCCGTGGTAGTTGTCAAGGCTAATGAGGCAGTGGCTGATTATTGAGCAAGTTGTGGCTGAGATTCCTGTCGACGGGTTTCAATCCGTGATCAGAAGGCTTCCGGGGACCGGCCCGTTGCCTTCGCGCGTGAACGTCAACGCCGCCTGTCGTCGTGCCACGTTCCGCCCCTGTGGTGCGGTTCCCCGGGCTGACCGCGTGGTTCGGGGCCCGGGGGACGTGGCGTCGGCTGTCCTAGCTTGTCAGGGTCGGCGTCTGGGGCGGGAGTGCAGGCTCCATGGTCGCGAGGTCGGGGTTACGGGCCAAGGCGGCCTCGTGCAGGGGCTGGTAGCTGTTCCAGCCCAGCAGGTGTGAGCCGAGCTGCTGACCTGTCAGGCGCGCCACCTCCGCGGGGATCGGTTCCGGGTTCCCGGCCGCGTCTGCCAGCAGCTGAACATGGCAGCAGGTGTCCAGGAGCGTGAACCACCAGGCGGCGGCATCGAGTGTCTCTCCGACGGTGACCAGACCGTGGTTCTTCAGCAGGATTGCCTTGTGCCCGCGAAGCTGTTTGGCGATCCTGCGCCCGTCGTCCTTGGCGAGCACCAGACCCGTGTAGTCGTCGAACACCTCGTGGTCCTCGAAGAACGGGCACGCGTCCTGAGTCAGTGGGGGGAGCTTGCGGGCGAAGGCGGAGAAGGCACGGCCGTAGACGGTGTGCAGGTGGATGACAGCCTGGACGTCGGGGCGTGCCCGATGGATCTCGGCGTGGATGTTGAAGGCGGCGATGTTCACCCGGCGTTGGCCGTCGACGGTCTCGGCGCTGTCGCCGTCGACCCGGATCAAGTCCGCCGGTGTGATGGTGGAGAAGGGGTGGGCCAGCGGATTGGCCCAGTAGGTATTGGCGTGTTCCGGGTCGGCGACGGTGATCAAGCCGGCGAGGCCGTCCTGGTCGAAACCGAGGCGGGCGAAGTGCCGCAGCGCGACGGCGTGCCGAAATTTGAGATAGGCGCGGTGCTCAGCGTATGTGTCGAACACCGGCGGGTGACGGAAATAGTCGTCTCCGGGCATGTTCGCCAAAGCCTTGCTCATCGGGCACCTCCCGTGGTCGATCCCGTGTCTTGGTGAAGTACGCGCAGGTCGTGGTCGCGGCCTTCCTCACCGTGGAAGAAGCAATTCCAGCCGGACAGGATCTCGGCCATGTTGCCGGTGTAGCTGCGTTCGGCCTTGACGTAGTCGCCACTGCGACCGAACGACCAGCCGATGACATTGCACTCATCTGGATCATGGCTGGGCGCCACCTCAAGGAACCTGGCGATGTGAGTGGGGATGCGTGGTAGCGCGTCCTTGGGGACTTTCAGGGCGTAGAAGCACACCCGCTCGATCGCGCCACTGTGCAGGTCGAGGGTGATAGCGACGCAGTAGTCCTCGGGCACGTACGCCAGGACCTCGTCCACGACATCCGCGGCAGGTGGTGTGCCGCCGGACAGGGCGTGGATGCGGGCGAACTGACCTGTGTCCAAAGGACCTTGACCGCGGAAGTAGACGTTCGCACTGTGGTGGCGCCAGTCCACCGCTGCGAACCGGATGTGTGCCAGGCCCAGTGCGAGGAAGTCCTTCAACCGGTCCTGCACCGGCTGCGGCAGAGCGGGAACGGTGAGAATGTCCTCGGCTGGCCGCAGGCCGCCGAAGTACAGCCATGTCTTGGCCATTCCGCGCCCAGCGTCGAAGTCGCCCGACTGTACCGGCGCGCCGCCGTAGAGGCTGCTCCAGGCGTTCACGACAGGCACGGTCGGATGCGCGGCGTCCAACAGCCCCGCGTCTATGGCCCGGCCGACGGTGTCCATCTTGAGGCGGGAGAAGAAACGGTACGAAAGTTGACCCCCGGGCTTACTGGTGGTCTTCCACAGGGTTGCGCCCTGGGCGAAGTTGTCACGGAAGGCCTCGAGGACGGTGTCGGTAAGACGGGGAGAGAATGGCGCGCCGATCGCGTCGGCGGTGGCGCGTACATCGGCGCGAAAGCGTTCGCCGTCGAATTCTTGATCTACCGGGAGAGCGGGCATGACTTCCTCCGTCAGTCCTGACCGCCTATGGGATGGCGGTAAATCGCTCAGGCCAGGACTTTCATGATTTACGGCGCAAGGCGCCATGAGTAGCGCTCTCACGCGAGCGCCCACAGACTGTTGGTCTCTACGTCTATCAAATCACCAAGCCGCACAAAAGGGGCTCTCCTGTCGGATGCGTTGGTGGGCGAGTAAGTTGTTATGTGGTTCGACGGCCTGGGTGGGGCGGTTCCGCCGAGGCTGAACATGGGGTTTCGTGGATTCCATGCAGCGGTTGGCCGCGTTCTCGACGGGCGGAACGTGGCCTATCCAGCGTGGAGGCCTCGGCAGCTATTACCAGGCAATCCACTGTGCGGTGGCCGACTCGGCCGGAGAGAGGGACTTCCAGGGACGCCGAGATTTGACCGACTCGGTTTTCTGCAGGCCGAGCGTCGATTCCATCGCGGCGTCTTCATACGCCTCCCCGACCGTTCCAGTACTCGGCGCGACGCCGTGCGCGCCGAGTTACCGAAACCGGCATTCCACGTTGACCACCCGCTGCGGACTACTTGGTGCGCTGCCAGTAGACACCGTCGCGGTCGATCGTGATCAGTTCGTCGGTGATGTCGAACTTCGTGCGGTATTCGTCCACCGCGTCTTTGCACGGCGGGCACATCATGTAGTCGTCCACGATGACGTAACCACCGACGGACACCTTAGGGTAGAGGTTGGTGAGTGTGTCCCAGGTGGATTCATACAGGTCCCCGTCCATCCGCAGTACGGCGAGCGCGTCGATCGGGGCGGTGGGCAGGGTGTCCTTGAACCAGCCGGGGAGGAACCGGACCTGCTCGTCGAGCAGGTCGTAGTTGCGGAAGTTCCGCCGGACCTCGTCCTCGGACACCGCGAGCACCGAATTTCGCCGATGCAGCGCCATCTTCCGGTCGCCGGCATAGCCGTCCTCACCGACATCGGGAATGCCCTGGAAGGAGTCAGCGACCCACACGGTCCGGTCACGCACGTCGTGGGCGCGCAGAATTCCTCGCATGAGGATGCACGCTCCCCCACGCCACACCCCAGTTTCCACGAGGTCACCGGGTACATTGTTTCCAATAACGTCGTGGACACATTCTCGAATGTTTTCGAGGCGTTTAATTCCGATCATCGTGTGCGCATTCGCCGGCCAGTCGCGCCCCTCGTTGCGAACCTCTTCCCGGTACGTTGAATCGCGATGGGAGAAGTTTTCCCGGTGCGCGGGATCTTCATACACCGTCCCGGTTAGCACCTTGATCATGAGGTCCAGATACAGCGATGAGTCGCTGCTCGTGCCTTGCGTGGTTTCGTCGGGCTGAGATGGGGATGGTGTGTATGCCACCCAAACTACGATAGGTGCCTCCCCCAGCCGCGTCTAGGTGCCTCGGCTCAGAAGTTTCCACTTACCGCGCTTACGCCTTGAGTTCGACGAATCCGTAGCTGATGACTTCGTGCACAGCACTTCGGGCGCGATCCTGACTGCCGAGTCCGTGGTCGGTGATTATGTCGATAATCTCGCGGCCCGCGCGTGCGCCATAGACGTGTTCACAGCGTCCTGTAAATACACCTTCCAGAGCTCTCGCTACTCTCCCTAACCCACTCGATAGCATATTTCTTCAGGTAGCCGCCGTCTTCGAGTTCTTCCCGGACGCCGATCTTCTCGAGCAGGTGGTCCACGCCTTGGGCGTGGCGAGCAGGGCACGAATCCGTTGGCCGAGGCGGGGACTGCCCAGCCGGGGCCGATCCGGCAGCCCGGTGACGCCTTCGACGTCGTGGCGGGCGATCCACCGTCGTACCGTGTGCGGGTCGTAATGCAGCAAAGCGGCGATCTGGGTGGCGGGCATCGCGCTCGCGGACAGCAGCACCGTCACCGCGCGGGCAGCGACCCGCCACTGCCGGTGCAAGGCATCAACGAGGTGGCGGTGCTGCTGGTCGGACAGGTTTGCGTACACGTGCGCGGGGCGCATACCGGCGAGGACCTCGTCGGGGGTGATCTTGTGTGGAAACTCGATCAAAACCCTGACGAGGTCCTCCTATACGGACCTACATCAACTCGGGCGAGTTACGGACAAAACTTCCGCAAACGCGCTTAGCGGCAGGACCGACCCGCCATTCAGGCAGCGGCCCGACGGGCAAAGCACTTGACCGTGGGAACGCCGTAGCCCTGGTCATCGACCCAAATCCTCTGCTCGGACACCGGCGTCTCACTGGCCGCCTGGGCGAGGGCCTCGCGGTAGTCCTGGAGCCGGGGCGCGTGATGGTGAGCCAGCGCCCAGACGAGCTGCATCTCCGAGTCCCAAGGCCGCTGGTTCAGAAACTGGACCCACGTCCGGAACCCGGGCTCGTCGAAGTCGCCGACATTCAAGAAGGAGCAGTTGAGGATGGCCCCCCCTGGCTTGACCAGGCGCAGCATGGTGGCGAACGCCGCCGAGAGTTGGGTGAGCCGGTGGAACGCATGCCGCGAGACCACCAGATCCGCTTTCTCGAGCAGATCCTCCATACCGTCCAGGAGCTGCGCATCCCCGTGACGGAACTCGAGCGCCTTGCCCTGCTCGGCGGCATACTCCCGGGCAATACGGACCATGTCCTCCGAGAGGTCGATACCGACCAGCTTCAGCGATGGGAACCGGGAGCTGAGGATAATCTCCAGCTCCCCCGAGCCACAACACAGGTCGACCACGGTCTGGCCATCGGCGATGCCGGCACCGACCAGCAGGTCCACGAACTCGTTGTACTTGTGAAACGCCTGGGAGCCCATCCGGTGAAAGGCTTCGGCCTCGGATCCTGTAATCGGTTCAATCTTCATCTCGATCTCCCTCGTGCTGCGTCAGTGAGCTGATCTCAGCAAGATCGGCGTAGGTCGCGTTGCGGAAATTGAGATCAACGGTGGCTGAAATTCGACTCTCGCCGATGCGGTAGCGTGGACACTTCGCAGCTTCGAGGACAAGAACTTTCTTGCCCCCGTTGGCGAGCAATGAGCTCACCCGACTTCCTCCAACCGCTGACGATAAATCTTTAAATGAGCTTACCCGCCACTTCGACGATCTTCGACCACTTGCGAACCTCCGGGTAACGGAAATACGCACAGCCAAGCTGCCATTCAGGGATGAGTTCGCATGGTGGCGTCAGGTTGTGACAGCGGTAGGCGGCCAGGGTCACCGATGAGTGCGCGATGGATGGCGTCGATGGCGCGGATTCCGTGGCATGGGTGTCGAAGGCGGTCATCCGTTAGGCGAGTCGGGGCAGTTCGACGTTGTTCACCTCCTCATACTCCCCACGGGCTCTCCTTTTCCGCCTCCACGGGACTGACGGTGACGAAGCGCTCCTGCCACAGGCCATAAAGCTCGGTCAGGAGTTCTCCGGTCAGCTCGACGCCGAGTCGGCCCAGCGGGGTGACACCGTCAGCATGCGTCAGCAGGTCGTACATCGCGGCCGAGATCGTCGCACGAGGACCGGCGGTGTAGTCGAGGTAGATCTCGTGCCAGACCCCGGGAACGTCCGGCTCGTTCGCCGACACGCGAGCGAGCCGACGAACGAGCTTCGTCACCGGGCGGAAACCGACGGTGAAGTCCTCCAGCGCCAGCGGCAGCTCGGTCCGCCTGCGAACCACGAAGTCCTCGATCACGAGCACGTCGAGGCTCGTCGTGAGGTAGCTCGCGAGTACGTCCTCGACGGACTGCACGATCGGCTCCGCGTTGTTGTTGAACGACGTGTTGAGCAGCACCGGGGTGCCGGTCAGCTCACCGAAGCGCGTGACGAGCCGGTGGAACCGCGGGTTCGTCTCTTTGGTGACGACCTGGACGCGAGCACTACCGTCGACGTGGGTCACCGCGCCGAGCAGCTCCCGGCGGTCCGCTCGCACCTGCACGACGAACGACATGAAGTCGTGGTGTCCCACGGTCTCCGGCAGATCGAAGTAGTCCGGGCCAGACTCCGCGGTCACGACCGGGGCGAACGGGCGGAAGCTCTCGCGCTTCTTCACCATCTGGTTGATGCGCGTCTGGTTCTCCTTGGGGCGCGCGTCGGCGAGGATGCTGCGGTTGCCCAGCGCACGCGGCCCGAACTCCGAGCGGCCATGTGCCCAGCCGATCGCCTCGCCGGCGGCGAGCAGGTGCGCAGTGGCCTCGACGATGTCGTCGGGACGCTCGACGTCGACGAGCGGGCTCCACGACTTGAGCGTCCGCTCGAGCGAGTCGAGGTCGCCCAGATCCGGGCCGAGGCTCGCGCTCGTCAGCCGCGGCAGCGGCCACGCGCGTTCGCCGCGTTCCCGCGCGACAACGAGTGCGGCACCCTCGCTGGATCCGGCGTCATGCGACGCCGGATGGATGAACACCTCGTCGAACAGACCGGAGGAGAGGATGCGGCCGTTGAGCGTCGAGTTGTGGGCGACACCGCCACCGAACGCCAGGTTCCGCAGGCCCGTGCAGCGTGCCCAGTAACTGAGCACATGCATCGCGATTTTCTCGGTGGTTTCCTGCACACTCGCCGCGAAGTCCATGTGCTCCTGGGTGAACGGTTCACCGCGACGACGGGGTTGGAGACCGTGCTCCCGGAGGATCGAGGTCATCTTGTAGACCACTCCCCCACGCGGGACCAGCTCGTAGGTACCGTTCGGACCGAGCGAGTACAGCCTCGAGAAGACCTCACGATAGGTGGACGGGTCGCCGTACGGGGCGAGGCCCATCACCTTGTACTCGTCGCCGAAGCCGTAGCCGAGGTGACGGGTCCCGTACAGGTAGAACATGCCGAGCGACTTCGACACCGGGTACGACGCGATCTCGAGCAGCTCGGCCCCGTTCGACCGGTAGATCGTGGTGCAGCTCCGCTCACCCGCCCCGTCCATGACGACGACCAGTGCCTCGCTCATGCCCGACCGGTAGTACGTCGACATCGCGTGCGCCAGGTGGTGCGGCACGTAGTGGAGGATCTCCGACGGAGCCTCCCAGCCGAGGTCGAGGCGAAGACGCTCCACGATCATTTCGCGCGAATACCGCGTCGGCACTCTCGGGTGGTCGGTGTAAAGCTGCTGGAATATGTCGTCGAAGAAGTCCTCCGGGAAGTAGTAGCCAATCGCGTCGACATCCGCCGGAGTCGCACCCGCGATGGTGAGGCATTCCCGAATCGCGTTTCCGGGAAACTTCGTCGTCTTCTTGATCCGGTTGAGCCGCTCCTCCTCCACCGCCGCAACGAGAACTCCGTCGCGGACCAGTGTGGCGGCAGCGTCGTGCATGTAGAGCTCGTTGAGGTTCGGCACCACATCGGCGCCCGCTGCGGACACATTCCCGTTCAGGCCAAGAATTAGCATGTCGTTCCAATCTGCGAGCACGGCGCCCACCTTTTCGAGCAGCAGCGCGAGTGTGAGCGAGTCCACCCGAGGCTCACCAGTGTTGCGGTGGCAGACGTCACCGCACCCGCCAGCCTGCTCGAGTGCGGTGTGTCCCCCCTGACCATCTCGCGTGGTTCCCCAGTCGATTGTGGTGCCGCGGAAATAGTTTCAAGACCTTTGCCAGACCCCTTTGCCAGCATTGCACAATTGCCATGGCATGTAACCGGCAAAGAACGAGTTTTCACGCGATGATCATTTATCGGCATATCCGTCCGTGCCGGCACAATCCAAATCGTTGGTCGAGTGGAGATCCTGCCTGCTGTCCTGCCCGTGCTCGAGGACCAGTGCCGCCAGGTCCTCGACCACCTCGGTCGGGTCCGGTCGGCTCGCGTTCTCGTCGGCGAGTCGGCGTGAGATCGCGCGGTGCGGGCCGTCTCCGGTGATCAGCACGCAGGCCGCTTTGATCCGCGCCAGGTCATCGGTGTCGTGCGGCAGGCTCGTGCCCGCGCCGACGGCGGTGAGCCGCTCCGCATTGCTGAAATGGTCGGCGAAATGCGGGACGACCAGTTGCGGCACGCCGAACGACGCCGCCGCCATGGTGCTCCCGGAACCACCGTGGTGCACGATCGCGGTGCAGGTCGGCAGCAGGTGGCACAGTGGGATCCGCGCGGCACGCACGCCGTCGGGCAAGTGACCCAGCAGCGGCCGGTGGCTCTCGTCGATGGCGATGACCACCTCTTGGCCCAGGGCCACCAGTTCATCCAACAGCAGCCGCCACAGCGGTGCGACGTGCTGATGGCGCCGGGGCAGGGACGTGCCCAAGGTCAGGCATATCCGGGGCCGGGCCGACGGCCCGGCCAGTAGCCAGTCGGGAACGTTGGCCGGGCCGTTGTAGGGCACATACCGCATCGGCGTGGTCGCCACCGTGTGCGAAGGCTGGAGGCTGCCGGGACATACGTCGATCGTCCGGTCCGGTTTCCCCAGCGGAGGCAGCCCGAGTACTGCCAGCTCGGCGTCCAGGACCGAGGTCGCGGCGCTCAGCAGGAGTTCCGGCGGGCTCAGGCCCCAGGACTGCCGCACCCAGGGCACGTCGGCGATCGTCGCCGCGGTAGGCCCGGCCAGCTCCATGGGTTCGGCGACCACCAGGTCCGGGCGCCACGCGTCGACCAGTGCACGGATGGCGGGCAGTGCTCGGGCACCGATCTCGCCGCACCGAAGGCCGGTGTGCTCAGCCGCGGACACCGGGCCGCCGGACGGGCCGGAGGGGGCAGACGGGCTGGGCGGTTTGAACACCTCGACCGGGTCGATCGGGTCCAGCACGGCCGCGGCTGGCAGTCCGGCTCCGTTCACCACCGGGACGAACTCGCGGTCGGCGGCGACCAGCACGGTGTGCCCGGCCGCCTGCAGCGCCCAGGCGAGCGGCACCATGGGATACAGGTGGCCGACCCCGGGCAGGGTCGTGAACAGCACTCTCATCGGATGACTCGCCTCACCTGTCCACCAACACGTCCGGGCTCTCGTCGTGGGCCTCGGCGCTGGCCTCACGGATCCGCAGCCGATCCACCTTCCCGGTCCTGCTGATCGGGAACTCCCGCCAGCGCACGAACCGGGTCGGAGCGTGCGTCGGGGTCATGGCCCGCGCGACGTGGTCACGCAGAGCGGCTAAGCTCGGGGCGCCGTCGGCGCTGAGCACGACGGCGGCGTGCAATTCCTCGATCAGGTCCGGCCGACGGTGGCCGTACACGCACGCGTCCACCACTCCGGTGCGGCCGACGAGCACCTTCTCCACCTCGCTCGGACTGACGCGCGTGTCCTGCACTTTGACCATCTCGTGCATCCGGCCGAACAGCCGCACGTACCCGCGTTCGTCGACGGAGCCGAGGTCGCCGGTGTGCAGCCAGCCGTCCCGGATCACCCGCGCGGTGTGCTCAGGATCGGCGACATAGCCGCCCATGGCCTCCGGGCTACGCACCACCACCTCACCGATCTCGTTGACCGGCAGGTCCCGTCCTGTTTCCGGGTCGCGGATGGCGAGGGTGACCCCGGGCATCGCCTGGCCCACGGTGGCCAGCAGTTCAGGATCGTCGTGGTCGGCCGCGCGGAGCATGGTGATCCGACCGGCCTCGGAGGAGCCGTACGACTGGGCCAGCACCCCAGGCAACACCGTCGCCGCCTCCTTAAGACGTTCCGGCGACGCCGGGCAACCCAGGTACAACAGGTGACGCAACGAGGACAGATCCGCGGTGCGGACATCGGGGTGGGTGAGGATCGCGTAGAGCTGCGCCACGCCCATGAACGTCTCGGTGATCCGGTGCGTCGCGACATCTCGCAGGAAGTCGGCGGGATCGAACTTCTCACACAGCAGCACGCTCCCGCCGGCGGCCAGCGCCGCGTCGACGATCATCGCGACCGTGTGGCTCACCGCAGTCATGGCCAGGAAGTGCGACCGGGGACGCATGGCCGCGCCGAGGACCGACGCGTTCCACGACCCGAACATTCTGCAAACGCCCTTGGGCTGACCGGTGGTACCGCTGGTGTAGAGCACCATTGCCAGCTCGGGTGCCTGCGGCGCGAACTCAACCGACAGGTCCTCGACCGGCCGGCCGTCGACGGTCACCGTGCCGGACGCCGGATGACCGAGGCCGCACAGCACCAGCTTGTCCGGCGTCATTTCCTGGATGGTCTCGGCGAGCTCGGCGTGGACCCCGTCGAACACCAGCACTGATGCGCCTGCTTCACGCAGCATCCGGACCCGGGTGGTCACCGGCAGGTCGTGCGTGATGGTGCCGTGGTTGGCGCCGGTGATGTACACGACCGATGCGCCCAGCAGGTGGGCGGCATGGCGGACCATCAGCATCCACGGACTGTTCACCTGGGTCAGGATGGCCACCGCGTGGTCGCGTGCCACACCTGCCGCGCGCAGTGCCGTCGCGACCCGCAGCACCGATCGGTGGAGCTCCGTGCCGGTGATCACCGTGTCCCGCCACCGGATGACCGGTCGCGCCCCGTCCCGGGTCGCCTCGTCGAGGATGCGGCTGACGTAATGCTCCGATCCGTGGTCCTTGTTCGCCACCAGTGACTACCTTTCGTGGAGTAGAGGTACTCCCGCTTCGGGAGCGGCGACGTAGATCTCCTGCCCGGTGATTCCGACAGCTTGATCGTCGACGAGGAACTCCGTCACGTGCGCGACCCCCTCCGCGTAGGAGCTCGCGCCGTCCTTGGGTGCCGGTTGGTGCGCCGGGGCCCGGCTGTCGGCCGCGCAGTCGGTCGGCGCGATGAGGTTCACGGTGATGCCGGACCTGGCCAGCTCCAACGCCGCGGACCGGGTGAACCCGATCAGCCCGCCCAGCACAGGTTGGAGGGTGAGCCAGGCGTTCTCGCCGCCTTCGACCGGCTCGGTGACGATGATGACCCGTCCCGACCGCTGGTGCAGCAGCTGACCGGCGCCAGCCTGGCAACATACGAACGCCCGGCGCAGCGCCCGTCGTACCGCGGCATAGCGCTGTTCGTCCGCGAGTTCGTCCTCGGGCAGCCCGTCCGGGAGCGGCGGTCCCAGTCCGACGCAGGTGACCAGCACGGCCGGGCCCCCCAGCGCGGTACGCACCTGGCCGAAAGCGGTGTCGACCGACCCGGCGTCGGCCAACTCGGCCTGGACCGTGAGGCACCGCCTACCGGTCTCCTCGATCCGTCGGACGGTTTTGTCGGCCGCCCTGAACTCGGTGTCCAGCAGGGCGACATCATGGCCGCCCGCCGCCAGCCTGAGCGCGACCGCCAGGCCCGTTCGCCCGCTGCCGCCGGCCACGACCGCGACTCCTGTCATCGCCGACCGCCTTCGACGTGGATGGTCTCCCCTGTGAGGTAGCCCGATTCCGGGTGGGTGAGAAAGGCCACCGTCGCGGCGACTTCTTCGGGCGTCCCGATCCGGCCCACGGCCGAGGACATCGCCGCCTCCTGCAGGAACGTTTCCCGGTCCACGCCGAGCCGTTCGGTCAGCTCGTCCACCATCGGCGTGGCCACGAAGCCCGGTGCTATCGCGTTGACTGTCACGCCGTGAGGACCCAGTTCGGCCGCGAGCGTGCGGGTGAACCCGGCGATCGCGCCCTTCGCGGTCGCGTAGTTGGTCTGGCCAGCATTGCCGCGCGCGGCCACGGAACTGAAGTTGATGATCCGGCCGTGCCCCTGCCAGCGCATGTGCCTGCCAACCGCGAACGAACATCGCATGGTGCCGCCGAGGTTGACGTCCAGGACCGTGTCCCACTCCCGGTCGCCCATGGTGAGCAGCAGCCGGTCCTCGTTGACCCCCGCGCTGTTCACCAGTACGTCGAGGTGGCCGAACTCCTCGATGACCGAGGCGACCGTGGCCGTCACCGCGTGAGCTTCGGCGACGTCACAGCCGCGCCCGCTGGCCCGTCCGCCGGCCGCGCGGATGGCCGAGACCGTGGCGGTGGTGTCCTCTTCGGCGCGGTCCACCACGATCACCGCCATGCCCTCCGAGGCAAGGCGCTCGGCCGTGGCCGCGCCGATGCCCCGGCCGGCGCCCGTGACCATGGCGACCGGCTGGTGAGCCACTGCGGATGCGGCGGCCGTGTCGGCAGTGCTCGTCATGTGAGCGTCCGCCTCAGCCTTCAGACCTGAGCCTGATCGGCAGTGAGCTCATCCCGTGCAGGATGCTGGAGTAGATCCACCGCTCTTCGCCGATCTGCTCCAGGTCGCCCACCAGCCGGCGCAGCCCGTCGAGTACGGCGTAGACCTCCATCCGGCCGAGGTGGTGGCCCAGGCAGTAATGCGAACCGTAGGCGAAGGTGAAGTGCTTGTTCGGGGTACGGGCGAGCCTGAACTCGTCTGGTGCGTCGAAGACGGTCTCATCCCGGTTGGCCGAGGAGATCCACACGCTGACCACATCACCGGCCTTGATCTGCTGGCCGTTGATCACGACATCTCCGGTCGCCTTCCGACCGCCGTGCAGCGACGGCACGGTCCAGCGCAGTGCCTCCTCGGTCGCCGTCTTCAGATCGACATCGCCATTCTTCAGGGCGCGCCACTGGTCGGGATTCTCGATCAACGCGAGGATCGTGCCGGTGATGGCGTGCCTGCCGGTCTCGTCGCCGCCGATCATCAGCCCGTAGCAGTTGGCCATCTGCTCGGCCGGATTGAGCGGATCGCCGTCGATCCGGCAATTCGCCAGCAGGCTGACCATGTCGTCCCGGTCACCGGCACGCCGCTCCTTGAGCAGCTTGCTGAAATACAGAAGGATCTCGTTCTTGGCGACCCAGCCCTCCTCGGGAGGCTCGTCCGCGTGGTCCGTGCTCCACGCGTGCGCGGTCAGGCCGAGCAGGTATTTCCGGTCGCTCTGGGGAATTTCCAGCAGGTCGCAGATGGCTCCCAGCGGCACGTTCGCCGAGATGTCCTGCGCGGCATCGCATTCGCCTCGCTCCAGCGCTGCCAGCAGCAGCTCGTCGACGGTTGCCCGCAGCGAGTTGGTGATCAGGTCGAGCATCCGCGGCGAGAAGCCCTTGGACAACACGTTGCGCAGCTGGTGGTGGCGCACGCCGTCGGTGACCGCGAGCATGGCGCCCGAGGCCGAGTCACCGCCGGTCAGCAAGGTGGCCAGCGCGTTACCGTTCTCCGTGGTGAAATGCGCCTTGTCCTTGTACACCTCGTTCACATCGGCATACCGGCTGATCACCCAGAAGCCGGGCTGCTCACCCCGTGGCTCCTGCCAGTACATCGGCCGATTGGCCCGCAGGTAGCGGAAGACCTCATCGAGCTCGTACTCGGCGTGGAGAATTGGCGAGGCTAGGTCGATCTGCTCGAGTTCGTTGGGGGAAACCGTGGGACGGGTGCTCATCTCTCACTCCCCGGGAGTCGCTATCGCGGCCAGCTTCTCGATGGTCGGGTTGCCGACCACGGTCCTCGGCGTGAGCGTCAAGCCGGCTTCCTGCGCTCGCTGAATCAAGTCGACAGCCAGGATGCTGTTCCCGCCCAGTTCGAAAAAGTTGCTGCACACGTAGACCTCGGAAAGATCGAAAAGGTCTCGGAAGATATCGCACAGAATCTTCTCGGCCGGAGTGCGCGGTTCCTGACCGGCGGGCCGGGCGGTCCTCTCCGGATCCGGCAGCGCGGTTCGGTCCGTCTTTCCGCTGAGAGTCAGGGGAAGGGCGTCGATGGTTGCGTACGTCGACGGCACCATGTACTCGGGCAGGAAGCGGCTCGCGTGCTCACGCAGTTCGCCCGCCGCGGGGGTGGCACCGGGCGTCGGCACCACGTAGGCCAGCAGCTGCGGCCCGCCGGCCGCGCCGTCCCGCAGTACGGCCACCGCCTGCGCCACGTCCGAATGTTGGCTGAGCACGGACTCCACCTCGCCCAGTTCGATGCGGAATCCGCGGAGTTTGACCTGGTCGTCGATCCGGCCGTGGAACAGGATGTCGCCGTCGGCCCGCATGGAGGCCAGGTCGCCCGTGCGGTACATCCGTTCGCCGTCGGTGGCGAACGGGTTGGCCACGAACAACTGCGCGGTCAAATCAGGGCGGTTGAGGTAACCACGCGCCAATCCGGCGCCACTGAGGTACAACTCGCCGATCTCGCCGATCGCGACCGGTCGTAGTGCGTCGTCGAGGATGCGCACAGACACGCCCGGAATCGGCCGACCAATAGTGACCTCGTCCGTGGGGGTCAGCGGGCTGGTCATGGTCGCGCACACGGTGCACTCGGTCGGACCGTAGGCGTTGATAAAAAGGCGTCCTGGCGCCCACTGTTCCACCAGACCGGCCGGGCACGCTTCGCCGGCCACCACCAGCACGCGCAGGTCGGGCACCGCGTCCGGGGACATGGTCGCGACCGCAGCAGGCGGCAGCACCGCGTGGCTGACCCGGCCATCCTGTAGGGCCTTTTGCAGCGGGTCACCGGCCAGTGCGTCCGTTCCCGGCACCACCAAAGTGGCACCGGCGGTAAAAGCGGCCAGCAGCTCGGTCATATAGGCGTCAAAGCTAGGCGACGCGAACTGGAGCACCCGGCTGTCCTCGGTGACCCGCATCGTGGCAACCTTGGCCGCAGCCAAGGCGGGCAACCCGGCACTGGTCACCGCGACGTCTTTCGGTCGACCTGTCGAGCCCGAGGTGTAGATCACGTAAGCCAGGTTCGTCGCGGCGAGCGGGCCACCGCGTTCGTCCTCGGTCATGTCGGTGTCGGGCAATGCGTTGAGCATGGCAGTCCGCTTGGCCGAGTCCAGCACCAGCTGCGGCACCCCGATGTCAGCAGGCAGCTTCGGGACAGCGCCCCGGATGGTGCCCAGCAATGCGGGCCCGGCATCTGCGAGCAGGTTCGAGATCCGCTCCCGCGGGTGGTTGACGTCCACCGGCAGGAACGCAGCCCCGGCCTTGGCCACGGCAAGCACGCTGATCACCATTCGACTGGATCGGGGCAGCGCCAGTGCCACCAGACAGCCCGGGCCTACCCCCTCGTCGAGCAGCAGTCGGGCCAGCCGATTCGCCCTGGCATTCACCTCGTCGTAGGACAGGATCTCGCCGTTCGAGACAATCGCCGGGCTGCTCGGCCGACTGCGTACCGTCCGCTCCCACAGTTCGGCCAGCGTGGCCGACGCCGTCCGTGTTGTCGCCGACTGATTAGAAGCCTTGTTCAGACCCCTGTTGAACAAACTTCCCCCTTAAGTCTCCATGCCATCGAAACATTCTCCCCGGATGACCGAAGGGGAATGCTGCACGAACAGGTGACCTCCGAGACAGCCTGCACCGATATCTATCTCGACGACACTCCGAGCGCTGGGCAGTATTACTGAATCGTCTCGTGAATGAGCAGATTCTACTCGTCGCCCATTGCCCGCTGCAGGCTCAACGGTCGCATGTCCGTCCACTGCTCATTGACGTACTCGAGGCACTGTTGCCGCGACGCCTCGTCGAGAATAACAGTCCACCCATCGGGAACATCAGCGAACGCAGGCCACAGAGAATGCTGTCCCTCGTCATTGGCCAGGACGATATAGGCGCCGTTCTCGTTCTCGAACGGGTTCGTAGCCATTATGAACACCTCCCCAGAAGTTCCTTCACGTGGTCGCTTCTACCTCAAACAAACGGCGTTTCGGGGAGAATACTCATCCGCCCGCTTGAACACCACCCCTACAGCACGCTCACGTACCTTGCAGGTGCCGCGAAGACCGAGCCGTCTCTCCATCCTCTGAATAGCACTGGGGCGGTTCAAGGTGCCGATGCCGATCCCGGCCCAGGTGACCACGATGCCCACGGTCGGCGTTCGACCATGTGGTGGTGTTCAACCGTATGGTTCGAGCAGTTGAAACGTTCCACAGCCACCGGATCGGACCGTTTCCTCCGTCAGGCGGTGTCCCGGCCCGCGAGCTGGTCGGCTAAATGCTGCCATGCGGCGGAGCACTCGCGGGCCATGTCGACCACCACGATCCGACAGTGTTCCGGCACGCCGTCCGCGATCTGGGCGATCTGCTCGACGCTGCCTGGGGCGGAGCCGTCGAGCAGGCGAAGCAAGCGTCGGCCGACCTCGGTGAACCGCAGCGATGGGTCCTTGCGCAGCCTCTCCAGTACGCGGCTGTAGTCCGGGCTGGTCCGCTGCGTCGCGGCGGCCGGGCGCAGTTTCACAACGGCCTGCTGCCGGGCAGTTATCGCCGACTCCCCTCGCCGCAGTCTGGCGCGCACATCACTCGCGGTGCCCACCGAAATCCCCGCTGCTTTGGCTACTTCGCGAATCGACGCGTTGGGATTCTGGGCCAGCAGGTCGCCGGCGCGCTGGCGTCCGTCCGTGCCGTCGTTGGGTCGGCTTCGGCCATCCTGCCCAGTTCTGCGCTCGACCGTGCTGGCGGTGGATGACGACCTCAAAGACGCGACAGTGCTGGCCGCCAATCCGGTGATCCGTGCGATCTTGCGGTCGGACCAGTGCGGGTGCGAATTCATGATCAGCGCGGCGGCGGATTTACGCTCATCCATCGTCAACGGCAGGCCGTGCGCACGATTCAGCTCGACCGCGAGGACGAACACATCGGCTGGGGAACCGTCGACGAAAACGACCTCGATCGATTCGTCGCCACGGAGACGAGCCGCCCACAGTCTGTGCATTCCGTCGATGACCCGCCGTGTCTCACGGTGTACGACAATCGGCGGCAGGATATCCTCCGTTTCGGCCAATGCACGAATGTGTTCGGTACTTCCGCCGGACCTCAGTAGTTCAGATGGCGGCAATAGTGAACCGGTCGGGACCCGTTCCTTCTTTCCGATGGTTTTAGGCGAAATCGACGTTATCTCCCCATCACCGCTGTTACTCATATGACCCCCCCATAGGACATAATGATCTGGCCCAGATCAGCGCGTGTACGACATGAGTGACCAGAGGGCAGGTATCGGCCAGGCTGAGCAGCATCAACGCACTTTCATCGCTCATTCGCCGCCGGGCGGCGCAGGGCCTGCGCAAGCACCGGCGGTTACCCGACCTAATGACTACCCGAATGACTCAATTCGGTCCACTTCCAGATCGATCATGGCCATGCCT
Source organism: Nocardiopsis gilva YIM 90087 (assembly GCF_002263495.1). NCBI lineage: Bacteria > Bacillati > Actinomycetota > Actinomycetes > Streptosporangiales > Nocardiopsidaceae > Nocardiopsis > Nocardiopsis gilva. The sequence goes on along the minus strand of NZ_CP022753.1, from coordinate 418,572 downwards.
GACGTAGGCACATTCGCACGGTGTGCGGAATCGCCGGCTCTACCCGGCGCGGCCTGTGAGTGGTTGACGGTGAGCCCATCGCCGACTGTCCCCGGTCGATTCTAAGTCACTGACATCGGCGGCCTGGAGGTCATCGGCGCCGTGCATGCGAATGGCCTCGTCGACGACGAATAGGATCCAGTCCGTCAGATTCAGGTTGCTCACCCGCGCCGCCTTCCTCCACCGTTCGAGACGTAGCTCGTCCAATTGAAGACTGAGCTGAACCTGGCGCCGGAGATTATCTTCCTCGCCCGATATGCTGGTCCGGATCTGTTTGCGCAGCTCGTTCCTCGACCAGTTCAGTCGGACTGCGAAGTCGAGCCAGTGGTCCTGTTCGGCTTCCGAGAGAGCTGCCACTTCCATGTGATGTTGGAACGTGAGACTGTCTCGCCGGCGGGACGGCTCGAATTTTCTCGCGACCCAGGCATAATTTCGCAGCGTTTGGTAGTCGAGTTTGGTCTCCTTCATCGCCTGGCGATATCGGTCACCATACTGGTTCTGCCCGAACACTAACCAATCACCGATCCACCAGGCCGACGAATCGCACACCGCGAGGATCCTTCCGCCGAGGCGGCACCATGCCTCCAGGGAAAGATCTTGCGGGATCTGAAGCCTAGTCCTCTCGGCCGAAACCTCCGGGCCAAGATACGAGGCGTGGCTTGATTGCCTGCTGTCAATGGGGGTAGCGTCCCCTGCAGTCGGTGTCACCGGAGTGGCGCCGCTCCCACCAGTCTTCGAAGCTGTCTGACCAGACACGACCACGATGCCTCCCATTTCCGTCGTCAGGACGAGCTGGTCGGCGAAGCCTTGGTCCATCTCAGACACGCCGCTTCGACCGACCGATAATCAGATTACTAACCTTGATAGTTCATGAGGGGCTGTCAGCAGCCTCGCGCTTTCACGCAACGTCTGTCCGGCTGGTGACCAGGAAAGCAGAAAGTGCTTCTGACCAGCGAGAATGAGGATTGCTGAGGTCCTTGTTCCCGCCAGCGTCGGAGGAACTTCCTAGGTGAAGAAGAGTATCGGGTCGTACCCGCATGTCCGTTCTTGTCAGCGGTGGAGTCCATTCCTCGCGCCCCTCTCACGCAGGTTTCCGACGCCTCCGAAACGCATGACCGTGAGTGTGTTCTTGGTCGCACTAGGTAACAATTACCCGCGCCGATAGTGGCTGGAATAGGAGGCCTTGAACTCCATCCGGCGGTTGCGCTGGTAGGTGGCGCCGGTCGCCTTGTACTCGTGCAGCAGCTCCAGGGGACGAGGCAGAGTCATCGGTGAACAGGTCAAGGTCAGCGAGCACTTCGGCCATCCGGGGGAGCGGAAGCGCGGCGGAAGGACCGGGCGCGGATCTCGCCGAGAAGGACGGGTTGGCCGGGGGAACAGCCGTCCAGCAACTCGGCCAGACCGTCGATCGTGCACCGGGTCGTGGAGGGTGACCAGCCGTGGTCCTCGCCGAGTTCCTTGGCACGGACCGCTGCCGCTTGAAGCACGGGGTTGTCGGAGGTGAGGGCAGGGTGCTGCCAGAGGGGTGGCTGTGCAGTACCGGTCCGCTGCCGTTCGAAGCGGGCTGCGTCCCGGCACTTGCGGCGGCAGTACTGCTTGTGACGGCGGCTCCCGGCCGGGATCGGGCCGCCGCAGTGCAGGCAGGTCACCGTGGCGGCAGCGTGCGGCCGGACTTCGGCCTCGGGGCGACCGAGCGGGCTTCCCCAACGGCGGCGGTCTGCTGCTTGGTGTCGGGCTTGGGCTCGGCCACCGTCTCGGGTTCGGGCTGCAGGGGTTCTTCGCTACCGCAGCCGAGCACGGCGCAGATGACGTCCAGCTCGTCGAGGCGGACGCTGTTGGGCTGCCCGGACCACAGACCCGACATCTTCCCGGCGCTGATGGTCATGCCGCGGGCGGCGTGCAGGCGTTGCAGCTCGCTGGTCTTCCAGATGCCGCGGTTAGGCAGTGTTTTTCGAACGGGTGAGGTCGCGTAGCCAGATCCGTATCGAGGCGAGCTGGACGGTCCCGTCGTAGATCGCGGCGCGCTTGTCGTACCTGGTGGCCACGGCCCGGTTCTGCTTGAGCAGGTTGATCGCCCGTTCTACAGTGTTGCGGCCGCGGTAGGCACCCCGGTCGAAAGCCGGGGGCCGACCGCCCGCCGATCCCCTGCGCCTGCGATTGGCCCGCTGGTCGGCGGGCTGGGCAATGGTCGCCTTGATACCGCGCCTGCTCAGGTGGGAGCGGATCGCCGCTGAGGAGTAGGCCTTGTCCGCGAGCAGCCGGTCGGGCCTGGTCCGGGGGCGCCCGACCGAGCGGGGCAGGTGCAGGGCGACCATCAGCGGCTCGAACATGGGCGCGTCACCGCGCTGGCCGGGGCTGGTCGCGGTCACCAGCGGCCGCCTGCGCTGGTCGGCGATCAGGTGGATCTTGGTGGTCAGCCCGCCCCGGGAACGTCCCAGTGCTTCCGAGCCGTCCGCTTCGTCCCGTACCGCTTCCCCTTTTTCGCGGCTCCGGCGGCGTGGGAGTGGGCGCGCACGCTGGTGGAGTCGATGCCGACCACCAGGTCTTCTCCGGTGGCGGCGTCGATGCGCAGCCGGTCGGCGATCCTTTGCCAGGTGCCGTCCAGGCACCAGCGGCGGTGGCGCCCGGCCGCGGTCTCCCAGGGGCCGTAGCGTTCGGGCAGGTCACGCCAGGGGATCCCGGTGCGGGTTCGGAACAGCACGGCGTTGATGACGCGGCGGTGGTCGGCCCATTGGCCGCCTTTGGGCGGGTTGTCGGGCATGAGCGGGGCGAGCAGGGCCCACTCGGCATCGGTGAGTTCATGACGGCCGGACACGCTCACCAAGATTGCCAGCGCGAGCCCCACTCCACCCGCCGATTCAAAAAACAGGCCCTAGCCGCAGCGAGCCGAAGGTTCCCCTTCATCAACTCGGTCCCTTCCATCAGTCGGCCGCCTGCTGCTGGCCGCGCATCCAGGAGCCCTCGACATGGGTTTGGTGAACGTGGATATACCGGGCGGTTGTGCCCGGTCCAGGCGTGACCGAGGAGCTCCTGGATGGCCAGCAGGCTCATCCCTGCCTGATAGAGCTGCGAGGCGCAGAAATGGCCGAGTACGTGGGGTGTGAGCTTGTCCGACCAGGTCGGCAGGTGTTTCTCGGCGGCTTCGGCCAGGGATCGGCGGAACACATCGGCGGTCACCCGCCCGGCTGAGCCGTCGGCGTTCTTGCGTTCGGAAGGGAACAGCGGGGCACCGGGACGGATGGCCGTGTCGAAGTGGCCCCACACGTCCTCGATGAACCAGCGCAGACTGACGTCGGCGGCGTTGATCAGCGGCACCAGCCGGGCGACCGCGTAATTGCGTGCCGTCGGTGCGAACTTGCGGCAGGTGGCCAGGTCCTGGCGCCACCCGGCGACCAACCGCTCGAGCTCCTCCTCGCTCGCCGGGGCCCGCAGTTCTCGAAGATCCCGCACCGCCGCCAGAGCCAACCCACGCCTCCTCGACTTCACTCACGACAACAGATCGTCAGCAGAGACGATGATGTTTCACTGAGGCTGAAGACGCTTCAGATGCGTGCAGACGGACTGAGAGCGAACGCAGGCCCTGGTCCCAGGCCATACTCGACCGACAAGGGCAACCCGAGGAACTCACGAACCCATCGACTGTGGCTTAAGTGAGATAAGATCCGCGGATGGGTGCTGAGGAAATCGTGCTGCTCAACGAGGCCGACGAAGCCGTCGGAACCGCCCCCAAGGCCGCCAGCCATCACCGCGAGACTCCGTACCATCTGGCGTTCTCCTGTTATCTGATCGATCCGCAGGGTCGAGTGCTGATCACTCGGCGTGCCCTGGACAAGCCGTCCTTCCCCGGCGTCTGGACGGGCAGTTGCTGCGGGCACCCCGGGCCCGGCGAGGGCCTGCGGGACGCCGTGCGGCGGCGGCTACGCGACGAGCTCGGCATCGCCGCCGACGCGATCACGCCGGTGCTGCCGGGGTTCCGCTACCGCGCCACCGCCGACGACGGGCTCGTGGAGTACGAGCGCTGCCCCGTCGTCCGGGCGATCGGCTCCGGCGAGCCCCGCCTCAACCGCGACGAGGTCGAGGAGGCGGGGTGGTGGACCTGGCGGGAGTGTCTCGACCTGGCCGCCCGGCCGGAGTCCTCGCCCTGGTACCGGATGCAGCTGGCCCAGCTCGCGCCGCTCGGCGACCCGCTGAACTGGCCCGACGCCGGAACGGCCGCACTGCCGCCCGCTTTGTCCTGGTAACGCCGCCCGTCCCGCCCGGAAAGCGGCCGAATCATCACCTCTCGGCCGCCAGGAACTCGGCGGGGCTCAACTCGGGCCGCTCCAGCGCCTCGTCGATCGCGCGCCGAGTGAGCCCTACCGCCGGTACCGCCGTTCGCCGTACCGCCGTCGCCGCCGCTCTGTCTGCGTCTCGGGGCGTCGTCGGTGTTCTGGAGGGCGGCTCGGGCAGGCGCGCTTGCCTGCGTTCCCGATGAGCCTCACCGGCTGTCCCACGGGGGTTGAGGTCCTCGTCAGGATCACAGGGGCGAGGGACTGGTGTCGTGCCACCAGGTACCTCCTGCGGCTTTGTCACCTGAGGTGGGATCAATGCGTTGGGTTCGGGCTCGGAGGAGCAGGCGGGCCAGTGTTCCGCCTTTGAGACGGTCGGCCAGGGCGGCGGCGTAGTCGGTGAGCCGCAGCGCGTCGGAGATCGGGGATTTCTGTGGGACGCCAGCTAATCGAAGACGCGCTCGATGACAGCGGTGGTTTCGGCGGTTCCGGCTCGGAAGTAGCGGGCTGAGGTGTCGAGTGAGGCGTGGCCGAGGGCGGCTTGGACTTGGGCGATGTCGGCGCCGTCTTGGCGCAGGCGGGTTCCGTAAGTGTGGCGGCGGCTTGTGGTGGACGCCGAGACCACGGTGGCCGTTCTGCACGAGATCTTGCAGGCGGCGTTCGCCTGGAGCGATGAGGCGCTGCACCGCTTCACCGTCCACGGCGTGGAGTACGGGCTGTGGAGAGGGGGGACACCGGGGTTCTCCACCGACGCCCACCGGGTGCGGCTGTCGCGGTTCGGGCTGCGGGAGGGCGGACGCTTCACATACGAGTACGACTTCTTGGCCGGACGCCGGCTGGACCTGCGGGGTGGAGAACATCCTGGCCTGCTCGCCGGACCTGCGGTACCCGGCCTGCACCGGCGGTGCCCGCCAGGCTCCGCCCGAGAGCTGCCGCGATGTCCGGCAGTTCCTGGAACTGCGCCAGCGGTGGCCGCTGGTGATCGTCGCAGCCGGATGGCCGAGATCTTGGCCCCCGTCCTGGACGCCGACGACGACCAGCCAGTCGGGACCTACCTCGCCGAGCATCGCGAGGAGATGGCCGCGCTGCTAGAGCTGGCCCGCCTGAACGAGTTCGACCACTCCGCGATCAACGAACGCCTGCACGGCCTGGACTTCGATCCAGCCCACGCCGAGGAGGAGCCCCTGTGAAGATCACTGTTCAGGTCGTCGTCGATGCCCAGGACGGCACGGCGCCGACGGCGCAGCAGGTGGCCGCGTTCGCGCGGGAGGAGATGTCCATGGCCAGCGCCGGACTGACGCTCGCCGAGGCGCACGAGGTGCTGTCGGGGGTGCAGGACGACCTGGTCGCCGCTCAGGTCCAAACCGCCGTCTGCCGCGCCATGCCGCAGCGTCCTTCACGGACAAACGACAGACAAATGATCTTGAGCCCAGCCCTCACCACAGAGAACCAGGCTCTGACCTGCAAAAACGTGTGGGCGTACCAGGACTTGAACCTGGGGCCTCATCCTTATCAGGGATGCGCTCTAACCGACTGAGCTATACGCCCTCGCTCCGGTAGAACTCTACCGTATCCGGCGGCCCGGATCGAACGAGATCACCTGGGCAGTGGAAGAAGGGGCGCGGGAGACCGCGTCCCTCTTCAGTTCTTAGTTTACCGCGTTGCGGCGGGTGCTCGGGCCGGGGCGCGGCCCGAGCGGTGGGGTTATTCGGATTCGGTGAGGGTGATGTCGATGCCGCCGACGAGGTCGGCCGAGAGGTTGTAGAGCATCGCGCCGACCGTGGACAGGGCGGTGATGAGGATGATGTTCAGCGCGCCGATCAGGCCGGTGTAGCCGAGGACGCGGGCGGGGGAGAACCAGCTGGCGGGGTTCAGCATGGGTTCTTCGCCCTCGCCGCTGTCGGCGAGTTGGGAGAGCAGGGTGGTGAGGGCGTCGAAGACGCCGAGGGTGGACAGGATCGCGTAGGTCACGGCGACCGCGACGAAGAGGATGATGAAGCAGACGAGGGAGATGACGAAGCTGAACTTCATCACCGACCAGGGTTCGATTCTGCTGACGGCCAGGTGAGCCTTGCGGCTGGACGCGGTCGCCTTGACCGCGGTCGGTCCTTCCTGCAGTGCCGACATCGGCACACCCCCCTGCTGGGAATCGGTCTCCACCGGAGTTTCGGCTACCGGGTTGGTTTCGGTGTCCGCCGGGTTGGCATCGGAGCCACTGGCCGAGGTGGTCGAGGTCGTCGATTCGGCCGGTGTGGTCGGGTCGTTCGAGGTTGTCGAAGTGGCGGTGGCGTCGCCGTCCGCCGGCTCGTCGTCGGACGCACCGGTGTCCGTGGCCGCATCGGTCGCACCGGACTCGGGGGCCGGCTCTGTGGCCGCGTGTCCGGCCGCGGCAGCGTCAGCGTCGGCGGCTGTATCCGCATCCGCGTCGGTACGCGACTCCGCCCCCGTGTCGGCGATCGCGTTCGCGTCGGACGCGTCATCAGTTCCAGAGTCCCCATCGGCTTCGGTGGCCGGTTCCGGAGCCGTGCCCGTGTCCGCGGCCGGTTCGGTGGCCTCATCGGCCGATTGTGCCGTGCTCTCGTCGTCGACCTTCACATCGGTCGGCTCCGGAGCAGCGGATTCCCGTTGCGCATTCTCAGACTTAGCCACGTTACCGCTGGACTTTCCATGTGACGGGTGAAAACCGGGTCAAGGGGATAGCGGGCCGGGCCGGCACTCGGCGGCGACCAGCCCATACGGGGTGCGGAGGGCGACCACCGGCCGTGCCCTCCGCACCATCCATCTCATCATGCTTGATCGCCGACGCTAGGCGTCGGGGTTCTCGGCGGCGTCCTCGACACTCGCGGTCTCGGCCGCTTCCGCCTCGGGCTCCGGCTCATCGTCCGCCTCGGCGTTGCGGGCGAGCGCCACGATGTGGTTCCCCTTGTCGAGGTTCATCAGGCGGACGCCCATGGTGGCGCGGCCGGACTGCTTGATCTCCGAGCTCCGGGTGCGGATGACACCGCCGTTGGAGGTGATCGCGAAGACCTCGTCCTCCTCCGGCGACACCATCAGCGCACCGACGAGCTTGCCGCGCGCCTCGACGACCTTGGCCGTCAGCACGCCCTTGCCGCCGCGGTTCTGGGTCGGGTACTGGTCGGACGGCGTCCGCTTGGCGTAGCCGCCCTCCGTGGCGACAAGGACGTCGGCGGGGCCGTCGCTCTCGCGGATGACGTCCATGCTCAGCAGGTAGTCGCCCTCCAGGAAGCGCATCCCGATGACGCCGCTGGTGGCACGCCCCATCGGGCGCAGCGACTCGTCGGCGGCGGAGAACCGGATGGCCTGGGCGTCGCTGCTGATCAGCAGCAGGTCGTCGGTCGGGAAGACCAGCCGGGCGGCGATCAGCTCGTCGCCCTCGCGCAGGTTGATCGCGATGATGCCGGCCGACCGCGAGGAGTCGAAGTCCCCGAGCCGGGACTTCTTCACCAGTCCCTCGCGGGTGGCCAGCACCAGGTAGGGCGCGGCCTCGTAGTCGCGCAGCGCCATGACCTGCGCGATTTCCTCGTCGGGCTGGAACTCCATGAGGTTGGCGACGTGCTGGCCGCGCGCGTCGCGGGCCGCCTCCGGCAGCTCGTAGGCCTTCGCCCGGTACACCCGGCCCTTGTTCGTGAAGAACAGGATCCAGTTGTGCGTGGTCGTCACGAAGAAGTGCTGGACGATGTCGTCCTGCTTGAGCTGGGCGCCGCGGATACCCTTGCCGCCGCGCTTCTGCGCCCGGTAGTTGTCCATCCGGGTCCGCTTGGCGTAGCCGCCGCGGGAGATGGTGACGACGACGTCCTCTTCGGCGATGAAGTCCTCCATACGCATGTCACCCTCGAACGGGATGATGTGCGTACGGCGCTCGTTGCCGTACTTCTCGACGATCTCGCGCAGCTCGGCGCCGACGATGCTCCGCTGCCGCTCCGGCGACCGCAGGATGTCGTTGTAGTCCTCGATCTGCGCCATCAGCTCGTTGTACTCGTCGGTGAGCGCCTGGGCCTCCAGGGCCGCGAGCTTGCGCAGCTGCATGTCGAGGATCGCCCGCGCCTGGACGTCGTCGATGTCCAGCAGCTCGATGAGGCCGGCCTTGGCCTCGTCGGCCGAGGCACTGGCCCGGATCAGCGCGATGACCTCGTCGATGCGCTCGATGGCCTTGAGCAGCGCGCGCAGGATGTGCGCCCGCTCCTCGGCCTTGCGCAGCAGGTAGCGCGTGCGCCGGACGATGACCTCGATCTGGTGCTCGACCCACAGGCGGATGAGCTGGTCGAGCCGGAGTGTCCGGGGCACCCCGTCGACCAGGGCGAGCATGTTGGCGCCGAACGTCTCCTGCAGCTGCGTGTGCTTGTACAGGTTGTTCAGCACGACCTTGGCGACGGCGTCGCGCTTGAGGACGATGACGAGCCGCTGGCCGGTGCGCCCGCTGCTCTCGTCCTTCACGTCGGCGATGCCGGTGACCTTGCCGTCCTTGACCAGCTCGGCGATCTTCAGCGCGAGGTTGTCCGGGTTGACCTGGTAGGGCAGCTCGGTGACGACGAGGGTCTGGCGCCCGCGGGCGTCCTCCTCGACCTCGACCACGGCGCGCATCGTGATGGAGCCGCGCCCGGTGCGGTAGGCCTCCTCGATGCCCCGGCGGCCCACGATCAGCCCGCTTGTGGGGAAGTCGGGGCCCTTGACGCGCTCGATCAGCGCTTCGAGCAGCTCCTCGTCGGAGGCGTCGGGGTTCCGCAGGAACCAGTCGACGCCGTCGGCGACCTCGCGCAGGTTGTGCGGCGGGATGTTGGTCGCCATGCCGACCGCGATCCCCGCCGAGCCGTTGACCAGCAGGTTGGGGAAGCGCGCCGGGAGCACCACCGGCTCGCTGGAGCGGCCGTCGTAGTTGGGCCGGAAATCGACGGTCTCTTTGTCGATATCCCGCAGCATCTCCATGGCCAGCGGCGCGAGCTTGCATTCGGTGTACCGCATGGCCGCCGCGGGGTCGTTGCCCGGCGAGCCGAAGTTGCCGTTGCCGTCGACCAGCGGCATCCGCATGGACCACCGCTGGGCGAGCCGCACCAGGGTGTCGTAGATCGCGCTGTCGCCGTGCGGGTGGTAGTTACCCATCACGTCGCCGACGACGCGGGCGCACTTGAAGTAGCCGCGGTCCGGCCGGTAACCGCCGTCGTACATGGCGTAGAGCACGCGCTGGTGCACCGGCTTGAGGCCGTCGCGCACGTCGGGCAGGGCACGGCCGACGATGACCGACATCGCGTAGTCGAGGTAGCTCCGCTGCATCTCGACCTGGATGTCGACGGGCTCTACCCGGTGGGCCACCGCTCCGGCGTCCTCCGGGGCTTCGGGAGTGTTCGCATCCGCCACTGGCTCAAATGTTCCTTTGCTGGTGAGTCGTTCGCTACCGAGAGAAAACGAACGCGCGGTCAGATGTCGAGGAAGCGGACGTCGCGGGCGTTGCGCTGAATGAAGGAGCGCCGGGACTCGACGTCCTCACCCATGAGCACGCTGAACATCTCGTCGGCCTGCGCCGCGTCGTCGAGTGTGACCTGGAGCAGCACGCGCCCTGCCGGGTCCATGGTGGTGTCCCACAGCTCGTTGGCGTTCATCTCGCCCAGGCCCTTGAAACGCTGCACGAGGTCGCGCGGGCGCGGGTCCCGCTTCCCGGCCGCCAGCCCCGCGGCGATGAGCTCGTCGCGCTCGCGGTCGGTGTAGGCGTAGTCGGCGTCGGACCCGCGCTGGTCCCACTTGATCTTGTACAGCGGGGGCTGGGCCAGGTACACGTAGCCGGCCTCGATGAGCGGCTTCATGAACCGGAACAGGAGGGTGAGCAGCAGGGTACGGATGTGCTGGCCGTCGACGTCGGCGTCGGCCATCAGGATGATCTTGTGGTACCGCAGCTTCTCGATGTCGAACTCCTCGTGGACCCCGGTGCCCATGGCGGTGATGATCGCCTGGACCTCGTTGTTCTTCAGGATCCGGTCGATGCGCGACTTCTCGACGTTGAGGATCTTGCCGCGGATTGGCAGGATCGCCTGGTAGTGCGGGTCACGGCCACCCTTGGCCGAGCCGCCGGCGGAGTCGCCCTCGACGATGTAGACCTCGGACTTCTCTGGCTCGGTGGACTGGCAGTCCGACAGCTTGCCGGGCAGCGAGGTCGACTCCAGCAGCGTCTTGCGCCGCGTCAGGTCGCGGGCCTGGCGGGCGGCGACCCGGGCGCGCGCGGCCTGGGTCGCCTTGGTGACGACATCCTTGGCCTCGCCGGGGTTGCGCTCGAACCAGTCGCGCAGGTGCTCGTTGGTCACGCGCTGGACGAACGACTTGGCCTCGGTGTTGCCCAGCTTGGTCTTGGTCTGGCCCTCGAACTGCGGGTCGGCCAGCTTCACCGAGATGATCGCCGTGAGGCCCTCGCGGATGTCGTCGCCGGTGAGGTTGTCCTCCTTCTCGCGCACCAGCCGCTGGTCGCGGGCGTAGCGGTTGACGATCGAGGTGAGCGCCGTGCGGAAGCCCTCCTCATGGGTGCCGCCCTCGGCCGTGTTGATGGTGTTGGCGAAGGTGTGCACCGAGGAGGTGTAGGACTGGTTCCACTGCATGGCGATCTCGACCGAGATGCCGTCGCCCTCCTCCTCGAAGGAGATGATCGAGGCGTGCGCGGGGTCCTTTGCGGCGTTGATGTGCCGCACGAAGTCGGCCAGGCCGTTCTCGTAGTGATACGTGTGGACGACCGGGGCGTCGCCGGTGAACTCCGGGCGCTCGTCGCGGATGGTGATGGACAGCCCTTTGTTGAGGAAGGCCGTCTCCTGCATCCGGCGCGCGAGCGTCTCGAAGTTGTAGGTGGTCGTCTCGAAGATCGAGCCGTCGGCCCAGAAGGTGATCTGGGTCCCAGTCTCCTCGGTCGGCTCGTCCTTGGAGAGGTCGGCGGTGGGAGCGCCGTCCCTGTAGTCCTGCGTCCACCGGTGACCTTCGGTCCAGATCTCCGCCGACAGCCGGGTCGACAGGGCGTTGACAACCGACAGGCCCACACCGTGCAGACCGCCGGAGACTGCGTACCCGCCGCCCCCGAACTTCCCGCCCGCGTGCAGCACGGTCAGCACCACCTCGAGGGCTGGCCGCTTCTCCACCGCGTGCATTCCCACCGGGATGCCGCGGCCGTTGTCGGCGACGCGCACGCCGCCGTCGGCCATGAGTATGACCTCGATCGCGTTGGCGTGGCCGGCGAGGGCCTCGTCCACAGAGTTGTCGACCACTTCGTAGACCAAGTGGTGCAGACCCCGCTCACCGGTGGAACCGATGTACATGCCGGGGCGTTTACGTACCGCCTCGAGCCCTTCAAGAACTGTGATCGCTGAAGCGTCGTAGGCCAAGTGGAAACACCCTCCTGCTAGGGACGCGATGAGGACGGTCGGGACGAGGACACGGTGACCCCGGGGAGAGGCGCGCCGACAGGCAGGACCTCACGCCGGACACCGCTCACAAGCCCCAATTCCGGCCACCCACTCTTGGGGCGAGCTTTACCGGCGGAAGCGTCCGAAGAACTCCCCCCATGATACCTCGCGTGCGACCGTAAAGTGGCATCCGCGGCGCTGTGCCGCCTCAGAACGCACGAACGGGAAGGGACCCGAGTCCCCACACATGGGAGCCCTCGTGATCAGTTCCGCGAGGCGTTCAGTGCCCGTTGCGGGAACGACCCCGTCCTCGACCGGGTCCTTGCACCTTGATGGTGTGCACGGTTCCGTCGCCGAGCTCCTCGTTCAGGCGGCGCAGGAGGTCGCGGACCATGGCGCGGGCGTGCGCGGCCATCGTCGGCGAGTCCGCCGCGATCACCAGCTCGCCGTCCTCGTAGGACACCGGGCGCAGGTGCTGGGCGTTGAACTCGCCGACGATCTCCGTCCAGCGGCCGAACACCCCGCCGATCGCCACCTGCTCCTGCCAGCCGTGCTCGACCAGCCACGCGCGCACGGCCTCGCCGAAGGGCTGCGGCTCGTTGCGCGAACGGACCCGGCCGCGCCGCGTCCGGCGGGTGCGCCCGGTGGGAGCGGCGCCCCGCTCCTTGGCCGCGGCCTTCGCCTGGGCGAGCGCCTGCCGGGCCAGGTCGGCCCCGCTCGGCGCGGGATCCCCATCCACAGACTGTGGACGGACATCCTCTCGGCCGACACCGTCACTCACGTTCCACCGCCCCGTCCCGGACGCGGAATCGGGCGCCCTGGAGCTCGGCCGGGATGTCCTCCGGAACCGCCGCGCTGACGAGGACCTGTTCGGCGTGGCGGACGTGCTCGGCCAGCCGGCGCCGGCGCTCGGTGTCGAGCTCGGCGAAGACGTCGTCGAGGATGAGCACGGGGTCGTCGCCGTCGGCGCGCAGCAGCTCGAAGGCCGACAGTCGCAGCGCGAGCGCGTACGACCACGCCTCCCCCTGGCTCGCGTACCCCTTGGCGGGCAGGTCGTCGAGGTTGAGCAGCAGGTCGTCGCGGTGCGGGCCGACCAGGCTGACGCCGCGCTGGAGCTCGGCGGTCCGCGCCTCGGCCAGCGCCGACCGCATCAGGTCGGCCAGGCGGTCGCGGTCGGCGGGCGGGTGCGGATCATCGGGCGCCGCGGAGCACCGATAGTGCAGCACCGGCGGACCGCCCGACGTGGTGAGCTCGCTGTAGGCCTTGGCGACCAGCGGCTGGAGCTCAGCGACCAGGGCCAGCCGGGCGGCGAGCAGTTCGGCACCGGCCTCGGCCAGGTGCTCGTTCCACACGTCGAGGGTGGACAGGTCCGGCTCGGAGCGCTGCTTGAAGAACTGGGCCGAGGCCGACTTGAGCAGGGCGTTGCGCTGCTTGAGGACGCGGTCGTAGTCGGACCGCACCCCGGCCAGGCGGGGGGCGCGGGCGACGAGGAGGTCGTCGAGGTAGCGGCGGCGCTCGCCGGGGTCGCCCTTGACGAGGGCGAGGTCCTCGGGGGCGAACAGGACGGTGCGCAGCACGCCGAGGACGTCGCGGGGCCGGGTGGCGGGGGAGCGGTTGAGCCGGGCGCGGTTGGCCTTGCCGGGGTTGATCTCCAGCTCGATGACGGCCTGGCGGTCGTCCTTCACCACGGCCGCGCGCACGATGGCGCGGTCAGCGCCCTTCCGGACCAGCGGGGCGTCGGTGGCTACGCGGTGGCTGCCGAGGCTGGCGACGTAGCCGATCGCCTCGACGAGGTTGGTCTTGCCCTGGCCGTTGGGGCCGACGAACGTCGTGACGCCCGGGCCGAGCTCCAGGTGCGCGGTTTCGTAGGACCGGTAGTCGGCCAGTTGCAGGTGCGAAACGTACATCTGGCCTCTTTCTCCTCGTCCGTTCCAATCGCCCCATACCCTCGAGTTTCACGTGAAACATGAGGGCGACCGCGGCGGGAAACACGGCCCGCCGGGGGTGCCGACCGGCCCCGGGAAGCACCCGCGCGCAGCCAGGACCGGGTCGTCGGCGTCGGTCGGCTAGGAGCGGGGGGTCCGTGCGGGGTCGTCGGTGGTCTTGGCCACGGCGTGGCCACCGAACTGGTTGCGCAGTGCCGCGATGACCTTCATCGCCGGGCTGTCCTCCTGACGGGAGGCGAACCGGGCGAACAGCGCCGAGCTGATCACGGGAGCCGGGACGGCGTGGTCGACGGCGGCCTGGACGGTCCACCGGCCCTCGCCGGAGTCCTGCGCGTAGCCGCGCAGTTCGTCGAGCTCGGGGTCCTCGTCCAGCGCCCGGACCAGCAGGTCCAGCAGCCAGGACCGGACGACGGTGCCCTCGCGCCAGCTATCGAAGGTGCCCGGGACGTCGTCCACGATATCGGAGGCGGCCATGAGCTCGTAGCCCTCGGCGAAGGCCTGCATCATGCCGTACTCGATGCCATTGTGCACCATCTTGACGAAGTGCCCGGCGCCCACACCGCCCGCGTGCACGAAGCCGCCGCCGGCGTCGGGGGTGAGCGCGTCGAAGATCGGCCGGGCGCGGTCCACGTCCTCGGCGGCGCCGCCGACCATGATGCCGTAGCCGTTCTCGCGGCCCCACACGCCGCCGCTCACGCCGGCGTCGACGTAGGAGACGCCCGACTGCTTCAGGATGTCGGCGCGCTTGCGGTCGTCCACATAGTGGGAGTTGCCGCCCTCGATGATGAGGTCACCGGCGTCCAGCAGGTCGGAGAGCTTCTCGATGGCGGTGGCGGTCGCCTCGCCCGCCGGCACCATCAGCCAGATGACGCGCGGCGCGTCCAGGCGCTCGACCAGCGCCTCCAGGCTGGCGGCGTCGCGCAGCTCGGGGTTGAAGTCGAAGCCGACGACGTCGTGGCCCTTGTCGCGGAGCCGGGCGGCCATGTTGCCGCCCATCTTGCCGAGGCCGACCATACCAAGTTGCATTCGTGATCCCCCTGAACCACCTGTGGATATGTCGCTACTGCCGACGCCTTGAGCTGGAGGTCAGCTGGAGAGACGGACCGGCATGATCAGGTACCGGTAGTCGGAGGCGGGCGCGTCGTCGGCCGGCTTGCCGGTGATGATCGCGGGCTTGGTCGACGTCGTGAACTGCAGCCGGGCGACGTCGGAGTCGATGGCGTTGAGGCCGTCGATCAGGAACGCCGAGTTGAACGCGATCTGGATGTCCTCGCCCTCCAGAACGGCGTCGAGGGCCTCGACGGCCTGGGCCTCGTCGCCGGTACCGGCCTCCAGGACCAGCCGGCCCTCGCTGAAGTCGAGGCGCAGGGGGGTGTTGCGCTCGGCGACCAGCGAAACGCGCTTGACGGCCTCCAGGAACTCCGACTTCTGCACCTCGGCGACGGTGTCGAAGGAGTCCGGGAGGAGCGCGCGGTACTTGGGGAACTCACCGTCGAGCAGCCGGGTGGTGGTGCGGCGGCCGCCGCCCTCGAAACCGATCATGCCCTCGCCGCTGTCGGCGCCGGACAGCGCGATGGACACCTCGGCGCCGCTCGTCAGCGATTTGGCGGTGTCGTGCAGGGTCTTGGCGGGCACGAGCGCGACGGCGGAGAGCTCCGGGTTCTCCGGCTTCCAGGTGAGCTCGCGGACGGCGAGGCGGTAGCGGTCGGTGGACGCCAGCGTGACGGTATCGCCCTCGATCTCCACCCGGACGCCGGTGAGCATCGGCAGGGTGTCGTCGCGCCCCGCGGCGACAGCCACCTGGCTGACCGCGGCGGCGAACGCGTCGCTGCCGATGGAGCCGGTGAGCCCCGGCATCTCCGGCAGGGTCGGGTAGTCCTCCACCGGCAGGGTGAGGAGGGTGAACTTGGCGCTGCCGCAGGCCACGACGACCTTGGCGCCGTCGGTACTGATCTCCACCGTCTGTGGAGGAAGGTTGCGGGTGATCTCGGCGAGGAGGCGGCCGGAGACCAGGACGGTCCCCGGTTCCTCGATGTCGATCTCCACGGAGACCTGGGCCGAGACCTCGTAGTCGAAGGAGGACAGCTTCAGCCGCTGTCCGCGCTCGCCCTCGCTCGCGTCCAGCAGCATCCCCGCCAGGACGGGGACCGACGGCCGGACCGGCAGGCTACGGGCGGTCCAGGCGACTGCGTCGGCCAGTACGTCGCGTTCGACCCGGAACTTCACTATCCGACTCGCTTTCCTCGAAACCTAGGGGACCCCCTGTGGAGAAGCACGCCAGAGGGGACGGCTTCACACGGTACCCGTACTCGACCGTCCTCGGTGCCCGCAACACCTCATCGGATCGGACTCGCCTCGATGCCGGGCGGGGGCCATCGAGCCGTCCGGAGCTTGTCCACAGATCTGGGGGAAACCTGATTGAGAAGCCACGTGGGGTCTATAGGTAGGCGTCGTAGTAATAGGGGCTGTGGATACTGTGGATAAGCACTGTCGACGCAGGTGAACGGCGATTTTTTATCCACCGCGCTTGGGGACGGCGGCTGGGGATAACTCGTCGCTCTGTGGACGGGGATCGGTGTTCCACACGTTGTCCACGGGTTGTCCACTGCTTATCCACCGGTTATCCACCGGCTACCCACAACGCCCGGGGATAGGTCATCCCATGGTCGGTCACGTTGCCCACAAGCCGCCCACAGCTTGCCCACAGGATCGGCGCTCTCGTCCCCAGGGTTATCCACCGGTTATCCACAGAAAATGGCCATCCTCTGGGGATAACTCGGCGGCAGCGCCGGGAATTTCGGGGTCAGATATTCCGCGACTGCTGTTTGATCCGGTTGGTGAGTTCCGTGACCTGGTTGTAGATCGAGCGGCGTTCCGCCATAAGGGACCGGATCTTGCGGTCGGCGTGCATGACCGTGGTGTGGTCGCGGCCGCCGAACTGCTGCCCGATCTTGGGCAGGGACAGATCGGTGAGCTCCCGGCACAGGTACATCGCGATCTGCCGGGCGGTGACCAGCACCCGGGAGCGCGAGGTTCCGCACAGGTCGTCGACACTGGTGCCGAAGTAGTCGGCGATCTCGGCCTTGATGGCCGCGGCCGTGATCTCCGGCCCCTCGTCGTTGGGGATGAGGTCCTTGAGGACGATGCCGGTCAGGTGCAGGTCGACCGACTGCCGGTTGAGGCTGGCGAAGGCGGTCACCCGGATGAGCGCGCCCTCCAGCTCGCGGATGTTGGTGGAGATCTTGCTGGCGATGAACTCCAGCACCTCCGGCGGCGCCGCCAGGCGCTCCTGGGCCGCCTTCTTGCGCAGGATGGCGATCCGCGTCTCCAGCTCCGGCGGCTGGACGTCGGTGATCAGTCCCCACTCGAACCGGTTGCGCAGCCGGTCCTCCAGTGTGACCAGCTGCTTGGGCGGCCGGTCGCTGGAGATGACGATCTGCTTGTCGGAATTGTGCAGGGTGTTGAAGGTGTGGAAGAACTCCTCCTGGGTCTGCTCCTTGTTCTCCAGGAACTGGATGTCGTCGACCAGGAGGACGTCGATGTCGCGGTAGCGGCGGCGGAAGCCGTCGGCCTTGCCGTCGCGGATGGAGTTGATGAACTCGTTGGTGAACTCCTCCGAGCTCACGTAGCGCACCCGCGCCCCGTCGTAGAGGCGCTGGGTGTAGTGGCCGATCGCGTGCAGCAGGTGGGTCTTGCCCAGCCCCGAGCCGCCGTAGATGAACAGCGGGTTGTAGGCCTTGGCGGGGGCCTCGGCCACGGCGACCGCCGCCGCGTGCGCGAACCGGTTGCTGGAACCGATGACGAAGGTGTCGAACGTGTACTTCGGGTTGAGCCGCGCCGGTTCCCCGGACGACGCCGCCTGCCCGTCCGTACCGCCGGTGTCATCGGCGCCGCCGGGGGCCTCCGTGGGGACGATCCCGCCGCCTCCCGCCGGCTGGTCCTCCGCCGGGACGTCGGTGGGCGCGGGCGGTGCGGCCGGGGTCTCCCAGCGGTTGGGCGCGAGCAGGTCCTCGCCCTGGTCGGACGGTGCGGCGCCGGGGTCTCCATAGGGCTGTGGATAACCAGAGGGGTCCTGCGCGGCCTGCGGCGCGTACTGGGGGGCCGCGGGCTCGTTGAAGGGCGCGGGCTGCGGTGCCGCCGGGCGGGTGAACGGACCGCCGGGCAGCGGCTCCTGGGTCGCGGGCGGTGCCGGAACGTCCCGGGGGACGGCCGGCGTGGTGGGCGGCGCGGGCTGCACGGCGGTCGGGTCGACGGTGACCGCCACCCGGATCTCGCGCCCCAGCGCGGCGGAGAGGGCCTGGCTGATGGCCGGACGCAGCCGGGTCTCCAGGACCTCCTTGGCGAACTCGTTCGGCGCGGCCAGCAGCGCGGTGTCCTCGATCAGCCCGAGTGGCCGGGTTTGCGGGAGCCACGCCCGCTGCTGCGGGGGAAGCGTGCTGTTGTCGAGGCTGTCCAGCACACTCGACCACACCATTGGGAGGTTGACCTGTGCCTCAGACACGGTGACCTGCCATGGTTCGTCCCCTTTTCACCTGGTCTTCTACTTCTCCTGACACACCCGAGCGAGACTGCCCCGGACGCACCATTGTCCCCGTTGCTCGGACCCTCACGGGACGGGGGCGAATCCTCCGTCACCAAGGGTGGCCTGTGGGTAACCAGGGGTCCAACTGTGGATTGGCTGTGTACGGCCGACGCCACGTTCGCGGCGAGGATTTTCGGTTGCTCGGCGGGAGTTCCACAGCTTTAGCGGATGATCCACAGGTTGTGCACACCGTTATGCACAGCCTCCCAGATGTCCGACGGTGCGGGTGAGTTATCCACAATCCGCAGTTCAACCCGGAGTCGGGCTGGGGGTAATGGGGGCGAATCCACAGGTCGGGGCATGGAGCACGGCGGGTTGTCCGCCTCCCACGTTATCCACAGACCGGGGTGGCATGTGGGAAGCCCACAGTCTGTGGAGAACCCGTTATCCACAGACCCGGATTTCTGTGGACAGAGTCGGCGCGCACTGGGTTCCCGTGCTCGTTGGTGGCGCTGCGTAGTGGTGGCCGGGGCCACGCCCGCGGGTAGAGTCGGAGCCGGTACGGGAGGGACACGTCGTCCCTGGTCGCCCGAGGAGTCGATTTGACCGGTGCGGGCACAGCCCGTATCTTCTTTATGCTTGAGTCGCTATCCGTCTGCGGTCCGCCGTTGCCCGGGTGCAGCGTTCGGATCCAGCGACGTGGCGGCGCGAGCGGGCGATGTTCTCTGCCTCGAACGTCCCCGCGACGTCGACCAAGCTCAGACATCAGGGTCCCGCTCGCGTGGGGCCTGCCCGTAGTACTTCCATAAGACGCCCCTGGAGTCCAGCAGTGAGCAAGCGTACGTTCCAGCCGAACAACCGGCGCCGCGCGAAGGTCCATGGTTTCCGCCTGCGCATGCGCACTCGCGCCGGCCGCGCGATCATCGCTGCGCGCCGGAACAAGGGGCGCGCCCGGCTGACCGTGAGCCAGTAGTCGCCACGAGTCGATCGTCTCCTTAAAGGACCGGTCTGCCCGTCCGGCAGCCGGTCCTCTTCGTGTGTTCAAGGACCGTACCGATGTTGTCGCCCCGAAATCGTATGCGGCACAGCGCCGAGTTCGGTCTTGTCATGCGCAAGGGCAGGCGGGCCGGGCGCCAGGCGCTCGGCGCCGTCTACCTCGCGCCACCGCCCGACGACACCGCCCGGGAGGAGCCGCCGAGGGTCGGGTTCGTCGTCAGCAAGGCGGTCGGCGGAGCCGTCGTCCGCAAGCGCGTACAACGGCGGCTGCGCCACCTGATGCGGGAGCGGATCGGTCACCTGCCCGGGGGTAGCCTGCTAGTAGTGCGGGCCAAACCCATGGCCGCATCCCTTGGATACGACGTCTTGGCCGCACAGCTCGACAGCGCACTGAACGCGGTGACGCGTCCCCGGGAGAAGCGGGTTCATGACCGACGGTAGAGGAGATGTCGCGGCGCGGCTGCTGATCCTGCCCATCCGGGTCTATCAGCGGTTCATCAGCCCGTTGTTCCCTCCGACCTGCCGTTTCTATCCGTCCTGCAGCGCATACGCGGTGGAGGCGCTGCGAGAGCATGGAGCGGCGCGTGGGACCTGGCTGACCGTCCGGAGGATCGGCCGCTGCCACCCCTTCCACCCGGGCGGGCTCGACCCCGTTCCACCGGGGCGGAGCGCGCGCGGTCGGAACGTGAACGAGGATGCCGCGGGCCGCGGGACCGGCGGTGACGTGGAACCCGGCTCAACGGGCCTGTAGCAACCGAAGGAAAAGGGAGTTGGCCGGTGCTGGACTGGCTTTACAACATCGTCGGCTGGGTGCTGATCCAGATCCACGCGGGTCTGACATTCGTGGGGCTGAATCCGGACAGCGGCTGGGCGTGGGGTCTCTCCATCGTCCTGCTGACCGTCCTGATGCGCGTGATCATGGTTCCGCTGTTCGTGAAGCAGATGCACACGCAGCGGAAGATGCAGGACATGCAGCCGCAGATGATGAAGGTGCGGGAGCGCTACAAGCACGATAAGCAGCGCCAGCAGCAAGAGATGATGAAGCTCTACCAGGAGAGCGGCACCAACCCCGTCATGGGCTGCCTCCCGCTGCTGCTGCAGATGCCCGTCTTCTTCTCCCTGTTCAGCGTGTTGCGCAGCGTCGCCGAGGGGAACGCGCGCTACGGGTTCACCGAGGACCTCGTGCACAGCGCCCAGGGCGCGATGATCTTCCACGCCCCGCTGGCCGCGCAGTTCACCAGCACCACCGCCGAGCTGAACCAGTACGGCGCCGTCAACCCCGTGATGGCGAAGGTCGTCATCGCGATCGCCTGTGTCGTCATGGGGACGACGACCTTCCTGACCATGCGGCAGAGCATCAAGCGGAGTACGGCGCAGATGCCGGACAACCCGATGATGCAGTCGCAGAAGATCATGATGTACCTGGCTCCGGCGTTCGGCCTCTTCGGCCTCGCGATGCCGATCGGTGTCCTGATCTACTGGGTCACGTCGAACTCCTGGACCATGGGCCAGCAGCACTTCCTCTACAAGAAGCACCCGGCCGGCGCGCCCGCGACCGCCGCGAGCAACGGCAGCGCGAACAGTTCCGCGAAAGGCCTGTTCGGGAAGCGCACTGAGTCCGAGCCTCAGCCGGTCGAACAGCCTAAGATCGAGCGTAAGCAGCCGAAGAAGAAGTCGCGGGCGAAGCGCGGTGGCGGGAACCCGCGGAAATAGGGTCATCGACGGCATCGGTGACGCGCAGGCGTAGCAGGCCCTCGACGCGCGTCCCCAGCCAACCGGGATGTGAAGGAGACAGCTTGCTCGTGAGCAACAGCAATAGCAACACAGCCAACGCGGAGGAGCCCCGCGGCAGTGTCGCGGTGGCGGACGCGCCTGAGCAGGAGGACCGGGACGACACGGTGGAGCCCGCCACCGATATCGAGGCGCTGGAGCGCGAAGGTGATATCGCGGCGGACTACATCGAAGGCCTGCTCGACATCGCCGACTTCGATGGCGACATCGACATGGACGTCGAGGGCGACCGTGCGATGGTCTCCGTCGTGGGAGCCACGCTCGATGAACTCATCGGCGACAAGGGCGAGGTCCTGGAGGCCATGCAGGAGCTGACGCGTCTGGCGGTGCACCGCACCACCGGCAACCGCAGCCGGCTGATGCTGGACATCGGCGGGTACCGCGAGGGCCGCCGCAAGGCGCTCACCCGCATCGGCAAGGAGGCGGTCGACGAGGTGAAGCGCAGCGGTGAGATCAAGCCGCTGGCGCCGATGAGCCCCTTCGAGCGCAAGGTGGTGCACGACGCCGTCGCGGCGGCGGGACTGCACAGCGAATCGGAGGGCGAGGAGCCCAACCGGTACGTCGTCATCCACCCCGTGGATTAGTCACCGACGGCGTCCCATGCCGAGGTTTCACGTGAAACTTCAGCGCCCCTCACGCGTAGGATCGTGGGGGGCGCTTTGCATTGCTCACTCCCCCGATTCCCTGCATTCAGCCGTCACGGCGACAGGTCGACATCTCGACCTGGAGATCAATCGATGAAGAGACCAAGGTGGTGACTCATGACCTCGGGTGCTGACACTGCACCGCCTGCGGAGGCGAGTGCTCTGTTCGGTTGCGCCCTGCCTGTGGTCACGCGTTACGCGGAACTGCTCGCGAGCGCCGGGGTGGAGCGCGGGCTGATCGGCCCGCGCGAGGTGCCTCGGCTCTGGGAACGGCACTTGATGAACTGCGCGGTGGTCGAGGAGCTGATTCCGCAGGACGCGGAGGTCATCGATATCGGTTCCGGTGCGGGTCTGCCGGGCGTCGTACTGGGGATCCTCCGCCCGGATCTGCGGATCGTTCTGCTCGAACCCCTCCTGCGTCGTACGGTGTTCCTGCGCGAGTGTGTGGAGCTGTTGGGCCTGGAGAACGTCACCGTTCGTCGCGGCCGGGCCGAAGATGTCAAGGGAGAGCTGGAAGCCGACTTCATCACCGCCCGCGCGGTGGCGCCTCTGACGCGGCTGGGCGGGTGGGCGCTGCCGCTGCTGCGACAGGGAGGCAGTCTCCTCGCGCTCAAGGGAGAGCAGGCCGCGAGCGAGCTGGAGGAGGCGCGCGCGGATTTGATGAAACAACGCCCCTGCGTCGCCGATGTGATTCGGGTGGGGAGCGGTAAAGTCGATCCCGCTACCACGGTCGTTCGCGTCACTGTCACGTCCAAGAGCGACCAGACCGCTCCGCCCAGGCAGCACCGTGCGCCGGGCGGCAGAAAAAAGCGCGGACGGAAGAGGTGAACTCATTCGTGCCCCACAACCAGTCCGACGGCCCCCATGTTTCACGTGAAACACCGCAGTGGGCTGACCATCAATCCGTGACCGTGGATGTTTCACGTGAAACCGAGGTGGACTTCATGGCGCCTCAGGTGCCCGTTGAGGTGGAATTCGATACGCCGATAGCGCGCGCGGCGCGCGTCGCGATGTCGGTGCGCGGGCACGGCGACGACGGGTGGCCCCGCCCCGAGCGGTGCCGCGTCATGAGCGTGGCCAACCAGAAGGGTGGCGTCGGGAAGACGACGACGACCGTCAACATCGCCGCCTCGCTGGCGATGCACGGGAATCGCGTTCTCGTTGTCGACCTTGACCCGCAGGGGAACGCGTCCACCGCCCTGGGGATGGAGAGAGGCGCGGAAGACCGCTCCATCTACCACTGCCTGGTGGAGGACGAGGAGATGCGCAACCTCGCCCGCCCGGTTCCCAACATCGACAACCTCTGGTGTGTGCCGGCCACGATCGATCTCGCCGGGGCGGAGATCGAGCTGGTGTCCCTGGTGGCCCGAGAGTCCCGGCTGAAGCGCGCGTTCGCCGCCTACGACACCGGCGAGCTCGACTACATCCTCATCGACTGCCCGCCGTCGCTCGGCCTGCTCACCGTCAACGCGATGGTGGCCTGCGACGAGGTGATGATCCCGATCCAGTGCGAGTACTACGCGCTCGAAGGGCTCGGCCAGCTGCTGCGCAACGTGGAACTGGTGAAGTCCCACCTCAACCCGGGGCTGGACATCTCCACGTTCGTGCTCACGATGTACGACGGACGGACCCGCCTTGCGTCACAGGTTGCGGATGAAGTGCGCGGCCACTTCGGAGATCTGGTACTCAAGACGTTGGTGCCCCGGAGCGTCCGGGTCTCGGAAGCGCCGAGCTACGGCCAGTCCGTGATGACCTACGACCCGGGCTCCACCGGCGCGGTGGCCTACATGGAGGCGGCCAAGGAGATCGCCTACCAGGCGAGGGCAAGCGCCGGAAACTGACCATGGGACGTGAAGGGAGACGTCGGTGAGCCAGCAGCGGCGCGGTCTGGGTAAGGGGCTGGGTGCCCTGATCCCACAGGGGCCCGCAGTTTCCACCCCCAGCCCCAATGGTGAGGGGCCCGAGCGATCCCCGGAACTGGTCGGCGGGACGTACCTGGTGGAGATCGACGTCGCGTCGATCCGGCCGAATCCGCGCCAGCCCCGGCAGCACTTCGATGAGGAGGCCCTGGAGGAGCTGCGGGCGTCCATCGCCGAGGTCGGCCTGCTGCAGCCCGTGGTCGTGCGCAAGCTGGGCGCCGGCTACGAGCTCATCATGGGCGAGCGGCGCTGGCGGGCCAGCAAGGAGGCCGGGCTCAACCGGATCCCCGCCATCGTGCGTGAGACCGGCGACGACGACCTGCTGCGCGACGCGCTGCTGGAGAACCTCCACCGCCAGCAGCTGAACCCGCTGGAGGAGGCCGCGGCCTACCAGCAGCTCCTCGACGACTTCGGCGCCACCCACGACGAACTCGCCAAGCGCATCGGCCGGTCCCGCCCGCACATCACCAACACGCTGCGCCTGCTCAACCTGTCCCCCTCGGTCCAGCGCCGCGTGGCCGCGGGTGTGCTCAGCGCCGGGCACGCGCGGGCGCTGCTCTCGGTGGAGGAGTCGCAGACGCAGGACCGGCTGGCCCGACGGATCGTCGAGGAGGGGCTGTCGGTCCGCGCGCTGGAAGAGCTCATCACCCTGGGCGAGACGGATGACGAGCCGCAGACCCGGAAGCGGTCCACCGCCAGCAAGGAGCCGCAGCCGGAGATGGAGGAGTGGTCGCGCCGCCTGTCCGACGCCTTCGACACCCGGGTGAAGGTCAACATGGGCCGCAACAAGGGAAAGATCGTCGTGGAGTTCGCGACGATGGAGGACCTGGAGCGCATCATCGGCGCCATGGCGCCGGAGGCGAGGGAGGACTAAGTCGGCATCTCGCCAGATCACTAAGTCGACATAAGTCTCCCCAACGTCCCGGAGACGACAACGGCCCCCGAGGAATCGGGGGCCGTTTCACGTGAAACATCGGGGCGGCGGGCGCCCAGGGGCGGTGGAGTTACATGAACTCCTGCAGGTCCTCGACCAGCTTGCGCTTCGGCTTGGCGCCCATGATCTGCTTGACGACCTCGCCGCCCTGGAAGACGTTCATGGTCGGGATGCGCATGATGCCGTAGTCGCGCGCCACGTTCGGGTTCTGGTCGACGTTGAGCTTGACGATGGTGACCTTGTCGCCGTGCTCGTCCGCGATCTCCTGCAGGATCGGGGTGATCTGCTTGCACGGCGCGCACCACTCGGCCCAGAAGTCGACGAGGACCGGCTTGTCGCTCTTCAGCACGTCGGCTTCGAAGCTGGCGTCGGTGACCTCTTTGAGCTCGGCCACGGTGGAATCTCCTCAACAGCTCGGAATCAGGTACGGGGAAGTCGTCGATGTGTCGTGGTCGCGAGCCGGCGAACTCGTAGGCTCGCCCGTCCGCTCGCGCGTCAGTTGCCGAGCTCGGCCAGGTAGCGCTCAGCGTCCAGCGACGCGGCACACCCGGTGCCGGCGGCGGTGACGGCCTGGCGGTAGGTGTGGTCCACGACGTCGCCCGCGGCGAACACGCCGGGGATCTTGGTCTTGGTGGTGGGCGCCTCGACCTGGAGGTAGCCCTCGGAGTCGAGGTCGAGCTGGCCCTTGAACAGCTCCACCCGCGGGTCGTGGCCGATGGCGATGAACAGGCCGGTGACGTCGAGCGTGCTCTCCTCACCGGTCTGGGTGTCGCTCAGCCGGACGCCGGTCGCCTTGCCGCCCTCGCCGAGGACCTCGGTGACCTGGCTGTTCCAGATGAACCGGATCTTGTCGTTGTTGAACGCGCGCTCCTGCATGATCTTGCTGGCGCGCAGCTCGTCGCGACGGTGGATGACGGTGACCGAGCGGGCGAAGCGGGTGAGGAACGTGGCCTCCTCCATGGCGGTGTCGCCGCCGCCGACCACCGCGATGTCCTGGTCGCGGAAGAAGAAGCCGTCGCAGGTGGCGCACCAGGAGACACCGCGGCCGGAGTACTCCTCCTCGCCGGGGACACCGAGCTTCCGGTAGCCGGAGCCGGTGGCCACGATCACGGTGTGCGCGTAGTAGACGTCCTCGCCCACCTTGACGACCTTCGGCGTGGCCTCAAGGTCGACCTCGGTGACGTCGTCGGTGACCAGTTCGGCGCCGAAGCGCTCCGCCTGCTTGCGGAAGTTGTCCATCATGTCGGGCCCCATGATCCCGTCGGGGAACCCGGGGTAGTTCTCGACATCGGTGGTGTTCATCAGGGCGCCGCCGGCGGTGATGGCGCCCTCGAAGACGAGGGGTCGCAGTTCGGCTCGGGCCGCGTAGACGGCCGCGGTGTATCCCGCCGGACCTGATCCGATGATGATTACGTTACGGACGTCGCTCACGCTCGTGGGCCCTTCGGTGTCGGCTCGGTGTCGGGGAAGTCGTTCACTACCAACAGATGGTAGGTGCGGCCAATTCCCATCGGTGGCAATGGGCACTGTGAGCTGTACCTTTGCCGACTTCTCGACGTGCCGACGTCCGTTTGTCGACAAGCCGACACAACCTCGGGCGGCGCGTGCTCAGCGCTCCGTCACGCTGGTCTCGGCCAGGGAGTCCCCGCTCGCCGACGACGTCGCGCAGTCGGACGGAACCACCACGACGTCGTAGGTGTCGGTGTCCGAACCGTCCGGATGGGCGTCGAAGTACATCACCCAGACGTCGACGGGCGATCCGTCACCGCCGTCCGGCCGGAAGGTGGCGACGTCGACCATGGCCAGGCCCTCCTGGCCTCTGCTGAGCTTCTGGAGGCACGTGGAGGCGTCGGTGGACTCCAGGGGTGGCGGTGCAGATTCCGGGGCGTCTGAGAGGCTCTCAGCGCCGTGCTGTGCGGTGAGGACGTGCTCGGCCTGTGTGGCGAGGTCCGACGCCGTGTACTCGGTGCCGCTCTCCACGAGCTGGTAGCGGTAGGGCAGCGCCGCCTCGGGCCGGCTCTCGTCGCTCTTTCCGTCGCTCTGGGCTTCGGGCGCGCCCTCGAAGGCGTGATTCGCCTGGTCGGGTGTCATCATCCCGCGGACGACAGCGGCGCCTCCGCCGATCACGAAGACCGCGGCGGCGGCACCGGCCAGGTAGGGCAGCCAGCGTGCCGGGCCGGACCTGCGGCGCAGGGGCACGACGTTCGCGGCGGCGGGCCGCGGCTCGGGGCACGGCGTCTCGGCACCGTTCTCCCGGCGTTCCTCGACCTCGGCGCGCAGCGCAGCGTCGAGGCGCGCGGCCGTCTCCTCTGGGAGAGGCGGTGCCGGCACCTCCGCCAGGATCTGCGGCACGTCGGCGAGCGCGCTCAGCTGCTCGGCGCAGCGCGGGCAGGCCGCGACGTGGTCCCGGACGGCGCGCTCCTCATCGTCGTCGAGGAGTCCTTCCGCCGATAAGGCTAGGGTCTCCGCGTCCACATGAGACGTCACGATCTCCGGTCACCTCCTCTCGGAGATGTGACGTCTTGGGAAGCCTGAGGGTTCCTCAGATGCGTGAGATATGGCAGAAGTCGCGCTCTTCCCCGCGCGCACCGGCTCTTCACCGTGCCCGCGGCCACCTCCAGAATGTCGGCGGCCTCGTCGACGCGGTAGCCGAGCATGTCGACCAGGACCAGGGCGAGCCGCTGCTCGGCGGGCAGCCGGTCCAGCGCCGAGTGGACGTCCATGGCGGAGTCGCTGCGGCCCGTGGGGTCGGGGGCGGTGGACCTGGTGCGCTCATTGGAGAGTGCGTCCAGGGTGATGTCGTCGGTGGGGACGGCGGGGCGCACCATCTTGCGCCGCATGCGGTCGTGGCAGGCGTTGATGACGATGCGGTGCAGCCAGGTGCTCACCCGGGCCTCGCCGCGGAAGCGGTGGGCGCCGCGGAACGCGGAGAGGAAGGCGTCCTGGAGTGCGTCCGAGGCCTCCTCGGGGTCGCCGAGAACACGGATGGCGACCGCCCACATGCGTTCCCGATGCCGCCGGACGAGTTCGTCGAAGGCCCGGTCGTCCCCTTGGGCGTGCCTGGACAACAACTCCTTGTCCGGGAGCTCCTGGACCGCGTTCATCACCGTTGTCACGTATTCCCGAGCAGCTTGACCTCGTTGATTGTCCCCCGGTATTTGCCGTCTTGGGGAAGTTCAGTGAACCATACGACCACGTAGCGCCCCTTGGCCGGCTCGGCAAGCTTAACGGTTTCCTCGCCGCTGACTCCATCCGCGCTGGCGGCGGATTCGAGTGCGGACAGGTCGGTGTCGTCGCCGACCCGGATCTCCAGGTTGGCGGGGCCCGCCGTGCCCAGGACGAGCTCGACCTCGTGCAGCTCCACGGGGTCGCCCATGTCGAGCAGGAGACCGACACCGGGCTTGAGCTTGCCGAAGTCGGCGCTGGTGTAGCCCTCGGTCTTCCACTCGGTGGAGGGGTCGCCGTCGATGGCGTTCTTCGCGTTGCCGTCGTGCTCGCCGCCGTCGCCGGGCGGCGGGTCGAAGCCCTTGGCGCTCTCCGGTTCCAGCTCGGCCAGCTGAACCTCGTCCTTCTTCGTGCCGTCCTCGCCATCCGACGAGGTGCCGTCGGCCGAGGGATCGCCGGAGCCGCCGAAGCTGCTGCCGATGGTCCACGCGCCCGCGACCACGGCAACGAACACCAGCAGGGCGACGACGCCCAGCGCGACCTTGGTGACCGAGGACGTGCCGGAGGGGCCGCCGGGGTCCGGCTGCGCGGCGGCGGGCCGCCGCCGACTCGGCGGCGGAGGCGGCGGGGACGCCGTTGCCGACACAGTCTCGAACTCGCCGCTGTGCCGGGACGTGCCCCGCTCGGTGGGCGGCGCGGCCGGACCGCCGGTCATCGTGGCGGGCAGCGGCACCATGCGCGGCACGTCGGCCAGGGCGTCGGCGACCTCGCGCGGGGTCGTCAGCGGACCGCCGCGCATCGGGGCCTGGAACGCCGCCCGGCACACGATCTCGTTCAGGCGCTCGGGGATCTGGGGCCGGACCTGGGACGGCGGGCAGGGGGCGCCGTTCATCACGGGCGCTGGACGCAGCCCGGGCTGCGACGACGCGTCGGGCCAGTGCGCGGTGAGCGCGGCGTACAGGAGCCGCCCCAGGCCCTGGGCGTCGAGGGGGCCGGGGTTATCGGGGGCGAGGCCGCGCAGCGCGGCGTCCACACCGATGCCGGTGACCTTGACGGCGCCGCCGACGCTCCACATGAGCTTGCCGGGGGTCAGGTTGAGGTGGTACAGCCCGGTGGCGTGGGCCGTCGCCAGGGTCTCGGCGGCCTCGGCGACCAGGCCGGCGGCGCGGTCGGGCGCCATGGGCCCCTGCGCCAGCAGGTCGCCCAGGGACTGGCCGACCACCCACTCCTCGACCACGTAGGGGAGGGCGGCGGTGTCGTCGGCGTCGAACACCTGGGTGACACGGGAGTCGGCGATGCGGCTGGTGGCGCGGGCCGCGCGGACCACGTCGCCGGTACGGGGGAAGCCTTCGGCGAACGTCCAGACCGCGACCGGTCGGGCGAGCGTCTCGTCGGTGGCCTTCCAGAATGAGGCGCCGCTGGTCTCACTGACCAGTTCGTCGAGTCGGTAGCGGCCTGCGAGCCACGCGCCTGGCTCAATCATGAAAGTGCTCATGCCGGGAGTGACGGACACGATGGCTGGACGGTCCGGCGGACGAGGGGGACCCCGTGCCCGGGTTCTCGCGGAGGCATCCGGCCATGTCGGCTGTCCCAGGCCTCCCTTCGGGCAGCTCGGAGAAAGACGGGTGTGGCGGCAGAGAACCGCTGCTCCATGCTAGGACGCGCGAATGGCGTTCCCGGAGGACAAGTACACCGGACGTGAGACGCATAAAGGCCCTTCAGGTTATTACGCATCGTTATCGATTGCGGGTGATCAGCGACGCAGTAGGCGGCTCCGCACCATGTCCAAGAATGTGGTGACTTCCGTCACCCCAAGCCGACGGGCCACCAGGACGTAGACAACCCCTCCGACCAGCCCTCCCGTGGCCACGGCCGTGATCGCCGGGAGCGCGGTCCCCGGCAGCCCGCCGGTGAGGACGACCAGCACCACCCCGATGACCGCGCTGGGGATGGCGGCCACATGTAGCAGTACCAGGGTGCGCAGGGTCCGTCGACCGTCGAGCCCGTTCATCCGCTCGCGCAGCCGCCACCACGCCAGCGCCGAGCCCACGATGTAGTAGAGCCCGTACGCCACCGGCAGCAGCACCACGATGGTGCGCGGCGGCGCCAGGACGAGCAGCGCGATCGCGACCGCGGCGTGCACGATCTCGGCGGGGATCGCGATGAGGGAGGGCGTGCGGGTGTCGCCCAGCGCGTAGAACACCCGCTGCAGCAGCTGGAACAGCGTGAACGGGATGAGCATCGCGGAGAACACCATCAGGATCACGCCGATGCTCTGCGCGTCGGC
Organism: Nocardiopsis gilva YIM 90087; assembly: GCF_002263495.1. Lineage (NCBI taxonomy): Bacteria > Bacillati > Actinomycetota > Actinomycetes > Streptosporangiales > Nocardiopsidaceae > Nocardiopsis > Nocardiopsis gilva. Next base: position 388,670 of record NZ_CP022753.1, on the reverse strand, counting down.
CACCGATGTGCTGCCGCGCGCGTAGATGAGCACGCAGAAGGGGATGGCGAACACGATCATGGCCACCGAGATCGGCACGATCAGCACCGAGGAGAGCCGGAAGCCCCGGGAGAAGTCCGCGCGCACCCGGTCCTTGCGGCCCTCGGCGACGTGTTCGCTCATCCGCGGCAGCAGCGCCGTGATCACCGAGACCGCGATGACCGCGTAGGGCATCTGGAAGAGCATGAACGCGAACTTGTAGGCGGTGATGCCGGCACCGGCCGCCGACCCGCCGACCTCCGCCGCCCGCACCCCGGCGCGGGTGGCGACGTTGGTCGTCACCAGCAACCCGAACTGCGCGACGGCGATGTAGAGCATCATCCACGAGGCCGTGCGTACGGCCTCGCCCAGTCCGGAGCCGCGCAGGTCGAGACGGGGACGCCAGCGGAAGCCCGCGCGCCACAGCGCCGCCACCAGGACGAGGCCCTGCAGCACCTGGCCGCCCGTGGTGCCCAGGCCCAGCAGGGCCAGCTGGCCCGAGGTGATGGTCTCCGGTGTGCTGCCCGGCCCGGCGATCGCCAGGAAAAGCACCCCGACGGCGATGATCACCAGGTTGTTCAGCACCGGCGCCCACATCGGCGCCCCGAAGTGGTTGCGGCTGTTGAGCATGGCGCTGACGATCCCGCTCGCGCCGATGAAGAAGATCTGGGCGAGCAGGAAGCGCGCGAGCTGGACGGCGACCTCGTGCTGCGCGGTGGTGAACTCTCCGGCGTACAGCCGGATGAGCCACTCCGCGGCGATGAGCGCCACCACCGTGAGCACGGCCAGCACCGCGAGCACCACGGTCAGCAGCCGCTGCTCGGTCGCCTGCCCGCCGTCGGAGTCCAGCTTCTTATGTTTCACGAGAAACGGGACGAAGACGCTGGCCAGCAGGCCGCCGATGAGGAGGTCGTAGACGGCGAACGGCACCATGTTCGCGGTCTGGTAGGCGTCGCCGAGCAGCTGGGTGCCCAACGCCGCCGCGAGCACGATCGTCCGGATGAAGCCGGTGGCCCGGGAGACCACGGTGCCCAGCGCCATGATGGCGCTGGACCGCATCAGGTTCGGCGGCGCGGCGTGCGCGGCACCGCCGATCTCGTCGCCGTCCTCACCCGGGCGGTCGGCGGTGCCCGCGTCGCCGAAGTCGCGGGGGTCGTGGCTGGTGGCCAGGCCGGTCTCCGGACCGGTGTCCGGTTCGGCCCGCTCGACCTCCTCGAGAACCTCCTCCGGCGTCAGGAGACGGCCGTACGGGCGTTCCGGCGGCTGGTGGTGAGGGTTCGACACCGTTCTCGACATTCTGGTTCGGGGGGTGAGGGGCGGGTGCCGGGTCCCCAGGGGTCAGGGGGAGATGGCGGCGAATCGAGGCGTGGGCGTCAGCGGCCCAGGCGTGCGCGGACCAGGTCCGTGGCCGCCTTCAGCTCCTGGATCCGCAGCAGCCGGGCGCAGAGCGCGAACAGCACGACGCCCACCGCGCATCCGGCGACGGGAGCACCGAGGTTGGTGGCCAGGCTCAGGCCGAACCGCTCGGTGAAGAACCAGAGGATGCCCAGACCGGCGGCGACGCTCGGCACCGCTGCCAGGTGCAGCCGCAACAATGTGCCAAAGATGCGCCGCCCGTCAAGCCCGCCCAGCCGGCGGCTGAGGATCGTACCCGCGATGAGCAGGCCGGATACGAACGACAGCATGAACCCGGCGGCGACGCCCATGATGACCTGGTGCGGCGGCAGCAGGAAGTAGGAGGTCCAGCCCACTGCGGCGTGCACGGAGACGTTGGCGATGCTGATCAGGGCGGGGGTGCGGGTGTCGCCCATGGCGTAGAAGACCCGCAGCATCAGCTGGAAGATGGTGAACGGCACCAGGCCGAGCGACATCACCGCGAGCACCAGACCGATGTTCTGCGCGTCGGCCACCGACGTGCTGCCGCGCGAGAACACGAGCACCGACAGCTGCACCGCGTACAGGGCCATCGCGAGCGCGAGCGGGACCAGGACCATCGCCGAGACGCGCAGCGTGCGGGAGAAGCCGGCGCGCACCTCGTCCCAGCGCTCGTCGTCGGCGTGCGCGCTCATCTTCGGCAGCAGCACGGTGATGAGGGAGACCGCGATGATCGCGTAGGGCAGCTGGAACAGCTGGTAGGCGTAGTTGTAGGCGGTGAGCCCGGCACCCGCGGCGTGCCCCGCCGCCTGGTTGGCGACGTTCGCGGCGTTGGCGATGTTGGCGGTGATGACGAAGCCCATCTGCAACATGAAGGTGTAGATGAGCATCCACCCCGCGGTACCCAGCGCCTCGCCCAGGCCGGAGCCGCGCAGGTCGAGGCGGGGGCGCCAGCGGAAGCCCGCGCGCCACACGGACAGCATCAGCACGACGGCCTGCAGCGTCATGCCCATGGCGGTGCCCGCGCCGAGGAGCGTGAGCTGCCCCTCGGTGACGGTTTCGGGCGTGCGGCCCGGACCGGCGACGACGAGGAAGGTGGCGCCGACCGTGATGATGACCAGGTTGTTCAGGACCGGGGCCCACACCGGCGCGCCGAACTTGTCGCGGGTGTTGAGCATGGCGCTGATCAGGCCGCTGAGGCCGACGAAGAAGATCTGGGCGAGCAGGAAGCGCGCCAGGTAGACCGAGACCTCGGTCTGGTCCGGGGTGAACTTGCTCGCGTAGAGGCGGATCAGCAGCTCGGCGGCGATGATCGCGATGGCGGTGATGACCAGCAGCACCAGCACCGTGGCGGTGAACAGCCGGTTCTCGGTCTTCGCCCCGCCGTCGTCGTCGCGCTTGCGCCGCTTGACCAGGAACGGGATGATCACGCTCGCCATCAGACCGCCGATGAGCAGGTCGTTGATGATGAACGGGATGGTGTTGGCGGTGTTGTAGGCGTCCGCCAGGAGCTTGGTGCCGAGGGCGGCGGCGAGCACGATCGTGCGCAGGAATCCCGTCACCCGCGACACCATCGTGCCGATGGCCATGACCATGCTGGAACGCATTGCGCCTCCGGATGACCCGGACCCTCCGCTGGTGGCGGAGGAGGTCTCGTCACTGCCGTTCGCGGTGTCGGTTGCCACCGGCCTCGGCTCCTTTCGCGAGGTGGACTGCCGCGCGCGGCGTGTCCGGTTCGGGTGGTGGGGGATGGTTGCGGGGCGCGGGCGCGATCGTCGTTCGGGGAAGAGCCGGCGGTGCCCGCGCGTCAGGACGTGTCGCTCGCCGGGTCACCGGTCGTCGCGGTGCCGGATCCCGCGCTCCCGTCGGGGCGCTCGCCCTCCGTGGACGAGCCCCTGCCATTGTGCTGCATGGCGCCCGGTGCGTTGTCACCGTCACCCCCGGGCCCGCCGCCGGTTCCGTCACCAGCGGCGCCCGCGCTCTCGGCGCTCTCAGAACCGCCGACACGCTCCGCGCGCTTGCGCGCCCACTTGCGCAGCGCCCGCGGAGCGAGCGCGATCACCAGGATGAGCGCGCCGATCGCGCTGATGAGGAGCGCCTGGGTGCCCAGACCCGTGGCGTTGACCGGCAGCGGCACCTCCTCGGAGATCGGCTCGCCGTCGGCGTTCTGCAGGCTCAGATTGAGCACGGTGCGGCCGTTGATCCGGGCGGACAGCGGCACGTAGACCGTGGTCTTGCGGCCGGGGCGGAGCGTCATCTCCTTCTTGTACTTGCCGACGCTCAGCCGCTCGTTGTTCTCCGAGTAGATGGAGAGGTTGACGGTGACCGTCTCCTTCTCCAGGTCGTTGGCGACCAGGACCCCGATCTTGCCGGTCTTGCTGGCCAGGGTCACCGTCTCGCCGGGAATGATGTGCACGTCCTCCCGGCTGAGCGTGACCGCCCGCGCCACCAGCGCGCGGGCCTGGGCGGCCGTGGTCTTGTCGTCGCGCCAGGACGCGGACTCCAGGCGCAGGATCGCCGGGCGGAACGGATCCGTGTCGTCGGTCAGGATGGTGTTGAACAGCCGGATGTCCTTGCGGACCTCGTCGACCTCTTCGAGGTAGGTGCCGGTGAGCTCGGACTGGGCGCCCTTTTCGGGGTAGGTGAGCCGGCCGCGCTGCGCCTCGTCCTTGGCGTTGACCTCGATGTCGCCGAGCGCGACCGGGTCGAGCCACGGCAGCTTCTCGCTGGCCCGCAGCACGTTCGCGGCGAAGTCCGCTCCGGGGTTCCAGTCGCGCGGCGGGGCGGCCACGACCGTGCGGTCGTCCCCGCCTTCGGCGGCGATCATCGCGGTCTCGGCGGCGAACCGCTGCGACGCCAGAGCGGCGTCCCCGGCGCCGCGGCTGGGCTGGGCGAGGGCGTCGCGCAGCCCGCTGTCGACGACGAGGGCGGTGGCGTCGGCCCCGGAGTCCCCGGCCGCAAGCGTGGCCTGGGCGGGCGGGGTCCCGCCGTGGGAGGAGCGGGCGGGCAGGGCGGTGTCGCTCAGGAGGAAGGTCGTGGCGCCGCGCTCACTGAGGAAGTCGCGGGTCTCGGAGTTCATGAGCCCGCCGGCGGGCCACGCCACGGAGGTGTCGGCTTCGGTGCCGAGAACATTCTCGACGGTCTCCCCGCCGAGCGAGACCGCCGCCTCCGCGTCGGCGCGCAGGTCCTGGCGGAGGAGCGCGGCGATGTCGGCGTTGGCATAGGGAGTGGTGATGATGGGAGCGCCGTCGAGCCCCGTCCGCGCTTGGCGCAGCCACTGCTGGGCGGTGGGGCTGGGGTCCCGGGAGAGAGTGGTGGGGGCGGCGTCCCCCGTGGTGGCCGTCGGCTTCCCGGTCTGCTGCAACACCTGGTAGGTGCCGTTGCCCAGGCGCGCGATGTCGTCCAGCAGTGCGGGGTCGACGGACCAGGTGACCGGGACCCGGTCGGCGTCCTTGTCTCCCTGGTCGCCCTTCTCACCGCCGTCGCCGTCTTCGGCCTTCTCCTCGGTCGTGTCCGTGGCCGTTGCCTCGGCGTCCGGAGTCGCGCCGGGGGTGTCGGCCGGCGGGGCCGACGCGTCGGTCGTCGGCTCCAGGGTGATGTCGTCGTCCTGCGCCCCGGCGACCAGGAGCCGCCCGAGCCGCCCGTTGGGCCCCAGGCTCGTGGACAGGCCGTCGCTGAGGAAGGTGTCGTCGTCGGCGCGCTGCGGGTCGTCCATCAGCGGCCAGACCCAGGCGATGTCGACCGGGTCGGGCGAGGACTCGCCCTCGTAGGGGAGATAGGTGTAGCGGGTGTCCTCCGCGTGGCCGGACCCGTCCGTCATGTCGACGGCCAGGGGGTAGACGCCGAAGTCGCGCAGGCGCATGTCCTCGGCCTTGACCTTCAGCGAGTAGGTGGCGGACTCTCCGGGCTTCAGCGGCTTGTCGAGCTCGGTCTTGGGGCCACCGACCTGCGGCTGCGCACCGTCGCCGGAAGCGTAGGAGCTGAGTTGGGAGCGGTCGCTGAACGGGTAGCGGGAGTACCGGAGCCGGACCGTGACGTCGGCCAGTTCGTCGTCGGTGGTGTTGGTGACCCGGCCGGTGACCTTGACGGTGCTCTTCTTACCGACGGTCTGGGGGGAGATGCCCTCGACGGTGAGCGCTTGGCCGCCCTTGGCGGAGTCGTCCCGTGGGACGGTTGCTGGTGTGGCGGCGGCCGGTTGAGCAGGAGCGACCGCGGCCAGAGCCGGAACCAGAACGGCGGTCGTGGCCACGACCGCACCGAAATGAGCAAGTCGACGCACGCGAGAAGATTTCCGAGTCGGTTTGATGTTGGCCGCGGGAGATCGCTGACGCAGGTGCCACCGTGACCCCCTCAGCACGCGACGGCTCCGCGGGGGAACACTCCGAGCGCGGTGGATCAACGGGCACGGTGGATCAATCAGACGATACCTTCTCGTGCGGATACCACCGCAGCATTCACGCCGCCGATTCGCACGAGGGGAAAAGGGCGCCTACCCTCTGGTGGTGTGCCGAACACTGCGCTTCCAGGTGAAACCCCGCGTCCCGACCCCCTCGACGGGACGGCGTCCTCTTCGTCCCCGTCGACCGCTCCCGCGGAGCTGACGGACGCACAGAAGGCCGCGATCACCGGGCTGTTCGGCTCGATCGACACCATCGCCACGGAGCTCGGCGACCTCTTCGCCGCCGCCGGCCACGAACTGGCCCTGGTGGGCGGTCCGGTGCGCGACGCCCTGCTCGGGCGCGAGGTGCACGACCTGGACCTGACCACCGACGCGGTGCCGCAGACCATCCTCAAGCTGATCGACGGCTGGGCCGACGCGGTGTGGACGGTCGGGATCGACTTCGGCACGGTGGGGCTGCGCAAGGGCGGCTACCAGCTGGAGATCACCACCTACCGGAGCGAGTCCTACCAGCCCAAGTCCCGCAAGCCCGAGGTGGACTACGGGAGCTCGCTGTACGAGGACCTGGTGCGGCGGGACTTCACGGTCAACGCGATGGCGGTCCACCTGCCGGGGCGCGAGTTCATCGACCCGTTCGGCGGCCTCAGCGACCTCCGCGAGCGCCGCCTGCGCACGCCGGGCCGCCCGGAGGACTCCTTCAGCGACGACCCGCTGCGCATCATGCGCGCCATCCGGTTCGCCGCCCAGCTCGGCTTCACGCTCGCGCCGGAGGTCAAGGCCGCGGCCGCGGACATGGCCGACCGCCTGAGGATCGTCTCGGCGGAGCGCATCCGCGACGAGCTCACCAAGCTGATGGTGAGCCCCGACCCGCGTGTGGGCATCGAGCACATGGTGGACCTGGGGATCGCCTCCTGCGTGCTGCCCGAGATCCCCAAGCTGCGCCTGGAGATCGACGAGCACCACCGGCACAAGGACGTCTACGAGCACTCGCTGACCGTCCTGGACCAGGCGATCGACCTGGAGAAGCAGCGGGACATGAAACCCGACCTGGTGCTGCGCCTCGCCGCGCTGCTCCACGACGTGGGCAAGCCCAAGACCCGCGCCTTCGAGTCGGGCGGTCGCGTCACCTTCCACCACCACGAGGTGGTGGGCGCGTCCATGACCAAGAGCCGCCTGAGCGCGCTGCGCTTCTCCAAGGACGTCGTCGCCGACGTCAGCAGGCTGGTGGCCCTGCACCTGCGCTTCCACGGCTACGGCAAGGGTGAATGGACCGACTCGGCCGTCCGCCGCTACGCCCGCGACGCGGGGCACCTCCTGGAGCGCCTCCACGTCCTTACCCGCGCCGACTGCACGACCCGCAACCGCCGCAAGGCCGCGGCCCTCTCGCGCGCCTACGACGACATCGAGCACCGCATCGAGCGACTGGCGGAGGAAGAGGAACTCAACAAGATCCGCCCCGACCTCGACGGTAACGAGATCCAGGAGATCCTGGGCATCAAGCCGGGCCCGATGATCGGCAAGGCGTACCGCTACATGCTGGAACTGCGCCTGGAACACGGCCCCATGGACAAGGCGGACGCGATCGCCGAACTCCGCAAGTGGGCCGAGGAGCAGGGCGAGCTGTAGCGGATTGCCAGGAGTGCCGACCCTGTATGCGTCGGCACATCGCCACGTCAACAGGTCCGTTGATCGACGCATAGCTGTGCGGATTCGTCAACTCGTCGACTCCGTGCCACTCACGCGCCCACGTTCGTTCGGGCTGCACTTGTGACTCTCGAATGGCCTCGTCACCATGTCGACGTGTCGACGGGATGACGTGTCGACCGCTCTCCAACTCCCGAAAAGAGGTTTGACCCTCACGCTACGTGAGGCTCTAGCTTCGAAATCACAGGAGGGAGGAACCATGAGCTACCCGGTAGGCGAGGTCGCACGGATCGCGAAGGTGACCGTGCGGACCCTGCACCACTACGACGAGATCGGGCTGCTGTCGCCCGGCGAGCGTTCCGCCACGGGATACCGCCGCTACGACGACGCCGACCTCGACCGGCTGCACCGCATCCTCGGCTACCGGGAACTGGGGTTCCCCCTTGAGGACATCGCGGCCCTGCTCGACGAGCCCGGCACCGACACCTACGACCACCTGCGCCGTCAGCGGCGGCTGCTGGAGGACAGGGCGCAGCGGCTCAACGGGATGATCGCCGCGCTCGACAAGGAGATGGAGGCCTACGACATGGGGATCTCACTCACCCCGGAGGAACGACTGGAACTCTTCGGCGACTCCTTCGACACCGAGGGATACGCGGAGGAGGCCCGGAAACGGTGGGGCGACACCGATCAGTGGGCGGAGTCCCAGCGGCGCACCGCCGACTACACCAAGGACGACTGGATCCGCATCAAGGGGGAGGGCGCGGAGGTGGAGCAGCGCCTGGTCGACGCGTTCACCTCGGGTGCGACTCCCGACTCGGAGCAGGCCATGGACGCCGTCGAGGAGCACCGCAAGCAGGTCGAGCGGTGGTTCTACGAGTGTCCGCACGAGATGCACCTGAAGCTCACGGGCATCTACCCGGAGGACCCTCGCTTCTCCGCGTACTACGACGCCATGGCCGAGGGCCTTGCCGTCTACATCCGCGACGCGGCCGAGGCCAACGCCCGACGCCACAGCCACTGACGGACGTCGATCAGGCCCATCCGCATCACCGACCAGCCGCTAAGAGAAGCGCAGAGTCCCTGTACCCGTATGGGGGTGTGCGGTAGATTACTTTCTGTGGTGTTCCGGCCCCGTTTTGAACGGGGCCGGAACGGTTTGTCGATTTGTCGACATATCGACCCGCGGGGTCGGACAGGCCTTTGCCTGCCCAGGAGCGGATTCAGACATGGACCGCCGGTTCCCGGGGCGCCCGGGTTCGGGCGCGGACCGTCCATCCCGTGGCCATTGCCGCGAAGGCCAGCACCATCGCGAGTACGACCGCCCGACTGACCCCCGAGGGCGGAACCGTGAAGGCAGCGACGCCCGCCGCCACCGCGAACGTGGCGTTGAAGAGCATGTCGTAGACGGAGAAGACGCGCCCCCGGTAGGCGTCGTCGACATGTCGCTGCACCAATGTGTCGACAGAGACCTTTACCCCTTGGGACACCACGCCGAGGAAGAATCCGGCCGCCGGAAACAGGACGGCGGAGAAGGGGAGCGCGAAAAGCAGCAGCGCAGCGCAGGCGGAGGCGAGGAGGAGCGCGATCCAGGCGTCGATCGTCATACGCGCGGTGGCCCAGGGCGTGATGATCGCCCCGAGGAAGAAGCCGATACCCGACACTGCCAGGGCGACGGAGAATCCGGCGAGTCTGTCACCCCCGCCATCGGTGAAGGTGTTGTTGTACAGCAGCAGCGTCATGAGTGAGGCGATGCCGAACAGGAACCGGTGGCCCCCGATTGTCAGCAGGGCGTAGCGGGCGGGCTCGCGAACCCAGATGTGCCGTGCGCCGTCGGCCAGGCCGACGACCACGTTGCGCAGGGCATCGCGCACCTCCGGAGGCTCGGCGTTGAGATCGGGGCCGAGTTCCTGGCGTCCGAGGGCGAGGGACGTGAGTCCGGCCAGCGCGAACGCGATGCCCGCGCCGAGCAGGATGACCGCCGTGCCCGCCAGACCCTCGCCGCCGAGCAGCCGCAGCCCGGCTCCAGCGCCCGCTCCGACGAAGGCGGCGAACGTTCCGCAGGTCGGGGTTACGGCGTTGGCCATCATCAGCTGGTCGCGCGGGATGACGTAGGGCAGGCCCGCCGACAGGCCGGAGAGGAAGAACCGGTTGATGCTGAGCAGGACCAGCGCCGCCGCGAAGAACAGCGCGCCGTCCGACCCGATGCTCACGAGGAAGGCCGTGAGCGCGGCCAGCACCGCCTTGACCAGGGACGAGAGCAGCAGCACCTGTCGACGTGACCACCTGTCGATAAAGACACCCGCGAACGGTCCGACGATGGAGAAGGGGAGGAGCAGCACGGCGAATGCCACCGCTACTTCGCTGGCCGTTGTGTGCTGCTCGGGGTTGAAGAAGACGTACCCGGCCAGCCCGGCCTGGTAGACGCCGTCGGCGAACTGCGAGATCAGCCGAGTGGCGAAGAGCCTCCGAAAACGCGGCCCTCGGACCACGACGCGCAGATCACCGAAGAAGGACACCGATGAAGCCTACGGTGCGCATGATTCGGAGCTTGACGCGGCCGACGCGTGCGTTCGATCCGCCACGCGTGCTCCACCCGTGCACACAACGCAATGGGGCGGCCGAATGGCCGCCCCATACGTCGTCATGTCGATTCGGCGCTATGCCGCGACATCGTCATGGCGATGGATCGGCTTGCCGCCATGACGGCACATCGCCACTGGCGACGGATGCCGATCAGCGCTCAGCCTCGCCCGCGATGAACTTCTCGACGCGGTCGTGGGCCTCGCTGTCGCTGTACTGCTCCGGCGGGGACTTCATGAAGTAGGAGGACGCCGACAGGACCGGGCCGCCGATGCCGCGGTCCTTGGCGATCTTGGCGGCTCGCACGGCGTCGATGATCACGCCCGCGGAGTTCGGGGAGTCCCACACCTCCAGCTTGTACTCCAGGTTCAGCGGCACGTCGCCGAACGCCCGGCCCTCCAGGCGCACGTAGGCCATCTTGCGGTCGTCCAGCCACGGCACGTGGTCCGACGGGCCGATGTGCACCGCGCCCGCGTTGAGCTCGTGCGGGATCTGCGAGGTCACCGACTGCGTCTTGGAGATCTTCTTCGAGGTGAGCCGCTTGCGCTCCAGCATGTTCAGGAAGTCCATGTTCCCGCCGAAGTTCAGCTGGTACGTGCGGTCCACGATCACGCCGCGGTCCTCGAACAGCTTGGACATCACCCGGTGGGTGATGGTGGCGCCCACCTGGGACTTGATGTCGTCCCCGACGATCGGGACCCCCGCCTTGCTGAACTTCTCGGCCCACTCCGGGTCGGAGGCGACGAAGACCGGCAGGGCGTTGACGAAGGCCACGCCCGCGTCGATGGCGCACTGGGCATAGAACTTGTCGGCCTCCTCCGAGCCCACCGGCAGGTAGGACACCAGCACATCCGCCTTGGCGGCCTTGAGCGCCGCCACCACGTCGACCGCGTCCGCGCTGGACTCCTCGATGGTGTCCCGGTAGTACTCGCCGAGGCCGTCGTAGGTCGGGCCGCGCTGCACCATCACCCCGGTCGGCGGCACGTCGCAGATCTTGATGGTGTTGTTCTCGCTGGCGGTGATCGCGTCGGCCAGGTCGTGACCGACCTTCTTGGCGTCGACGTCGAACGCGGCCACGAACTCGATGTCGCGCACGTGGTAGTCGCCGAACTGGACGTGCATGAGGCCGGGGACCCGGGAGTCGGGGTCGGCGTCCTTGTAGTACTCGACACCCTGGACGAGCGACGCCGCACAGTTGCCGACGCCCACGATGGCTACACGTACCGAACCCATTGGTCCTAGCTCCTTCTAATCCGCTGAATGTGGACTGCACCGCCGGTGACTGGTCATCGCCGTGCGGATGGCTGTGGCGGTGGCGCCGACACCGGAGCGCGCCGTCGCGCGCTTCCGTGTCTCGTTCTGTGTCGAGCACCACCACCGGTTCACTGCTCGAGGTCGATGGGGGGTGTCGGGGGAGGAGGGGCGCCCGGGCGGGGCAGGACCGTTTCGCTGGTGCCCCGGGTGTCCTGGGTGCCGTGGCTGAGTCTCGCGCCCGTAGTGTCCGGAACCTCGCTGCGCTGGTCGGTGACGCTGACCTGCCCGGCCTGACCGGCTTCCCCGCTCTGCCCGTCGTGCCGGGATTCGAGGCGGTGCCGCTCCTGCCGGACGAGGTCGTCGAGCCAGCCGACCTCCCGCTCTAGGGCCTCGGCCCGGTACCGGTTCAGCTCGAAGACGTACGGGTCGGCGTCCCTGGCGGTCTGCTCCATCCGTTCCCGCAGGCAGTCCAACCGCTCCAGCAGTCGGTTCCGCCGCCCGGCGAGGATGCGCAGCCGCACTTCGGCCCGGGTTCGCGCGAACAGGGTGAAGTGCACACCGAAGCACTCGTCGTCGTCCGTCGCCGGTTGGCACTCGGAGAGGAGCTGGACCAGGTGGTCGCGTCCGCTCGGGGTCAGCCGGTAGACGATGCGCGACCGGCGGCCCCGGGCGGGCGCGGTGGCGTCTGTCGCGGACGTCACCAAGCCGGACCGTTGCATCTCCTTCAGGCAGGGGTAGAGGGACCCGTAGGAGAACGCGCGGAACGCCCCGAGCTCGCAGTTGAGCCGCTTGCGCAGCTCGTACCCGTGCATGGGGGCCTCAGCGAGGTGGCCGAGTACGGCGAGTTCGAGCACTCGTGCCCTACACGCGCTCACGGACTCACCCCTCTTCTCTCTCGCTTCGTCGACCGCTCCTATTGCCACAGCCGCCTGACCCCCGAATCTGTTCCCGGGGAGAGGTTCCTTGAGCAGAAGATGGCGATACAGCCGCTTTGTTCCCTTATGACTATATCGCTGCGATATATAGCATCAGGGTGTTACGTATCTAACACCTGGTCAACTACCCAAAAAGGTGGTTTGCCTGCAGTGACGCGCTCATCGCGGGTGCGTCGCGTCCACGATTCGAGAAACGAACCGCGTTCCGATGGCCGGACACGGGACAGAGGCCATACCCTGACTGCGACGCGAGCGATATTCGAACGTGATCGGTGAAGCGGTCCCACGGGCGATCCCCGGCCGCAGGGCGCGGTAGACGGCAGAGCGCCGCCGCCCCGGAGCCGCACGACGCGTGCTCCGGCCCGATGCCGGAGTGCCCGTCCCCATCCCATCCTCATATCCATCCCCCGCATCCCCCTGCCAAAGGGGGGACGCATGCCCGCGGGAGACCCACGCCCCCCTCTCCCGGTCCACCTGCACAACCTGCACAGGCCGACCGGCCCCAAACAGCCGCAAGCGAGGACGCGTGAGTACGGATAGACGACGGAATGCCAACGGGCGCCGCCCGGCGAGTCGGACCGGCAACGACGGCCGCAACCGCCGCGGCGGCTTCAAGCGTTTCCTGTCCAAGGCCTGGAAGTCGCTCCTGGTCGCCGGTGCCCTGTGCTTCGTGGCCGGGGTCGCCGCACTCGCGATCGCCTACACACTCACGCCGGACCTCGACGACCTCGACCCGCAGGGCGAAGCGGCGTTCTCCGCGACCAGCATCACCTACGCCGACGGGTCGGAAGCCGCCACGACCGGCAAGATCAACCGCATCAAGGTGAGCCGCGACAAGATCCCGGACACCGTGGTCAACGGCGTGCTCGGCGCCGAGCAGCGCGACTTCTACGAGCAGCCCGGCATCTCCATCAACGGCACCCTGCGCGCGGTCCTGTCGGGCGGCCAGGCGGGCGGCGGATCCGGCATCACCCAGCAGATGGCCCGCAACTACTACGACGGCCTCTCGCAGGAGCGCTCCTATATCCGCAAGGTCAAGGAGATCCTGATCTCGCTGAAGGTGAGTCGGCAGATGTCGCCCGACGACATCCTCACCCAGTACCTCAACACCATCTACTTCGGCCGCAACGCCTACGGCGTGCAGGCCGCCGCCCAGGCGTACTTCGGTAAGGACGTCGAAGACCTCGACGCCGCAGAAGGCGCGTTCATCGGCGCCCTCATCCAGCAGCCGGGCAACTTCTCCAACCCGCCCGCCGGGTCCAAGATGGAGAAGGTCCTCCAGAGCCGCTGGCAGTACGCCGTCAACGGCGAGGTCGACATGCACGACGACAACCCGTCGCGCGGCCTGTCGCAGTCCGAAGCCGACGCCCTGAAGTTCCCGAAGACCATCCCGTGGGACGAGGACGGGCAGGCCGCGACCGCCGACCCCACCCGGGGCTACATTCGCAGGGCGGTCGTCGACGAGCTGAAGGACCGCTACGGCCTGACCGACCAGCAGATCGCCACCAAGGGCTACAAGGTCACGACGTCGCTGGACAAGGACCTCATTGACGCCGCCGGCTCGGCGTTCAAGGAGACCCTGCCCAACATCCCCGACAGGACCAACCTGGGCCTGGCCGCCGTCGAGCCGAAGACCGGCGAGATCAAGGCTTTCCACGGCGGCGACGACCCGGTCAACGACCCCGACAACTCCCTCTACCAGCGCGCCCAGGCCGGCTCGGCGTTCAAGCCCTACGTCCTGGCCACCGCACTGGAGCAGGGGATCGGCCTGAAGAGCACGTTCGACGGCAACTCGCCGAAGGACTTCCCCGGCCTCTCCGCGCCCGTCCGCAACGACAGCAACCGCTCCTGGGGCACCGTCGACCTGGTCAAGGCCACGGCCAAGTCGGTCAACACCGCCTACGTGCAGCTCGCCATCGACACCACACCGCAGTCGGTGGTCGAGACCGCCAAGGCGGCCGGCATTGCCAAGGACCAGTTCGACACCGCCGAACTGGGCCCGAACATCGCTCTGGGCACCTACCAGGTGACGGCCCTGGACCAGGCCGCCGGGTACGCGACCTTCGCCAACGGCGGCGTGCACGTCCCGCAGCACATGGTCACCGAGGTGACCGACCCCGCATCGGGCGAGAAGCTCGAACCCAACGACCAGAGCGAGCTGGACAGCGGCAAGCGCGCCTTCTCCGCCGACGTCGCCGCGGACGCGACCTACGCGATGCGGCAGGTGGTGGAGAACGGCGGCGGCAGCAAGGCCGCGCTGCCCGACGGCCGCCCGGTGGCGGGCAAGACCGGTACCTCCAACGACGCGAAGTCGGCGTGGTTCGTCGGCTACACCCCGCAGCTGGCCGTCTCGGTCGGGCTGAGCCGCACCGACGGCCAGCAGCTGGTGATCCCCAGCGTCTCGGACGTCTACGGCGGTACGACGTCGGCCCGGATCTGGCGCGCGTTCATGGCGAAGGCGATGGAGGGCGAGCCGGTCAAGAACTTCCCGGCGCCCGCCTGGACCGGGACCACGCAGCACAACCAGCCCACGGCCACGCCTACGCCGGAGCCGAGTCCCACACCGAGCACCCGACCGGACCCGACCCCGACGCCGTCCACCGAGCCGGACCCCAGCCCGGACCCGTTGCCGAGTCCGGACCCGGACCAGGACTGCCCCCCGACGGACCCGCTCTGCTTTATCGGCGGTGGTTCGGGCGGCGGGGGCCACGACGGCCACGGCGGTCCGGGCAGACCCGGGGACGGCGACGGCGGCATCCCGGGCGGTGGAGACGGCAACGATGGCGACACCTCCGCTGGCGGCGGTGGAACCGGTGGCGGTGGCGGCATCCTCGACGGGCTGTCGCTACGCAAGGGGAACTAGGCCGCAGCCGTCCACACCGGCCGAATTGACTCTGTCCCAGGGGAAGAGCCCAGAGTCATCATCATGATGAACATCGGAGAGTTCGCTCGGCTGACCGGCCTCAGCGCCAAGGCACTGCGCCTGTACGACGAGCGAGGGCTGCTGTGCCCCGCGTCCGTCGACGCCTGCTCGGGATATCGCCGCTACGCGGCGGGCCAGTTGCCCACCGCCATGCGGCTGAGGGCGCTCCGCAACGCCGGGATACCGCTGGCCGAGGCGGGCCTCTTCCTCGCCGATGCCGATACGTCACGCGAGGCACTCGCCGCCCACCGCGCCGCGCTTGCCGCCGAGCGGGCACGCACGGACGCCGCTCTGGCCGCTCTGGAGGAGATCGCCGTCAATCCAGGCGGTCGTCCTTCGTGGCGCGTCGAGGAGCGGCGCGAACCGACGCAGCCGTGGGCCGGGATCGTGTTGGAGCTCCACGACGACGAGCGTGGCGGGGACCAGCAGTCCGAGGAAGACGACATCAAGCGGTACAACGAGGCGTTCGCCGCGCTAGGGGCGGCGCTGTCCGACGGAGGCATCGCGACCAGCGATCCCTTCTGGTCGTCGTTCCGCGAAATCGACGGGTCGGATCGGCTCGAACTGCTGTGCTGCTGGCCCCTGGCCGGTCCGCTCCCCGAAGGCTGGTCGATGCCGGGCTGGACCCTTGAGACGGGTGAGCTTCCGCCGCGGACGGAACTCGTCGTGCGCTGGCGGCACGACGATGCGGCTCCCGAGGTGGAGGGAGCCGCGCATCCGGCCGTGATTTCCCTGATCCTGGAAGCCGAGCGGCGTGGCGACGATCTTGACTTCTCTCGCCTGCGGCAGATTGGTCTGATGGAAGACGGCGAGGCGGTCGGCGTCGAGGTCGCGATCCCAACGCTGTGAGGCACGGCAGCCGTGCGGCATCTGTGACCGCTCCGGCGCGCATGCCACACCGCGATGTATAGGCGGGGTCGACAACATCAATGTTGTCGACCCCCGCCTTGTCGTCTCGAAGCAGAGATGCCACGGGAGTTCGGATCGGTTGCTGTCGACCGCACGTGGCGGGACCGGGTCACTGGCTGTTCAGCGTGAGCAATGACCGTGTGGCATGGGCAACATTCACGGATAATCTCGTCCTTGCTTCGCCATTACTTTCTATTTACCCGGTTAACCTGCGCAAACCCGTATTGGACGGAACTTCTGGTGAGTGCGCTCCCCGTCGCGGGGGAGGAAGCCGTACCCTGTCTGCCACGCGCTGGCCGTAGCGGAGGGCGACCGACGCCGTCGCACAGGCGTGTACGCTCACGCCGGGGTTGTGCTATATGGCGCCATCGCCTTAACGTGACGGGTGCTTTACGTGTGATCGTCCCCTGCGGCGGACCCACGACCGGGGTCGGACCCGGGGCGGCGTAAGGTGCCGGTCCGCCTGGTCTGCTCGGGCCGCCCCTCGGAAGCAGGAGCGGCTGAGCAAAGGGGACCCGACGGTCACCCCGTGCCCGGGGTGTCGGGCTCCGATTCACATCCCGACAGGTCATCGACAGGAGGAAAGCAGAGGACGACATCCGGAGTCCATGGGCGGAAAACCTCACACCCCCGTGAGGCGTCCAACGGGCGCAGCGGACGAATCTGAGCAGAACCCCTGAGCCCGCCCCATCGGGGCGGATCCGCACCCCTGAAGAAGGGGCAGCGGACACCTCATTCCTCTCATCTACCCCCGAGTCGATAGGCCATCGGCCGATCAGAAGCAATCGAGGACGCGTGAGTACCGAAAGACGACGGAGCGCCGGCGGGCGCCGCCGGGCAGATGGCTCGGGCGACGCCCCGCGCGGCAACGGCGGTAGGCGCCGGACCCCCGGTCCGGCCGGGGACGAACGCGCCGCCGGGAGCCGCAGGGCACGTGGAGACGATAGCGGTGGTTTCTGGGACGACGAGCGCCCGCCGCGCCGCCGACCGGCCGAGGCGCGGTCCGGTGGCGGCCCACGCGAGGGCGCCCGTCGTCGCGGCGAATCGGAGCGGGGTGGCCGACGCGCCGCATCCCACGGAGCACGGTCGGAGGGTGGACGCCGCGCTGCCGCGTCCGGCGGTGGCGGCCGACGCCGCCCGCCGAACCGGGATGATTACGACGAGTACGACGAGCGCGGCCCGGTCCGCCGCTTCTTCGCCAAGGTGTGGAAGCCGGCGCTGGTCACCTGCGCGCTGCTCTTCATCGCCGGTGTGGCTGTGCTCGGCGTGATGTACGTGCGGACCCCCGACCCGGAGGGTATGCCGGCCAAACTTGAGGCCCACATGGCCGCGACGACGGTCGAATTCGCCGACGGCTCAGAGGCGGTTACCAGCGGTGACATCAACCGGCAGCCGGTGAAAATCAACGAGGTCCCGCCCAGCGTGAAGGACGGCGTGCTCGCCTCCGAGCAGCGCAACTTCTACGAAGAGCCAGGCATCTCCATCACGGGTACGGCGCGCGCCATCCTCACGGGCGGCACCAAGGGCGGCGGTTCCACCATCACCCAGCAGATGGCCCGTAACTACTACCAAGGCCTCTCCCAGGACCGCTCCTACACGCGCAAGCTCAAGGAGATCCTGATCGCGATCAAGGCGGGGCAGAACATGGCTCCCGAAAAGATCCTGCAGCAGTACCTCAACACCATCTACTTCGGTCGGGGCGCCTATGGGATCCAGGCGGCCTCCCAGGCCTACTTCGGTAAGGAGGTCAAGGACCTCGACTACGCCGAAGGCGCGTTGCTGGGCGCCATCATCCAGCAGCCGGGCAACTTCGAGAACGTCAACTCCGACGAGAAGATGGAGAAGATCCTCCGGGGCCGGTGGCAGTACTCCGTCGACGGTCTCGTGGAGATGCACGAGAACGACCCCAAACTGGGGCTTTCCAAGGAGAAGGCTGACCAGCTCAAGTTCCCCGAGATCATCGAATGGGACACCGGGGATCAGTACGAGGGGTACAAGGGCTACATCAAGACCGCCGTCGCCAACGAGCTCGAACGCCGCTACGGCCTCAATGAGCAGGACATCGCCACCGGCGGGTACACGGTGAAGACCTCCCTCGACAAGGATCTGATGGAGGCGGCAGGCAAGGCCTTCGAGCAGGTGCTGCCGAACAACCCTGAGGAGACCGTCGAGGGCTTGGCCGCTGTCGACCCCGAGACCGGGGAGATCAAGGCGTTCCACGGCGGCGACGACTTCACCAAGGAGACCGACAACTCGCTGATCCGTACTGCTCAGGCGGGTTCGTCGTTCAAGCCCTACGTGCTCGCCACCGGACTCTCCAAAGACATCGGGCTGAAGAGCGTGTTCGACGGCGACTCCCCGAAGGAGTTCCCGGGCCTCGGCGAGCCGGTGCAGAACGACAGCAACAAGTCGTACGGGCCGGTCAACCTGGTCAAGTCCACTGCGGACTCGATTAACACCGCCTACGTGCAGCTCGCCATCGAGGCGGGGCCGTCTGACGTGGTCGAAACCGCCAAGGCGGCGGGTATCCGCAAGGAGCGGTTCAAGACCGCCGCGCTTGGCCCCAACATCGCGCTGGGTACCTACCGGGTGTCCGCGCTCGACCAGGCGTCCGGGTTCGGCGTGTTCGCCAACGAGGGCAAGTACATCGAGCGGCACATGATCACCAAGGTCACCAAGCGCGATGGCAAGGAGCACCACCCTGTCGACACCGACAAGGTCTCCGAGGGCCCCAAGCGCGCGTTCTCCGAGGACGTCGCCGCTGACGCCACCTACGCGATGACGCAGGTCGTCGAGGATGGCGGTGGCAAGAGC
This sequence comes from Nocardiopsis gilva YIM 90087, assembly GCF_002263495.1. Lineage (NCBI taxonomy): Bacteria > Bacillati > Actinomycetota > Actinomycetes > Streptosporangiales > Nocardiopsidaceae > Nocardiopsis > Nocardiopsis gilva. Next base: position 369,817 of record NZ_CP022753.1, on the reverse strand, counting down.
GCCGCCCTGCCGGACGGCCGTCCGGTGGCCGGTAAGACCGGTACCTCGAACAGCGCCAAGTCGGCGTGGTTCGTCGGGTTTACCCCGCAGCTCTCCGTCGCGGTGGGCCTGAGCCGCACCGACGACGGTAAGCTCAAGCTCCCCGACGTCGAGAACAGCGGCCAGGGCATCTACGGTGGCACCACCTCGGCCAAGGTGTGGCGGGCCTTCATGATCGAGGCTATGAAGGGTGTCGATCAGAAGGAGTTCCCGCCGCCCGCCTGGGTGGGCGACGAGCAGAACTTCGGTCCGGAGCCCGAGCCTGGGGCTTCGGAGTCGCCCGAGCCGGAGACTTCGCAGTCCCCTGAACCCACGGCCTCGCAGTCGCCCGAACCCACCGCGTCGGCGTCCCCCGACCCCGGCGCCACGCAGTCGCCCGACCCCTGCCACCCGCTCGACACCAACTGTGAGCCGTCGGAGCCCGGAGGCGGCGACGGCAATGATCGCGGTGACGGGACCGGCGATGGCAGCGACGGCGGCGGAAGCGGCAACGACGGGAACAACGGGAACGGCAACGGGAACACTGGTGACGGAGGACAAGACGACGGCGATGGCGGCGGCTCGCTCTTCAACACCAGGGAGTGAGACACGTACGTCGTGAGTAAGGGAGAGCAGTGACCTCCACGTCCGGTAGCGCCGGACAGCCGCGTGCCGGCGACGATCACCTGATCGTCGCCGGCACGCGGCGTATCACGGAGCAGGCGACGATGCCCTGGGCGGCACTCGTCGCGATCGGGGTGGCGGGCGCGCTTCTCGGCTACCTCGTCAAGATCCCGTGCCGGTTCGGCGGCGCCTGGCTGTACGGCGGCCAGTACGCCTATGGCTGCTACAGCGACATCTTCCCGCTCTACTACCGGGACGGCCTGGACACCGGCACCGTCCCCTACCTCGATCAGCCGGTCGAGTACCCGGTGCTCATCGGTGGGCTGATGCACGTCATCGGCCGAGCCGTCTCCTGGCTGCCCGACACCACGGCGCGTGCGTTCTCCTACTTCGATCTGACGGCCCTCGTCATGGGCGCCTGCCTGGTGGCCGTGGTGCTGGGAACGGGCTACCTGGTCGGTCGCGGCGGCGTCAGGGCCGTAGACCGCCTCGACGATCGCTCCTTCGACCGGCGCGCGGCGCTTCTCGCGGGCGGCTTCGTCGCCCTGGTCCCGGCGGCGTTCCTGGCCGCCTACATCAACTGGGACCTTTTCGCCGCGGCGCTCCTGACCGGCGGGCTCGTCGCCTACGCGCGCGGATGGCGGTGGCGCGCCGGTGCGCTCGTCGGGCTCGCCGTCGCCGCGAAGTTCTACCCCTTCCTGTTCTTCGGTCCGCTGTTCGTGCTCATGCTGCGCGACCTGTGGAGGCGGAGGAACAGCGATCCCTACAGCGACGAGGACCCTGCGGCTGCGGGACACGGCACCACTCGCGGCGCGGTCTCACCGGCAGACTTCCTGCGCACACTTGGCGGTGCGCTGATCGCCTGGGCTGCCGTCAACGTCCCCGTCCTCCTCGCGGCACCGACCGGCTGGGCGACGTTCTTCAAGTTCAGCAGCGAGCGTGGGACCGACTGGGGGTCCGTCTACTACGTCCTGGGCGGGTTCGGGCTGTTCAACAGCGGGGACGGTGACCTCGTCAACGTCACCGGCACCCTGTTGTTCGCCGCCGCATGTGCCGGGATCGCGCTGCTGGGCCTCCTCGCGCGCCGACCGCCCCGCCTGGAGCAGCTGCTCTTCCTCACGGTGGCGGCGTTCCTGATGACGAACAAGGTGTGGTCGCCGCAGTTCGTCCTCTGGCTGATCCCCCTCGCGGTCCTCGCCTGGCCGCGCACCATCCGGCCATGGCCCGCGATCGCCGTCTTCGGGCTGTGGCAGGTCGCGGAGGTCGGCTACATCTTCGGGATCTGGCAGCACCTGCTCTACGTGACGACGCAGGCAGAGGGAGCCACAGCCGCCGCCGGGCTCGACTTCACCGGATACGCCGTGGTGTCCCTGGGGCGCCTGACGACCCTGGGCATCGTGTGTGCGCTGGTGGTGGCGGACTGTCAGAGAAAGGGCGATTCCGCCTCTTGACAACTGGTAGCCTTGGCTTTCGTCTGGCTAAAAGCCCTCCTGCCATGGAGAGACCATGGCCGCGATAGTCCAGAGGAGGTTACGAACGCCTATGCGTCGTTACGAAGTCATGGTCATCCTCGACCCCAACCTCGACGAGCGTACGGTCTCCCCGTCGCTGGAGCAGTTCCTGGGCGTCGTCCGCAACGACGGCGGTTCGGTCGAGAAGGTTGACGTCTGGGGGAAGCGCCGCCTTTCCTACGACATCGCCAAGAACTCCGACGGCATCTACGCGGTGATCGACCTCACGGCCGAGCCCGCCACCGTCAAGGAGCTGGACCGTCAGCTCAACCTCACCGAGGCCATTCTGCGCACCAAGGTGCTCCGCCCCGAGGTGCACTAGCGCGGTCCGCGTCACCGCGTCCGTCCGTACGCCTGACCCGACTACTTCCAACCGGAGCCAACCCATGGCAGGCGAAACCCAGATCACGCTCGTCGGCAACCTTGTCGACGACCCTGAACTGCGCTTCACTCCCAGCGGGGCGGCGGTCGCGAACTTCCGCGTCGCCTCGACCCCGCGTATGTTCGACAAGCAGAGCGGTGAGTGGCGAGATGGCGAGTCCATGTTCCTCACCTGCTCCGTCTGGCGGCAGTACGCGGAGAACGTCGCCGAGAGCCTGCAGCGAGGCATGCGCGTCATCGTGCAAGGTCGCCTCAAGCAGCGGTCGTACGAGACCAAGGAAGGCGAGAAGCGCACCGTCTTCGAGATCGACGTCGAAGAGGTCGGCCCCGCTCTGCGTAGCGCCACCGCCAAGGTGACGAAGACGCAGCGCCAGGGTGGCGGTTTCGGTGGCGGCGGCGGATACGGCGGCGGTCCCCAGCAGGGCGGCGGAGGCTACGGCAACCAGGGGGGCGGCTTCGGCGGCCCGCAGGGTGGCCGGTCCGGTCCTCCCGCCGACGACCCGTGGGCGACCAACGGCGGCGGCGGTGGCTTCGGCGGCGGAGGATTCTCCGACGAGCCGCCGTTCTAACACCGTTTCCAGCGGTATTTCTGTCCGATTGACCATCCCCGGAGGTATCCGGGGCTCTTGAACAAGGAGCACCACGATGGCGAAGCCGGCAGTGCGCAAGCCCAAGAAGAAGGTTTGCCTGTTCTGTCAGGAGAAGCTGTCCTACATCGACTACAAGGACACGACTCTGCTGCGCAAGTTCATCTCCGACCGCGGCAAGATCCGTGCGCGTCGGGTGACCGGCAACTGCACCCAGCACCAGCGCGATGTCGCGACGGCGATCAAGAACGCCCGCGAGATGGCGCTGCTGCCCTACACCAGCACCGCTCGCTAACCGGGGAATTCCGAGGGAGGTATTAGTCGTGAAGCTGATTCTGACCCACGAGGTCAATGGTCTCGGTGCCCCGGGCGACGTCGTTGAGGTGAAGGACGGCTACGGTCGCAACTACCTGCTGCCCCGCGGGTTCGCCATCCGGTGGACGCGCGGTGGGCAGAAGCAGATCGACTCGATCCGCCGCGCCCGTTCCGCCCGCGACATCCGCAACCTGGACGAGGCCAAGGAGATCGCCGGCCAGCTGGGCGCGATGGACGTCAAGCTGACGCAGCGCGCCGGCCAGGGCGGCCGCCTGTTCGGCTCCGTGACCGCGGCCGATGTCGCCGACGCCGTCAAGGCTTCCGGTGGCCCGGCCGTCGACAAGCGCCGGATCGAGATCCGCAACCCGATCAAGTCCGTCGGCGACCACAAGGTGGAGGTCCGCCTCCACCCTGAGGTCACCGCGACGATCGCGCTGGAGGTCGTCGGCGCCTGACGCCGATCTGCCTTCGAGCACGCCGCTTTCGAGCGCTTCAGAGTCCCGTCCCCTCCCGGGGGCGGGACTCTTTTGTGTTTCACCAGTTCAGGACACACCGAAAAGCAGAAGGTGATCGCTTGATCACCATTTGCGACCTATCGTTCAAGGAGGAGCTACTTCCGCACAGGAAGGATGAGGGCTGGTATGTCAGACCGACCGTGGAACGATGATGACCAGGGCCGGGGCGTCTCACGTAGAGGTGCTCTGCACACGGCGGCCCTCGCGGCCGGTGGAGCACTGCTGGGGGGCGCGGCCGTCCTGGGGGACCCCGAGGACGCCGTGGCTGCGGCACGACCCTACATCTACACCCGCAGCCAGTGGCGCGCCCGCTCGGCACGCCGATCGGCCAAGGTGTTGAGCAGGGGACCGGACCGGATCGTGGTGCACCACACCGCCTCGTCCAACTCGTCCAACTACAGCAAGAGCCACGCGGCGGCGCTGTCCCGCGCCATTCAGCGCCACCACATGGACACCAACGGGTGGGACGACATCGGTCAGCAGCTCACGATCAGCCGGGGCGGCTACGTCATGGAGGGCCGAAACCGGGTGCTCTCGGCGCTCCAGGGGCGCGACCACGTGGTCGGCGCACACACCGCCAATCACAACGCTCACACTATCGGCATCGAAAATGAAGGCACTTATAACTCGGCCACGCCGCCGCGTGCCCTGATGGATGCCCTCACCGACACCTGCGCGTGGCTGTGCTCGCACTACCGGCTCAACCCCTACCGGGCCATCGTCGGGCACCGCGACTACAACTCCACCACCTGCCCGGGCGACAAGCTGTACTCGATGCTTCCGGAACTGCGCAAGAGCGTCGCCCAGCGGATGAGCACCCTGCTGCCCCTGCAGGTGCGTGTGGACGACCTGCAGCTGCCGCTGAACCTCCTACCCGCGTCCCTGGAGGTGCCGAGCGGCGTGAGCGGCGATCGGGTCGCCGAGTTCTACCACGGTCCCGCCCTCAGCAAGCGGGAGGCCGAGCGCTGGGCGGTGAGCCCGAACGTGCGGCTGGGCTGAGCCGACACGGTGAGCCGGGCGGCGGTCAGGGGCGTGTGGCCCCGGTGACGAGCCACGCGCTGCCACGAGCCCGCAGCCCGAGGGTCAGGCCGCGCGCGCAGATCCACACGCCGAAGGCCACCCACAGCCGGAACAGTCCGGTGTCGGCGCCTTCGGGGGTCGTCCACAGCACCAGGGCGGCCAGCGGCAGGAAGACGAGCATCGTCCAGAGACTCGCCCAGGCGAGATAGCGCTGGTCCCCGGCACCCATGAGGATCCCGTCGAGCACCATCACCACGCCGCTGACCGGCTGCAGGACGGCGACCAGGAGGAGCGTGCTCAGGATGAGCGCGTGTACCTGCGGGTCGGTGGTGAACGGTAGCGGCGCCCACGGGCGGATCAGCAGCACCAGCGCGCCGAACAGCAGGCCGATGAGCACGCCCCACTCCACCATGCGCCGTGTGGCGGCCCTGGTTCCGGTGCGGTCGCCCGCCCCGAGGTAGCGGCCGATGATGGCCTGCCCGGCGATCGCGATGGCGTCCATCGCGAACACGAGCAACGACCAGATCTGGAACGCCACCTGGTGGGCGGCGATCTCGTGGTCGCCGAGCCGGGCCGCGACCGCCGTCGTGACCACGAGCACCACACGTAGCGACAGGGTGCGGGTGAACAGCGCGACGCCCGCTGCGGCCGAGGCCTTCACCCCGTCGAGGTCGGGGGCCAGCGCGACGCCGTGGCGTTGCGCCGCCCGGACGACCACGGCGACGTAGACCACCGCGCCCGCCGTCTGGGCGATGACCGTCGCCCAGGCCGAACCGGCGATGCCCCATCCCAGCCCGAGCACGAACGTGACGGCGAGCGCGATATTGGCCAGATTGGACGCGACCGAGACGACTAGTGGCGTTTTCGCGTTATGTAGGCCCCGCAGGACCCCGGTTCCCGCCATAATGATGAGGAGCGCCGGCGTGCTCAGGAGACTGATCCGCAGGTACGTGAGCGCGTAGGGAGCGACGTCCGGAGAGGCGCCGAGGACCTGCACCAGCCATGGTGCCGACACCTGCCCGACGACCACCACGGCGATGCCGATGATCAGCGCCAACCACAGCCCATCGATCCCGTTGCGGATCCCGCCGGGCATATCCCCGGCGCCGAACTTGCGGGCCACCGCCGCGGTGGTGCCGTAGGCGAGGAAGATGCACAGGTTGGCGAGGGTCATCAGGACCTGACTCGCGACCCCCAGGCCACCCAGTGCCTGTGTGCCGAGGGTGCCGACGACGGCGGAGTCGGTCAGCAGGAAGAGCGGTTCGGAGACGAGCGCGAAGAACGTCGGGACAGCGAGATGGAAGATCTCCCGGTCGTGGACGTGCCGGAACGGTGGCGCGGAGAGCAGCTTGGGCATGGCCATGCCACGGTAGCGGACAGGCGTTCGAGGGGGTGCGACGAGATCCACAGTGCGGGGTGCTGCTTGTGGATAACTTGTGGACAGGGGGGTGTGAACTTTCTTTCATGCACACCCCGTGCATAGCGTTTCCGCAGGTCACATAGCATGTGTGCCGGTGTCGGGGAAGTTATCCACAACCGTTGTGCACAAGCTATCCGCAGAAACACGCGGTTCGTCCACAGGATCTCCCCAGCTGTATCCACAGGCTGCTTTGCATCAGCTGTCCCCAGTCGCGACAATCCAAGTCCCGGCATGGGCGTCGTGTCGGTCGGGTCCCAGGGGGAGAGTACGTGAGCGTCGCTGATCATACGCCGGAGGACGGCAGCGGTTTCGACCGCACCCCTCCGCATGACATCAAGGCGGAGCAGAGCGTGCTCGGCGGCATGATGCTCTCCAAGGAAGCCATCACCCAGGTCGTGGAGATCGTCCGCTCGCACGACTTCTACCGCCCGGCCCACCAGACCATCTTCGACTCCATCGTCGACCTCTTCGCCCGCGGCGAGCCGGTCGACGCCATCACCGTCAACGCCGAACTCACCAAGCGCGGCGAGGCGGCCCGCGTCGGCGGCGCCGTGTACCTGCACACTCTGACCGAGTCCATCCCCACCGCGGCCAACGCCGGCTACTACGCCAACATCGTCTCCGACCGCGCGATCCTGCGCCGCCTGGTCGAGGTGGGCACCCGCATCGCCCAGATCGGCTATGTGGGCGACGGCGAGGTCGACGACCTGGTCGACCACGCCCAGGCCGAGATCTACAAGGTCGCCGAGAAGCGCACGGGCGACGACTACCTGCCCCTCAGCGACATCATGCCGGGCGCCCTCGACGAGATCGAGGCCATCTCCGCCCACGACGGCTCGATGACCGGTGTCCCCACCGGCTTCACCGACTTCGACCAATTGACCAACGGTCTCCACGCGGGGCAAATGGTCATCATCGCGGCACGTCCGGCCGTTGGTAAGGCCCTGGCTCTGGACACGCCGCTCCCCACGCCCGACGGGTGGACGACGATGGGGGAGGTCGAGGTTGGGAGCGAGTTGATCGCGACCGACGGCTCACCGACGCGCGTGGTCGCCGCCACCGAGGTGATGAAGGGCCGTCCGTGCTACGAGATCACCTTCGACGACGGAACCGTGGCCGTCGCCGATGCCGAGCATCAGTGGCTGACTGACACTCGTGCGTCTCGTAGATCCGCGCATTGCGCCGCGACCGGATACAACCGGTATCGCAACCAGCGCACCTTCCCCGAGGTCCGGACGACCGAGGAGATCGCACGGACTCTGCGGTGCGAAACCGCCGACGGTCGGCTGAACCACTCCGTGGTCAACGCCGAAGCCATGGACCTCCCCAAGCGGGAGCTCCTTGTCCCGCCCTACTTCCTTGGCGCGTGGCTCGGCGACGGGGCTTCCTCAACGTCTCGCATCACCACCGTGGACCCGGAAATCCTCCGGAACATCGAGGACGAGGGCCTGATCACCAAGCCCGTGGGGGCGACAAAGCACTCCTTCGGAGTCTTCCTCCCCCAAGAGGACAGTCCGTCAGTCCAGCGGAGCTGCGTGGTCTGCGGCACGCCCTTCACGCCGAAGCTTCCGCACGTGCGGAGCTGTGGCCAGTCCTGCGGCGGCGAGGCCCGATTCGTCTCGGATCCCGTCCCACAGGCGTCCTGCACCGATTGCGGACGTCCGTGCTTCGCGCAGTCCCGGTGCCGTGACTGCATCGATGATCACGGGAGCCTGCAGGCGCTGCTCCACAAGATCGGGGTCTTGGACAACAAGCACATTCCCGCCGACTATCTGCGAGCATCGGTCCAGCAGCGCAAGGCGCTTCTGGCCGGACTCCTCGACACGGACGGAACGGTCAACGCGAACGGATCCATTCAGTTCGCCGTCACGAATAGGCGTCTGGCCTACGACGTTCGGGAACTGGCCCACAGCCTGGGCTACCGGTCGGGGATGTCAACGAAGCAGGTCAAGGGTCGTACTGCGGATTCCTCGACCTGCTACACGATCACCTTCGGCTCGCATGAGAACGTCTTCGGGATCAGCCGCAAGGCGAAGGCCCATCACGAGCGGAGCGAAGGCCGGAACTACTGCAGGATCGGTTCCCGTTTCATCACCAGCGTCCGTGCGGTGGACAGCGTGCCCGTCCGCTGCGTTCAGATCGACCATCCGAGCCACCTGTACCTCGCCACCCGGTCGATGATCCCGACCCACAACTCGACCCTGGCCTTGGACTTCGCCCGGGCGGCGTCCATCAAGAACCAGTTGACCTCGGTCTTCTTCAGCCTGGAGATGGGCCGCAACGAGATCGTCATGCGGTTGCTCTCGGCCGAGGCGCGGGTGCCGCTGCACACCATGCGCTCGGGGCTGATGACCGACGACGACTGGGCGCGGCTGGCCCGCCGGATGGGCGAGGTCGCGAGCGCACCCCTGTTCATCGACGATTCGCCGAACATGTCGATGATGGAGATCCGGGCCAAGTGCCGCCGCCTCAAGCAACAGCACGACCTCAAGCTCATCATCGTCGACTACCTGCAGCTGATGAGTGCCTCCGGCCGGGTGGAGAGCCGCCAGCAGGAGGTCTCGGAGATGTCCCGGTCGCTGAAGCTGCTGGCCAAGGAGCTCGAGGTACCGGTCATCGCGTTGTCCCAGCTGAACCGTGGTCCGGAGCAGAGAACGGACAAAAAGCCCCAAGTTAGCGATCTACGCGAAAGCGGGAGCATTGAGCAGGATGCGGACATGGTCATCCTGCTCTACCGCGAGGATGTCCACGACAAGGAGTCCCCTCGGGCGGGCGAGGCAGACCTGATCGTGGCCAAGCACCGTAACGGTCCCACCGCGACGGTGACCGTGGCATTCCAGGGCCACTACAGCCGATTTGTCGACATGGCGCCCGGGTGATCAGTCGACCGTAGGCACCGGCTCGGCCAGGGCCTGGCCGGTGGCTTCACTTCTCGGGGTCGGGCAGACAGCCGAGCACGTTGTTGTGGGTGCTTTCGAAGATCACCGAGGTGCGGAATCCCGCGATCTCCTTGCGCTTGCTGAGCCGGTCGAGCAGGAACGAGTGCAGTAGGTCGAGGTTCTGTACGGCCACGTGCAGCACGAAGTCGTCCCCTCCGGCCAGCACGAACACGGAAAGCACTTCGGGCAGGCGGGCGACGCTGTTCTTGAACTCCACGATGACGGATCGGTTCAACGGCCGGACCTGGACCGAGACGAGGGCCTGGACTCCCCGATTGAGTGCGTTCATGTCGACCTCGGCGTGGTAGCCGCGGATCACGCCGCGGCGTGTCAGTGTGCGCACCCGCTCCAGGCAGGTGGACGGTGCGACGCCGAGTCTGCGGGCGAGCTCGCGGTTCGAGAGCCGTGCATCCGATTGGAGGAGTCGGATGATCTCCGAATCAAGTTCGTCCATGGTCGGGATTCTCGCATTGATTTCGGCCATTTGTTCATTAATATCCCGAATTCATCGATCGACTGAGTAGCGTCTTGGCGAGTCTTTCGATCGAATGAGGTGAAGCGAAATGTCGCTGCGGACCAAGCTCGTCCTTGTTGTCGATGAGCGTCTGGACCGGGCTCAGGCGACGAACGCGGCCGTAGTGACCGGTCTCAGCATGGGCGGGCGGCTGCCCGGGGCGGTCGCGGCGGACGGCAGGAGAAGTAGCGGCGGGGACGGAAACACGAGGGGGCCGACCACCCGTAGGTGGTCGGCCCCCTCGTCGGGCGTCTCGGGGTCCTAGGCCCAGCGGGCCTCGGGACGGGTACGTCCGTTCTTGTCGGTGACCAGGACCCAGCTCAGCTTCGGCGAGCCGGAAGCGATGGTCTCCGTCGTCTCACGCGGTTCGGGCATTGCGACGCTCTGCTGGCCACGGGCACGGCTGACGGCCGTGCGGGGCGCGGAGGGACGGACCCGGCGGCGTGCCGGGGCGGGGCGGCTGGTCTGCGGCGCTCGGCTGACCCTGCGAGTCATGGCGACACCCCCCTCGTTCGTCTATCAGAGGACATCAGTTAACCGTCTGTTCACCTTGAAGTCAATCCCGATTCGCCGCCGTGTGTCCCGAATGATGCGGTGCGATGCTCTGAAAGCCCTGCGGTTAGGGGGAAACGCCTCTGACAGGGGTGTGAGATCGGTGGTGAGGATCACGCGCTGGGCGGGGTGCCCAGGAGGTGAACACCCGGAAGGTGAACATCCGGGTCGCGGGCAGCCGAAGGCGCGCACAAAGAAGCGCCCACCGGGGGCGGGCGCGTCAGAGCGTGGTTGCGGCGGGCGTCAGCCCTTGTCGGGGAAGATCAGGCCCACGACCTCGAGGTAGAGCTGTTCCGGGTAGGGAACGAAGTTGATCCGGCTCAGCGCCTGGTCCTGACCGGCCGACTCCATGACGAAGGTGCCGTACCCGAGGAACCGGCCGATGATCGAGCGCTCGAAGCGCATGTCGGTGACCTTGCCCAGCGGCATCATGTTCACCTGCCGGGTGATCAGCCCCGTGGTCAGCAGCAGGCGCGCCGAGGTGATGACGAAGTAGTCGACCGACCACTCCGCCACGCGCCACACGAACCAGACGAGCACGAGCAGCCACAGCCACCAGATGACCGCCAGAGCCGCTGAGCTGGAGGCGATGGCGGTGTTGCTCACGATGCCCGCGAAGATCAGTGCGCCGAGGACCGTGGCCACGGGTGTCATCAGCACGGCCGGATGCCGCCGGATGGTGACGACATCCTGTTCGTGCGGTAGCAGGTAGCGGTTGACCGATGCGGGGGCACGGTTGGTCGGAGCTACGAGCTTCATGGCCGATCGACCTTCTTTACGCGCTCAAGGCGTTGACGAAGCGGGACAGGGATTCGGCTGCGGACATGAGCCCGCCCAGGCCGGTCTCGATGACCCCTGCCGCACTTTCAGGCTGGGTGAGCAGATAAAACGCAACGAACGCGATGAGGGCGTACCCCAGCCATTTTTTCAACTTCGCCATGAGCGAACTCCCCAAGAATGCATCCGACCCACTGACCCAAGCTGATTGTTACACCGACAATCAGCGCCGTAAAGCCAGATGCCCGGCATCGGCGTGGCGTTCCCCGGACACGCGTGTGGTCTTGATCACGGTGTGCCCGCGGTCAGCGGCGCTCGGCGAAGGCGAGGGCGAGCACCTGGAGGTGCTGGCGCGCGATGCGCTCCACCAGGTCAGGAGTGGCCTTCCCGGTGACCTCCCACGCCCCGTGCCGGGCGGCGTCGACGCATCTGGTCACGGTCGCCTGCTGGTGGACACCGGCGAACTCGGCCGCCAGACGGTCGACGACGGGGTGAAATCGCGTGGCACTGCGGCTGTCGCGGTTTCGGTCTTCTCGGGCATCTCACTCCTTGAGGGGAAGGGTGATCGTTGTCGTTCCGTACCCACCGGACTGCGGTCGGTGAGCGTGTGGGGGTTCGAACGGCGGCTCGCGATGGTCAGTGGAGGTCCGTCAGGGGAGGACGGTGCCGATGATGTGGGCCGAGGGGGCCTGGGGTGCTGCTCGGGTGGACAGTGTCCCGGACGTCCTGGGTAGGAGTACGGACGCTGTACCCGCCATGATCACTCTAATGTGTCACGTCTCCGTCTCAGAATGAATTCGGCTAAGCCAGATCGTCGTGTCGCGCCGATCTGGATCCGGGCTTTCACTTGCTCAGATGTCGGGGTGTCCCGTGTGCTTCCCTGTTTTCGGACGTTCATTCATGGAGATCCGGAAAGATACAAAAAAGCGCCCGGCCGTAGCGGTCGGGCGCGTCGCGCGCGGGGTCCAACGCAGTGACTGAGCGCGGAGCCTGGGCGGGTCGGACGTGGGAATTCGGCGGTCAGGAGCAGCCGTAGAGACGATCCCCCGCATCCCCGAGGCCGGGGACGATGAATCCGTTGTCGTCCAGCCGCTCGTCGACGGCGGCCGTGACCACGCGCAGGGTCGCTCCGTGGTCTGCCTGCAGGGTTTCGGTCAGCTTCTTTTCCACCGCGCTCAGGCCCTCAGGCGCCGCCAGCAGGCAGATCGCGGTGATGTGATCGGCGCCGCGGTCCACCAGGAGCTTCAGCGCGGCGGCCAACGTCCCTCCGGTCGCCAGCATCGGGTCGAGCACGTAGCACTGCCGCCCGGACAGGTCCTGCGGGAGCCGGTCGGCGTAGGTGGCGGGCTGCAGCGTGCGCTCGTCGCGCGCCATCCCCAGGAACCCGATCTCGGCGGTCGGGAGCAGCCGGGTCATCCCGTCGAGCATGCCGAGCCCGGCGCGCAGGATCGGCACCACCAGCGGGGTGGGCCGGGTCAGCTGGACGCCGGTCATCGGCGTCAGCGGAGTGTCCACGGTAACGTCGGCGACGCGCACGTCCCGGGTCGCCTCGTAGGCGAGCAGCGTGACCAACTCGTCGGTGAGTCGGCGGAACGTCGGCGAGTCGGTGTGCACGTTGCGCAGGGTCGTGAGCTTGTGCGCGACGAGCGGATGGTCGACGACCAGGGTTTCCATTGAACACTCCGGATGAGCTGGGCAAACGGGCGGGGAGTCGGCGTCCGAGTCTAATGGTGTGCGCGGGGGCGACGGATCCGTGAGTGACGATTCGGGTTTGAGTTCCTAGGTCCCGTTCTGCCGAGGGCGGGATGTCCGTTCTAATAGGACGTGTGAGCGCGGACTTTTATCACGGTGACAGGCCATCCGGGGCGGAGCGTGTCGTGGACGAGAACGGAGACCACCATGACGCCGCACCGGCCGATCTGCGATCCTGGCCGAACAATGGCCTGCCTGGTGGGGTGACGATGACGGATCTCGAACCGAGCGATGATGACGAATCCGGCGACTTCGCAGCCGTGGCCTACCGGGAAGAGGAACTCTGGGACGTCTACTGTCTTCCCGAAGCGCTGTCCCAGGACTTCCCCGGTCTGTTGCACGCACTGCGGCAACAGCCGAGTATCAGCGGTGCCATCGGCCTCGTCTCGGTGGGCGACGACTTCTTCCTCATCATCCGCGTCTACGGCCGAGACGATGTCAGTGTCTTCCTCTCCGACGTGACCGCGTCCATCGACTGGCAGGTGGCCCGGGAGGTCTTGGACTATCTGGAGATCAATGTCCCGGACGACGAGGACCTGGACCAGGTGTTGCCCGCGGGCGACCTGTCGATCCTGGCCGACCTCGGTATGGACGAGATGGAACTCGGGGCGCTGGCCGGTGACCTCGACCTGTACCCCGACGAGGTCTTGGCGAGCATCTCGGAGCGGCTGGGATTCCAGCAGGCGTTCCAGCGTGCGCTGGACGGGATGGGGTAGGGATTCCTGCGGCTGGACCCGGGAGAGGACGGGAGCGGACGGTGCCGATCTTCTCGGTTCTCTTCTTCCGCGCGGCCGGCGTGTGGAGGGGAGAAGAGGTGGACCTGGCGGAGGCGGAGAGCATCGACGACATCGCCGATCTCATGCGCGATGTCGCCGCCGCCCACGACGCCGAGGCGGTCGAGGGGACCATGGTCCTGCTGATGGAGGCGGACGACGAGTGGTTCGGCGTCATCCGCGTCGATAACCATGCCGATCCGCGCGTGTTCCTGTCCGACGTCCGCGTGATCGGCGAGTACCCGGTCGCGACCCTCCTGCTGAACAGCGGGAACGTCCACGCCCCGGAGGTGCCGGAGGGCACCGGCCAGCGCCCCTACCCCGACCCCGGCGGTGACGAGGATCTGCTGGCCGACCTGGGCACGTCGGGCACGTCCCTGCTGTCGCTGGCGGTCGGCGAGGGCCGACTGCCGAGTGACGTGCTGGCCGATCTCGCCGCGCGGGCCGGGTTCGGCGACGTGCTGGATACGTTGCGCGTATGAACGCGACGGAACGGGCCATGGGGCGCGCCGAGATCGACGCGGCGCTGCGCCTCGCGCTGGCCGAAAGCGAGCTCACCTCCGGCAGCGAGGACGTGCCGGTGGGTGCCGTGGTGCTCGACCCCGAGGGCGTCCTCATCGGCTCGGGGCACAACGAGCGTGAGGCCGTCGGCGACCCCACCGCGCACGCCGAACTCATCGCGATCCGTGCCGCCGCCCGGCATCTGGGCGAATGGCGTCTGACCGGCTGCACGCTGGCCGTCACCCTGGAGCCGTGCACGATGTGCGCGGGCGGCATCGTGCAGGCGCGCGTCGCGCGCCTCGTCTACGGTGCGCGGGATGCCAAGGCCGGCGCGGTCGGCTCGCTGTGGGACGTGGTCCGCGACCGGCGGCTCAACCACCGCCCGGAGGTCATCCCGCCCGACCTTGTGAGCAGCGACATCGCGGAACGATGCGGCGGAGTGCTGACCGAGTTCTTCTCACGCCGTCGTTTCAGGTAGACTCGCCCGCGGTGGATTCGCCTAGTGGCCGATGGCGCCCGCCTCGAAAGCGGGTAAGGGGCAACCCTTCGAGGGTTCGAATCCCTCATCCACCGCGTGTGGCCGCCCTGGTACTCCAGGGCGGCCATTTCATTTGATCGCCAGGGCCGTGCCGGATCCGGCTCCCGCCCCCCGGTCCGCGATCCGCGCCGCCGCGTGTCTCGGCCCCGTCAGGGCCGACGCGTCGTCCCCCGTCTGCGGGTAGGTAGATACCGGAGGGAAACGCATGAGCGAAGGGTCACCGTCACCCGAACCGCCCCGGCCTCCGTACGGATCGCAGGAACCGCCGCAGGATCCGCAGACGCCCGAGGGGCCTAGCCAGGGACGTCCGCAGATGCAGCCGCCGCTTCCGGCGGGTCCGGGCGGTCCCGGCGGGCAGGGCGAAGAGGGAGGACCGTCGGATCCCGGCGGTGCGGGGGCTGCGGGTGGTCCTGGTGCGCCCTCCGGCCCTCCTGGACCACCGGCCCCTCCGGGCTGGTACGGCCCCTCGGCCCCGGGCGGCCCGAGCGGCTACGGCGGACCAGGTGGACCGGGTGGTCCTGGCGGCTACGACTGGCCGCCCATGCCCGGCGGCCCGGGGATGGGCGGGGACTACCCGCCCCCGCCGAAGCGGACCGGCCTGTGGATCGCGCTCGGTGTCGGCGCGGTGCTGCTTGTGCTCACCCTCGTCGGTGTGGTCATCACCCTTGCGGTGAGCGGCCTCTCCGGCTCCCACGAGGCGGACCGGCCCCGCTCGGAGAAGAGCGATGGCGGCAATCCGTCCGAGGACGCCGACGGCGCACAGGACCCCGGCAGCGACCCGTCCCGCTACACGGGTCCGGACGAGCCGACGAAGGTGGAGATCGGCTCCGCACCCCACAAGCTCCCCAAGGACCCCTGCGCCGCCCTCTCGAAGGAGACCCGGGTCGGCCTGGGGATCGACGGCGAGAAGGGCGAGGCCACGGAAACCGCGGACAGCCTCTCGATCTGCAACTGGTACCACCTGGCCGATGACGGCACCTTCCACAACGTCCGGATCACCTACACGCTGCCGCCGGACGACAACACGTCGGTCTCCAAGGCGGAGTACCTCTACAACTTCTACGCCGAAGAGGGCGTGGGCATCCTCGGCGACCGTGTCGAGGACGAGAAGTCCGACGTCGGTGACGAGAGCATCGTCGTGCTCACCAAGATGGACGACGAGGGCCACCACGAAGCGACGGCGCTGGTCCGCAAGGACAACATGATGATCGAGGTCGACCGCGGAATCAGCCCCAACAAGTCGGACACCTCCGGCGAGCCGACCATGCGCTGGGCCGACGTCCAGAAGCTGATGCCCGAGCTGGGCCGCCAGGCGCTCAACAACGTGGGTTGACCGGCCAGGATCGACCGGCCGGGTCCGATGCGCTGTCAGATACATCGGATGAGAGGGTCGCACTGTTTTTGGTGTTTCCCGATCAACAGCTCCCCATCCACAGGGAGTCCCCAGTCGAAGGAAGATATGAGCGAAGGTCCCCAATCCCCGATGCCCCCGTCCCAACCGCCCCGGCCTCCGGCCGGTGGCCCGGGATACCCGCCGAACAACCCGCCGTACCCGGGCGGACCCGCGGGTGCTCCGCCTGGCGGGCCGGGGTATCCGCCCGCTCAGGGGTGGCCCGCGCACCAGGGGTTTCCGCAGGGCGGGCCGCCGGTGCAGGGCGGTCATGGGCCGCCCGGCGGGCCGGGTGGGCCGTACGGGCCCGGAGGCCCGGGCATGCCGCCTGGACCCCCGCCGCCCAAGAAGCGGACCGGTCTGTGGATCGCGCTCGGTGTCGGCGCGGTCGCCCTGGTCCTGGTGATCGTCGGCGGCATCGCGCTGGTGGCGCTCAGCGGGTCCGATGAACCCGCCGCCCGACGCGATCCCCAGGCCGCGGACGGGCCCGCCGGGAGGGACGAGCCCACCGACGGCGCGGCGACCGAGGACAGCGAGCCCACCAAGGACGGCCGGGACGGTGACGACTTCGCGCGCTACACCGGCCCTTCCACTCCGACCAAGGTCGACATCGGCGCCGGGCCTTACAAGCGCCCGAACTCGAAGGACGTGTGCTCCGTCTTCACCGACGAGACGCTGGACGGACTCGGTATCGAGGAGGAGGGCAGCTTTAACGAGAACGAGAGCATCACAAGCTGCCACTGGAGCCGACTCGCCGATGACAGGAGCTTCCACACCCTGTCGGTCCAGTACTCGGTGCCGCCGGACAACAACGCGTCGGTCCCCCAGGCCAAGAACATTTACAAGTTCCAGGCGGAGCGTGGCATCGGCATCATCGGTGAGCGGGTCAAGGAGAAGAAGACCGATGTCGGCGACGAGAGCCTGGTCGTTCTCACCGACATGCCGAGCGGTGCCGTCGACAGGCAAGCGACAGTGATCGTCCGGGCCGAGAACATGATCGTGGAGATCGAACGCGGCATCGGACTGTCCGACGACGCCCCGGCCGACGCGTCGGCCCTGGAGTGGGACGACGTTCAGAAGATCATGCCGGAACTGGCACGCCAAGCGGTCAACCACCTCGGCTGACGTCGACCCGCGCCCTTCCGGGAACCCCGCCACTCGGCGCCGGATCACCGGCGCCCTGTGGCGGGCCGGTCTAACGTCGGCTGAACGGCCAGGGGTGACCGTCCGTAGCCGATGTGTCGAGTATCGGCGTCGAATGAGACGGTTGACCGGTTTCATGCGGTTTTCCGGTCAACCCGCTCCCTGACCGCAGGGAGCCTTCGAGTCGAAGGACGATATGAGCGACCACTCCCAGCCTCCGATGCCTCCGTCCCAGCCGCCGCCCCCGCCGGGCGGCCCGGGATACCCGCCGCTCCCTGGTGGACCCGCGGGTGCTCCGCCTGGTGGGCCGGGGTATCCGCCCGCTCAGGGGTGGCCTGCACAGCAAGGGTTTCCGCCGAGCGGGCCGCCGCCGGTGCACGGCGGCAATGGCGCGCCTCCCGGGCCGGGTGGGCCTTACGGGCCCGGAGGTCCTGGTGGGCCGGGGATGCCCGGTGGGTCCCCGCCTCCGCCCAAGAAGCGGACCGGCCTGTGGATCGGGCTCGGTGTCGGTGCTCTCGTCCTGGTTCTGCTGATCGTCGGCGGTGTCGTCGTCGTGGGCATGTCCGGCGACGACGGCTCGAACCAGGGTGACGCGCCGGTGGCGGCCAAGGACCGCGACTCCGAGGACAAGCCCAAGGCCGACGGTAAGGAGGATGAGGACCCGGAGGACTCCGATCCGGACGCCGGATCGCAGCCGGACGGGGCGGACGGCTTCTCCACCTACCGGGGACCCGACGAGCCCACCAAGGTCGACATAGGCTCGGCGCCCTACGGGGTTCCCAAGAACGCCTGCGCGGCCTTCACCGATGAGACCCTGGCCGGCCTGGGAATCGAGGGCGACGGCAGCAATGTGGACATCGGCGACTCCGTCTCCTGCCGCTGGATGAACATGGCCCCCGACGGCACCATGCACACGCTCCGGGTCGAATACTGGGTGCCCCCGGGCGACCAGGAGTCGACCAGCAAGGGCAAGCGCGTCTACGAGTTCAAGGAAGGCGGGATCGCCACCCTCGGTACCCGGTTGGAGGAGGACTCGCTCGACGTCGGGGACGAGAGCAAAGTGGTCCTCGCGGACAGCAGCCTGGAGGAAGGCCAGATGGAGGCGACCGCACTCGTCCGCAAGGACAACATCGTCATCGAGATCGCCCGCGGCGTCCGCACCGACAGCGGCGACGCGGGGCTGGACTACGCGGACGTCAAGGTCCTCATGCCGGAACTCGCCCGCCAGGCGCTCAACAACGTCGACTGACGTGTGTCCGGATGCTCGTCCGGATGACCCCGCCGTCCGGCGTCGGCGATCCGGCGCCGGGTCGGGCCGGTCTAGCGACAGCGAAACCGAACCACGATGACGCCTGCCATCGACACGCGCCGGTGGCAGGCGTCCCCTCCGATCTGACTCCGGAAGTGTGGCATCAAGGAATTGCAGTCGCTGCCCCTCATCGTGGGGCAGCGACCTTGATCACGGCTCTGCCATGGGGGTGAGGGTCAGGTGTCCCATCCCGCGTCAGGATCCAGCCCGAGCCTGCGAGCGATGTTCTTTACGGCTCGACCGTGGTCACTCATCGCGGGATCCATGACCCAGATGTCCTCCGTGTAGGGACGGAAACCCAGAGAACGCCATATCCCGCGAACGCGCTTGAGATCGGCAGCGAGCACGGCGTCATCGCTCTCCTCGTCCTCGGTCAACTCCACAGGGTAGGGACAGACGGCCACCAACCGGGCGTCGCCGCAAATCCAGGGGATAAGTCGAGAGATGAGCAGTCGTCCGACTCCGCCGAGCCCTCTCCACGCGGGTGCGAGGGTGACCCGATCGATGATCAGGACTTTGTTCCCCAACGGCTCGATCATGTCGTCGAGTTTCGGCGCGAGCTGTGCGGGTCGACGTGTTCGCGTGTCAAACATGGGGATGAAATTCGCCATGTCCTGGCTGCGTGCGTCCAATGCGTCGAAGATGTTGCGGACGCGCCAAAGATCGATGACGAGCCCGTCCGCCCTGAGTACAGTGATCGTCTCACCAGGGGACTTCATATCGGAGAGCGATACGCCGTCGTTGAGATGCGACTGGCCGAGTCCATTCTCTTCATCCTCGTCAGTGTCCAGGTGCAGGGTCGCCCAAGCCCGCCACTCCATCGTTCCTGAGTCGGTCACGTCCTCGCCGACCAGTGAGGCAAAACCTTCCTGGTGCAGTTGTACCTCCGGGAGGCCGGCCAAAAGGATCTTGGAGAGGTCATTCGAGGCGTTTGGTGTCATGCGCGCAATTATCCATCTGCGGCATTCACGGAATCGTGGATTCTCGGGAGTAATGCGGCCCAATCGGGGTGATCATGATTTGATCGGCTGGCACGGGCGGCCGGTAAGCTCGTCCACGCCGATCAGCGGTGGATGAGTGTGCACGGAGGGGCGGGAGATGGCAGCGGATCAGGACAACGGTGCACAGCGGCCTGTGCCCAAGCCGGCTCCTCCATGGGTTAAGCGCTGGTATCAGGAGAAGCCATCGCCCCACTCGCACGAACAGGAGGCACTCGACCACGTTCGGAGTCTCATCCCCAAGGCGGAGCCGTACCGGGCGTGGGCCACCTTCGAGTTCACCGCGGCCTCAGGCCGGGTCAACGAGTGCGACCTGCTCATCCTGGTACCCCGCGGGCTCTTCCTGGTCGAGCTGAAGGGGAACCCCGGCCGGGTGGTGAACGACGGCGAGCACTGGATCTTCCACAGCAGCAGTTCCCCGACCCGTCCCCTCCGCAATCCGCTTCACCTGACCAACCTCAAAGCGAAGGAGCTCAAGAACCGGCTCCATTGGGCCGCGAACAAGCTACAGCGTAAGCTCGCCATCCCTCGGGTCGAAGCGGCGGTGTTCCTATCTGATCGGGGACTCCAGTCCGAGCTGGACGAGCAGCAGCGGATCAGCGTGTTCGGCCGGAACGATCGTGTCACCGGCCTGCCGAAGATCTGGGACGACTTCCTGGGGCTTCCGCCTGGCAATGAAACCGAGCAGCAGCGTCGGGCTCGTTTCGAGTTGGCGCGGAACCTGCCGGATCTGATGAAGAAGATCGGGGTGCGCGCCTCCACAGCCCACCTCCGGTTCGGTGATGACTGGGAGCTGTCGAGGCGTCCCGTCGACGGCGGCCAGACCTGGGAAGACCGCCTCGCCACCCGCAATCACCCGATCCGTGAGGAGGGGCGGCTGCGGGTCTACCTGGTGGGTGAGCAGGCGGAGGAGAAGTTCACCCGCGAGGTCTGGCGCGCCGCGGAGCGCGAGTACCAGGTACTGCAAGGCATCAACCACCGGGGCATCGCCCAGGCGCTCCAGTTCCGCGACCACATGGGCGGCCCCGCCATCCTCTTCCGGCATGGCGCTGCCGATCTGCGGTTGGACACCTACCTGGCCAGGTACGGCAGAGAGCTGACCTTGGAGTCCCGCCTCGACCTGGTGCGGCAGCTCGCTGACGCGCTGCGCTACGCCCACAGCCGTTCGCTCTACCACCGGGCGTTGGCCGCGCGGTCGGTCTACGTGACGTGCAAGAGTGACGGTTCGTCTCCGGTGCTGCGCATCATCGACTGGCAGGTGGCCGCTCGGGACTTCGGCACCACGGACCCACACTCCGTCGGCGGCTCCAGCATCCACGCCGAACACGTTGCGGACTCGGCCCAGGTCTACCTCGCCCCCGAGTTCAACGAGCCCTACGCCGACCCGGTGGACCTCGACCTGTTCGGACTCGGCGCCGCCACCTACCTCATCCTCACCGGTCGCCCCCCGGCGGTCGACGCGCCCGACCTGAAACAGCGCCTCCGCGTGGACGGAGGGCTCCGCCCGCGAGCGGTCTCCGACGAGGTACCCGAAGAACTCGACGAGCTTGTGTACTCGGTCACGCGTTCCATGGCGGGCGAGCGCAGTGAATCAGTGGAGTGGTTCATCCAAGGGCTCGACGCGTTCGAGGAGAACCAGGCTGCTGCGGACGACGACGCCGAGGTGGGCACCGATCCGCTGACGGCTCTACCCGGCCAGCACGTCGCACGCGGGTGGACCGTGGAACGGGTCCTGGGAACGGGCGCCACGTCGCGTGCGCTCCTCGTGCGCGTGGACACCGTGGACGCTGAGGGGCAGGCGCACACCGAGACGCGTGTCCTCAAGGTCGCCTTGGACGAGGAGCGGGCGGCCCGGCTCCGTGACGAGGCGGAAGCGCTGAAGGTCGTCGGTGGCGGCGCGGTCGTGCGGCTGTACGAGGGCCCACTGCACCTGCACGGGCACACGGCCCTGCTGTTGGAGTCGGCGGGCGAGCAGTCACTCGACGCGCGCCTGCGCTCGGATGGCCCACTCACGTACCACCAGCTGTCCCGGTTCGGCGACGACCTGTTCGCCGCCCTTGACCAGCTCGCCGGCCACGGTGTCCGGCACCGTGACATCAAACCCGACAATCTCGGCCTGTTCCAGCGCGCCGACCGGACCTGGCAGCTCAAGCTGTTCGACTTCTCGCTGGCCAAGGCGTCGGACACCGACATCACCGCCGGCACCCGCGGTTACCTCGACCCTTTCCTCGGTTCGCACCCGCGCCGCGAACGCTACGACGACGCCGCCGAGCTGTACGCGGCGGCGGTCACCCTGCACGAGATGGCCTCGGGTGAACGCCCCCGGTGGGGCGACGGGATGTCCAGCGCAGCGATGCTCGAGGACGAGATTCCTCGCCTCGCCACCGAGCTGTTCGAGTCGGCATTGCGCCAAGGACTCACCGAGTTCTTCGAGCGGGCGCTGCATCGCGACGTCGACCACCGCTTCGAAACGTTGCAGCAGATGCGCGACGCCTGGCGGGCCATGTTCACCACGGCCGAAGCGACCGGACCGGTGAGCACCCCGGCGACGATCGAGGCGGCGTCCGGCGGTGACGCCTCCGTCCAGGAGGCGCGCGAGCTGGCTGCTGAGACCGCCGAGCTCGACACCCCGCTGGGGGCGGCCGGGCTGTCGCCCGCGGCCGAGTCGGCGGCGAACGCCCTCGGCGCCACAACGGTGGGTGAACTGCTGGAGATCCAGCCGTACAAGATCTCGAAGGCGCGTGGGACGGGACGGCGGTCCCGCAAGGAGCTGAACCTGCGGCACCGCCAGTGGCGGAACCGACTCGGTCAGCAGGCCGCTGCGGGTTCCGTCCCCGCCTCCGCGAGTGGGAAGGACGCGACGACCGAGTCGGTCCTGCCGTCGAAGATGGGCGTGGAAGAGCTCGCGGCGCTGGCCACTCCGGAGCCGGGTGGCAGGGGTGCCCGATCGGACGTGCTGCGGCTGCTGCTCGGCCTGCCCGGTGCGGACGGGGTGCCCTCGCCTCTGCCCCCATGGTGCACGCAGAGCGAGGTGGCCGCGCACCTCGACATCAAGCAGCCCACGGTTTCGCGGCATCATCGATCGGCGATCGCGAAGTGGGCGGCAACGCCCGAACTGACCGAGCTGCGCGACGAGCTGGTCGACCATGTTCGCGCCGTCGGTGGCGTCGTCACGTCCGAGGAGCTGGCCGCCGAACTGCGTGTGCGCCGCGGTTCGCTGGAGGAGGAGCGGGACGCGCGCTGTACCGAGGCGCTGGCGCTGGCCGTGATCCGGGCCGCGGTGGAGGCGGAGACGTGGGACGGCAACGCGGAGGACAGCGACCCGCGACTGGCCGTCGCCCGGCGGGGAGCCCGTGTGCTGGTCGCCGCCGAGCCGCAGACCGGCACGGAGAACGCGGCCCCCGCCGCCCTCGCCGACTACGCCAAGGCGCTGGGCGAGGCCGCCGATCGCTTGGCCGGCGCGGACCCGTTGCCGGGGAGGTCGGCGGTCCTTCGCGACCTTCGTGCGGTGTCGCCCCCGGAGGGGATGGCGCCCCTGGCCGACACCCGGATGGTGGCTCTCGCGTCGGCTGCCTCCGGTGGCGCGCTCTACTCGCCTCGTTTGGAGCTGTACCCGCGTGACCTTGACCTGGCCCGTGCGCTGCGCATCTCGCAGGCGGCGGCCGGGGTACAGCGTGACGTCGGCATCACCGTCGACCAGCTGCTGCGTCGGGTGCAGTCCCGGTTCCCCGGCTTGGAGCTGGACTGCCCCACCCGCCCACAGGTGGAGAACGCGCTGCGCGAGGCCGGATTCCAGCTGGAGTACGACTCCGCGGACAACCGGTTCCGCCCGCCCGCGCCCTCAGCGGTCGAGAGCGGGACCACCGCCTCGTCCACCGGGCTCTACGCGGGAGGCGGCGCGGCACGAGTCGCGGTCGCGTCGGCCGCCGCCGGACGCGATCCGTGGGAGATGCTGGCAGGTCAGCTGGAGGAGTCCATCCGCAAGGGCGGCTTCCTCGCGCTCACCCTGCGCGGCAAGCGCCTGCCCGGTACGGCCGACGCTCTGACGTCCGCTTACGGTCTGTTCCCGATTGCCCTGGGAGCGCGGTTCCTGGCCGAATTCCGTGAGCTGACCACACAACAGGGAGCCAGCTGGGACGCCGTACTGACCCACGATGCCCGCTTCGCGGCCGACGGATGCATGACCCAGGGCCTGCGCACGTACGTCCGGAAAGCCTGGCAGCGAACCGGAGAACGGCTCCACGAGCAGATCGCCGACGCCGGTCCCCGGACGGTCGTACTCCTGCATGACGCCGGTCTGGCGGCGCGCTATCACGACGTCGGAGGGTTCGAGCTGATCACCAGCCTGCAGAACGCGGCGCGGCGGTCGGGAGACCTGCCGCACGGCCTGTGGCTGCTGTGCCCCGGCGATTCCTCCCAGTCGGCACCCCAGCTGGACGGCCGCATCGTCGAGGTGCTGGGCGACCACGAACGCGCCGCCCTGCGTTCCCCGCTCCTGGACCGCCTGGCGGAGGCAGGGGCAGCGACCGCCTGAGGCCCCGACGGCGGGTTGCCGCCCGTGCGACTATCGGGCGGGATCGGGCACGGGTGGACCCAGTACGGCGGCGTGGCCCCAACAACCGCATGGTCGGCGTACTGCGCGGGTGAGGGTCGGCCCGGGTGGGTTTTGTACTGACGCCCCACACCTGGCCGGAGTCGGTCACCCCCGGGTGTGCTTGGGGCTCGCGGATGTCACTACCGTTGTGTAGTCGTATTCGGGCAATCAGTAATAGCTGTTTCGGCTTTCAGATCGCCGCGAGGGAGGACAGGAACGAATGAGCGGGTGGGATATCGATCCCGACGGGGTCGGCTCGGTCCTGCAGAGCGTGGGAGGGATGATCGGCGGCGAGGACGGCGGGGGCGGCCTGGTGGCCACGACGGCCAGTGTCGGCGAGGGCCTGACGTATGCATCCAGCTGTGCCAACAGCAGCCCGATCAGCTACGCCCTGCAGGGCTTCCTTGAGGCCTACGGTGCCAAGGCTCGGGCGATGACCGCCAAGAGCGTGAGCGCGGTCGTGGGGTGCGGGGAGGCGACCACCGCCTATATCGACGGCGATCTGGAGATGGCGGCTGAGGCCCAGTCCAGCGCGAGCCACGTGGGCGACCTCAACCTCTGAACCCTTCACCCCGCGACCCGTCACCCGCACCCCTGGAAAGCGAGGGCCACCCCCGGTGATCCCCGACCCCGCCCCTTCCGCACCGGCCATGGCCAGCATCGGCCTGGAGGGCGAAGAGCTGATCGTGCCCGCTGCGATCCCGATGCCCGGTGTGGCCGCTGAGGAGCTGCGGTCCACCGCCAAGAGCCTGAAGGACGACGGGCAGGACACCGCGGACATCGGGCAGGCCATCCGCCGCACCTGGCAGCTGCTCCAGGGCTTCTACCGCGCGCCGGAATCCGGCCAGCTGCTGATCGCGGCCGACCCGGTGGCCGATGGTGGTGAGGAGATCAGCGATGACCTGGGCACGGTGGCTGGCGCGCTGTCGGATTTCGCTGATGACGCCGAGCGGATCGAGAAGTGGCTCAAGCATCTCAAGGCCGATGCGGAGGCGCTCGTCGACGATGCCGGTGAGCACTGGCAGTTCGATCCGGTGAAAGTAGCGGGGAACCTGGCGTTGAAGGCCGCGGTGAACAAGGCTGTGGCCGCCTTCCAGGAGGCAGAGCGGGAGTGCGCCAACAAGATCACCCGCCTGTTCGACGGCCCCACCTTCGTTCCCGACGATGGCGGGACGGTCAAGGACGGCCAGTTGGCCTACGGGATGGCCAAGGATGCCCCGGACACGCGTGTGGGTGCACTGGACGTGTGGGGCACCGGGCGCGGGTTGGACTTGGGCTGGTGGTACGACGCGGCCAATGCCCAGGCGGACATGGCGCTCAAACCTCTGCAGGCGTTGAGTGAGAACGCTGTGCGGTCGGTGGGGATCTACGGCGATGACGGGTGGACCACCTCGCCGGGCGAGATAGTCGACAACGCCATCGACCACCGGATCGAGAGTCTGAAGGGCAGCGCCGCACTGATCGGCGTCTCTTTCGACAAGGACGGCACGCCGTCCTGGGGCCTGGACACGTTTGGGTCGGCGTGGGGCGAGGTCGCCAACGGGTTCACCGCCTGGAAGGAGTTCGGCGAGCGGCCCGCCTACACCATCTACACCACGGCCGGGAATGTGTTGTCGTTGCTGGCGGGCGGGGGCGGGGCTGTGCGGGGTGCGGCCTCAGCCGGATCCAAGATGGCCAAGGGACTCCGCGGCCACCATGGCCACCGCGGTCCTGATGGCCCGGAGGCGGCTCCGCACGCCAACAAGCCGAATGGTCCCCGCACCCCGGCAGGGCTGGGCAAGGGGCCCCAGGAGCACCTGGGTCCCACGGCCCGTCAGCTCCAACAGGACGTGGAGAAATTCCACCATCTCTCCGAGAAGCTCGGGGACTACGACAAAGCGTTCGCCGAGTGGCAGAAGTCCAAAACCCCCGACCTGGAACCAGTCGGCGCCGACGCACGCGGCGGCCACAACTCACCAACCGCCTTGCCAGGGAACCACGGCGGACGGCATATTCCAACAGACAATGCTCCGGCGGGCCGTAACAGTGGCTCTCATCTCTCTTCTGATGCATCTGACTCGGCTCCTAAGGGAGGAAATAGTCATGATCGCAGTAACGAACTCCCGTCCGTAGGCCGATCTGAGACGGGCTCTGGTGCTGGCCCCACTGACCATGGCCGCACACCCCTAGGTACCAATGCGAGCCTGGATAGCAGCCATCGCGGCGAAACCGACACCTCGGATAATTCAGCAAGCGGCGGTGAACAGAGCTCAACTCAAGGTTCCGAAGGCCCGCATAGCACAAAGGGCCACGGCAACCACGCCAATGGTGACGATGGCGCAGGAAGCGATGATGGTAATCACAGACCTCGATCGCGGCCGGGGGGAAGCGACGGTACAGGGGATATTCTCGACGTAGAACGCTTGAACGAAGGTCCTGGACGTGGCTTCTTTGACCAAGAAGGCAACTTCGTAGACAAGGGCCACAGAGATGACGCGGGAAACTACTACGACGAGAGTGGGAACAAGTTTGTTTCTATTCCGGAAAACGAGTGGACCGCCAAGGCCTATGAGGAAATTCGTGGAAATAGTGGTGATGCTCATTCAATCTCCCAGAATACGCAAATAGATCAAAATGTTCTAGATAGAATGAAGAATCACCTTTTCCTGAGAGAGCATAGCGAAGTAGCCTGTCCGCCCGATGGGCAATTGCGCGATGGAAGATTCTCCCCTATGGAGCATGTGGCTGACCTTTGGCTCAAGGCTGAAAAGGGTACGCTAAGCGACAGCGATGCCACTAGATTCCGACACTTGGTTATGCATGAAGCTGTGGAAAGTAGGCTCATGGAAAGGGGGATGCCGTACAGGCACAGGGATCCGGATGCTTGGGACGACGGAACATATTGGCCCAGCAAGGAGCGCCACGGAGCCCACGACATCTCACCGCTTGAACATAACCATAATAACCCATTCGTGTTGTGGGATAAATATGGCTATGGACGCCCCTCATTCGACCTTGCTGATGACCTGTCAAACATCGACGCGTACGCCGAACATATCTTGAAGGTGTGGAAAGAGTGAAGAGCGACCCACTGCAGCTTGCAGAACGAATCCTCTCGGTAAACTGGCAAAGCGACTTCGAGAAGACGAAGTCGCGAGTCGCGTTGATGCGCGAGTACCTTCGCCGATCGGCATTGTGGGCGCATCATCTGGACTCCAGTGGCAGATGGCCTTTCTTTGATGTGGCAATCATCATCGATCCTGAAGTGCGTGCAGACGAAGAAATCGTTGAACGCGTAAAAGATCACATTGAAGGACAGTCTCAGCTTCCTGTGGTGACCGACACCTGCATCTGGTCTCTGCATTTCGCAGCTCTTCGCTCCGCAGCGGTTCCACTCCCAGCCCTTCCAGA
The DNA here is from genome assembly GCF_002263495.1 of Nocardiopsis gilva YIM 90087. NCBI lineage: Bacteria > Bacillati > Actinomycetota > Actinomycetes > Streptosporangiales > Nocardiopsidaceae > Nocardiopsis > Nocardiopsis gilva. The sequence continues at coordinate 342,256 of NZ_CP022753.1, read as the reverse complement.
CCTGTATGAACCACTGATTCTAATGTACGAACGTGGTGGGGGATTTGGGATAGATGGAACTGGAAGCATCGAGGTAGATATGGTTGCCCTGCCGAGGCGCGGCATGCAAAAGTTTCTGTCAGCCGAACCGCTTGCATCCCTGAACCCTGAAGAACTCGATACATTGGATGCCCAATGACTGATACTCGGGCTAGTCTCCCTGATCTGCGTCGAGAGTTGGGGTAAGGCGAACGCAATCGAGGATGTACTCAGGTAGACGCAGGTCTTCCCACGTGAGCCGGACCAGGTGAATGCGCGGCTGGACCAGCGCTAAAGCGTTCTGCCGCCTGCGGTCGTTGGCCAGGACCTCGGGGCGTCTGTGGGGTTCCCTTCCGTCGCACTCGATGGCGAGGCGACGTGAGCGCCAGTACATGTCCACCCGTCCCGCGAATGCTCCGCTCGGAGTGAAGAACGGGTGCTGCAGCTCGTCCGGCGGAAGCCCGCCATCAGTGCAGATCAGCCGCACACGCGTCTCGAATGTGCTCTCGGCGCGGGGATCGGCCTGGCCCCACCACGAGCGTGTCCGACGGCTCCCCCTGCGGTTGCGGTTCGCGGCTTCCAGCCCCTCCAGCTCGCCGACTCTGACGAGGCTCCTGTTGAGAGCGGAATCCATCAGCGAGACCGCGCATTGGCGGTCCACCCGCAGGACCGTGTCGCGCAGGGTCCGGCCGGGAGCGGTCACCTGCAGCCCCTGGTGGACCACCATCTCCTCCCTGGTGATCTCCCATGTGTGCTGCACGACCCCGCGGGTCGTCCGGGAAGCGCCGTGCGGGGGAATGATGACGTGGACCGGGTCCGCCCACCGCCATCGGGGCAGACCCTGCAGTCTCCACAGGTGAGCCGCCGACTCCCCGGCGACGAACGCATCGGGGCCCACGGCGAGGAGGGCAGCGGTGAGCCGGGTCAGGAGCAGTGATGGACGTACTGCCCGGGCTTCGGTCTCGCGGGGCAGGCAGGCGTGGATGATGCTGACGCCGTCGTGCACGCGCCTCCAGTGGCCCTGCCGGACCAATCGGTCGATCACAGAGCAGCTCACCCCCAGGTCGCGCGCCTGTCGGGTCTGGATCGCCCCGTGCTGCCGGGCCGCGAGTTGGAGGGCTGCGTCGATAGGTCTCATGCCTTCCACGGTGGCGAGTCCACAGCTACCCGACCATGCTTCTCTGCCTGCCTGGGGATATCCCCTCCTCACCCGTTGATGATCATGGGAATTGATCTGGTGGTATCCGGTTTGTCGGATAGATTCCCGTGATCATCGAGATTCAGCTCCCGGGAGCTGTGGGCCGAGTTTGGTGTGGCCGGAGGGTGAAAGGTGCGTCACTCTAGCCGGGCGATTTTGGCTTCGATCTCGTCGGCTCTGGGGTCGTCAAGTGACCTGAGGAGGTCGAGGGCGGCACCGAGGTGGGTACGGGCGCGGTCGGGGTCTCCCTGGGAGGTGTAGGCCTCGCCTATCCCAATGAGTGCGAGGGATTCGCTGTCGCGATCCTCCAAGTCGCGGAATACCGAGGCCGCCATTTGGTACTCGTCCACAGCCTGGGGATGTTTGCCCGCTGAGTGCAGTACGGTGGCCGCCCAGTACCTCCCCCAGGCGATGGTCCAGGTGTCCTCGATCTCGGTGAAGATGGCTATCGCCGTGCGGCAATGCTCCAGTGCCTGATCGAACCGCCCGGCGGACCGCTCGCATTCTGCGAGGCTCAGCAGGGCCATGCCCTCGCCGCGCTGCTCATTGGCCCGTCGGAAGACGTCGATGGCCTGCCGGAGGAGTGCCGGCGCCTCCTCGGCTTGGTCCCGCTCCCAGCGGATCAGGCCCGTCTGCCTCAGCGCGAATCCCTCGATCCAGCCATCTCCGACTTCACGGTTCGCCTCGATCGCCGCCGCGTAGTGCTCCAGTGCCGTGCCGGTGTTGCCGATCAGCCATTCGGCATCGCCGAGGCCGAGGAGGTTTCGTGCTTGTCCATGGCGGTCACCGAGTTCTCGGGCGGCAGCCAGTCCCCACAGGTGGATCTGGCGCCATTCCTCCCAGTGCCGGTGCCGCTCGAACAGGCCGTAGATGGCTGCGGGTAGTCGCCAGGCGAGGCCGAAGAGGCGCTTTTCGAGTGCGGTTCGCAGGGTGGCGATGAGGTTGGCGCGTTCGAGTTCGAACCAGGCGAGAGCGGATCGGGCGGACTCGAACATCAGAGGCTCAGTCGGGGGCTCGTCGCCAGGGACGTCGACGGGCCGGAAGTTGGGCAACACCGCTCGGACAGCGTTGCGTGCGGTGTGCAGGTACCAAGTCATGCGGAGCCGGAGTTCCCGGACGTCCTGCTCGTGAGGCTCATCCGCTGGGACATCGCGCTGATCATCATCGGTCATGTTGGCCTCGTTCGCGGGAGGGTGTCCTGTGTCGGGTCGGTTTGCTGCCCCTATCCAGCGTCGGATCCCGACGAGATGCCGACATCGGATTTCCTGCGTTCGTGCCTCCTGGTTCAGCTCCGGCTCAGGCCAGGCCGTACAGCAGAGACAGGTCCACCAGATGGACGTCGCGGGAGGCATCGGCCGCGCTGCGTGCCTTGTCATTGAAACCGGCGCCGCTAAAGCAGAGCAGCCGGGTTTGGGAGGTGTCGTAGCGCCCCGCCTGGGTGATGAGATCGCGGATGTGGCGAAGCCGATCGGAGTGGGCGATACCCATGGTGTCGTTCCACTTGGCCTCACCGATGGCGAGCAGCTTCGGTTTGGCACCGTCGTCGATGCCGACGGCGGCCACGTCTACCTCGTGGCCGGTACGGGCCTTGGGGTCATGGACGACACCATGCCCGACGCGGGCAGGCAGGCCGCCGAGCAGGTCAGGATCGGCGAAGTGCAAGGCCCAGTCGCGGCAGACCTGTTCGAAGTGGGGGCCCAGGACGTTGCTGGTGAAGCGGCGACGGCTGGCCTGCCAGACGCGCGCGGCGCTGCCGGGGCGTTCGAGTCGGTCCCAGGCCGGACGCATGATGGCGTGGTAGAAGCCGATGAGCGGTTCGGCGATCCGGTAGGTGGACCGGTTCTCCCGGAAGATGTCCGCGTCCCTGCGAAGCAGCCCGGCGTCTTCGAGGACATTGATCGGGTGGGCGATGTCGGTGGCCTTGCGCTCCAGATACCCGGCCATGCCGCCACGGGTGGTGTTCCCATCGGCGACAGCGGCCAGCACGGACAGGTACAGGGCCGTGTCACGCAGGTCGGGCTCCTCGGCGAGCAGGTAGCGGGCCTCACGGAAGAGCGGGGTCTCTGGGTTCAGGACGGTGCGCACCACCCAGTCGTCGAAGTCGTCCGGGCCGTCAGGGGTGTCGCCCCGTGTGAACTCGCGCCGGTAGGCGGGTGTCCCTCCGACGATCGCGTTGACCTGTAGGGCCAGGCGGGGATCGGTGATGTCCCAGAACTCAGCGGCGAGCCGGTGGTCGAGGGTACGGACGACCAGTTCCAGACCGGCCCGCCCACGCAGCGGGGCGTTGCCGGACAAGAGTTTTCCCATGAACGACAGCGCCGAGCCGCACAGTAGGAGCCGGGTACGTGACGATGTTCGCTGATCACGCAGCGGCCGGAACGCCTCCTGGATGACGGAGGGCAGTTCCGGGTTGGCCTTGGCGAGGTAGGGGAACTCGTCGATCACCACGGGAACCGGCCGTTCGGCGCCAAGAGCGAGGAGTGCGTCAACGGCTTCCGACCAATCGGCGAAGTGGTAGGGGCTCGCAGGTTGCAGGTGCGCGGTCAACATGGCGCTGATCCGGCGCAGAGACTCGACGTCGGTGGCCTCCGTCGCACCGAAGTAGAAGCCTCCGGCCGCGCGACAGGCGGCATCGAGGAGGAAAGTCTTGCCCTGACGCCGTCTCCCCGACACCACCCCGAGAGCCGCGCCGGGCTGCTCATCGGCGATGAACCGGGTCAGCGCCGACCACTCGTAGTCGCGATCGAACATCTCAGCGGGCTTGTCCATGGCTGTTCCTCCCCCACGTCACGTGGATATAGAACCACAGTTCTATAAAACGTACCCCTATAAATCGCAGATGCCATCCCGTGCGGTCGCTTCCTGTCGAACACTGAGGGGACGCGGCGACAGCCAGGCGGAAGCCGGCCTCGCTGATCATAGGGAGTCACTGAGGTCGGAGGCTGGGCGCAGTGCGGGGACAGTGCGAGGGTGGGGTGCCCGGCCCCCTACTCCGGGCACCCCCTTGGGAGGCCGTGTCCCAGTGCACCCCTCGCGCGCCGGGACACGGCGGCTTTCTTAGGCCGTGACCGGCTGGCGCGGACAGGCGCGGGGTCTGGGCCGTGGGGGAAGGGCCCGCGACAGGCGGGCGGAGCGGGCTGCTCTGGCTACCCGGTGTTCCTGGTGGGTCCACAGCCGGGAGGCGAGGAGGAGTTCCAGCGCCTCGGGGGTGGGTGCCTCCAGGAGGCGGGGGTGGCCGGGGATCATCGCCCACCAGCGGCGGGTGTGGGTGCCGTACCACGCCAGTGTTCCGGTGTAGCGGGCGCGCAGCCGCGCGGCTGTGGCTGTGACGTCGGGGCCGGGGGTCATTGGGACGTCTCCCGATCCTGGTTGTCCCAGCTGTGGCCGTCGGCGTCCAGGTGGGGTCCGGTGTGGTCGGCCGGGCGGACGCAAGGCGGGTTGAGCAGGGCTGGGCCTGGCCGGTCGGGACTGGTGTCGAGGTGGCCGCAGGCGTCGCCGAGCCAGTCGGAGACCCGGGCCAGGATGCCAATGGAGGTGACGCGGGCTCCGGTCAGCCAGCAGGGGCGGCCCTGGGTGCCCATGGCGATCTGGTCGGCTAGTTCCCGCAGGCGGCGGACCTCCTCGGGAGTGAGGTCGAGCATTCAAACCACCGCCCCCGCCATGCACGGGTGGGCAAGAGGGGCATAGGGGCGGATCCGCGCCGCTTGGCCGCGGGTGGCCCGAGGTGGCGGCGCTGCTGGGGGCTCGGGGGGTTCGAGGACCACGAAGACGAACGTCCGGATGAGTCGCATGAGCGAACTCCTCGGGTGAGTGCCGGATGGGAGGTCCGGCGAGGGAATAGGTTGCAGTTCCATGTTGAACCTGAAGCTTCAGATTTTCAAGCTTCATGGTGAAGTGCTTCACAAGATATAACATCAAGTTCAAGGACTTCATGACTGGAAGATTCACACATGAGTGGTTCGCGAAGTTCAAGCCCTGGCCGTAGCATCCGAGAAGCAGCCCACGACGCAGGAGAGACCATGGCCGAACTGCGGCAGTCCATCCGCCGCCGACGCCTGTCCGCAGAGCTGAAGAAGGCTCGTCAAGAAGCGGGGATGACTGTTGAGGACGTCGCGAACGCCACCGAATGGTCGATGGGCAAGATCAGCAACATCGAGACCGGCGTACGTCTCCGCCCTACGGTCATGGAGATCAAGGGCCTGCTCGACGTCTACAAGATCACTGACCAGCACCGCCGGGACTTCATCCTCGAACTGACCCGCCAAGCTCGTGAGCGCGGATGGTGGTCGAAGTACACAGACGTCTTCACCGACGACTTCCCCGCATTCGAGGCCGAGGCGAGCAGCATCCACACGTACGAACTCGCCCGAGTGCCGGGGCTACTGCAAACCCCCAAGTACGTCGAGCTCCTGACGCGCGCCAGCCTGTACCGCAGTCCACAGGACATCGACCGCACGATCGAGACGCGCCGCCAGCGCCAGAAAATCCTCCAGCGCCCTGACGGCCCAGAACTGTGGGCCGTCATCGACGAGGCCGCGCTCCTGCGGTTCCAGACGGCCCACGACGCCTTCCAGGAGCAGGTTCAGCACCTGATCGACGTGGCCGAAGCCGACAACAGCGTGACGATTCAGGTCCTGCCGTTTGCCTCCGGCATGCATGCTGGACTCAACGGCCCCTTTGTGATCCTCGACTTCGTGGAGGGCGTCGATCCGGTGGTCTACCTGGAGACTGACACTGACGGCCTCTATCTGGAGGACTCCAAGGAGGTAGACCGCTACCGCCGTCTGTTCGACCATGTAAGAACGCAAGCGCGTTACCCTGACGCATCCCTTCAGATGCTGAAGGATCTGCTCTAGGAAACCGAGATGGCTAACGTGTTCCCACACCAACCGGACCTCAAGTTCCGGAAGTCGAGCTACAGCGATCGCAACAACTGCGTCGAGGTAGCTGATCTCGCCAACGGTGCTGCTGTCCGCGACTCACAGCAGCCCGAGTCCGGCTACCTAGCGTTCCCCTCACACGAGGTGGTCGCCTTCATCACCAGCACCAAGCGGGACACCTTGTAGCCCCACCATCCCAAGGACGAAGGCCCGGCTGCGCCAGCAGCCGGGCCTTCATAACCTATTCCCATCCGCATGTTATCCGGAGGGACCACGGCCAGCGAAGCGCCACATCCGGCCAGGCGATGACTGCTGGTTGCCGCCCAATCCGTACTAGCAAGCCCACCGCTCCTGGCAGGATGAAACCGCGTGATTTCGTAGAGAGCAATCGGGAAGAGGGAGGAACGCGGTGGCGAGCCGGGGTGCTGAACAGGGCGGACTCCTGAAGGACCTGCGTACGCAGGTCAAGCGACTTGAGGACGACCTGCGCCCTCAGAGCGAAGACGTCGCCGAGTTCAAGTCAGCTCTTGAAGACGAGTACTCGAAGGCTCGCGAGGCGGGCCGCATCGCCGTCACCTATGGTGTGTGGCGCGACGAGCGGATTACCCAGGTGGCAGCTGCATGGGTTCTGGGCACGCTCTTCGTCCGCTTCTGCGAAGACAATGGACTGATCGAGCATCCGTGGATCGCGGGTCCAGGGGACCGGCTGGAGCTTGCCGAAGCCCGGCACTCCGCGTTCTTCCAGGAGAGGCCGGATCTCAACGACCGCGACTGGCTAATCGCAGCCTTTGGGCACCTGTCTGAGTGCCACCCGACCGCTGCGGGGCTCTTCGACCGCAGTCACAACCCTCTCTGGCAGGTCACCCCGAGCTACGAGGCTGCCAGTGAGCTGCTGAAGTTCTGGCGTCGCATCGGTCCGGATGGTGAAATCGTCCACGACTTCACCGACGATGACCTCGACACCAGGTTCCTGGGTGACCTCTACCAGGACCTGAGCGAGCATGCTCGGAAGACGTACGCGCTCCTGCAGACTCCGGAGTTCGTAGAGGAGTTCATTCTCGACCTCACTCTTGACCCAGCGATCGAAGAATTCGGGATCGAACCTGAGCTGGAGATCAAGGATGGGTCCGGCAACGTGGAGTGGCACCACGTCGGCCTTCGCACCATCGATCCAGCCTGCGGAAGCGGCCACTTCCTGCTCGGCTTGTTCAAGCGGCTGCTAAATAAACACCGAGGTGAGGCGGGGCCAGGAGTGGACGACTGGAAACTCATCCGTAAGGCTCTGGACTCTGTACACGGATGTGACAAGAACCCCTTCGCTGTGAGTATCGCCCGTTTCCGGATTCTGGTGGAAGTGCTGAAGGAGTCTGGAATCCGAAGGATGGATCGGGCGCGTGTATTTCCTATCAATGTTGCCGTCGGCGACTCATTGCTGCATGGGCGAGGCCAGGAGTCGGTGACGAGCGATCTCTTCTCTTCTGAGAAAATAGGGATGTTCGCTTTTGAGACCGAGGACGTGTGGGACTACTCCAAGCGCATTGACCTGCTCGGGGCGGGTAGCTATCACGTAGTGGTGGCAAACCCACCGTACATTACGGTCAAGGATAAGAAGGAGAACCAGAATTATCGACGGGCATACTTTGCTTGCTCGGGTGGTTATTCTTTGTCGGTTCCATTTGCTCAGCGAATATTTGGTCTGGCTGTTCGGGTTGCTGGGACGGAGCGGCGTGCGGGGTTTACTGGCCAAATCACAGCAAATTCCTTCATGAAGCGCGAATTTGGTAAAGTTCTGATTGAGTCCTATTTTCATGGGGGCCCATATAAGCATCCTGTCACCAATAGAAGGCGAGACTTTACTGGTGTTGACTTGACGCATGTCATCGACACCTCGGGGGCTTATATACCTGGCCACGGAACGCCGACGGTCATTATTGCTGGGCGGAATAGGGTGGCTTCTCAACGCGAAGCGGTGCGCGCAGTTCTGGGAGTTCAAGGTGAACCGGAGCAGCCAGAGGATCCGAGCAAGGGTCTTGTATGGCGCGCCATTATCGAACAGGTGGATAGTCCGGGGGGTGGATCAGCATGGGTCACCGTTGAGGATGTAGGCCGCAGTCGTTTTGCTAAGCACCCATGGTCTTTGAGTGGTGGTGGAGCAAATAGCGTACTAGAAGTAATCGAAAGAGCGTCCTCGCAGCGGCTAAATTCTTTGGGGGTGGACCTGGGTTTTGTTGCGATTACAGGGGAAGATGAGGTATTTCTAGTTCCAGGCGATTATGTGAATCGATTGCAAAAATTGGATTCGCGTCCGCTGGTGCAGGGGGAAAATGTTCGCGACTATTCCGTATCCCATGAACTGGATGCCATTTGGTCGCATGCTCCTGGACCCCTGATCGGTTCACCTCATCCCCGGAGCAGGATGTATCGCCACTTCTGGCCGTATCGGGAGAACCTGCTGCAGCGTAAGAGGTTCGGTATTCCTGTCGCTGATATAAGTGGGATGCTGTGGACAGATGTTCGCGAATTGTATCCTCGCCGATTTTATTCAGATCGCTATCTTGTTTACCCTTTCGTGGCGACTCACAATCACTTTTCGCTGGTGCGCGAACAGTCGATCTGTATTCGCACTGCACCGGTGGTTAAGCTGTCGGGAGATGCCACGGAAGAAGACTATATTCGGTTGCTGGGCATTTTGAACTCCTCCACTGCGTGCTTCTGGCTTAAGCAAGTGTGTCAGGGGAAGGGGAACAGGGGTGGAGAGCGCTCCACGGGGCGTTGGGAATGGGAGGAGTACTACGAATTCACTGGAACTAAACTTCAAGACTTTCCCCTTCCAGCTGAGCTCCCGCTGGAACTCGGTGGCGTGCTGGACTCGCTTGCAGGAGAACTTGCGTCGACTGATCCAAGTGCCATAGTTGCAAAATGCTGTCCTAGTCGGGAAAGTCTGGATGTTGCTCGTCGTTCCCATCGGAAAATACGGCGTCGGATGATTGCGCTGCAAGAGGAGTCTGACTGGCGGGTTTATCGCCTTTATGGATTTCTTTCCGATTCCGAATCCATTGATGTTTCTGCAGCTGACATTGATGAAGTCCCCGAAGTCGAGCTTGGCGAGCGGGCGTTTGAGATTGTCTTGGCCCGAAGGGTGGCCGCCGGTGGGGACGGCAGGGAGTGGTTCGACCGCCACGGCTCCACCCCCATCACCGAGATCCCCTCCCACTGGCCCGACTGGTACCGCGACATCGTGCAGCGGCGCATCGATGTGATCGAGTCCCGCCGCGACATCGAGCTCATCGAGCGTCCCGAGTGCAAGCGGCGATGGTCTTCGGAATCTTGGAAAAAGAAGGAGCGGGAAGCACTCCGCTCTTGGCTATTGGATCGGTGCGAGGATCGCGACCTCTGGTTCCACGAACGTCAGGGCCTCGAAGGGGTGCCCCGCCCCATGACCGTCGCGGACCTGGCCGACGCCATCGCCTCTAGCCCAAACGGTCCCGACGTCATGTCCGTCGCCGAGCTTTACGCTGCCGACCACCGCGAAAGGCCGGACGTCCGCCTCGTCGACGTGCTTCGTGAGATCGTCGCCGACCAGCACGTTCCCTACCTGTCCGGCCTGCGTTACAAGGACTCCGGCCTGCGCAAACGGGAGCAGTGGGAGGACACCTGGGAGAAGCAGCGGGAAGAGGACAAGACCGGCCAACGCCTGGACATCCCCGTTCCGCCCAAGTACACCTCGGCCGACTTCCGGAAGCAGTCCTACTGGTCCAACCGGGGCAAGCTCGACGTTTCCAAGGAGCGCTTCGTCTCCTACCCCGACGCTGGACCCGCCTCCGACCCCACGCTCGTCCTTGGCTGGGCGGGCTGGGACCACAAGGAGCAGGCCGAGGCGCTGATGCACCTCGTCGAAGATCGGGTCGAGCAGGACGACTGGTCGACCGAACAGGTCACGCCGCTCCTCGCTGGATTGCTCGAACTACTGCCCTGGATCAAGCAGTGGCACTCGGACTACGACGAGGTCTGGGAGGGCACTCCAGCCGAGCAGGTCGAGCAGTGGCTGGCTGATCAGCGCGATCGGTTCCAGGTCACCGATGGCGATCTACGTTCCTGGAGGCCCGCGCCTGCTCGTCGCGGCCGCAAGGCATCCTCCGCCTGAACTGCCTAACACGTGTGAACACGCTTAGCATCGGTAGACAGCCTGTCCCGCCCGCTCCCCCGACAGGTCGACCGGCACCCCACTGCCCGGGGCCGCAACACCCGGGCCGCGCCATGAAGGGAATCGCGACGCGCAATGCCCCTGTCGTCTTCGTCGCCCCAATCCCCCACGTCCAGCGTCTACCTGCGCGATGTCCTCGATATCCCCGAGTCGAAGGACATCCTCGCCGGAGATTTCAAGGTCGAGCTGTCCTCTGGTTTCGGTGAAGCTGCAGCCCGCGTCGACGAGTACGTCGTCACCGAGCAGCTTCAGGCTGCGTTCCGCGAGGCACTCAACCTCGTCGGTGCGGCTGTCCGCGGGAACAAGTCAGAGGCTGCCTACCTGCACGGCTCGTTCGGTTCGGGTAAGAGCCACTTCATGACGGTGTTGCACGCCATCCTTCATCAGGACACGGTAGCGCTGAATAAGCCGAGGCTGCGTGAGCTCATCGCTGAGCACGACGACTGGCTGCGGGGTCGCCGGTTCCTGATGGTGCCTTACCACTTGGTCGGCTCCTCGGACCTGGACTCCGCCCTGCTGGGCGGCTACGTGAACGCCGTGCGGCGCCAGCACCCCGACGCGCCTACCCCTGCCGTCTACCGCTCGGTGGCACTGCTCGATGATGCCCGGGAGAACCGCAGGATCGAGGGCGACGAGCTGTTCATTCGCAAGCTCGCCCAGGGCAGCGGCCCCGTCCCTGCGTCCGGCGAGTCGGCCCCCGATAACCTCCCGCCGATCGACGACCGCCCCTGGACTCCCGAGCTACTGGACCGTGCGTTCGCCGCCCCGCACGGCGACCCGCTGCGCGAAGCCCTGGTCTCGGCGCTGCTCTCCGGCCCGATGAAGGCGTACGCGCGCGGCGCCAGCGGCGACGTCGACGCCTTCCTCCCCCTCGACGACGGACTGTCCGTCATCAGCCGCCACGCACAGAGCCTCGGCTACGACGGAATCGTCCTGTTCATCGACGAGCTGATCCTGTGGCTTCAGGCGTACCTGAACAACCAGGACTTCGTAAACAGCGAGGTCAACAAGCTCGTCAAGATCATCGAGTCGGGCAGTGCCGACAAGCCGGTGCCGATCGTCTCCTTCATCTCGCGGCAGCGTAATCTCTCCCAGCTGATCGGCGAAGACGTTACCGGCGCCGAAGTGAAGAACCTCGAAGACCATGTCGGGTACCTCGCCGAGCGGTTCGAGGTGATCAGCCTGGAGGACCGTAACCTGCCAGCAATCATCAAGGAACGCGTTCTCAAGCCCAAGCCTGGGACAGGAGAAATCATCGACGCGGCTTTCGCCAAGGTGGAGAAGGCCGGCAGCGACGTCCGGGACGCCCTGCTCGACTCCGAGGGCGCCACCGGGGCCGACTGGGAGGACTTCCGCTCCGTCTATCCGCTCACCCCGGCGCTGCTCAACGTCCTGGTGGCGCTGTCCGGGGCCCTGCAGCGCGAGCGCACCGGTCTCAAGCTCATCCAGGAATTGCTCGCCCAACATCGGGACGAGTTGCAGATTGGCCAGGTCATCCCTGTCGGTGACCTGTGGGACGTGCTCTCCTCCGGCATGAGCGGCGCGTTCACCGAACGCCTGAAGAAGGAGGGCGAACAGGCCGTCCGCTTCTACCGGAAGGTCAGCGCCTACCTTCTGGAGAGATATGGGTCCTCCAACGACCCGAACTACATCGGCACCATGCGCTTGGTGAAGACGTTGCTGCTGGCCTATCTCGCCCCCGACGTGGCGGCGTTCACCCGGCTGACCGGTCGCCGCCTGGCGGCGCTCAACCACGGCTCGATCAAGCGCACCCGCGTCATGGACGACGCCCGTGTAGCCACTCGTGCCCTCAACGACCTGCGGACCGAGTTCGGCGAACTGCGCGCGGAAGGCGACGACGCCGACCCGGTCTTCAGCCTGCACCTGTCCGACCTGGACGTCGAGCCGCTGCTGGATGCCGTCGCCGACCAGGACAGCATCGGCGCCCGCCGGCGCTGGGTGAAGGAAACCCTGTGGCACCAGCTCGGTGTGACCGACACCGGCTCCTACATGTGCGGGCGCGAGGTGGTGTGGCGCGGTACCAAGCGCAGCGCCGAGTTCGTGTTCGGCAACGTCCGCGACTCGCAGAGCGTGCCCGAGGACAAGTTCGAACCCGACGTCAACGGGCACGTCCGGTTCGTCCTGGACTACCCGTTCGACCCGGCCAGCCGACCGCCGAGCTACGACGCCCTGCGCGTGCGCGAGCTGATGAAAGACGACCGCAACCACCACCCCACCGTGGTGTGGCTGCCCGTCCACTTCTCCGCGCGGCGTGCCGCCCAGCTCGGTCGGCTGATCAAGATCGACTACCTGCTGGACCGGGACCGCCTCGACGACTACGCCGCGCACCTCTCCTCCGACGACAGAGGGCGGCTCAAGACCCAGCTCAAGGCGCAGCGCGACAACATCGAAACCGAGCTCACGGCCGTGCTCGCCCAGCTCTACGGCATCGCCCGCCTGGACCCCGCCAACACCGAGACATCGGTCCCGGACGACGGACACGTGATGAGCCTGCTGCCGGGCCACAAACCCCGGCTCGCCGCGGGGGCCGGGTTCGAGAACAGCATGCTCGCACTGGCCGACGACCTGTTCGACCGCCTCTACCCTAAGCACCCCGACTTCGACACCGCCCGCAACCGCAGAGCGGTCACGCTCAAGGACCTGAGAACCGTCTACGGCTGGATCGCCCGAGCCATGGAGGACGGCTCGCGCCGGGTCACGGTCGACCGCAGGGACCTCACCTTGGTGAAGCGGATCGTGCACCCCCTGGAGATCGGCGAGGTGCACGACGGCCCGCTCGTGCTGAGCACGGAGTGGCAGCGCCGCATCGACCAGTTCGCGCTCCAGAAGCGCGCGACCGGCGACATCAAGGCCTCCGAGATCCGTGCCTGGATCGGCGAGATGGGGTGGACCGGTCTCGACACCCCCGTCGCCGACCTGCTGATCGCCACCTACGCGCTCATCGCCGACCGCGCCTGGGTCTACCACGGTGTTGTGCAGTCCACGGCGCCCGACATCGGGAAGATCGGCCACGGTTACACGCTGCGCGAGCAGGAGAAACCGAGCGAGGAGGAGTTCGCCACCGCGCTGCGGCGCGCCGGGGCACTGTTCGGCATTGCCGGGATCCCGCCGGTGATGTTCGCCCGCAACGTCACCAAGCTCGCCGGTGAAGTACGGGAGAAGGCGAGGGAGGTCGAGTCGGCGGTCAACGGCGTGTTCGCCTCTCTCACCAAGCAAGCCCACGTCGATGTGCTCGGGCTGACGGACGCGCTGACCGGGGCCTCCGCCGCCCCCCGCGTCCTGGCCGCCCGGCACGCGGCCGACCTGGTGGAACGACTTCTCCGCCACACCGACGACACCCCGCTGGTGCGCGAACTCGCGGGGGTCGCCTACGGCATCGACGACAAGGAGCTCGGGGCGGCGATCGGCTCGGCCCCCGCTGTCCTGCGGGCGCTGGAGGCCACCGACTGGCAGGTGCTGGAGCAGGTGCGGCCGCTGGCCGGGCGTGATGACACCGTGGGTGGCCAGGCGGAGCGGCTGCTCGCCGATATCAGCCGGGTCGCCCACGCGTCCCAGGGAACCCACGACCTGACCCCCACCCTTGGAAAGGCGCAGCAGGAGGCCCGTCGACTCGTCGGCAGGGCTCTGGAGATCGCCAACCGGGCCGACCAGGGCCAGCCGCCCACTCCGCCCGCAGGAGGGGGTGACGACCGCGACCGCGTGCCGCCCTTCGGCGAAGACCCGAGCAGGGGCACCGGCCCCGGCGAGGTGAGCCTGACCGATCACGGCAGGCCTCCGGTCACCGGCGATCCCGACGCGTCGACGGACACCCACCGTCCGACAGCCGGCCCCGTGCCCACCAAGCGCCGAATCTCGGCCGCCACCTCCGGTTCCGCCATGGAAGCGGCGCTGTCCGGTGTGCTCGACGAGATCCGCGATTACGCGCACGGCAACCCCGGCGCCGAGATCGAGATCACCTGGAGTGTCGTCGACCAGGATGGTGAGATCTCCTCCAGGCCGACCTCCCGCGAAGGGCGGCCCTCCTGATGGCCTCGCCGACGCAACCGCAGGAGGCAACCACGCGGCCGCCCGCTCTGGTCCTCGGGCGCCGGATCCTCGAAGCGCGGCTCGACGCCGAGGCCGATCGACTGCCGGGGCATCGGCTCGTCCTCGTCCACGGGCGCTACGAGCCGGGCGCCCCGACCCAGTTCCCCGTTCTCGTTGGTGCCGGCGAGAAAGCGGTGACGCGCCGCGTCACCGTCATCGAGCAGAACTCGGTGCTTGGTATCGCCGACAGCTGGCACACGCACGAGGCCGCGGCCTCAGCTCCGGAGGCGGCGAACGGGGAGCGCCTTCTGGTCGTCGTCACACAGGTGCCTGAGGCCGCCCTCGGCTGGGACCTGCTCGGCTACGCCGTGCGTAACCGTGTCCTCAGTGTTGACCGCGCCGAGATCGTGCAGCGGAGATGCGGCGCGGCGCGGCTCGACCCGCGAATTCGCACCGAGCCGTGGCTGGTCGACGCCCTGCTGGACGCCGAACCCCGGGACGGGTGGCCGCAGGTGGGCGGCGTGCTTACCCGGGATACCGCGATGCGCTTCTTGGTCCAGGCCCGGCTCGGGCTGGATGCGTCCGACCGGGCCGCCGAGACGCCGCCCGACGCGGACGCGCTCCTCGCCTGGTCGCGCACGGCCGGAGGGCCGGATCGCTTCGCCGCACTCGACGAAGCGGAACGCACCGAGATCACCGAGTGGCTGGTCAGCGTCGCCGGTGCGGCGGTGCGGCCGCTGCTGGACCTGGCCGCCTCCCGCCGTGCGCAGGACGCGATGCCGCTTGGTGTGGTGGCCTCCGCGATGAACGGGCCGTCCGGGTCGGCTTCGGCGGAGACGGCGATGACCATCGGCGCCCTGTTCGGACAACGCCGCGTCGACCTGGGTAACCTGCAGGCGTTCACCACGGCTGTGGAAGGCACCCTCACCCGCTGGCTCGCTGACGCCCGCGGGTTCGGGCAGCACCGCACCCGGCTCAACGATCAGGCCATGGACGTGCTGCACCGGGCCGACGCCCTCGCGGGGGAGGCCGGGCTCACCAGTGCCCTGGTGTCCAGCGCCTACCTCCCCTCCGCCTTCGAGAACCGCATGGCAGCGCTCGGCAGCGCGCTGCGAGGTGCGTCGCGGGACGCCGAGCACGCCCTCGACCGCGTCAAGGAGCACTGGCTCGCCCCCTTGAGGGCGAGCCGCGTCCGCACGGCCGAGGCCGCGGTCCGGCTACTGCGCCGCCTGGAGCAGCCCGCCCCGGCTCCGGGCTCGGCGGCCGACGGGTTGCAGCGCCATCTCGCCGACTGGGGGTGGATGGACGCTGCCCTCACCGTGCTGTGGCCGGGCGACCCGGATGCCGACGCGGCCCTCGCAGCGGCCTACCAGGACGTCTGCGATCGGGCCGTACAGGCGCGAGCCGAGGCCGACGAGGTGTTCGCCGAGCGGCTTTCCGGATGGGCGCGCACAGCCCACACCCTCGCGCCCGGGGGGTGCCTGCTCGTCGAGGATGTCCTCGCGGAGGTCGCCGCGCCTCTGCGTAAGAAGGACAAGCACGGCGAGACCGCGCCGCTGGTCCTGCTGGTGGACGGGATGAGCAGCGCCGTCGCCACGGGCCTGGCCCAGGAGCTGGCGGCGCGTAGCGGCTGGGTGGAGGCCGGCCGCCGCAAGGACGTCCGCGACGCGGCGGCGGCGGTCATTCCCTCCGTGACCCGCCTCAGTAGGTCCTCCCTGCTGGCCGGGAAGCTCACGGCCGGAGGGCAGTCGGTGGAGAAGGAAGGGTTCGCCGCGTTCTGGGCCGGGCGCAAGGATCCGGACGCCGTGCTGTTCCACAAGGCGGAGATCGCGGGGACAGCGGGAAAGCGGCTGTCGGACGAGCTGCAGTATGCGCTGGCGGGGAAGTCCGCTGTGGGCGTCGTACTCAACACCGTCGACGACTCCCTGGACAAGGCCGCGCAGGGAGACCGCACGGGCTGGCGCATCGCCGATGTCACCTTCCTGGACGAACTCCTGGGGGCGGCCCGCTCCTACGGCCGTCCGGTGGTCATCGTCTCCGACCACGGCCACGTGCTGGAACGGGGCGACCTCGACTCCGCGCCATCACCGACAGGCAGGAACGAGGCGAGCGCGGCCCGCTGGCGCACGGGAACGGCTGCAGGCGACGGCGAGATGCTGCTGTCCGGGCCGCGGGTTCTGGAAGGCGATGGTCCGGAGGGCAACCGCAGGGTCGTCGTGCCCTGGCGTGAGGACATCCGCTACACCCAGCGCAAGGGCGGGTACCACGGCGGGGCCTCGCTCGCGGAGATGACCGTGCCGGTCCTGGTGTTTCTCCCGTCCAGTGAGCTGCTGCCCGCGGGATGGTCGCTCCTCGCTCCCGAGCGGGTGACCCCCACGTGGTGGGAGACGCAGCGGCTGGGTGCGGCGGGCTCGGATGGAGGTCGGATGCCCGCGGCTGGCGCCCCCGCCCCGACCGAAGTGGACGCCCAGCCCGCTGTTTCCGGCGTCCGGGCCCAGCATGGCCCTCGGGCGTCCCAAGCAGTCGGCACAGGAAGCAGCCAGAGGGCAGTGCACGGCAGCGGACGTGCCGACTCGTCCTCCGCGCCCGCCACGCCCACCGGAGGACCCTCCGTCGCCGGTCAGGGTGAGGGAGCATCCGCCGGGCCGCTGGGTACGGCGGCACAGCACCCCGCCGCCGCGGATGGGAAATCCGGGGCACCACACAGTTCCTCTCCCTCGCTGGGGAGCAAGATCGTGGAGTCGGCCGTGTTTCGGGAACAGCGGAAGTTCGTCCGCCGGGGCCCCAAGAGCCCCCAGGTCAGCGCCGCCATCGACGCGCTCGCCGCAGCCGATGGGACCCTGTCGACCACGGGCGTGGCGGCGGCGGCCGGCTTCCCCCCCGCCCGCGCCGGCGGGCTCATGGTGATGCTGCAGCGCCTCCTCAACGTGGAGGGGTATCCCGTTCTGGAGTTCGTCGACGGCGGGGCCAGGCTGAAGCTCAACACCGGCCTTGCCCGACAGCAGTTCCAGGTGGACGCTGAATGACCGTGGCATTGGACAGGATGGACGCCATGACGCGCAGGACAAACATGGCCGGTGAGGGGAACCAGCGAAAGAGAGGACCGCAGTGAGCACGCCCGCCGACGCCGTCAGCGCCGCCCGCCGCAGTGATGTGGTGGACGCCCTGCGGCGTGGCACAGTGCCGCAGTCGGGGCTCGACCTCTTCGGCGTGGGGCTGGACCGCTTCGAGCGGGCGCTCGACGAGAAGCTCGACGTGGTGGCCAGCGGCCGAGCGGCCTTCCACGCCGTGCGCGGCGAGTACGGCTCCGGAAAGACGTTCTTCGCGCGCTGGCTCTCCGAGCGAGCCAAGCGGGTCGGCCTCGCCACCGCCGAGATCCAGATCTCCGAGACCGAGACGCCCCTCCACCGGCTGGAGACCGTCTACCGGCGGCTCACCGAGCGGCTGACGACCCACACCCACCCGCCCAGCGCGCTGCGCGCCGTGGTGGACTCCTGGTTCTTCACCTTGGAGGAGGAGGTGCTGGAGGCGGGCGAGGCCACCGAGGACGACGCCGAGGCTCTGGACAAGGCCGTGGAGACCCTGCTGGAGGCACGCCTCGCGGAGGTGGCCGTCACCGCACCGGCCTTCGCGGCGGCGCTGCGCGGCTACCGGTCCGCCCGGCAGGCGGGGGATGCCGCGACCGCTGAGGCGCTCCTCGCCTGGCTGGGAGGGCAGAAGTCGGTCGCGGCGTCGGCCCGCCGCGCCGCCGGGGTCCGGGGGGACCTCGACCACTTCGGCGCACTGGGCTTCCTGCAGGGGCTGCTGCGGGTGCTGAGCGACTGCGGACACCCGGGCCTTCTGCTGGTCTTGGACGAGATCGAGACCCTGCAGCGCGTGCGCGGCGACGTTCGGGAGAAGGGGCTCAACGCGATCCGCCAGCTGCTGGACGAGATCGACGCCGGTCGCTTCCCCGGTCTCTTCCTGGTCATCACCGGCACTCCCGCCTTCTACGACGGGCAGCAGGGGGTGCAGCGGCTCGCCCCGCTGGCCCAGCGGCTGGCCACCGACTTCAGCACCGACCCGAGGTTCGACTCGCCGCGGGCGGTTCAGCTCCGCCTCCCCGGCTTCGATCTGCAGCGGCTCGGAGAGCTGGGGCGCAAGGTGCGGGATCTGTATGCAGGGGCCGCCTCCAACCCGGACCGGATCGGTGACGTCGTGGACGACGCCTACATCGCGGAGCTGGCGACGGCCGTCACCGGTGGCCTCGGCGCCAATGTGGGGGTGGCGCCGCGCGTCTTCCTCCGCAAGCTCGTCGCCGACGTCCTCGATCGGGTGGACGAGTTCGCCGACTTCGACCCCCGTCGCCACTACACACTGACGATCGACTCGACGGAGCTCAACGAGACGGAGCGCAACGCGGCTGCGGCCGCTGCCGACGATGTCGAGTTGGACCTGTGACGGACGGGAACGGGGCGGCATCGGCCGTCGACCGGCTCCACCCGGCGCTGGTCCACCACATCGTCAACGCCCTCGGGTGGCGGGACCTCAGGCCGCTGCAGCGTGAGGCCGTCGCACCGCTGCTCGACGGTGAGGACGCGGTGCTCCTCGCTCCGACCGCCGGTGGCAAGACGGAAGCCGCCGCCTTCCCCCTGTTGTCGGCCATGGAGGAGCAGCGGTGGAGCGGTCTCTCGGTGCTCTACGTGTGCCCGCTCAAGGCGCTGCTCAACAACCTGGTGCCGCGGTTGGAGCAGTATGCGGGGTGGCTGGGCCGTAGAGCGGGGCTGTGGCACGGCGATGTCCGCCAAGGTGCGCGGCAGCGTCTTCTGCGGCAACCGCCTGACGTTCTTCTGACGACGCCCGAGTCGCTTGACGCGATGCTGGTCAGTACGAAGACCGACCACGGTCGGCTGTTCGCTGGACTGCGTGCCGTGGTGGTCGACGAGGTGCACGCTTTCGCGGGCGACGACCGCGGGTGGCACCTGCTGGCGGTGCTGGAACGGCTCCAGCGGATCGCTGGAGGGCCGATTCAGCGGATCGGCCTGTCGGCCACGGTCGGCAACCCCGATGAACTACTGCACTGGCTGCAGGGGTCCGGCCACGAAACGCGCCCGGGCCGCGTGGTGGCCCCTGGCGTCGTGCTGCCGGACGCCTCATCTTCGCAGCAGGGGGCGCCTCAGGAGCCACCGCCGGGCGACATCGAACTCGACTACGTGGGATCGACCGCGAACGCCGCCACCGTCATCGCCGCGCTGCACCGGGGCGAGAAGCGGCTCGTCTTCTGTGATTCCCGAGCCACGGTCGAGGAGCTGGGGGCAGCCCTCCGGGGCAAGGGGGTCACCACGTTCCTCTCCCACGCATCCCTCTCCCTGGACGAGCGGCGCCGTGCCGAAGCCGCTTTCGCGGAGGCACGTGACTGCGTGATCGTCGCGACCAGCACCCTGGAGCTGGGCATCGACGTCGGTGACCTGGACCGGGTGATCCAGATCGACGCCCCTGGTACGGTCGCCTCCTTTCTCCAGCGGCTGGGCCGGACGGGTCGCCGATCCGGGTCCACCCGCAACTGCCTCTTCCTGGCCCGAAGCCACGACGCCCTGCTGAGCGCCGCCGGGCTGCTGCACCTGTGGGGGCGGAACTATGTGGAACCGGTGACCGCTCCGCCCGAACCGCGGCACATCGTCGCCCAGCAGCTGCTGGCACTCGCCCTGCAGGAGCACAAGATCGGCCGCGTGTTGTGGCGGGAGGAGTGGAACGGGTTGCCGCCGTTCGATCGCGGCGCCGAGCCGATCCTGCGCCACCTCCTCGACGAGGGCTTTCTGGAGCGGGACGGCGAGACCCTGTTCATCGGACCGTCGGCCGAGGAGAGGTTCGGGCGGCGGCACTTCATGGAGCTGACCGCGGTGTTCACGGCGCCGCCGCAGTTCACCGTGCTGTGGGGGCGCAAGGAGATCGGCCGGTCCGACCCCATGCTGCTCACCGAGAAGGTGGAGGGCCCCCGCGTCCTGCTGCTGGCCGGGCAGGCGTGGAAGGTGAACTGGATCGACTGGGGGCGTCGGCGGTGCTTCGTCGAGCCGTCCGACCTGCCGGGCAAGGCGCGCTGGTTCGGCATGGCGGTCGATGCGGCTACGTACGCGCTGTCGCGCGCGGTGCGCGACGTGCTGCTCGGCGCCGATCCGCCGGTGAAACTGACCCAGCGAGCAACCGCGCACCTGGCGGAGGCACGGGACAGGAACCTGGACCTCGTCCACCCGGGAGGCACCGTCATCGCCCGGCAGGGGGACGATGTCCGGTGGTGGACCTGGGGCGGTTACAAGGCCAACGCGACCCTCGCCGCCAGCCTCGGCGGACTGGCCGACGCAAGCCAGCGATTCACCGACGCCTACATTCGCCTGCGCTCCGACCTCACCCCGGAGATGTGGCGCGAGGGAACGGCGGATGCGGCCGAGCGGCTCTGCCTGCCCGAGGTCGACGACAAGGCGCTACGCGGCCTCAAGTTCAACGAGGCCCTGCCGCCCCGCCTCGCGGCCGCAACACTCGCGCGCCGCCTGGCTGATCTGGAGTCCGCGGCTGCGATTCTTGCTGAACCGACGCGTTTTCTTCGTCAGAACTGACGGTCGGTCGGGGGAACTGCGGGTCTTCGTAAGTCTTCGTGAAACTACCCGTGGTGTTATGCGTGACCGTCATTTGATCTCGCGGATTCGCTGCCATATCCCACCTTCCACCTCGGTAATCTCCTTTCCTGGTGAGCACCTCTGCTCTCGTGGCGCGCAGCGCCCGGCTCGCGGGCCGGATGATCTGCAGTAGCCTCGCTTGGGTCAGTGGCAGGATCCACGTGGAAGGAAAGATGAATGGCGGGTATAAAAATTCGCGAAATGTTGAGTGAGCTGTGCGGTCAAAAGATTGCGGCCGACTCCTACGTTGGATTCTTTATCAACGACTGCGGTGAGTACCTGGTGTTCGTCCAGCCCAGAGGTGAGGACACCGCAACGCTTCTCCACAGCGATATGGACTGGAAGCCCTGTGAAGTTGCGGATCTCGCGCTCAAACAGCTCCGTTCTCGGTCAGGTCCCATGACGGTGGGGGACATTCTGATCGATGCGGCGGAGGCATCGTGGCTCACCGGGTGCCTTGAAGCCACTGCCTGGATGCGAGAGGGCACTGCCCAGAGAGGCTGAGGTGCCTCATCTTGTTGGCTCGCCCCGTCCATCGAGGTCAGCGAGGAGGAACGCAAGGATGGCTTCCTCGTGCACCGGCTGCTGGATTGATTCGCGCGTAAAAGGCGTATCGGTCAGGCGGTGGGCGGGGTTGGCTCGGGAATAGGTTTCCGCGTCGAAGCGCCACGGGTGGGCCGCGGGCGCGACGGATCGGACCTGGTCGACGATGACAAAGCCCGTCCGGTCGAAATCGGCTCGGGCATAGATGGGACACCCCGACTCCGCCAGGCCGCGGACGAGTTCCAGGGCCGCAGTCGAGGCGATGCCGTTGGTGCAGACCATGCTGTGGCAGGAGCTCCCCCAGCGGTCGGCGGCGGCCTCCACCACCGTCGGGTTCTCGCACACGAAGACGGGGGTAGGGGCGGCGACCTTCCAGTCGCCGCCCAGGGCGCGGGAGCTCAACCAGACCGGTTCGCCGGGAGAGGCGGTGGCCTGCAGGACGGCGGAGGCGGTTCCGGCGAGCCGGAGGTTGAGAACGAGGACACAAGAAGAGACCTCGTCGCACAGCACTCCGATTGCCTTCCAGGCGGCCCGCCATGCTGTGCCCGTGCGCGTCGGGCGGTCGAGATCGTGGACGGTGGCGGCCAGGCGGGCGACCGCTTTGCCCAGCTGGCGGCGGTCGTCGAGCGCGTGCGCATCTCCACAGACGTGAGCGGCGAGTACGGCCAGCCGCCGCGGTTCCGCGATGTCGGGTCGCGCTTCCCAGACCTTGGCGACCTGCCTGATCAGCCCGACGAGCTCACCGTCGCCGGGGCGCGGGAGCCAGGGGTCCTCCAGCCAGGACACGGGCGCGTCGACCGCACGGAGGATCACGCGGGCCTCGTCGCGCTCCTTGTCGGCGCGCAGCTCCTGTGAACGGTGCTTTTCACTGTTCGGGACGATAGGGCCGTGGACCGCCTCCGCCACCGTTCGTGCGGTGTGTCCGTGCGGTGCGAGGGCTGCGTTCAGGTCCCGCAACCGCACGGGGCGTTCTGAAAGGACCCACTGGACCCCGAGCAACCGCCCGACCTGAGTGCGCTCGTCGGGTGTCAGTGAACACCGGAGACTCCCCGTTTCGGTGGAGGCGTTTCGCAGTGCGCGCTTCCGAACCTCGTTGATCACCTTGGCCGGCCCAGGCTGGTCGGCCCACTCGGCCAAGGCACGGGGAAGGGGATCCGCCATCAGAACAGGCCCTCGTCCGCAGGCGCCGAGGCCGTTTCGGATCTCCGGGCAGCCAGGGTTGCCTCACACCGTTGCCAGTCGCCACCGCACCAGAGGTAGGGCATGGCGTCGACTCCCGGGACGAACCGCTGTCGCGACAGGTCGTACACGGCGACCGCGGGGACGCTCGCGTACCTGCACCACTCGTCGTGCGCGGTCAGCATCAGGTCGAGGTCGAACTCCACCGTCAGCCCCATGAAGTCGGCCTTCACCTGGCTGTCCACCCCCGTCATCGCCTCGTCCAGCCACACCATGCGGGGCGCGTGCGGGCCTGCGGCGTCATAGGCGACGACGGCGGCAGCGAACAGCGGTTGGGACAGCAGAATGACCTTCTCGCCGCCCGATTTCGACCCGTGCCGTGCGGCGTCGAACGGGCGCCACCGGGCGCCGGGACCCGGCCGGAACTCCAGGCCGATGCGCAGCCACCGCCGATAATCCAACGCGATGGCCAGGTGCCGCTGCCAGTCGGCGATGCCCTCTGCGCTCGCCTGCTCCCGCGCAGCCTCGATGCGTCGTTTGAGGAAGGCGCGCACCATCGCCTGGCGGTTCTCTGCCAGGTGCTCGTAGCCCTGGCGGAGGGCTTCGACGACCTGCCCCGCCTCGGCGTGGTCCGCGTCGGCCTCCCAGCGCAGCCGGAGGGTGTGCCCCTGGCGCGTGGGGTGCTGGACCAGGCGGCCGTTGATGCGCGTGAACACCGACTCCGTGTAGTCGAGCCGTTCCTTCAGATGCTCGATGAAGGTCGACTCGAGCAACCGTGTCAGGACGCGCTGCTGCTCCGCGTCGAACTTGTTCCGCTGGGCTTGAACCTGCGCGGTGAGCTCTTCGGCGGCCACGTTGGGGGCGACCCGGCCGGACGTGGGGTCGACCTGGATGGAGATCCGGGGCAGGTCCCCGTCTTCCTCGTCCTCCAGGATCGCGTCGCGGGTGGGGAGCAGCGCCTGGCGCACCTGTTGGAGAGCGGCGTAGCACTGGCGCCACGCGCGTTCCTGGCCGACCGTCGACGCCTCGCGGATCGTCTTCCGGATCTCCTGCGCCATCTCCAGTGACGGTTTGATGGTGCGCGAGTCGGGAACGGGCACGCCGACCGCACTGACAAGCCCCTCGTCTGCCGCGCGCCACAGCGTGGCAATGGCCGTTTCCCTCCGCTGTTCCGCCTGTGCTCTGGCCTGTTCATGTGAGTCGAGGACGGTCTCCGCGCGGCCGTGCCGGACGCGGAGCACGCTCACCGCCTGGGCCGACTGCTCGGTGGACTTATCGAGCGCGTTGATCGTGTCCTCGAGATTCTCGCGCTTGCGTCGCAGGGTCTCGTAGTCGGTGCCGACCGATTCTTCCGCGGTCCTTGCCTTGATTTCGGCGGCCTCGGCCCGCTGGATCGCTTCGTCGCGCTTCTCCCGGGCCTCCTCCGCCAGAGCGGCTGCGTCGCTGAGCTCGCCTTCGGACTCATCGACACGCTCCTCGTACGCTCGCAGCCTGGCCAGGTCGTACTCCAGTCGGCCGATGGCGCTGTTGTAGGTGTCGAGCGCCCGGCGCACGTCGTCGAGTCTGTCCAGCGGAAACGCGTGGTCGGCCGCATAGGAGGAGGCCTCGGCGCGTTCCCGGTCCCGCTTCCCGAGGGCTTCGTCGTGGGCGGTCACAGCCCTGGTCAGCTCCTGCTCGGCGCCCTCGTGCTGGTCTCGCGCCGCCCTGAGCCGGGCGAGGGCGGTGACGAGGGCGTTCTCCTCCTTCCTGGGCAGCTCCTCGCGTGCCGTGTCAAGGTGGTCGAGCTGCTCCCGTACGAGGCCGATCTGGGAGTCGATCGCCGCGATCTCGCCGTCGAGCACGGTGAGTTCGGACTCTAGGGCCTCGATGCGTCGTTGCCGGGCCTGCTCGCGGGCTGTCGCTCCGAGGTAGGCGGCGGGACGCGAGGCGACGGCCCGTCCGGTGAGCGCTCCGGTGCTCCAGGAACCGTCGGCGGCCAGCCATACGTCCTCATCAGCGGGTGTCGGAGGTCGTCGAGGGTGCCATGTGATCCGGGAGAGGACCTCGGCGATGCGGTCCGAGGTCACGCCGCCGTTGGGGGTGGGTTCCAAGACCGCTGTGAGCGTCACGGGGCCGTCGGTCGGGTCGGTGAGGGCCGTCGGCTCGGCAGGGGCGAAAAAGGTGTCCGCGTCGTCCGTGAGAAGTGTGCCGTCCGTGGCCAGCCAGGCATCGAGGAGTCCGGCGGCGGCGAGCGTCGCTTCGAGCCCCGCCAGGAGCTCGGAGTCGACGTCGGCACGGGGCTGGACGCATCGCCAGAAGGGTGCGCCCATCTCCGCGGACGCCTCCGGGCGTCGCCGCCGCTTCCAGAGTCCGGGCTCAGGGGGAGCGGCGTCGGTCTCGGAACGGGCGCTCTCCAGCTCGCTTTCGGCATGGGTCTTGCGGAGGTCGAAGGGGTGCCGTTCGGTGCGCAGCTCCTCGCGCTGGTCTCGCAGCCGTTTCTGGGCATCGCTCAGGTGCGTCCCGAGTGCGTCGCACAACGATCGGCGGTTCTCGGCATCCGATGCGGAGGCGTCCTCGACCATGCCATGCCACGCGGAGACCTGATCGGGTGTGGGAGGCGCAGAGTCCAGCGCGTCCACCCAGTGGGCCAGACGCTTCTCCAGGGCCGCGGTGGCCCGCTCTACCGACGACTGCGCCTGGTCGACCCCGGTGCGCGCCTCCTGTTCTTGCCGATCCCGGTCCTCCAGCACCGAGTCGAGTTGGTCGACGCGCTGCTGTGCCTTCTCCCACCGAGCGTGGAGAGTGGTGAGGTGGTTCAGGCGCTCGATTCTGCTGCCGTAGAGAGAGCGGAGGGCCTCGACATCCCTGGAATCGATGAGGTCTGCGGCGGCGGTGATCAGGCCGGCGTCGGTCGTGCTCTCCCGCAGGGACTGGAGTGTGCCTTCGACGTGCTCCACGGCCGCGTCATGTTCGGTGCGCGTCTTGAGTAGCTTCTCCCTGGCCCTGCCTTCCCACTTTTCACACCCGGATACCGCGGTTCTGTGCTCAGCCGCGATCTCCTGCTCCCGGTTGGCTTGGTGCCGCAGGGCCTCGACGCGCTGCATCGCCGACACGGCGTCTCGGTATGCGTTGGACTCCAGGAGCTCGCGCAACCGGACCTGGTGTGCGTCGAGCTGGGATTTGGCGGCGCCGTGTTCGGCCACTTTTTCCGCAAGCTCATTCTCAGTCGTGGCGAGGTCGTTCTGGGCCTTCCTCTTGTCGCGGGTGGTGTCGTCGAGACGTGTGGTGGCGGAGGCGAGTTCGTCCGCGCGGCCGCGAACCACCATGCGCACCCACGGCAGCCAGCCCCGGCGGACGAACTCCGCGACTCGGGCGGCCGCGTTCTCCAGCTTCTCGACGCCGAGGCGCAGCTCCTCCAGGCGGTCCCAGCCCTCCGCGAGCTGTGTCACCTCGTCCGTGGCCAGCTCGGGAAGCGCGTCGCGCAGGGTGCGCTCGAGTTCTTTGGGGTTGAGCCGTTCGCCGAGCTTGGGGCGGCGCAGCTGTTTGAGCAGCTCGGTGAGATTGCCGTAGGCGCTCGGATCGACCGCGAACAGCTCACGGGCCAGTTCACGGCGGTAGACCTCCGCGTTCTTGATGACCTCCACGCCCCTCTGCTCGCGCAGCTCCTTCTCGGGGAGTGGGCCGGTGGGAGACGCCAGCACGAGGTCGGTTCCGATGCGGCGGGCGGTGCGGAACATCCACCGCTCCGGTGACTCCGTACCGGCCCCTCGCCGTGCCACGGCCCCGAGGCCGAAGGTGAGGTAGCGCGGCTGCCCCTCGTCGTCCAGGCGCCCGAACTCAGCCCAGGCGTAGCCGAGCCCGGTGTCCGCGGGGGGACGGGGATCGTCCTCCTCTCCGGATGGCAGGAGGTTGAACCGCATGGTGCGGTGCCGGGAGCCGAAGGGGTCCAGGGCCGGCGGGGTGATCTCGCCGCGCAGCAGCATGAGAGTCGTGAGTTCCAGGACCTTGGTCTTCCCGGTTCCGTTGCCCCCGCGCAGAACGAGCCGTCCGTCGGCGAACCAGAACTCCGTGTCGTCGTATTCCCACAGGTTGACGATGCCGACGCGCAAGGGTTGCCAGCGCTCGCGCACTGGTTCGGGAGCGCCGCCTGTGCGCGCGGCTCTCAGCCAGTCGGCCGGGTCGAGGGCGGTCACCTTCTCCTGGTCGGCGACGGGGGTCAAGCGTCCTCGCTTTCGGTGTCGAGCTTCTGTTGGGCCGCGACGACCTCGGGTCCCCGGAAACGCGCCGCCGTCGGCATCACCTTCCAGCTGTCGGTTCCGTGGGGGCGTAGGAGGTCGAGCTCGGTCAGGAGGGGGATCGCGGCGTCCGCCAGGCGGGTTGGCGCCTCGCGGAACCACTTGGTCACGCCGTTGGGGTGGCGGCCGCACACCTCACGCGCGGCTTCGGTGATCGTCGCGCGGTCCACTTCGGCGGCACCGATGAGTCGGTCGAGGATGAGCAGGCTGCCGAAGTGGTCGCCGCGGACCTTCGGGAAGGGGAGGTCGGTGGCGTCCTCGTCCTGGGGGACCAGGGCAATGCCTTCGCTGCGCTGCTCCACCTGCCAGCCGGTCATTTCCCTGCACCAGTCGAGCATCCGGTGCCGCTGGGATGACAGGTAGGCGGACTCCTCCTCGCTGAGATCGGCGGGGAGGCAGACCGGGAGTTCGATGAGCCGACGCATGATGGTGAATCGGCGGCGCAGGTTCTCGTCCTGCTGGAGGGCGGCGGGACGGCCGAGCGCAGCGGCACGGCAGGCGGGGTCGACCAGCCGCAGGAGCATTTCCCGGTCGACGCGGTAGGCGCCCCCGATGCTGTCCTTGCGGTGGGTCCAGCCTGTCAGCATCTTCTCCCCGCTCCGGTCCGTCGGGCGCAGGGCGGCGAGAGAGACGAGCCGGTCGATCGCTTTGACGAACATCTGGCGTTCGGCGAAGCGGTCCGGATCGTAGTCGGAGGCGCCCACGTCGTCCCGTGCGGTCAGGGCCCGGACGCGGTCGGACAACTCCTGCACGGTGGTCAGGTCGTCGGCGTCCTCCGCACATGCCGCTGCCAGCAGGGTCAGAACGAGAACGCGGCGCGACACCATGCGTGTCCGCACCGGCGCGATCACTTTTCCGTCCAGGGGCAGCCGGAAGAGGCGGGCCATCGTCTCGGCGACGACGAGCCGGTACCCCAGGCGCTCGTCGAACCACTGGACCAGCAACGGCCGGTGTTTGCGCACATCCCGCCACAGCTTGGGGTGGCTGTAGCGGGTGATGCTGGGGTGGGCGAGCATCCCGGTGAAGGCGTTCTGGCGCTCTTCGGCGTCGATAGTGCTCGTCACTCCGCGGGCTCCAGTTCGAAGTGCCAGTCGACGGTGACCAGGCGTCCGTCCCGACCGCGGAGTGTCGCGATCGCACCGGGGTCCTGGGGTTCGCGGATGCACACCCGCCAGCGGCCGTCATCGGTGATCGCCTCACCACCGGTTCCAGCGCGGTGCGCTGTGCCGAGGAGATCCAGCAGGAGGTCGAACTCGGCTCGGCTCAGCTCCGGCCACTCCGAGAGGAAGGTTCCCGAGCGCTGCCGTAGTGTCGACTCGGCTTCGGAACGTTCGGCGAGGTCGGAGAGGCGCGCCCGGCGTGCGGCCTCCCTCCCCGCTGAATAGTCGGCGCGGCGGGGGCGACGCCCCACCAGCGTCCGGTTGCCGTGTTCGCGGTAGCGCGCCGTCACGGGGGCGGGTGGCGCGGCCGCCCAGCTCTGCGTGCCGTCGTCGGCGGCATCGCTGAGGAGGAGAAGGTGACGCGGGGGGAACGCGCCCAGGGCGGTGTCCCAGACGCGCCAGGCCGCTTCATCGTCAGGAGCGTTCTCGATCGCCGTTGCGAGCTCGATGAGTTCGGCGCTGCGGGTGACGGTTCCTCCCGCGTCCATGAGGATCTGGGTATTGCGGGCCCACGGGCCGATGATGTCGCGCAACTGCCGGCGCAGCCGCTTGGCCTGGGCCTGGGGGCCGCGGAACCAGACTTCCAGCGCACGCCAGACGTTCTGCCATCGAGCCGTCTGGGACCGAACCATGTCGTCCGAGGCGTCCTCGGCCAGCGCTCCCCGGACACAGGCGCGCCACACTCCCTCGGTCAAGCGGGGCGCGAGCTGCTCGATGAGGGAAGCGATGCGTGGGCTGTGCACATCGACCTGCTCTCCCCACATCGCAACGTATGACTGGAGCGTGCGCCAGACGAGCTCTTGCTTGGCCTCGTCGGGAACACCGGAGAGGTTGTGTGCGAGGGCCCTCTGCCACGCGCGGGCCGCCCGCGCCATGCCATGGTGAACGGCGATAACCTGCTGGAACTCGCCGGCCGCCGCTGGATACCTTTTCTGTCGAACGGCGTCGGTGAAGGCTGCCAGTCGATCATGAATTGCTCGAGGGGCGAGTGTGAGGTCTCCGGACTCTTCTTCTGCGTCATCGGCGTCGCGCCAGAAGGCGTGGAGTCGTGCCGCCAAGGGTGTCAGCTGGTATCGGTCTCTGCGGCGTAGGAAATCATCGCCGGTGCGCGCTGGTTCCTGCCACCGGGTGAGCACGCCCCATTGCACCAGGCGGCCCAGTCGTGCTTCCAGGTTGAATGCCGCGTCCCCTAGAAGCCGTTCAGCGGACCGTTCGCCGACGAGGCCAACAACGCGGTGACGCACGGCCCGATCGACCTCATCAAAGCTCATCCCGGTGAGGCTGTCGTCCTGGGCGTCGAGAAGTACATCGACGATCACTCGATACTGGGCGGCAAACCGGGCCGCGAGGTAGGCCGGAACCATGACCTTTCCGGGCAGGGCACCCGCCCACGCGTCGACGGGTTCGTGCTCGTCAGCGGGGAGTTCCCCGCCATCTGCCCGCAGAAATTCGTCTGGGCTTTCATCGGCCATAGCACCCCATCCCTCGCGAACTCAACATGGTACCGATCAGGGGCGGATAGGAGAATTCCTGACCTTGATCCTGTGATCGTGATGAAGGGGGCGAAGTGAATCATCCCTGAGCTTCGTGAGGCGTCCGGCTGGACTTCGGGGAATTACATGAATATAGGGGGGCGTATTTTCTGTTTATGCCGGGTCGGCGGCCGTGGACGCCCGGGCGGGTGGTGGTCTGGCACTGCGATGTCCCCGCGGCGCACTGCGTACCTCTGCTCTCCGCCGGCTGTCGGCCGCAGACACGGAGCCCTCCTGTCGACACGTGATCCACTCCGAAGCTCATCTGTTAACGGCATTTCCCTCTGGTTGGGAGGGTGAGAACTCGCGGGATGCGCTCATATATCCCCATGTCATCGCTATGTGGCTCTGCCATGGATGTGACGCGCCTGCCTGTGTGTGGGCGCGGAAAAGATTGCGCACTGTGAGTGCGCAATAGACACCCACCGCCCCATGCTCCTAAAGTCGCAGATGTTCCAGCGACAGCCTGATCCCACCAGGAGGCACCATGCGCACCCGCCCCCCAACCCCTCGCCAGCTCGTCACCAGGGCCGAAATCGCCTCGCTCGCCGGGGTTCGTCGTCCGGCGGTCACGAACTGGCAGCGACGCTACCCGGATTTTCCACGACCCGATCGGTCCGGAGACACCGAGTACTTTCGCCTGGCGGACGTCGTTGCTTGGCTCGATTCCCGCTCCATTCCGCCCAAGTCGAGAATTGCAGGCGAGTCGGCCGGGGCCACCTACGGGGACCGGGTCCGGCATAAACTCGACATGGGCGCTTCCCCTACCCACGCCACGGCCGACGTCTTCGCTTCCAAAGGCGGAGTCAGTGCCGATGTATCCGACGATGCCGAACAGCAGGTGCTGGATGAGCTCATGGGGCCGTTGGCAAGAAGGGTCCGTGGGTCCGGCGCTATGGCCGACTACCTCATGCTGCTCCTCGCCCTCAACTTTCTCCAGGGCGGAGAGTCCACCCTTTGGTCCTCAGTTCGGCAGAAGGCCTGGTACGGCAGTGGTCAGGAGGAAGCGAAGTCCCTGCTTCAGGCCATCGGGCATTCGGCCGACGAAGCGCTCCGTCGTCGGGGCTTGCTCCCCGGTGTACACGACGCGATCACTCGACTGGAACCGAGAACCTTCGAGGATCTGAAGCGTTTGATCGGATCAGCCGAACGACTGAGCGCTGCGGCGTTCGGCGAATTGCTGGAGCAGTATGAGGAGCACATCGGCCTGAGGAGTGATGAATTCTCCACTCCTCCCACTGCGGTGGAGCTCATGGTGGAGCTCGCCTTGTCCGACGATTCCGGCGTCCACGCGATCTACGATCCCTATGCTCGCGGCGGTGAGCTGCTTGCTGCGGCCGCGCAGAAGGTGAGGACGGAGAACGGGCCGCCTCGCGTGGCAGTGCACGGTGAGAACCCGCGTTACGAGATGCTGCGGCTCGCTGGGATGAACCTGGCCCTGCAGGGAGTGGACACCCGGCTCTCGCGGGGGTCACGCGCGCCTTGGGATGGTACGGAAGGCCGGTGCCTCAAGGCGGATGTGATCCTGGCCAACCCCCCTTTCAATGTTGGGGAATCGATGGCGCGTGAGCGAGGGGAAGGCCGGTGGCCCTACGGTGCGCCACCGGTCGGCAACGATAACTTCGCCTGGATCCAGTACGTTCTCTCCTCTCTCAACGAGGGAGGACGAGCCGCCGTGGTCATGCCCAACAGTGCTGGCACATCGGCGAACCAGGCAGAGCGCACCATTCGGCAGAACATGGTCGAGAGCGGTGCAGTGGAGTGCGTCATCGCGCTGCCCTCGCAGCTCTTCGCGACGACATCCATCCCCGTTTGCGTGTGGCTGCTGCGGCATCCGACGGGATCGCGCGAACCCGTGCTGTTCATCAACGCTCGTTACCTGGGGACGAAGAAGCGCGGTCGACGGGCACTGACAGAGGAGGACCAGCACATCATCATTGATCTCTTGTGCGCCTGGCGCGATCGTCATGGGACACGCCGGACCTCTGGGACGGCTGACGGTATCAGCGGCTCTGCGGATGTCGATGAGCTCTGCGCCAACGGCTGCTCCCTAGATCCCGCTGACTATGTGAAGGCGAAGCGGCGGGTGGACCGCGAGACGGCGGTCCTCGATCCCGTTGTGGCGCTTGATCATCTCGCTGAGCTAGCGGATCAGGCGCGCAAGACGGATCAGGCCGTGGACGGACTGCGTCACTGGAGCACTGGGCTTGACGCGGACGCCGGCGATGCGCTGCCAGACGGGTGGGTCCGTGTGCCCTTGGCCTCCGTGTGCGAAATCCAGGCCGGACCGTCCTACTCACGCTTGCGGGCGGATCAGCGCATGGGAGACGGGGAGGTGCCCATCGTGCTGCCGAAGCACCTTCGTGACGGGCGGATCGATGTCGGCGACCGTCCGGAGACGGTTTCGCGTGAACGAGCAGCAGAACTCAAGCGCTTCCGGCTGGCGATGGGAGACATCGTCTGTGTCCGGTCCGGTTCAACGGGCCCTTCCGCGCTTGTCGCAGAAGAACAGGAGGGCTGGGTGCCCACCACCAACCTCCTGCGGTTGCGGGCGCGGGAGCCGCAGGCGACCGACCCCGCTTACCTCCTCGGCTACCTGGCCCTGCCGCGCATCATGGGGTGGATCAAGGAACACTCTGCGGCCACCGCGGTCCCCTCTATCAGCGGCCAGAAGCTTGGGCAGCTCGCTGTGGTGCTGCCTCCGATCGGCGAGCAGCGCCGTATCGCTGCTGTGCTCAGCACCTTCGATGACCAGATCTCGGTCCACCAGCGACTGGTACGGAAGGCAGCTAGTACCCGCACCGACATCGCAGAACTCCTCATGAGCGGAACCCTGTCGCTCGGCTGACCCACCACCCCCGTCATCTGTCACCCCGAAAGAAATGAGGAACCTCGCGGTGGACACCCCCCAGTCGGAGATGCAGCTCCGTATGCGCCTGCTCTGGATGCTGGTGTGTGCGCTCATTTCCCTTTTGGTGGCGCTCGTTGCCGGCATCGTGAAGGCCAACACAGGAGGAGGACTCGGCGACGCTGTGCTCACCGGTGGCGCCACCTTCGCGACATCCATGGGTCTGTGCTTGGGGATCATGTCAGCAGTGAGATCGCGGTAACCCCACAGGCGTGCGGCACGGGTCAGGCGGTAGGCGCTAAGGGCGCGGTAAGCCGACGGCGACACCCAGAGTCAGTGCGTGCGACCGTGACCATGCAACGATCAAGGCCCGAACCCCGCTCCTTGTTCGGGCCTTTCGTTCCGCCACGGTGGCCGACAGCCCGACCCGTGGTCCGAGGCAAGGGTCAAACTACTGGTCGCGGAGGTATACGCGCGTTCGCGGATGGTAAGAGCAGATCTGCTCTCACCATCCGTGTTGAGCACCTGACCGACGCCGGTCGCGGTCCCGCCGGTCCCGATCCCGGCGATGACGACGTCGACCAGTTCATCGGTGTCCTCCCCGATCTTCTGGGCGGTGGTGCGGCGATCGCCACAGGTCCCCGCGCTGTCATGGCGCCGCCCGTCAGGCTCGATGCGGATGCGCACGCGCTGATCCGTGTCGATGAGGCGAGCGGGAGAGCCGGACAGGACTGCCGCGCCGCGCACGAGGGCCTCGAGCCCGGCCCGGCCCTCGACCAGGCGGTCGAAGTAGGCGATGACGCGGACCGCCGCCTCCGCGTCCGGGTCCAGCGCGGTCAGCCGCCCTGCCAGCTCTTCCATGGTGTTGCCCTGTCCTCCTCCGAGGCCGCTGGTTACTCGCCCACGAGGCGGCGCAGCCAGTTCAGTCGGGCGGCGCGGGCCTCCTGGGAGAGTGCGGCGTGCGGGGCGAAGCCGTCGAACCCGTGGTACCCGCCGGGCCACACGTGCAGCTCGGCCTGGCCCCCGGAACACCAGATGCGTGTCGCGTAGTCGACGTCCTCGTCCCGGAAGGTCTCGGCCGAGCCGACGTCGATGAAGGTGGGTGGCAGCCTGGACAGATCCGTGGCCCGGGCCGGTGCGGCGCACGGCGGCACATCCTCGGTCCCGCGTCGCTCGCCCAGCAGCGCGCTCCACCCGACCTCGTTGGATGCCTGGTCCCACACGCCCCGCCCCGCCATTTGGTGCGCGGACGGCGTGTCATTCCTGTCGTCCAGCATCGGGCACACGAGCAGTTGCCCGATCACCTGCGGCCCCTTGCGGTCGCGGGCCAGGAGGGCAGTGGCCGCGGCGAGGCCGCCTCCGGCACTGGTTCCGGCCAGAATGATCCGGCCCGCGTCGCCGCCGATCTCGGCCGCGTGCTTCACCGTCCACAGCAGCCCTGCGTAGCAGTCCTCGACCGGGGCCGGGTGCGGGTGCTCGGGGGCGAGCCGGTACTCCACCGACACGACGGTCAGGCCCAGTTCACGCGCCCACTCCAGGGCCCGTTCCGTGCCCACCTTCGCGCCGCCCATCACCATGCCGCCACCGTGCATGAAGTACACGACGGGCCGCGGACCCTGCACGTGGGTGGGACGGAAGATCAGCAGGCCGACATCGGGAGCGCCCTGCGGGCCGGGCACGCTGCGCTCCTCGACGTCGAAGGCTCCGCCACAGCTCAGCTCCTCCAGCGACGGCGTCTGTCCATACGCGCTCTCTCGAAGCGTGGCGATGTTCTCTGGGGTGATCTGTACCGTTGAGGTGATCCCCATGAGATCCAAGGCGGCTGCCAGTTCCGGGTCGAACGGTGGGGGCGGGGTCGTCATGTGTTCTCCTTAGGCGTCCGCATCCGACTGTAGGGAACGTGATCGTCGCCGACCCGCCGTGCCCGCGTCAGCCCGCCGTCGGAGGGAATCAGTCCGCCGTCTGGCGGGTGGAGGCCGCTGACATGACGACATGAATTGCCCGTTCGGCGAGGTCGACGTCTTGCCAACGGCCGTGTGAGCAGCACCGACCATCGCTGCGAGGTCCTTCTGAGCCTCTGAATTCGCCGACTGGCAGCCCCATCCGCCTTCCTCACGGTCGCCTGATCGCCTCCTCCGGTCAGGCGGCACCACCTTCCTCCACCGGCCCCCTCGTGTCGACCGGCCGGGCGCGGCCCTTGACCGACTCGTCGCCCTCGACGGCGATGACCTTGATCCCGGCGCCCCGGAGTCGGGGCAGCACTGGAGCAGCCATCCCGTAGCCGATCACGGTCCGGTCGCCGCGATGGCTCCGCGAAAGCCCGGTGCTGGTGGGGGTGGCCCGCCGCACCCACCTCAACTCTGCTGGGTCTTTCGGGGGTACTCCCGAAAGACCCAGCAGCTAGGGCATCCTGGAATACGCCGACAGGCGACCAATAACACGTCCAACGACATTCAACCGTCTACCACGGCGGGGGACCACCGGCTCAGGCGCGTCTTCGTCGAACCAACCCTTGCGCTGATGCCGCCTCATTGACGCCATGGGGACGGTTGGTTCGTCCGCGGCGGCAAGTTCTTCCGCGAGGGTGTGGATGGGGAAGTGGGGGGCGAGGCTGGGAAACGGCGTCATGGCGTCAGGTTGGCACAGGTAGTCCTCCATGGAGCGGCTGGTGGCCGCGGTCTGGTGGTCGTCATAGCCCCGGTTCTCGTGGATCTGCTTGGTGAGGGGTGTCTGCGCTGCGGGCACTGTCCCCGTTCCTGCGAATTCGGAGTGCAGCTGCTGGCGCCGCGCACGTATCCGCTGGAGCGTCTGCGTCAGCTCGTCGTGGGCCTCGTCATACACGGCCAACAGGGTTATCAGCGCTTGGCGTCGGGCCCTGCCGGCCAAGTTCTCCCATTGGACACGTCCCTCTTCCCAGATCGCCTGCTCTTCGCGCTTTGCCCGCTCGCTGATCATGTACATCTGATGTAGGGCGTCGCCCGCAGGTAGTGCCCATCTCGGCTGGTGTTCGCCCGTCATGGCGGACTCCAACAATCGGGTGAACTCCGGAACCCGGTCGTCGGCAGCCGCCGCCGCGTCGGGGGTGCCCTTCAGCCGCTCGGCGGCGAGTCCCAGGGCTCGCACGATCTGCACGAGACGCCCATAGGACGGCAACTTGGCGCTGGCGAAGGCGTTATGGATCGTCGAGGCGCTGATCTTGGGCGGGCAGTCCTTGAAGCGCTCGACCACCGGCAGGGCGGATACCGCCTCCTCGATGGTTGCGACTACGGGGTAGCCCGCCTCCGCCCGCAGGGCGTGCAGGGCGCGGTTGAGGTCCTTGTGAGGGCCTTCCGGCAGGTCAGGCAGCTTCCAAGGTCCCACAGGTGTCTCCTCCGTCTATCCAAATCCATCCATGTGAGTCGGGCCCGACCCATCCTATTTCTTCTATCTTCATCTAATTAAAACCAGATGCGGTTCAATGCGCCATTTCTGTACTCGTAGGTGAGTAGGCGCCCCTAGATTAGTGGTCGCGCGGCCAGTCGCCGTCGAATCTTGGACAAGATCGGATGTAGGCGACAAATGTGATCGACAGTGGCTGCGGTGATGACACGTCGGCGGATGGCTGTGTGCGTCTAACCGCTGTGCGGTCCGGTCTGGTCGTTACCGACGTCGACCCCGACCTGGGACCCGTTGCGACTCGCCGGTAACCCCGGCTGGTGTGGCGGCTCAAGCTCTGTTCCGTTGGGCTGCACGATCGAAGGCGGCCAGCAAGCCTCCCAAAAACATGCGGAATATCCGCGGGAGTGTGTGGGATTTCCGGACCTCGCTGGTTACCGACCGGTTTTGTTCGTTATTCCTTCTCGGGGTGGGAAAACGGGCCTCCTCTCGGTGGTCCAGTCGTCGACGGCGGGCAGTCTGCTTTTCTTCCAATGAAGGGATGTTTTCATGTTTCGGAATATCTGTTCTGGATGCTGGATTGAGCGCACCAAGCAGCACCGGTGGAGCTCTGTGCGTCCGCAGAGGGCATCAGCCGATCGTGGCGCGATCGAAGCGCGTCTCTATTTCGCATTTCTCAGCGCGTGCCTGGCGGGGGCGGCGATAGGGCTGCTGTGGTGGGCGGGGGGTGATCCCCCCGCCCACGCCGTGGCCCAGGGCGCGATGGTTGCTGGTGGTGCATTCGTCGTGGTCTACAGCGTGTTGCGGCCTGGGAGCGATCAGTGATGGGCTTCCGTAGTGGTGTCGGCCCCTTCTCGGACACGACTCAGACCCCGTGAGACCAGAGAACGGCAGGGCCCGAACCACCCGGGTGGTTCGGGCCCTGCCGCGTTTCGGCCTGCGCCTCGTGCGCGTCGTCTACACGAACGCGCTGTGTCCGGTGATGGCCTTGCCGACGATCAGTGTGTTCATCTCGCGCGACCCCTCGAACGAATAGACGGCCTCGGCGTCGGCGAAGAACTTGGCGATCTCGTAGTCGAGGACGATGCCGTTTCCGCCGAACAGCTCCCGGGCCCACGCGACGCACTCGCGCATCCGCGTGGTGGTGAACGCCTTGGCCAGGGCGGCCTGCTCGGCACTGCCCTCGCCCGCCGCGACGAGCTGGTTGAGGCGCACCACCATGCCGAACATGGCGGTGATGTTGCCGAGCATCTTGACGAGCAGGTCCTGGATCATCTGGAAGCCGCCGATGGGGCGGCCGAACTGCACACGGTTGACGGCGTACTCGCGGGCCAGCTCGTAGGCGCGCACCGCCACTCCCAGCGCCTGCCAGGCCACGCCGCCGCGGGTACGGGCCAGAACGGCGGCGGTGTCGCGGAACGTGTTGATGCCCTGCAGACGGTCGGCCTCGGGCACCCGCACCTCGTCGAGCACGATGTCGGCGTTCTGCACGGTGCGCAGCGCGATCTTGCCCTCGATCTTCGTTGCGGTGAAGCCCGGAGCGCCCTTGGGCACGACGAACCCCTTGACGCTGTTGTCCGCCGTATCGCGCGCCCAGACCACGACGAGGTCGGCGAAGGTGCCGTTGCCGATCCACCGCTTGGCGCCGTTGAGGATCCAGGTGTCGCCGTCGCGCCGGGCGGTGGTGCGCATGCCTCCGGCGACGTCGGATCCGCCCTCCGGCTCGGTCAGCGCGAAGGCGCCGATCTTCTTCATGGCGGCCATGTCCGGCAGCCACCGGTCGCGCTGCTCCTGGCTGCCGCCCCCGTAGATGCTGCCCATCGCCAGGCCGGTGTGGACGCCGGAGAAGACCGCCAGCGACGGGTCGACCCGGTTGAGCTCCATGGAGAGGAAGCCGGAGAACAGCTCGCCCCGCGGGCGGCCGTCGCCGTACTCGGGGTAGGCGTACCCGGCCAGTCCGAGCTTGGCGAACTTCTCGATCGCCTCGAAGGGGAACTCGGCCCGGTCCCAGGCGGTGTTGGCGAGCGGCTTGATCTCGCTCTCCAGGTAGTCGCGGATGGCGGCGAGCTCGGCCCGTTCGGCGTCGCTGAGCAGGTCGGCGAAGCCGAAGAAGTCGGATGCCGGGTTGGCGGGTTTGGGCATGGCGGTACTCCTTACAGAGGGAACGCAGGTGGCAGTGGTGGGTGGAGGGGGAGGCGGGCGGCCCCGGCCCCGCCCTTCCGGAGCGGCGTCAGGCCGCGTCAGGTCCGCTCGGCCTCACGCAGCGCGTCGTTGACGGCGAGCTGCTTGCGGTCGCGCAGTGCCGCGCGCTCGCGGTAGGCGTCGGGGCCGTGTCCGTAGGCGGCCTCGATCTGGCTGATGAGCGTGTCAACGGCGGCGCCGTCCAGTTCGGGGTGGCCCAGGTTCTGCCAGCCCCGCGCGAGGCCCGGCCCGAGGTGCTCCATCATGTGCCGGATACCGCCGGGCCCGCCGCCGAGGTGGAAGCTCTCGAAGGGGCCGATGGTCGCGTACCGGCCGCCCAGCGACGCCTTCATCACGGTGTCGAGCTCGGCGGCGTCGACGACCCGCTGAGCACCAGGTGGATCGCCTCCTGGAGCACGGCGCTCTGGAGTCGGTTGGCCGCGAACCCGGGATCTCCGTGCGCAGCCGCACCGGGGTCTTGCCCAGCGACCGGTAGAAGGCGGTGGCCGCCGCGACGGTCTCCTCCGCGGTGCGTTCCCCCGGCACGATCTCCACGAGCGGGACCGTGTGCGGCGGATTGAAGGGGTGCGCGACCAGCATCCGCGCGGCGTCGTCGTCGGGCAGCTCCGCGGCGATGTCGGATGCGACGATGCCGGAGCTGGACGTGGCCAGCACGGCCTTCGCGGGGCCTGGCGGGCGATCTCGGCGAACAGTCCCGTTTGAAGCCGACGTCTTCCGGACCGTTCTCCTGGACGAGGTCGGCCTCGGCGACCGCCTCCGCCAGGTCGTGCGTGGTGCGGATGCGGCCGCGCAGCTCCTCGACGTCGCTTCCGGGCAGTCCGTCGGCGAGCCCGGCAGCGCTTCGGCGAGGGCCTGGTCGAGGTCCGCGCGGGGTCGGTTACGACCACCGCGATGCCGTTGGCGGCGAACAGCGCGGCCCACGACAGCCCGATGGTGCCGGCCCGACGACTGCCACGGTCCGCTGTGCGCGGGGTGCGCCGGGTGTCCGCTGTCGGGACCGGTACTGGTGGTGCGGCCCGCACCCGGAGGTCGCGGTGGGAGTTCTGGGTTATCGGCATGACGCGTCCTCCT
This sequence comes from Nocardiopsis gilva YIM 90087, assembly GCF_002263495.1. NCBI lineage: Bacteria > Bacillati > Actinomycetota > Actinomycetes > Streptosporangiales > Nocardiopsidaceae > Nocardiopsis > Nocardiopsis gilva. The sequence goes on along the minus strand of NZ_CP022753.1, from coordinate 303,075 downwards.
TGGCGGTTTCAGGACGTTCGGCCAGGTAGTCGTGGACGGAACGGCCTGGGACAGCGTGAGGTCGGTGATGATGTGGCTGGCGGAGACGATCTCGCGTACCGGAAGGTCCGCCAGCGGGGCCAGGACATGCTCGAAGAGCTGCAGCCGGGCGGGGCCGGTGTAGGCCTCGGTGACCACGAGGTCGGTGATCTGCGTGCGGACGAGCTCGCAGACGCGCGGTGCGCCGTCGTAGCCCGGGACGATCTTGAGCATGTAGGTGGGGACGGCGACCTGCTCGTGGGCGAGGGCCGGGTCGAGCGGGTGGTGCTTGTAGCCCATCGTCGCCGTGGCCACCCGCAGGCTGCCGTAGTCGAGCGTGCCCACCAGCGCGGCGTGGTCGGCGTACAGGGCGGGTGTGCCCATGGCCTTCGGGTAGGCGCTCACCTCCCGCCCCGCGGCGGTGGCCGGGAAGTTGTCCAGGTACATCGCGTGCAGGTACTCGCCCTGCTCGTCGCCGAAGCGCACGGGGATCGCCTGTCCCGCCTCGACGTAGGGGCCGTAGGCGGTGACGTCGCCCATCTTCATCACCTCGAACCGCACCAGCGGCTCGGTGATGCGCAGCGGCTCGGGTACCACGGCGCGCAGCGCCTCGGGGTCCGTGCGGTACACGATGTTGAGGTACTCGCGGTTGGTGAACCTGGCCGCGGCGGGTGCGTAGGCGGGAGCCGTGAGCGGCGTGCTGACGCTCCGCAGAATCTGTTCGCGGTTCACTGTCCGGTCCATTCCGGGGTGCGCTTCTCGGCGAAGGCGCGTACCCCCTCGGAGAAGTCGGCCGAGCGGAGCAGCGCTCCCACCTCGGTGGCCTGTGCGGCGAACGCGTCGGCCTCCGTCGCCCCGTCGGAGAGCCGGACGACCTTCTTCACCGCCGCCAGGGCCAGCGGCGCGTTGCGGGTGATCTCCTCGGCGAGGTTCCGCGCGGCCGCCAGAGCGTCGCCGTCGGAGGCAACGCGGCTGACGATGCCGAGGTCGCGGGCGCGTTCGGCGGTGACGGTCTGGCCGGTCAGCAGCAGTTCCATCGCCAGGTGGTGGGGGATGCGCTTGGGCAGCCGCACCACCCCGCCGCCACCGGCGATCAGGCCTCGCTTGACCTCGGGGAGAGCGAAGCGGGCGCCGTCGGCCGCGACCACCAGGTCGCACGCGAGGGCCAGCTCGAACCCGCCGCCCATGGCGTACCCCTCGACGGCGGCGATGAGCGGTTTCGCCGTTCGGGCCTCGGTGAGCCCGGCGAAGCCCTTGCCGGGGACGTTCACCTGTTCGCCGCGCGCGGCGGCCTTGAGGTCCATGCCCGCGCAGAAGGTGCCGCCCGCGCCGGTGAGCACGCCCACGCGCAGCTCCGGCTCGTTCTCCAGCCGGTCGACGGCGGCGGCGATGCCCGTGGCGACGGCCGCGTTCACCGCGTTGCGGGCCTCTGGCCGATCGATCGTGATGACGAGCACGCCGTCGGCACTCTCGGTCCGGACAACGGGCGTCGCGGCATCGGTGGTCGCGCTCATCGGCGGTCTCCTTCCGTGGCGGTGTCGTCCGCGAGGGCGCTCCCGCTGTCGGCGAGCTCGGTGAGCACCTCGTCGGTGTGCTGACCGGGCAGGGGCGCGTGGCGGCGCACGGCGGCGGGGGTGGCGGAGAACGCCATGGGCACGCCGACAACGCGGTAGGCGCCCTCGCTCGGGTGTTCGGCGACGTCCAGCAGGCGGCCGCCCTGGATGTAGGGGTCGTCGGCCGCCTCGTCCAGCCGCAGCACGGGCCCGGCGGGGATGCTGTGCTTGGCGCACACCTCCATCCACTCCGCTGTGGTGAGGTGCGGCGTCACCGACTCCATCAGGTCGACCAGGTCTTTGCCGTCGCGTTGGCTGTCGATGAGCTTGCCGTTGACCCGCGGGTCCTCGGCCAGATCGGGGCGGCCCGCCGCGGCGAACAGGTCGCGGAAGTTCTGCGGGCTGTAGGGCATGATCATCGCCAGGCCGTCCTTGGTCGGCCGGGCCCGGTGCCCCTTGTTCATGGACAGCGGGAAACCGGTGCCGCCCATCGGCGGCTCGAAGACCCGGCCCTGCAAGTGCTCGACCAGGTTGAACGCCAGCAGCGTGTCGGCCATCGGCACTTCGACGTGCTGTCCTCGGCCGGCCGCGCGCTGGTGGACGAGTGCGGCCAGCGCGCTGTAGACGATGGTGAGCGCGGCGACCTTGTCGGCGAAGATGCTCGGCAGGACGACGGGCGCGCCCACGTCGCCCGCGCGCTGTGCCAGGTCCAGCAGGCCGGAGGCGGCCTGGATGGTCTCGTCGTAGGCGGCGAACCCGGCCCGGTCGGAGTCGGAGCGGAACCCCTGGGCGTGGACGTAGACCAGTCGGGGGTTGGCCGCGGCGAGGCTGTCGTAGTCCATGCCGAGGCGGCGCAGGGCGCCGATGCGCATGTTGGTGATCAGGATGTCGGCGCCGCCGATCAACTCCAGCGCCTGGGCGCGCCCAGCCTCGTCCTTCAGGTTGAGGGCCACGCTGCGCTTGTTCCGGTTGACGTTGAGGTTCAGCGGCGTCATTCCGGGCGTGCGGTGCAGTGTGCCGTTCCGGACCGTGTCGTTGGGCGACTCGATCTTGATGACGTCGGCGCCGAGGTCCCCGAGGATCTGTGCGGCGTAGGGCCCCATCACCACCGTGGCCATGTCGATAACGCGGACTCCGGCCAGCGGGCCCGACGACTCACGGGCCGGGGGCAGCTCCGCCGATTCTTCTGTGGATTCCATCACCACTCCAGTGCCGAAATAAGAGAATGCACGCTGGGGGATTTGTGGGGGTCGCAAAAAACACTATTGCGGTGCTGGGATGAAATACAAACCAGTGGTGACACCAATAAAAGAAAAACGGCGTGACCAGAGCGGTCACGCGGTTCTTGAGGTACACCCGGATCGGGGTGGGATAATGGGGTTTCTATTCGACGGGGTCGGAGAACACCGCCTGCGCCTCCCGCACCAGGTGATGCAGGTCGCCTTCGGGATCGGCCCTGTCGCGGCGCCAGATCAGCCCGGTCGGCAGCGCCGGTGCGAAGTCCTGGAACGGCACCACGACACACGGACCGGAGCCGTAGTATCCCGACCTGACGACGGAACCGCCGTTTTCGCCATTCGCGACGTCGTTGCCCGCCCGGAGGAGGGTGATCGAGAATGCCGATCCATTCGCCACCATCTCGCGAACGCTCGCGTAGTCACCGATGTTGAGGGTGACCTCTTTGCGGATCCCTGCCGCCCTGAGCCGGACCTTGAGCTGTTCGAAATACGTCGGCAGTGTCCCGGGGGCGGAGCACACATACGTGTAATCGGTGAGTTCGCTGAGCGACACCGAACTCCGCGAACCGAATTCGGCGGAGGGAAGGAGCGCGCCCAGGGGCTCGTGCACGAGCTCCAGCACCTCGATCCGATCGGCGTGCACGGGCAGGTGGACCAGCGCCATGGCCAGGTCGCCGCGTTGCACCGCGGCCACGAGGTTCGCACTGTTCCCGGGCCAGCGCTTGACGTCGAACTCCTCCGCGCAGCGCTCTTCGAGCCGCGTCAACCGCTCCCGCAGACCCGGGTGCAGGGCGGGCGTGACGCCCACGTAGGCGGTCTTGCGCTCGGAGCGCATCTCCTGGCGCAACCGCCAGGGGATGTCGTCGAACCGGCCGACCACGTCCTTGGCGACCGGCAGCAGTGCCGCACCGGCCCGGGTCAGCTCAACGTGGTGGGAGTCCCGGTCGAACAGCCGCTGGCCGAGTTCGTGTTCGAGATCCCGCACCCGCTGGCTCAGCGGCGATGTCGCCATGTGCAGCTGCCGTGCCGCCTTGGAGAAGCTGAGATGATCGGCGACCGCCATGAAGTAGCGCAGGTGGAAGATCTCCATTGGCCACAGCCTATCCGCGTCATCGGTGGTCACCGCGGATATGCGGGCGGTTGGGGACCGACGGCGCGGTCGTCAGGCCGGAACGAGTGTGGTCACCAAGGCATCGCGGAACGCGGGCCGGGCGGGGTCGGTCGGCTGGATGGCCGATACCTGGTGCAGGGTGCGTCGGTCGTCGCACAGGAGCAGAGTTCCCGGCTGGTCGAGTGCCGTGGTCAGCAGGGGCTCTCCCGCAGAGGTGACGACGGTGGTGGTTCCGCCGGTGGCGTTGCGTCGACCGACGAAGAACGAGGTGACCAGGGTGACGCCGTCGCGGTGCCGTCCTTCGGGGGTGGGATCCCCCTGGCTGTCCGCCGATGCGATGACGCGCATCGGGTGGACGTAGGAGGTCCAGGTAGCGGCGTCGTCCAGGGCGCTCGCCAACCGTCCGAGCAGCAGGAGCAGAGCGCGCATCAGCGGCTCGCTCTGGAACTCCGCGGTGAGCGGGGCGAAGTGGCGCTCCACATCGGGATAGAGCGGATTCGTGTGTCCCGGCTGGATGAAGGGGGTGTGCGGCAGCGGGTCCAGCTCCCCGTTCGCCGGGGTGAGTGAGAACCGGTCGTAGCGCCGCTGGCGCCGCGTGCCGTGCGCGGCCACGTACGGGTCGTCGGCCAGGTCATCCCAGTGGGCGGCGAAGCGCGTCCACCGCGAAGGTTCGATGCCCAGCGCGGCGTTGACGGTGTCCGGGGGCAGTAGGCACACACCCTCTTCCGCCAGGGCAACCTGTGTGGTCGTGGTGTCGAACCTGGCCTTCACAGATGCCCTGCCTTTCCGAGCCCTGACGCCGCCGCGGTTATTGTCTCCGACTCCTGTCCCTGTGCTGTGAAGCGGAGGGCGGTGCGGGCCGCTGCCGCTGATTGCGGGAGGCGGCGACGGGGTACGGCGGGGCCGGCGCCGAGGCGGACGCCGGGGTGGGAGGCGGAACTGACGTCCGCCATCCGGTCGGGCGTCCGTGCTTCTAGGCCCACAGTGAGCGCACATGTCCCAGATGGCGGGCCATGCACTTCTCGGCGCCCTCGGCGTCCCCCGCCAGCATCAGTTCGAGGAGCTCGATGTGTTCCTCGGCCGAGGGGATGAGCTGGTCGCGTTCGTTCAGGCCGGGCAGGCCGTACAGGCGGGAACGCTTGCGAAGATCTCCGACGGTTTCGACGAGGCGGTCGTTGCCGCCGAGTGCGAGCAGGGACAGGTGGAACTGCCGGTCGGCCTCCAGGTAGCCGATGAGGTCGTGCCGGCTCGCGGCACTGACGATCTCCTCGGCCACCGGCCGCAGCGATTCCAGCTCCTCGCGCGTGGCGCTGCGGGTGATGCGGCCCACCATGGGCACCTCGATGAGGGTGCGGATCTCGGTGTACTGATCGAGGTCGCGCTCGTTGACCTCGGTGACCCGGAAGCCCTTGTTCCGGACAGGCTCGACCAGGCCCTCGCGGGCGAGATCGAGCATCGCTTCGCGTACCGGGGTAGCGGAAATGCCGAAGTCCTCCGCGAGTCCGGGTGCCGAGTACACCTCTCCGGGGTGCAGCTCGCCGGAGATCAGTGCGGCGCGCAGGGCATGGGCGACCTGATCGCGCAGCCGCTCCGTGGCGGCGAGGAGATTGCGCTGCTTCAGGTGCCCCATCGGTGTTCCCTCCGTATTTCCCGTGGAGCACCACGGTACAATGTCACGTTGTCAATGCGGGCGACACCGTGGGGGCGGCGGTGGCGGGAGCGCCGGGCGCGAGGGCGTCGATCACCAGGTCGGCGGGGTTGCGCGAGGCGACGTGTGCGGCGTGGTCGGTCATAGCAGGAAGCCTCCGGGGAACGGGTCGTCGGGGTCGAGGAAGTACTGGGCGGTGCCGGTGATCCAGGCGCGTCCGGTGATGCGCGGCACCACGGCGGCCACGCCGCCCACCCGGGTCTCTTCGATGAGGCGGCCGGTGAACGCCGTGCCGATGAAGGACTCGTTGACGAAGTCCCGGTGCAGCGGCAGGTCACCGCGTGCGTGCAGCTGGGCCATGCGCGCGGAGGTTCCGGTGCCGCAGGGCGAGCGGTCGAACCAGCCCGGGTGGACGGCCATGGCGTGCCGCGAGCGGTGCGCGTCGGATCCGGAGGCGGCGAGGTACACGTGCTTGAGTCCGGCGATCCCCGGCCGCTCCGGGTGCACGGGCCGGTCCGGGGACGCGTTGACGGCGTCCATGATCGCGAGTCCGGCGGTCAGCAGCTCGTCCTTGCGTGAGCGGTCGAACGGCAGCCCCAGCGCGTCCAGCTCGACGAAGGCGCAGAAGTTCCCGCCGTAGGCGAGGTCGTAGGTCACCGAACCGTACCCCGGCACGTCGACCTTGCGGTCCAAGCCGACGCAGAAGGCGGGGACGTTGGTGAGCGTGACCCCCGTGGCCGCGCCATTCTCGACGTGCACGTCCGCCGAGACCAGCCCGGCCGGGGTGTCGAGGCGGACCGTGGTGACGGGCTCGACGACCGGCACCATGCCCGTCTCGACGAGGACCGTGGCGACGCCGATGGTGCCGTGGCCGCACATGGGCAGCGATCCAGAGACCTCGATGTAGAGGACGCCGTGGTCGGCGTCGGAGCGGGTGGGCGGCTGCAGGATCGCGCCGCTCATGGAGGCATGGCCGCGCGGCTCGTACATCAGGAGCGTGCGCAGGTGGTCGAGGTGCTCGATGAAGTGGTGCCGACGCTCGGCCATGGTGTCGCCGGGGATCACCCCGACGCCCCCGGTGATCACGCGTGTGGGCATGCCCTCGGTGTGCGAATCCACGGCGCTGTAGACATGACGCGTACGCATGAAGGATCGGTCTCCCTTCGCAAGGTCAGCGGTGGCCGTCGGCCACGGCCTTCTCGGTGGCCGCGCGTACCCCGGCCGCGATCTTCCCGGCCAGCGGGGAGCGCGGCGGGCGGACCGGGCCGCCCGAGCGGCCGACGATGTCCATGGACAGCTTGATGGACTGGACGAACTCGGTCTTGGAATCCCAGCGCAGCAGCGCGTGCAGCGACCGGTAGAGGGGAAGCACCGTCTCCAGGTCACCGGCGACCGCCGCACGGTACAGGTCGGCGCAGCTGGCGGGGAAGGCGTTCGGGTAGCCCGCGATCCAGCCGACGGCACCGGCGAGGGCAAGCTCCACCACGACGTCGTCGGCGCCGATCACCAGGTCGAGCTCGGGGGCGAGTTCGGCGAGCTCGTAGGCCCGGCGCACGTCGCCGGTGAACTCCTTGACGGCCGCGATGCTCCCGTCGCGGTGGAGCCGCGCGAGCAGCGCGGGGGTGAGGTCGACCTTGGTGTCGATGGGGTTGTTGTAGGCCACGACGGGCAGCCCGGCCTTCGCGACCTCCGCGAAGTGGGTCCGCACCGCCGCCTCGTCAGCGCGGTAGGCGTTCGGCGGCAGCAGCAGGACGCTGCCGCAGCCTTCGTCGGCGGCCTGCTCGGCCCAGCGGCGGGACTCCGCGCTGCCGTAGGCCGCAACGCCGGGCATCACCCGCGCGCCGTCGCCCACGGCCTCGACGGCGGTACGGACCACGCGGGCGCGCTCGGTGTGGGTCAGGGTCTGGTACTCGCCGAGTGAGCCGTTGGGGACAACGCCGTCGCAGCCGTTGTCCACGAGCCAGCGGATGTGCTCGGCGTAGGCGTCGTAGTCGACGGAGAGGTCGTCGCGCAGCGGGAGGGCGGTGGCGACCATGATGCCGCGCCAGGGACGGTCGGCGGTCCAGGGGGTGGCGTCCATGCCAGGGCAAGCCTTTCTATGGTGTGTGACATTGCATTAATGGTCGGGTGTTCCGGACCGGGTGGGACGGGTCTCCTGCCGTGGAAAGCGGAGGTCAGTCGTCGGTCACGGCGGGATCCGGTGGTGCCGTGGACGGCGCGTCGGCGTCGGCCGGGCTCTCGGGGGAGGAGAGCGCGGCCAGAGTGATGGGAACGGCGAAGGGGCGCCGTTCGGCCGACGGCGGTACGCTCTCGCCGCCCGAGGCCGCGAGGCACGTGACGGCCGCCCCGCACATCCGCCCCTGGCACCAGCCCATGCCCGCGCGGGTCAGCAGCTTCACGCTGCGCGCGTCGCGGGCGCCGAGGTCGGTGACGGCCTCGCGGATGTCGGCTGCGGTGACCTCCTCGCAGCGGCACACATCGGTGTCATCGGTCAACCACCGCGTCCAGCCCGGCCCTGGCGCGTGGGCGGCGGCCATGACGTCGGCGAAGGCGCGCATCCGGTCGCGACGGCGCCGGAGCGTGCGCACCCTGCCGGTCCTGACCAGGGCGCCCCGCCCGGAGAGCTGGGCGGCGACGCCGATGCCCGCCAGCTCCCCCTCGACGCGGGCCACGTGGGCACCGCCGATGCCACCGGTCTCGCCCGCCGCCCAGATGCCGGGGACCGAGGTCCGCTGGAGCCCGTCCAGGACGAGTGCGGTGGTGCCGTCAACGGCGCGCCGCGTGGCACAGTCCAGCGCTGTGGCGAGTTCGATCTGCGGGGCCAGGCCGAACCCCACGGCCAGCGCGTCACACGCGATCCGGTGCTCCGACCCCGGCACAGGGCGCCAGTCACGGTCGAGCCGGGAGACGGTGACGGCTGCGACGCGGTCGGTGCCATGGGCGGCGGTGACCGCGCTCCGGGTGCTCAGCCGCACCCGGTGGCGCAGCAGCGCCGCCCCGTGCGTCACCGCCTCACCGAGCTTGAGCGGGTTGGCGGCGAGTACCCCCGGTCGGCGGGAGTAGCCGAGGTAGCCCGACGCTTCTACGACGGCGGGGATCCGCGCCCCGGCGGCGGCGAGTGAGGAGGCGACGGCCAGCAGGAGGGGACCGCTGCCCGCGACGAACACCCGCCTGCCAGGCAGGACGAGCCCGGATTTGAGCATCGCCTGGGCGCCCCCGGCGCCGACGACACCGGGCAGCGTCCATCCGGGGAAGGGGAGGTGGCGTTCGTAGGACCCGGTTGCCAGCAGGATGGCCCGTGCCCGTACGCGGACCGGCCGCTCGTCGCCGCCATCAGCGCCGGTCGCGGCGTGGACCACCCACTCCACGTTGCCGCCTCCGTCGTCCTCCCGCGTGACGCTCCACACATGGTGCCCGGTGAGCCGGGTGACGCCGCTGGCCGCTACGCGTCGGCGCAGACCGGTGAATACGGACCAGTCGTGGTGGAGGGCCTGGGGGCGTTCGACCCGCAGTTCCGGGGCCGGACGCCGGTAGAACTGGCCGCCGGTCTGCCGCGCCATGTCCAGCAGGGCGACCGACAGTCCGAGCTCGGAGGCGGCCGCGGCACCGGCCAGACCGGCGCAGCCCGCGCCGATGACCGCGAGGTCGTAGCCGTCGTGCGGCGCGCTGTCAGACGTCGGGTTCGGCACGGCCGTGTCCCTCCTGGGTGGTGACCACGTCGCCGGCCCGGGCGGGAAGCAGGCAGGCCCGGCGGTTGGGGCGGCCGTTGACGGTGGCGAGGCAGTCGTAGCACTGGCCGATCCCGCAGAACGCTCCGCGCGGGCGGCCGCCGATGCGGGTGGTACGCCACGCCAGGATGCCCGCGGCCCATAGGGCGGCGGCAAGGGACTGCCCGGGCAGGGCCGTGACCGGGCGGCCGTCGACGGTGATCTCGAACGGCGGTCCGGGGCGCGCCGCGGCCAGCTCGGCCGGGGTACGTGCCATGGGTGCCTCCTCTCATAGCGGGTGGAGGGCGTTCAGGCGGCGGTGGGGAACCGCTCAGGCCGGAACGGGTGGATGTCCAGGGGTAGGTCACCGCCGCTCAGCCAGCGCGCGACGACCAGCCCCGTCGCCGGTGCCAGTCCGACACCCGCGCCCTCGTGACCACACGCGTGCACGAGCCCGGGCCGACGCGGATCAGGGCCGATCGCGGGCAGGTGATCGGGCAGATACGGCCGGAATCCCGCATAGCTCCGCATCACCCGCACCCCGGCCAGGGTGGGAAAGAGCGCGGTGGCCCCGGCCGCGAGGCGGCGCAGGACCGGTACCGACAACGACCGGTCGAAGCCCACGCGCTCGCGGCTGGAACCGATCAGGACGGGGCCCGCGGCGGTGCCCTCGACCACCGGTGAGCTCTGCAGGTCGGCCGCATCGCTGGCCACGTCGGCGACGTAGTCGGCCGCGTACACCTTGTGCCGCACCACGCGCGGCAGCGGTTCGGTGACGAGGACGAAGCCGCGGCGGGGCTGCACGGGCAGCTCCACTCCCGCACGGTGGGCGAACTCGCCGCCCCAGGCGCCGGCGGCGTTCACCACGTAGGGGGCGGGGATCTCGCCGGTCTGAGTGCGCACCCCCCGCACCGCGCCGTCGGCTCCGGTGAGTAGGCGGGTGACCTCCTCGCCGAGCCGCAGCCGCACCCGGCCTCCGGCGGCGCGCAGCAGATGCGCTGCCGCCAACGCGGGCATGACCTGGGCATCCTGCGGGTAGTGGCAGCCGCCCGCCAGACCGGAGGCCAGGTGGGGCTCCAGCTCGCGCAACCGGTCGGCCGGGACCTCGTGCGCCGTGACGCCCGCCACCCTCTGGCGCACCGCGAGGTCGCGCAGCGCCCGTGCCCCGGACTCGTTCGAGGCGACGACGAGGCCTCCCTTGGCGTCGTACTCGATCCGCGAGGGCAGCACGTCGGCCAGTTCCCGCCACAGTCCCAGGGAGAGCATGGCGAGGGCGAGTTCTGGGCCGGGCTCCTTGTCGGAGACGAGGAGGTTGCCCTCCCCGGTTCCCGTCGTGCCGCCCGAGACCGGGCCGCGGTCGATCACAGAGACGTCGAGACCGGCGCGGGCCGCGTAGTAGGCGCAGGCCGCGCCGACCACGCCGGCCCCGACGATGACGACGTCCGCGAGGTTTCGCGTGAGCACGTCAGTAATATTTCACATGGCACTCACACCGACAAGAGATGCCGACACGCACATTGGTCAGCCGTTGAGCAGTACGCCGGTCCACGTCTTGATTGCCTCTGGAGCGCGCGCCAGTGCCCGCGACATCAGCTGTGCGCCGTCGGCCGTGATGACTAGGTCGTCCTTGATCCGCGCCCCGATGCCCCACAGCTCCACCGGCAGCGTCTCGCCGCCCGGCCGCAGGGCGGCCATGCCCGCCTCCTGGGCGGCCAGCACCATCTTGTCCACCTGCCGCTGGAGGGGTGAGAAGTGTCCGGACAGGGGCAGGGTGCGGGTGATGTCCGCGGTGTCAAGGGTGTCGGTCTCCATACCCGCGTCCAGTAGCAGGAGCTCGCGCGCCAAGCGGGCCGTCGTTAGCCCGGATCGCGGTTGGCAGGGGTGGTGGCGGCGATCAGGTGGTCGACGACGTCGGAGAGGCTGATGCGGCGGCGGTAGGCGACGCGCTGGCGGTCGGCTCCGTTGCCACTGGCGCGCAGGCGTGACCATCCATCGGACACGAGGGCGAGACTGCCCTGGTCGCGCAGAGCGGGCAGGATCCACGTCAGGAGCTGATCAACTCGCGCCGCCGCGGGAATCAGGCGGCCGGTGGACAGGTCGACGCTCTGTCCGGTCAGTCCGTCGCGTGCGGCACGCCAGCAGGCCCCACGCAGGATCTCCGGCTTCGGATGCGGCGCCGGTTCCCCGGCGTCGATCGCCGTCAGTGCGGTTGCGACCATGCCTCTGACGACGGCGGAGAGCAGGAGCGTGTCGTCGGCGGTCACGGGAGCGTCGGCCACGCGGACCTCCAGGGTCGGCACGTGGTTCGAGGGCCTGATGTCCCAGTAGAGGCCGGCGCGGTCCAGGATGGCGCCGGCCTCGATGACGCGGCCGATGAGGTCGTCGAAGTGCGCGGGTGACTCGAAATACGGCGGTGGGCCGGCGACCGGCCAGCGTGCCAGGGTCATCGTGCGCCAGCTCGCATAACCGGTGTCTCGGCCCGCCCAGTAGGGCGAGTTGGCCATCAGGGCGATGAGGACCGGGATCCAGGGGCGCATGTGGTTGCTGACCTGGAGAGTCCGGTCCAGGTCGGGCATACCGATGTGAATGTGGCAGGCGCAGGCGGTCTGCTCGTCGTCCAGGGCGCGGAAGGTCGCGACGCTCTGCGCGTACCGAGGTCCGTCCGAGAAGGGCGGGGGAAGCGACTGGCCGAGGATCGGAGCTCCGCTCGAGATGATGCGCAGGCCATGCCGTCCAGCGGCGCGTGCCACGGAGGCTCGCATCGACCGGATCTGCTCGCCGAGGCCCTCCATCGCTGTATGCGGTTCGGTCCGTGCTTCGACCTGGTAGCGAGTCAGTTCGGTGCTGACCCGGTCGCCGAGCCCGGAGGATGCCTGAGCCACCACCCTCGGGCCGTGTGAGCTCACCTCCCGGGTCACCGGATCGACCAGCAGATACTCCTCCTCCACCCCTACGGTCAGCGAGTCCGCCGTCACCGGTGTGGCTTGAGGCCGATCTCGGCTGGTGGGGAGGGGGTGACTCGCTTCCGCGGTGGCATCGGTTTCACTATCCACAGTGATAATAATTTCACGAAATGTGATCAAACTGCATAGCGTGAGGGTCCCAATTCCCCTACCGGGGGGTCGAACATGCGTGAGTGACGCAGGTGCGGGTCATCGGTGGCGGTCCGGCAGGGATTCGAGGAGACGCGCCCGGAGCGGGGTCGCCTTGGCCGGTGCCGCATCGGATGGGTTCTGTGTTTCCCCGGCTGTGGGGCAACGGAGGCGAGAACTGAGACGGCGAAACGACGAAGGCCCGAACCACGCACCTGGTTCGGGCCTTCGTTTTGCCTGCTTGAGGCTGGCGGAGGATACGAGATTCGAACTCGTGAGGGGTTGCCCCCAACACGCTTTCCAAGCGTGCGCCCTAGGCCTCTAGGCGAATCCTCCGCAGACCACTTTACAGGCCATTCGGGAGTGCTTCGAACGGTTTCGTCGACGGCCGGGCACTGTGGCGGGTGTCGCGGCGAGGGACGGTCGGGTGTGAGGCTCGGGGGTACTCAGGGGTCCGCTGTGTCCTATAGACTCCAAGCAGACCCCTCGTGCGGCGTCACCTTATGAACCTCCCCAGGGCCGGAAGGCAGCAAGGATAAGTAAGCTCTGGCGGGTGCGCGGGGGGTCCTTTTTCTTCCCTGGTCTGGGGTTTCCCGTCTCCTCCTCTCCCGAGTTCCGTCGGATCCGGCGCGGGGTGTCACTGTTACGCGGTTCAATGGAGGGCGTGGACGTGCGGAGGGAGAAGTGAACGCGCCGTGAGCATCGCGCTGTATCGCAAGTACCGGCCTGCGACGTTCGGCGAAGTGCGCGGGCAGGAGCACGTCACCGAGCCGCTGCGCCAGGCGCTGCGCAACGGGCGGATCAACCACGCCTACCTGTTCAGCGGGCCGCGCGGGTGCGGGAAGACGTCCAGCGCCCGGATCCTCGCCCGCTCGCTCAACTGTGTGCAAGGTCCCACCCCCGATCCGTGCGGGGAGTGCGAGCCCTGTGTCGCGCTCGCTCCCGACGGCGGCGGCAGCATCGACGTCATCGAGATCGACGCCGCCTCCCACGGTGGTGTCGACGACGCGCGGGAACTGCGCGAACGCGCGTTCTTCTCGCCGGTGAACTCGCGCTACAAGGTCTACATCATCGACGAGGCGCACATGGTGACCCGCGAGGGTTTCAATGCGCTGCTCAAGCTCGTCGAGGAACCGCCGCCGCACCTCAAGTTCGTGTTCGCGACCACCGAGCCCGACAAGGTCATCGGCACCATCCGGTCGCGCACGCACCACTACCCGTTCCGGCTCATCCCGCCGAGCACGCTGCGCGAGCTCATGGAGGAGGTCCTCACCGAGGAGGGCGTCCCCTTTGACCCGGCGGCGCTGCCGCTGGTCGTGCGTGCGGGCGCGGGGTCGGCACGTGACTCGCTGTCCATCCTGGACCAGCTGCTCGCCGGCTCCGACGAGAGCGGCATCACCCGCGACGGCGCGGTGGCCCTGCTCGGCTACACCGACTCCGGGCTGCTCACCGAGATGGTCGACGCGCTGGGCGCCCGCGACGGCGCGGCGGTGTTCGGCCTGATCGACCGCGTCATGGAGGGCGGCCACGACCCCCGGCGCTTCACCGCCGACCTGCTGGAGCGCACCCGCGACCTGGTCGTGCTCGCGGCCGTGCCCGACGCGCTGGACAAGGGCCTGATCAACGTCTCGCCCGACGCCGTCGACCAGATGCGGGAGCAGGCCACTCGGCTCGGACCGGCCGAACTCACCCGCGCCGCCGAGATCCTCAACCAGGGGCTGACCGAGATGCGCGGCGCCACGTCGCCGCGCCTGCTGCTGGAACTGCTGTGCGCGCGGGTGCTGCTGCCCGCGGCCGACCCGAGCAGCGACGGCGGCGCCCTGCTGGCCCGCCTGGACCAGCTGGAGCGCCGAGTGGCGTCGGGCGCTTCATCGAATCCGGGCTCGCCAGCTGCACCCACCACGGGCAACGTGATCTCGGGAACAGTAGGTGGTGCGGTCATGCAGGCCGCGGCAGCCCCGGCCGCACCGGTCGCGCCCGCGACCCCGGCCGCGTCGCCGCCTCCGGAGCCCGAGGCCGCGCCCGCGCGTCCGGCGGCTCCGCGGGGCGACGACTGGCCCGAGGCGTTCGCAGCTCCGGCTCCTTCCGCCGCCCCGGCGGATCCGGCTCCGGCTGCTTCTCCGGCGCACGGTGCCGCCGCTGCCCAGCCCGCGTCGGGTGGGGGCCTCGATCTGGGGACGCTCCAGGCGTCCTGGGGGCAGATCCTGGAGGCCGTCAAGGGCATGCGCCGCTTCACCTGGATGGTGCTCAGCGGCAGCGACGCGCGCCCCGTCGCGGTCGAGGGAAGCACGGTGCAGCTGGGCTTCTCGCGGTCCAACGACGCCAAGGGCTTCTCCAACAGCGGCAGCGACCAGGTGGTCGCCGGGGCCATCCAGCACATCCTCGGTATGGAGGTGCGTGTCACGGCGGTGGCCGCGAACGGTGCACCGCCCGTCGCGCCGCAGCGTCCGGCGGCGCCGACTCCGCCTCCCGCCGCTCCTGCCCCGGCCGCGGAACCGGCGGGGTGGGACGCTCCCGCGCAACCGCAGAGCCAGCCGCAGCCGTCTCCCGCGTCTCCCGCGCCCGAGCCGCAACAGCGTCCCGCCGCGGACGAGGAGCGACCGCAGCGCCCCGTCAGCGACCTCCCGGAGCCTCCTCCGGACCCCTACGAGAACGCCGCGGCGGCTCCGCCTCCGGCTCCGGAGCCGGAACCTCAGTCCGCCATGTCCGACCCGGCGGACGACCCGTCCGTCAACGAGACGCCGCAGCCGACCGGGTACTCGCTGATCCAGAGCGAGCTCGGAGGCAAGCTCATCGACGAGATCGACCACACCGCGCAGTGACGCGGATGTCGTGGTCCCGCTGACACCTGGCCATGGCCGTGTGGTGAGCCACTACTGACCTTCCACCAACGATGTCACCGCTTCGTCCGTTGATCTCGGCGAAGCGCACCGAAGAACCGCTGGAATTCGGTGCGCTTCGCCGAGATCAACGGGAGAGACGGGGCGGGACATCACGCTTGGAACGTCAGTAGCTCCAGGTGATGTCGGGCGGGCGCACTGCCGCGCAACGCGCCATGCCGCAGGAGTCCGTCAGCCCGAGCTCTCCCTCGGCAGTGCCTCGATCGAGGGCCTCCGCCGGGAGGTCGTCGAGGAAGAGTTTGGCGCGGCGGAACATCGTGAACGGTCCCCCGGGTGGCTGCTCGCCCCAGGTCAGATACAGGAACCGCGCCCCGCGCCGCCCGTGGACATAAGGCCCTCGGAAGTCCGGGGTCCCGTCCGGCGCGACGACCGTCTCAACCGTGAACTCCCAGACGGCCTCCGCCGCATCTCCCGGAACGGCCCCTTCCGGCTCGCGCCCGCGTTGCACGGCGACATGGATGTTCCGGTATTCACCGCATTCGCGCCCCGGCAGGTCGCGGCCGATGATGCGCAGAGAAACGACTGCCATGGGGCTCACTCTAAAGACAACGTCGTCGACGCCGCCCGAGCCACCAGGCCTAGGACGAGGAGGACGACGTAGTCGTCGCGCCCGGCCGGAGGGCCGCGAGGGTGAAGTCGACGAGGGTGTCGACGTAGTCGTGGGTGATCCCGCCGAGGTCGTGTAGCCACCGGTAGTGGAGCGGGCCGAGGAGGAGTTCCACGGCCACGTCCAGGTCCACGTCGTCGCCCTGGGCGATCACACCCGCCTGCTGCGCGGCGAGCAGCCGCTTCTTGTAGGCCCGCAGTCCCGGACCCAGGACGCGCTCCGCGACGTCCGGGGCCAGCTCGGGTGCCAGCAGGATCTCGGCGCTCAGCGCGCGTAGCCGCGCGCTGAAGGCGGGGTCGGCGAACTCGTCGGCCGTCGCGCGCAGCACCCCCTTGAGATCCGCCGCCAGGTCGCCGGTGTCGGGCAGGTCGACCTCGGTCTCCTCTCCGGCGCCCTCGGGCAGGAAGGCGTCGATCATCACCGCGCCCTTGGACGGCCACCAGCGGTAGATCGTCTGCTTTCCCACCCCCGCCCGCGCGGCGATCGCCTCGATCGTGAGCTTCGCGTAGCCCTTCTCCAACACCAGGTCATAGGTGGCGTCGAGGATGGCGCGCCGCGCACGTTCGCTGCGGCGGGGCCTGCTGGGGACGTTGTCGGATGGCATGCCACGAGCCTACCAACCAATGGAACGAGACGTATCGTCTTGACATGCTCGATCGCGGTGGTGCATGCTCGAAATCGAGCGAGACGAAACGTCTCGGATTGTTCGATCAGGGAGGTGGCGTATGCCGCGAGATGGAAACAGCCTGCTGGGTGTCGGCGGTCAGCGGAAGAGCGTGTCCCGCGCGCAGCTGCGCGGTGGTGACACGGCCAAGCAGACCGGGGCCGGGCGTTCCGATCCGCTTCAGGACAAGCGCGACCTGCTGCGCCGCATGCAGCAGCGGAGCAGCCGGGGCTCAGGAGCGGGGAACAGAAAACAGAAGAAGCACGGTTCCGGTGACTAGGCCGTGCGCCCGTGGGTGTCGCGATCGTCGCGACGCACTCCACCGTGCCCTCGTCGGCGGCACCGGGGCCGACGAGGGCACGACCACCGAGCTTTCACGTGCCGTGTCGGTTTGCGCGCCGCTCCTGCGTTGACCTCGGAGATATCGGGGGAAAATCGCGCGTGAGACCCCGGTATCCCCGAGATCAACGGAGGGACCGGAGGCGTCGGTGGTGAATCTTCGGTAGCCGGCTCTCAGCGGTCCGGCAGCACGAAGTCCCAGCCGGGGCCGTCCGGTGTGTCCAGCCACAGCCGGTGCCGCTCATCGGGCGCCACGGTGAGCCCGAACCGGTCGTGATCGGGCGCGCCGAGCGCCCCCCATTCGGCCGTCGCGCGCTCGACCTCGTCCCACAGCGAGCGCGGCCCGCCCTGCTCGACCGCCCACTCGTCGCCGTAGGGGTAGACGCGCGCCCATGACGGCCCGTCGGTGGCCGACAGCCACAACCCCATCCCGGTGCCCATGCTCCGCAGCCCCATGCGCCACGACGGCACCATGAAGGTGATCGGGAACGCGGTCGCGAACTCGGTCAGCGGGCTGATGACGTCCTCGTCGACGACGCGGGTCTCGTCCGGTTCCGCGTCGAGGCCGTGCGGGGGCACATCGGGCATGCGCTGCGAGCGCAGCAGCATGAACCCCAGTCCGCCGCGGAAGTGCCCGGAGGCCGAGCCGTCCTCCGCCACGGTCAGCGGGGCGAGCACTCCGGCGCCCTCCATGGCCGTCCACGGGGTCACGACCAGCCCGCCGACCCGGGTCTGCTCGATCCAGGCGCGGGGAACGCGGGTCACGCTGCACGTGGCGATCGTCCGGTCGTACGGGGCGCCCGGCGGGTACCCGAGCGCGCCGTCGCGCAGGTGCGTGGCGGGTGAACGGCCCGCCGCGGCCAGCGCGGAGCGCGCACCGGCGAGGACGGCGGGATCGACCTCCACCGAGGTCACGTTCGTGTCGCCGAGACGGGCGGCGAGCAGCGCGGCGTTCCACCCGGTGCCGGTCCCGATCTCCAGCACACGCTGACCGTCGCCCAGGTCGGCGGCCTCCAGCATGCGCGCCATGATCGTCGGCGCGGAACTGGAGGAGGTGGGCAGATGGCGACGGCGCGTCGGGTCGCCGTCGTCGACCTGGGTGATGATCGCGTCGTCGGAGTAGACGGCCGCGAGCCACGCCTCGGGGCTGGTGCGCGCGTCGAGCACGGTGCCGTGCACGGTCAGCGCCCCGACCTCCGGGATGAACAGGTGCCGCGGCGTCGCCCGGAAGGCGGCGATCAGCCGGTCGTCGACCAGTTCACCGGACTGAATGAGCGAGTCGATCAGCGCGGCATGGCGCTGGGCGGCGGTGATCATCTCTACACGCTTCCGATTCGGTGGTCGATAGGGCGGGGAGCGCGGTGCCACCGGTCACGGTTGTCCCCGGACATCGAGGGGTTGAATCGGGCATGTGTGCCGTCTGCGGGCGGAGGAGAACGGCGCGGTGCTCACCGCTCCAGCTCGAACACCCCGACCGCGTCGTAGGCGTGCCAGGACCCCGTCGTCTTGGTGATGTCGATGGCGTTCTCCCCAGCGGCGAAGCGCTGAGCCGGGAGCCGCAGCTCGACGAAGGAGGGGACCAGCGCCGTGCCGGGCACGGTGGCGTCGCCCTCCAGGGAGCCGCGGGTGGCCCCGCCTTCGAACTCCACCTCG
The DNA here is from genome assembly GCF_002263495.1 of Nocardiopsis gilva YIM 90087. Taxonomy (NCBI): domain Bacteria; kingdom Bacillati; phylum Actinomycetota; class Actinomycetes; order Streptosporangiales; family Nocardiopsidaceae; genus Nocardiopsis; species Nocardiopsis gilva. Next base: position 284,545 of record NZ_CP022753.1, on the reverse strand, counting down.
GTGACCTCGGCCCCGTTGACCGCGAGCGTCGCGGTCCCGGCCAGGGTGGCGTGCGTGTCGATCAGCCAGATCACGAACCCGGGGTCGGCCGTCGGCGCGTAGGCCATGTCGAACCGCAGCCGGAACGTGTGCGCCCGATGCCCGGCCCACCGGTCGCGCGGGCCCGGGTGCAGGTAGCACCAGTCCGTGGCCGGGTCGCTCTGTCCGTGCCGGAAGTCGACGCCATCGGGGAACGTCGACAGGTAGTCGGGCTGGCCGCGGTCGGGGGCCAGCGCCAGCTCCAGACTCTTCGAGTCGAACTCTCCCACCTGCGCGAACGGGCGCCCGCGCATGGTCATCGACTCGGTCGACACCCCGCGCACCAGCCGCGAGGGGCGGCTGCGCCGTCCCGCCGCGTCGACCGTGACGATCCGATAGTGGCGCGTCTCCGCCCGCGGCCCGAGCGTGTCGTGCGTGAAGCGCCCGTAGACGGTCTTGCCGATGAGCGTCTCTGGCGTCAGCTCGACTTCGGGGTCCTCCGACATATGGATCGCGAAGTGGTCGACCAGCGGATCCCATCCGGGGAGCTTCCACGACAGGTCGATCGCGCCGACGCGTCCCTGGGCGGCGATCCGGGTCACGGGCATGGGGGGTCTGCTCACGGGCGTCCTCCGCCGATCGGTTCGAGGCCGGGTCGGCCCTCCTCGGTGACGAACCTGGCCACGGTACTCACGGTCCCTGAGTCGTCGGCCTCGATCTGGTCGATCACCTTGAAGTCCGACGTGACTTCGCTCGGGGTCATCTGCAGTTGAACATAGCCGCGCCGGGCGTTGTAGAGCTTGACATGGTCGTTGCCCAGCCAGATGGGGGCGAAATGGTCCCGGTCCGACCCGTTGCCGTCCGAGGACACCGACGTGGTGATCAGCTCGGTGCCGATGGTGGCGGAGTCCGGGTCGTCGAAGTCCTCCTTGAGCTCGGCGGCCGCGTGCCGGTGGATGTCGCCGGTCAGCACAAGGGGGTTGGACACGTCGTACTCGGTCAGGGTGTCGAGCAGCCGCTGGCGGTTGGCGGGGAAGCCGTCCCACTGGTCCATGCTGAACTCCAGGCCCGGCCCGGTGTCGCGGTCGATGAGGGCCATCACCACCTGCTGGGCCAGCACGTTCCAGGTGGCGTCGCTGCGTCTCAGCCCCTTGTAGAGCCACTCCTCCTGCTGGGTGCCCAGGATGCTGCGTTCCGGGTCGGTGCGGTCCCCGCCGGGAGCGCCTCCGTCGGCCGGGACGTTGTCGCGGTACTGGCGCGTGTCCAGGACGTTGAACTCGGCGAGGCGGCCGAAGCGCAGCCGGCGGTAGAGCCGCATGTCCGGGCCCTTGGGCAGGGACGCGGCGCGCAGCGGCTGGTTCTCGTACCAGGCGCGGTAGGCCACGGCCCGGCGCCGGAGGAAGTCCTCCTGGGACACCCCGTACTGGGAGTGCGCGTCGGCGTAGTTGTTCTCCACCTCGTGGTCGTCGGTGGTCACCGCCCAGGGCGCCGCGGCGTGCGCGGCCTGCAGGTGGGGGTCGGTCTTGGTGAGGGCGTACCGCAGCCGGTACTGCTCCAGGGTGAGGACGGCCGCGGCGTGCGCCTCGCTGAGCTCGGGGGCGCCCTGCCGGAGCCGGTTGGCCGAGGTGATCCCGTACTCGTAGATGTAGTCGCCGAGGAACAGCAGCAGGTCGAGGTCCTGCTCGGCGATGTCGCGGTAGGCCGTGTAGTGGCCGTGGTACCAGGCCTGGCAGGAGGTGATGGCCAGGGAGAGGGAGGAGACGCTGGCGCCGGGCGCGGGCGCGGTCTTGGTGCGGCCCACCGGGCTGATCTCGCCTCCGGTGCGGAACCGGTAGAAGTACTCGCGCCCGGGCTCCAGCCCCGCCACCTCGGGGTGCACGGCGTGCGCGAGGTCGGGGGTGGCCACGGCGCTGCCGCGCCGGACGACGTCGCGGAAGCGGTCGTCGGTGGCCACCTCGTACTCGACGGTGTAGTCGTGGGCGGGCATGCCCCCGTGGCCGTCTTCGGCCAGCGGGTCGGGGGCCAGGCGGGTCCAGAGGACCACGCCGTCGGGGGTCGGGTCTCCGGAGGCCACGCCCAGGGAGAACGGGTTGTCCGGAACCGGGCGGTCGATGGGGGCGGCATGCCCGGCCACGTTGCTGCCGAGCACGAAAGCCGCGGTGCTGATGCCAGTCAGTGCGAGGAAACTGCGCCGGTCGGGGGTGGGGAGGCGATGGGGTCGGACCATGCGGACCATATGTCGAATCCGTCCACTCGAACGGTCAGTGCTCATCGATCCTCAGACGCGCGCCTTGACCCCATATAGATACCAAGTGATGACGGAGTGGATTTCGGTTCAACGGGTCTCCGCAGGTGGGTGCGATGGCCCACACTGGGTCCGACCTGCTCAAATGAGCGGGGGCGGAGCCGCGTGGACGCCATTTCGGCCCCGCCCCGGCCGGGCGTGTCGCTACCCGGCCACGACCTCTCGCGCGGCGGGGTAGTCGATGTAGCCGCGCGGCCCCGAGGTGTAGTGGAAGTTCTTCTCCCGGATCGGCGCCCACGCGATCCCGGCCGCGACGCGCTCCGGAAGGTCGGGGTTGGAGATGAACGGTCGGCCGACCGACACGAGGTCGGCCCGCCGGTCCCGGATCAGCCGCTCCGCCGATTCCCGGGTCGTCGCCTCGTGTTCACCCGTGTTGCCGATGAGCGTTCCCCTCCACCGCGGCCGCAGGTCGTCCAGGGCGGGGTAGTCGGGGTTGTCGGTCACGTGCAGGTAGGCCAGGCCCAACGGGTCGACGGCCGACAGCAGGGCGCGGTAGACGGGCGCCGGGTCGGCCTCGGTGATCTCGTTCTCCGGGTTGCCCGGTGCGATGCGCAGGCCGACGCGGTCCGCGCCGACGGCGTCGGCCACGGCCTCGGTGAGCTCGACGACGAACCGGGCGTGTGCGGTCGGGCTTCCGCCGTAGGCGTCGTCACGCAGGTTGGTGTTGTCGGCGAGGAACTGGTGCGGCAGGTAGCTGTTGGCGCTGTGGATCTCCACGCCGTCGAACCCGGCGCGGAGGGCGGCGCGCGCCGCCGCGGCGTGGTCGTCGATCGCGGCGCGGATGTCGGCGGTGGTCATGGCCCGCGGCATGACGGGGTCGATCTTGCCGTCGAGGGTGTGCAGCGGGCGGGTGAGCGGCACCGCCGAGGGGGCCTCGGGCTGACCGCCGTCGATCCGGTTGTCCGGGTGCCCGTTGCGCCCGGCGTGCATGATCTGCGCGAAGATCCGGCCGCCCGCCGCGTGCACGGCCGCGGTGACCGGTGTCCACCCGGCGACCTGTTCCTCGCTGAACAGGCCGGGCTCGGTGAGGTACTGCTGGCCGCGGACGCTCGGCGAGATGCCCTCGGAGACGATCAGCCCGGCACTGGCGCGCTGCGCGTAGTACTGCGCCATGATGGGCTGCGGCACGCCGCTGGTGTCGGCCCGCAGCCGGGTCATGGGGGCCATGACGATGCGGTTGGGGAGCTCGGTTCCGGCGAGGTCCGCGCTGGTCAGTAGGGGGCTGGGGACGCCGTGGGCGGGGGTGTCGATGTCCATGTGCGGCAGCCTAGAATCTGACATCCATGTCAGGTTCAACCCAATGTGTCGGAGGTCATAGTGCGCATCGGGGAGCTGGCGCGCCGCACCGGCGTCAGTGAGCGGTCACTGCGCTACTACGAGGAGCAGGGCCTGCTGGCGGCACGCCGCACCGCCGGCGGCCACCGCGAGTACTCCGAGGAGGCGGTGGAGCGCGTCGATCGCATCCAGTGCCTGTACGCCGCCGGGCTGTCCAGCGCCGGGATCTATGATCTGCTGCCCTGCCTGTACGCCCAGGAGCGCGGCGACCCCGCCCCCGACCTGCTGGATACCCTCGCCCAGGAGCGCGAGCGCATCTCGGGGATGATCGATCGGCTTATCGCCTCGCGCGACCACCTCGACGACGTCATCGCGTCCGCCTCGACGCGCCCGCGCACCAGCGCGGACTGACGGCGCGCACCACGCCCTGTCGCGACCGCCCCACCTCTTCTGCGCGAGCGGATACGCTCGCAAGAGTCGGCACATGACGCAAGGAGATGTTGGCAAGTGAACCCTGGCGGCGGAATGGACATGCAGGCGCTGCTGCAGCAGGCCCAGCAGATGCAGCAGCAGCTCATGGAGGCCCAGCAGCAGCTCGACGAAGCCCAGGTCGAGGGCACCTCGGGCGGCGGGCTGGTCACCGTGAAGGTGAGCGGCCGCGGTTCGGTCGAGGACATCACCATCGACCCTAAGGCGATCGACCCCGACGACGCCGGCGAGACGGCGCAGACCATCGCCGACCTTGTCCTCGCGGCCATCCGCGACGCCGAGTCCGCGGTCGAGGAACTGCAGCAGGAGAAGATGGGCCCGCTCGCCGAAGGCCTGGGCGGTGGCGGCATGCCCGGCGGCGGCATGCCCGGCCTCCCCGGCTTCTAGGCACCCGCTGGCGTCTCCGGCGGCCGGTGCGGGTGTGAGATCTTTCGCGCGGCTCGACTACGGTAGAGGCCGAGAGATCGACGAGTGAGTGGTAGGCGATGTACGAAGGCGCTGTTCAGAATCTGATCGACGAGCTCGGGCGGCTGCCCGGCGTCGGTCCGAAAAGCGCGCAGCGCATCGCCTTCCATCTGCTCGCCGCCGAGACCGCCGACGTCAAGCGCCTCGCCAACGCGCTCGTCGAGGTCAAGGACCGGGTGCGGTTCTGCGAGGTGTGCGGCAACGTCTCCGAGGAGACCGAGTGCCGCATCTGCCGCGACCCGCGGCGCGACTCCGCCGTCATCTGCGTGGTGGAGGAGTCCAAGGACGTCGTGGCGATCGAGCGGACGCGCGAGTTCCGCGGTCGCTACCACGTGCTCGGCGGCGCCATCAGCCCGATCGAGGGCGTCGGCCCGGACGACCTGCGCATCAAGGAGTTGATGACGCGGCTGTCCGACGGCCAGGTCACCGAGCTGATCCTGGCGACCGACCCCAACCTGGAGGGCGAGGCCACCGCCACCTACCTCGCGCGCCTCGTCAAACCCATGGGGCTGAAAGTCACCCGCCTGGCCAGCGGCCTGCCCGTCGGCGGCGACCTGGAGTACGCCGATGAGGTCACGCTGGGTCGGGCGTTCGAGGGGCGCCGGAACCTGGAGTTCTGAGCCGTCGTCCGGAACCGCCCCACGCGGCCCAGAGCCCCTCTCAGCGGCGCGAACCGCCGCGCTCCGCGGCGCATCGTACACGTCTGGACGATGAGTCCGAAAAAAAGTTGGAGTATCGGCCCGTTTGCCGGGTACGACCCCATCTCGGTGCCTTTCGCCGCAGGTGAGAGGGCATCCGATGAAACCTGATAGCTACACTTCTGGTTGATTACCTTGATCCCAACTCCTCAGGAGCAACGACCGTGGCTCTAATCGTGCAGAAGTACGGCGGGTCCTCCGTCGCTGACGCAGACGCCATCAAGCGCGTAGCCCAGCGGATCGTCGCTCAGAAAAAAGCGGGATATGACGTGGTCGTCGTGGTCTCTGCCATGGGCGACACTACCGATGAGCTCCTCGACCTCGCCGAGCAGGTCTCCCCCGTTCCCCCCGGGCGCGAGATGGACATGCTGCTGACCGCCGGTGAGCGCATGTCCATGGCCCTGGTCGCGATGGCGATCGGGAACCTGGGTTATGAGGCCCGATCCTTCACCGGCTCGCAGGCCGGAGTCATCACCACGTCCCTGCACGGCAACGCCAAGATCATAGATGTCACCCCGGGCCGGATCCAGGAGGCTCTGGACGAGGGGTCGATCTGCATCGTCGCCGGGTTCCAGGGCGTCGCGCAGGACAGCAAGGACATCACCACGCTGGGCCGCGGCGGTTCCGACACCACGGCCGTTGCCCTCGCGGCGGCGCTGAACGCCGACGCGTGCGAGATCTACAGCGACGTCGACGGCGTGTTCACCGCCGACCCGCGCATCGTGCCGTCCGCTCGCCGCATCCCGCAGGTCTCCTACGAGGAGATGCTGGAGATGGCCGCCACCGGCACCAAGATCCTGCACCTGCGGTGCGTGGAGTACGCGCGGCGGTACAACATCCCGCTGCACGTGCGCTCGTCGTTCAGTCAGAAGCCCGGTACCTGGGTCGTCTCAGAAGTTGAGGAAACCGAAGGCATGGAACAACCGATCATCTCCGGCGTCTCGCACGACCGCAGCGAGGCCAAGATCACGGTCGTCGGCGTTCCCGACAAGGTCGGCGAGGCCGCGACGATCTTCACCGCCCTGGCGGACGCCGAGATCAACATCGACATGATCGTGCAGAACGTGTCGGCGGCCTCCACCGCGCGCACCGACATCTCCTTCACCGTGCCGATGGACTTCGGCCAGACCGCGATGACGGCGCTGAAGAAGGTCCAGGAGAAGGTCGGCTTCGAGGGGCTGCGCTACGACGACCAGATCGGCAAGGTGTCCCTGGTCGGCGCGGGCATGCGCTCCTACCCGGGCGTCACCTCGCGGTTCTTCGACGCGATCGCGCGCTCCGGCACCAACATCGAGATGATCTCCACCTCGGAGATCCGCATCTCGGTCATCGTGGAGCAGGACCAGATCGACACGGCGGTCGCGGCCGCCCACAGTGAGTTCGAACTCGACGCCGACCAGGTCGAGGCCGTCGTCTACGGAGGTACCGGCCGATGAGCAACCGTCTTCCCACCCTCGCCATCGTCGGTGCCACCGGTGCCGTGGGCACCGTCATGCTCGACATCCTCTCCACCCGGGAGAACGTGTGGGGCGAGATCCGGCTGATCGCCTCCCCGCGCTCGGCCGGCAAGCGCCTCACCGTCCGCGGTGAGGAGGTCGAGGTCCAAGCGCTGGCGCCGGAGGTCTTCGACGGTGTCGACGTCGCGATGTTCGACGTCCCCGACGAGGTGTCCAAGCAGTGGGCGCCGATCGCCGCCGAGCGCGGCGCGGTGGCCGTGGACAACTCCGGCGCGTTCCGGATGGACCCCGATGTCCCGCTCGTCGTGCCCGAGGTCAACGCCGATCAGACGCGCAACCGCCCGCGCGGCATCATCAGCAACCCGAACTGCACCACGCTGTCGATGATCGTCGCCATGGGCGCGCTGCACCGCGCCTACGGTCTGACCGACCTGGTGGTGTCCTCCTACCAGGCGGCCTCGGGCGCCGGCCAGGAGGGCATCGACACCCTGCACGACCAGATCGAGAAGGCCGCCACCGACCGCACCCTGGGCAGCCGCGCCGGTGACGTGCGCGCCGCCGTGGGCGAGCTGGGGCCGTTCCCGGCGCCGCTCGCGATGAACGTAGTGCCGTGGGCCGGGTCGCTCAAGGACGACGGCTACTCCTCGGAGGAGCTGAAGGTCCGCAACGAGTCGCGGAAGATCCTCGGCCTGCCGGAGCTGCGGGTTTCGGCCACCTGCGTCCGCGTCCCCGTGGTCACCACCCACGCGCTCGCCGTGCACGCCACCTTCGCCCAGGAGGTGGACGCCGCCGCGGCCCGCGAGGCGCTGGCCTCCGCGCCGGGCGTGGTGGTGCAGGACGACCCGGCCGCGGGCGAGTTCCCGACCCCGGCCGACGTCGTGGGCACCGACCCGACCTGGGTCGGCCGTATCCGCCGCTCGCTCGACGACCCGGCGTCGCTCGACCTGTTCCTGTGCGGCGACAACCTGCGCAAGGGCGCCGCTCTGAACACCGCCCAGATCGCGGAGGTCGTGGCCCAGGAGTTCATCCAGGGCTAGGCGATCCCGCCCGACTCGGGCGGTCAACGACGGCGGCCGGGGTTCTCCGGGAGGGGGAGCCCCGGCCGCCGTCGTGCTTTCCCCCACTCTCCCTCTGCGATGACCACGGAAACTCCGTCGGAAAACCGCCGAAATCGACACAATCCCCGTGCTCATCGCGAAAACGGTCCGTCAGCGCCCCTTCCTCGGCGTACGGGCGAGACTGAGCCGGTACAGCAGGCGGCAGTGGTCGACCGAGCCCACCAGGTCGGAGGTCTCCACCGGGCGCTGCCCGTTGTAGTGGGTGCGCTCCACCACCAGGACCGGGAGGCCGGCGGCGAGCTGGAGCATGGAGGCCTCGGGTTCGCGTAACGGGCGCACGCCGACCTCCTCCACCACCCGGTCGATGATCACCCCGGCCGCCCCGAGGCGGTCGAGCACGCTGGTCCCCGGCTCGGCGTCGGCAGGAGTGCGCAGCGTGCCGTGGGTGAGCAGCATCGGCTCCCAGGCGGTGTGCAGGGCGACGGGTACGCCGTCGGTCAGCCCCAGGCAGCGGGTGCGGTACACCGCGTCGCCGTCGCGGATGGCGAGTCGGCGCGAGACCAGGTCGCACGCCTTCTCGGTGACCGTGTCGATATCGCGGCGGTACAGCGGTTCCACGCCCGACCCCGAGGAGCGGTCGGTGCGCGAGAAGCGGTGGATCTGCGGCACGGACCGGACGTAGTAGCCGGAGCCGGGCCGGGCCTCCACCAGCCCCTCGCTGACGAGCAGGCGCAGGGCGTGCCGGGACACCTGCTCGCTCACCTCATACGAGCGGGCCAGCCGGGACCGCGATGGGAGCCGGGTACCGGGGGTCAGCTCGCCGTTGAGGATGGGCGTGCGTAGCTGGTCCGCCAGCCACAGATAGCGCGGTTGCCCTGGCATAGCTATGCGGTCCTCGGGGACGGCCCTTCCGTGCGGGTTCCGGTGAATCTCTGCGCGAAATCCAGTTCGGCCGACATATGGCGGATCTGCTCCTCCACGACGAACGAGCCGTGCCCGGCGTCGAACCGGTAGACCTCGTGCGGCTTGCCGAGCTCGGCGAGGCGGGTGATGTAGTTGTCGATCTGCCGGATGGGGCAGCGAGGGTCGTTCTCTCCCGCGAGGATGAGCACGGGAGCCGATACGTTCTCCACGTAGGTGATGGGCGAGGAGCGGCGGTACAGGTCGGGGACCTCGTCGGGCGAGCCCCCGAACATCGAGCGGTCGAAGGCGCACAGCGCCTCCATCTGGTCGGCATACGAGGTGACGTAGTCGGCGATCGGCATCGCGGCGATGCCCAGGCTCCAGTCCTCGGGGTACACGCCCAGGCCGAGGAGGGTGAGGTAGCCGCCCCAGGAGCCGCCCTCCAGCACCAGGCGGTCGGGGTCGGCCAGGCCGGAGGCCACCGACCAGTCGCGGACCGCCTTGATGTCCTCCAGCTCGGTCAGGCCGACGCGGCTCTCCAGGGCGTCGCGCCAGGCGGTGCCGTAGCCCGTGGAGCCGCGGTAGTTGACGCGGACGACGGCGAATCCGTGGTCGACCCAGGCGGCGACGTCGGGGGCGAAGGCGTCGACGTCATGGGACTCGGGGCCGCCGTGCACGATGAAGACGGTGGGCACGGGGGCGGCGGCGTCGGCCGGGACGGACACGAGCGCGTGGATGTCGCCGCCCGGGCCGGGGACGGTGACGTCGCGGACGGGCACGGAGGACGGTGCGGTGGGGCCGGGCGGGGCCAGGACGGTGGTGCCGGTGGTGTCGCGGACCACCGGCGGGTGCTCGGAGCTGGACCAGGAGTACTCGACCGTGCCGTCGGGGCGGGCCGCGGCCGCGGAGACCAGGCCGCGGGGGATGTCCAGCGGGGTCGTCGCGCCGGTGGCGAGGTCGTGGCGGTGGACGCGGCTGCGTGCCCGGTGGTCCTGGGCGATCAGCAGGGAGCCGCCGTCGGGCGTCCACCCGGCGGAGAGTTCGCCGGGCAGGTCGAGGCGGATCTCCTGCTCGGTGCCGGAGAGGGGGTCCCAGATCAGCGGTTCCACACGGTCGTAGCGTTCGTGCAGCACCAGCAGCCGGTGGCCGTCGGGGGCGAAGCCCACGGGGGTGAGGTCGCGGCCGGGGCCGTCCCACAGGTCGGCGACGGTCTCGGTGGTGCCGTCGTGGAGGAGGCGCAGGACCCGCACGGCCATGTGGCGGCTGTCGCCGTGCTCGCTGTGGCCGATGGCGAAGAGGGACTCGTCGCGCGAGAGGTCGGAGATCCAGCCCTCCTGGCGGTGGGAGTAGACGGTGCGCGGCTGCGTGCCGGGTCGGCTGAGGTGGACGCTGAAGCCGTCGTCCGTGGAGCGGCCGACGAGGGCGAGCCCGGACGCGCCGAGCGCGAGGCCGCCGATGTAGGAGGAGGGGAGTCCGGGGACGGCCGGGGCGTCGGGGCCGCCTCGGAACGGCTGCCGCCGCCAGACGCCGAACTCGTCGCCGTCGGTGTCGTCGAACCACCAGACCCAGGTCCCGGTGGGGTCGAGCGTGCCCGACATCGTGCCGTGGTGGCGCTTGGTCACCTGGCACTGCTCGCCGGTGGCCCGGTCCCAGGTGTAGATCTCCCAGGTGCCGCTGGCGTTGCTGCGGAACATCGAATGGTCAGGGGCTTCTCTGGCCCAGGATGGGAGACTGACCCTGCTCGCACGGAACCGATCTTGCCAACGCTCGCCCATGATCCCCAGTAAAGCAGCGGAGTTCCCTGGAATGGGCGCGAATGGACGAGCGAACTTGGCCACTCCTGGACGCATGAGGACGCATGAGATCGTGTGTCGACCTCGACGGGAAGAAGCTCTCACCCTCCGGTTAGCCAGGGAAAACCTGTGGGCGATTGTCAAGGGGATGCGGCAGTGTCACGGCATGCACGATTCGTTCCCCACCGTCCCGTGGACTCCGCCAGGGCGAGGGGGAACAGCAGTACCGCGGTCGCGCCCCCTCGCGCAGGGTGGCGACCTCACCCCGCCATCCCCGGGTGTCGGCTCGTAACCCCCTTGGGGCATCCGCGTTGCTTCACATCGCGCATCCGCACAGCTGCATCATGAGGATGTACGCCTGGACGCCGATCGCGGCCACGACCGTCGCGCTCGCCGCACCCACCGCCGTCGAGTGGATCGGAGCGGCGGGGCGGGGATTCGACGCCGGACTCCAGCTGGCCGATCCGGGCGTCCAACGGCTCGCCGGGGCTTTGAGCGGCCATCGGCGCGGCCGGTCCCGCCGCCAGGCCGGGGGCGTGGCGCTGCGCAACAGGGCACCGACCACCGGGCGCACGCCGCAGGCCGCCACCGCGGACCGGTCGGCGGCCAGCTCGCGGCCGCGGGTGAAGCGCGCCGACAGATCGCGCAGCGGTGGCAGGTAGAGGCCGCGGCTCGTCGCGAGCCGCGCCAGGAGGGTCTTCAGCGGATCGCGTCCGCGAACGTGGGCGGCCTCGTGGGCGAGCACCGCCGCCACCTCACCGGGTTCCAGGTTGTCGAGGAGGGAGCGGCTCACCGCGACTCGCGGGCGCAGCATGCCGAAGGTGAACGCGTACGGGCGGGGTTCGTCGACGACCACGACCCGGTCGGCCAGACCGTGCCGGGCGGCGACGGCGGCGAGCCCGCCGTCGGCCGGGCGGGAGCGTCCGCGTACTGCCGCGCGCAGCGCGCGGTCGTCGCGGCGTGACTGGAACGCGCGGCGGGCGGTCGCGACCGTGCTCGCGGCGAGCAGAGCGGCGGCGAGGACCGCCGGTAGGTACTGGCCGTCGGACCACAGCACGGCCGGGCCAGCGTCGGCCACCCGGACCGCGATCAGGTGCACGAGGCAGTAGGCGGACGCCGCGAGGACCGCCCGTAGCGTCAGCACCGAGCCGACCAGCAAGATGAACGGGCGGCGGCCGCTATCCACCGGCTCTGCCCTCATCCGGCCGGGCGTCCAGCAGCCGCCGCAGTCGCCCGAGCTGCTCGGGGTCCGCCCCGACCTGCTCGACGAAATGCGCGATGGCGGCGTCGCCATGGTCGGTGAGCACCGACCGCACGGCCAGCGCCGCGGGGTCGCGCCCGGCCGGCCGATAGGAGTAGCCGCGCCCGGCCGCCTCGCGCAGCACGGCGCCCTTGTCCGCGAGCCGGGCGAGCGTGGTCATCACGGTCGTGTAGGCGAGCGTGCGGTGGCGGCCCTCGTTCACCGCGTCGAGAACTTCGCGCACCGTCATAGGGGCGCCCTGGTCCCACAAGACCTTCATGACGGCCGCTTCCAGCCCTCCCGGCGACGCCTTGGCCACGCGGTCTCCTCCTCCGGTCTCCGAGGGCGAGATCTCCTACTACACGAGGATAGTGGCCGGGGCGTCGACGGCGACCGTCCAGTGCCGGGTCAGGTGGGCCGACGGGCGGCGAGGCGTTCGACCATCCCGCCCTTGGTGCGCTCGCTCTCTTCGATCTCGAACCCCTGGGCGCGCACGGCGGGCAGCGGCCGACGGGTCATCTGCTCACCGGTGCCCGGATTGAGCAGGTTCATGAGCCCCTGCACGCTGATCAGGAACCAGCGCAACGGCGCCAATGTCGGGCGTACGTGGTCGAGTAGGAGGAGGGAACCGCCGGGGCGCACGACGCGGTGCATCTCCGCGATGACGGCCTCCATATCCGGTACTGAGCACAGCGACAGCGTGCACACCACGGTGTCGAAGGAAGCGTCGGCGTAGGGCAGCCGCTGCGCGTCACCCTCGCGAAGGTCGGCGTCGATGCCCAGGTCGCGGGCGCGACGACGCGCGATGGCGAGCATCTCGGCGCTGAGGTCGATGCCGGACAGCTCGGTGCCGGGCGGGTAGAGGGGAAGGTTGCGCCCGGTCCCGACCGCGACTTCGAGGGTGCGCCCGCGGACGCGGGAGCACACCCACTCCCGGCCGCCGACGAAGATCACGCGTTCGAAGGTGCTCATCGCCCGGTCGTATCCGCGGGCCTGCCGGTCCCAGTGGCGGCGGATCCGGTTCAGTGCGACGTCCTCCGCCCGGTGTTCGCGCTTGCCCATGCCCCTCCCCTTTCTCCTGGCGTCCTCTCTTTCTACTACATGATTGTAGTTGTTACTACGAACGAATAGTAGATGGCGGCGGTCGGCCGCCGTGCGACGGTGGCCTCGCCGTCACCGAACCGCTCGAGCATCGTCGTCTTCGTCGGGGGCAGTGGCCGCCGGGGTCGGGGCCGCCGCTGGCGCTGGACCCTCGCCGGAGGCGTGTTTCTTCTCGGACTTCTCCAGGTCGGTGATCTGGGCCAAGCCGGGCTGGTACATCAGTCCCCCCTGGAAGTAGAGGAGGACGATCTCGCCCGCGCCGGTTGAGGACCTCGCGCACCAGAAGCGGACAATCGGTCGCCCACACGACTTCCGTGATTCCGTGATCGCGCCCTCAAGGTCACCGAACCGCTGGACCGGCCCAGCCTCCGGTAGCTACTCCATGTCGATCTTGCGCTGCAGGTATTCCTCGCGGTCGATCTCCCCCGCTGCGTACCTGCGCCGCAGCTCGACCTGGGCGGGGTCCTCCGCGACCTGCGGGACGTTGTCGTCGCGCCTCGCCAGGGACCGGCCCAGCCATACTCCGCCGGCCACGGCGAGGGCGATCACGACGGCCAGAACGAACAGCATGCCGATCATCATCGAGCCCATCATGTCCATGCCTCCCATCACGCCGGTCGCCCCGCCCATCGAGCACATGACACCGTTTCCTCTCTGTGGACGGGGCGCCACTCGTGGCCGCCCGGCCCCGTGCCGGTTTCCTACCCCGAGTAACCGGTGCTCGGTCGCCTCCGCCTGCGTCGATGTCGCGCCGGTGCCGCCCCTGTCCGTGCCGCACGGCAGCCTCTGCCTTTTTACCTATGCGCCTAAGGTCATTAGGTGATATTGCGTGGCGCACGGTACCTTTTCGGTTTTCGCACGTCATCCGCCGTCCCGTGCCCGGGCGGTCAGCGTTCGGCGGACTTGAGACAGTGGCGCTCAGGAGCGGGCGAGAAGGCGGAATCGGGTCGCGCGAACGGCTTCGTCACGGCGGCTCGCCGCCGTAGCCTGACCTCTGATAACTGTGGGCAGTCGATTGCCACCTCGGAGCCACCCGACCGTCCGTGGGGTGAGCCGTGGCGACGCTGACTTGGAGCGTGATGGTGGAACAGCTGACGTTGGCCGAGCACGCGTGGAGCGTGATCCGAAAGGAGGCCGAACGCCGGGGCGTCCGCTTGGAGCTGGACGATGAGGTGCCGGACTATATCCCTGAGCGCGCCCGTCTGTGGGCCTGCAAGGTGACGGGCAAGGGATGGTGCCTGTTCACCGCCGTGGACTCGGCCGACGTGGTCACCCTGCCATCGCAGCGCGAGTTCCTGCCCGCGCGTGGTGTTCTGGCGGGCAACTGGCGTGTCACGGCCGGCACAGGCTCGGTGCACCTGGCAACGGGCGGACGGACACCTGGGACCGACGACCCGCGAGCGGTCTTCGCCATGTGACAGGAGTGGCGCGGACGGTGGGAGGGGGCGCTGACGATCCTCGCGCTTCCCCATGGCTCGACAGGCCGGAGGGGTGGGCGCCGCACGCGGCGCCCACCCCTCCGGTTTCCCTGCCCCTTGCAGGTCTGCTCGATTCTCCTTGGAAGTCGCCCCCGATATTGTGACTTCCGTCAGTGCTAGGCGAGGCAGCCCTTGCTGAGGCCCTTGAACGTCCCGGAAAGCCCTTGGCGGTACTTCTTGCTGCCCTTCTTGTGGGCCGGGACCTTCAGGCAGTGGATATTCTGGCCGGAGGCGTCGGCCATGTTCACCGTGACGCGCACCGAGTGCGAGCAGTGGTTGTTGTAGTAAACAGTCGTACTGACAGTTCCCTCGTTGTACGAGAAGTTCGCCCGCGCTTTCGTGGAACCATTGCAGCCGAACGAGAACCGCACGGTGCCTTTGGTCGCCGCCTCCGCAGCGGATGCAGGGGTAGCTGCGAACATGGTGGTGGCGGTCGCCGCGATAATTCCGGCAGCAGCCATCTTCTTCAGCATCATGTGATCTCCGACTTCGATGCGCTGTCCCCACCGGACAGCGTGAGAAAAGCCGGCCGTCGGCGTTTCATCCCAGCGCGGGACAGCAGCCGGTCCTCGGCCGTTCCGGTCACAAGCTAACGGCGGGCCCTGCTCGTGTGAAGACGACTTCGGTGCTTTTCGGCTGTGGCCGAATAACCCCGTGTGGGATACGACACAAGATGCCGCTGGATCCTAATGCGTGTCACCTGAATCAGTAGCGGGAATGGGAGAAAACTACAGAGGGCAGGCCCACTCGCCTTCCCTTGCCGGAACGATGCGGGTCGGCGGCGTCAGGCGGCCGCCACGGCCGGGCACCACGGGCTGAGAAGGGAGGCTGCCCCGGATGAGGTGGAGCGCGGAACAGGCGCGGCGACAGTTCGCGACGAGCCGTGTCGCGCGCCTGGCCACGGCCGACACCGCCGGGCGGCCGCACCTCGTTCCGGTCACCTTTGCCGCCTACGGAGACACGGTCGCGACCGCCATCGACAGCAAGCCGAAGTCCACCCGCGCCCTCAAGCGGCTCCGCAACATCGCGGAGAACCCCCGGGTGTCGCTGCTCGTGGACGACTACAGCGATGACTGGGACCACCTGTGGTGGGCCCGCGCGGACGGGGATGCGCGTATCGAGTACACCGGACCGCAGTGGAACGAGGCCCGGGACCGGCTCGTCGCCAAGTACCCGCAGTACCGGGACACCCCGCCGACGGACGCCATCATCCTGGTGGCGGTCGCCAGCTGGTCAGGGTGGTCGTCCCAGTAGCCGGACATCCGGAGAAACGCTGCCGATGGATGAATCGACGGCGCTGCTGTACGTCTCGTAATACACGTATTACGATCGCCGTATGGGGAAAGTACGGATCAGCATCAGCCTCGAACCGAGCCAGGCCGAGCGCGTCAGATCGCACGCGGAACGTGCGGGGATGGACGTGTCCGCGTACCTGGTGAACGCCGCGACTCGGCAGATGGCGGAGACAGAAGCGGCGGAAGCTGGCTTCGCGGGGATCGACGCGGTCATCGCCGATGCCATGGCTCAGGCGGACCACTATGGGCCCGCGGATGACACCGACGTGGCCGCGCTGACCGAAGACGAACAGCGCGACGTGGACGACGCCATGCGGTTGGTTTATGGCCAGGATGAGGACGCAGGTCGTCATCGGGGAGACGTCGCTTGAGTGTCCGTGTCCCCGTGTACGACACCGGGATGCTCATCGCACTGGCCGCCCGGAAAGCGAAGGCCATTCAGATGCACCGCAGCCTGGATGGCACCCCGCATCGACCGATCGTGCCGGGACCCGTGCTGGCACAGATGTGGCGCCCGGATCCGGCGACGGTACACGCCTTGAGCACGGTGCTGAAGGAGTCTGTCGTGCCCCAAGCCCGCTCGTCTCCCCCGGCACTGCGGCCTACGTCCGCTGGGCAGGCGCAGTGCATCGCGTGCGCGACTGCTCCTGACATGGCCGACTGGCGACGCATCGGCGGGGTGTTGGGCACGGCGAGTCTCCCCCCGAAGAAGCGGCCCGACGTGGTGGACGCCCTCGTTGCCTGGACTGCCGTGAAGCACCAGGGGGCGGTGGTGTTCACCAGTGACCCCGAGGACCTGGCCGCTTACCTGGAGACGTTCGGGGCCGAAGACGTCCACCTGATCTCGGTGTGAAGAGGGGCCGGGTGCCGGAGCCGATCCCTGGCGCGTTGCCGTGCCGCCGTGAGGTGGTGAGAGGGACAGCTCCGCTGAGGCACCCGTCTCAGAGGTCCTGGCGCGTCACGGCCACGCCGTCGGTTTCCAGCAGCCGTTGGACGAGAACCGGGTCGAAGTCGGTGAGGCCAGAGTTCGCCGAAGGTCTCCCCTTGTCCTCCAACAAATCCCCGCGTAATGACGTGCCGATCACCAACGACCCCGAGTTCGCTCCATCCCGGCAGCGTACGCGGGGCCGTCCATCGGTGGGCCCAGCGCGGCCGAGGCGGTCGGAATTCCCTCTGTGCTTGCCGGACGTGGCCACCACTCCGCACATTGGGAAGGCGTATGGGACTGCACGCTCTCCAAATCCCCTTTTAGCGGGCAGGGCGGTAGTGCGCATCGTGGAATCCTCCGTGCCTGGAGACTAGGCCCCCATAATAGACGGCAGTGGAAGCGTGACGTATTTCACGAAATAATTCCACGGTCATTACCCTGCCAGGGGCATTAGGAGCGCTCTATCAGCAACCAGATTCCTTCTATTGACTGCCTGGTCCTGCCCATGCCACCCTCACTTTTTGGATTATTGATCGCCGGGCGGAATGGGTGGCGCCCCTGCTTCACCATGGGCGTCGCACTCTCATTTTGAAACGAAATTCAGGTGCTCGCGCTCGGAAGAATTGGATCGGCAGCCCCGGTCCGATTCGGCGTCGGAGGCGACGAGGGGCGCCGGTCTGCGGGGCGGCATCGACCGGCTCCCTCTTTCGACGCAGTCCACACAAGGCGCTCAGGGGGATGGATGAAGAAGACTGAAGACAGGGTGTGGGAGACGTCCCGAACCGCGGCGGGTGCGTCGGCGCGGTTGCCGGTGCGCCAGTTGCTGGCGCTGACCACGGCCGGGTTCCTGGCCATCGTCACCGAGACGATGCCGGCCGGGCTGCTTCCCCGGATCGGTGCCGGCCTCGGGGTCAGCGAGGGCCTGGCCGGGCAGTTCATCACCGTCTACGCGATCGGCTCCGTGGTAGCCGCGATCCCGGTCATCGCCGCCACCCGCGGAGTCCGCCGCAGACCACTCCTGCTCTGCGGCGTCATCGGGCTGCTGGTGTTCAACTCCCTCACCGCGCTCTCCGGCACCTACGTGCTCTCCCTGGTCGGTCGGCTGGGAGCCGGTATGTCCTCGGGGGTGATCTGGGGGCTGCTCTCCGGCTACACCCGCCGCCTGGTCCCCCTCCACCAGCAGGGGCGTGCGCTGGCCGTCATGGGTGTGGGCCAGCCCATCGCCCTGTGCTTCGGCGTTCCCCTCGGCACCGCCCTGGGCGCCCTGGTCGGATGGCGAGGCGTCTTCTGGACCATGTCGGTCGCCGCTCTGCTCCTGGGCCTGTGGATCCGGCTGCTGCTGCCCGACTTCCCCGGCCAGAAGGCCGCCGACCGCCAGCCCATCGCACGCACTTTCACCACCCCCGGCGTCCGGCCCGTCCTGGCGGTGATGTTCCTGTGGATCCTGGCCCACAACATCCTCTACACCTACATCGCCCCCTTCGCCTCCCAGGCGGGGCTGTCCGCACGCGTGGACGTGCTGCTGGCGGCGTTCGGCCTGGCGGCGATCGTCGGCATCTGGCTCACCGGAATCTGGACCGACCGGCACCTGCGCGCCCTCACCCTGGGCAGCCTGGTGCTCTTCACGGCCTCGGCCGCGCTGCTGGGGGCCGTGGGCGGACACGCCTGGGCCGTCTTCGCGGGCGTGGCGACCTGGGGACTGGCGTTCGGCGGCGCGCCCACCCTCCTGCAGACCGCGCTGGCCGACGCCGCTGGGGAGGCGGCCGACGTGGCGCAGTCGATGTTCGTCACCTTCTTCAACCTCGCCGTGGCCGGCGGCGGACTGCTCGGCGGCGTGCTGCTGGAAGGCGCCGGAACGGGCGCGCTTCCCTGGAGCCTGGTCGCTCTGGCCCTGGCCGCCGTGACGATCACCGCGGCCTTCCGCACCCACGCCTTCGTCCCGGGCCCTCGCGGCCTGCGGCAGGGCGCCAGCGCCGCGCAGCAGAGCCCTTGAGGACCGAGGTTTCCGGAGGGGCCAGGTGCTGGGGCCGATCCCTGGAGCGTTGCCGTGCCGCCGTGAGGTGGTGAGAGGGATAGCTTCGCTGAGGCACCCGTCTTAGAGGTCCTGGCGCGTCACGGCCACGCCGTCGGTTTCCAGCAGCCGTTGGACGAGAGCCGGGTCGAAGTCGGCGAGGCCCGCGTCGTTGAGGATCCGCATGTGGGTGGGGTGCGGAAGGATGTCGTGGGGATGGGCCTGGCCGACCTCCGCGACGTCGGTCGGGTTCGGGACGAAGCCGTCGGTGACCGTGCAGGGTTGGAGGGCGCGGTAGACGTGGAGGCGGAAGCGGTAGGGCAGGCCGTCGGTGCGTCCGTGGACGTCGTAGATGCCGGTGGGAGCGAGGGGGCCCGGGCGGACGCCGGCGCTGGTTTCGGCTTCGCGGCGGGCGGCCTGTTCGGCGCTCTCACCGGGGCCGATGGGGCCCGCAGGGAGTGACCAGTGCCCCGTGTGTACGCCACTGTTCAGGAGCACGAAGGTCAGGGTCCAGTCCGGTCCAGGGACGATGGCTGCGGAGGCCATGGTCGGTTCGGCCCCGGCCGGTTGGTGAGAGGCGATCATCATACGGGCTCTCTATCTGGTCGGCGCGGATGCGGACGGCCGTTTCGGTGATCGGGGAGTCACCATCGGTCGTGGCCGTTCGAGAGTCAGCCTGACGCATGCGGCGGCCTGTCGGCCACTGGGGCGCGGAGACGGGAAGCCAACCGTGATCTTGCCGGAAGACCGGCGGTCGCGCGAACGCACGCGTACACGTGCATGTTTCACGTGGAACTCGGGCCGTTGACCAGGGGGCCGACCGGAATGGCCGGACCGAACGCGAAACGCCCGGCCCCCGGAGTGAACCGGGAGCCGGGCGTCGGTGGCTGGCCTGGTCGGCGACTACAGGATGATCCGCATCGGGTTCTCCAGAACCTCGGCGAGGTCCTTGAGGAACGCGGCGCCGACGGCGCCGTCAACCGCGCGGTGGTCGACCGACAGTTCCAGGGCGATGGTGTTGCGGGCGGCGATCTCGCCGTCGCGCACCACGGCCTCCTGCTTCATCGCGCCCACCGCGAGGATGGCGGCCTCCGGCGGGTTGATGACGGCGGAGAAGCTGTCGATGCCGAACATGCCCAGGTTGCTGACGCTGAACGTGCCGCCGCTCATCTCCTGCGGCTTCAGCTTGTTGTCGCGGGCCTTACCGGCCAGCTCGCGGGTCTTGGTGCTGATCTCCGACAGCGGCGTCTTGTCCGTGTCGTGCAGGACCGGAACGACCAGCCCGGCGTCCACCGCGACGGCGACACCGACGTTGATCCGGTGGTGCTGGAGCAGCTTGTCGTCCACCCACGAGGTGTTCACCTCCGGGTGCGAGCGCAGCGTCGTGGCGACGGCCTTGACGATCAGGTCGTTGAAGCTGACCTTGACGCCGGTGTCGGCGAGCTGCGCGTTGATCTGCCCGCGGAACTCCTTGAGCCCCTCGGCGTCGATCGTGCGGCGCAGGTAGAAGTGCGGGACCTCCTGCTTGCTCTGGGTCAGCCGGCGCGCGATGACCTTGCGCACGTTGCTGACCTTGAGCTCCTCCGAGGCGCGGCCGTCGTCGAACGCCTCCTGCGGGGCGCCCGCCGGGGCCTGAGCAGCAGCCGGAGCGGCCGGGGCGGCGGCAGCAGGGGCCGGGGCGGCCTGCTGCTTGGCGGCGGCCTCGATGTCGGCGCGCACGATGCGGCCCTTGGGGCCCGACCCGGAGATCTTCTCGATGTCCAGGCCGTACTCCTTGGCCAGTCGGCGGGCCAGGGGGGAGGTGCGCGGACGCGCGGCGGCGCCGTTGGCGGACGGGGCCGCCGGAGCGGTCTCGGCGGGAGCAGCGGGGGCCGGGGCGGCGGCCTCCGTGGCCGGGGCCTCCTCCGCCTTCTCCGCGGGCGCGGCGGCCGGGGCGGACTCCTCCGGAACGGCGTCCGGGCTGTCGCCGATGACACCGATGACGGCACCGATCGGCACGGTGTCGCCCGCGCTCACCGACTGTTTGACGAGGTAACCGTCCTCGTAGGCCTCATACTCCATGACGGCCTTGTCGGTCTCGATCTCGACCAGCACGTCACCGGTCGCGACCTTGTCGCCGACGTTCTTGACCCAGGAGCTGATGACGCCTTCCTCCATGGTGTCGGAGAGGCGCGGCATGTAGATGTCAGTCATCGTGTGCTTTCCCCTTACCCGACCCGCCGGCCCACGGCGTTCAGGGTCTCCTTGACGACGGTGGTGATCGACTCGACCGACGGGAGAGCAGCGGTCTCCAGCGGCTTGGCGTACGGCATGGGTACCTCGGCCATGGCGACGCGCCGAACGGGGGCGTCGAGGTAGTCGAACGCGCCCTCCTGGATGGAGGCGGCGATCTCGGCGCCGATGCCGTAGGTGAGCCAGTCGTCCTCGGCGATGACGGCGGACCCGGTCTTGCGCACCGACTCCACGATCGTCTCACGGTCGAGGGGACGCAGGCTGCGCAGGTCGACGACCTCGCAGCTGATGCCCTCGGCGGCGAGCTTCTCGGCGACCTGGTTGGTGACCATGGCCATGCGGGAGTAGCCGATGAGGGTGACGTCGGTGCCCTCGCGGGTCACCGCGGCGCGGCCGATCTCGGCGACGCTCTCGTCCTCGTCGGGCACCTCGCCCTTGGTGTTGTACAGGCCCAGGTTCTCCAGGAAGAGGACCGGGTCGTCGTCGCGGATGGCGGCGCGCAGCATCGAGGAGGCCTCGGCCGGGGTGCTCGGGGCGAGCACCTTCAGGCCGGGGATGAAGGAGTAGAACAGCTCGATGTTCTGCGAGTGCGTGGCGCCGAGCTGCTGGCCGCCGCCGCCCGGGGTGCGGATGACCATCGGCACGGGCGTCTGACCGCCGAACATGCCGTAGATCTTGGCGGCGTGGTTGATGATCTGGTCGATCGCGATGAGCGAGAAGTTGATCGTCATGAGCTCGACGACCGGACGCAGGCCGAGCATGGCCGCGCCGACCGCGGCGCCGACGAAGCCCTCCTCGGCGATGGGGGTGTCGCGGACCCGGCGCTCGCCGAACTCCTTGAGCAGACCCTCGGTGATCTTGTAGGAGCCCTCGAAGACCCCGATCTCCTCACCCATGAGGAGCACGTTCTCGTCGCGGTGCATCTCGGCGCGCAGCGTGTCGCGGAGAGCCTGGCGGTAGGTGATCACGGACATGTACCCGCTCCTTATCTACTCGGCGAAGACCGGGTCGGCGGGCATACGGCGCGACTCGTTCGCCACGGGGGTGGCGTAGGTGTAGTCGAACAGCGTGGACACGTCGGGGTGCGGGCTGTTCTCCGCGAAGTCCGCGGCGTCGGTGACCTCGGCCTTGACCGACTCGGAGATCTCCTTCTTGATCTCCTCGGTGAGGACACCGGCCTCGTCGAGCTGGGTCTCGAAGGCCAGCACCGGATCGTTGGCCTTGGCCTCCTCGACCTGCTCCTTGGTGCGGTACTTGGCCGGGTCGACCACGGAGTGGCCCTTCATCCGGTAGCTGGTCGCCTCGAGCAGGAAGGGGCGCTGCTCGGAGCGGGCGCGCTCGACGAGGTCGCTGGCGGCGTCGCGCACGGCGAGCACGTCGCGGCCGTCGACCCGGACGCCCTCGATCTGGAAGGCGGAGCCGCGCTTGTACAGCTCGGGCTCGGCGGAGGACATCTCGACGGTGGTGCCCATGCCGGTGAAGTTGTTGATCACCACGAACACGATGGGCAGGTTCCACAGCGCGGCGATGTTCAGCGACTCGTGCCAGGCGCCGATGTTGGTGGTGCCGTCGCCCATCTGGCACATGACGACCTCGTCGCCGCCGCGGTAGGAGACGGCCAGAGCGGCACCGGTGGCCAGCGGGAGCTGCCCGCCGACGATGCCGTAGCCGCCGAGCATGCGGGTCTCGGTGTCGTACATGTGCATGGAGCCGCCCCAGCCCTTGGACACACCGGTGGCGCGCCCGTAGAGCTCGGCCATGACGCGGCGGGGGCTCATGCCCTTGCCGATGGCATAGCCGTGGTCGCGGTAGTTCGTGAACAGGTAGTCGCGCTCCTGGAGGGCGGTCATGAGGCCGACGACGGTGGCCTCCTCGCCCAGGTTCAGGTGACAGTAGCCGCCGATGCGGGCCTGCGTGTACGCCTGGCCGGTGCGCTCCTCGAACCGGCGGACGAGCAGCATCTGCCGGTAGTAGTCGAGCAGCACCTTGGGCTGCTCGTTGGCGATGGACGAGGCGGCGGTGTCAGCCTTCCGACTCCGCCGGCGACCACCCGTTGTCCTGGCGGTGCCGCCGCCCTTCGGCTTGGCCGTGTCAGCCATGGTGTGCCTTTCTACGTGCGGGGACGGTCCCCGGCGGGCCGGTGGGCCCCGGGGACCCGCGCCGTGGCCCACAGTGGTTGTGGCCAGGGCGGACGCGCCGACGCCGGGCTCAACGGCGGGGCGCGCAAGTGGCTGTTCGAGTCTGCGCCGCGTCGGTTCGGCGCGACTCGTTACTCGTTCTTCAGCTTCGCTTCCCGGTCGGGGGCCGGCTCATACATCGGTTTCGGGCTGGTCCGGCCGGTCGGCTCGCTGATCACGCAAGACTGGTGTTCTGTGTGACGTGTGTCGCGCATACTCTACGGATTGATCGATGATCGATCAATATGACTCTAGGGTAGATCTCGGGCGTAGCGCGCAGACGGGTGGATAGGTCGCTGAGATCTTCGCGACGGGGGCGGATCGGCGCCCGACCCGGGTGGAGGGAATGGAGATCAGCGCGCTGCGGCGCCCGCTGTCTCCCACGCGAGGTCGAACGCGTTCAGTGCGCGACGTTGTGCGTCTTCAACGCGGCCTCGACGTAGTTCAGCACGTGGTCGCTGAGCATCCGGCCGACGTTGGGATCGCGCCGACGGAACGCCTCGGTGATTTGGGCGTGGTCGGCGGCCTTGGCGTGCAGCTCCATATTGAGCCAGCGGACCGACAGCGCGGTCCAGACTTCGACGCCCAGCGACTCCCAGGTGTGGGAAAGCACACTGTTGTCCGCGGCCCGCACGATGGCCCGGTGGAACTCCACACTGTGTCTGACCTGCTCGTCCACGTCACCGCTGACCGTCGCGCGCTTGAGCGCCTCGACCTCGCGCTCCAGCGGTCGCGGGTCCTCGGCCAGGCGCGGGGCGGCCAGTTCGGCCGCGACGAGTTCGAGACCGGCCCGGACGGGATAGATCTCAGCCATGTCGGCGACACCGAAGTCGCGTACGCGCGCCCCCTTGTTCGGCACGGACTCGATGAGCCGCAGTGTCTCCATCTCGCGCAGGGCCTCGCGCACCGGCGCCTGGCTCACGTTGAGCTCGGCGGCGATGCGCCGCTCGACGACGCGTTCCCCCGGCTGCCAGCGCCCGGACAGCAGACCGTCGACGAGGAACCGACGGATCTGCTCCCGCAACGGGTTGCGGGCCAAGCGGGATTCCGCGTCCGACCGCTCGGGGAGGTCGACCATCAACGGCCTTTCTGCTCTGCGGCGCCGTGCGCGGCGCGAAGGATGTGCGGAGGCTCGTTACGAAGAGTGCCACATCACGGAGCGGAACCGATCTGTGGCCGACATCACCTAACGGATAACTCACATGTGGACGGCCGACGGGTGAACTCCCGCCGTTCATCCCCTGAGCAGTGGGTGAAGCGCCCAGCGTGACCAAGGAGTACCGATGGGCCGCTCGTGTCGGGTGTTCCGGCAGGGCGCTATGCTCACCTGTCGGAAATGTTCAAATAAACAGCTGGGTAACGTTAGCCGGTTTTCCCGGCGGAAACCCCTGACCGCCCGAAAGCCTGCGATGAGCAGGATCGACCCAGCGGCAGACCTCAACCTCGACAACCTCGACACGGACATCCCCGGCCGCGCGGGCGCCTTGAACCCAGTGTCCCCGCCCCCGCAACCACCGACCCCTGTCCCAGCGGCGAGCCCGTCCCCCTAAGCACACCCGTGCCGCAGGCCAGCCCACAATTCGTGAGACAGCACTGAGCACACATGATGCACACATCGCGGATCCGGACGAAGCCGCCGCACCGGGCGGGCCATTCGCTCCCCTCCAAAGATAGAGCCAATCGCGTCCTGCGCGCGGCACCCCGAATCTCGCTCAAGTCGTCCGGAAAGCCCTCCAACCCGCAGGTGGCCTGGCCAAGTGTCAGTGAGATCGCGTGGGGCCTGGCGTCGGACAAGACCGCGATCATTCTGGCCGTGGCGTTGATCACCATGACGGTGCTCTCGGCGGGGCCGCTGCACCCCATCGACAACTTCGTGAACACCGCGCCCCGGCCCTACTGGGACGAGATACGGCAGTTCCTCATCCTGTGGCCCGACACGGTGGCCTCGCGTGCCGTGGCACTGCCCGTGCTCACCGCGACCACGTTCCAGTTGGCCTACTGGCACCGCTCGTGGCGGCCGGTCGTCCTGGGCGTGGGCGGCGTCTTCGGGATGGTGTGTCTGGTGGCGTCGATGAAGCTGCTGCTGGCCCGCAACCATCCGCGGACCTACGACCCGGTGTTCTTCGGCGACCAGGGCGGGGTGTCCTTCCCCTCCGGCCACGGTGCCAACGCCACGCTCATCTACGGGCTCGTGCTGTTCCTGCTTATCCGCTATCGCGCGGTGCGCCCGCACATCGTCCGCCGCCTGGGCTACTGCATCGTCGGCATCGCGATCCTGCAGTCGATGGTCTCGGCCTACCTGCACTTCCACTGGTTCACCGACCTGGTCACCGGCATGATCGCCGGGGGTTTCGCCCTGGCGCTCACCATCCGCCTGGACCGCATGATCCCCGAAGGAAGGACCACCAACTGGTGGCCCTGGTACGGCCGCGCACCCGAGACCTCCGAGGAGCGTGCGCCCCGATCGGAGTACGCGGCGCGCGACTGACCCGGCCGAGCGCCCCCTCCAGACGCCTCCGCCTACCACCGCCCCCGCCTCCGCACCTACAGTTGCGACAGAGGCCTCGCTCTTTCCTCCGATGTTCTCGGCAGAATGCACCAGAAAACCGCTGAAATTCCGTGCACTCTGCCGAGATCACCGGATGGGGGCGGGCGGAGACCGACAGCGTGCGCGAAGGACCTGAGGGTGAACGACCCAGATAACCAGCAGGCACAGGACCGGAGGCCGGAGGGGGCGCCGTCGGAGCGCCCGCCCGCGCAGCAACGGCCCCTGCCGCCCGGGCCACCGACGACGCGCGTGGACCGCTGGCTGTGGGCGGTTCGGCTGCTCAAGACGCGCGCGGAAGCCGCGCAGGCCTGCCGGGGCGGCCACGTCCGGGTCAACGACCGGTCAGCCAAACCCGCCCTGCCGGTCCGCGTCGGCGACATGATCCGGCTGAAGGCCCACGGCACCACCCGCATCGTCGAGGTCACCCACATCCTGGAGAAGCGCGTCGGCGCACCGATCGCGGTGCGCTGCTACACCGACCACACCCCGCCACCGCCGCCCCAGGTGGCGATGCCGGTGGCCCGCCGCGAGCGGGGAGCCGGCCGCCCGACCAAGCGCGACCGCCGCATGATCGAGCGCCTGCGGGGTGAGAAGTGACGGACATACGGGACCTGACGAGCGTCAGGGCGTGGACGCGGCCCCTGGCCTTCCGCGTCGAGCGCCACGACGCCCACCGCTGGTTCACCCTCGCCGCCCTTGGCGGGCTCGTCCTCGGCGGCCTGATGGCGGTGTTCGGCCTGCCGCCGGTCGACGTCCACGGCCTGGCGCACTACTTCGGCATCATGGACCCCATGTGCGGGGGCACCCGGTCGGTGTGGGCGGCGATGAGCGGCGACTGGAAGATGTCGTTCACCTACAACCCCATCGGCATCCCCCTGGTGGTCGGCGCCGTGGCCACCCTCATCCGCGCCGCGATCGGGGCGGCCACCGGCTACTGGCTCAACACCTACGTGCGCTCCTGGCCCGTGGTCGCCGCGGTGTCGGCCGTGCTCTTCGTCGCCCTGGCGATCAACCAACAGCTCCACGCCGACCTGCTGCGCACACCGGGCGAGGAGTTCTCCCCCGTCGGCCCGATCCTCAACGCGCTTCCGCTGCTCATCGTGTGGACCGTGGTCACGGTGCGGGGCCGCATGATGCGTCGGCGCGGATGATGAGCTGGCCCTGGCCGCGTTCGACAGTGAGGACTGCCCGCTGACCGTGCGCGAGTTCCTGTGGTGCATGATGCAGGTCCGGACGACCAGGCCTTCGTTGGGGAGTACGGCGGGCGCGACGTAGACGTCGCCGCGTGAGCAGATCCGGCGGCACAAGAGCTCGGTCTGTCGGCCGCCCCGGGAGCCGTCGGCGGTGGCACGGAAAGCGACCACCGGAAGGTGGCCCGGAGCGCGGGGCAGCACGTCGATGCCGGGGAGCGACCGCAGCCGGGCGGCCAGTTCGTCGGCGGTGGCGTTCTTGGGGTCGGCGCCGATGTACTCGTGGCCGGAGTGGAACCGCGCTCCGGCGCGGGCCGCCTCGTCCAGCAGGGCGCGGTGGAGCACGCCGCGCGGGATCGAGAGCAGGTGGTGTTCGGGTTCGGTGCCGTACCGCTGATAGGTGAGCTCGCCGTCGCGGTGGTGCACGACCCGCTGCGGCAGGGGAACGCCCCGTTGGTAGAGCAGATCCACGATGCGGGTGTCCAGCGACCGCAGACCGCGCGTGGTGAGCGTCAGATTGAAGGAATGCCCTTTCGCCGGAGGAATCCGGCGGATATCCTCCCCTTTCTCATAGAGGTCGACGTGGAATGAATTCTTGCGGAGCTCGATCGCCACAAGGCAGGCGACCGGGCCCGCTCCGACTATCGCGACTCTGAGGGAACTGCGTGGTCTCCCCAATTCAACCCCTAGTGCGCTCCGTTTCTTTCCCTTTGTCGTCAAGGAACGCTACGGAGGGGCGCTCTGCACGGGCTCTGTCCGCGTTCTCGCCGCGGTAGCACGTCGCTCTGCGGGGGTGGGTGAGCGGCGGGGGAGCATACGTCAGCACGGGGACCGAAGCGTCCCGTTCGCCTGGCCCGAACGTGTGAATACCGTCTCAGGACAACCGCGTGACCTCCGCCTTTGGCGGAGGGTAGTGTCGCCACGGGAGCTTCGTGCTGCGGTGCGGGGCTCCTATTGCTTTCCCTTTTCCTCCCCGCTGTGCGGGGGCGCCGCCCGCTCGGGCACACGGTGTCTCCGGAGCACAGGGGGATCCGCGGAAACTCCGCGCGCGGGACCGACCTTTCCCCGATTCATCCCCATCCCATCCGGGCCGACCGCGCCCGTGTCCCGCTCCCCTGACCGATGTATGGCAAACCGCTTCGAGCGGTCCCACCGAGCTGCCCGAAAGTGAGCGGCTTCATGACCACACTGAGGACGGCGTGGCAGCGGACCACGCTTCCGAGCCTGTCGGTGCTGCGCGCCGAAGCCCTGTCCGGGCTTGTTGTGGCCTTGGCCCTGATCCCGAACGCGATCTCGTTCTCGATCATCGCCGGTGTCGACCCCAGCGTCGGGTTGTACGCCTCCTTCACCATGGCCGTCGCCCTGGCGTTCCTCGGCGGGCGCCCGGCGATGATCTCGTCGGCGACCGCGGCCATGGCCCTGGTCGTCGCGCCGCTGGGGCGCGAGTACGGCGTCGACTACCTGCTCGCGGCCACCATCCTGGCCGGGGCGGTCCAGGTCGTGCTGGGGCTGCTGGGGGTCGCCCGGCTGATGCGGTTTGTACCCGCGAGCGTCATGACCGGGTTCGTCAACGCGCTGGCCATCATGATCTTCACGGCGCAGATCCCGCACTTCGCGGGCGACGGGTGGACGGTCTACGCGATGATCGCCGCCGGGCTCGCCATCATCCTGCTGCTGCCGCGGCTGACCACGGCGGTCCCGGCACCGCTGGTGGCCATCATCGTGCTCAGCGCTTTCGCCTGGATCGTGGGGCTGGACGTGCCCACGGTCGGTGACATGGGCGAGCTGCCGGACAGCCTCCCGGTGCCGTTCCTCCCCGACGTCCCCCTCAGCTGGGAGACGCTGCGGGTCATCGCGCCGACGGCGATGACGCTCGCGCTCGTGGGCCTCATCGAGTCGCTCATCACCGCCAAGCTGGTGGACGACTACACCGAGACGCACTCCGACAAGGCCCGCGAGGCCCGCGGCCAGGGCTGGGCCAACATCCTCTCCGGCTTCCTCGGCGGCATGCCCGGCTGCGCCACGGTGGGGCCGACCGTGATGAACGTGCGGTCGGGGGCGCGCACCCGGCTGTCGACGTTCCTGGCCGGGGTGTTCCTGATCGTGCTCGTGGTCATGCTCGACAGCCTGGTGGCGGGGATTCCGATGGCAGCGCTGGTGGCCGTGATGGTGTTCGTGGCCGCCACGACCATGGACTGGCGCAGCGTCCGCCCCTACACACTGCGCAGGATGCCGTGGACCGAAACGCTGGTCATGGTGGTCACCACGGCGGTCATCGTGGCGACGCACAACCTGGCGCTGGGCGTGGGCATCGGCGTCGTCACCTCGATGGTCATCTTCGCCCGCCACGCCGCCGTGGTCGCGGAGGTGACCAGCGTCCTCGACCCCGAGGGCGGCACCCGCGTCTACTCCGTCCACGGCGAGCTCTTCTTCGGCTCCCGCGACCATGTCCTGCACCACTTCGACTACCGCGAAGCGGGCGTCCACACGGTCACCATCGACCTCTCCGGCGCCCACGTGTGGGACGCTTCGGCCGTGGCCGCCCTGGACCAGGCCCTGGAACGCTTCCGCCGCAACGGCGTCACCGCCGAGATCACCGGCCTCAACGCCTCCAGTGCCGCCCTGCACAACAACGTCAGCGGCCTACTGGCCGACGCCGCCTGACGCCCTGGGGGACGGTCGGCCGCATGGATCCGGCCGTCCCCCGCCCCGGGTATGCGTGCGGACTGGCGGTGCCGAGTTGGTGAGGGACCAGGGCATTAACCCGGCCGCATAAAGGACCGCTCGACCACCAGAACACCGACCCGGAGAGGTGGATGGGCGGCGCCGGTATATTCGCCGACGCGACGCGCAGTGTCACGAGGGGAACGTCAGTGGAGCGGCTTGAGATCCAGGTCTTCCTCACGCTCGCCAACGAACTGCACTTCGGACGTACCGCTGAGCGTCTCCTCATCTCCCGGGCCCGGGTCAGCCAGACCGTCCAGAAGCTGGAGCGGGGTATCGGTGCCCCCTTGTTCGAGCGGACCAGCCGAAAGGTCCGGATCACGCCCCTGGGGCAGCAGCTGTACGAGGACATCGAGCCCGGCTACCGGCGTATCAAGGACGGTATCGCCAGGGCGGAGGCCGCCGCGCGCGGCGTCGACGGAGTCCTGCGCGTCGGGTTCCTCGGCGCCGCGGCAGGAGAGTTCGTCCTGGATGCGATCAGCATGTTCACCGCACGCCACCCCGGCACGGACGCCCAGATCAAAGAGACACAGATCAACGGCATCATCAGTCCGTTGCGCGCGGGGGACGTGGACGTACTGGTCACCCAGTTTCCCATCGACGAGCAGGACCTCACGCGCGGACCTGTGGTCTTCTCCGTACCGCGGATGCTTGCCGTGCCTTCGCGGCACCCGCTGGCGGAGCGGACGTCGGTCTCCCTGGAAGACCTGGCCCACAACAAGGTATTCGCCTGTATCGGTGAAGTACCGATGTACTGGCAGGAGCACAACGCGCCCCTGCGCACCCCCAGCGGCCAGCCGATCGAGCGCGGCGAATCGGCCGCCACGCTGCAGGAGACTCTCGCCCTCGTCGGTGCCGGCAAGGGCATCTCCCCGGTGGGCGCCGATGTCGCCCAGCGCTACACGCCGCGGGGCGTCACATACGTCCCGTTGGAGGGCGCCGAACCGCTGGAGTACGGGCTCGTGTGGCGATCGGCAGGTGAGAACGCCAGGGTTCGCATGTTCGTTCAGGCATGTATGGACGCTGCCGCGGCGAAGCGAACCTGATCGGTAAGCCTGGCTTGACGAACGTTGCATTTTTCGGCGTTGTTCCAGTTCAACGGGTCGCCGACTGTGGCTTTATGTCCAATGTTCATTCGACGTCGACGACGCGCTCCCGCAACGGGGCCCGAATGCCCGTGGCGCTGCTCGCCCTCGCACTCGGCGCGTTCGCCATCGGCACCACCGAAGTCGTCATCGCCGGTCTCCTTCCCGAGATTTCCGTTGACTTCGGTATCTCCATCCCGACCGCCGGATCCCTGGTCTCCGGGTACGCACTGGGCATGGTGGTGGGCGCACCGCTGCTGGCCGCACTAGGGACGCGAGTGCCGCGCAAGTCCATGCTGGTGTGGCTGATGGTCGGCTTTGTCGCTTCAAGCCTGATCAGTGCCCTGGCACCCGACTACGGCGTGCTGCTGGTGGGCCGGGTCCTATCCGCGCTGGTCGGCGGCGCCTACGTCGGTATCGGCGCCGTCGCCGCCGCCGATGTCGTATCCGAAGACCGCAAGGCCAGGGCGGTCGCCATCATGTTCATGGGGCTGAGCATCGCCAACGTCGTCGGGGTTCCCGGTGGTACGGCCCTGGGGCAGGCACTGGGCTGGCGCTCCACCTTCTGGGCCGTCGGCGCCATCGGTGTGGTCGTCCTTCTCGGTGTTCTCAAGCTCGTTCCCTTCTCGCCGGTGGCGGAAGGCACCCACCTGCGGAGCGAGCTGGCGGTCTTCAAACGGGGCCGCCTGTGGCTGGCCTACGGCGCGACAGCCCTTGGCTGGGCACCCGCCCTCGCTGTTGTCACCTACATCGCTCCCATGCTCACCGACGTCTCCGGCTTCTCCGACAGCTCGGTCCCGATCGTGCTCGTCCTGTTCGGCGTCGGCATGGTCATCGGTACACCCATCGCCGGCAGGCTCGCCGACCGCGCGCTGATGGCAGCGGTGTACGGCGTCCTCATCACGGTCACCGCCTCCTCGCTCCTGCTGCTGCTCGCCGTGCACAGCAAGGTCGCAGCCGTGGCCATGTTCATCGTCTTCGGCGCCGCGGTGGCGGCGGTCATTCCGCCCGTGCAGGCCAAGGTGATGGCCACAGCCGAAGGCGCGCCGAACCTGGCCTCTGCCGCCAACATCTCCGCCTTCAACATCGGCAACGCCGTTGGCCCCTTCCTCGGCGGTATGACCATCAGCGCCGGACTCGGGTACACCTCGCCCATCTGGATCGCCGCCCTGCTCGGCGCGGGCGCCCTGATCTTCGCCCTGCTGTGCGGCTTGGCCGACGGTCGGCACCGCAGCCGCGTAGCCGCCGATGCCGCTGCCGCAGCCTCGCAGCCCCCTGCCAAGCAGCAGGCCGAAGTACGGTCCTGATGCCTTCCCCTGACACCGCCAGGTACTGAAGCCCAGGGAAACCCGGCCTAACGCCCCTGGGTGGAATCGAGGGATCGGAGTGTTCTCGGCTGGTGGGTGACCGGCAGGCCCGCCGTCGGCTGAGCACCGGTCCGCAGTAGGCCATGCGGGTCTCGGCCTGGTCCTCTCGATGCCCCGCCTCGGCGGGCCGCTCACGCCGTTCTCTACGAAGGACTGAGGGTGGAGGGGAGCGCGCAGTACCGCCCGTCTCGGTCACTACGCGCCGACGGCCCCGGACACGCCCGTTCGGGTGTGTCCGGGGCCGTTCGCGTTCTGAGAGGCAGTCGACATTTCAGCTATTTCTCCTCGCTTTTTATTCGCGGTTCCTCGGTCAATATCTATCCGTTTCGATTATTGAATAATCTCCTTTCTTTCTGTCTTGCTCCCAGTTGTTTTCGAGGATAGTCTCGGTGCGTCGCTTGCAAAGGCATTCGGGAATCCCTTGAAAATGGGGGAACTCGCACCCGGCAGGGGTGTGGCTTCGTGGTGTGGCTATGTGTGCCTTGGCCTGCGTGTGCCACGGCATCCGAAAATCGGGATGCTATGGCATGTGAATCGGCGGTAATAGTCGCTGCTTCACTAAACGACGAACGGCTGGACTTCCTAGGAAAGGACAACAGCATGAAGCGTGGATTCGGAAAAGCGCTGGCAGCGGGTCTCTTCGCCGCGGCCGCGGTAGCCGTCCTCCCGGCCGGCGCCGCCTCCGCTGCGACCGCGAGCCCGCAGCAGTGCACCGGCGAGCGCCTGTGCCTCTACTCGCATGCGGGCTACGACGGCGTCTTCGCCGGTTTCAAGTACAGCGAGGTTGACGTCCGCCCGTTCGGAGTCTCCAGGACGGCGAGCTCCCTCATCAACAACACGGATCACGCCTGGTGTGTGTTCTCCAACAAGGACTTCTCAGGCGAGCGTCGGGAGATCCCGGCCCGTGCCAAGATCTACAACCTCGACAGCGCGCAGTGGGACTTCAACGACAGGATCGAGTCTGTCCAGGTGGGCGCGTGCCAGTGACGCCCCAGCGCCATGGTCGGCGCTAACGGAGAAAGGGCCGTCGGCCGCGCCGAGGGCGCGGCCGACGGCCCGCGGCTGGTGTGAACCATATGTGCACACAAACGAGGGCGGCTCTTCTGGAGAGCTGCCCTCTACCTGCGCGCTCGGGAGGAGTCGAACCCCCCAACCTTCTGATGCGCAGTGAATCGCTCATGATGCGTGGCTCAGGCCGCTGACGAGCTAAATCACAGCGATCAAGGCTTCCATCTCGTCGCAGTGCGCACGCATTCAACACGATCAAGGTCCTGCGGCACTTCTTCATGTGCCGAGGTCTGCGATGACCTCACCTACAGATCGATCCGGGCGCAACCAGGAACGCAGCGCCGCTACGCGGGTGACCGCCTCTCCCAGCCACTCCGGGTCCCCCAGACGGTGCGCCGCCTTCGCCTCGGTCGTCTTCTTGAGCAACGCGTCCAGGAGGGAGATGTGGCGGAACAGGTAGCGGCGTTTGTGATGGGTGCAGTTCACCAACACGTCCTCGTACGGATGGCGCAGGTATACGTGAACGGAGCAGGCGCGAGGGCCAGCGATCGTCCTGCGATCTGCGAAAGTATCGATCAGTATGCCCGCGGCGCGGGTGGCCGACCACGCTCGTGCGGTGGCTTTCACTCTCGGGCCGTCCACGAACCTGGGCCACGGAACGACGGCAAGCGGCTCTGATGCCGCGAGCTTGTGATGCTCCATGCCGTCGGCGGTGAAAACCCGGCACGACCCCTCTTTCCGGTCAGGATCGCCGATGGCCCATCGATCCCCGACCAGCTCCAGCGGCCCCAACGGCTCTGTCGTGATCTCCCTTCGGCTGTGCTCACGGTGGATCCGCAGACCCTACTCCCGGGTCAACGCCCGATTGAAGGCGGCACTCTCACTGCGGTTCCCGCCAACGAAACCGAAAACGGCGGCCGTCTCGCCCACGCTGCCGGACGACTACCAGACCGGTCGGCCACGGTGAGCGAAGCCGACGGTCCGGTGCGATGCTGGCAGATCGGCCGACAGCTTCGACGGGGCACCGGGCCGGATGGGACGGCGGTGAAGCGGACGAGGCTCAAGCGTCTGGAAGATCGAGGCCGGCTGCCGTGACCGTCCGGCCTAGGGCCTGTTTTTTGAATCGGCGGGTGGAGTGGGGCTCGCGCTGGCAATCTTGGTGAGCGTGTCCGGCCGTCATGAACTCACCGATGCCGAGTGGGCCCTGCTCGCCCCGCTCATGCCCGACAACCCGCCCAAAGGCGGCCAATGGGCCGACCACCGCCGCGTCATCAACGCCGTGCTGTTCCGAACCCGCACCGGGATCCCCTGGCGTGACCTGCCCGAACGCTACGGCCCCTGGGAGACCGCGGCCGGGCGCCACCGCCGCTGGTGCCTGGACGGCACCTGGCAAAGGATCGCCGACCGGCTGCGCATCGACGCCGCCACCGGAGAAGACCTGGTGGTCGGCATCGACTCCACCAGCGTGCGCGCCCACTCCCACGCCGCCGGAGCCGCGAAAAAGGGGAAGCGGTACGGGACGAAGCGGACGGCTCGGAAGCACTGGGACGTTCCCGGGCGGGCTGACCACCAAGATCCACCTGATCGCCGACCAGCGCAGGCGGCCGCTGGTGACCGCGACCAGCCCCGGCCAGCGCGGTGACGCGCCCATGTTCGAGCCGCTGATGGTCGCCCTGCACCTGCCCCGCTCGGTCGGGCGCCCCGGACCAGGCCCGACCGGCTGCTCGCGGACAAGGCCTACTCCTCAGCGGCGATCCGCTCCCACCTGAGCAGGCGCGGTATCAAGGCGACCATTGCCCAGCCCGCCGACCAGCGGGCCAATCGCAGGCGCAGGGATCGGCGGGCGGTCGGCCCCGGCTTTCGACCGGGGTGCCTACCGCGGCCGCAACACTGTAGAACGGGCGATCAACCTGCTCAAGCAGAACCGGGCCGTGGCCACCAGGTACGACAAGCGCGCCGCGATCTACGACGGGACCGTCCAGCTCGCCTCGATACGGATCTGGCTACGCGACCTCACCCGTTCGAAAAACACTGCCTAGCCGGTCGACCGCTGGATTGAGAGCGCGGCCATGTACTCCTTGCGGTCCAGCGGATTCGCGTTGGTCCTGGCCCGCGTCGGAACAACCCCGGTGACGGGGCGGTACTCCTCGAACTGGGACAGAAACACGCCCTCACTCTGCATGATCGCCGGTAGCTGACGTTCGACTTCGTGTACCCGGCTGGCCGGAATGGTGCCCTCCACCCAGCAGACGTCCCCGCCGACGACCGGCTCCTGGGGGATCGCGCCGGTTTCGGCCAGCCGCATCAGCACCGCGCTGAGCGTGTTGACCGGCGTCTCCACCTCGAAGTGATTGACCGGCTCGTACGCCTGGGTTCCGGCCTTGTGCACCGCATCCATCAGCACTAGCGGCGTCAGCGCCCGAAAGTCCCAGGCCGTGCTGACCGGGCCGGCGAACCCCGATTGGGTGAGCGTGACCACGCAGTCGGTCACCTCCCAGCCGTACCGGCCCTGGCGCAGCGTCTGATGGACGGTCTCCCTGATGGCGGTGTGGAAGGCGCTGGGCAGCGAGCCGGGTTCCACGCCAAGGCGGTAGACCACCCCTGAGCCCGGAGGGCCCGGTTCGACCTGGAAGCCGACGGTGGCGTAGAAGTCGTTGTGGCCCCGCTTGTCAATGACCTCGGCGGAGGCGCCGACCCCGGTGACCTTCTCGATGTAGACGGTCTGGGTGTCACCGAATTCGACGCTGACCCCGAACTGCTCGGCCAGGGTCGCTTTGATGACCTCCTTCTGCACCTCGCCGTAGAGCGAGACGGTGATGGCCTGCTGGCCATCGACCCGGCGGACGTTGATGAACGGGTCCTGCTCAGCCAGCTGCTGCAGTGCCTCATATAGATGGGGCTGGTCATCGCGGTGTTTGGCGCGTACCTCGCTCTCCAGGCTCGGCCTCGCGAAGTGGGGCTGATCAGACCCCTTCGCGCTCGCGCCGATGTGGTCGTCGATCAGCACGTCCTTCAGGCCCCACACCTTGGCGATACCGCCGGCGCTCAATCGGGTCTCCACCTTCTGATCGCCACGGCCGAACACGTGCATCGCGGTGATCTTTCCACTGTGTTCTGTGGCCTGACCGCCGGGGCCAGGCCGGTAGAACGTGACCCGGTCACGGAGGCCCATCGACCCCGACCACAGCCTCACGTAGGAGACCTTCTCGCCGACCGCTCCCCGCCCAATCTTGAAAACAGTCCCGAAAAGCTGGCCATCTGCGCTCCCATCGTTGGTCGGCAGGAGCTGTCCGATGGCCTGGATCACGTCAGCCACCCCCTCGCCGGTCACTGCCGATCCGAAGAAGATAGGGCAGACCCGTCCGCTGCACACGTGGGCGGTCAGTTCAGCGCGATACCGCTCTGCGGTGAGATGGTGTGGGCCTTCCAAGTATGCGGCGAGAAAGGCGTCGTCCGCCTCCGCTAAGGCATCAGCCAATTCGGCCTGGAAATCTTCGCTGCTGAAAGACCGCGGGGTCACCTGAGCCGAAGCTGTGCCGATCCATTGGACTTCACTCATCACGACGGCGTGTGAGGTCAGTCGCTGCCTGATGGCAGAGACAACATCGCTGCTGGCGCCCATCCTGTCGACTTTGTTGACGAAGATCAGGGTGGGGACGCCCAGCCGCTGGAGGGTGCGCATCAGCACCCGAGTCTGGGTCTGCACACCTTCCACGGCCGAGACCACCAGGATCACGCCGTCCAGTACCCGGAGCGCCCGTTCGACCTCGGATATGAAATCCGCATGGCCCGGAGTGTCGATCAGGTTGACATCGAGGTCGTCGATAGGGAACGAAACAACAGCCGACCTAATGGTGATACCACGCTTCCGCTCCATGTCCATGGAGTCGGTCTGCGTGGTGCCGCTGTCGACATTACCTACCGTTTCGATAACTCCGGTCTCGAACAGCAGTCTTTCGGTAAGGCTGGTCTTCCCGGCGTCAACATGGGCCAGGATTCCGATGTTGAGGGTCTTCATGGAGGATGGTCGTCCTTGGATGCGCAGTGGTCAGCTGTCCGTTTTGCGTTACACCTGAATCCCGGCGCATAGGAATCCTCCCGTTGGTCAACCTGTCCGTAATCGTAGCATCTTCTAACTGTCTACCGTCGCTTCGAAAAGGGCGACGGAGCCCTGGACAGTTACCCGATAATCTGTGAATCGCCTGCCCAATTCGCCGTGCAGTTGTTCCCGTGAGTCTTCGGCATTGCTCATGGTGCGGTCCTCGTTCAGCGACTCCAGCGCCTTAGGCAGTGTTTTTCGAACGGGTGAGGTCGCGTAGCCAGATCCGTATCGAGGCGAGCTGGACGGTCCCGTCGTAGATCGCGGCGCGCTTGTCGTACCTGGTGGCCACGGCCCGGTTCTGCTTGAGCAGGTTGATCGCCCGTTCTACAGTGTTGCGGCCGCGGTAGGCACCCCGGTCGAAAGCCGGGGCCGACCGCCCGCCGATCCCCTGCGCCTGCGATTGGCCCGCTGGTCGGCGGGCTGGGCAATGGTCGCCTTGATACCGCGCCTGCTCAGGTGGGAGCGGATCGCCGCTGAGGAGTAGGCCTTGTCCGCGAGCAGCCGGTCGGGCC
Organism: Nocardiopsis gilva YIM 90087; assembly: GCF_002263495.1. Classification (NCBI taxonomy): domain Bacteria; kingdom Bacillati; phylum Actinomycetota; class Actinomycetes; order Streptosporangiales; family Nocardiopsidaceae; genus Nocardiopsis; species Nocardiopsis gilva. The sequence goes on along the minus strand of NZ_CP022753.1, from coordinate 247,086 downwards.
TGGTCCGGGGCGCCCGACCGAGCGGGGCAGGTGCAGGGCGACCATCAGCGGCTCGAACATGGGCGCGTCACCGCGCTGGCCGGGGCTGGTCGCGGTCACCAGCGGCCGCCTGCGCTGGTCGGCGATCAGGTGGATCTTGGTGGTCAGCCCGCCCCGGAACGTCCCAGTGCTTCCGAGCCGTCCGCTTCGTCCCGTACCGCTTCCCCTTTTTCGCGGCTCCGGCGGCGTGGGAGTGGGCGCGCACGCTGGTGGAGTCGATGCCGACCACCAGGTCTTCTCCGGTGGCGGCGTCGATGCGCAGCCGGTCGGCGATCCTTTGCCAGGTGCCGTCCAGGCACCAGCGGCGGTGGCGCCCGGCCGCGGTCTCCCAGGGGCCGTAGCGTTCGGGCAGGTCACGCCAGGGGATCCCGGTGCGGGTTCGGAACAGCACGGCGTTGATGACGCGGCGGTGGTCGGCCCATTGGCCGCCTTTGGGCGGGTTGTCGGGCATGAGCGGGGCGAGCAGGGCCCACTCGGCATCGGTGAGTTCATGACGGCCGGACACGCTCACCAAGATTGCCAGCGCGAGCCCCACTCCACCCGCCGATTCAAAAAACAGGCCCTAGGCGCCAGACACCCGCGCTCAATGCCGAGCGCCAGCACGGTGGAGCCGAAGATCCGTCCACCCTCGCACATGTATCCGGCCACATGGTCGAAGGCCGACGCCTTGTGAGCCAAACCGCCGGGCAGACAGTGCAGCAAGAAGTTCAGCCCAGCCGAGTCGAACCGCGCCAGCCGTCGGCCGCTCTTGGTCAGAGCGTCCTCGTTAAGGTCCAGCAGGGTCAGCTGCGGGTTGGTGACCGGATAGGAGCATCGATCCAGGAAGAAACCGGTGCCAGGCCCCAGGTCCAAGTGTCGGGCGCCGACGTTGCGGTCGTACAGTTCCAGCATCCGGCCACGCGGGCAGCGCCAGACCATCCGACAGACCAAGCCGAGCACAAACAGGTCGTAGGAGGCGAGTACGGCCGGGCTGGGGCCGTCGCGGTGGTGTAGGACCTTGGCGGCCCGGCGGCTGTGCGGCTCTGGCACCGCTGGACCCTGCGGTGGAAAGGAATCCCGAATGCCCAGTTCGCACGGACGGTCCGCTAACCCGCCGTTCTGAATCTGGGCTGGCGGGGCCGGGCTCTTCTTCCGGGTTATGGGGTGCCCGGATGCATTAGAGATCCAGGGCGACCCCGCCATGTCGCGTGGCGTAGATCACGCATGTGAGGCACCCCGGGGGCGCTGGGCGGTGCGGATCACATTGAATATGTGGGTTTCCGTCCCCGGGGCGGATGAAACGAGTGCGTGCGGTCGCGCTGTGGACAGCACTCGGGACTGGTGGGGGACGGATCCATCCCCTTGCCGTCCCCGTAAGGGCGGCCGAGGTTCGCAAGGGCTGGAGGGAACAGGAAGACCCTGACCTGTCTTCCCAGGTCAGGGTCCCAATCAGGCCTCTTGGCCGCTGCGCGCTCGGGAGGATTCGAACCCCCAACCTTCTGATCCGTAGTCAGATGCTCTATCCATTGAGCTACGAGCGCAGATACTGTTGTGTTGTCCCTGGTCGCTTGCTGCTCCCTGAAGACGAGTAAGACTCTACCAGAGTGTTCGGCGAGGTTTTGACGCATTTTCCGCCGATGCGGTTCAGGTGTGAGGCAGGCGACAGGGCGCGGTGTCCGCGCGTGTGGGCGGGAGGTGCCGGGGTGCGCGCGGGTGGGCGCGCCCCGGCACCTGGTTCCTGGGGTGCTGTGGGGGCCGTCAGCCGGTGGCTTGTTTGACCGCCTCAGCCCAGATGGAGGTGGCGGTCTCGATCTGCTCCTCGTTCACGATCAGCGGGGGGATCATCCGCACGATGTTGCCGTAGGGGCCGCACGTGAGGAGTAGGAGGCCGTTGTCGGCGGCGATGCCGTGGGCGCGGGTGGCGGTTTCCGTGTCTGGCGAGCCGTCTGGGGCGGTGAACTCGTTGCCGATCATCAGGCCAAGGCCGCGGACGTCGCCGATGACCGGGTGGGCCTCGGCGACCTGGGACAGGCCGTGGTGGAGACGGGTGCCCATGTGGGCCGCGTTGTCGACGAGGTTCTCCTCTTCGATGACGTCGAGGGTGGCCAGGGCGGCGGCGCAGGAGACGGCGTTGCCGCCGTACGTGCCGCCCTGGGAGCCCGGCCAGGCCTGTTCCATCAGGGCGGCCGGGGCGGCGATCGCCGATAGGGGGAAGCCGCTGGCCAGGCCCTTGGCGGTGATCACGATGTCCGGGCGGACACGGGCGTGGTCGTGTCCCCAGAACTTGCCCGTGCGGCCGAACCCGGTCTGCACCTCGTCCATCACGATGAGGATCCCGTGCTGGTCGGCGCGTTCGCGCAGTCCGTGCAGGAACGCCGGCGGCGCGGGCACATAGCCGCCCTCGCCGAGCACCGGTTCGATGAAGATCGCGGCCGTGTCCTTCGGCGAGGTGACCGTGGCCAGCAGGTAGTCCAGTTCCCGAAGGGTGTAGGCGACCGCCTCGTCCTCGCTCATGCCCAGCCGGTAGGCGTAGGGGAAGGGGGCGACGACCGCCCCCGGCATCAGCGGGCCGTGCCCGGCCCGGATCTTCACCCCCGAGGTGGTCAGCGACGCCGCCCCCATGGTCCGGCCGTGGAACGAGCCCTGGAACACGATGGCGTTCTGCCGCCCCGTCGCGTGCCGTGCCAGGCGCAGTGCCGCCTCCACGGCCTCGCTGCCGGAGTTGACGTAGAAGAGCCGGTCGATCCCCTCGGGCAGGACCGTGCCCAGCCGCTCGGTCAGGTCGAGCAGTGGCCGGTGCATGACGGTCGTGTACTGGCCATGGATGAGCGTTCCGACCTGGCGCTGCGCCGCCTCCACCACGCGGGGATGGCAGTGGCCCGTGCTGGTGACGCCGATCCCGGCGGTGAAGTCGAGATACCGGCGGTCATCCTCGTCGTAGATGTAGACGCCCTCACCGCGCGCGGCGAGGACCGGGGTCGCCTGCTTCAGGACGGGGGAGAGCCGGGTCGGCTGCTCAGCCATGCTCGTCAACCTCTGTCTCTGTCTCTGGGGTTGGGACGGGTCGTTGGGTCTGTGGCTGCGTTCGGTGTGTTTGTAGGATTGTTGACAATCGACGGCACTATGGAATCATCCGCCCTGAAGGGATGTCCAGAGCGCGCCGTAGCCCCTACCCGTTCGGGCGCCGGGTATCCGCTTCGTCCTGGGAATACGCGACGCAGGCGGTGGTTAGCGGGCGCACCCGCGGGAAAGGTCGTCCACGCAGGCAGACGCCGTCCTGCTGCGCACGCGCGCTCGATTCGGAAGGGAATGCACAGGCGATGACCGTTGCAGACCGGGAGACGCGGGTCGTTGAGCAGGTCTCCAAGCAGCTCCTTATCGGCGGACGCTGGCACGACGCGAAGAGCGGCGCGACCTTCAAGGTCGAGGACCCCTCCACCGGCTCGGTGCTGTGCGAAGTCGCCGACGCCGGGACCGAGGACGCCTTCGCCGCCCTCGACGCCGCGGCCGAGGCGCAGTCCTCCTGGGCCCGCCACGCGCCGCGCGACCGCGGGGAGATCCTGCGGCGCGGCTACGAGCTGCTGATGGAGCGCCAGGACGACCTCGCCCTCCTCATGACACTCGAAATGGGCAAGCCGGTCGCCGAGGCCAAGGGCGAGATCGCCTACGCCGCGGAGTTCTTCCGCTGGTTCTCCGAGGAGGCGGTCCGCATCGAGGGCGGCTACTCGCTCGCCCCCAACGGCCAGGCCCGCTTCCTCATCATGCGCCAGCCCGTCGGCCCGTCCATGCTCATCACACCGTGGAACTTCCCCATGGCCATGGGCACCCGCAAGATCGGCCCGGCCATCGCGGCCGGCTGCACCATGGTGCTCAAACCGGCCCAGCAGACGCCGCTGTCGGCGCTGGCCCTGGCCGACATCCTGCGCGAGGCGGGCCTGCCCGAGGGCGTCCTCAGCGTGATCACCACGACCGACGCCGGCGGGGTCACCGAGCCGCTGCTGCGCGACGGCCGTATCCGCAAGCTGTCCTTCACCGGGTCCACGTCGGTCGGCCGCAGGCTGCTGGAGCAGAGCGCTTCCCAGGTCCTGCGGACCTCAATGGAGCTCGGCGGCAACGCGCCCTTCCTGGTGTTCGACGACGCCGACCTGGACGCCGCCGTCGACGGCGCCATGCAGGCCAAGATGCGCAACATCGGCGAGGCGTGCACCGCCGCCAACCGGTTCTACGTCCAGGCCGCGATCGCACCGGAGTTCGCCCGGCGCCTCGGCGAGCGCATGGCCGCGCTGAAGCTGGGTCGCGGTACCGACGAGGACGTGCAGGTGGGTCCGCTGATCGACGCCAGGGCGCGCGAGAAGGTGCAGTCGCTGGTGGACGACGCCGTCGGCCGGGGCGCCGAGGTCCTCGTGGGCGGCGGCCCCGGCGAGGGCGACGGCTACTTCTACCGGCCGACCGTCCTCTCCGGCGTCTCCAAGGAGAGCGAGCTCTCCACGACCGAGATCTTCGGCCCCGTCGCGCCGGTCATCACCTTCGAGACCGAGGAGGAGGCCCTGGCCGCCGCCAACGACACCGAGTATGGGCTGGTCAGCTACGTCTTCACAGAGAACCTGAAGCGGGCGCTGCGCGTCTCGGAGGCGCTGGAGACCGGCATGGTGGGGCTCAACCAAGGAATCGTCTCCAACCCGGCCGCCCCCTTCGGCGGCGTCAAGCACTCCGGCCTGGGCCGCGAGGGCGGGCGCGTCGGCATCGACGAGTTCGTGGAGATGAAGTACGTGGGCATCGGCGGCGTGTGACCCCGCTCCTCACACCCGCGCCGACGGTCCGCTCGGGCTACCTTCCGCTTTCCGAGCGGACCCGTCGGCGCCACGCCCTTCCCGCAGCGTGGCCATGGCCCACACGGCCAGCCCGAGAAGGGTGACGCCGCCCGCCGCGGCGCTGACCGCGGTCCACCCGACATGCTCGTACAGCGTCGCGCCGAGCGCCGATCCCATCGCCCCGGCGAGAAACGTGCCGAACATGTAGACGGTGTTCATCCGGCTGCGCGCGTCGGGGCGGGCGGCGAGGGCCGCGCTCTGGTTGGAGATCTGGCAGCCCTGCAGCCCGGCGAACAGGACGGCGATCGCGACGCCGGGAACGGCCAGACCGGCGCGGCCGAAGAGGAAGACGACACAGCTCGCCGCGACCACCGCGAGCGAGACGCCCACGACGCGCAGGGGACCGTACCGGTCGATGAAGCGGCCGGCCACGGGCGCCACCCCCACGCCGACCAGGCCGAACAGGCCGAAGTACGCGGCCGCCGCGGTGTCGAGCCGGTAGGGCGGGGCGGTCAGCAGGAACACGAGCGTCGTCCACAGCATGTTGAAAGCCGCGAACACGCTCGCCTGAAGGGCCAGGGAGCGCCGGAGCACCGGTTCCCGGAGCAGCCCGGGCAGCGAGGCCAGCAGAGCGCCGTAGCTCGGCCGCTCCCCGCCGCGCTGCTCCTCGTCCGGCGGCAGCAGGGCGACGGTGACCGCGCCGATCACCGCGGTGCCGACCGCGGCGATCGCGAACACCGCGCGCCACCCGCTGAACTCGCCGATCACGCCGCCGATCACCCGCGCCGCGATGGCGCCGCTGAACACCCCGGCCTGCAGGGTCGCGATCACCCGGGCGCGGCGCTCGGGCGGGGCCATCGCCGTGGCCATCGGCACGAGAAGCTGCGGGATCACGCTGAACGCGCTCGCGGCCAGGATTGCCGCCAGCAGTGCGGGCAGTCCCGGGGCCAGAGCGGCGGTGGCCAGACCGGCCACCGTTCCGACGACCAGCCAGCTCACCAGTGGGCGGCGGCGCACGGTGTCGCCGAGCGGAAGCAGGAAGAGCAGTCCGGCGGAGTAGCCGAGCTGGGAGAACGTGGCGGCGAGGCCCGACTGCGCGGCAGAGGTGCCCAGCGAGGCCGATATCAGGCTGAGCAGCGGGGCACTGAGGTAGATGTTGGCGACGGTGACCGCGCAGCACAGAGCGAGCACGGGCAGCAGCGTGCGGGGCATGGGGGTGGTGGACACGGAGTCCCTCCTTGGGTTCCGATCCTGAATTCCGAACGAACTGGATAGTTCGCAAGCAATGTACACCCCCGGCGGCGTCCAAACGAACTGGATAGTTCGATTATTCTTGTGGCATGAGTTACGACGCCCAGGCCACCCGGGCACGCATCCTCGAAGCGGCCACCGCCGAGTTCTCCGAGTACGGCGTGGCCGGTGCCCGCGTCGACCGCATCGCCCAGCGCGCCAACGCCAACAAGCGCGCCATCTACGACTACTTCGGCGGCAAGGAGAAGCTGTTCGAGGTCGTCCTGGAGGCCGCCCAGCGGCGGATCGCCGATGAGGTGCCCATGGACCCCGCGGACCCCGCGGCCTACGTCACCCGCCTCTTCGACTACCAGAGTGCCCACCCGGAGCTGGTCCGACTGCTGCTCTGGGAAGGGCTGAGCCACGGCGCCGAGGGCGCCATCCCGGGCGCGGACTGGCGCAGCGAGCACTACGCCGCCAAGACCGGCACCGTTCGCGAGGCCCAGCTTTCGGGAACCGTCCGCGACGACCAGCCGCCCGAGCTGCTGGTGTTCCTGCTCATGGCCATCGCGAACTGGAACTTCGCCGTTCCCCAGCTCCGCCGTTTCCTGCTCGGTGACGACGTCGCCCCCGAACGGCTCCGCGACGCCCTCGCCTCCGTGGCGGCCGACCTGCTCAGGGGAGGCGCGTCGGGAACGCGCTCAGCACCGGAACCGGAGGGCAGGACGCCCCACTGACCTGTCCAAGCGCGACGTCCCGTGTTGTCGTTGATCGCCAGGGGTGGGATGTGGCCAGACCGGGTGCGCTGACGCTGGGACACCGCCAGGTGCTGGAGAACGTGCGGGGGCCAGGCTGCCAGCCTGGGCCGCATCGCCGAGGCACTGGGCGTTGACGCGGCTGCCGCGGGCAGGGAGCTGGACCGCGACCACGCCCGCCCCCGGGGCGTGGGCAACCCGCGGATGCGCGACTACCCGGCCGGCCACGGGCCGCGGCGGCGCTACGGGGTGGGCTACCAGGCCGTCTGGGCCAAGGCATGGGCCGAGCGGCGCACCGGGCGCCCCAAGCGGGCCCGGCTGGCCGGGCACGGCCTGCTGCGCACGGTCGTCCTCGCCCGGCTGGCCGACCGGTGGTCCGCCGGCCCAGCGTCTGGCCGAGCTGATCGCGCCTGACCCGGTGGGGCGACATGGTTGCACCCACCACCTGACGCGGCCCGCAGCTTCTCGGTGCGTTCTGCCGAGATCAACGGAGCGTCCGGCGAAATCGTCGGTGCGAGGTCAGGAGCGTCCGGCGGGCGATGACTCGGACAGGCCCCCGGCGCCGTCGTCGGAACGTGCCGGGGTGTTGATCCGCTCCACCGTGTCGAGCATGTGTGACTCGATGAGCCGCAGCAGCGCCTCCTCGTCGCCGTCGGCGATGGCGTCGAGGATCTTGCGGTGCTCCTGCACCAGCTCGTCGGGCTCGGGATAGGCCTTCTGCATGACGGTCAGGCACATGCGCGTCTCGACGAGGAGGGTCTGGGCCATGCGCTCCAGCCGGGAGTTGCCCGAGCAGCTCACCAGGGTGTGGTGGAACTCCTGGTCGGCGTCGCTCATGGCCACCCGGTCGCGGGTGGCGGCGGCCTCCACCAGACGCTGGAGGGCGGCCGTCAGGCGGGCCGTGGCCTCGCCCCGGTTGCCGCGCATGATCAGTTCGCAGGCGGTGCGCTCGATCGCGAGCCGCGCGACGTAGATGTCGCGCACGTCCTGGGCGGTGAGCTCCCGGACGAACAGCCCGCGGTGGCGTTCGCTGCGGAGCAGCCCCTCCTGGACGAGCCGCTGCATGGCCTCCCGCAGCGGGCCGCGGCTCACCCCCAGCTGCGCGGCGAGGTCGGTCTCGCCGAGCTGGTCCCCGGGGACCAGCTCGCCGTACATGATCGCCGATCGGAGCTGGTCGGCGATGAGGGCGGCGGTGGACCTTCGGGGAACGGGTTGGAGTCGTCCTGGGGCGTTCATGACATCCGCACACCTATCTATGGCGTCTGCTCGGTCGGATCGGGCGCTCGGGCCGCCGCGGTCGGTGCGATCGGATCGGGAGGTCCGGGCCGAATCCGACCCTAACCCCCCGTACGTCGCCCACTGCCCCCTCCGATCGGTGCTCCGCGCGCCACTGCCGCTCCTCTTTCTGATTCCCGCTCATCCGTCGATAACCGCCCCTCGCGCGTCGATCTCGGAATCCGGAGCTCCCGCCGCGAAGAGCGCGCCCAGTCCCGCGCGCGGTGCCGTCGCCCCGGCCAGGCGCAACCCCTCCCACACGCTCACCTGGTTGGCGGTGAGTACGGTCTTGCCGAGCCGTTCCTCCAGGCTCGGCAGGATCGCCGCGCTGTGCAGCGCGGTGTCGGGGACCAGGACCGCCTCGGCCGCCGGGTGGTCGTTGGCGGCGACGAAGTCCACCACCTCGGCCGCCGGAAGCGTGCCCACCTCCGCCGCCGTGACGATGCCGCGGTCGGCCCACGCCACGACCTCGACGCCGCCCTCCCCCAGGAACTCGGCGAAGAGCCGCGCGACATCGGCCGGGTAGGTCGCGGCGATCGCCACCCGCTCGATCCCGAGGTGGCGCAGCGCGTGGACGAACGCGAACGACGTGCTCGACGCGGGCACACCGGCCGCCTCCCGCACCTCGGCGACCTGCCGGCGCGCACCCTCCCAGCCGAACACGAAGCTGCCGCTGGTACACGCCCACACCGCGGAGTCGACGCCCAGCGCGCGCAGCTCGCGCGCGCCCTCGCCGAGCACGTCGGAGCCGCCGATGTCGAGCAGCGCGTCCACCCGGTGCGCGTCCTCCCGCATCAGGGTGTGCACCAGGTGCAGCGTGACATCGGACCCGATCAGCTTCTGCAGGGTCGGGTAGTCGTCCTCGGCGCTGTACCCCGGGTACAAGAAGCCGGCACTGGCCATGGTGATGGTCCTCTCCCCTTTGTTGTGTCCGCTCGGTTCCGTTCGACGGCGCTGTCCGGACGCGCCCGCCGCCCGTGCGCGGACAACGGCCGCACGGGGGCTTTCTAGGCGGCGGTGGTCTGGTCGGTGGCGTCCACCAGGTGCTGCCCGTGTGCCACCGGCCGACGCCCGATGGCCTGCAGCGCGGCCCACATGGTCACCTGGTTGGCGGCCAGGACGGGCTTGCCCAGCATCCGCTCCAGCGGCGCGATGATGTCGTAGGTGAGCACGTTGGTGCAGCTGATGAAGACGGCCTCGGCCTCCGGCCGGTCCGCGTCGCGCACCGCCTGCACCACTTCCGAGTAGGCGACCTTCCAGATGTGGTTGAGCAGCCCCAGCCCCACGCTGGACACGGCCTCGACGCGGTGCTCGTGCAGGTAGCCCGTCAGTCGCTCGGTGACGCTGTCGACGTACGGCGTCACCACGGCCACCCGGCGCACGCCCAGGGCGTCGAGCGCCCGGATGAGCGCCCCGGAGGTGGTGACCGCCGAGGGCGCACCGGCGTCGAGGATGCTCCGCCACAGCAGCCGCTCGCCGCCGGCGCCGTTCACGAAGCTGCCGGACGCGCAGGCGTAGGCCACGACCAGCGGTTCGGGCGCGAGCAGGTCGCGGGTGGCCCGGGCGACGTTGTCGCCGTCGCTCAGCGCCGACGCCTGGTCGACGGTCACCGGCACCGGGACGAACGGCAGTCGCGTGACGTACAGCGAGATGTCGTCGGGCGCCCACCGCCACAGTTCCCGATCGAGCGCGAAGTCGTAGGGGGCCACTACCCCCACGCCGGACTGCCACGGGGTATCCGTCACAGCGGAGAGCTCGACGACGTTGTGCTGCATATCCGCGTCAGGCGCCGTGCGGCCGAGCAGGGGCGCCGGGGCCCCCGCGTGGTCGAGGAGGACCCGCTCGTCCCGATCGTCACCGTGCGCCGGGTCTCCGGCATACCGATCGATGCGCATTGGTCACTCACCCCCTTCTATTCGTATGGAACAGCGGACGGACCCGAATCAATCTCGGGCCCGCTGGTCAAAGGTGCCGCGAGCTACTCCAGGCACCGGTAGACGAGGCGCTCGCCCACGCCTCCGGAGCGCCACACGTCGTTGCACGCCTCCGCCATGGGGGCGAGGCCGTCGACGATCGTGGCGTAGACGTTGCCGGGGACCCAGCCGATGTCGCCGTTGAGCAGCAGGTTGTTGCGTCCGTAGAAGATCGCCAGGTCGATCACGCCGGGCAGGGCGTCGATGCCCTTCTCCTCCTTGAAGCGGCGGTCGAGCATGCCGCCGGGGAAGGAGAAGTACACGACGTCCCCGGGAATGGGGGTGACGGTGGGGTTTTCCTGGCCGGGTTCCTCGGCGGCGAATCGGGGCACCATCGCGTACACCTCGTTGCGGGCGTACTTGGCGTGGTAGACGTCGCCGCCCTGGGGCAGCGCCGCCCAGACCGCCTCGCAGGTGCGCGGGGCGTCCTTGTCCAGGAGCTCGGCGACGCAGGACACGCCGCGCTTCTCCAGGCTGATGGTCATGTACCGAGGCATCGTCGGGTCGGCCCTTTCGTCGTCGGGCTAACGGGTCCGCGCCAGGCCACCCGGAAGGCGGGCCACCGGGACGGTCGCGGAGGTAGTTCTCCCCGTGAAGAAGGAGAAAGAGGATGAAAGCGGAATACCTGCGAACAAACACTGTCAACTTCGACCGCGGCATCCACTGATGCCGTGGATTGTCGACAATCATACGATCGCATCGGCGGGCGCATCAATGGTCGCGTCGCCACGCCGTGTTACGTGTCTGTGAAACGTGGTCGAGGGTGTCGTACCAGGGGGTATTCGATCAATTGTTGACAATCCTACGGGGGCTCCCTAGCGTGGCATTGGCTTTCGGGAAAGCCGCCCTGACCACCCACGACGTGCACCAGGGAGTCGCCCTCGTGTCCGCTGCCCCCCGGCCAGCACCGCACCTCGTCATCCTGCACGGAGACACCCTCCCGCCCGGACACGAGCGGATCGACGCCGATCCCCGGCTCGCCTCCGTCCGCTACGCCACGGCCGACCGCCTGGACGAGGTGCTGCCCGGCGCCCAGGTCCTCCTCGTGTGGGACCTCTTCTCCACCGCCGTCGCCGCCGCGTGGCCCAAGGCCGACGCCCTGCGCTGGGTGCACGCCGCCACGGCCGGCGTCGACAACCTCATGTTCCCCGCCCTGGTCGACAGCGACGTCGCCGTCACCAACTCCCGCGGCGTGTTCGACCGGCCCATGGCCGAGTACGTCCTCGGCCTGGTGCTGAGCTTCGCCAAGGACTTCCCCGGCAGCCACGACCTGCAGCGCGACCGCGTCTGGCGGCACCGCGAGACCGAGCCCATCGCCGGGCGGCGCGCCCTGGTCATCGGCACCGGCCCCATCGGCCGGGCCATCGCCGCCCAGCTCGCCGCCGCCGGGATGACCGTCGAGGCGGCGGGCCGCACCGCCCGCACCGACGCCGACCTCGGCGACGTGGTCGAGGCCTCCCTCGGCTCGACCGGACCCGACCTGGGCGATGCCCTGCCCCGCGCCGACTACGTCGTGGTCGCCGCACCGCTCACCGACCAGACCCACCGGCTCATCGGCGCACGCGCCCTGTCCCTGATGAAGCCCACGGCCCGGCTGATCAACGTCGCGCGCGGCCCCATCGTCGACGAGGACGCGCTGGTGCGCGCGCTGCGCGACGGCGCCATCGCCGGTGCCGCGCTCGACGTCTTCGAGACCGAGCCGCTCCCGGAGTCCTCCCCGCTGTGGGATCTGCCCGGGGTGATCATCTCCCCGCACATGTCCGGCGACATCGTCGGCTGGCGCACCGAACTCGTGCGCCTGTTCACCGACAACCTCGACCGGTTCCTCCGCGGGGAGGAGCCCCGCAACATCGTCGACAAGCGGAGGGGGTACGTGTCCGGTCCCTGAGCGCCGACGCTCCCCTCACCTCCTCACCTCTATCAATCCGCCGAACGGAAACGAGGACGCTGACATGAGTACCGGGTTCGAGGGGCTGGACCGTTCGGCCGGGGAGTCCGTCCCCGAACAGGGGACGCCCGGCCCGTCCGCGGCGCGAGGAGAGGCCGGAGGGGCGACCGCCGAGCTCACCGCGCTCTCGGCCACCGAACTGCTGGCCGGATACGAGAAGCGGAGCCTGTCGCCGGTCGAAGTCACCGACGCCGTGCTGGACCGCATCGAGCGCGAGAACCCCGCGCTCAACGCCTTCTGCCTGGTCAAGCCGGACGAAGCGCGGGCGGCGGCGCGCGCCTCCGAGGAGCGCTGGCAGCGCGGGGAGCCCCAGGGGCGGCTCGACGGCGTGCCCACCGCCATCAAGGACATCCACCTCACCCGCGGCTGGCCCACGCTGCGCGGCTCCATGACGGTCGACCCGCACCAGGAGTGGCCGGAGGACTCCCCGGTCGTCGCGCGCCTCCGCGAGAACGGCGCGGTCTTCGTCGGCAAGACCACCACGCCCGAACTGGCCTGGAAGGGCACCACCGACAGCCCGCTCAGCGGTATCACCCGCAACCCGTGGGACCTGTCCACCACGCCCGGCGGGTCCAGCGGCGGCTCCGCCGCGGCGGTCGCCTCCGGCATGGGGCCGCTGGCCACCGGGACTGACGGCGGCGGCTCGGTGCGCATCCCCGCGAGCTTCACCGGCGTCTTCGCCATCAAACCCACCTACGGCGTGGTCCCGCACTACCCGGCGAGCGCGTTCGGCACCCTCGCCCACACCGGACCGATAACCCGGACCGTCGCCGACGCCGCGCTCATGCTCGACGTCACCAGCGCCCCCGACGCGCGCGACTGGTCGGCGCTGGCACCGCCGGCCACCCCCTTCTCCGCGGGGCTCGGGCGGTCGGTGCGCGGACTGCGCATCGCCTACAGCCCCGCACTCGGCCACCTGACGGTCGACCCTGAGGTCGCCCGCGTGGTCGCCGACGCCGTCACCACCTTCGCCGAGCTGGGCGCGCGGGTGGAACAGGTCGACCCGCCGCTGGAGGACTGCCGACACGACTTCCAGGTCCTCTGGTACGCCGGCGCGGCCAAGGCCACCGAGCGGCTGGGCGAGCGCGAGCGCGAACTCCTCGACCCCGGGCTGCGCGAGATCATCGCCGAGGGGCTGACCTACAGCGCGCAGGACTACCTCACCGCCGTGGACACCCGCATGCGGATGGGGCGCGACATGGGCCTCTTCCACGCCGACTACGACCTGCTGCTCACACCGACCATGCCGATCCCCGCCTTCGAGGCCGGACCGGAGGTCCCCTCCGGATCCACCGAGCGCCGCTGGACCAGCTGGGCCGGGTTCAGCTACCCGTTCAACATGACCCAGCAGCCTGCGGCCAGCGTCCCGTGCGGCCTGACCCGGGACGGGCTACCCGTGGGGTTGCAGGTCGTCGGTCCCCGCCACGCCGACGCCCTGGTGCTGGCGGCGTGCCGCGCCTTCGAGGAGGCCCGTCCCTGGGCCCACCTGTAGTCGGCCGGGCATCCGGTGGCCGGGTCTCCGGCCACCGGGACACCGATTCGGGACCTTCGGCCTTCCCCATTCGAGCCCTTCGGAGTGGACGCCGCTCGACCCCGGCGCTATAACGTCGGTCAGGCAAGCGACATGACGTCGGGCGTGCTGACAGCTGGAGAGGGGCTGGCCGAATGACGGCCGGGGCGCCGGAGCAGATCAGGGTGTTCCTGGTGGACGACCACGAGGTGGTGCGACGCGGTATCGCCGCCCTTCTCGAGGGCGAGCCGGACATGCGGATCGTGGGGGAGGCGGGAACCGCCGAGCAGGCGCTGTCCCGGATCCCCGCCGCCGCCCCCGACGTCGCCGTTCTCGACGTGCGGCTGCCCGGCGGATCGGGCGTCAGCGTGTGCCGTGAGATCCGGTCGCGCCGACCCGAGACCGCCTGCCTGATGCTGACCTCGTTCGCCGACGACGAGGCCCTGTACGACGCGGTCATGGCCGGTGCCGCCGGCTACGTGCTCAAGCAGATCCACGGCGCCGACCTCGTCGGGGCCGTCCGCACGGTTTCCGCGGGCGGCTCGCTGCTGGATCCCGGCAGCACCGGCCGGATGCTCGAACGCCTGCGCGGCCGGGACCCCGAGCCCGACCCGCTGGCCGGGCTCAGTCGGCAGGAACGCCAGATCCTCGACCTCATCGGGGAGGGGATGACCAACCGGGAGATCGGAGAACGGCTCTACCTGGCCGAGAAGACGGTGAAGAACTACGTGTCCAGCCTGCTGTCCAAGCTCGACCTGAAGCGTCGGACCCAGGCCGCCATCCTCGTGGCGGATCTCCGGAACAAGAAGCGATGACCACGCCCGATACGTCGACGGACAACGCCGGGTTGGAGATCCTCGGCCGCGACGAGTGCCTGCGGCTGCTGGCCGCCGCACCCCTGGGGCGCATCGTGTTCACCCACAACGCCCTGCCCGCCGTCCAACCGGTGAACTTCGTCGTCTACGGCATGGACATCGTGATCCGCACGTCGGCCACCTCGCGGCTGGCCTCGGCGACCCGCGACACGGTTGTCGCCTTCGAGGTGGACGACTTCGATGTCGACGCGCGCGCGGGCTGGTCGGTGACGGTCGTGGGCAATGGCCGCGCCGTCACCGACCCGGAGGAACGCGCCGACCTGGAGCGCCTCCCGCTGCACCCCTGGGCGCCCGGGGACCGGTCGCACTTCATCCGGGTCGAGACCAAGGTCATCACCGGCCGCCGCATCCCGAAGGAAACACCGGGGACGGCCGCAGGCTAGGATGCCCGGCATGTCGCTGGGACGAACCGAGCAGATCGTCATCAACGCCGCGGATCCGGCACGGGTCGCGCGGTTCTGGGCCGTCGTCCTCGGCGGCGCGGTGGTCGACCGGCCGGACGGCTGGTCTTACATCGAGGGGACCACCGGAGCCGAATGGCGTCCGCGCCTGTCCTTCCAGCCGGATCCGGCGGCCAAGACCGAGCGCAACCGCCTCCATCTCGACATTCGGGTCGACGATATCGCCGCTGCGACGGCGGAGGCCGTCGCGGTCGGTGCGACGGCCATCGGGGCGCTGGAAACCGACGCGCAGGGCTCCTTCCAGGTGCTGCATGACCCGGAGGGCAATGAGTTCTGCTTGGTCATGCCGGCCTCCTAGGGGACCGGATGTGACCGCAGGCGCAACAACGGCCGACCGCCTAGTCGACCGGCTCCCGGTGGTGCTCGGGGCTGACGTCCGGTCGTCCCACCATCGCGGGTAAGCACCGCTCGGTCGGGGACGCGGTGTCGATCGGCGACAACGGCACGCTCCAGCGCACTTCGGTGCCGCCGCCGCGCCGCGGACCCGCCGTGAAAGTGCCGCCCAGCGCCGCGGCGCGCTCGGCGAGGTTGCGCAGGCCGCTGCGTCTCCCCTGCTCCGGAATGCCGCATCCGTCGTCGGTGACGTGCAGGGTCAGCCACTCATCGGCCTCCACCGACACGTGCACCTCCGAGGCGTGGGCGTGCCGGGCCACGTTCGACAGCGCCTCGGCCAGCACCGCCAGCAGCTGCTCCCCGACCTCCTCGGGGACGTCCGCGTCGATCGGCCCTTCCAGGTTCACCCCCGGCTGGCAGCCCAGCGCCCGCGCCGCGCCCTCGGCCGATGCCAGGATCCGCTCGCGCAGCGAGCTCTCGGCGGGCGTGGGCGGGTGCTGCAGGGCGAACACCGTCGAGCGGATCTCCCGGATGGTCTCGTCCAGGTCGTCGATGGTGCGCTGGACCCGCTCGTTCGCCTCCGGGTCGCTGATCAGCCGGATCGTGCTCATCAGCGTCATGGCCGAGGCGAACATCCGCTGGATCACCACGTCGTGCAGGTCCTTGGCGATGCGGTCGCGGTCCTCCAGCACGACCAGCCGCTCGGCGTCGCGGCGCGCCTCGGCCAGCTCCAGGGCCACCGCGGCCTGGCCGGAGAACGCGTCGAGCATCCGGCGGGTGGCGTCGTTGAACGGGGAGCGCGCGCCCAGCTTGCCCAGCAGCAGGACGCCGCGGGTGTGGGCGGGGGTACCCAGGGGCACCAGCAGCCCCGGGCCGAACCCGCGGTGGGTGAGCATCGGGCAGTTGGCCTGCCGCAGGTCGGGGACGGAGACGGCGGTGCCGTTGCGGTAGACCAGTCCGCACTTGGTCTCGCTCATGTCCACGGGGGTTCCCAGGATCTCGGCGGCGACCGGGCCGTCGGCGATCTCCGCGATGAGCCGCCGGTCCTGGGCGTCGGGCAGGAGCACCACCGCGATGTCTGCCTCGGACATCGCCCGGGCCTGCTGAGCCAGGAAGGCGAGCACCTCGTCGGTGTCGTCCCCGGACAGCAGCCGCGTGGTGATCTCCGTGGACGCGGTGAGCCACCGCTCGCGCAACCGGGTCTCCTCGTACAGCCGCGCGTTCTCGATCGCGACGCCGGCGGCGGTGCCCAGCGCGGTCACGATGGCCTCGTCGTCCTCGTCGAACTCCGCTCCGCCCCGCTTTTCGGTCAGGTAGAGGTTGCCGAAGACCTCGTGCCGGACCTGGATGGGCACGCCGAGAAAGGAGCGCATGGGCGGGTGGCCGTCCGGGAAGCCGTGGTGGTCGGCATGTTCCCGCAGGTCGCGTAGGCGCAGGGCGCGCCGGTCCCGACTGGGGACCGCCAGGATCCCCTTGCCGTGGGGGAAGAGGGCGAGCCGGCGGGCCTCCTCCTCGCTCACGCCGACGGGGATGAACTCGACGAAGCGGCCGTCCTCGCCGATGACGCCGAGACCCGCGTACTCGGCGTCGACGAGGTGCGCGGCGGCCTCGGTCAGCCGCCGCAGAACGGTGGCCAAATCGAGGTCGCTGCCGATCGACAGCACCGCTTCGAGGAGCGAATGCACGCGATCGCGCGTCGACAGCGTGGCCTCCAGCCGGCTGTGCAGGTCAGACAGGAGCTCATCGAGACGCATCCGGGGGAGCAGGGGGCGCTCGGGAATGTCGGGCACTGGGTGCACACCTCCGCACACCACGTTATCCCGGTCGATTGGGGCGTGCGGCGATAGCGGAGGGTCCACAATGCGTGCCGCCGAGATACGCCGAGCGTGACCAGTGAGACTGTGATCGACCACTGTCCGATATCGGGGTAATAACGTTTCGAGGGGTTTGTCGAAAATGAAAGAGACCTTCCCCGGGCCCGCTCCGACCTGGCGTTTCACAGTTGTTATGAACTGGCGATGAAAAAATTCAGGGGGAAGACGGTTGCCTCTGGATTCGATCGTGCTAACGTCGCGTTCTGTCATCGACAGGGAGTTCCATGAACTCCTCTCTCCACGCTCCGTGGTTGATCGGTGGACCTGAGCAGGTTCGGCCGATCCTCTACCTCCGCCACCGGTAACCGTCGAAAGGGTCTCCACAGTGTTGCGTACGGGCCGAACAGGACGCGCCTCGCGCGTCGTGGCGGCCGTGCGTGCGCAGACGGCGACCCCCCTGCGGCGGTTGCTGATCACGGGCGGATTCCTCGCGGCCGCCTGGATGCTCGGCACGGCGCCCGCCGGAGCCGAGACGGAGCTGGAGCGTCCCGTGGAAGCCCCGGCCGCCGAGCGGTCCACCGAGGCGGGCGCCGCCGCGGCGGACGCCCGCGGTCCGTCGACGGAGCACCGGGAACACCAGGCGGAGGCCGAGAAGCGACCCGCAGCCCGGCCGAACACGGAGGCACGCGCGTCCGCCGCGCCGCAGCACCAGTCCGTCGCCTCCACCGCCTCCACCGTGAAGTCCGTTGGCGAGCGGGCCGTCCGCCAGGTCCCGACGATCACCAAGCCGAAGCCGCAGGCTCCCGCGGGCGACTCCCGCGGCCGCGGCAACGGACACTCCGCCACCTCGGTCGGGGACGTCGTCGAGAAGGTCGGGCACGCCGGGCTCGGCGCGACCGAGAAGGGCCGGTCCGCCCTCCCGGGTCTCCCGGGCGGGGCCGAGAAGCCCGCCGAAACGCGTCCCGCCGACCGCGGTCCGGACGCCCACGGCGCCGAGGAGCCCGAGCCCGCCGCTCCGACGTCCGAGGACGACGAGGAGAAGGCCGACGGCACCGCCGACGCCCCCACGCCGGCGGTCCGGACCGATGAGGCCTTCCCGTTCCCGGCCTCCGCCGTGGCGAACAGCGCCTGGGAGGCGGCGTCCGACAGCACCACCGACGCCGGCACCAACGCGTCCCCCGCGTCGCAGGATGACGACGCGCCGCACACTTCTCAGCGAATCGTCGGCTCCGCGCCGCAGGCGCAGGGCCCGACCGCGATGACGATGCTCGCCGGGTACCTGCCCGCGACCTCGCTCGCCGCACCGTCCTCCGGACTCCTGCAGGCCGACCGCCACGCGCTCGCCGCCATCCCGCAGGACCCGGCCGAAGAACCGACGGTCTCGCCCGACTAGTACGTCGGATCCCCGGGGACACGCCCGCGCCTCGCGCGTGAGGGCCGCCATCGAGACTCCCCGCACCCTGGCGACGACGCCGATCCCAGCTTCACCTCTGGGGGCTGACGTGAGCCCCGTGCCTCACCTCACGAGGCTCACGTCAGTCGAAGGTCCGCCAGATCCTCTGACTGAACCCGGTATCCGCTTGCCGCGCAGGCCATGCGCGGAGGCGGAGCTCTCGGGGGGAACACCCACCAAAACCACCACACAGCCCGTAGGACACCCCGGGCCAGGGCGTCCGCGGGCAGGGCGGAGAGATCCGCCCCTTCCCCAACCGACATCTCGACAAGCACACGATCCGCAAAGGACCATCTCCATGTTCCAGTTCGCTCGCACGTCCGCGAAGGCTGTTGTGGTGGCAGCCAGCGCCGCCGGCTTCATCGCTTTCGGTACCGGTTTCGCCGGTGCGGATGTCCTTGGCGACACGGTCGCGCCCGGCACGGTCCCCGGCCTGAAGTTCGGGCTGGCCGGTCAAACGCCCGACCTGTCCGAATCCGTGTCGGCCCCGAAGACCGACAACCTGACCACATCCACCGGCGACATGTCGCACGTCGGCCCGCAGTCCCAGGCCAAGGTGGACAAGGTGCAGGGCACGCTCGACAGCGTCACCGAGACCGTCGGGCTGTCCCACGAGATCGAGCACCAGCGCTCCGGCCCCGACCTCAACGGAGCCCTCAACAGCAATGTGGACGAGCAGGTGCCCGGCAAGCCGGGCGGTACCCACAAGACGCTGCACGGAACGGTGAGCAAGGTGCACGGCGCGGCGAACACGGTGCACAACCTGGACGCCGAGGGCCTGACCAAGGCGAAGGGGCTGCCGGACGTCAACGGCCTGGCCGGCGCCAAGAACCTGGTCAAGGCGGACGGACTGCCCGTCGTCAGCGATGTGGGCGGCGGACTGCCCGTTGTCGGCGACGTAGCCAAGCCGTCCAAGGGCACCAACGGTGCGGTCCAGAAGAACATCTCGCACCAGCGCGCGGTGGACACCGACGCCGTGAGCGGCGAGCACCCGCTGCCAGGGGGCGCGTCGGAGCACGCGCCGTCGGCGCCCTCGACGTCGAACATGCCGCAGCTGCCGGTGCCGGTGTTCCCGCTGCTGGCGTCCCTCAAGCAGCTCGCCGGTGGCGCGGCTCAGCCGGGTGCCATCCAGCCGACCTCGAACCAGGTGGACGTTCCCACGGACCAGGTCCCCACGGACCAGGTGCCCACGGACCAGGTGCCCACCGGGCAGCTCCCGACGAACCAGCTGCCCACCGACAGCCTGACCTCCGACCTGCCCTCGCTGGGCGCGCTGCAGTCGCTGCTGTCCCCGGAAAAGGCCGAGGTGACCGAGCCGGTGGAGGCGACCAAGCCGGTCGAGGCGAAGACGCTCCCCGCGGACGTCAAGCAGGAGACCGCCAACGACGAGACCACGACCGACACGGTCAAGCCGACCGACGCCGTCGAGCCCGCCGAGGCGCAGGACGTGCCCGCGGACGTCGACGTCAACGCGACGACCGACAAGGCCAAGAAGGCCCCGCTGCTGGACCTGAGCAACGCTGGTCTGGTGGGGGACCTGGCGGGCAACGCCGGGCTGCAGGACGCCCTGCCGTTGTAACAACCCCAAAAACCGTGCGTCCCACCCATCCGTCCTCGGTGGGACGCACGCCGGCCCTGAGCGGGCATGCGACCGGCCCCGGTGAGCGGGGCGTCCTGGGAACTGTGGGGGTTCCCGGGACGGAGATCCCGGGATCCGGTCGCTCCGCTCAGGGCCTTTTCTCTTGATCCGCGGGAGGCTCCGGCGTCGAGAGCCGCCCCACGTCCGGCCCGGACGCCTCGATCCCTCGCCGGGTGGCGCGCCGACGCGTCCGTCGAAAGGCTCCTCCACCCGCCGGCCGCACCACGAAAGAAACGGGACGGGGGCGCTCGTGGTGGCCGCCGTCCCGTCCCGCCGAGTCGCCGTCTCTACTTGGCGCCGTCCTCGGTGCCCTCACCCAGGCCGTTCACGCAGGGGTTGGACGTGGCGTCGCGGCCGGTGATGTCGTCGCCGGTCGGCGAGGGGGTCGACGAGTTCGCGGGGGTCACCGGCTCGGTGGACGGTTCGGCCGGATACGACGGCGGCGGCAGCGGGCTCTCCGACGGCGTCGACTTCGGCGCACCGGTCTCCAGCATGGCGTCGCTGACCGGCTCGTCCCTGCTGACCGCCGTGAAGAGCCGCTGGGCCTTCTCCTCGTTCCAGGCCACCCGGTTGGGGTCGGAGGGCGCCGGATACCACGGGACGGTGTAGAACGTGATGTCGTGCAGGTCGGCCTCGGCCAGCGTGGATCCGATGGAGACCATCCGGCTCAGGGAGAGGTCGTCGTCGGTCGCGGTGTGCTCGGTGATCGCCTGGAGCAGCCTGTTGATCTTGCTCGGGCTGGTGAGGACCCCGCTGCTCGTCACCTCGTCGGCGAGCGCGCCGAGGAACATCTGCTGTCGGTCGATGCGGCCGATGTCTCCGCCGTTGCCGATCTCGTAGCGTGCGCGGACGAACGACAGCGCCTCCTCGCCGTCGAGTCGCTGGCGCCCCGCCTTCAGGTCGAGCTTGGAGCGCTTGTCTGACATGGGTTCGGGATGCACATCGGCACGCCGCCGATGGCGTCCACCATGTCGCGGAATCCGACGAAGCTCAGGTGGACGAAGTGGTCGATCCGGATGCCGGTGAGGGACTCCACCGTCTTGATCACGCACGGCGGTCCGCCGTGGAACAGCGCGGAGTTGATCATCCCGTAGTAGCCGGTAGTGCCCTCGGTCTCGCCGTAGGGGGCGCACGACGGCAGCTGGACAAGTGAGTCGCGGGGGATGTTGATGACGGTGACCCGGCTGTCGGGGGAGATGTGCGCGAGCATCAGCGAGTCCGACCGCTCGCCGACGAAGTCGCGGCCCCCGTAGGCGGCGTTTCCGCCCTCCCGGCCGTCGGAGCCGATGAACAGGATGTTGACGGCGTCGCCGATCTTGGGCGGCCGTTCCTCGTCCGACAGTGCGGAGCTGAGGTCGTGGCGGGTCATGTTGCCCTGGAGGAAGCGGTAGTAGGCGTAGGCGGAGCCGATTCCCGCGACGAGCAGGAGGGCGAGGGCCACCGCCGTGACGGTGGCCAGGCGTCGGCGGAGCGGGGATCGAGGCGTGGCGTCCGAGGTGTCGGTCGCGGTCGCGGTGTCGGCGTGGTCCTGTGTCGCGTCGGCGGAGGGGGCGGCTTCGGACGAGCTTGCGGCGTCTTCGGACATGAATGGGCCATTTTCTCGGCGGCGAATGGGTCGGGCGGTGCCCGGAGCGAAAAGGGGCGGCCGACGCGCATGCCGGTGAAGGTGTCCGAAAGGACAGGGGGGACCTACGCGACGAGAGGGGGAACGGCCGCAGTACAGGAGATCCTATGAGATATGCGACCCGAATGCGCGCCGGGATTCCCCGAATTCGGCCGCGTCTCCGGGAGCCCGCGACGGACCACCGCCGGACCATCCGTCTCGCGGCGGGAGCCGTTCCGCGCTGGCAGCGGCAGCCGCGTGTTCGTGCACCGGAAAAACTGCTGTGACCAGCGTTTTTAAATCAGGATCGAAGGGTGTGGCACGGTCCGGGCGCTCCAGGCCAGTATGTGGAGGCACAGCGCACCACGCGGGGCGCGGGGACCGAGGACGGCGATCTCAGCGCCCCGCCGCGGTCACCCTGCGGCCGTCTCCAGGAGGCCGGATCCGGCCGCGGTGATCGTGTGCAGCACGTGGTGGCGGTCGCGGGTGCTCACGATCAGTCCCGCGTCCCGCAGGATCCTCGTGTGGTGGCTGGCAGCGGCCGGGGTGATGCCCAGGTGGGCGGCGAGCTCACTGGTGGTCATGCCCATGGCGACCGCCTGGAGGATCTCCGCTCGCGTCGCGCCCAGAAGCGCGCGCAGGGGAAGCGCTCTGGAGAGGGGAGCGCTTTGGGAGGGGGGAGAGCCCTGGCCGACCGGGGACGCCCCGCTGTGCAGGGGGTAGACGAGCACAGGGGGGAGTGCCTGGTCGGCCAGGGCGACCGGGCGCTTGTGGCAGAAGTACGACGGGATGAACCGGATCCCGCGTCCGCCCAGATACAGGTCGGACTCCAGGGGGTAGTCGACGTGGAGAGTCGGCGCCTCCCAGCGCATCAGCGGCGCGAATCCGCCCAGCAGCCCCTCGACCCCGCCGTGGAGCAGGTCCCTGGCGCGGCGGATGCGATCGGCGTCGCTCACCGTGCGGATCCGCTCCCAGTAGGGGGCCAGGGCGGTGTCATGGTAGACGCGCAACGCCGTGACGAGCTCGCTGCGGGGCCGGGGGTCGCCTTCAGTCAGTGAACGTATCCCGGTGGGCATGGCGCGCCGCTCGGCGACCATCTCGAGCTGGCGGTCGAATTCCGAGCGCGGGGTGGCGGCGACCGCCTCCAGCCCGGCGTCGAGTCCGTGCCGTGCCGCGTCGGGGGTGAGGAAGTCGGGGAAGTAGTCGGCGAACGGCGCGATGGGCACGAGCAGCGATCTGACCGTGGTGTCCAGTCCGCGTTCGGTGAGCGTGCGCCGCACGTCGGCGTACCAGTCCTGGACCCTGCGCCGTCCCCACCGCGTCTGGAGCCGGTGCAGGCTCATGACCACTTCCCACAGCGGGTCGGGCTCCTGTTCGACGCGGGTGCGGGCGAGGTCCGCGTCGGTGAAGTGAATCCGCAGCATCCATGGTCCTCTTCAGGCGGGTAGCAGGGGGAGGTGATCGTTCGACGCCCGCGAGGTCGTCGCGGATTCATCGCCCGATCGTTTCGGCGCCAAGAGTGATGGACGGACATCCGGCGCATCCCGCCTGAACAGGCGGAACATCGCGCATGATCAGCTGTTGCCGCCTGCATGATCTCATCGCCGCCCGACATTCCCGCGGGGCGGTCGCCGGTGTCATCTCGCGCGAAGGGCGGTCGAACGTTCCGCCCACATGCGTCACAGTGTTCACAACCGCACCACGCGTCAACCATTACGCGACGATCACTCGGCTTTTCGTGCCTGGTCGGGGCTGTTGAAACTCGGCCTATTCACTTACCGTTACGAAGCGTTCACCGGACTTGTCGGGTGAATGCCGGTGGGTCAGGTGCCCCGCGGTCTGGAGCCGCTGGGGGCCGACGCGGGAGTCCCAAGGGCCTCCCCGCCGAATGTCCCCCTTGTTCCAAGTCTCCCGCTCAAGGAGTGAGGCACGTGCGAAAATCCCCCACGATCCCGGCGCTGGGCAGCGCCCTTCTTGCCCTCGGGCTGGTCGTCTCGGCAGCGCCTGTGGTCTCCGCTGACGTCGAACCCGTGTTGAGAGACCCCGAACAGCTCGCGGCGCTGCAGCGCGACCTCGGGCTCACCCGGACCGAGGCCGTCGACCTGGTGGTGCGGGAGCGCCAGGCCCGCGCCACCGAGAGAGAACTGCGCTCCGCGCTCGGACCGGACTTCGGCGGCGCCGTCTTCGACGCCGATACGCGGGAGCTGACCGTCGCGGTCACCGACCCGGACGCGGCCGAGGCCGTCCGCGACGCCGGCGCCCAAGCGCGGGTCGTCACCTATGGCGAGGACGCTCTCGGCCGGGTGATGGACGAGCTCAACGGCTCGGTCGGCACCGGCTACCCCGGCGTGACCGGCTGGTATCCGGACGTCGAGCAGGACGCCGTGGTCATGACCGTCCTGCCGGGCGGGTCCGATGACGCGCAACAGGCCATCGCGGCGGCCGGGGTGGACCCGGAGGCGGTGGTCATCTCGGAGGTCACCGAACCACCGCGGACCTTCGTCGACATCGTGGGCGGCGACCCGTACTTCATCAACGACCAGTCCCGCTGCTCCATCGGCTTCGGTGTGACCGAGGGCCCGGGCGCAACCGACGGTTCCGACGACAACGGGGGCTTCGTGACGGCGGGGCACTGCGGTTCCGTGGGGTCCACGGCCTCCTCGAGCGTTCCCGCCGAGGGATCCGAGGCCACCGGCACCTTCGTCCGCTCGATGTTCCCCGGCGATGACATGGCGTTCGTGGGCGAGACCGTCAACTGGACGCCGACGGCGCAGGTCCGCTCCAGCCCCGAGGACGTGGCCGGGTCGGAGGAGGCGAGCGTCGGCGCGTCGGTCTGCCGCTCCGGGTCCACCTCGGGGTGGCGCTGCGGAGAGGTCCTCGCCAAGGACCAGACGGTCATCTACGAGCAGGGCATCGTGTTCGGCCTCACCCACACCTCGGCCTGCGCTGAGCGGGGCGACTCCGGTGGCCCCTTCATGTCCGACGACCAGGCCCAGGGCGTGCTCTCCGGCGGGATGGGCAACTGCGTTGAGGGCGGGAGCACGTTCTTCCAGCCCGTGAACGAGATCCTGGACCGCTGGAACCTCGAGCTGGTCACCACCGGCTGACGGGACGGGGGAGCCCGTCAGCCTCGGGAAAGCGTGCCGAAAACCATCGAGGATTCGGTCCGCTTTCCCGAGATCACGTCGTTTTCTCCGACCCCGTGCCGCCGTTGTCGCCGCCCTTGTCGCGCGTCGCCCGCGTCGACCGGCGCGGGCGACGGGGCACCGCGCTCTTCGCGATCGCGTCCTCCTCGGTACCTTGCGCCCGATCGGACGCCTCCGCCGGCTCCGCCTCAGCGCTCTCGTCCGCGGTTCGCACAACGGGGGCGGGCACCTCCCCGGCGTGGATGCTCAGCGCTTCGTCCTCCACGCTGAGCATCTTCTGCACCTGCGGCGGCACGGCGGGCAGCCGCTCGCCCCGGTAGAGGGCGCCCAGAACCTCCAGCGCGTGATCGCACAGCACCCGCCGCGCGCGTTCCGGCCGCATCCCGCTCAGTTCCCGCAGCTCCGGCAGGCGGAGCTCGCGCAGCAGCCGGGTCAGGTCGCGGACGCGGTCCCGGGCGCGGCGTTCGGTGATCGTCATGGCCAGCAGTTCGGCTTCGGCCATCGCGGCGGTCGGCTCCCCACTGGAGTCGGCGGCGTCGCGCTCGGCGATGAACAGGGAGGTGAGCCGACGGGTGGCGGAGCGGGTCGACTCGCGCACCTCGCCCCTGCGGGTGTATCTGGCCTGCAGCCAGGTGACGGTCACGCTACTCACGAGGCTGATCCCAGCGCCCGTCAGGACAAGGAGGAGATCGGTCATACGGCAGCCTCCGGGGAGGGATGGGGGGTGGTCTGGGCGGATGGGGTGTCGCGTGATCCGCGAGCATTCGCGAGTCGGTGGCGGATTGTCAAGTTCCCCCTGCGACAGCGCGCGGTCGTCGGGAGGGGGCCGCAGCGGCGTCGTGGGGCGCCACGACCTGGGATCCGTTCTGTCTCCGCAGGTCATCGGGGTTGGGTGAGACGTGCCACTGGTGGACGTGTGGGATTGACACATCAGTCGCGGTTCATATCAACTTGGCTTGATGTGGTCGAACTGAGAGGGTCAACGAGATGACGGAGAATACGGAAGCGGCAGCGGCGCCGTCGGGCGGCGCCGCCCGGTTGTCGACGCTGGACCGCTATCTTCCGCTGTGGATCGGACTGGCGATGGTCGCCGGGCTGGCGCTGGGAAGCACGGTGCCCGGGCTCCAGGGGGCCCTGGAGGCGGTGCAGATCGACGGGGTGTCCCTGCCGATCGCGCTGGGTCTGCTCCTGATGATGTACCCGGTCCTGGCCAAGGTGCGCTACGACCGGCTCGACACGGTCACCCGCGACACCCGTCTGCTCCTTCCTTCACTCCTATTGAACTGGGTCGTCGGGCCGGCGCTGATGTTCGCGCTGGCCTGGATCTTTCTGGCCGATCTCCCGGAGTACCGCACCGGCCTGATCATCGTCGGCCTGGCGCGCTGCATCGCGATGGTCATCGTGTGGAACGACCTCGCCTGCGGCGACCGCGAGGCCGCGGCCGTCCTCGTCGCGCTCAACGCGGTCTTCCAGGTGCTGCTGTTCGGCGCCCTCGGCTGGTTCTACCTCGAGTTCCTGCCTGGCGTCCTCGGCCTCTCCCAGAACGGGATCGACGTCTCGGCCGTCGAGATCGCCAAGAGCGTGCTGATCTTCCTCGGCATCCCGCTGGTGGCGGGGTACCTGACCCGCAGGTTCGGCGAGGGCGCCAAGGGGCGGGACTGGTACGAGGGCTCCTTCCTCCCCCGCATCGGCCCCTTCGCGCTCTACGGGCTGCTGTTCACCATCGTCATCCTGTTCGCCCTGCAGGGCGACGCGATCACCTCCCAGCCGCTGGACGTCGCCCGCATCGCCGTCCCGCTGCTGGCCTACTTCGGCCTCATGTGGGGGCTGTCCATGCTCCTCGGGTGGGCGATCTCGCTCTCCTACGAGCGCTCCACGACCCTGGCGTTCACCGCCGCGGGCAACAACTTCGAGCTGGCGATCGCCGTGGCCATCGGCGTCTTCGGCGTGACCTCGGGGCAGGCGCTGGCCGGGGTCGTGGGGCCGCTGATCGAGGTCCCCGTGCTCGTCGGGCTCGTCTACGTCTCCCTGCGGGCGCGCGGGTTCTTCCCGCGCCGCACGCCGGCCGAGGCCGCCGCGGCGGCCGCCGATCGGACCTGACTGGGGCCGCCGCTGCCCTCGTCTCCCCAATCCTCCGACGACCCGCCGCAATGAAAAGGTGGAACATGTCCACGAAACCCAGTGTCCTCTTCGTCTGCGTACACAACGCGGGCCGCTCCCAGATGGCGGCCGGGTTCCTGACGCACCTCTCCGGCGGCGCCGTCGAGGTGCGATCGGCCGGCTCGGAACCGGGCGAGCGGATCAACCCGATCGCCGCCGAGGCGATGCGCGAGGTCGGAATCGATATCTCCGCCAACACGCCCAAGGTCCTGACCCCCGAGGCGGTGGAGGCCAGCGACGTGGTGATCACGATGGGCTGCGGCGACACCTGCCCGGTCTTTCCGGGCAAGCGGTACCTCGACTGGGAGCTGGACGATCCGGCGGGACAGCCCCTTGATAAGGTCCGGCCGGTGCGTGATGAGATTCGCTCTCGGGTGGAGCGGCTCTTGGGCGAGCTGGGCCTGCCCGCGCGCACCTGATGAACGGGGGCATGAACCGGACCGGCGGTGGTCGCTGATGAGGGGAGAGCGGCCGCCCGACCGGTCCCGGGCCCCGGCCCCGGGCCGACAGACCGGGGCCGGGGCGGCCCCGGTCGGACGGTGTCGTGCCGATGCTGGGCATTTGACGGACGTATAAAAAGCGTGGTGCTATCAAGGCATGTTGATCTCCTCGGGAGGCACCATGGACGGGGCCGCCGTGAAGCTGCTCGGCGA
The DNA here is from genome assembly GCF_002263495.1 of Nocardiopsis gilva YIM 90087. Classification (NCBI taxonomy): domain Bacteria; kingdom Bacillati; phylum Actinomycetota; class Actinomycetes; order Streptosporangiales; family Nocardiopsidaceae; genus Nocardiopsis; species Nocardiopsis gilva. Next base: position 219,429 of record NZ_CP022753.1, on the reverse strand, counting down.
TCCACTGCGTGCACGTATCGTCCGGCTCCTCGCCAGCGAGCAGATGTGCACGTGCCACCTCATCGAGGAGACGGGCGCGCGGCAGCCCACCATCAGCCACCATCTCAAGATCCTGCGCGAGGCGGGGTTCGTCACGGCCGAGCCGTCCGGCCGCTTCACCTACTACCGGCTGAGCCCCCAGGCCATCCGTGAGCTCGCGTCCTCACTGCTGGATCTGGCCGACCAGGCCGACCGGGCGCAGCGCCTGCGCCGCCCCTGCGACTGACGGCCACGGGGCTCGCGGCGGACGCGGCGTCCGTGGCCCGGGCGCCTGGACACCGCCTCAGGGCTTCTCCACCCAGATCGTCATGTTCCGGCCGTGGCAGCGGGACCGGACCGAGCAGGACAGGCGTTCACCAGCGACCCACGCCGCGCTGCTCAGCAGGCCGCGGCCGTGTTCGTCGCCGCAGACCACGGTCATGACGCTGTTCTGGTCGAGCCACTCGGTCATCTCGGCGGTCAGCGTCGAATACGAGTACCCCCCGGAGTCGTCGAGGCCGAGGACGGGGCGCTGCCCACGCGCGGGTGAGGGCTGGAGGGGGAGAAGAGCACGGTTGCGCAGCAGGGGATCCACGGAAGCCATCATTCATCTCAGCGAGGTGGATGATCAAGAAGAACGAGAATTTCACAGAAAGTGCCGATTTCGTGGCACGTAGTGATGTGAACTGATCGTATACCGGGTGACACGCTTCCGGCTAGCCGAAAGTCGTTGAATGTGAACAACAATCGTCCGGGAAGCGGGAACGCTATCACGCGCCTCCGCCTCGGCACCCACCATCGATCCCCACGACGGCGGAGCGCGACGCAGCGGCCACTGGAACCGGATCGATCGAATCCGCGCGCGGCGCGCGAGAGGTTGTTACACAACGGCGGGGAAACGAACACGAGATCATCACGCCGTCCACACGGGTTCGTCGCGTTTCTCCGCCAGCCTTCGGAAATGCCGGGCGGGGACCGCTTGCCCGGGCGCCCCTGACGGGTGGGCGGTGCCTTCGCGCGGGGCGCACCACGACCGGGGCGCGAAGCATGGGCAGACGAGGACGGACGGACTCCACGCGACGACCGCGGACGCCGCGGCACCGGCGGACCGCCACCGATGGTGCGCCGAAGAACGGCGGTCGGCGGCTGCACCGCACCCGGCGGCTGATCGCCCGGGCGTGGAAACCGCTTGCGGCCACCAGCGTGCTGGGCCTGGGCGCACTGGTGGCCGTGTTCGTGGTCGCCTACACGCAGACGCCGGACCCCCGCGACCTCCAGCCGCAGGAACGCGCGCTGCTGGTCGGCAGCAGCATCGCCTATGACGATGGCGGTGAGGCCCTCACCGTCGGCAAGCTGAAGCGGATCCCTGTTAGCGAGGACCAGATCCCCGAGACGGTGATCAACGGCGTCCTCGGTTCCGAGCAGCGGAACTTCTATACCGAGCCGGGGGTCTCGCCCGTGGGCTTGGCGCGCGCCGTGCTGTCCGGCGGCAGCGCGGGCGGGGGCTCCACCATCACCCAGCAGATGGCGCGGAACTACTACGACGGCCTCTCCCAGGAGCGCTCCTACACCCGCAAGGTCAAGGAGATCCTGATATCGATCAAGGTCGGACGCACGCTGCCGCCCGGGGAGATCCTCACGCAGTACCTGAACACCATCTACTTCGGGCGCGAGGCCTACGGCGTCCAGGCGGCGGCCCAGGCCTACTTCGGCAAGGACGTGGAGGACCTGGACGCCGCCGAGGGCGCGTTCATCGGCGCGATCATCCAGCAGCCGGCCAACTTCGAGAACGTCACCCCCGGCTCGGAGATGGAGGAGGTCCTCAAGGACCGGTGGGCCTACGCCGTGGACGGCATGGTGGCCATGCACGAGGACGACCCCGAGCACGGCATCTCCCAGGCGGAGGCCGACGCGCTGGAGTTCCCCGAGACGGTGGACTACACGCCGGGTACGAGCCTGTCCGGCTTCAAGGGCTACATCAAGCTCGCGGTCGAGCGGGAGCTGCGCGAGCGCTACGGGCTGTCCGACGCGCAGATCGCGGCGGGCGGGTACGAGGTCGAGACGTCGCTGAACGAGCGCCTGATGAAGACCGCGGAGAAGGCGTTCGACACGGCCCTGCCGGACCTGCCGGAGGGCACCAACAAGGGATTGGCCGCGGTCGACCCGGCGACCGGGGAGATCCGCGCGTTCCACGGCGGGGCGGACTTCGTCAACGAGCTGGACCACTCGCTGGTGCAGCGCACCCAGGCGGGGGCGACGTTCCAGCCCTATGTGCTGGCGGCGGCGCTGGAGCAGGGCATCGGGCGGCCGGAGACGCGGAGTGCCGATATCCCCGGTCCCTTCGGCGGGGGCGGCCGGGACGCCGGGGGAACCGGTGGGGCGACCGACCTCCTGCAGGCGACCGTGGAATCCGCCGACGTGCCCTTTGTCGAGACCGTGGTGAAGATCGGCCCCGAGAGCGTGACCGAGACCGCGCGCAAGGCCGGGGTCGACGAAGAGCAGTTCGAGACGGCGGCCATGGAGCCGAGCATCGCGTCGGGCACCTTTCAGCTCACCGCCCTCGACCAGGCGAGCGGCTTCGCGACCTTCGCCAACGGGGGACTGCACAAGCCGCGCCACATGATCACCAAGGTCACCGACGTCAACGGGCGTGTGCTGGAGCCCGTGGACGCCGCGCGGCTGGAGCGGGGCACGCGCGCCTTCAGCGCCGCGACGGCGCTCGACGCGACCTTCGCGATGAACGAGGCGGTGCACCGCGCGCCGGGGATCGACGCGGTCCTGCCCACCGGGCAGCCGGTCGCCGGGGTGACGGGCACCTACGGCAACGCGCGGTCGGCCTGGTTCGCCGGGTACACGCCGCAGCTGGCCACCGCCGTCAGCCTGAGCCGCCCCGACGGCGAACCACTGAAGATCCCCGGGGTCGAGGAGGTCACCGGTGGCAGCACGTCAGCGAAGGTGTGGACCGCCTTCATGGCCGAGGCGATGCAGGGCCAGGAGGTGCGGGGCTTCGGCGATGAGACGGCGACCCACGGGTGGAATCAGGTCAGTCGTCGGACCGGTGGATCGTGACCGACTCCAGCACGACGTCCTCGACCGGCTTGTCCGAGGCGTCTTTGTCGACCGCGGAGATGGCCTCGGCCACCTGCTGCCCCTCGTCGTCGGCGACCTCGCCGAAGATGGTGTGCTTGCCGTCGAGGTGGCGTGTGGGAGCCGTGGTGATGAAGAACTGGGAGCCGTTGGTGTTCGGACCGGAGTTGGCCATCGCCAGCTTGCCCGGGGCGTCGAAGGTGAGGTCGGGGTCGATCTCGTCGGGGAAGGTGTAGCCGGGGCCGCCCGTGCCGGTGCCCAGGGGGTCGCCGCCCTGGATCATGAAGTCCTCGATGACCCGGTGGAAGATCGTGCCGTCGTAGAAGCGGTCGTCGCCGGTGGTCGGGTTGGCGGTTTTGGACCCTTCCGCGAGCTCGACGAAGTTGCGGACCGTCGTCGGCGCCTGCTTCGGGAAGAGGGTGACCTCGATGTCGCCCTCGCTGGTGCTCAGCGTGGCACCCTCGACCGTCGCGACGGCCTCGTAGTCGGCGGAGCTGTCGGGGGACGCGGCCTTCGCGCCGGGTTCCTCGCTCGCCGCCTCGGAACCGCAGGCGGCGGAGGCGAGCAGGGCGGCGCCGGCCACCCCGGCCGCTGCGGTCTGGATGAGACGGTTCATCACGGGGTCCGTTTCCGATGGTCGGAGCGTGCTCGGGCTCCATCGAGGGTAGCGGGCGCGGGCGGATCCGGCCCGGAGTCCTGGTTCACTCGACGGGGACGGGGCGGACATCCTGGTCGATGTGGGGCTGACCACTCGATTTCCGGCCTCTCGGGCGGAACTTTTGATCATCTGGCGTCATCTCAGGAGTTAGGGGGTGGCGTCTCGGCGTGTCGGCGCGGGTGCCTTCACCGGGTGCGATCGGATGGAGTGAGCGGACTCACGGGGGGCAGCCTTACACGGTGCTCACGCCCGGGACGCCAGGATCGATGCGGTGCCCAACCGCGCGTCGGATCCGTCCGGATTTGCCTCCTGGAGCGGGTACTTGTCACTTGAGTCTCATATATGAGATACGGTCACTTCTTATGGCAGATGACTACCTTGCACGGATCGGCAAGCTCATTCGGGATGCCCGCCGCCACCGCGGCTGGACCCAAGCGCAGCTTGCGGAGTCGCTGGGAACCAGCCAGAGCGCTGTCAATCGCATGGAGAAGGGGCATCAGAACGTCAGCCTTGAGATGATCGCTCGCATCGGCGAGGCGCTGGACAGCGAGATCATCTCCCTCGGCTACTCCGGTCCGATGCACCTGCGTGTCGTCGGCGGCCGTCCCCTGTCCGGCAGTATTGACGTCAAGACCAGCAAGAACGCCTGCGTGGCGCTGCTGTGCGCTTCCCTCCTCAACAAGGGTCGCACCATTCTTCGCCGTGTCGCACGCATCGAGGAGGTCTACCGCATCCTCGAAGTGCTGGAGAGCATCGGCGTGCGCAGCCGCTGGATCAACGAGGGCAGCGATCTGGAGATCGTACCCCCGATGGCCCTCGACCTGGACTCCATGGACGAGGAGGCGGCGCGCCGGACCCGCAGCGTCATCATGCTCCTGGGTCCGCTCATGCACCGCGTCGACAGTTTCAAGCTGCCCTACGCCGGCGGGTGCGACCTGGGCACCCGCACCGTCCAGCCGCACATGACGGCGCTGCGCCCGTTCGGCCTGGAGGTCCTCGCCACCAACGGGGCCTACCACGCGACCGTGGACCGCGACGTCTCCCCGGAGCGTCCCGTCGTGCTGACCGAGCGCGGGGACACGGTCACCGAGAACGCGCTGCTCGCCGCGGCCCGCCTCGACCGTGAAACCATCATTCGCAACGCCAGCTCCAACTACATGGTCCAGGACCTGTGCTTCTTCCTGGAGCGGCTGGGCGTGGAGATCGAGGGCATCGGCACGACCACGCTGCGCGTGAAGGGCCGGGCCGAGATCGACGTCGACGTCGACTACGCCCCCTCCGAGGACCCGGTCGAGGCGATGAGCCTGGTGAGCGCGGCCGTCGTCACCTCCTCCGAGCTGACCATCCGCCGGGCGCCGATCGAGTTCCTGGAGATCGAGCTGGCGGTCTTGGGGGAGATGGGCCTGGAGTACGACAGCGGGCCCGAGTACGCGGCCGACAACGGGCGCACCCGCCTCGTCGACCTGACGGTGAAGCCGTCCAAGCTGCGCTCGCCGATCGACAAGATCCACCCCCTGCCCTTCCCGGGGCTCAACATCGACAACGTGCCGTTCTTCGCGGCGATCGCGGCGATGGCCGAGGGCTCGACCCTGATCCATGACTGGGTATACGAGAACCGCGCCATCTACCTCACCGAGCTGAACCGGCTCGGCGCGGGCGTGAAGCTGCTCGACCCGCACCGCCTCCTCGTCGAGGGCCCCACGCGCTGGCGCGCGTCGGAGATGATGTGCCCGCCCGCGCTGCGGCCCGCGGTCGTCATCCTGCTGGCGATGATGGCGGCGGAGGGCACGTCGGTGCTGCGCAACGTCTACGTCATCAACCGCGGCTACGAGGCGCTGGCCGAGCGGCTGAACTCGGTGGGCGCGCAGATCGAGATCTTCCGCGACATCTAAGAGGTCGCACACCGCGTTGCATCGGCATGGCGCGTTCCGGGGCGGATACCCCGGAACGCGCCATTGTCGTTTCGCGTCCCCGTGCGGCTCAGGCCACCGGGCTCCTGGGGCCCGTCGTTAGGCTGCGTAGGGCTGCTTGACGCGCGCCTCCCGCAGCGCGTCGGCCCACCACGAGAGCTGGCCGAGCATGGTCTTGGCGGCCGCGTTGACCCCCTCGGCGTCCACCGGCCGGCCCTGGGCGTCGAACTCGCCCCAGACGTTGTGGAAGCTGACCGTGTCGCGGATGGTGGTCGCGTGCAGCTCGGCGAAGATCTGGCGCAGCTGCTCGACGGCGCGCAGGCCACCGGAGATGCCGCCGTAGGAGACGAACGCGACCGGCTTGGCCCGCCACTCCGCGTGGTACCAGTCGATGGCCGTCTTGAGCGGGGCGGGGAAGCTGTGGTTGTACTCGGGTGTCACCACGACGAACGCGTCGGCCGCGTCCAACCGCGGCGCCAGGGCGGTGACCGCGTCGGGTGTCGGGTCGAAGGTGAGGACGTCGGGGAGCCGGGCCTCGGCCAGGTCGATGACGTCGACCTCCAGGTCGCCGTGGTTTCGCGCCCGCTTGGCGATCCACTCGGTGATGGTCGGGATGAATCGGCCTTCGCGGGTGCTGGCCATGATCACGGCGAGGCGGAGGGGGCTGTACGGCATGACGAATCCCTTTCAACAAGGCTCGTGAGCGACCTGTATCGGTGAACGCGGCCCCAGCGGGGCTTTCGCGTCATGTCGACATCCTCAAACATGAACCAATGTTGAGGTCAACAGCTCAGAATCAGGCCGTCACGAGCGCCAGGGCAGGGCCGACAGAACCCCCTGGTCAATGGGATGTGGTCACGCTAGGGGAGGGACCGTACGCTGCGTTGACGTAGGTCTGTCACGTATTGAGAGGCGGCCCGGTAGTCGTTGTCGTCGTGCAGCACGACCAAGCCGTGGTGGGATGCGGTGGCGGCGATGAGGAGGTCAACGGTGGACATGGAGCGGTGAGCGCCACCACGAAGCAGTCTGTACTGCGCGGACTCGATCCATTGCCACGCGTTCTTGGGGACACCCACGTCTGGATAGAGATCCGTGAACATGTCGTTCATCTGCTCGTACTCGTCCAGGTTCCGTGCCGACCGGCGAAACTCCGCTCGTTGTGGATGACACGAGCCGATCGCCCCCTCGCTGATGACATCCCTCCAGGCGTCTCGATACTTGACATCGCGCAAGACTCGCCAGAGTGCAGAGGAGTCAATGAGGTACCGGATCACGCCCCTGATCCCTTGGCCTCGTCTCGGTGTCGACGCCATTCCTCGTAGTCCCAGCCCGAGGCCAGGTTGGCGTAGCGCTCTAGGGCCGCGATGCGTCGGTGTCGGGCGGTGTACTCGCGGAGAGCCGTGTTCACGGTCTCCTTCTTGGTTCTGGCCCCCGATAGATGCATGGCTTCCGCCAGTGCGTCGGAGTCGATGTCGATCTGTGTCAGGGTCACTGCGCACCGCCTCTAGTGTTTATGGATATCAACACCATGCATCATCAACATTGTATCCATCCTGCGGTTCCTCAAATCCGGGTGGCTGGTGGAACAGGAACACAAACAGGTGGGCTCACTTGGAGGCGCTCGTCCTCAGCTTTGAACAACGGACGCATCGGCATGAGGTCGATACGAGTTGTTGAGCATCTGGTCACCAGATGTCGATGCGGATCCCGTCTTCTTCGGGGACGACGGTCAGTCCGCGAAGGTCGGTCAGTGCGGACAGCACATCCGGTTCGGTGGTTCCGTCACCCGTTCGCCTTGGGCCGCCATCGCTCACCGGCGTCGATCGCCGCGCACTCCAAGGGCGTGATGAGCCGGTCCGGTCCGAAGAGCACGGTGGCCGCGACGGTCTTTCCGAGCGCGTGCGCCTCGTGTGCGCGCAGCCGCGCCTCCTCCGCCGTGGCCAGGGCGGGATGCGCGACCGGGTGGACGCGCGCCTCCGGCAGGACCAGGTCGAGGATGTAGCGAACGCGCTCCGCGTGGTACTCGGAGGTGACGAGGGTGATGTCGCCGATGGCACGGGTGTCGGCCAGCTCACGCAGGAACAGCGCGTCGTCGTAGGTGTGCCGCGTCTCCAGCGCGACCAGGGGCCGGTCGGGCAGTAGCCCCTGCGCCGTCAACCACCGCAGGCAGTGCCGCCAGTGCGGGAGTCCCGTCGTGTTGAACTGCGCGCCGAAGCCGCCGGTGAGAACCAGCGTCGCGCCGAGATCGGCACTGAGGAGGGACGCGGCGCGGGTGCGGCCGGTCGCCATGGGGCTCAGGACACCGTCAGCGCCGTTGGGGGCGGCGAGGACGGCGACCAGATCGGTGCCCTGGGCGGTGTGCGGGGTTGTCGGCGGCGCGCTGTCGTGCCCTGTTCCGCCCAGCGCGGCCACATACCGCTGGAACCGGCGGCCGAGCGTCGCTCGCCGCAGCTCGGCCAGCTCAGGCCAGACCGTGGCGGTGTCAACGCCGACGCGGCCGGACATGACCGTCGCCGTACCGGTGGCGGCCCCGTTGCGCACATCGCGCAGTGCGCCCTCCGGGACCGTGAGGCGTATCCGATCGGCGGACCACGCCGAGGGGGAGTCGGCGTCGTCGGCGACCTTGTAGCCAACGAGATCACCGTCATCGACCAGGAGCATGACGGTGGACGGAGGTCCACCGTGGTCGGGCTCGACCCTGACCTCCAGCGTGCGCGGCGCCGTCCCCCGCGCTCGCGCCGACCCGTCGGGCTCCGGGATCTCGACGCAGGCGCGCTCCAGCGCGTTCGCGTAGAAGGCCACCACATGCCCCGCGTCCGTCGCGTCCATCGGCCCCGCCCTACTCAGGCATCCGCGAATCGCTTGTAGAAGAGCACCGTGCGTTCCAGATCCCCGGCTCGGAACTCCGGCCTCCAGCCGAGCCGGTCCCAGCCCTCCCCCTTGGCGACGATGTCCGTCTTCGTCTCCCCCTTGCGCATGGGCAGGTACTCGATCCCGGCCGTGGACCCGGTGATCTCCAGAACCATCTCGGCCACCTCCCCCACGGTCATGGAGCGGCCCGTCCCCCCGTCGAACACCTCGCAGTCGCCGAAGGCCAAGGCCTCGGCCAGCATGCGGCCGAGGTCGGTGGAGTGGACGAGGTCGACGGTCTGCGTCCCGTCACCCCACACCGGAATCGGCCGCCCGCTCCACGCGCGCACCGCGAAGGTGGGAACGATCTTCTGCACACCGTAGTGCTTCTGCCCCGGCCCGAAGGCGTTGAACGCCCGGACATGGCTGACGGGCACGTCGAAATTCTGCTGCCACGCATAGGAGAGCTGCTGCGCGCAGTTCTTGGTCGCCTGGTAAACGTTTCTCCAGACCTGCGGCATCGTGATCCCGACAAACCGAGCGCCGTTCCCCCGGCATGCCTCCAGCACCCGGTAGGTGCCCTTCACGTTGATGTCGATGGCATCGTCCACCTGGTCGAAGAGCTCTTCGGTCCCGAGAACCCCCGCCAGGTGCACGACACCGTCCACTCCCTTGAGAGCGGTGCCCAGCTCCTCGTCGAGGATGTCCACCCCTGACGACCGGTCCACCGCGAACGCCTCATGGCCGCACTCTCGCAGATGGTCGATCGCGTACCTGCCGATGAATCCGTCGCCGCCGGTCACTGCAACGCGCATGGCAAAGGCCTCCGCTGGAGAATCGCGCCTCACATGGAAACGTGCTGGATGCGAGGGCGTTTGTGGGGGAGACTGAAGATCGCTGTTATGTGATCTTCAATCGGTCTCAATGGTTTGCCAAGCGCCGAACTTAGACGCGTGTATGGCTAATGTCAATGGAGCCGTCGATCTGCGATCCTGAGATTTCGCCCGAGCGCCGAGCAGATTAGGGTCAGAGGATCATGTCGGAGATCTACGAAGCCGTGGTCGTGGGGGCTGGAATGTTCGGCTCGGCAGCCGCGAAATACCTGGGTCGTGCCGGTGCCAACGTCCTGGTGATCGGTCCTGCCGAGCCCGATGACAAAACGAACGCAAGCATTCACGCGTTCGGTGCTCATTACGATGAGGCCCGAATTACCCGGCGCATGGGCTGGGATGCCGTATGGGGAACGATCGATGCGAAGTCACTGGACCGCTTCCAGGAGGTTGAGGAAGAGTCCGGTATCAGATTCTCCCATGAATGCGGATCTCTGGCCCTGGTGGCGAAATCGATCCCCCGTCGAACAGAATCGATGCTGCGGCAGTGTGACAACGACGGTATCGCCGTGGAGCGGAAGTCCGCAGACGATCTGCCGCGGGAGTTCCCCGGACTGGGGCTGCCCGCCTTGGCCACGGGTGTCGAGGGGCTGCTCGAACGAGATCAGGCCGGCTATCTCAATCCACGTCAGCTCATCAGGGCCCAACTGCGTCTCGCCCGAACAGCGGGAGCCCGACTCCTTCGGGCGGCCGTCACCGCCGTCCATCGGGAGGACACCTCCGGCGTGTGGCGTCTCCACATCGAAGGCGACAGCGGCCGACGGCAGATCAGAGCGGAGAGGGTGCTGGTCGCCACGGGTGCCGTGACCAGTCACAACAACGTACTGCCGGAAGGCAGCCGGCTCGCCCTTCATGCCTTCACCGAACCGAACCTGCTCTTTGAGGTCTCCGGCACGCAGCTGAAGCGATTCCAGTCCTTACCCACGGTCGTGACCGTGGATCCGGAGGAGACGGGAGACGCGAACATGTCGAGTTACATGCTGCCTCCGGTGCGGTATCCCGATGGCAGGTGGTACATGCGGATCGGTCCGGGAATGCAGCCTTTTGTCGAAGAGCTGACAACCGTGGACGACATGGTCGGTTGGTATTCGCGGCAGGAGGTCACGTCCCGCCAATCCGGGTTCCTGGTGGACATGATGCGGATGCTGGCTCCCGACATGAAGCCGACGTCAGTTCGCCCGGCATGCTGCATCATCGAGAAAACGTCGTCGACGTACCCCTACATCGGCCATATCGACGCGGACGAGAGCTTCAGCGTCGTCATCGGAGGCAATGGCCACGGTGCTCGCGGGTCCGACGAGATCGGCAGGCTCGCCTCGACCGTCGTGCTGGACCAGGCCTGGGATTCGCCCCTTCCACGCGAGGTGTTCACCCCGATCACCGCGTCGGCCGACACGCATACCGGTAGCGGCCGGCCCTCCTTCCACAAACCGCCCTTCGGCCTGTGTTGAGCCCGATCCGTGGAACCCACGGCAGTGCCCCGCCGTCATGTCTAGAGACACGACGACGAACCGCCCCGGCGCCGCGGACCCCTCCGGTGCGCCGACGGCTCCTTGGAAGGGACGCAATGGGCTTCAAACGTTTCCTCGCCGTTTTCGGCATCGGCGGACCGAGTGTGGACACCGTCCTCGCCAACCCGCACGTCTACCCCGGCGGCACGATCGATGGGCACGTCGAACTCCAGGGCGGCGAGGTCGACTCCCGCATCGACGAGATCGCCCTCGCGCTCGCGACGCGCGCGGAGGTCGAGCACGACGAGGGCGAAAGCCAGGTCCAGGCGGGGTTCGCCCGCGTACCCGTCACCGGCCCGTTCCACCTCGCGGCGGGCGAGCGCAGGTCGATCCCGTTCCGCTACCCGGTGCCCTGGCAGACCCCGCTGACCGATGCCGGCGGTTCACCGCTCCCCGGCGCGGTCGTCGGCGTGCGCACCGAGGTCGCCGTCGCCGGAGCCATCGACAAGGGCGATCTCGACCCGATCCGCGTGTACCCCGTCCCCTCCCAGGACCGCGTCCTGGAAGCGTTCGCCCGGCTCGGCTTCAAGCTCAAGCACACCGACGTCGAACACGGCCACATCAGTGGTACCCGCCAGGAGTTCCCGCTGTTCCAGGAGATCGAGTACTACGCCTCCCCGCGCTACGCGCACGAGATCAACGAACTCGAACTCTCCCTCGTCGCCGGCCCGCACGGCATGGACGTCGTCATCGAATTCGACAAGCGCGGCGGTCTCTTCACTTCGGGCCAGGACGTCTACGGCCTCTTCCGCCTCAACCATGCCGACGCCGACAACATCGACTGGGCCGCCCAGGTCTCCACCTGGATCGACCAGGCCCTCGAACGCCACCGCGGCCTCTTCGGCGGCTTCGGCCTCTAGCCCTACGGCCACGACGACCACGGCGGCGCCACGAGTATGGCCGCGGGCGCCGCCTGGTCCGTCTCCGTCAAACGCTCCGGCCTAGCCTGAGCGGGTCTTCGGCGGCCACAGGAGTACCTCGTTATCGTCGGGGTCGCGGACGCGAAGCGAGCCGTCCACGTCGTCTGGACCTCGTGCGAGGGGCTGGATTCCGTGCTCTTTGAGCCGCTCCTCGACGCCTTTCGGGTCCGGACATGCGACGACGACCTGGGCGGTGGGACCGAGGGTCAGGTGAGGGTCCTCCTGGCCTTCGACGAAGGCGAGCCAACTGCCCACATACAGGGCACGCTCGCTCTCTCTGACCTGGACGCCCAGCACACCGGCGTAGAAGTTGCGGGTCTCGCTCAGATTCCTGACCTGGAGAGCGACACGCGTGACCGTGGGTGGCTCGGCGGTCCGGTGTTCGGAGACCTCCGGCCGCCCAGCTGCCGCGGTCTCGGTGCGCACGGCCGGTTCTCGACGCTGCTGGGTGCGAAGCTGCCGGTCGATCATCACATGCTGGCCGTCGTCCAAGGTGAGGCTGAGCCGGGCCGTCCTCTGTTTTCCGGAACTCTCCAGGTCGATCCATCGCGCGTCACGCACGCCGCGTCCGTCGACGAAGGTGTCGGGAAGCTCGGCAGCGGCGACTGACTCCAGCCATGCCCTGGTGTCCGGGGCGGGGAAGGACGCAGGCTCTACGTCAGGTCTGGGCGGGGACAGCCTCTCCGCCAGACGGCCGATGTAGCCGTGGTCCTGGAGCGTCGGCGTCAGACCGTCGAGCCACTTCGTGCCGTGCACCGCGCCGAGGAGCCCTCCAGACATGGACGCGAGCGTGTCGGTGTCGGCGTCGGCGAGGAACGCCGATTTGCGCAGACCGGCCTGCGGCTTCACCGCGAATCTCTCCGCGATATAGCAGGCCGCGGCGGCGCTGATCGTCCCGGCCCCATTGACCTTGGCGTCAAAGCATCCCAGCTGCCGAAGAGCTTGGTCGTCGTCGGCGAGAAGTCCGCGTTCCAGGGAGGACTGGACCGTCCGCAGGAGATCCCGCATCTCCCGCCCTGTGTTCTCCCAGGAATGCCGGAAGTCGTGACCATGGTGTTCGGCGAACGCACGCAGCCAGTCATCGGGCAGGTTCTCGTGAGGGACAGCCAGGTCGCTCCAGTCCGCCGACGTGAGGAGCCAGTCGACCAGACCGCCGTACTGCATCGCCTCACGCCGCCGCAGTGTGTGCCAGACCGCCAGTCCATAGACGACCGCTCCGACCAAGGCCCGGGGATGTCCGTGGGTCGTCATGCCGTCGAGGACGATTCTTCTGACGAGGTCCTGCGGACATCCATCCTCCGCTAGGAGGAGCGCATGGGGAGCGACACGCATGGCCGCACCGTTGCCTCCGGCGGCGAAGTACTCGTCTACCTCGTCCTTGCTCGACCGCCACGGGGCCGTGCCCCTCGCCCACGCCCGGGTGGCCTTGAGGACGGCACGTCCACCACCACGCTGGTAAACAGACCACACGCGCAGTTCCACGTCGGTCAGCCACGTCAGCCAGTCGTCACCCGTCAGGCACGCCCGGGCCGTGGCTAGGAGGAGCTGGGTGTCGTCGCTGTACTCACCGGCGGCAACAGGGTCCTTGTACCGCGTGAAGCGTCCGCCTCCCCACCGCGTCCAAGGGCGGAACTCCAGCCGCGGCTCGACCCGTCGCGCTTTACGACCTCCGACGATGCCGCTCCGCTGCTCCTGCGGCCAGCCCAAAGCGTCTCCGACCGCGGCCCCGAGCAACGTGCCCTGGCTCCGGTCGCGCCAGTCCACAGGAGTTGGCTCCGTCATCGCCTCTCCCCATCATCTGAGGGTTCCCAGGATGCCAGGGGGATGGAATTCCCACCGTGGATCCGCTTGCGCAGCTCGTCCCTATCGAACAGGGCATCGGAGACAATCCAGGACAAGCGGGCCGGGTTTTGTCCAACCACGCGCAGCCGAGAACATTCGTTGGCGGCGTCATCTGTGGTGGGAACGGCCACGGCGGTGACGTGGCGAATGTCGATGGGCCCGGGCACGAGTGCTTCCGCCTGAAGGTCGGTGGCCGCGCCCGGCAGATGAGAGGGTCTCCGGTGCTGTTCGCCCACTCTGTTGGCGAAGCAGGCGAGGAGCCCCTCACCGCCTGATTTCAGGTGCGCGCCGTTGTCCTTGGCCGCGTTGTGCGGGGCGAAAAGCGTGCCGGGGCGGGTCACCAGCGACGCCTCCAGGAAGAGGCATACCCAGTCGGGGTAGTTGATGTATTCCGGTTTGGCCCTCGCCTGGGCGAGATAGTAACCGTTGGGGTACTGGAACGTGCAGCAGATTTTGTCGGGGTGTCCGTCGAACCGCTCCCTGTCGGTCGGGGAGAAGTAGTCGGGAGCCTTCAGCGCCAAGTCGGCACTGCTGCGGATCAGGCCGTCGCCGAGGATGTAGGACAGGTTGCGCGCGGGAGTGAAGTGGGCGAGGCGGGTGAACGCGCACTTGCGGAGGGCATCAGCGACCTCGGGGCACGAGGATGTCATGGCTGGATCTCCGTGAACAGGCCGTCGTCGGTGGGGAGGAGCGGGGTCCGGTCACCGCTGTAGGTGATGAGGAGGTCGGACTTGGCTCGCGTAATAGCAACGTAGAGGAGCTTGGCCTCGCGCTCCCAGGCGTCCTCGGCGCCGAAATAGTCGACGGTCTCCTGCATTGGCATGCTGGCTGCCCCACAGAAAGGTATGAGGACCGACTGGAATTCCAGCCCCTTGGCCGAGTGGAACGTCGTGTGGTAAATGCCCGGATCGGCGTCCCACGAGTACGGAACGGTGTCGAGACGCTGAGAGGAGAGTCCCTGGCAGACAAGGCCGAGGTCGGCCCATGTGCGGCCGATGATCGCCACGGTTCCCTCGGCGGCGAGCCGCTGGGCCGTGTCCCGTATGACCCTGATCTCCTCCTCCTGGTTCCGGCACTTCACCAGGGTCGGCTTGGGGCCGTTTGCGCTCGGCGCGATGGGAGCTATGAGGTCGTCTGATTTCCCGAAGAACGGTTGGGAGCTCAGGGCGATCGCGACGTTGGCGATCGCGGTGGAATTCCGGTAGTTGTCCTGGAACCTCTCGACTTTTCTCACTTTGAGGCCGCAGGACTTCCACGACATGGCCTGCCCGTAGATCTGCTGGGCATAGTCGCCGAAGAAGGTCACCGATCCGTCGGGGGCCGCGGCGTCGGCCAGTGACCTGATCTGCTCGGGAGAGAGGTCCTGGCCTTCGTCGATGACGATGTGCCGGTAGTGTCTCGGACTGTCGTCGAGGGCCAGCTGGTGGCGCACCGTTATGGCGATGTCGTCCCAGTCGAAGTCGTAGTCGGCTGATTTCCGCACTTCGCGGTAGTGCTCAAGGACATCCCAGACGGCTTCCTTGGCCCGGCCCCTGATGGGGGTCTTCCGGCCGAGACGCTCGGATTCCAGGTACTCTTCCTTGTCCTGAAATCCCATGCCGGTGATCCACGAGATCTCGTCCCGGAACCATTCCGCTTCGCGCTCGAACAGCTTGAGCCCCGGGTGGTTCGTGGCCGCCGCGTGGACGGCTCGCCGCACGAAGCCGACTCGTCCCTTGCCGAGGATGTTGCGTCCGCGTATGAGACCGCGGTCTTTTAGATAGCCACGCGCGAACCGTCCATAGGTACGGATGTGGAAGTTCTCCGTGTCCCCGCCGGACATATTCGCCAGATACTTCGCCAGCGCTCTGTTGTACGTGATGAGGAGAGTCCTGCCCCAGGCCGGGGCGCCGGGCTGGGAAAGGTGGAGCGCGCGCATGGCCGCCATCACCGTCTTCCCGGTTCCAGCGGTTCCCAGAACCACTTGATGACCCGTGGCGGGGAGGTAGATGACGTGGCTCTGCCGCCCCTTGGGTTGGGGAAGGTTCATGGGGCCTCTCCAGGGTGTGGGGGGATGACGACTCTCGGTGAGGTGCGTGCCATGCGAGAAGCTAAGCATTTATAAGCATGTACGGCAAGTACCCAGGTATCATTCTTGGTGTTGGCATTGATGGAGGCCGAAAGGGCTCCCGCCGGCCGCGGTCACCAGCGGGCAGCCCACGGTGGCTGCTGAGACGGGGCCCTGTTGCTTGTTGATGCCGAAGGCAAGTTCGGCAATGATGCCGATGTCAGCCCAGAACCTCAGGAGAGCGCGCATGCCGCGACCCAGCACAGACCTCGGTGCGTACATTGCCGACGTCGGCGAGGCAGTGAGGAAGCGTCGCGAGGCGCTCGGCTTGGACCGTGCTCAGTTCGCTCGCATGCAGCCGTCCATCTCCTACCGGCTGCTGCAGGCCATGGAGCTCGGCGAACGCACGCGTTACAGCGATTTCGCCCTTGCCAAGCTGGAGCGGAAGTTGGGGTGGGAATCGGGTTCGTTCCGGCGCATGGCCGGCGGCGGTGAGCCGAAGGCCGTCGAGGACCGGCTGATCGCCGCCGAGTACGACAGAGGCTCCAGGGTCGAGACACGCCACTACCGCAGGCAGGGAGTCAACCTCGTGCAGCGGATCTATGACGATGTCTCGGCCGACCTGACCGCCGATGACGACCTCACACTTGCGGAACGGGAAGCGCTGCTGGAGAAGGCCCTGGAGGTCGCGCGCAGCCAGGCGCTCATGATCATCCACACCGAACGTCGGCATCGGCGCCGACTGAGGGGAAACGACTAGCGACCCTCGTGGCGTCGTTGTCCAGGCAGGTGGCCGGATCCGGCCACGAGACGCGAAAAGCCCGTCGCTGCGCCGAATCCCGCCCGCGATTGATCGATTCGAGGCTGTTCGTCGTGGTCGCGCGTGGAATCGGCGAAGCCACGCCCTTTACCATGATCACCCCGCTATAGGTCCGTATTCGTGCACGTGACAGGGAGGGACCGTGCCCAGCGCCCCGCATCCCCCGGAGGACCGCTCAGGCCGGGATTGGAAGTATCCGCTCGCGATCACTGTCGCTCCTCTCCCCAAGGGCACGGAGTTCGTGACCACGAGCCTGCCGTTCGGGCGCGGAGACCCGGATGGCGTGCTGGTGACCGTGAACCAGGGGATCATCCTGGGCCAGCTGTTGCGCGCCTATGAAGGCCAGCTCTTCGGCGCGCCGCGCGAGCTGCTGTGCGAAGCGTCCGGCATCACGGACCCGCGGATCGACCCCGTGGAGTACCAGCACCAGATCGAAAGGCGCTACGACCTGGACGCGCCGGTGACAGCCAGATTCCTGCGCCGCTACGAAGACGAATGGGGCTTGATCCCGGTCAATCCGGTCCTCGCGAGCTGACGGCGGCCCATCGTCTGCTCCCCTCACCCTTCCCACAAGCCCGAGCTGGCAGTGCAAACTGGGGAGGCGCCATGGAGAGGAGTGACGGAACCCGCCATGCTCATCAGTAAGTGGCCCGCGGGGACGTTCGTGTCCCGGCTTGGTGAGGCCGCCCGTGCGGATCTGCTCGGGCTGACGCAAGCGCGGACGTACCCGACGAGCACGACGCTCCTTCGACAGGGCCACTCGGAGAACACGGTCTACGTCCTCCGGTCGTCACAGCCGGGCAACTCCGCGTGCGTCAAGGTCACCACCCGCCTGCCCAACGGTGTCGAGACCCTGTTGGCGGTCCGCGTCAGCGGTGATGTGGTCGGCGAGATGGGGCCGTTGCGGGGATCGGCCCCGATGGCGACGGTGACCACGTGCTCGCCGACCATCGCCCAGGCGATCCCCACTCCCGTGTTCATGAACTTCCTGGACCGGAACCGGGATGCGTGGGGTGCGATCGGCTCTGTGCTGGGCGACCGCCTGGAGTGGGCGGAGCGTCGTCGCACCGATTTCGCGGTCTACGAGGTCCCGGTGCGCCTCGCCCGGGTCATCGTCGATCTCGTCGACCGCCATGGGGCGGTGACCGACGACGGCCTCGATCTCGGGGTGCGCCTCTCCCAGGCGGAACTCGGGCGACTCATCGGGGCCAGGGAGGACGCCGTGGGGCAGGCGTTGCGCGGGCTCCGGGACGACGGCTACATCCGGTCGCGCTACCGGCAGGTGACGGTGGTCGACCTTCACCGCCTCCGGGTATTCGCCGACCTCGCCTGAACCCCGGTCAGGATCCCGGGAGCAGACCCGCCACCGCCCCGCCGATCCCCACGGAGAGCATCCCGGCGACCCAGGGGATGGCACGGGCGACATGGAAGTTCTTGCGCTGCGCGATCGCGGCGAGCATCTGTGACATCTCCCAGGCCTCCGCACTCGTGAAGGGCGTTGGAGCCGGCCAGGACGCGCCTATCCCCGTCAGCCCGAATCGGTTCGCCCCGTGGGGGACGCCCATGCGGGGTCGCAGCGCCTGCGCCAGGTGATACCCGGAACCGAGGAACGCGATGGTGAACCCCGCCAGCAGCAGCGCCGCCACCACGTCGCCCCGCTCGGAGAGCTCCGACTGGGAGGACATCGCCGCCACAGCGGCGCCAGCGTAGGCCACGAGCAGAGCGCCCACTTTTCCGTCTGCTTGCTGGACATTGCTCTGAAAGAGGGTTATGGACGCCAACGCGGCTGAAATGTCGTTTGGGTCCTGATTCGTCATTTTGACCCTTTCGCGCTTCCTGGGGGTCGATCGGCCTCGATTACTGATTCCATTGGAAGCGTGCGGTTCTGCCATAATCCCGGATCAATCAGCAATTGCGGGTGTGTGTATCGTCACAGCCCTTATCAGGGAGTTCGCCCATGAGAATGCCGACTGATCAGGAATCCTCCTGACTGTTTCGCGCCAGACTTGCGTTGGGTTCGAGGTTCGAATCGGATGAACGGGCACTGAGGAGGAGGAAGGGTATGGATTGTCATGAAGAATTCGGTCGCCGGCTGCTCTGGTCTGTCGATATCAAGGGATTCGGGAGTGCGGATGACCAGCGGCAGGCCGATTTTCAAGAAGCACTGCCACAGCTCCTCAGACGGGCCGTGACGCGCTCCGGACTCAAACGCGCATCCTGGGAGGTCAATTCGACGGGAGACGGCGAACTCGCCGTTCTCCCGGCGGACACTCCGGAACCGGTCGTGGTCGAGACGTGTGTCCGGGAGCTGGCGGCGGCGCTGCGCCGCTACAACCACGACCTGGTGCCCGAGGCACGGCTCCGGCTCCGCCTGGCGATCCACCACGGCACCGCGGTCGCCTCACCCCACGGGTACCGGGGCAAGGGCATCGTCGCCGTGGCCCGACTGGTCGACAGCGACGTGCTCCGCCGAGCACTCGCCTCCTCCGGCGCTGACCTCGCGGTCATCGTCTCCCAACCGGTCTTCTTAGACACCGTGATGCAGCGGCACACCGGCCTGGAGGTGACCGACTTCCGGTGCGTGCGCGTGGTCAGCAAGGAGTTCGCCGAGGACGCCTGGATCCATGTCCCAGGACACGACGTGCACGGACTCGATCTCGGCCGAGCATCCGAGCCGGACGACCCCGGAGCCGAGAAGCCCTCGAGCCCGCCGACGCGTGCCGCTGACCGGGACGCCGCGACGTCGGGCGGCGGTCCGCGGGACGCGAAGCACTACAGCGCCGGACACGTGGTGCACAACGAGTTCAACGACCAGGTCGACGCCTCGAACGGCGTCATCGGAATGCGCTTCGAGTAGGGGAGGAACGGGTGACCGACGAATCGTCCGGGGACGCGGGGCGAGACGGTCCGGTCGATGCCGCGCCTCACGCCGCGGCGGAGGACGGCCCGGCCAGGGAGCGGCGGGAGACAGCAGAGAAGGAGGACAAGCGGCGGAAGAGCGAGGAGGCGGAGAACGAGGAGAAGGCCGAGCGGGACGGCCGGGAGTCGGACCCCGACGACACTCGTGATTCCGGAGCTAGCGGACTCGGTGCCGACGAGCGTGCCGACCGGATGTTCGCGGTCAACAACTACTTCAACGGTCCGGTCAGCGCCGGGGACAGCACCATCGGAATCGCTGCCGGGACGGGCCGTCCGGCGGCGGCCAAGGTAACCGGGCGCCTAAGTGACGCCGAAGTCCGCACGGCACTGCGGCACATCGTGCATCCCGCCCCCTACCAGCAGGCCAGGGAAGAGCTCCGCAAGGCCCACCTCGTCGTCCTCACGGGGGATCCCGGTCTCGGGCGGCGCACCGGCGCGATCTCGCTGATCCGCGACGTGACGGAGGGCCTCGTCGTGGTGCTCTCGCCCTCGATGTCCCTCCATGAGCTCACCGAGCGTTCCTACACGCGCGGGAGGGGCTACATCGTCCTCGACTGGTTCGGCGGCCAGGGGCACGGCCCGCTCCAAGAGCGCGACTTCCACTGGAAGGCGTTGCGCGACCGGGTCACCGACGCCGGCGCCCACCTGGTGATCACGACCACCCCGCGTCCCGGTGCGCCGTCGGCCGAATCCGTAGCGCATATTCCCTGGCGGCGTCCTGATACCGGCCACGTCCTGCGCGAGCGGCTCGGCTCCGGAATCGCCGATGGCGGCACCGACGCGGCGGCCGCATCGGTCCCCGACGAATGCACCATGGCCGACCTCGTCGAAGTCGCGAACCGGCTCGCCCAAGGCGAGGCCCCCGAAGCCGCGGTGACCGAGGTGTTCCGCGAAGCCGACCGGCAGCGGATCGGCCAGTGGTTCGGCGGTGAGCACGTTGAACCGCCCACGAGCGGACACGCCGATGACCACGACGGCGGTCGCCAACGCTCCCGCGACGAGATCGTGGAGATCACCGCCCTCGCATTCATGCTCGGGATGAAGCAGCGTGACATCGAGGCCACCGCACTGCGCCTCGACGCCGCGCTCGCCGCACGGATGCCTCCCCCGGTACGGCCGAGCACAGGATGCGAGGCGCCGCAGCCGCCCCCACCCGGCCAGGATGTGCTGCCTCAGCGGCGCATCGGCCGCTTCTCCCATGACCTGGTCCGCGTGGAGCACCACCATGCGGACGGGGTCCGGCAGCGGATACCGGTATTCCTGGAGGCGAACGACCGTGTCGAGGTCCTCCGTGAGCTGTGGGAACGCTTCGACGTGCGTTTCTGGGACGCCGTGCGGACCTGGATCGACACGGTCATCGCCGAGCAGCGGTTCCGTGTCCCGACGGCCGAGGGCTTGGCGACGCTCGCGGCAAGCGCACTGGACGAAGTCGCGGAGACCTACCTGGAACCGTGGTCGCGGGGCGCCGCCGACTGGGCGGGCCAGATCACCGCGACCTATGTCCTGTGGGTGATGTGCCGGGACGACCGGCTCGCGCCCGTGGCGCTGCGCACCGCCGTCCGGTGGACCACCGAGGGAACGAATGAGCAGCAGGAGACCGGGGTGCTCGCGTGGAGCGGGGCACTGGGGGTGCGCTACCTCTCCGAGGCGATCCGCCGACTCATGCGGATCATCGTGGACGCGAGTGACCCGCTCCGACCGGCAGTCCACGTTCCGGGACCGGCGCTGGGCCTTGACGCGGCCATCGCCCTGGGCGCCCTGTTCGGCACCCTGACCGACCAGGAGCAGAGCGCCGGGGAACTGCTCAGGCGGGTGGAGGAACTTCTCCGCAGCACCCGTCCGCACGATCGGACCCGCCATCGCCGCACGCTCGCACTGCGCGCGGTCCTCTCCGTCCTGACCGTCGAATCCGCGCGAAACGACGCTCCGGCCGTCGCGCTCCACATCGACCGCGATCCCACGGTCATCCCGCAGGTCGCAGACCTGTGGGCGGCCGTCATCGTGCATCGGCCGGTTCGGCGCTCCGCCATCCTCGCGCTCTGGGAGACGCTGTGCGCCCTCCGGCTGCTGAGCGCCGACGCCGACAAGCGAAGCCAGGCGCTCGTCGCGTCTCTCGCCGAGGCCCTGCCACGCGACGAGCACGAGGACTTTCGCGCCGCCTTCACGACCATCGCCCGCCGCCCCGACGAAGAACGACCGTTCGCCGAACACATCCTCGCGATCCTGCTCAGGGCCATCGGCCCGAGCACGTCCACGGCCTAGGAAACCGGGAGAGAAGACGATGAGCACCACCGACACGGACTCGGACATGGACACGCGCACTCCCGCGTTCCCGATCGTCGAGCGGCGTGTACTCCAGCCGCCCACGCGGCGCGGATTTCTGGGCCTGGGCGGCCGTCGCCGCGACCGCTCGGAGCTCCCGAGCGCCGAGGCACACCAGGTGCTGGTGTACCGCACCGGGGGCGGCTACCTCGTCGACAGTGGAGAGACGCCGCTCGACGACGACAGAGTGACGACCGCCGACCACGTGAGCCTGGTCGACCTGGGACACGACGTCCCCGTGACCATCGAGCGCGAGATCCCGTCCGCCGAGGACGCCGGCTTCACCCTCCAGATCACGTTCACCTGCACGGTGACCGACGCGGAAACGGTGGTTCGCGCCGGACGTGGTGACGCTCACCAGATCATCGACATCTACCTCCGGAAATACGAGAAGCTCCACCGGCTCGGTCAGAGCCACACGCTCTCCGAGGTCAACACTGTGCGCGATGTGGTGAGTTCGCAGATCCAGGCCTATACCGAGCTCATGCCGCCGCACGTCCCCGGAATGCGCATCGAATACGCCGGGACGGAGATCAAGACGCCGGACGTGCTCAAGGAACATCTCACCAAGCGTCGCGAGACATCCAATGAGCAGGAGATCCGTGGGATGGTCACCACCTTCACCCGCGAGATCATGGTCGGGCTCAGCGAGTCGATCCAGAACCGCACCATTGAGGCACTGACCTTGAGCGTCGCCGAAGGAAAGACCAGCCTGAGCGAGCTCGCCGACCGGATCGCCGCTGAGCGCGACCGTGAAGAACTGGCGGAGGAACGGCGGCTCCAGGAGGAGCGCGCCGATGAGCAGCAACGGCGGGAGCAGGAGCGCGAGGACGCCCTGCGCCGGGAGGCACGGGAACACGAGTGGGAGGTCTGGGCACGCGAGGACCGGCACCGTCGGGAGCACCTGCAGAAGGAGGTCCTCACCACCGCGATCCGCTACGGCCACGGCGACGACGTCCCCATTGACGTTCGCGGCATCCTGGCGGAACAGCTGGGGACCTCCACCCCCTTGACGCAGCCCACCCCGGTCGATTCATCCGTGCGGGAGAAGGCGCTCCCCGAAGCGGAGGCCGACACGGGCCGCTCGGCCTCGGACCGTGAAGCGGACGAAGGCGAGAACGCTCGCCGTACAGAGCACAGTGGCGACCGCAGTGATCGCGCGTCTTTGGACATCCGGGAGGACGACCATGACGACTGACTCCGCGACGCGGTCGGCGCCTCTCCCCACACCTCCGTCAGTTCCACCGCAGGAGCCGTATCGGCCGGCCGCAGAGGACACAGGCTGGGGACGCCAGGTACGCAGGCTCACCGGCGTGAGCGAGGAGCTCCTTGCCTGGCATCCCGGCGAGCGCGCCCGCTACACCCGGCAGGGCCTGGTCATCCTGGGGACCGGATGCATGGCGGGGTTGGCCGCGCTGATCGGCCTGGGCCGGTTCACCCCGACGCCGTGGCCCCTCCTCATCCCGCTCGCCCTGTTCTGGGCCGCCCTCATCCTCGCGCTGGACTGCTGGCTGGTGTCCACCACCCATGGCACGGCAGGCGTCATGAAGCTTCGGGTGCTGGCAGGGCGCATCGCCCTGGCGGTCCTGATCGGCTTCGTCGTCGCCGAGCCGCTGCTCCTGTATCTTTTCCAACCCGCGATCGAACGGGAGGTGGAGCGGACCTCGCAGGACGAGGTGGACTCCTACGCGTCGATGCTGCGGCGGTGCAACCCGGTCTCAGGTGAGAAGGTCGACGACCCGAACTGCGACGACCATCTCATCACGGTGTCCGATTCGACGTTTCTCTCGGTACGGGAGGAACTCGACTCGGCGACGGAAGAACGCGATGACCTCGCGGAGCGGATCGGGGAGATCGAGAGCACGCTCGCGAAGAAGAATGACCTGGCCCGCCGCGAGTGCAACGGGACGGAGGGCGACGGTCTCACCGGACGTGTAGGCGCAGGGCCCAACTGTCAGCGGCTCCGAAGGGAGGCGGACGACTACCGGTCGGACAGCCGCCTCGACGAGCACCAGCGACGGCTCCTCGAACTCGACGGAACAGTGGGTTCCCTGGAGAGCAAGGTCGGCGAGGCGTCCGGCGACTACGAGAGCGCGTTGACCAAGCAGATCGACGACAAGATCGCGGCACGCGCCGACGAGGACGGCGAGGCCGGAATCCTGGAGGAGATGGACGCGCTCCACCGGCTGTCCCAGAACAGCGCCTACGTGTTCATCGGGGAGTGGGCGCTGCGCCTCCTCCTCATCACCGTCGACGCGCTGCCCGTCCTGACCAAGCTGCTCGGCGGCGTGAGCGCCTACGACCGGCTGTGCTCGCGCCAGCGCCGCCAGGAGTCCGACCTTTATGAGAAGGAACTCGAACTCAGGTACCGCAGGGAAACCGACGAGAAGGACGAAGAGCTCCGCACCCGCGAGATGAACAGGGAACGCCACATCCGCCACACCGAACTGGAGGCCCACACCGACCGCGCCCAAAGCGGCGCCGACCTCAACACCGCGATCGACGCCCTCGCCGCCAGGTTCCGCGGCGACCAGGACGCACCAGCAGACGACAAGGCGCAGTGATTACGGGTTTCCTGCGGAGACAGCTGCTGGATATGTGATAGGCCCTCGACCCCACCGGGGATCGAGGGCCTGTGTCGATTGGGTCCTGCTACAGGCGATCGCGCTTCACGTCGGTCAGGAAGGCGCGCCATTCGGCGGCATCAAAGGTCAGGTGGCCGAGGCGGCGGTTCTGAGTATCGCGGACAGCCGCCCCGCCAGGCAGGTCGGCCACCTCGACGCAGTCTTGAGTTCTAGCGCCGCTGTAGCTCGACTTGCGGAAGACCATGTGGGGTTCACGCATTGGTGGCGTCCTGGTTACGGGAGATGAGCAGGTTCTGGATGATCTCTCGTGATTCGTCCAGAGGAAGAGCTTCCGTCCGCACGAAGTCATAGATCTGCTGGTAACGCTGAATATCGGCGACCTTCTCCAAGTAGATCTCCTCGGACAGCGTCTCCAGGTACACGATCGGCGGGTCAGGGGACGGAAAGTCCATGATGACGAACTGTCCCGTCATTGCCGCATGTGGCCCTCGATCAATCGGAAGCACCTGTATGTCCAGATTATCCCGCATCCCTACATCGAGCAGATGCTGGAGCTGACCTCGAAGTTGAGAGGTGACTCTAAGGAGAGCAGCCTCGTCGATGACGGCGTGATAAGCGGGAGGGGTGCTTCGGGTCAGCAACTGTTGGCGAAGCATCCGGGCTGCTACGCGCCTCTCGACCTCTGTTTCGTCATCGACGCCATCACTACGGATGACCGCGCGAACGTAGTCTTCGGTCTGCAGCAGCCCTGGGATGGCAGCAGGCTGGTACGTGCGGATCTGTGACGCCTCGGTCTCCAGTCCGACGAACTGCCCGGACCCAAGCACATCGTCAAAGGTGGCCCACCAGCCCTTCTGGTTGGCCTCCTTGGCCAGGTGCTCGCAAGCAGCGATCTCATCGAGATCGGTCACGTCGTAGATGTCCAGGAGAACGCGGACATCATCGACACGAAGACGCTTCCACTCACCGCGCTCCAGGCGAATGACCTTGCTGTCCGACCACCCGCGAGGACGACCTGAGCGTTTCTTCGCCTCGTCAGCAACCTGCCTGGCAGTCCAGCCCTTACGATCGCGCAGTTCGCGCAGGCGGCGCGAGAGCCGTCGGCGTCTGAGCGTGGGGCTGCTGATCACGTCGCTCGCCTTCCTCTCGGCCTCTCCTGCGTACGAGGCCGATCCTATGTTCCGCCGTGGCGAACCAGACATTTCACGCACCATTCAACTACGGGCATGATCGACAAGTAAGCTCGTCGCAGCTCTTTAAAAATGACGATTGCAAATAAGCATGTGATCGGTCACTATAGGCCTAAGTGAGGCTCTCGCCACATGGGTCCCCCGACGCACTCATGCGACGAGGCTCCAACAAAAAGACCCCGGCGAGTCGGTTCCAGCCAGGACTCCCGGGGCGTGGCCAACAGACCAACAAGGAGCTCTGTTGACGATGCACACTCTACTTCGACGACGGCGATCTCAACGCGTCCGTCCCTACCTCCTCGCCCTGGAACACCGCCGTTCAGCGCAGAACGCCGCCTTCCAGCGGTTCCTCTCTGAGGTGGGCCGATGAGCACCCTCAAGACCTGGACGGTCACTTCCCTCCGGAAACTGGAGACCTGGGCCCGCTACCACAACACCACCGTGACCACCGTCGAAGAGGCCTGGGACCACATCACCCACCAGGCCGAGACGCTCAGCCGCGACGGTGTGCGCTTTCGCTGTACCTACCGGGAGCAGATGCCGCCCGGTATCGCGCTCAAGCGCCGCGCCCACACCTACACGGTGACGCTGTTCCACGGACCCGGCGGGGCCTCCTGCTACCACGTCCGCAAGGTCACCCCCGACCTCGGCGCGGGCGGCGACCCGGCCCACCTGGCCGAGCTGGTCGCCGCCGCCGAGATCCAGCGCCAACGCCGACCCGTGTGCGGAGCCACCGCCGAGAACCTGACGGTGCTCACCACCGAGCGCACCTATCCCACCGACTGCCCAGCGCAGGTGAGGCTGCGATGATCTTCCCCCAGCTCCCGCCGGGCCACCTCGGCGACATCTTCACCGAAGTCCGGCAGAAGGCCGAAGGCCTCGACTGCACGCTCACCTGGCACCGCACCGATGACGGCTGGCGGTTCCACCTGACCGACCACGTCACCGGAACCAAGCGCACCCACGCCTACCTGGCCGTGGTGCAAGCCCGTCTCGCCCAGGTCGAGGCTGAACGCGGCTGACCGCCCCCCCCAAACCGGTTGCCCGACCCTGCGGAGGGGGCAGGGTCGGGCAACCCCTGACCTGCCACTACGACTAGGCCCAGGATCAGCCAACGGGCTCCCCGCTGCCGCCCCCACCAGGATTCACTCCCGGCGAGCACCCTCGGGCCAGACCACGTCCACCGGGACTCCCCGGCCCCGCGCGGCGTTGACCGCGTCACCGGTGCCGCCCTTCCCGCCGGACGACTGGCCGTCCCAGACGGCAACGAGGCGGTCGATCCCGCCCAGGATCGCCTCATTGGCGTCTTCGTAGGCCGCTCGACCCGCGGTTTTGTGCGGCATATACCGGACCAGCGTCGAGCGCATCAGGAGCTCGTCGAACTGGTCGAGGTTGTGCGGCTTGACCTTCGCCTCGCGGTAGTCGACTGCGGGAAGGACAACTTCAAGCTTTCCGCCGGCATCCAGGACGACCTCGGCGAAGACCTGATCAGCACCTCGCGCGAGACAGGAGAGGCCGACCAAGTCGCCGTCGGCATACGGGGCGAGCAGATCGGCCAAGGCGTCGCGAACGAGGGGCACGCTGTCGGCTGAGAGGTTCGAGTGACCGGTGATCCCGATCCGCGTCATGCCAGCTCCTTCATGGTCGATTGCTCGGCCAGCAGAGTATTCGACAGCCCTTCGCGCGCCTCGGCCACGGCGGGCTCGCGGTGGAACACCGCAGCCCCGCGGTACCAGTCGTGTAGCCGCCGCCGCACGCCGCCAAGGTCGGGCTGCCCTGCGGCGACCTGGGAGAGTACGCGGGGCGGGTGTTCGACTTCCATCGGGAGACCCCCGAGATGACGCGGTTGATGATGTGGGAGGCCCTGCACTACGGCAGCGACCCCCTCCCCGACGGGCACTACGCGCGCAAGGCCGCGACGCTGGCCGAGGCGACCGGCGCGCCTCTGGACGACCGGGCGGCCGCGGCCACCTTTCTGGCGGTCATCGGAGTCGCGGTCTGGCCGCTCGCCTTTCCCCAGATGACGCGCCTCATCCTGGGCGCCGATCCGAACAGCACGCCCGATCTGCGGTCCTACGTCGTGGCCGTGGCCCGCACCCTGCCCGATCCGGGAACGGTCGGCGCGGACCGAGCCGACTGTCGGTGAGCGCGTTGGCGGGGTGCCGCGCCGACCGTGACTGAGACGAGAACTGAGACTAGCTCACGACGAAGGGCCCGCCGCGTGCGCGGCGGGCCCTTCGTGACCTGCGGAGGATCGGGGATTTGAACCCCGGAAGGCGTTGCCACCTAACCGCATTAGCAGTGCGGCGCCATAGACCGGACTAGGCGAATCCTCCTGGCAGGCACAAGAGTACAGAGTGCGGGGGTGCGGGCGCAAAACGAATGGGGACGGCGGGTGGGTTCAGGACATGGCGCGTTCGATGGCGAGGTCGGCGTCGAGGCGGAGTTTGGCGACGGCGCGGGAGAGGGTGCTCTTGACCGTGCCGACCGTGATGCCGAGCTGTTCGGCGATCTGGGCCTCGGACATGTCCTCGTAGTAGCGGAGCATGACGGTCGCACGCTGCCGTTCCGGGAGGCGGTCGATGGCGCGGTGCAGCAGGTCGGCGAGGTCGCTCTTCCAGGTGGGGTCGTCGACCTGTTGCTCGGGGATCTCCTCGGTGGGGAAGATCTCCAGGTGCTTGCGGCGCCACTCGGAGATCTGGGTGTTGACCATGGCCCGGCGCACGTATCCGTCCCGGGCGCTGGGGCTGTTGATGCGGTCCCACGCGAAGAAGGTCTTGAGCAGGGCCGCCTGCAGCAGGTCCTCCGCGTCGGCGCGGTTGCCCGTCAGTGACCGTGCCATCCGTAGCAGTGCCGGGCCACGCTCGTCGACGTAGCCGGAGAACTCCTCGTACCTGGTTCGCCGCGTCGTGTCTTTCACACGGACCACCGATCCGGGCTCGCGACCACGTGGTGTCCGCCCCTGCGGGTGGTTGCGCGGTCTCGCTCACGCGTCCGCCCTCGTGGGCTACGACGTGGTCTCGGTCACAATCTTCACCTTGTTCTTCACTGTTGCACGCGATACGTAATGATCAGCTCTCTTTCACATCATGTTCGAACAAACGCGAAGGATCGGGCGGATCGCGAGCAACCAGCCCACAGGGGGTCTCGTGCGTCGGACGAAGGCGACATTGCGGTCGCTTCCCCGGGCGTTTCGCGTCAGCCGTAAGCCGGGATTGATGACGAAAACAGGGTCGTTCGGCGTGTAACACCCCGACCTGGGAACGGATGGCGAAAATGGAACCGGGCACGGCGGAACAGGAGGGGCGATGTCAGTAGATATAGGTGACCGCAGACGGCTCACCGCCGCCGTCCTCGGTGAGGACGCGGCCCCTGTAGCCGACGAGCTACCGGGCCGGGTCGCGCGCGGCGTGGTCCTCGACATCACGCCGCACATGCTGCGCATCGCGACGCCGCGCGGGGAGGAGCCCTTCCTGTTCGAGCGCTCCACCACCTTCTGGCGCGGGCGCGACGTCGACTCCTCGGCGCTGCTCCCCGGCGACGACGTCGTGATCCGCTGCGCCCACGGCGGACGCTGGGTGGCCGAACGCGTCTGGGCGCAGATCGCCCGCGTCACCGGTGTGATCGCCGCGCGCGACGGCGACGCCCTGGAGGTCGACGAGGGCCACGGCCGTCCCCGCCGCCACGTCGTCATCCCCTACCGCGCCTCCGGGCGCATCGGCGTGCGCCACCCGGTCCTCGAACCCGGCTACCTCTTCGACGCCATCGGCCTCTGGCACGACGGCGCCGTGCACGCCATGATTCCGGCCACGACCCAGGCCCCCTACCCCGTCGACGAGGCCCCGCGCCGCCCGCCCGTCCACCGTTTCCCAGGTGCGGTGTCCGGAACCGTCGGCTGGTACGACCCGGCTCTGGGGCGCTCGACGCACGTCAACCCGCTCGCCCGCGCAACGGGCGCCGCCTACCCGGCGCTGGATCCCGGCGGCGACTGCGGCGACGTGTGCGACCGCGGGGAGAGCTGCGGACCTCTGCCCCTGCTCTCCATCGGCACGACGTTCTCCTTGAGCAACGACTGCACCGGCCTCTCCACCGCGCTCCAGGTCCTCTCCTGCGGCTCGGCCGTCGGCCGCTTCTGCGACCTCTGCACCGCCTGTGAGAGCGAGGCCAGCGGCCGTATCGCGCAGCTGACCCTGATGAGTTATGTCGCCCTGGGCGGGTGCCCAGAGTCCGGATGCTTCAACGCGACGCTGACAGTGGGGTGACGAGATGGTCGTCGAGACCTTTGCGATCAACGCGATCAACGTGACCGGCGTCGCCGACGTCGCCGATTCGGCCGACGTCATCGGTGTGGTGCGCGATATCCAACTGCCGATCCTGGTCCTGCTTCTGCTCCTCGGCGCGGTCGCCAAGATCGCCGACCGCTCGCCGCGCGGGAGCGGCCCGGTGGCGCTGCTGCCGAGCCGGTTTCACCGCCGCTTCGAGCTGGCCAACGGCTGGCTCGAAGCCGTGCTCGCCGTCGGCCTGCTCACCCTGACCGCCCTCCCGGGCGACATCGCCCGCGGGGCCACGGCGGCCCTCTTCCTGGTGGCGGCGCTCCTGCTGTTCCGGCTGCGCGAGCGCGACCCGGAGCTGGGGTGCGGCTGCTTCGGCGGGCTGAGCACGACCCCGGTGGGGTGGCGCACGATCGCGCGGGCCCTCGTCCTCGCCGCCGGGGCCGTCTCCACCATCGGGCTGGAGTCCACCGGCGTGGTCGTGCTCGCCGCTCCCACGCTCACGCACCTGGTGGCCATGGCGGCCGAGGTGGTGCTGATCGCCGCTCTGTCCCCAGAGCTCAATGAGCTCGCGATGCGCCGGTTCCACCTGGAGCCGTGCGAGCTGCGCGAGGTGCCGCTGCGGCGGACCCTGACCCGGTTGAAGGCCAGTGATGTCTGGCGCGCCAACACGGCGCTGATCACCGAACCCGACGCGGAGCCCGCGGATGTGTGGCGGCACGGCTGCTGGCGCTTCATCCGGTTCGCGGGGACGCGCGACAACCGGGACGTCGACGTCGTGTTCGGCGTCCACGTGCGGGGGCGCCGGCCGGCCGTCCGCGCGGCCATCAGTGATGGCGAGACCGGGGAGACCCTGGCTGTGCTCGGCGAAGTGGCCGCCCGATCCGCTCTGCCCGGGCCGGGAGAACGGGAGGCCGTCGAGCTACCCGACACGGTGATTCCGGTGCAGGATCCCTCGAAGACCGCCCCGAGGTGAGGTGCCGGGCACCCCGGAGTTCCGCCGCCGACGGCGGAGACAATGGGACGTGGGGGCGCGTCCGACGCCATTCGGCCATACCGCCGCTAGGCCGAACAGGTGCGCTGCCGTGATCGCGCCGCCCACGTCCGATTTGTTCGAACGCCAGTTCGATTAGTCTCGACTCTAGTGCATCGGCACCCCTCGCGCCACCCGTTCCCGCGTCTCCGGGGATCCACGGAACCGCCTCCGCCGTGCCGCACGCGGCCGCGGCGGGTCCGCTGTACGGGGCTAGGGAAAGACCCGGTCCTCGCGCTCGACCGCCGCTTCGGTGAACGCTTGCAGGGTCTTCTTGTAATCCCCGTCCTCGTTGGTGCCGAGGATGGAGGTGACCCCCAGGTTGTCCCCGTTGCGGTAGAGAAGGCTGTGCAGCACCACCGGCTCCTTCTCCATCTCGGTCTCCACGGTGTAGGCACGGGAGGCATCGGCCACCTCCTCGATGTCGAGTCGCTCCATCTTGTACGACGTCGTCGCGCCCTCCTCGAACCGGACCTCGTACTCGAGGCACTCCTCCGGCAGCGGGGTGTCGACCACCTTCTGCGCGGTCTTCTCGCCCGTCGCGATCAGCATGTGCGCGATGGTGTCCTCGCCCCGCAGGAACGTCGCCAGCGAGCTCGGCGCCTCCCGCACCTTCTTCAGCCGCCCCCACCGATTGGCCGCGTCCATGCATTCGGGGTTGTCCATGTCGGCGGACTCGCGCAGCTCCTCCGTCTGCTGGATGGTCGCCAGCCGGGCGTAGGTGCCCTGTTCGCTCCGCTCGGGGACGATCTTGGCCTCACCGAACTGCACGAGCTGCGCGTCGCGCAGCTTGGCCGCGGCCTCGGCGTTCGGGTCGTCGTTCGCCGTCTCGCCGCCGATCGCGTAGCCACAGGCGGTGAGCGCGGAAGCGATGGTCGCAACGCTGAGCACTTTAATGATTACTTTCCGTAGCTTTCCAGGGTGGTCCATGGTGCTATTTCCTCTTCTGTGCGATATTGCCGCTGAGGTCCGAGTGGGTATTTTCGGCGGACCATCGCCGTGCGTATTCTTGGACTTGCACAGAGTATCGAGGAAGGACAATGGTGTCGGAGCGGAATTCGTCGTATTTCCGGGCTGTACTTAGTTCCATCCCCGTCTACACGCCGGGCCGCAAGGTTGTCGGTCCGGACGGACGGTCGATGAAGCTCTCCTCCAACGAGAGTCCGTACGGTCCGCTGCCCTCGGTCCTCGACGCGCTGGCCGCCGCGGCCACCGAGATCAACCGCTATCCCGATACCGGCGCCGTCGCGCTCACCGCGGCCCTGGCCACCCGGTTCGGCGTCCCCGAGGACCACGTGGCCGTCGGCGCCGGGTCCGTGGGGGTGCTGCAGCAGCTCCTGGAGGCCACCGCCGAGCCCGGCACCGAGGTCGTCTACGCCTGGCGCTCCTTCGAGGCCTACCCGCTGCTCGCCGACCTGTCCGGCGCGACGTCGGTGCGCGTCCCCCTGCGCGACGAGACGCACGATCTCGACGCCCTCGCCGATGCCATCACCGACCGCACGCGCGTTGTCCTCGTCTGCAACCCGAACAACCCCACCGGCACCGCCGTACGCGAGGCCGAGCTGAACGCCTTCCTCGCCCGCGTCCCCGACCACGTCCTCGTGGTCCTCGACGAGGCCTACCGCGAGTACGTCCGCGACCCCCAGGTGCCCGACGGGATCGACCTGTTCCGCGACCGCCCCAACGTCGCGGTCCTGCGCACCTTCTCCAAGGCCTACGGCCTGGCCGCGCTGCGCGTTGGCTTCCTCATCGGCCACCCGGACGTCGCCACCGCCGTCCGCAAGACCATGGTGCCGTTCGCGGTCAACCACCTGGCCCAGGCCGCCGCGCTGGCGTCGCTGGAGGCCGAGCGCGAGCTGCTGGAGCGCGTGGAGCTCACCGTGAAGGAGCGGGGCCGGGTGCGCGACGCGCTGATCGCCGACGGCTGGGCGGTGCCGCCCACCGAGGCCAACTTCGTGTGGCTGCGCATGGACGATGCCACCCTCGACTTCGCCGCCGCGTGCGAGGCCGCCGGCGTGGCCGTGCGCCCCTTCGCCGGCGAGGGGCTGCGCATCAGTATCGGCACGCCCGAGGAGAACGACGCCCTCCTGGCCGTCGCCCACGCCTACCCGACGCGGAACAAGGGCTGACCCGCCGCCCTGTCCGGCACCGCCGCCGCGCGCGAACGACGGCGCCGGGGGAGGCCGCGGTGACCACCGCGGCCTCCCCCGGGCTCCGCCGCCCGGCCGGTCGAGCCGGTTCCGGCTGCTCGAGCTACTTGCCGGCCTTGTCCTTGTCGAGCTTCTCCACGATCAGCCGGTAGAGCTGGCGCGGGCGCCCCGGCTGCAGCGTGCGGTTGGGCGGCAGCGGCCAGGCGAGCCCCTCCTCGACGAGGGTGCGCAGCAGCCGCCGGGCCGTACGCGGGGTGACACCGAGCATCCGCCCGGCGTTCTCCGCGTCGACGACCAGCGGGCCGTCCTCCTCGGCGATCTTCTCGGACAGCCGCACCAGGGTCTCGCGGCCCTTGGTGCGCAGGGGCTCCGCCGTCTGCCGCTGCGGGGCACGCTGTGCGGGAACCAGCGACCGGCCCTCCCGATCGACCGCGAAGCTCTGCCGGGTCGCCTGCGCCCGGCTCAGCGCCGCACGGGCGTGGGTCTCGGCGTCCTGCGTGGTGCGCCCCATGCCGATGCCGACCTCGATGGCGATGCCGAGCTCGGCCTTGATCCGCTCCACGAACGGCGGCTGCCGGAAGCCCTCGGTGGCCGACACCAACGAGCCCCGCGTCGCGGTGATCATGAAGGTGTGGTCGTCCACCGGGTGTGCGGCCGCGTTGATGCGGTGCGCCTCCTGCAGCAGCAGCCGGTGCAGGGCCAGCCGCAGCTCGTCGCGCCAGTATCGCGGGGTGGAGCGCCGCGTGGAGTCGCGCAGCGTGGGGACGTCGACGATCACCACGCCCAGCTGCGCCTCCTCCAGGCGGTGGTGCGCGCCGAGCAGACCCGCGGTCTGCAGGGCACTGCGCACGCCCGCGTTGGTCGGACGGAGCCGAATCACCGGTACCCCGATCGCCTCCAGCCGCTCGGCCACACCCCGGACACAGGTGATGGCCATCCGGGTGGCCTTGCGCCGCCACAGCCCCTCGTGGAACGAGGTCAGCTGTGCCGTGCTGGTCAGCTCCTCATGCACGTGGATGCCGTCGACAGGCAGGTCCACCTCGGAGTACGCCTCGACGACATCGGCCCGGCCGAGTACGTCGAGGCTGGCCCGCGTCGGCTCGAATCTCTCGTCCAAAGTGGCCCGCAGAAGGGCCTCGTGCAGGCTGGCCCCGCCGAGCGGCACGTAGGTGGCGGGCATCGTCAGTACCCCCGCCTTACGTGCGAACTCGTATGGGACGGGGCTCGCGAACAGATAGGCATCGATCGCTGACCCCAGGCGCAGTACCTTGTCGGTCGCCTCTTGCTCGTCTCGATAGGCGGCGGCGATCAGTCTGGCGTTGAGCGGGCCCGTGGACCCCGGCCCCATGAGCATGATGCGCTCCACCACTTCATGCGGCCCAATGACACCAATTGTCAAATCGCCAGTACGCTGCGCACTCACCTCGGGCTGCTCCCCGCTACCATTCCACGCTCTTCACTATGTGCGCCCACTGGTTTCCCGAACCTGTTTCTGTCACGGCATGATTGCCGCGATCGTACCCATTGTGCGGGGCAGATGAAGATCGTTTCACACAGAACGCTGAAAGCCTGGGCGGGAGATCGCTCCCCCACCCCGGCGTGAACTGGGCATTCGGCGCTTATGCGGCGCTTTCGCGGGTGACATCGGCGCCCAAAGCGGCCAATCGGCTGGCGAACTGAGAGTGACCGCGGTCAACCAGGTAGCCCGATGCGACGACCGTCTCACCCTCGGCCACCAGGCCGGCGAGCACCAGAGCTGCCCCGGTGCGGAGGTCGTGCGCCACGACGTCGGCCCCCCGCAGCGGGGTCGAGGGGGAGCCGTGCACGATCGCGCGGGTGCCGTCGACCTCGATCTTGGCGCCCATCTTGTTGAGCTCGTCGGCCAGGGCGAAGCGGCCGTCGTAGATGGCCTCGTGCAGGTAGCTCTCGCCGTCGGCCAGCGTGGCCAGCGCCATCAGCGGCGACTGCAGGTCGGTGGCGAAGCCCGGGTAGGGCGAGGTGACGGCGTTGATCGGCCGCAGCGGGGCGTCGGCGTCCCGGCGCACGTGCAGCACAGCGCCCTGCTGGGCGAAGTCCACCCCCATCTGCTCCAGCTTCCAGCGCGCGACGCCCAGGTGGTCCAGGTGCGCGCCGACCAGGCTGACCTCGCCGCCGGTCGCCGCGGCCATCATCGCCAGCACACCGGCGTCGATCCGGTCCGACATGATCGTGTGCTCGACCGCGGTGAGCGACTCGACGCCCTCGACGGTGATGATGCCGGTGCCGCCGCCGGAGATCTTCGCCCCCATGCGGGTGAGGAACTCGATGACGTCCAGGACCTCGGGCTCCAGGGCGGCGTGCTCGATGACCGTCGTGCCCGGGGTCAGCGCCGCCGCCATGATCAGGTTCTCGGTTCCGGTGTGCGAGGGCGTGTCCAGGTAGAGGCGGCCGCCGCGCAGGTTCGGGGCGTTGATGTTGATGTGGTTGCGCTCGGCGTCCTCGGTCACCTCGGCGCCGAGGCGGGCGAACCCGCGGTAGTGGAAGTCGAGCTTGCGGCTGCCCAGGTTGCAGCCGCCGACGCCCTCGATGCGGGCCTGGCGCATGCGGTGCATGAGGGCGGGGACGAAGAGCACGGAGCCGCGGAAGCGGGCGGCGATGTCGGCCGGGAGGACGGCGCGCTCGGGGTCGCCGAGTTCGCTGGCGTCGATGACGATGGTGCGCTCGGGCTCGTGGAACTCCACCTTGGCACCGATGTGCTCGGCGAGCTCCAGCGCGCGGCGGACGTCCTCGATGATCGGGACGTTGCGCAGTACCGTGCGGCCCTCCGACGCGAGCAGCGCGGCGCCGATCATCGGCAGGACGGCGTTCTTCGCGCCCTGAATGAAGGCCGTTCCTTTGAGGGGACGGCCGCCACGGACGCGGTAACGAACCTGCTGGCCCATGCGCATGTACTCCTTCATGTGGCGGATGTCGGTGATGATGCTGCGGGGGTGTCGCCCGCCACGGCGGGACGCGGCATACGCGCGGTGCGGTCCGGCGGGGGGATCGGCACAGCGCTCGGCGTCGAGGACCGGCGATGACATTCCGGCGGCGGGTCTCCAATGCCCAGCGGCGGGAAGATCACGGCGGGGGGTTGAGGCGGAGACGGGCGCGCCAAGAGGCCACGTGATCGCCCGGTGGCGGGTCGACACAGTCCTGTGCGCGTGCGGGGCGATGAGAAGCCCGTCCTGGCACAGAACGGGTACCACTGTATGCCTTGTGCGTACCGCGCGGGGCCATCGTGGTGGGGATCACCGGGAGGGGTGATCCCCACGATGCGGGCTCGTCCGGCCGCCAGCCGGCCGACAGCTGGTCAGCGACCGCCGACGTCGGGGGCCACGCCGGTCAGGCGCTCGTAGACCTCGATGTACTTGGCCTGGGTGCGCTCGACGACCTCGTCGGGCAGCGGTGGGGGCGGGGTGTCGGCGGCCCGGTCCCAGCCGGAGGCGGGCGAGGTCAGCCAGTCGCGGATGAACTGCTTGTCGAACGAGGGGTGGGGGCGGCCGGGGCTCCAGGAGTCGGCCGGCCAGAACCGCGAGGAGTCGGGGGTGAAGACCTCGTCGGCGAGCACCAGCTCGCCTCCGGGCCCGTGGCCGAACTCGAACTTGGTGTCGGCGAGCAGGATGCCGCGCTCCTCGGCGATCGCGCGTCCCCGCGCGTAGACGGCGAGCGTCAGGTCGCGCAGCTCGGCGGCGAGCTTCTCGCCGTGCGCGGCGGCCACGGCGGCGAAGGAGACGTTCTCGTCGTGCTCGCCCACCTCCGCCTTGAGCGCGGGGGTGAAGATTGGCTCCTCCAGCCGGGAACCGTCGACCAGGCCCGGCGGGAGCGGTACGTCGCACACCGTGCCGGTCTGCTCGTACTCGGCCAGGCCGGACCCGGTGAGGTAGCCGCGCGCCACGCACTCCACCGGGATCATGTCCAGGTTGCGGCAGACGAGCGTGCGCCCGGCCCAGTCGGCGGGGGCGCCGGGCGGCGGGGTGTCGGCCAGCACGTGGCCCGACACCAGGTCGGACAGGCGCTCGAACCACCACAGCGTCAGCTGGGTGAGCAGCTGCCCCTTGCCGGGGATCTCGGTGGGCAGCACCCAGTCGTAGGCGGAGACGCGGTCGCTGGCGACCATCACCAGCTCGCCGCCCTGGGTCGCGTACAGATCGCGGACCTTGCCGGTGTGCAGGTGGGTGAGGCCGGGAACCTCGACGGGCTCGGGTTTGACGACGAAGCCGCTCAAAGCGTGGGTGTCCTTGTCCATCTCGGATTGGCGGGGTTGGACTGGGCGGCGCCAAAGGGCGTCAGTACGGGCGGTAGGGGCCCGGGGGCTGCGGGTACCCGCCCGGACGGCCGTGCGGGCTGTGCGGCCCGTAGGGGCCGTGCGGGCCGCTCCGGGGAGGCTGCTGGGGCCGCGGAGGGGGCGGGGGCGGCTGATGCGGCGGATTGGCCTGCGGGGCGGGCGGAACGGGGGCGCCGGGGTACGGCTGGGCGTGCCCGCCGCCGATCTCGGCCCGCGCCTGCGCGGGCAGCGGGAAGTGCCGACGCACATTCGTGTTGACCATGTCCATCGCCAACGCGCCCACGAACTGGCTGCCCAGCCAGCACACCACGTTCCCGCTGCCGAGATCGACCAGGACCGGGCGCAGGGTCGTGCCGAAGCCCACCTGGGTCTTCTGCCCGGCGAACTGCTGGGCCTCGGGGTCGGAGCGGTCGGCGACCACGGCCGCGATCGTGCACGCGCCCTTCACCAGGCCGACGCCGCCGCCGGCCATGGCGTAGGCGGCGCTGCTAGCTGACCTGCAGAAGTCGCGCAGCATCGGGCCGGTGGCGAACTCGGCCGAGATGACCGCGATGGAGATGCTCATCGGGGTCAGCGCGACGTTCTCGGAGCGGAGGCCGACCAGCGCTGTCCCCGGCCCGACCCGCTGGTTCTCCATGACCCGGGAGTGGGTGGAGTACAGGCGTCGCCGGACCACGTCGATGTACTGGTCGGTCCTCATCATGCTTTCCGCTCCTCGCTCGCCTTGGCCGGATCGCCGGACTCGACGGTCGGGCCGGCTAGCTCACCTTCGCCAGCCGGTCGAAGACGCCGCCGAGCCGCTGCACGAAGCGCTCCGGCCGGCACACCCCGTCCAGCCGCGCCTCGTCCAGTGCGACGCCGCGCGCGGAGGCCTCCTCGCGCAGCGTCTCGCGGAACGCGGTGCCGGTCTCCCAGGTCCGCATCGCCGCGGTCTGCACGAGAGCGTAGACGTCCTCGCGGGACATCCCGGTTTCCAGCAGTTCGGAGACGACCGTGGAGGAGTAGATCAGGCCGTTGGTGGAGTCGAGGTTCGCCTGCATCCGGTCGGTGTCGACGACCAGCCCGCTCACCAGCTTGGTGGTGAGGTTCAGCAGGTAGTCGGTGGCGATGGCGGCGTCCGGCAGCGCGATGCGCTCGGTGGAGGAGTGCGAGATGTCGCGCTCGTGCCACAGCGGGATGCCCTCCATGACCGGCACGATCTGGGCGCGCACGTTGCGCGCCATCCCGCAGATGCGCTCCGACATGATCGGGTTCTTCTTGTGCGGCATGGCGCTGGAACCCTTCTGCCCCTTGCCGAAGGGCTCCCACAGCTCACGCACCTCGGTGCGCTGGCCGTGCCGCACCTCCAGGGCGATGGCCTCGCACACGGTGGCCATGATCGCCAGGCAGGAGACCCACTCCGAGATGCCGTCGCGCAGCACCACCTGCGTGGAGACATCGGCCGGGCGCAGGCCGAGCTTCTCGGCGACGTACGCCTCGACCTTCGGGTCGATGTTGGAGTAGGTGCCGACGGGACCGGAGATCGCCATGACCCCGACGGCCTCGCGCGCGCGGCGGAGCCGGTCGCGGGACCGGGCCATGCCGAACGCGAAGTCGGCCACGCGGTGCCCCCACACATCGGGCTCGCCGTGGATCCCGTGGGTGCGGCCGACGCGCAGCGTGTCCTTGTGCGCCAGCGCGTGGTCGCGCAGCGCGGCCACGAGGGTGTCGGCCTTGGCCAGAAGGATGTCGGTGGCCTCGACCAGCTGCGCGGCCAGCGCGGTGTCCAGCAGGTCGGAGGAGGTCATCCCGAAGTGGACCCACGCGGCGGCGTCACGGGGCTCGGTGTTGTCGGCCCACGCGGTGAGAAAGGCGATGACGTCGTGCTGCGTGACAGCCTCGATCTCGGCCACCCGCTCCGGGGTGGGCGGCGGCGCCTTGCGCACCGGCTCGACCGCGTCCGCCGGGATCGTCCCCGCAGCGGCGTGCGCCTCCATCACCAGGGTCTCGACCTGGCACCAAAGCTCGTACTTGTGGGCGTCACTGAAGACGCGCCCGATTTCCGGAAGGGTGTAGCGCTCGATCACCCGACTATCTTCGCAGGTCCCCGGATCACTAGGGGTGTTAGGTCGCGACCCGGGTCACGGCGGACAGGGCGAACGCGGACAAGGCCGCCCAGCGGACCCCGATCACTCCGCACCGGTGATCACGGCGATTCGGCTCTCAGGCCGACAGAGCGGACCGGTGGAACGGAGACCATCGCCGTGATCACCTTCGGAGCGTGTCGCGGGTCAGGCCTGCGGGTCCTGGCCCAGGTCCTTTCCGAGGGCGGCCTTCTCGGCGATGTCGGTGCGGTAGAAGGAGCCCCGGAGCTCGATCTTGCCCGCGGCCTCGTAGGCGCGTTCGCGGGCCTGGGTGAGGTCGGGGCCGGTGCCGACCACGTTGAGGACGCGGCCGCCGGTGGACTTCAGGTCGCGGGCGCCGCTCCAGGCCGTGCCCGCGTGGAGGACGTAGGCGCCCTCGACCGCCTCGGCGGCGTCGAGGCCGGTGATCAGGTCGCCCTTGACCGGGTCTGTCGGGTAGTTCTCCGCGGCGATCACCACCGTGACGGCCGCTCCCGCATGCCAGTCGAGGGAGGTGATCCCGCCGAGGGCTCCCGTGTCGGCCGCCTGGAGCAGGGATCCGATGGGGGTGGCGAGGCGGTCGAGCACCACCTGGGTCTCGGGGTCGCCGAAGCGGGCGTTGAACTCCACCACCCGCGGTCCGGCCGAGGTCAGGGCGAGGCCGACGTACAGCAGGCCCTGGTAGCGGTGACCGCGCCGGGACATCTCGGCGATGGTCGGGCGCACCACGGACTCCATCACCTCGTCCACCAGGCCGGGCTCGGCCCACGGCAGCGGGGCGTAGGCGCCCATGCCGCCGGTGTTGGGGCCCTCGTCGCCGGTGTAGGCGCGCTTGAAGTCCTGGGCCGGCAGCAGCGGCACGGCGTGGATGCCGTCGCTGAGCACGAACAGCGACACCTCGGGGCCGTCGAGGTACTCCTCGATGACCACGCGGCCGCACTCACGCGCGTGCTGCTCGGCCAGCGCGCGGTCCCCGGTCACCACGACGCCCTTGCCCGCCGCCAGGCCGTCGTCCTTCACCACATACGGCGCGCCGAAGGCGTCGAGCGCCTCGGCCACCTGCCCGGGGTTCTTGCACACACGGGCGCGGGCCGTGGGGACGCCCGCGGCCTCCATGACCTCCTTGGCGAAGGCCTTGGACCCCTCCAGCCGGGCCGCCTCGCGGTCCGGGCCGAACACGGGGATGCCGCGGTCGCGCAGCGCGTCGGCCACGCCCTCCACGAGTGGCGCCTCCGGCCCGACCACCACGAGCTCGGCGCCGATGCGGGCGGCGAGCTCGGTGACCGCCAGGCCGTCGAGCACGTTGATGACGTGGTTGTCGGCCAGTGCCGAGGTGCCCGGGTTGCCGGGCGCGCAGTGCAGGTCTCTCACCCCCGGATCGAGGGAGAGCGCTCGGACGAGTGCGTGCTCGCGGCCTCCGCCGCCGAGGACCAAGGCTTTCACGTAGCGGACCCTTTTGTTGTCGTGTGGGGAACGGTGTGCGGTGCCGCGGGGCTCAGACCAGGGAGCGCAGCTCCAGCGTCTGGTCGCGGCCCGGGCCCACACCGATGGCCGAAATCTGGGCTCCGGCCATCTCCTCCAGGGTACGCACGTAGGCCTGAGCGTTCTTGGGAAGCTCCTCGAAGGAGCGGACGTGGGAGATGTCCTCGTTCCACCCGTCGAAGTACTCGTAGACCGGGGTGGCGTGGTGGAAGTCGGTCTGCGTCATCGGGATCTCGTCCCAGCGCTCGCCGTCGACGTCGTAGCCCACGCACACGGGGATCCGCTCAAGACCCGACAGCACGTCCATCTTGGTCAGGAAGAAGTCGGTGATGCCGTTGACGCGTGTGGCGTAGCGCGCGATGGGCGCGTCGAACCAGCCGCAGCGGCGGTTGCGGCCCGTGGTCACGCCGTACTCGCCGCCCTGCTGGCGCAGCCACTCGCCCTGCTCGTCGAGGAGCTCGGTGGGGAAGGGGCCGGAGCCCACGCGGGTCGTGTAGGCCTTGAGGATGCCGATGACCTTGGTGATGCGGGTCGGGCCGATCCCCGCCCCGGCGCACGCCCCGCCCGAGGTCGGGGAGGAGGACGTGACGAACGGGTAGGTGCCGTGGTCGATGTCCAGCAGGGTGCCCTGCGAGCCCTCCAGGAAGACGGTCTTGCCCTCGTCCAGCGCCTGGTTCAGCACCAGCGAGGTGTCGGCGACGTAGGGCCGCAGCAGGTCGGCGTAGCCCAGGTACTCCTCGATGATCTGCTCGGCGTCCAGCCCGCGGCGGTTGAACACCTTGGTGAGGATCTGGTTCTTGTCGTTGAGCGCGAGCTCGATCTTCTTCCGCAGGATCTTGGGGTCGAAGGTGTCCTGCACGCGCACGCCGGCGCGGGAGATCTTGTCGGCGTAGGTCGGGCCGATGCCGCGGCCGGTGGTGCCGATCTTGCCCTTGCCCAGGAAGCGCTCGCTGACCTTGTCGAGGGCCCGGTGGTAGGGCATGATCAGGTGCGCGTTCGCCGAGACGAGCAGCCGCTCGGTGTTCACGCCGCGCTCCTGCAGGCCGCGCAGCTCCTCGAAGAGGACGGCCGGGTCGATGACCACGCCGTTGGCGATCACCGGCACGACGTCGGGGGAGAGGATGCCCGAGGGCAGCAGGTGCAGCGCGTACTTCTGGTCGCCGATGACGACGGTGTGGCCGGCGTTGTTCCCGCCCTGGTACCGCACCACGTAGTCCACGCGGTTGCCGACAAGGTCGGTCGCCTTGCCCTTGCCCTCGTCTCCCCACTGGGCTCCAACGAGTGTGATCGCCGGCATCCGCGTCTACCTCTTCATTCGTTCGATCTGACCGAGGAAAATCCCACACGGTGTCATGCACACATGGCTCAGGCCCCAGCGCAAGACAGCGACAGGGGCCCTTGCGTATAGAGCCTACATGACCCGGGGCCGGTGGGGAGGGGGCGGGTGGGTGCCGTCCCGCCGCCCCCGGGACCGGTGAGTGCGCTGGTCAGAGCCCTAGATTAGCTCTCCAGCTCGTCGGCGGCGGCCGCGCTGCTGTCGCGCAGGAACGTCGAGCAGCGCTCGGCCTCCTCGGTCTCGCCGATGGCCTTGGCGGCGGTGGCGAGCATATGCAGGGAGCGCAGGAAGCCGCGGTTGGGCTCGTGGTCCCACGGGATCGGTCCGTGGCCCTTCCACCCGGCCCGGCGCAGCTGGTCCAGGCCGCGGTGGTAGCCGGTGCGGGCGTAGGCGTAGGTGGCCACCGGGTCGCCATCGGCGAAGGCCCGTTCGGCGAGCGTCGCCCAGGCCGCCGAGTAGACGGGGAACCGAGCGGCGACGGCGGCGGGGTCGTCAGCGCTGGCGGCCAGTGCCTCGCGCGCCTCGGGAAGGTCGGGCAGGTGCGTGGCCGGAGGTTCTCCGAGCAGGTTCTTGTGCAGGTCCATGGGCCCCATCCTGCCAGCGTCGGCCCAGTGGGCACGGCGAAGCCCCCGATCCGGCGGCGGAACGGGGGCCGTGCCGACCTCAGGAGCGGCTCGCGGGCGCTACTTGAGCTTGTTGCCCGCGGACTTCAGGTGCTGGCAGCCCTCGACGACGCGGGCGGCCATCCCGGCCTCGGCGGCCTTGCCGTACGAGCGCGGGTCGTAGGCCTTCTTGCTGCCGATCTCGCCGTCGATCTTGAGCACGCCGTCGTAGTTCTTCATGACGTGGTCGACGATCTGGCGGGTGAACGCGTACTGCGTGTCGGTGTCGATGTTCATCTTCACCACGCCGTAGTCGATGGCGGAGTGGATCTCCTCGGTGGTGGAACCGGATCCGCCGTGGAAGACGAAGTCGAACGGCTTGGACCGGCCGTACTTCTCGCCGACCGCCTGCTGCGCCTTCTGCAGCACCTCCGGACGCAGCTTGACGTACCCCGGCTTGTAGGAGCCGTGCACGTTGCCGAACGTCAGGGCGGTCATGTAGTAGCCCTTCTCGCCGAGGCCGAGCACCTCGGCGGTGCGCAGGGCGTCCTCCGGCGTGGTGTAGAGCTTCTCGTTGATCTCGCCGACGATGCCGTCCTCCTCGCCGCCGACGACGCCGACCTCGATCTCCAGGATCGTCCGCGCCTCCTTGGACTTCGCCAGGAGCTCGTCGGCGATGCGCAGGTTCTCCTCCAGCTCGACCGCGGAACCGTCCCACATGTGCGACTGGAACAGCGGCTCCTGGCCCTTGGCCACCCGCTCCCTGGAGACCTCCAGCAGCGGGCGGACGAAGCCGTCGAGCTTGTCCTTGGGGCAGTGGTCGGTGTGCAGGGCGATGTTGACCGGGTACTTGTCGGCGACGATGCGCGCGTACTCCGCGAAGGCGACCGAACCGGTGACCATGTCCTTGACCGTCGCGCCCGACAGGAACTCGGCGCCGCCGGTGGAGATCTGGATGATGCCGTCACTCTCGGCCTCCGCGAAGCCGCGCAGCGCGGCGTGGAGCGTCTGACTGGAGGTCACGTTGATGGCCGGGTAGGCGAAGCCCTGGG
This sequence comes from Nocardiopsis gilva YIM 90087, assembly GCF_002263495.1. Classification (NCBI taxonomy): domain Bacteria; kingdom Bacillati; phylum Actinomycetota; class Actinomycetes; order Streptosporangiales; family Nocardiopsidaceae; genus Nocardiopsis; species Nocardiopsis gilva. The sequence goes on along the minus strand of NZ_CP022753.1, from coordinate 175,526 downwards.
CCTTCGCGTGGCCCAGCATCTGCGTGTAGACCTCGGGGGTCGCGATGGGCATGGTGTGACTCCCTGCTTGACCTGGTGTTTCGTCGGACCGCCCCGCGGTGTGCCCGCTGGTGCGTTGCAGCCAGTATTACGAAGTCGGACGGCCGGTATGGGGTCTAGTCCAAATTGACGTCACCCCTGCAAAGAGTGCATGGGCCGGGTTAAATGCATCGGATCATATGATGAATATGTGGACAATTCGTAGATTTCGCATTGCGGTGAGTGGTGAAATCCGCGATTGATGCGGGTCTGTGCCCACCCGACGTCGATTGTCAGGGGTGATTCACGCTACATTCAGCAGCGTGGGACGACATCGCAATGATCCTCGTGGCGTTGGCCAGATCGTGGCCATCGTGGGTGCGGTCGTGCTCTTCATCACCCTCGTCGTGCTGGGCGGGTACTTCCTGTACCGGTCACTGCCCGGAAACGCCGGCAGCGGCGTGGTCTCCGAGGGCGCCGGGACCTCCGCCGACGCCAGATCCGAGACCGCGAAGATGGAGATGCTCTACGTCAAGGTCATCGGCGACTCCAGCGACGTGCTCGTGCGGATCCCCGGCGGCGAGGTCCTCACCGACGTCACCATGGAGCAGGGCCAGTACGTCAGCTTCGACCAGCCGTCCCTCGACGTCACCATCGGCAGTCCGGACGCCGTCGAGGTCTACGTCAACGGCGAGCTGCAGGACATCGCCGGTGAGGAGCCCGGCTACACCTTCAGCGCCGAGGCGCCCTGATCCCCGCCTCCGCGCTCCCGCCGCCGTGTTCGGCCACGTAGACCGATGGTCCAAAGTGCGCAAAATCCCGGGATGACACCCTCACGGTAATTGCTTTGAGTGGTGCCAAGATTACTGTTTGTGTTCGTCTGGTGGTCACACGCCGACCACGCCGATCGCATCACCGAGGGAGACGAACATGACTCTGCTGCGCGAGATGGGCCGGGCCGCCGCTGCCGCCGGAATCGTGGGCGCACTGCTGACCCCGGCCGCCGCCTTCGCGGAGATGGAACCGCACGTCACCTACAAGTACAGCCACAACCGCATCGACGCCTACGAGGGCGGAAAGCGCGTCGGCTACGTCCGCATGGCCGGCCAGTACAAGATGTACATCAAGGACACAAGGTGCGACCGGTTCAGCCCGCACGGGGTCGTCGACTCCTCCAGCAAGGAGTGGTGGAACTCCGGCGGCTGTAAGGACCCCGAGAAACTGCACAAGGTGCCGCACGCCTACCACTTCAAGCTGAAGTTCAAGGGTGAGAAGCCGTCCAAGTGGAGCCACGTTCACTGACGGACGGAGACGCCGTGGGGGCGCTGGCCGGCCAGCGCCCCCACGGCGTCCGTGCGCTCACGCGCCACACGTCCCTCAGGCGTCTCAGACGTCCAGGTCGGAGGCGTCGAACGCGGTGCGGTACTCCAGCCCCTCGCCGACGACCTTGTCCCGCGCGCCCCGGTCGACGATGACGGCAACGCCGACGACCTCGGCCCCGGCCTCGCGCAGCGCCTCGACGGCGGTCAGCACCGACCCGCCGGTCGTCGAGGTGTCCTCCACCGCCAGGACGCGGCGGCCCGCGACGTCCGGACCCTCGATGCGGCGCTGCAGGCCGTGCGCCTTGCCGGCCTTGCGCACGACGAAGGAGTCCAGCCGCTGCCCGCGCGCGCTCGCCGCGTGCATCATCGCGGTGGCCACCGGGTCGGCGCCCAGGGTCAGCCCGCCCACGGCGTCGTAGTCCAGGTCGGCCGTGACGTCGAGCAGCACGCGCCCGACCAGCGGCGCGCTCTCGCCGTCCAGGGTCACCCGGCGCAGATCCACGTAGTAGTCGGCCTCTCGGCCCGACGACAGGGTGACCTTGCCGCGCACCACGGCCTTATCGTTGATGTGTCGAAGCAGGTCCGAACGATCGCTCATGACCACTGAGCCTAGGACCTGTCGATCACCATCCTGAGCAGCCAAGAGGTAGGAATGGCGGAATCGATGACCCACGCCGTGCCGGTGCGGGTGGAGATGACGACGGACGACCGGGCCTCGGCCGTGGAACTGGCGCGCTCGGTCGTGGAGCGCGGGCTCGTGGCCTGCGCCCAGGTCGGCGGCCCCATCACCAGCCACTACCGGTGGCAGGGGGAGGTGTGCGCCGACGAGGAGTGGATGGTCGTGATGAAGACCAGCCGCGACCGGCTCGACGACCTCACCGCCCACCTGGTCGAGGCCCACTCCTATGACGTGCCGGAGATCATCGCCGTCCCCGTCGAGGGCGGCAATCCCGAGTACCTGGACTGGGTGGTGGCCGAGACCCGCCGGGCCGAGCCCACCATGCCCTCCACCCCCGCCACACACGAATGACCGCGATCACCCTGGTCCTGCTGCACGACCCGGCGTTCACCCCGGAGCGGTGGGGCGAGATTCCCGCGCGCCTGGCCGAGCACGGCGCGCAGGTCGTGGTCCCCACGATCGACGACGCCGACCGGCCGCCCTACGCCGCCCGCTACATCGCGCGCGCCGCACTGGAGATCGCCGACGCGGCCCCCACGACGCCGCTCGTGCTCGTCGCGGAAGGCGCTGCGGGCCCGCTGATCCCGCAGATCGGGGCCGCGCAGCGGGCGGCCCATCGCCACGTCGCGGGCTATGTGCTGCTGGACGCCTGGCTCCCGCAGCCGGGAACGCCCACCCGGGCCGAACTCGTCGCGGCCCAGACGCGGGCGGCCGACACCCCCGTGGCCCCCGAGCCGCGCCGTCCTCCGGGGTTCTCCACCGAGCCGCTGCCCCTGGTGCAGGACTGGCCCGACGCTCCGTGCGGCTACCTGCTCACCGACCAGCGCTACGCCGTGTGCTCCCGGCTGGCCGTCCTGCGCGACTGGCCGGTGGCCGACGCGACGGGCGCCTCCGCCGCGGAACAGGCCGACACCCTGCTCGACCTCGCCCGCCGCCTGTAGGGCGGCCCCGCCCCTCTCCATTCCGTTGATCTCGGGAAAGTGCGCCGAATACTCGCGAGTATTCGGCGCACTTTCCCGAGATCAACGGGGGACCGGCCGATGGACGAACAAGGCGGAGGCGCGCCCGCCTCCCCAAGCGGACGCGCCTCCTGGAATGCCGCGAAGCAGCATTCCCTTGATTACCAGTCGGTTTGGAGGGTCGCCCTGTCGAGGAGGGCCAGAAAACCGCTCCAGCAACCGTCCGGTAACCCCTCGCCGGAGCAGGGCTCCGGCGAGTGCCGACCCACACGCTCGCCCCCTCAGCGAGTCGCGTCCGGTCGGCGGACCGCCGATGCCGGGCCCCGCCCCCTCAAACGGGGCCGCGCGACCTCGGCGGTGCCGGGGGAAATTGGTCTCTAAGCGCTCATCGGTGGCTTCCCTACCTCGTTGAGGAACGTCAGGGCGTGGTCGAGATCGTCGGGCAGGGCGACAGTCCACACGTCGGCCTCATGGCCGAGGCACAGTTCGTCGCGGAGCCGCCGCACCCGCTCGTCCAGGTGGGGGGAGAGCGGGGCGAGCACGGCGATGCGGCCGCGGCTGAGCAGCGCGATCGACTCGCCCTGGGTGAAGACCTGGCGCAGCTCGTGACCGAGGACGATCAGCCGGGCGGTGCGCCGCCACGGGTCGATACCCGAGGCCAGCGCCACGAGGATCAGCACATGCGTGGCGGAGGGGTGCGCCTCGGGCCCACTGCCCCGGTACACCTCGCCCAAGCGGGTGCGCAGATAGGCCGTGGTGGCCAGGCCCGTGAGCGGGTCCTGGCAGTCGTCGCGGGAACGCCCGCCGTCGACCCACCCCTCGGCCACCGACGTCACCAGGTCCAGCGGCGGAGCCGACCAGCCGAGGACGTCGGTCAGCGCGGCGAAGTCGGTCAGCGCCGCACCGATGGAGGTGCCGGACCGTGCTCTGGCCTGTCCGAAACGTACGCATGCCGCCGACATGTCGGTTCCCTCGAACGCCGCCGCGCAGAGAGATTCCACGGCCGGGGTCCACCAGTCATCCGGCGGATCCCACCCGGTCTCCCGACTACGGAGGCACCAGAGCTCGCGCAACCGGCGACTGGATATGATCCGTTTCACCAGTTCAGAGCCCTCCACTTCGATCCCCAATCCTGTCTCTTCGCCGTTTGGCGCCGTCCGGTCCGACGCTGCCGGACGGGCCCGCGCCCCCGTTTCGGCGGGCCCGTCCGAGCGCCTTCACCCGTAAAGACAGCCGTAGGTGGCAGTTATGACGCGAGTTCGAGATATTTTTTTCTCAGGCCTTCTGCGGGGCGTTTCGGGAGGTCGGCGCCGAGGCGTGAAACCTCGGCGGTGCGGGGCGTCCAGCGGGCGGCGCCGGAGGGCCGCACCGGTGGTTGGACACGGGATCCGGACGCAGCGGAAAGGCAACGCATGACGGAACCGCAAGGCGATCACACCGAGCTACTTATCGGTGACGCCGAGCTTCTCGAAAGGGTCCGTAGCGGAGATACCGCCGCATACGCCACCCTCTATGAGCGGCACATCGACGCGGCGCGCGGCCTCGCCCGCCAGCTTGTCCGCGGCGAGGCCGAGGTCGACGACGTCGTCGCCGAGACCTTCACCCGCGTCTTCGGCGTCGTGCAGCGCGGCGGCGGACCGGACGACGGGTTCCGCCCCTACCTGCTCACCGCGGTCCGGCACGCCGTCTACGACCGGGCCCGCGGCGAGAAGCGCCAGGTCGTCACCGACGACATGGAGAAGTTCGACCGCGGCGAGCCCTTCGTGGACCCCGCCCTGCAGGGGCTGGAACGGTCGCTGATCGCCCGCGCCTTCCTCGCGCTGCGCCCCGAGTGGCAGTCGGTGCTCTGGTACACGGAGATCGAAGGGGTCAAACCCGCCGAGGCCGCCACGATCCTCGGCAAGACCCCCAACAACGTCGCCGCGCTCGCCTACCGCGCCCGCGAGGGCCTGCGCGAGAAATACCTGCAGATGCACCTCTCCGGCGAGGCGTCGGCGGAGAGCTGCCGCCCGGCGCTCGGCCTGCTCGGCTCCTACGTGCGGGGCGGGCTCGGCAAACGCGACACCGCCACCGTCGACCGGCACCTCGACGAGTGCGCGGAGTGCCGCGAGGTCTACGCCGAGCTGATGGACGTCAACTTCGGCCTGCCCGGCATCATCCTCCCGCTGTTCGCCGGCCCTGCCGCGGCCGGCTACCTCGCGTCGCTCCCCGGCGGGGCACTGTCCGCGGGCTGGTGGGGGCGGATGTCCCGGGGCCAGCAGCAGGCCACGGCCGCGGGCGCGGCGGCCACCGCCGTCGCGGCGGCCGCGGTCATCGCCCTGGTCAGCAACGACGAAACGGTCCCGCCTTCGCCCGACCAGCCGCCGGTCGCGGCCGAGCCGCCGGAGTCGCGGCCGGACCGGCCGCAGCCGGAGGACCCGCAGCCCGAGGCCCCTGACGCCGAGGAACCGGCGCCCCGGGCCCGCGGCCCCCACACCTCCGCCGCCAGTGGCGGCCCCGGAGGTTCCCGCCCCCGACCCGCCGGTGATCCTCCCCCCTGTGTCGGAGGAGCCGACGCCCGCCCCCTCGCCGTCGCCGCCCGAGCCCGACGAGCCGGTGGAACCGCCGGAAGCCGGCGTCCCCGACCTCGCCCCGGATCGACCCGGTGGGCGCGCTCGTGCCGGGCCGCACCGGGATCATCGTGATCAGCGTCGCGAACCGCGGCGACTCCGCCGAGGCCGACGTCGTCGCGGAAGTCGATCTGCCTCCGGGCGTCGCCCTCCGCGCCAGCGGGCGCCGGGGGAACGCCGCCCCCTTCGCTCCCAGCGACAGCGGCTGGAGCTGCACCGCCACCGCCGACGGCGGGAAGTGCGTCCGATCCGGTCTGGACGCCGGTGCGCGCACCACCGAATACCTCGACGTCGTCGTCTCTCCCCGCGCTACAGCGGGCGACCCCCCGCACATGACCGTGAGCTCCGGCGACGCCCGAGCGACCGCGGCCGGCTCGCGCGGCGTCGACCGGGGAGGCCAACCGGCCCGCTACGCCGCGGCCGGGCAGGTGCGCACCGAGAGCACCGGGAACGCGCTGCTGACCTGCGTGGACGATGACGATCGCTGGCGCCCCTGGCCGTGGTGGCCGATCGTGGTGAACAAGCCGGGCGGCGAGGTGACCCCCGCGCCCCCGGCCGCTCCGGCCTCTCCCAGCGGCTCGACTGCCTCCACCGCCCCCGAGGCCGACGAACAGCGGGCACCCGCCGCCCCGGACCCCGTGCCCGCACCCGCGTCGAGCGCCGGTCCCTCCGCGCCAGCGGCGCCACCCCCGTCGCCCTCCACATCGCAGTCCCCCTCCGCACTTCCCAGCCCCGCGCCCACTCCCGATGCCCCCTCCCCCGACGACGAGGACATCGACACCTCGGTGGACGACAAGGCCGAGGACGAGGCGGAGGAGACGATCGAGGAGATCATCGGCGAGTCCTCCGAGAGCGGCGAGTGCGCGCGTGCGCTGCAGCGCGAGGGCGAGTTCCGCGACAACGACATGTGGGACATGCGGCCCATGGACCTCGACGACGACCCGGGCACGGAGATGTCCAGTTCGGCGCGGTGGTCGCTGCCCGAGGGCGGCGCGGTCCGCTGGGCCGGGCTGTACTTCTCCGGTTCGGGCCGGTCCCCCGCGTCGGCGACGGCGAAGCTGCGCGGGCCGGGTGCGGACTCCTACATCGATGTGCGCGCCGATGAGGTCGGCCGCGCGAGGCTGCCCGGCTACCCCGCCTACCAGGCGTTCGCCGACATCACCGACATCGTGCGGGCACAGGGCGGGGGCGAGTGGTGGGTCGCCGACGTCCCCACGAAGACCGGAACGAGCACCTACGCGGGCTGGAGCATGGTCGTCGTCCTGGAGGACCCGGCCGAGACCTACAACCAGGCGATGGTGCTGGACGCGTCGCAGACCGTCTTCCACGACGACCAGGGCATGCGCTTCCCCCTGGCCGGACTGCTTCCGGCCGCCGTCCCGGCGACCGTCGACGTCGTCGCCTGGGAGGGGGACGCCGACCTTCCGGGCGACCAGGTGCTGTTGGACGGCACCGCGCTCACCCCGCAGGGCGGTGACGCGGATCCGAACAACGCCTTCGCCAGCTCCGCGCGCGGTGCCGTCGGCCCGCCGCTGGCGTTCGGCACCGACGTCGTGCGGTTCAACCCGGTTCTCCCGCGGGACCCGGAGGTCCGGCTGGTGACCCGGCAGGACGCGTACCTGGCCGGCGCGGTGGCCGTGACGGCGCCGATGCGGACATGACGACAGGCCCGAGAGCAAACAACCGCAGATCTCCGTGCGGCATCGGAATCCGCGCAGCTAGGACGCGTGAACCGAGGGTGATCATCCGGCCACGGGTGTCGGAGGGGGCACGCAAACCGAGACAGACTTGGTTAGGCTGTGGCCCGGCCTGTCTATTGGCCGAGGGCCGATCGTTGGATAGACCCGGTACATGCCCCCAGGTCCGGGTGACCAGCACAATGGGAAGGGGCGGTGTCGCGTGGATCGCTGCGCGCTGTTCGTGGACGCCGGCTACCTCCTTGCCGACGGTGCGATGGCTGTGCACGGAACCCGGAACCGGGACTCCGTGTCATGGGATTACGCGGGACTCGTTCAGCTCCTCAACGAGGTGGCGCGTGACCGCACGGGGCTCCCTCTGCTGCGCTGCTACTGGTACGAGGCGACGGCCGACGGCCGCCGCACCCAGGAGCAGGACGGCATCGCGGACATTCCCGGCATCAAGTTCCGAGCCGCGCGTATCCGTCCCGGCAGACGGGAGGGCGTCGAGAGCTACGTGCAACGGGACCTGACCACGCTCGCGCGCACGGGAGTGCTGTGCGAAGCGGTCCTGGTCAGCGGAGACGAGGACATGGCGCAGGTCGTGTCGGACGTCCAGGACCTCGGCGTCAGGGTTACCGTCGTGCACATCTCGGTCGAGGGCAACTGGACGATCTCGCGGGCGCTCCGCCGCGAGTGCGACGACCTCATCGAGATCGGGGCCGGGCACCTGCGCCCGTATGTCAATCTCCTCTCGGCCACCGGCGACGAGTCGGCCGAGACCACCACCCCGCTCACCAACGGGCGCTCGCACAGCGGCCCCGAGGTGACGCGCCGCCCGGTCACGGCGCACACCGGCGCCTCCAGGGTCGAACCTGCGGTCGGCAACACGGGTGGGATGGAGGCCATGTTCGCCTCCACCGGGGCGCAGCAGGCCATGACCGGCAGCGCCATGGACCAGCTGCGCGCCATGCGCCAAAGCATCGCCCAGCAGCGCGGCGGCGACCACCTCGCCCCGCAGGGCGGCACGGACTCCGGCCGCACCAACCCCTCCGGGCCCATCGACGTCAACGGGTTCCCGTCCGGCGGGTACGCCCCGCCGCAGCGCAGACGCGGCGAGGAGCCGACCGGCGGCCAGCAGTCGATGATGGCCAACCCGCCCACCGGTCCGCAGCCCAGCTTCGGCGCCACCGGCGGCGGACCCGCCGGACCCGCTGGACCCGGCGGCGGCACCGGGGCGCACCCGGGCATGCGCGACGTCGTGCAGAACGGCTACGGCGGTCCCGCGCAGGGCAACGGGGTCCCGCCAGGGCACCCCATGGGCCCCCACCAGCAAGGACCGCACCAGCAGGGGCCGCACCCGGCCGGACCACATCAGACCGGTCCCCACCACGACCCGATGATGGGCGGCGGCGCGCAGGGCTACGAGCGCGGCGCCCCACCCGGCCGGGGAACACCGCCTCCGGGGCCGGACCCCCGCGACCCCCGGTACCGGTCGCACACCGGCGAGAATCCGGCGTACGGAGGTAATACCGGCCCAAACCCTACCTATGGGGCCAGCACGGAAACTGAATCCGGATTCTCCGGTTCCCACGGACCCCGTCCGGGACCCGGATCCGGTGCTGGCCCCCGCCCCGAGCAACCGACCGCTCACGGTCCCTACGCCCCCACACCCCCGGGTGTGGGGCGCGTCGGGCCCGGAGCGGCATCGGCGTATTCCATCGACGACGCGGTGAATGCCGCGCGCCAGGAGGGGAACGACTTCGCCGAGTCGATCGCGCGCGACGCCCCCACCCTGTGGCTGGAGGCGGTGCTCGCGAGCCGTCCGCGGATGCCGTCCGACCTGGAGGCGCGCCTGCTGCAGGGGTCGGCGCTGCCGATCGACTTCCTGCTGCGCGACGAAGTCCGCGACGCGCTGCGGAACGGCTTCTGGAGTGCCCTGGAACGTGCCCGAGGCTGAGGTGTCACGGATCCGGGGCACGGCGCGGACCGAAGAGGGACCTAGGGAGGCTGGCAGTGACCCGCGTGACCACAGCCGATCTCGACCGGCTGGAATTCAGGGCGGTCCAGTCCGGCGACCATACCGATGTCGCACGCGAGCTCATCGCGCTCGCCAACCGGGTCGAGTCCGACAGCGAGATCTCCCGCGCCGAACTCTTCGTCCGCGCGGGTGAACAGTGGGAGATGGCCCAGGAGTTCGAGCGGGCCACGGCCGCCTACCAGCGGGCGATCGACGACGGCGGCATCACCGTCATCGACGCCCGCGCCCACCTGGCGGGGGCGCTGCTGGAGCTCGACGAGATCGACGCGGCCTACGCGCAGCTGGAGCGGCTGCGTAAAGAGGGGCCGCGCAATCTGCCCACCTACATCACCATCGCCGAGACCCTGCAGGCCCACGGCGACCTGACGGGGGCGCACGACTGGTCGACCCTGGGCGTGGAGCGGTTCCGGCACCAGGACGTGTCGGCCTATGTGCACGACCTGCTCATGGAACTGGTGCGGACGCGCTTCCGGATCCGGATGGACCTGGGCCTGACGGAAGACGCCCTGGACCGGCTACTCGACGACGAATAGCCGCCGCAGACGACGTCGCCGATTCCCCCGTTGATCTCGGAGATATTGGGGTCTCACGAGCGATTTTGACCCCAATATCTCCGAGATCAACGACAAGGGCGGAGCAGTGCCCGGCCCTCGGCATAGGCATCGACCAGGCTCCCGCCGCTGTAGTGCGCCCCGGCGATGTCGGCGAGGTGGTGATCGGCGTTGACCGCCACCGAGTGCGCAAGGTGCCGGAAGAGCGCCGCGTCCGACATGGAGTCCCCGTAGGCCACGCACCGCTCGCGCGCGATTCCCGCGTGTCGGCGCGCCTCCTCGACGATCCGCGGCTTGTCGGCGGGAGTGAGAATGTTCTCCGGCAGGGGTGGCTCAGTGAACGGCAGGGCCGGGAACCGGGACGCCACCACCTCATCGAAGCCAAAATCGAACAGTCGCTCGGCGTAGAAGTCGGGCGACATCGTGATGACCATCGAGCGCTCGCCCCGGGAGCGGATATCCCCGCACACATCGGCGATTCCGTCGAGAAACGGGCCGCTGCGGAAGACCCCTGCGACGTGGTCGTCGGTGAGCATGGGCCACACCTCGGGCAGCGCGGCGGCGAAGGCGCGGGTGTCGATCTCGCCGCTGGCGAAGGCCCGTTCGAGGTCGCGCAGCTCCGCCTCCGTGCCGGTCGCCCGTGCGATCTGAAGACTCGCGCTCGTACCCTTGAGCAGGGTGCCGTCCATGTCGAACACGTGCAGGTAGCTCATCCCCCTCGTGTACCACGGGCCCCGCACGCTCCGCGACCGAAAATTCACCGCGACACACCCCTATATTGAGGTGTTCCCGGCCGGGCGCCACTAGATGTAGTATCTCTCCCGCTGATGGTTCACCCGGCGGTCGAGGCGTTCTGATCGTTCGACGCGGGTGAGGCAAGAGGGAACCCGGTGCGAGTCCGGGACTGCCCCGCAGCGGTGAGCGGGAACGAACGCCATCCCCACGGCACTGGGCGCCACGCCATGACCCCCGGGAAGCCGATGGCCGGTAGGTGGAGGACACGGGTCACGCCGTCCTCCGACGCCCGCGAGTCCGAAGACCTGCCATCGGCGTGCACGCGTCCGACGTGCACTGCAACGGGGCCTCGAGGGCGGGCCGCCGCGAATCAGGGAGTACGACGACCTCGCGCCGAGGGGCGCGGGGCGAACCCTCCCCTGTGTGCTGGTGCGCGCCGTCCTTCGACACCCCAACCGGTTGTCGTCTACCTGGTTGGAGCCACCATGACCCTCGATCTCGACGTTGCCGCGGCGGAGCCCGCGCACGCGAACCCCGCGAGCGATCCGATGGAGCGGGTCGGACAGGTGGTGCACGAGGCCTGCGCCGGGCTGACGGGGGTGTCGGCCGACAAGGTCATCGCGGAGACCCGGCGCGGCCTCTACCCCGGGATCACCTCCGACGAGCTGGAACTCGCGCTGGTCATGGCGGCTCGCACGTTCGTGGAGGCTGACCCCGACTACTCCCACGTCGCCGCGCGGCTGCTGCTGGACAAGCTCCGCCGGGAGGCGCTGACCTTCCTCTCCGGCGCGTTCGACGAGGCCGACCAGGCCCAGATGGCCGAGCGCTACTCCGACTACCTCGCGGCTTACATCGCCCGCGGCGTGGAACTGGGCCAGCTCGACCCCCGCCTCGCCACCTTCGACCTCACCCGCCTCGGCGCGGCCCTGCGCCCCGAGCGCGACCTGGACTTCACCTTCCTCGGCCTGCAGACGCTGTACGACCGCTACTTCCTGCACAGCGACGGCACCCGCTACGAGCTGCCGCAGGCCTTCTTCATGCGGGTCGCGATGGGCCTGGCCCTCAACGAGGACGACCGCGAGGCGCGGGCCATCGAGTTCTACGGCCTGATCTCGTCGTTCGACTTCATGTGCTCCACCCCGACCCTCTTCAACGCGGGCACCCAGCGCGCCCAGCTCTCCTCCTGCTTCCTCACCACCATCGGCGACGACCTGCAGTCGATCTTCCACGGCATCAGCAACAACGCGCTGCTGTCCAAGTACTCCGGCGGCCTGGGCAACGACTGGACCCCGGTCCGCGGCATCGGCGCCCACATCAAGGGCACCAACGGCCAGAGCCAGGGCGTCGTCCCCTTCCTCAAAATCGCCAACGATACAGCCGTGGCTGTCAACCAGGGAGGAAAGCGGAAGGGCGCGGTCTGCGCGTACCTGGAGACCTGGCACATCGACATCGAGGAATTCCTCGACCTGCGCAAGAACACCGGTGACGACCGGCGGCGCACGCACGACATGAACACCGCCAACTGGGTGCCCGACCTGTTCCTGCAGCGGGTCGAGGCCAACGGCGAGTGGACGCTGTTCTCCCCCGACGAGGTGCCCGACCTGCACGACCTCTACGGGGCCGAGTTCGCCGAGGCCTACACCGCCTACGAGCGGGCCGCCGAGGCCGGGGAGATCAAGGTGTGGCGCCGCGTGCGCGCGGTCGACCTGTGGCGGCGCATGCTCACCATGTTGTTCGAGACCGGGCATCCGTGGATCGCCTTCAAGGACCCGTGCAACCTGCGCTCGCCGCAGCAGCACAGCGGCGTGGTGCACTCGTCCAACCTGTGCACCGAGATCACCCTGAACACCAGCGCCGACGAGGTCGCCGTCTGCAACCTCGGCTCGGTCAACCTGGCCCGGCACGTGACCGAGGACGGCATCGACGCCGAGCGGCTGCGCCGCACCGTGCACACGGCGGTGCGCATGCTCGACAACGTGATCGACGTGAACTTCTACACGATCCCCGAGGCCGAGCGGGCCAACATGCGCCACCGGCCGGTGGGGCTGGGCCTCATGGGGTTCCAGGACGCGCTGTTCAGGCTGCGGCTGCCGATGGGCTCGCAGGGCGCGGTGGAGTTCGCCGACGAGAGCATGGAGCTCATCTCCTACCACGCGATCACCGCGTCGATGGAGCTGGCCGCCGAGCGCGGGGCCTATGAGACCTTCGAGGGCTCGCTGTGGAGCAAGGGCGTGCTGCCGATCGACTCGCTGCAGCTGCTGGACGACGCGCGCGGCGGTGACCTCGACGTCGACACCACGGCCCGGCTGGACTGGGAGACCCTGCGGGAGCGTGTGCGCACCGTGGGGATGCGCAACTCCAACGTCATGGCGATCGCCCCGACGGCCACCATCGCCAACATCACCGGCGTCGGCCAGTCGATCGAGCCGATCTACCGCAACCTGTTCGTGAAGTCGAACATGTCCGGCGACTTCACCGTCGTCAACCCCTACCTGGTGCGCGACCTCAAGGAGCGCGGCCTCTGGGACGACGACATGGTCTCCCAGCTCAAGCTCTACGACGGCAGCCTCGGCGCGATCGACCGCGTGCCGGACGACCTGAAGGACCTGTACGCGACCGCGTTCGAGGTCGACCCCTCCTGGCTGGTCGACGCGGGGTCCCGGCGGCAGAAGTGGCTCGACCAGGCGCAGTCGCTGAACCTCTACATGGCGGCCCCGAGCGGCCGGAAGCTCGACGAGCTGTACCGGCGTGCGTGGCGCAAGGGCCTGAAGACCACGTACTACCTGCGCTCGCAGAGCGCCACGCACGTGGAGAAGAGCACGCTGAAGGGCACCGACGGCAAGCTGAACGCGGTCGCCGCCACTCCGACGCCCACGGCTGCCCCCTCGCCGTCCCCTGCGGCGGCCGTGTCGCCGGGGGCGAGCGCACCGGCCCCCACCTCGGCAGCCGGGACCCCCTCCACCGCCCCGGAACTGGACCCGGACGCCGGTTCCACCTGCTCCATCGACGACCCCGACTGCGAAGCCTGCCAGTAGAGAACTGCCCGCAGCCGCCCTCAGCAGACGTTCCGAAGGATCCAATCACCACATGACGACCACCCATGAGCCCGACACCACCGGCCTCGGCGCCATCGACCGCGACGGCGGCCGCGTCAGCGTCGACGACAAGTCGATGATCAACGCCCGCGCCGACGTCAACCAGCTGCTCCCGCTCAAGTACACCTGGGCGTGGGACAAGTACCTGGCGGGCTGCAACAACCACTGGATGCCGACCGAGGTCGCCATGCAGGCCGACATCGCGCTGTGGAAGTCGCGCGACGGCCTGACCGAGGACGAGCGCCTCATGCTCAAGCGCAACCTGGGCTTCTTCGCCACGGCGGAGTCCCTGGTGGCCAACAACATCGTGCTCGCGGTCTACCGGCAGCTGACCAACCCCGAGTGCCGCCAGTACCTGCTGCGCCAGGCCTTCGAGGAGGCCGTGCACACGCACACCTTCCAGTACATCTGCGAGAGCCTCGGCCTGGACGAGGGCGAGCTGTTCAACATGTACCGGGAGGTCCCCTCCATCACGGAGAAGGACGCCTGGGCCCTGAAGTACACGCAGAACCTGGAGGACCCCGACTTCCGCACCGGTACCCCGGAGGCGGACCAGGCCTTCCTGCGTGACCTCGTGGCGTTCTACGTGATCTTCGAGGGCATGTGGTTCTACACCGGCTTCGCGCAGATCCTGTCTTTGGGCCGCCGGAACAAGATGGTCGGCATCGCCGAGCAGTACCAGTACATCCTGCGCGACGAGTCGATCCACCTGAACTTCGGCATCGACGTGATCAACCAGATCAAGATCGAGAACCCGCACCTGTGGAGCGAGGAGTTCCAGGCCGAGGTCCGCACCATGCTCACCGAGGCCTGCGCGCTGGAGGTCGCCTACGGCCGCGAGACCATGCCGCGGGGCATCCTCGGCCTCAACGCCGACCTGTGCGAGGAGTACATGCACTTCATCACCGACCGCCGCGCCGAACAGATCGGCCTGGCCCCCATCTTCGGCCAGACGGAGAACCCGTTCCCGTGGATGTCGGAGATGATGGACCTGAAGAAGGAGAAGAACTTCTTCGAGACGAGAGTTATTGAGTATCAGACGGGTGGGGGTCTGGACTGGGATTGACCTGCTGTGACGGGGTTCGGCTCTTCAGACTGCGGAGGGGTCGGACCCCGTTTTTGGGAGAATTTTGGGAGATGATCTTGGTCGGGGCGCGGTGCGGACGCCTGCGGTAGGGCTCCAGCAGCTCGTCCAGGACCGTCACCGGTGAGTGCGGGTGCATCTTCGCGCGCTGGTACAGGGACTCCCTAAAGTTGCGCGTCAGCAGCTCCATGAGCTGCCCGATCATCGCCGGGGTCACCTGGCTGTAGACGGCCCCGATGCCGCCCATTTCGTGGCCCAGGCGCTCGTGCTGGAGGACCTCGGGGATATCCCCCTCGATCATCGCCCGCTTGTGCGAGTGGCGGGCCAGCCCGTGCGGGGTGATCCCCGGCGCGATCGGCACCCACTGCACCTCGGTCTTCTTGCGCGGGTTCCTGCCGCGGATGGGCATCCCCGGCCACGGTTCGGCGCGCAGCGGCACGGGGTGCCCGTCGGGAGACTCCTCTTGGCTGTTCTTCCTCGGCGGGTACATACCGGTGGAGGCGGCACCGATGAGCCACGGCTTGTAGGAGCCTCGTCGATGGTGGGGCGAGCCGGACTGGGCGCTGAAGACGTGGATCCCGCCCTTGTGGGGCGGCGCGGCGCTGCCGCGGATGAAGTCGCCGTTGAACCGATCGGCGAGGTCGGGGTCGATGCCGAGCTCCGCTAGAGACCTGTCCTGCGCGTGAGTGAGGACCGCGGTCTTCATCTCCTCCGACCAGGCGCCGCGCCGCTTGAGCGCGGCCACCAGGAACCGGTGAACGGTCGGTGGCCTGAAGCATGCGCACGTCTTCGTCGGCTTGTGCGGGATGCTGGCGAGCTGGCGCCGCAGTAGCTCGCACACGAACTCCGGGATGTGAACGTCCCGGTAGGAGTCGTCCTTGGGCGGTTGCCGGTGCCAGTCACCCTCCATCTCGAACAGTTGCCACTCCACCCGGATCATCTGCTCGGCAGGGCGGCAGAACTCCCGCTCCAAACCGATCAGCTCACCGAAGCGCAAGCCGGAGTTGTACATGGTGATCCCGGAGATGAACTCCTCATCGCGCCCGGAGAGCAGCGCCATCCGCTCCGACAGCAGCAGCGCACCGAGCGCGTCGGTGGTCACGCGTTGCTTTCCGCGCTTCCCCTTGCGCGTGCCGGTGCCGCTGCGCCTTCCTCGGTTGGCCTTGGTCGCTGCGGGGTTCGCAGAGATGTGCCCGGCCTCGATCGCGTCGGCGAGCATCGTGTAGAGAGTCGAGCAGTAGCCCCGGATGGTGGACTCGGCGTAGCCGGCGGCCCGCTTGACTCGCTTGAACGCGAGGATCTGCTCTGCGGTGATATCGAGGAGTCGCGTCTCGTCCCAAGCCTGGTCGCGGCCCTCGGGCCGGTGGGGAAGGAGGTGGAGCTCCAGGTCGTTACGAAGGCCGCGCATGTGGGAGATACCGACGTCCTGTTTCGGGTACCACTCGTCGGCCCACTCGCCGAGTGTGATCCCTTCCTGCTTGCGGGCTTGCCGGGCGGCCTCGACGACCGACGGGGCGGACTCCTCATCCAAGCCCATGCGGATGCGGGCTTCCTTGTCCTCCGCCCACTTCTCGGCGTCGCGCTTGGTACGCCAGCGCTCGCCCTTGTCATCACGACTTGCTCGGGGCCAGCTGCCGTCGGCCGCCTGGTATCGGACGGTCCAGAAGGTGCCGTCCTTCTTGGACCACCGCTTCTCGGGATAGGGCATGGGTGTATCCTTCTCGCTGTGATTGGGAGCCCCCTCCGAACGGAGGGGGCTTTCTTCTTGATGCGTCTACCGGCACACCGGCTTGGGCGCCGGGAGGTCGACGCGGGCGCACAGGGTGAGTGCGCCCGCGGCCGTCTCCTCGGCGAGGCTGGGCAGGCTCACCCCATTGGCGCTTGAACTCGAAGCTCCGGACCCTTGCCCCGTGAGTCCCGGCGGCCCGGTGCCATCCGGGCCACGGCCCGGATGGTTGGGCGGTCGTTGCTGCGGGCCGCGGGGACGGTCGGGGGAGGGGACGTCATCGTCAGCCGGTGGCTGGCTGGTCGGTGGCTCCTGCTGTGCCCTATCCCCGTCTTGTGGGGAAGGGTCCTGCCTGGCCGGCGGAGAGGTGACACCTTGGTCCTCGCTCGCGCCTGCGATCTCCGCTGGCTCAGCCTCCTGCTCGGTGACTTCTTCTACTGCGGTCTCGCTGGTCGCCCCATCAACTTCGTCGCTGGGGGTGCTGCTGTCGGCCGGGGGCTCGTCCGCTTCGTCAGACGCTGTCCGGGGGGATGCCGTCGCTTCGAGCGTTATCGGCCTTTCTGGCATGGGGAGGATTGTCGAGATCGTCGGCTCGTCGCGCTCCTGGTCGGAGATGTGGGGCTGATCGGCATAGAGCATCCCGCCGAGGCCCCCGGCCAGTGCCACGCTCGCGACGGACGCTGCGGACTGGGCGGTAAAGGAATCCCTGAGCCACCCGCTAGCCGCCATGACGCCAGCCCCGGCGGACCCACCGCGCAAGATGCGCAGGCGAGTGGACTTGCGGGGGACCTTGCAGTCGGGTCGTTGGGATGAAGGAGGGGGAGGAAGCTTTCGCTCGACCCGATCGCGCTCGGCGGCGGCTTCGAGCTGTGCAATGCGGGAGGTGAGTGTGATCAAATGCCGGCCCGCATGCCTGGAGCAGATCGCCAGCTTGGCGAACAGGATGATCAGCGCGATGAGCACTACGCTCAGTGCTCCCACAAGCACTTCCATGGCCATCACTCCAGACCCCGTGCACGCATCCTCCCCCTGGGTCAGGAGTTTTTCCCATGATTCTCGCGGATTTTTCCCCTCCGTTATCTTCGCTACGGTGTGTCACGCTATTTCCTCGTTCTGTTGCCGTCGCCACGCGTCCACCAGCGGCTGAAGCTGATCGCGCAGCCGGTATGCGCCGATGAAGTACAGGCGCACATCCTCGGGGGCGTCGATGTCCCACACCGCCTGCTCGATGGGGTCATCGAAGATCGGGAGCGACCTCCGCTGCGTCTGCCCATCGTCTTGGAGCTGAGGAGTCCCACCGGCGATAACCACATCGCAGGCTCCGACTGACCAGCCCAGGACGCGCTCGATCCGCCTGTAGGTCTTGGGTCGCGCGCGCACGCCGCGGCGGATCTTGGCGAGCGTCTCGACGCTCACGTCGGCGAGGCGTGCCGCTTGTGCGTACTCCATGCCGAGGTGGTTGAGGCGGTCTTCGATCAACTGTCCGAGTCGGCTTCGACGCTCTGTGTCACTATCCACGAATCAAACGCTACAAGATTCTCCAACATAGGCCAACCTAACGCAGGTAAGGATTTCCTCACCTGGTGATTGTTGGATATTCCCATAATGCTGACCTCGGAGTATCCAACATGAACCAATAAAAACTAAATTACCTGCGAGTAGGACTACCAGATACACCAACATTGGACTATGTTGGCCCTATGATCAGCATCAAGGTCGATGGGGCCAAGCTCAGACGCCTGCGGGAGAGCCGCGGCCTTTCGGTCGTCGCCCTCGCTGCCGCTGCCGGTCTGAGCAAGTGGGCCATCTACGGCATCGAGCAGGGGCGCCACCAGCCGTCTCCCACGGTGTACGCCCGCATGAAACAGGCCCTCGCCGCTGTCGACGCCGACCTCGAAGTCACGCCTGAACAGGCTGAAACGACTGCTGAAGAGGTGGCGTGATGGCCGACGATCTCACCGTTTACCGGGTCGACGAAGCCGCTCAGATCCTCAAGTGCAAGCCGTCGTGGCTCCGCGACCAGGCCAAGGCCCGCCGGATCCCGTTCCACAAGATCAGCGGCGAGTACCGCTTCACCGCCTCCGATCTGGAACAGATCCTCGCCCTCACCGCCGAACCCGTGAAGAAGGCGCCGCAGCCGCCCGCCCGCTCTACCGGCCCCCGGCGCCGCAGGACGCCACCGGCTCCCTCGACCGACCCCACCGTGCGCCCGCTCAGGGCGCGCCGCATCACCGCCTGACACATGAAGGCCCCCGTCGGCGATGGCCGACAGGGGCGCGGCCCTACGAGTTAGGAGTCCAGGGCCATGGCGATAGTAACCCCCTCCAGCGCGAGCACCGGGCTCGGCGAACGGGACGGAGAGCGTCGAGCACAAGTGATCCACGGAATCAGCGACACCACGCTCGAATTGCTCGCCGATGAAGCAGAGCATTTGGAGAGCCGCAGGTACCGGGCGCAGTGCCGTGCTCACGGCCTCCAAGACGAGGCCGACGCCGCCTACGCCGACGCCGACCGAATCGAGATCAACGCGCGCGAGATCCGGATACTTCTCGCCCACGCGCGCGGCGAAACGCCGCCCCAGGCGGTTCCGCCGCCCGCCGACCAGCAGGCCCGCCTCCTGCGCGTCGCCCTCCGCCTGGCCGGTGAGCACCACGATCTGCCGGCACCGGAATGGCTGGTCGACGCCGACGGAAACCTCCTCCGTGCCCGCTTCTGGGGCGGAGGCAGGGGCGTCGACGCCCTGCGGGCATGGGCCGATGCCCTGGGCGTCGACGTCGACGCCAACCCGCTGCTCACCACCGACGACCGCGCCTACTACCAGGCCACAGCCACCGTCCACGGCGCCGAACTCCGCCTGGAGGCCGACGGGCCCCGCGAGGCCGACGAACAGCCGGTCGCCGAGGACCCTGCGGTAGGCGAGGAGGTGGCGTGATGGCTGAGCGCGTCGCGACCATTCGCCCCATCCCCAGTACGCGCGGCGACACGTTGTACGCGGTCGCCTACACCGTCGACGGCCGCGTGGCCATGGGCAGCGTCGCTCGCCCGACCGACCTCGATGAATTGAGGCGCGATCTGGCCGAGGCCGGATGGCGCCTCGTGGAGGCCGACGGCTCCGGGGAGGCGCCATGCGACTGATCCGCACACGGCGTGCCCCGCGCCGAACACAGGAGCCCGAGCCCGAGGTCGTCGTGCCGACCGAGGTCAACGAGCACGCCCGGGAAGCGACGGCCAGCGCCGTGACGGTGCTGCAGCACATCGACGAGGTGACGTCATGATCCGCCACACGCACGCCCCCGACGCCGCCGTCGGTGACCGTGTCGACGTCGCCCTCCATGGGATTGTCGACGAGGTGCTGGCGGACGGCCGCCTGCTGGTCCGCTACGAGACCACTGGCGGCAGCCACGCGTGGGACACCATCGATCCCGCCGCCGTCGGGATTGGGGTCACCGTCGCTCTCCACGACGGGAGAGACCGATGAGGGCCAAAACTCCCGACCCGGCGCCGCTTGCCGTCCGCCGGTCCGTCACCCGCCTCGCCGAGGTCTGGCCGCTGGGTACCGAGGTCACGCACATCGAGACCGGCTGCCGCGGCGTCGTCGCCTTCGACGACGCCGCCGGGGTGCCGTGCCTGTCCACCGGAGGGGACACCGCGTGGTGCCTCGTCCCGTCCCAGATCGCTGGCACATGGCGGCCGGGCGAAGGCAACTCGCGGAAGCCCGGCCACGGGTCGGCCGTGTTCGTCGAGTTCACCCATCCCGAGTACGGGACGTGGCGCGCGTGGGTACGCACTGACTTCCTGCTTAGGCGGGTCTCGCCCGGCCCTGACCCGCGTCCCGGGACCGAGCGCACTCGCCGCCAGGCGCGTGCGAGGAGGCGGTGAGGATGCGCTACACCGTCATCGCCACAGACGGCACCCTGGCCACCCGCGACTGCGACCTCGACCTGACCTCAGAGATCGGCCCTGAGGGACCCAACCGGGTCCGGCTCGATCCCCACTACGCCGCTGCGGGTTGGGTCAACGACATGGGGTTGCGCCGCCCGGAGACCTACCCGCGCAACGTGACCGGCTCATGCGTGCTGACCGTGCTCGGCGCCGCCGTCCAGCCCTACGCCGGGCCGGTCGTCATCACCGGGTGGCAATGGGGCGCAACACCGACCGAGATCTGCGACCTACCCACCCCCGGCCTCATCGCCGACGTCCACCAGGCGGTAAGCAAAGCGCTCGGCGAGGAGCCGGACCCCGACGGCGCGATCAACGCGACCAAGTGGGCCGAGCGCATCCGCGAGCTGGCCGACCACGTGAAGGCCTGCGAATCACCGACTCTGCGATTCGTCCCTGGGGGCGACCTGCTGTGACCACGAAGAGGACGTCAAAGCTGCCCGCCGCCGGCTGGTCCATGGCCGCTGCGGGAGCCAAGGCAGAACAGGAGATCCTGGGGGATGCTCCGGTGACGCTGCCTGCGTCCGTCCCTGCGGCCGGGCCGGAGACACCGCCCCCCTCTCCGGGCTCCGGTCCGGCCGCCCTCCGTCGCATCGGTGCCGCCGTCGAGCTGCTCCCGCCGGACGCCCCGCGTGAGGACTGGCTCGCCGCGCGCCGTAGCGGCGTCACCGCCTCCGAAATCGCCGTCGTTCTGGGGATCTCACCGTTCGACTCCCCCTTCAATTTGTTCTGGCAGAAGCTCGGCCTGCTCGACGGTGGTCCCGATGACGACCGCCTGTCTCTCGGCCGCCATATGGAGCCGTGGATCGCCGACCGGTGGGAGATCGACCATCCCGAGTACGAGCTGACCCGGCTGGGCCTGCTCGCATCGGCCGATCGGCCGTGGCAGATGGCAACCCCGGATCGCGGCCTGGTTCCGTCATGCCGGTGCGGGCTGCACAGGGCCGGGGAAGCCGCCCTCGCTGGCAAGGCGCCGTGCTGCGACCCCTACGACTGCGGACCGTGCTGCGACGTCTGCCCGACATGTCCGAGCATCGCGACGCCGCCGACTTCTCTGCTGGAGCTAAAAACCTCCGGCGCCTACGACGGGTGGGGTCCGGATGGAACGGACGAAGTCCCTGCCTACTACCGCGCACAGCTCCTGTGGCAGCTCGACGTCCTCGGCCTCGATGAGGGGGTCATCGTCTGCTTCTTCCTGCACACCCAGCAGACCCGGAGCTACACCATCGCCTACGACGCCGACGACGTCATGTTCATGCGCACGCGCGCCGAGGAGTTCCTGGCGCGCGTGGAGCAGGAGGATCCGCCCCCGGTCGACGGTCACCACGCCACCACCGCCGCCCTCCGCGCACTTCACCCCGACGTCGACGACGACGCCGAGACCGAGGTGCCCGCCGACGTCGCCGAGCAGTACCGACAGGCGTGCGACGCCTACCGCGAAGCCGACGCCGCCAAGCGGCTCACGGAGAACACCTTGCGAGCCCACCTCGGAGACGCCCGTACCGCACTCGACCAGGCTGGCCGCAAGCTCTGCTCCCGCTCGGTCTACGACCGCAAGGGCTACTGGGTCGGCCCCGCCACCATCGACCGCCTCACCCCCGCGAAGAGGAAGTGAACCATGTCCCAGACCGTCCGAGGCGAGGTCGCCCGGCAAGAGTCCGGGCCCGCCGCCGTCATCACCCAGTACGCGAACTGGTTCGCCAGCATCCTGCCCAGCCACGTCGACAAGCGGGGGTTCATCGCGCTCGCGAAGGCCCACCTGCGCAAGAACAGCAAGCTCGCCGCCGCCGCCGAACGCAACCCGTCCGGGTACATGATGTGCCTGTCCGAGTGCGCCCGGCTGGGCTTGGTCCCCGGCGACACGTTCCACATCCTGCACTTCGAGAACCGCCGGGCAGAGACCGTCGATCTGGTCGGCGTCGTCGACTACACGGGCGAGATCGAACTCATCTACCGGGCCGGAGCGGTCAGCGCCGTCAAGGCCGAGATCGTCTACGAGCGCGACTTCTTCCGGTTCACCCCCGACATGGACCGCCCCGACCACCAGCCCGACTGGTGGGGTGAGCGCGGCGAGATGGCCGGTGTCTACGCCTACGCCGTGATGAAGGACGGCGCCACCTCCCGCGTGGTGGTCATGTCCCGCGACGAGGTCATGAAGGTCAAGGCCGTCTCGAAGCGGTCCAGCGCCCCCGACTCCCCGTGGCAGCAGTGGGAGGACCGGATGTGGCTGAAGACAGCGGTCCACCAGCTCAAGAAGTGGGTGCCCACCAGCGCCGAGTACGTGCGCGAGACGCTGCGCGCCGCCGCCGAAGCAGACGCCACCCGGAACCGTCACCGCACCCCGCCGTCCCAGCAGGAGCCGCAGCCTGAAGACCCGGTCGACGCCGAGATCGTCGAGGAGCCCGCCGACGCTGGGGCCCCTCAGGGAGCGGACGACTGGCCCGAGGCCGTCCCGCCCGGCAGCGGGGGTGCGGCGTGATCCCCATTCTGAGTGCCTTCGCCGTCGGAGCCACCGTGAGCGCCGTCGCCACCTGGTACCTGGCCGCATCGCGGGACGATCGCGACCGCGTCGAGAACATCGGTCTCCGTCGCCAGCTCCGCGACCTGCGCGCCGTCAACGAAAAGCTGTCCCACCGCTGCGGGCACTGCGGGACCAGGCGCGCCCTACCCACCCCGCCCTCACCGACCGGAGGCGACGCAGCATGACCAGCGACGACCACATCCGCCGGGCCGCGGCAGACGGAGTACGCATGGTCCCCCCGGAGGCCTGGACCCCGCAGCTCGCGCTTGATGTCATCCGGGAGAACCGGCGGCGCCACGCCGCCACGGGCCGCCCCCAGGAACCGCTCCTGGACCACTACGCCTCCGTGATGGCGCGTGAGCTGCCGCGCACCGTGGACGTCGATGAGGACGACATGGTCAAGGTGCTGCCGGCGGTGAGTTCGATGCTCGGCTCGGTGGTCTACGGCGTCCGTGCCTCGGGCGCGGCGGTGTCGGTCATCGCCGGATACGCCGCTGACGACATCGACCAGCGGAAGAGGGCGTCATGAGCTTCATCTACTGCTCCCGCTATACCTGCTCAGAGCGCGCCGAAGTCCGCGTCACCTGCCCGGCCACCGACCAGGAATACGTGCTGTGCTCCGGCCACCGCGCCGAGGTGCGCGCCCAGCTGAGAGAGCGTCTCGGCGAATCCGTACAGGTGCACGAATCGCCGCTGATCGAGGACCTTCAGGAGGGGGTGGTGTGAGATGCGCAGCCTCCACCGCCTCATCACGGACGCCGAGGTCGCGGGCCGCCAGCGTCTCGCCCAGGCGCGCCGCGCATGGCTCGGCACCCACCTGATCGAGGAGATGACCGGCCACCCGGAACGAGTCCGCGACCCCGACCCCGAATCGCAGGACGAGTTCGACGGGATCGTTCTGGGGCTCATGACCGGTGACACACACCGCGGCCCGATCCACCGCGTCATCTGGCTCTCAGTAAGAGCGGGGTGGGCGCGATGACCGACGAGCTAGAAGAGCGGGTCCGCGCCCTGGAGGCCGAACGCCTCCGCCCGGTCCCACCACCTCCGCCGTCGCCGAATGCCGACGAGCTTGCCCGCGTCGCCTACATCGCTGACCACACCACCGAGGGGGAGGAATGGCCTTCGAGTCCCAGATCCGACACGCAGCCGCAGCAGGCCGACGGCGGCGCGAGCCGCGAGAAACCGACCACACCCGCGCGCACCACCTCCTCCACATCTACGAGGACGGCCAGTCCCAGCAGGCCGACGCGCAAGACCGCGCCGACGCGGCGGTGATGGTCCGCCGCATCGCCAACCGACACAACTGCGCGGGGGAGTGTGAGTCACCGGAGCACGCCGCCGACGTCGCTTGGGCACTGGAGATCATGAACGCCCTCGGCCTCACCGAACCGGCTCCGCCTACCACGCCGAAACCAGAGCGGCCACGCCCCGCGCCCACACCACCGCCCATCCGGCGGACGAAGAAGCCGAGCACCATCCCGGAGTCGCTGAAGCGCGCACCGGCACCTCCGCCGCCGGAGCCCCGCGCCTACGACGTCGCCGAGCTGGCGGCGATGCCTGAGGCTCGCCTGGACGGGGTCTTGAGCGCTGCAAAGGCGAAGAAGACCGGTGGTAAACAGCGGCCTGGCCGTAGGAAGCCCATCGCTCACGGCACCCCGCGCGGCTACAAGCAGCACTACTACCGGGGCGAGAAGCCCTGCGATCCCTGCCGGGCGGCGGAGCTCGCCTACCAGCGTGACCGGCGGATGAAGAAGCACAAGAACACTGCGGAGGTGGGCCGCGGTGAATGACGCCTACACCGCCTGGCAGTGGTTCGGCATCGCCCTTCTCGACGCGCTGATCCTGGCCGCCTTCGCCTATGCGCTGTATGAGCGCAAGGTCCGGCGGGGCCTCCACCATGAGGACGCGCCGCCGCGCCCCGACGAGCCGCGGCCTGTGCGTACCGCTGAGCTGGAGACCACCCAGCCCATGCCCATGGTCGATCCCGAACGCCAGGCCGTCAGAGGTGTCCACCGCCCGGCCACGGCCCGCGTGTGCGCGCAGCTTGAGCGGCTGTATCCGGGATGGCGGGTCGAGTACGACCTGCTCGCCGACGAATACCGCGCACAGGCCGACACCGGCGAACGCTCTCCGGCGACCGCGCGAGCCCACGACCCATGGGACCTCGACCGCGAGATCGCCTCCTACATCCGACTCAAGGACCGCCTCCGTGCCCTTGCCGCCTGCCGTACTCGAACGGAGGTGCCGTTCTGATGACACTCGGCGAGCTGCAACGCCTGATCGATGCCTACATCGAGTCGCACCCCGGGGCCGAACACCAGCCGGTAGTAACCGGACCGCCCGACCGCGACGACCGCCATCGCGTCCTGTCCCAACCGATCGGCACGGTCCGTGGTGTTGGCGTGCCGGTCGCCTACATCTACACCTTGGAGGTCTGAATGGCTCCGCGCGTGGTCGGCCTCGACTTGTCCGTCTCGGCCACCGGAGTCGCATGGGACTCCGGCCAGCCCGACTTCATCGGCTCCGACAGGGAGGGCGACGCCCGGCTCATCGACATCCGCGAGGCCGTACGGATCGTCGTCGGCGGCTGCCCTCCGGGAACGCGAGGTACGAACCGGTGGGTGGACCTGGTCGTGATCGAGGACGTGCCGCCGGTCCGGGCCAATGCCATCGCCAAGCTCGGCATGGTGCACGGCGTTGTCCGGAGCATGCTCATCGAGGTCGGAGTTCCCTACGCCTTGGTGCCCCCAGCCAGCCTGAAGAAGTTTGCCACCGGCAAGGGGGCAGCCACAAAACCGGACATGCGCATGGCGCTTTACCAGCGCACCGGCGACGACCTACGCGACGACAACGAGGTGGACGCCGCATGGCTCCGCCTCATGGGCCTGGACGCGCTCGGACACCCCGAGATCACGCTTCCCAAAGGCCATCGCGCCGCCCTGGACAAGATCACGTGGCCGGAGGAGGTCGCATGAGCACGGCTGCCTACTCCAAGCACCGGCGCCGCCAGATCGCCTACGGGCGTTGGAACCCGCGGGGCAACCTCGGCGCGGTGCGCACCCACATTCGAAAGCTGGAGGATGCCGGACACACCCGCCGCGCTATTTCGCTGGCGGCCGGACTGAACGAGCACACGGCAGCCTACATAATGCGCCCCGAGACGACCTGCGTTTCCTCCTACACCGCGAACGCGATCCTCTCTGTTGATCCGTGGGCGACGCCCGTCGGCTTTGTGCCGGCCATCGGGACGATGCGACGCCTTCAGGCGCTCGCCGCTCTGGGCTGGTCGGCGCGCTCCGTCATGGAACGGTCCGGGATATCCGAGGGATCGCTCCACACCATCCGCCGCGGCGAGCGTCGGTATGTGGAAATCGCTACGCATCGCAAAGTCACGGCTGTCTACGACGCGCTGTCCATGGCCCTGCCACCGGAGACGCGCGCCAGTCGGGCCACCCGCGCCAAGGCCGCGAAGAAGGAATGGCCGCCGCCGATGGCGTGGGACGACCTCGGCATCGACGACCCGGCCGCCGAGCCCGACACCGGGGACCGCGTCCCCCGGCGGGTGGCGATCGCCGAGGACGCCGCCGAGTTGCTCGCCGAGGGATACCCGATCGGCGTCGTCGCCGATCGTCTCGGCGTCGCCCGCTCCTACGTCAACCAGGCGCTGAGGGAGGTCTCCCGATGAACGATGGGGACACACTGCAGCTCTTCGACGCCCTGCCTCCTCACATCGAGGACGCTCTGCGTGCGAGCATCCGACGATTCGGAGTGCTTTCACCGATCACCCGCGACCAGCATGGCCGGATCCTCGATGGGCATCACCGCGTCCACATCGCCGAGGAAGAAGGCATCGGCATCGCCGACGACGTGGTCATCCACGTCAAGGACGACGACGAGGCGCGCGAGATCGCCCGCACCCTCAACTCCGACCGCCGACACCTCACCGAAGAACAGCGTCGCGCCGTTGTCGCTGACCTCCGACGCGAAGGCCATTCCGTGCGTGCGATCGCTGGAGCGCTCGGCGTCGGCAAGAGCACGGTCGCAGATGACATGGCTCAACTGTCCGGCGCCGGACAGTTGGAGCAGCCCAATCGCGTGAAGTCGCTCGACGGCAAGTCGCGTCCGGCATCCCGGCCAGCTCCGTCACCCGAACCGGGACCCGCGCCGCAGGACGACGTGATCGACGGCCGCGACGATGCCCCTTCACGTCCGCACCCGGACCTCGGTGTCGGTGAGTTCTGGGAGCCGTCGGCCGACGATCCCACGCCCCTGCCGGAGGGGCAGGATCGCGCCGACGCTGCCGCATCCCATGCTGATCAGCGCGCCACCGCTGACGCCTTGGGCCGCTGGGTGGACGACGACCCCGAGATCAAAGACGCGCAGTTCCGCGCGGCGCTGTGGCGGGCGATCAAGGCGACCAACGAGGGCCTGCCACTGCTCGATGTCGAGCGCACGGCTCAGGCCGCCGACGCCGACATCTGGGACGCCCTCCCGCGGTTGCGCGAGCGACTGACCACCTGGCTGGACGTCGTCGAGGCGAAACGGCCCCGCGGGCTGCGGGCCGTCAGGAAAGAGGAGTGATGGATCGCAGACACCTGTCGGCCGAAGAGCGCGAGGAGTACGACGCGCTGCTGCATGACGCCGGATACGACGAACACGGCCAGCGGCGGCCGTCTGCGGAGATCGGCGAGCGCATGCACGAGCTGCTCACCGACGCGATCCGCGCGGGACGCAATTGGGCTCGCTACGTCGTCGTCGACGACGCGCGCTCCGGGCACCTGAAGCGCTTCAAACGCTGGGATAAGTCCAGACATGTCGTCGAGATCAACCACGAGCAGGTCCTTGTTCCGCGCGCGGCCGTCATGGGAGTCAAGCGCAAGAACGCCGAGACAGGCGCCGTCTACCACCAGCAGGCCCTGTTCGCCGAAATGGCTTGGGACGAGCTGGTCGACGTCATGGAGGCGGCGCAATCCCGCATCGCCGCGGCTCAGATCACCGTCGGCACGTGCGCCAAGCTGCTCGCCCTCAAGGTCCGCTGCCCGGATTCCACAGGTCCGGCCGATGCCTGCACCCGCCTCCGCCTCGACATGGACGCCTACCTGCGTGCCGACGAGACGGCTGCCTAAGCGCCCCGCACCGAGCCCGGCGACGGATTCCGCGTCTCATGATCCCGATCGAGAAGGAAACACCATGACTGGCCTGCTGCTCGCGCTTACCGCGACGCTTCTGCTCACCACCGCCGCCGTATGGTTCGGCTCCCACGCAGAACCGGAGGGCTGCTCATTCCCCCTGGTGGTGGGGGGCGTCACCTTCCTGTTCGCCGGGATTCTCTCGGGCATGGTGGGCCTCTCCTACGACCGCGCCCACTACAACGAGCGGCACGTCGAGTGCACCGTCACCAACAAGGACCGCGGCGGTGACGACGGCTCCTACCGGATCTACACCGAGCAATGCGGTGTGCTCGCCAACACCGACAGCCTGTGGCACGCCAAGTGGGACTCAGCGGACGTGTGGCAGGGGATCGAGCCCGGCCAGACCTACCGCTTCCACGTCGTGGGGTGGCGGTTCGGGTTCTTCTCCCACTTCCCAAACGTCCTCGACGTCGAGGACGCCGCCCCCGCGCCCGCCGCGTGACATGCGACTTCGCGCTAGGCGCTGACCATCACCAGAAAGGAGAGCCATGGGCTACGACATGACCTGGGAAAACGACTCCGACCAGGACGGTTCCTACTTCCGCCTGAACATCTTCGGCATGGCCCGCTACGCCGAGGCGATGTACCGGCTCGGCATGCTCTACCCCGCTGACCCCGGCGCCTTCCCAGAGGCGCACGACCACGGGACCACGTGGGAGCACGTGGACGCTGTCCAAGATCTCGAAGGCGGGGATGGCGGGAGGGTGGTTTCCGGCCCCGCAGCGGCAGCAGCGCGCGCCTACCTCGACCAGGTGAACGCGCACCTGGCCCAACACCCCGGCGAGGCTGCCGGGATCCCGTCGTTCAAGTTCTCCACCAACGACGGCTGGCACGTCACCCCGGAGGAGTGCAGGGCAGCAGTCAAGGCCGCCCGAGACGCCACGCCGAACCAGCTCGACGCGAACTTCGCCGACGGCGACCGCCAGTACTGGGATGAGTGGATCGCCTACCTGGAGAGGGCCGCCGACCACGGCGGGTTCCGCGTCTTCTGACCCGCCACAGACCTCGCGCCTGCCGCGGCGAGCCGCCGAGCCCGCGGCAGGCGCGATCCCAACCACGAGAGGAGGCACTGATGGCCCGCATCCGCTCGATCAAGCCGGAGTACTGGGAGGACGAGGAACTCGCCACTCAGCTCTCCCGCGACGTGCGTCTGTTCTATATCGCGCTGTGGAATCAATGCGACGAGCAGGGCCGGATGCGCGGCAACCCTGGATTCATCAAGGGACGCACTTTCCCCTACGACGACGATGTCACACCGACGGTCATCGACACCTGGCTGGCCGAACTGGAGCGCGTCGGCAACGTCGTCCGCTACCAAGTCGACGGCTCCTCCTATCTGCACCTGCCCAAGCTGGCCAAGCACCAGAAGCTCGACTCGCGCTTGGCGTCACGCCACCCCGAGCCGCCCGCTCGCACGCCTCAAGCGCCAATCGACGCCACCCGGCCGGAATCGCACACCGACTCGTCGGGGCGAACAGGTGTTGCGAACACCGACGGCACACCGACGGAGCAGGTGGCAGGTAGCAGGGGACAGGTAGCAGGAGACAGGAGGCAGGGGGGTGCGGGGGGAACCGCGCCCGCCGACACCGAACCGTCGCCGGAGTACTCCGCTGTCGCTCGCACAGCTCGCGACGACCACCCCGAACCCCGGCCCGAATCGAGCAGCTCTCGGTCCAGCCGTGGCACGCCGATCCCCGACGACTTCGCGCTCACCGACGGCATGCGCCGGTGGGCCACCGGCTGCGGATTCGCCTACCTGCTCGACCTCGACCACTGCACTACCCAGTTCGTCAGTCACTACCGGTCCACCGGCGCCCGCCGCGTCAACTGGTTCGAGGCCTGGCAGAAGTGGATCCGCGACGACGCCAAGAAGGCCAATGAACGCGGCGTACAGGCGCGCGCCTCCCCCGCCGACCGCGAACAGCAAGCCATAGACGCCAAGTTCGATCGCGCTTTCGCCCGCGCCCGAGCCCAAGACGCTCTGGAGGCATCCGATGACCCGTGAACAGGCAGTCGTGCTGTGCCGGTACGTACGCGCTTGCTGCCCGCAGCAGAAGATCGACGACTACACACCGAACGCCTGGCACGACCTGATCGGAGACCTGGACTTCGACGACTGCCACGAGGCAGTCAAGACGATCGCCAGACGCCAGCCGTTCATCGCTCCCGCTGAGATCCGTGCCGAAGTCCGCCGGATCCGCGACGATCGCCTGCGCGATGCCGACCGGGTGTTGCCCGCCGCCGACCCTGACGCCCGCGACTACAGCCGCCGGTTCCAGGAGCACCTGAAGGCCTTGGCCGACGGCAAACGGGTGGGCCTGGCGCTCATGCCCGGCGCGCATCCGGTCGCTTCACCGACCGCCGACTACGTGGCCGCCCGCGCCGAGCACGCCCCCGCCGACTCAACCGCACAGCCCGAAGCACCGCCATCGGTCTCGACGACGCCATGGTGCGGACAGTGCCACGACGAGACACGCACCCGCACACAGGTGACGGCCGACGGCGCCGGACTGCAACGGGTGGCCTGCCCCGTGTGCGGCCCGCAGACGTCGAGGAGCGCGTCATGAGTGCCCGCATGGAGGCCCGCGACGAGGCGGTCGCGCTCATCGCGCGACGCATCAGCGAACGTGACGGCCTACTGGGGGCCGACCGCCCCGACGCCGAGCCGTTCGCCGCCTCGCTGCTCGCCGAACTGAGCGGACTCGGATGGCGTCCGACTGCGGCCCGCGCGACCGGCGACGTGTGGCGCCCCACCGCCGGGCACGACCGGGCCACCCCTGCTCAGGTGCACGCCTACGCCGACCGCATCCGCGGTCTCATCACCCCGTCGGCCGACCAGGAGAACGGAGACGCGGATGGCTGAACATCGCCGGGCCGCCGAGCGCGAGCTCACGCAGGCCTCAGAGGAGCCGCACGCGACGCTGGCGCTGGTCCGCGCGCAGATTGCCACCGCCCACGCCCTGCTCGCCCTGCTCGACGCCGCCGAATCGCGATCGCGGGGCTGCGACTGCGAGGCCTGCGACGACTGGCCGATGGCCCCGCAGCGCCCCATCAACGACATCGTCCGCCCCGACCTGTTCGGAGACGCGCTATGAGCCGAATCGACCACCACGCCGTCATCCGTGTGCTCCACGCGATCGCCGCTGATGACCCCGACCGCGTCGACCCGCGTGCCGCGACCCGCGGATGCCGCTATGTCAGTCATGGCCACCCGCAGTGCCTGGCCGCCGAGGTGCTCGTCCGCTTGGGCGTGCCGGTGCGGTCGGTCGCTCAGCTCGACCGCGAACAGCGGGGGCGCCCGATCGAGCTGGCCGCGTCCAAGCACCCGGCGGTGCGCTCCCTCACCGGCCCGGCCCGCGAGCTGCTCGACTTCGTCCAGAGCATCCAGGACGGCGGCCGGACGTGGGGAGACGCCGTCGCATGGGCCACTGACCCTCGCAGCCTGCGCACCCTCCGTTGGACGGAGGCCGGCCGATGAGCGACAACACCGACCCGCTCGGCCTCGACCACGGAGAGCTGCGTACATACGAGGTCGTGTGGCGCACCGGCCACGTGGAACGCGTCCAGGGCCACCAGGTCGTGTTCAAGGACGACGCCGCTGCAGCGCTGCTCGGCCGGGCGACGGCCAGGGAGCCGCGGATCGTGATCCACGGCCAGTTCGGTCCCCACTGGCGGCTCGTCCTGACCGCCCTGGAGGCCGACATCGCCACGATCCGCGACGTCACCGACGGCGAGCGGATCCCGGCCACCGGGGAGGATGCGCCATGAGCCTCCCGGATTACGACGACGCCTACGCCCGCGCCCGCGAGCGCGCGCCCTTCGCCAACGGCACCGAGGGGTACGCGTGGATCGGCCAATGGTGCGGTAGCTGCGTCCACGACCGCGAGGGGCGGGCGATGACCGGCCCCGGATGTCCGCTGATCCTGGTGTCCCTAATGGGCCGGACTCCCGCTGAGTGGCTCGACGGACCGCGCGACGAACAGGGCCTGTGCAGCCTCCACGACCAGTACCACTGCATGTACTTCCGCGACGAGGACGACGGCGGCGATCCCGAGCCACGACCCATCCCCGACCCGCCCGGCCAGGAGGCGCTGCTCACGCGCGAAGGCCTGGAAGGCGCGCGGATGCTCACCGGCTGCCCCCAACCCGCCAAGGAGCCCCAATGAGCGGTGGATCGTACAACTACCTTTGCTACGCCGATGACCTCGCCGAACTGTTCGAAAGGCGTGACGATCTAGCGGGGATGGCCGATGTGCTCGCCCGACTTGGTTACGCCCCCGACGCGGCCAGTGAGACCCAGCAGCTCCTGCTCGACCTGCGTGCTACGGACATCCGCGTCCAAGCCTCCATCCGGCGCTTGTCGGGCGTATGGAAGGCCGTCGAATGGTGGCACTCCTCCGACAGCAGTGAAGAGGCCGTATACGACGCCTTGGCCGCCTACCGCGGCGGTGGTCCGGTCAAACGCATGCCCTACCAACTGACACCAGACGAGCAGGCGGCTGTGGAGGAGCTGCGGCGGACGAGAGAGGAGGGAATTCGATGAGCACCTTCTCCTTCGAGAAACCACCCGACCGGCTCACCTGGTACTACCGGGACTTCCTGCTGGACGCCGAGGCGGGCCGCCTCACCTACAACCCCAAGCGGTACCCCATCCACGGGGTCGCCAACAACGCCTTCGGCGCCTACCTGTGCGGGCTCTTGGTCTACGGCGAGCAGGGGATGGAGCTCACCGACCGCGGCCAGCGGCTCCTCGACGACTGGAAGGCCACCCCGGAGGGCCAACAGTTCCTGGCCAAACTGGCCGCCGCCTTCGAGGAGGACGACGAAGACGAGCTGGACGGTGCCGGTGCCGCTTCAGCGTCTCCGGCCGACCGCGCGAATCCACGCGCGGTCACACCCATACCCCTGTTCGAACTGAGCGAGGAGGAGACGTGAACGCGATCGAACTCCGCGACCACCTCAACCAGATCATCTCTGACGGCTACGGCCAGTGGCCCGTCCTGCTCACCGACATCGACGAGAACGGCACCGGGCTGGTCTACGAACCCGTCGATGTCGACGCGCTCGTAGGCGATGACGATGAGTGGATCTCTATCGACATCAGGAGAGGAACAGCATGACCATCGACTACCGCGAGTGCGTCGCCGAGTTCATCGACGGTTCCTACGCCTACGAGATGTGCGGGTGCGAGGACTGCGCTGACGCCGAGTACCACGCCATCGAGGAACAGCACGAGGCGGGCTACATCAGCCGCGACGAGGCCTTGGACGCCCACGCCGAGGTCGCCCTCATCCGAGGGGAAGAGGACTGGTGAGCCCCTGTCGCATCCAGCGCCGAAGCACACGCGGTTGGCGCATGCCTCCAGGCGCCGTCTACGTCGGTTGGCCGACGAGGTGGGCGAGCCCCTTCACCCTCGACTTCGTACCGAGCGATCACCCGAACCCGCAGCTGTGGTGCCGCGAGCGGTACCGCCTGTGGCTCGCCGGCGCCGGAAGCGGGGGCTACGACGGCTTCCATGACGACATGGACGTGGGGCGTTCCTATGTCGATCGCCGGGATGTTGTCACTCACGTGGATGAGCTTCGCGGCCATGACCTGGCGTGCTGGTGTCCCCTGGACCAACCGTGCCACGCCGACGTGCTCCTGGAACTCGCCAGTGAGGGGAGCAGTCGATGAGCGCCCAAGCCGAGCTGCGCAGAGCCGCTCGCATCCTCCGCGAGGGCCACGAGGTCCGCTACGCCCCAAATGAGCTGGCGCACCTCCTCGCCGCGATCGCGAAGACGTCGTGGGCGTGCCCTCCTCCGGTCGTCGACGCCGCACGCCGTGTAGCGAGCGCGCTGACCACCGTCCCCGACGGCGAGCCGCTCGATCGGCGGCTCACCGAGATCGAACGAGAGGTGACCGAATGACCTCGACCACGTGCCGGATCTGCCTGCTGCCGCAGGATTCCCACGGCAGGGAGGGTCTGGTGTATGCGGACCCCTACGGGTGGCACACGTTCACCGGCAGCGGCGACCGACTGACCGGGGCTCCGCCGCCGCGTCCCGCTGTATTCCCGGCGAAGGCGGCCCCGGCTCCGGTCCCCGAGTCCATCGAGCAGACCGCTGCAGAACCACAGCAGGCGACCGTCCTGCAGCCACGCCCGCGCCCTTGGCCCCGCACCTGGTGGGGCCGGTGGCGCCACGCACTCGGCGGAGGTGGCCGATGAGCGGCACCGGCGCCCACCCCAACGAGTTCGAGCCCGCCGTCGTGCCCACCTATTCGGTGGACATCGAGTTCCGCCAGATCCGCGACGGCCACATCGAGCACAGGACCTACCTGAGCGCAGCCGGCTCCCAGGCGTTCGTCGCGCGCGTCACCGAGGCAGGCGCGTCCGCGTTCGAAGAGGAGGCCACCAGATGAGCACCCCTGAGGAGACCATCGAGCGGATTACCGCCCTGCAGGAGGCATGGGAGAGCCGACCCGATTCGATGCGGTGGCGGCCCGTCGACACCGACCTCGACACCGTCGGCCTGCCGGTGGAACCCGCACCCGAGGAGGAGCCCGTCCAGGCCGACGTTCCCTCGGACTGCTCCCGCTGCGGCCGGGTGTGCTGCGACGGCCGCGAGGACTGCACGGTGCCGACGGCGCTGCTTCTCGGCGACCTCGACCGGCGTGTCCCGGCGGAGCGCCGCGCCCTCGCCTACGCGCATCTTCATATAGCTCCCGACACCGACGCGCGGCTCACGCTCCAGCACGCCCGCGAGTACCTGGCCGAGGCACTGGAGAACCTGGTCGGCACCTCCGGCCTGGAGATCGCCTACCAGGTCGAGCCCGCCGGTCCCCGGACCGCGCGCGGCACGAGTGTGCTCGCCATCGCCCACGAGCCGTTCCACCCCTACCGCCTTCGCCGCACCGGCATCTCCGGCATCTGCGGAGCCCGCCCCGGCCGCGTCGAGATCGACGGGGTCGACCTGACCGACTGCGTCGCTCACGTCGACGTCTGCACCGCCGACCTGGAGCAATGACATGAGCGCTACCGGACCAAGCATCCGCGATGCGGCGATCGCCGCCCACGAGTACTACCTGAGCCTTCGCTCTGCCGGGTTCACCCGGGGCGAGGGCCTCTACCTGACCGCGGGCATGATGTCCGGCGGTCCGAAGCCCCCGAAGGGGGACGGTGAGTGACCACCATTCCGAGCGCTGACCTGCTACGTCGCGCCGCCCACGTGGCGCGCGACACCGCCCACGCATACCGCGAGGCGACGGGATGGGGCACCGAATCTGAGGAGGAGGCCGATGGCCGCTGAGGACGTCCTCGACCGAATCGGCACCACGCTCCGCCGAGCCGAGGACCTGCGCTGGAGCGACCCAGAATTCCTGGAGTGGGAGCGCGGGCAGTTGGGAGGGCGGTTTGTCGAAGCGCACGGGATCGCGACCGGCATCTACAATCCTGGTCCGGAGTTCGTCGGCGGCTCTATCTCCGCTGTGCGCCCGATGTTCGAGGTCATCGACGACGCGGCCACTACGCGCCCGATGGTCGTGCGGTACTCCGATGACCCGTCACTGTTCTGGGACGGCGATCGCGAGCGGTTCTACCGGCTCGACCCAGACGGCGAGCAGCAGTTCGTGAAGGCTGAGCGCGATGTCTGTGCCTTCACTCTGCCCGCCTTCGGCTTCGAGCGGCATGTCGAAACGCAGGTGCACGGCACCATCTGTGCGGCCGACACAGCTGTCGGGGAAGGTCCCATTACTATCACCCGCATCTACGAGGGCGGAATCCTGCGGTCGTGGGAAGGCGAGTGCGAGGTCCCCGTCCTGCTGGAACCGGCCACCATCGACGACATCGACGCGCTTGCCCTAGCCGACGGGCGCACTTACCCGATCCTGTGCACGCTCCACGAAGTTACACAGGACGAGCCCGACATCGTCACACCGCCAGACCGGTACACCAGGCTCAGCCGGACCTTGCGGATCGAATTCGTCGGCCAGGGCCCGTGGCCGCCCGACCCGCTGGACTCAGAGATCACGGTCGCGGCAACGCAAACGGCCGAGGCCTTCCGGCCCGTCGCCCTCCGTATCCATGCCGCGATCCACCGCCTACGCGAGCAGTTCGCTGGCGCCTTCGGTCACGAACCCACGGACCCGAGCACCGTCACCATCACCAACGACTCGCGCGACGTCCTTCTGGATTGGCGGCGCCATTCCCAGCCATGGCACGCCTTTACTGCCGGACCCCAGCACCAGCCGCGCCAGACTCACCGCGGAGGCCCCAATCCACGGGGTCTGTCTGTGCGCCGCGTTCCACGACGAGTGGGGAGGCGGCCGTGATCATCCTCGCCGTCATCATTGCCGTAGCCGCCGCCTACCTCTGGTACGGGTTCGCCAGGGTCGCGCCCACCTTCGTCGCCCGCATGGTGGCCGAGTTCATCGAGGACTACCCGACTCTGGCCGCGAAACCGCGCCGGGTCGCTCAGGAACGGCGGGAGCAAGCCGGATTCGCCATCGGTATCGCCCTCAGCTGGCCGCTCTACCTGACCGGGCGCGCGCTCACCGGCGGCATCGCCGACCGGGCGCCGCTCACCGACCACGAGCTGCGGCAGCAGCTTCAGGAGAAGGAGCGACGTATCGCCGAGCGGGAGCGGCGCATCGCGGAACTGGAGCGCCGGAACGCCATCGGGGAGGAACCGTGGTCGCCGTAGCGTTCGCCTTGCTGGCCATAGCCGCCGTCGTTGCCCTGGTGACCGCCGCCGAAAAGCCCGCCAGCCGCCACGGCCCGCTGCTGCTCGCCGGAGACGTGCCCGCCTGCCCGTTCTGCGGCCGTGACGCGAGGAGCGCCTCGGAAGACCGGTGCGAAGGCATACCCGAGAACGGAGGCATCGCGTGACCTCAGAACCCGCCATCACGCTCTACTCGTCCGACCTGCTGTCGAAGTGGGGCTTCAACGACGGAGACGAGCCCGACATCTGGCTCGATTACCTCGACGAAATGGGCCTGGACTGGGACGACATTCCCTGGCCGCTCGTCCCCCTGGTGCGCCGCTACCTATTGCCCGCGCTCGCCGCACACCACGACATCGAGGTCTACGAGATCGAGAGCATTCACAACCCGATCCGCGCGCGCCGCGTAAACGGTATCGAGATCGACGACCACGCGGTCGAACCGCAGGTGCAGCTCACCCCGGAATGGGTGAACGTGCCGCTCGCCGACGCCCTTCGGATCGCTCAGGAAGGGAGGCGCCATGACTGAATGCCCCGGACCCTGTAACCGCACGTGGCGGCAGCTCCGCGACACCCACGCCGACGCCCTCGACGCGTGGGCGGCAGCCGCCCCCGAACACCGCGGCGACCCGCCCGACCCGCCCGAGGTCGAGCCCGTACCCGGCGAACCCGTCTGGTGCCGGCGGTGCGCTGGCGCGATCCGGCACTCGCTGGCCGACCTGGACAACCTCTCCGCACTCATCGCAGCCGAGGCCGACGGGCACCGTGGTCGCGGAGACGATTCCGACAAGGTGCGACGGTCGAAAGGAACGCCGTCACCGTCCCCGGCCGCCGACCTGATCGACGCGCTTTATGGCGACCTCACCCATTGGGAGGCCGTCTACAGGGAAGCGATCGGCGCTGGAACACGCCCCGAGAGGTCCCGTGGCGCCACCGCGCTGACCATCTCGATCAGCTGGCTTTCGGTGCACCTGGACGGTGTGCTCACCTGGCCCTGGTCGGTCGATATGGGGCTGGCTGTGCTGCGGTGGCAGCGCCGTCTGCAGGCCACCGCGAAGGCTCGGCCACCGGCCAGGAGGAAACCCTTCCCGTGCCCGCGGTGCGACCGGCGCACCCTCATCTACGAGGAGGACCGCGACCTCATCCGCTGCGAAAACCCCGACTGCTGCCGGGTCCTGTCGATCGACGAATACGACGCCCACGTGACCGAGCAGGAAGGGAAGATGGCCTCGTGACCGACCTATGGATCCGCATCTCTAGCGCCGACACCGTCACCAAGAACCGGGCACTTCACGCTCTCAACTCCTCCGGCCTGGAAGTGGACGGCGCCTGGCTCGGCACCGACGACCTCGTCCGTGAGATCGAGGCCAAGCTCGACTATCGCCGCGACTGGGGAGGTATCGTGCTCGGCGCCGCCTTGGCCATCGGGTTCGGCGCCGCTGCCTACTACCTGTGGACCGTCGGCGGATGGTGGATCGCCGCGGCAGCGGTGTGCGCGGCCATCGCCGGATTCGGCGTCGTCGGATTCGCCCCCGGCCTCCAGAAGAAGCCCCGCAAGGAGAAGGAGTAGACAGTGGCCACAATCAGGACCCATGAGATTCTGTATAGCGATCTGCCTGCCTGCCCGACCTGCGAGTTGGCTGTTGCATACGCGCTGACCACGCAGAACGGATCGCTCGTGCGCGGTGATCTGTCCGACCGGATGGTCACCTATGCCGCTGATCCGGCCACACTCACCATCACCCTCCAGCCCTGCGGCCACGAGCTGCAGTACGGCGAAGCCGACCGATACCGAGAGGAATCGCGGCCGAGCTGACGCGAGGAACGGCCGTTATCCACAGGCGGCGAGATCGCCCTCGCCCAGCCGCGGTCGCCTGCCCATCGTGGTCAGCATGTACACCCTGTGGGACGCCGACCGCGGCGAAGTACTCAGTTCTGGCCACACCACCCCTGACACAGCCATCGCGCTGATGAAGCGCCTCCTCGTCGACGCCGCACGGCATGCACCCGGGCAGGGCGACATCATCCTGTGCCTGGAAGTCCGCGACGCCGACACCGATCAGGTAATCGCCACCGGGTAACCTCAGGCCGGACCCGAGGAGGACGCTGTGCTCGACCACCCGGACCCGCGACACCGCTGGTACACCAAAGATGAGGCGGCCGAGGCTGCAGGCGTCAGCGTGCGCACCGTCAACCGGTGGATCGCCGCCGGGCTGCTCACCGTCCGGCTCGGGCACATCAACGCCCACCTGCTCTTCGAGGTCGAAGCTGAACAGCGCGCCCGGCGCCACAGGGGACGCCCTGGCGCGCGCTTGCCCGCTTGACGTCGAGTGTCCTACATTGGCTTGAGAATCACACCACGTGTACCTGAGCGCCCGGAGGCACCATAGCCCCGGGCGTTCCGCATGTCCGGCCCCCGTTGCCTCCCACCCCCGGGTCTCCATGGCGAAGGGACCCTCCTCGACAACGGGGCGGAACCGTGCAACGGGGCTGGTTCCGAGATGCGGGACCACCGAACCCCCGGACCCTTGACCAACCCCCGAGGGTCGAACAAGCCCGGGGATGCACAACAAGTCCGGGGGCACCCGATCAACGCGGGCGGGGAGATGCCAGGGGTTTACGCCGGACGCAGCGGACGGCCCTGGCGCCGCGCCTGCGCACGCCTCCGCCGCGAGGCCCCATCCGTCTGCTGGATATGCGGCAAGCCCATAGACCAGCTGCTCCCCTACACCCACCCAATGAGCTGGACTGCTGACCATGTCGTTCCGCGAAAGATCATGATCGCAAACGATCTTGATCCAAACGACGTTGAGAACCTTCGCCCAGCACACCGCACCTGCAATAGCCGCAAAGGCGCTGGCAAGCCACCCATCAGACCGAACACGTCGCGCCGCTGGTGACCGCCACCGAATGCCGCTCGCCGCACGCGACACCAGGGGCAGGACCCCGGGTAGCCACCGGCGGGTAGGGGGGGCGGGGGTCCGACGTGATCATGAAAGCGGGCGATCCCGCGCCCCCAGAGACCGTTTTTCTCCCCGCGTGATTTCGACGGGCGGTGAGCCGTGGACCTGCGTGAGGCTGCTGCCTCGGGTGATCGGCGCCGGGCGCTTGAGGCACTTCGTGACCGGTTGGCGCGCGACATCGGGGCTGCGGGGCCGAAGGAAGCCGCGCCGCTGTCGCGAGAGCTCCGCCTGGTCCTGAACGAGCTGGACTCTCTTCGGACTGGTGAGGCGGGTGACTCGGTTGACGATCTCGCCGCCCGCCGTGCTGCTCGGAGAGCAGCAGCCGCGGATCAGGGTGACGCCGCCGGCGCTGACTAGTGCCGGTCAGGAGGCGGTCGACCTCGCGGCAAGCGCCGGTCTGATTCTTGACCCATGGCAGCAGCTTGCTCTCGAGACCTCACTTGGGGAACGCGCGGACGGGTCATGGTCGGCGTTCGAGTGCGGTTTGATTGTCGGCCGACAAAACGGGAAGGGCAGCATCCTCGAGGCGAGGGAGCTGGCGGGCCTGTTCCTGTTCGGCGAGGAACTGATCATTCACAGTGCCCACGAATTCAAGACGTCGAAAGAGCACTTCCGCCGGATGGAACGCCTGATCAAGGCGAACCCGGACTTCCTCGCCCGCGTGGACCGGTTCCACCGTTCTCACGGTGAGGAGGGCGTTGAGCTCAAGGACGGCCGTCGCCTGGTCTTCGCTACGAGAACGGGCGGCGGCGGGCGGGGATTCTCGGGCGACCTCATCATCCTCGATGAGGCGTACAACCTGACGGATGATCACATGGCCGCGTTGCTGCCCACGCTCAGCGCGAGACCGAATCCGCAGCTCTGGTACACGAGCAGCGCTCCGGACAAGGATTTGGCTCCGTGCGAGGTGCTGAGCCGAGTCCGTCGGCGTGCGCTATCCGGCGACAGCTCGCGGCTCGCGTTCTTCGAGTGGTCGGCGGACGTGTGCGATGAGCTGTGCCCGGTCGACTGCGACCAGCACGACAACCCGATGGCTCCGGAGACGTGGGCGCGAGCGAACCCGGGATTCGGAATCCGGATCAGCCGCGAGTTCATCGAGTCGGAACGTGCGGCGATGTCGCCGGAGGCGTTCGCCCGGGAGCGGTTGAGCGTCGGCAACTACGTTGTCGAGGGGAACGCGTGGCTTGTCATCTCAGAGGAGGCTTGGACCGACGTCCGCGACGAGGACTCCACTCCCGCCGTTGACGAACCCCTCGCGTTCGGCATCGACGTGACTCCCGACCAGTCGTACGCGTGCATCGCCGTTGCAGGGCTGCGCGGTGACGGCCTGGTGCACGTCGAGATCGCTGGTACTGAGAGTGAGCTCGATCACCGTTCGGGGACGGGATGGGTGGTGCCGCGGGTGAAGGAACTCGTGGACCGGTGGCGGCCATGTGCGGTCGTGCTCGACGCGGGCGGGCCAGGGGGCACGCTCATGACGAAATTCGAGAAAGCCGGAATCGAGCTGACGAACCCCTCGACGCGGGAGTACGCCCAAGCCTGCGGAGATCTCAAGAACTCCGTCGAGCCGAAACGCGGGAACTCCTCGACGCTCCGCCACCGGGGGCAGGTGCCGCTCGACACCGCAGTGGCCGGCGCGGCGAAGCGAGACCTCGCTGACCTGTGGGCGTGGAACCGGCGCGGCGCCGCGGTGGACATCAGTCCTCTGGTGGCGGCGACGCTGGCGGTGTGGGGCCACGGCAAGAAGGCGCATATCGGACCGGAAACGGCGACGCCGTGGGTGGCGTTCCGGTGAGGGGTTCGTGTGCGCAGGTCTGAGGCGCTGGTGGGTGTCGCCCTGTCGATGGTTCTGGTTGCGGCGGGTTTGGCGTGGGAGTTCGGCGGCTGGGGCCTGGTGGGCGTCGGCTTCGCGGTGCTGCTGGTGGTGCTGTTCGTCATCGACATGAAGGAGGGGTGACGTGGCGAAGCTCTGGTCATCCCTGCTTCGTCGTCCACGCGAACGGCACATCACGACGATCGAGGACTACGCTGCAGCGTTGTCGTCGTTCATGTACAACGGCCATACCTACGGGGTGTCGGGTGGTGCGGGTGTCCAGCAGACGCTGAACGGAAGTCCAGCCGAACGGATCGGCAGCAACCTGACCGCGTACGCGACGCAGGCGTATGCGGGGAACGGTGTCGTGTTCGCCTGCATGGCCGTGCGGATGCTCGTTTTCAGTTCGATCCGGTTCCAGTACCAGCAACTCGCCAATGGGCGCCCCGGCAGGCTGTTCGGCAACGCCGCGCTGTCGCTGGTTGAGGAACCGTGGCCGGGCGGCACCACACAGGATCTGCTGTTGCGGATGATCCAGGACGCCGACCTCGCGGGCAACAGCTACTGGACCCGGCGCGGCGACGAACTGGTCCGTCTCCGCCCTGACTGGGTGGACATCGTCTTAGAGCCGCGGCAGGACCGGGGCGGCGTGCTGGGGTACCGGAAAATCGGCTACCTGTACCACGAGAATGGTCCGCAGTCGGGTTCGGACCCTATCCCGCTGCTGCCGGACGAGGTTGCGCACTTCGCGCCGACCCCGGACCCTCTGGCCACCTACCGCGGCATGTCGTGGTTGACCCCGGTGTTGCGGGAGATCACGACCGACGGCCAGATGATGCTGCACAAAGCCAAGTTCTTCGAGAACGCGGCCACCCCGAACCTTGCCGTTTCGTTGAAGGAGACCGTCACCCTTGAGCAGTTCAAGGATTTCATGGAAGTCCTCGAAGCGAATCACAAGGGTGTCCAGAACGCGTACGAGACCATGTATTTGGGTGGCGGCGCGGATGTGAAGGTGGTCGGCGCCGACCTCAAGCAGTTGGATTTCAAGGCCGTGCAGGGTGCTGGTGAGACCCGTATCGCGGCGGCCGCTGGCGTGCCCCCGGTGGTAGTGGGCTTGTCCGAGGGCATGCAGGGGTCCAGCCTGAACGCGGGAAACTACGGGCAGGCCCGTAGGCGCCTGGCGGATGTGACCATCCATCCGCTGTGGCAGAACGCGGCCGGATCGTTGGCGCCCCTGTTGCCGCGCCGGTCCGGTGCCCGGTTCTGGTACGACACACGCGACGTCCCGTTTTTGCGTGAGGACCGCAAGGACCAAGCCGAGATCCAACTGTCGGAGGCGTCGACGATCAGCATGCTCACCCGCGAGGGCTACACGCACGAATCGGCGAAGGCCGCCGTGATCGCCAACGACTGGGATCTGCTTGAGCACACCGGTTTGTTCTCTGTGCAGTTGCAGGAGCCGGGCGCGAATCTGAACGACACGGCGGCGACGTCGAGTGAGAATCCGGCGGGCGGATCTGGAGATGAGGAGTAGTGACGTGAGCGCTCCCCGAGAGAACCTGGTCCGGTCGGCGCCGTTCGTCGCCGAGCGGGCGGAGGGGGACACTGCCCCGGGCGATGGCCGCGACCTCACCGGGTACGCCGCGGTGTTCGACCAGCCCACACTCATCGATAGCTGGGAAGGGACCTTCTTCGAGAAGATCCGCAAGGGCGCCTTCCGCAAGTCGCTACG
Organism: Nocardiopsis gilva YIM 90087; assembly: GCF_002263495.1. NCBI lineage: Bacteria > Bacillati > Actinomycetota > Actinomycetes > Streptosporangiales > Nocardiopsidaceae > Nocardiopsis > Nocardiopsis gilva. The sequence goes on along the minus strand of NZ_CP022753.1, from coordinate 132,169 downwards.
GGAACGCACCCCGGTGCTCCAGTTCGACCACGGCCGCCACCCGCTCATCGGCAGCATCCCGCTGGGGCGCATCGACGACCTTCGCGAGGACGACCACGGCCTGGCCGTCTCCGCCCGCCTGTCAGGCAACTGGCTGATCGAGCCGATCCGCGACGCCATCGCCGATGAGGCCGTGGACGGGATGAGCTTTCGCTTCAGCGTGGTGCGGGATGAGTGGCGTGACAATAACGGCAGGAAAGTCCGCGACGACGAACTCTTCGACCTGCTGTGGATGCCGGGCGACCGCGGCCCCCTGGAACGCACCCTTGTTGAGGTGAAGCTTCACGAGGTCGGCCCTGTCGTCTTCCCGCAGTACATGGAGACCAGTGTCGGTGTGCGTGCACGTGAGGTTGCCGACCTGGTGCGGTCTGACACCGATTTGGCGCGTGAGGTGCGCGCCGCCCTCGCTCGGTCCGCCAGTGACCCGGGCATTGACGACTTGGGTGATCCGGACACCCGGCGCGAGGTTGCTCGTGTGCTGCTGTTCGGTTCGCCCCCGGACGCGCCGCCCCCTGACGGGCACCCGTCTACCAATGAGCCCCGGCAGAGCCCGGGGCTTTCTCATGTCCGCACCGCGCCGCCCGAGCAGGGGCACCCGGACGTGGACGACTCTGACGCGCCGCCCTCCGATGGGCACCCGTCGCCAACCCCGACACCGACCGGCCTTCGCACCCAGATCTCGGAAATCCGGGCGCTGATGCGCGATCGGCTGGCGTCCATCGAAGGAGAGCAGTGATGGAACTAAGTCACCCTCAGGCGGTGATCCGCCTCAAGGACATCGAAGCCGAACTGGAACGCCTGGAAGCCAAGGACGAGCTGACCGCCGAGGACGAGCAGTCCTTCGACGAACTCACCAGGGAATTCGCGCAGGTGGACACCCACCGCCGGCAGCTTGAGCGCAAGGCTGCGTTGGAGCGTGTTCGCGGCGTGGCCCGGACTACGGAACGGACCCCTGCGGCGGCGGATCTGCGCACTGAACGCGGCACACCCGTCAACCCGTCTGACGGCTACGACCTCGACCCGATCCTGAACCCCGACTCCGTCGAGGACAAGCGGTTCCGCAACCCGTGGGACCTCAGTGAGGTTCGCACGTTCTCCCGGTCGAAGGGTGAGATCGCGCAGGAGTTGCGTGCCCGTGCTCTGTCCGCCATTGAGCGGATGCCCGGTACCCGCGACCGGGTCCGGTCTGCTGCGACGGACATCCTGGAGCGGTGGGACGACTCTGACAGCAGCATTGCCCGCCTGTGCCTGGCGGCGTCGTCGCCGGAGTACCTGCGAGCCTGGTCCAAGGTGGCCAGCGGGCGCGGGCACATGCTGCAGCCGGAGGAGCAGCGCGCTCTGGAGCGGGCCATGAGCTTGACCGACGCCAGTGGTGGTTACCTGGTTCCGTTCCAGTTGGACCCCACCGTCATCATCACGTCGGACGGATCCCGGAACCAGGTCCGGCAGGTCGCCAGGTCGGTCGTCGCGACCACCGACGTGTGGAACGGTGTCAGCTCCGGTCAGGTGACCTGGTCGTGGGACGCTGAGGCGACCGAGGTGTCCGACGACGCCCCGACCTTCGCCCAGCCGACGGTGCCGATCCACAAGGCGGCCGGGTTCGTGCCGATTTCGTTGGAGGCGCTGGCGGACGAGGCCAACGTGACCGCGGAGGTCGCGCGGCTGCTTGCGTTCGGCCGGGACGACCTGGAGGCGGCGGCGTTCGCGACCGGTTCCGGGTCCGGGCAGCCGACCGGTATCGTCACCGCACTGACCGGGACCTCTTCGGAGGTGGACGCGGCAACGGACGACACGTTCGCCATCGGCGACGTCTACGCTCTCGACGACGCGTTGCCCGCCCGGTACCGGGCGAACGCATCGTGGCTGGCGCACCGGGCGATCTACAACGACATCCGCCAGTTCGACAGCTCCGGCGGAGCCGGCATGTGGGCGCGGATCGGCGAGGGGCAGCCCCCGCAGCTGTTGGGGCGTCCCGCGTTCGAGTCCGAAGACATGGACTCCAGCATCACTGCGGCGACGAACAACTATGTCCTGATCTACGGCGACTTCATGAACTACGTGATCGCCGACCGGATCGGGATGACCGTGGAATTCATTCCGCACCTATTCGCTACCGCCAACAACAGGCCTTCCGGTCAGCGCGGCTGGTACGCGTACTACCGCGTTGGTGCAGACAGCGTCAATGACGGCGCTTTCCGCATGCTGGACGTATAGGGCATAACGAACATTCAGTTCGGGTCATAGAAGGCCCCCAGCCAAAAGGTATCGGGGGCCTTCCGTATGCCCAACACGGAAAGGAGTGGTGGTGATTTACCGCTGCAAGGAGGCGTTCGCGACTCAGGTCGCGGGTGTCAAGAGGGTTGTGCCCGCTGGGGAGCTTGTCGAGGACACTGATCCGGTTTTCAAAGGCCGTGAGCGGCTTTTCGAGCCGGTGGGCGACTATGTGTCGCGCCGCGGGTCTGGTGTGGAGCGGGCTACGGCGGAGCCTGGGGAGAAGCGGGTCGTCTCAACGGTGACCGCTGAGGATGAGAAGCCGAAACGCGGGCCGGGGCGCCCCCGCAAGACCCCGACTGACGGGGGGAGCAAGGCATCATGAGCAGGCGGAGTGTCTACACGAACACGACGGCGCGGGCGACGATCAACCCGGCCGCGCACACGTCGACGGCGACCGGGTCCAGTGTGGACCGCAACGTCGGCGATGACATGCACCGTACGGCGATGGTGGTGGTGCACACCGGCACGATCACCGACGGCACTCACACCATCGAGGTGCAGGACTCCGACGACGACAGCACGTTCACTGCGGTCGCGGATGCGTTCCTTCAGGGCACTGAGCCGGAGATCGGGACCGCTGACGACGACAAGCTGTTTTACGTCGGCTATATCGGTGTGCGCCGGTATCTGCGGGTCGTCTCGACGGTGGCAGGTGCGACGACGGGCGGGATCTATGGTGCGTCCATTCTGCTGGGTGAGCCCCGCCGCGGCCCGGTCGACCACACCACGTGAGGGCTGGCCATGGCGCTGGGTGATGCGTACGCGACGCTCGCTTCGCTCAAGAGCTACATGGGCGTGACGACGGCCAGCGACGACACCGAGCTGCAGGACGCTCTCGACTCGGTGTCGCGGGAGATCGAGAGACACTGCAACCGGCAGTTCAACAAGACCACCACGGCGTATGCGCGGGTGTTCATTCCTGACATGTGCGGATGGGCTGCGGTGGACGACCTGCACACCACGACGGACCTGGTGGTGGAGACCGACGCTAACGCCGACGGGACCTATGGCACCACGTGGGCGGCTGCGGACTACCAGCTAGAGCCCCTGAACGGGATAGTTGACGGCCAGACAGGATGGCCCTTCTACAAGATCCGGTCCATCAAGGCAAAGCGGTTCCCGGTGACCGGCCAAGAGGCAACGCTTCGCGTCACCGCGCAGTGGGGCTGGGATGCTGTTCCAGAGCCGGTGCGGCAGGCGTGTCTGATCCTCGCCAGCGAGACGTACAACTTGCGCCAGGCTCCGTTCGGGGTCGCCGGGTCAGACGACTTTGGCGTGATTCGGGTGCGCGACAACAAGATGGCAGCGGCCAAACTCGCGCGCTATTGCCGGTACCGGATCTTGGTGGGGTGAGCGGGTCGTGTCGGTTTCTGCTGTCCGGTCGGGGCTTGCGGCGCGGCTGGAGACCATCAGTGGTTTGCAGGTGTGGGAGTTCGTGGAAGGGCCGGTGAACCCGCCGGCTGCGCTGATCGTCCCGGGAGTTCCAGGATCGGATTCAACTCAGAATCCGCCGATTGACTACAGCAAGACCTACCAGGACGGGTCGCACGACCTCCTCTTCACAATCAAAATCTTCACGTCGATGGCGCATGCGGAGTCGGGGCAGTCCGAACTCGACGATTTTCTCGCGCCGACGGGATCGACGTCCGTCCTCGCAGCGGTCGAGGGTGACGACACGTTGGGTGGGGCTGCTGATTTCAGCGTCGTGCCAATGTGCACGTTCTACGGGATCCTCACGCACAACAAGGTGGACTTCTACGGCGCCGAGTTTCTAGTGAGGGTGACTGTGTCATGAAGCGGTACCAGGTCCTTCGGGGCTTGAACTACAAGCCGCCGAAGGGCAAGGGCGAGCGACGCGCGGAGCCGGGCGAGGTGGTCGATGATCTGCCGGTGAATTCGGTGCCGTGGCTGCTAGAGCGGGGTGCTATCTCTCCGGCACCCACACCGGACCCCGAAGAGGGTGATGAGTGATGGCGTTTGTCCACAGCAAGAACGGGCGGATTCTCGTCAACGAGAAGCACGTGTCCGCAGCGCTGAATTCGTACACGGTGACGCGCGAGAGGAACCTTTCCGAGGTGACGGCGTACTCCGACGACGGGCAGAGGTTCATTCCAGGCCTTCGGTCGGGTTCGCTTTCCCTCGGGGGCCTTTTCGACAGCGGGACCGGGAACCTCGACGAAGAGATGGAGTCTGTCTTCTCCGGCGGAGACAATGGCCTGTTGGCGACGGTGTACCCGAATGGGGCCACGGTCGGCGCGAAGGGTTTCCTGACGACGGCGGACGTCAGCAACTACACGATTAGCTCCGCGGTGGCGGATGCGGTGTCGGTGTCCATCGAATCCTCGCCGGACGAGTCGATCCACTCGGGTGTGAGCCTTCACGATCTGTCAGCCGAGACCGCCACGGGATCCGGAACCGCGGTAGACAACGGAGCCTCCACTTCAGGCGGTGGGGTGGCGCATCTGCACGTGACGGCTGCCTCGGGGGCATCCCCGAGCCTGACGGCGAAGGTTCAGGACAGCGCCGACAACGTCACCTTCGTCGACCTGATCACCTTCGACGCGGCGACCGCGGCTGACTCCCAGTCGAAGACAGTGACCGGCACGGTTGATCAGTACGTCCGGGCCGACTGGACCATCTCGGGGACAACTCCCAGCTTCACGTTCAACGTGGCGTTCTCCCGCTCCTAGCTTCTACCAGCCAAAAGACCCGCATTCTCTGACAGTCCACCCGGCGCACGCCGGGTTTTTTGATGCCCGGAGGTGGGTCCCTTGGCTTTCAAGCACGGTAAGAACACCGTTTTCAAGATCGACGATTCCGGCGGCGGGTCGCTGACGGACGTGTCGCAGTACATCGACAATGTGAGCGGTCTCCCTGGTGAGAAGGCGCTCGCCGAAGTCACGGCGTTCGGGGACTCCGGTACCCGCAACATTCCCGGCCTGTTCAACGCCACCGTGGAGGTGAGCGGCCACTGGGACCCGACCGCGAGCACCGGGCCGGACGCGATCTTCAACGCGCTGTTCGAGGAAGAGACCTCGACGGCTTCTTTCGAGTACGGGCCGGGCGGATCGACGACTGGCGCGGTCAAGTACTCGGGTGAGTGCTGGGTCAGCAACTACACGATCACGAGCGCCGTCGCCGAGAAGGTCAGCTTCTCCGCGAGCATCCAGGTCGACGGCGTCGTGACGAGGGGAACCTTCGCGTAGCCATGGCGTTCCGGCGTGACCCGGTACGGGTCAGCGTGGTCCCCAGCAAGGAATTCGAGCGTGTGGCTGCTCGCCTTCGCGCGGTGGACCGCAAGCTACCGACGAAGCTCCGTAGAGAGCTGCGCAAGTCGGTGCGTCCGGCCGTGAGGAAGGTTAAGCGGAAGGTACGCGCCCTCCCTGTGAAGGGGGTTCGCGGCGGTACGAAGAAGCACCCGCACACTCGCAGGCAGCTCCGCCGCAAGGTCGCTCGCGGTGTGCGCGTGCAGGCGTCGACTCGTACCGGCGTGCGCATCGTGACCAGCATGCCAACGCGGGATGAGGCCGTGCTGCCCCGTGGGCTCGACTCGCAGACCAGGACGGGAGGATGGCGCCATCCCGTGTTCGGGCGGCGGGACACGTGGGCGGAGTCCGACGGCGGGTCGTGGTTCATCGAGCCCATTGCCGACGAGCGCGACGAGATCGCCCGCGATGTGCGGGGTGTCCTCAAGGACGCCGCCGGGTGGGTGGCCGGTCGGCGCTCCGTGTAGTCGTGGTCAGGCCGGGTGATGCGGGTCCCCGGTCTGACCACTCCAAGAGTTTCGGATTCCGCAACTCCCCGCATGTGCCGATGATACGGCCGCGCGCAACGACCCGCATGAGGAACGGATTCCCTCGCGCCCGTCCGCGTTCGAGGGCGAGCAGTTAATTCGTTCGCGACGACCTGTCGTGATCAAGAGAAGGAGACCCGCTATGGCTCTGCTGTCGCGTGACGCGATCCTAACCGTCGACGACCGACGGACCGAAGACGTTGCCGTCCCGGAGTGGGGCGGAACAGTGCGTGTCAGGTCACTGACCGGTAAGGAGCGGGACGCGTTCGAAGCGTCGCTTGTCGACAAGAAGACGGGGCAGGCGTCCAAGCTGGCCAACGCTCGCGCCCGCATGGTCGCCATGACAGTCGTCGACGAGCGGGGCAACCGCATGTTCTCCCTCGACGACATCTCAGCTCTCGGTGACAAGTCCGCCGCCGCGCTCAACCGGGTGTTCGACGTCGCCCGGCGCCTGTGCGGTATGAGCGACGACGACCTTGCGGAGCTGGTCGAGGATTTCGGCGGGAGCGGCGACCAGAGCGAGCCTTCTACTTCCGACTAGCGCTCGCCCTTCATATGACGGTGGGCGAGCTGCTCACCCGTATCGACGCCCGCGAGCTCACCGAGTGGCAGGCGTACGAGCTGGTGTACGGGCCGCTCGGCCCGGCCTACGAGCGGGAAATGCTCGCCCTCGCCGTCGAGGGGGAGCAGCGCACGCACCACCTCATGGGTGCCGCTCACTTCACCGACGACAAGCACCCCAACCCAATCGATCCGCCCGAGCGTATCGCACGCCCAAGCGAGTGGTTCACCCACCGCAACCAAGACGACGACGGCGAAGCCGGCGGGGGGTGATCGAGCGTGGCTACCGTCACCTCCCTCGGCTTCTCGATCTTCTCCCGGTACAACGGGCGCGGTATCCGCCGTGCTCAGCGGGACATCGACTCGCTGAACTCGAAGATAGGCAAGCTCGGGTCGATCGGCGCGCCCATCGTCGCCGCCTCCGCTGCGGCCGTACCCGCGCTCGCCGGGATCACCGCGGCGGCCGGGACCATGGCGGCCGGACTGACGGCCGCGGGGGCCGGTGCGGCGGCGATGGGTGCCGTCGCTGTACCCGCGATCTCTGACATCTCCGAAGCGCTCAAGCTGCAGGAACGCGCGGCGAAGGGCTCGGAGGCTGCGCAGGAGGAACTCGCCGACGCGCTGGCTGACATGTCTCCGGCCGCGCGCACCCTCATGCGGGACTGGCAGGGACTCACCAAGGAGTACCGGAAGTGGAGTAGAAGCCTCGAGCCGACGGTCTTGCCGGTGTTCTCCAAGGGGATCGGCCTGGTCAGCGGCAATTTCAAGAAGCTGAACCCACTGGTCAAAGCGTCAGCGGGCGCCTTCTCGGACCTGATCGACGACCTCGACGAGGCCCTGCAGCACCCATTCTGGTCGGAGTTCGGCAAGCGCGTCACGCGGCTCGCGCCGACGGCCATCGGGTCGCTGGGGCGAACCGGCGGGAACATCGCTGCCGGTGTCGCGGGGATCGTAAATGCCTTCATCCCGAGCGCCCCGACGATGCTGTCCTTCGTCGAGAAGATCGCGGCGGGCTTCGCGAAGTGGGGACGTGGGCTTAGCGGCTCGCGCGGTTTCCAGGCGTTCATGGACTACGTCCGGACGACCGGTCCCCACGTCCTTGACCTGCTTGACTCCATCGGCCCTGCCCTCGGGACCATCCTCAGGGGTCTTGCTCCGATCGCTCCTGCAGCGCTGAAGGTCGCCACGGCCTTCGCCGACTTGATCGCCGAAGCTCCACCCGAGACGATCACCGCCATCGCCGTCGGGATCACGGCCGTCGGCGTCGCGCTGAAAGCGGCCAGCATCGCCTCGCTGCTGATCTCGATCTCCACGCCGCTTGGCGTCGTGGTCACCGGGCTAGGGCTACTCGCTGGCGGACTCCTGGTCGCCTACCAGCAGTCGGAGGACTTCCGTGACGCCGTGTCCGGCGCCTGGTCGAAGGCGAAGAGCGGTTGGTCCGATTTCTGGGAAAAAGTCGGCCCGGGTCTGACCGACCTGGGATCGCAGCTCGAAGACGACTTTGGCCCGATCCTCGAAGACTTCAAGGCTATCGCTGTTGACACGTGGAATGGCGCGCTCGACGCGTTCACGGACTTCAAGAACGGCGTAAGCAAAGGACTTAAGAAAAACGACAAGGACGTCCGCGAGGTCATCGCCGCATACGAGGAGCTTGGCGCAGCATTCGAGAATCTCAGCGGTGGCCGATCCCTCACTGAGTCCGTTCTCGCGGTCTTCGCGAAGCAAATCCGCAGGTTCGTCATTAAACCGATTCGCGACGCCATTGACGCCCTAGCAGAATTTAATAAGTGGGTTGAACGAACCACCGGATCTGGACTCCTTGAATTCCTCGGCGAGGGATTCGTTGACCTTGGCGTGATGATCTACCGAGGCCTCAAGTTCCTGTTTTACAAGCCCGGCATCGGCGGTCTTATTTGGGACATGCTGATGTGGATCGGCGACGCCTTTGTATGGCTTTACGATAAACTCGTCGGAAATTCTGTCGTGCCGGACCTCGTCAACGACGTTCTAAAGTGGTTCGACAAGTTGAGTGGCGGCAGCATCGGGAAGGCAATCGAGCTCGCGAAAGGCTTTGTCGCGTGGATGAGCGATATGAAGAGCAAGGCGCTCGAGCGGGCCGAATCGCTCAAGGACGGCGTGATCTCCGACGCGGTCAGCTTGAAGAACGGGGCACTGAGTGCGCTGCGTGACTTCCGCGACGGCGCGATCGATGCATTTGACCGGGCGCAAGCTGGGATCGGTCGCCAGTGGTCGAAGGTACAAAGTGCAGCATCAAGCCCCGTTCGATTCATCGTCGACACGGTGTACAACAGCGGAATTCGAGCCGTTTGGAATGCCGTCGCAAAAAAGGCGGACCTCGGCACCTTGCCCTATGTCGACTACTCGTCGTACTCCGCGAAAACCAGGGGCCGCGGCTCCGGGTATCGCGGGGGTCTGGCTCGAGGCGGCATCATCGCCGGTACGTCCGCATGGCAGATGGGGGATGACCAGCTCCGACCGGTGCGGCGCGGTGAGGGCTGGGCTGTCAGCGAATTGATGCGCGACCCGTTCGAGCGGGCGCGTCTGCTGCGGCTGAATTCCGCTGCCATGCGGGGGCGTCATGCGCTCGAGCAGGAGCGGGCGAAGCTCGATCTCGGGATCGGCGGAAACCCTCACACGCCCACTGTCACCGATCCCAAGCAGCTCGGTTTCGCGCGCGGGGGCATACTGGGCGGCGTCAAGAGTTTCGTGGCGAAGGCGAAGAACCAGTTCCTCGACTCCGACTTCATGAAGGTCGCAAAGGGCGCGCTCACCCCGATGAAGGGGTCGGTCGGCACGCGGTACGGTCGCGGCGGATTCTCGGGTGCGTATAACAAGCTCATTGGGCCTATGGTGTCGGGTGCGCTGAAGAAACTGAAGTCGGTGGCCGACATCTTCTCTTACGGGCTTGCCGGGTTCGGGTCGCTGAAGAACGTCGGCGCCGGTTTGCGCCGCGCCGCGAACTTCGTGAGAAAAACCGTTGGTCGGCCGTACCTTTGGGGCGGCGGAGGCCCGTTGTTCGACTGCAGCGGATACATGGCCGGGATTCAGAAGGCCATCATGAACGTGAATCCGCCGTCGCACTTCGGGCGGCTATACAGCACGTTTAGTTTCCAGGGTTCCCGGGCTCCGCGCGGGTGGGTGCGCGGGCTGAATTCAAAATTCATGGTCGGTGTCACAAACAGCGGCAAGGGTCACATGGCGGGCACTCTGCTCGGTGTCAATGTGGAGTCGGCGGGAAGTAAGGGGACGGTGAGCGGGAAGCGTGCACGCGGCTACCGCGACCCGATGTTCTACGGCCGCTACGGATTCGCTCCTGTCGCCCGGAGACGATTCGGCGGAGGGCTCCGGCCTTACGAATCCGCAGTGGTCGGCGAGGGCGGCCGTGAGTTGTTCACGGCTGGCCCGACGGGAGGGCACGTCAGCCCTCACCGGGAGCTGCAGCAGCGCGACCACGGCGGCGACCACTACGTGACGATCAATGTGAACGTGCCGCCGACCTCGGATAAGGCGGCCGTCGGCCGAGCGGTGTACGAGGCGCTTGTGGAGTACGAACGCCGCTCGGGCCGGAAACTCGCTAGGGCGGCTTAACACATGGCGCGCGTCTGGTCGTGCGGGTTCGAGCTGCGGTCGCCCGCTGAATGGGACGGCACGGGCGGGTCCCCGACGATCAGCACGGACCTCGCCCGGTCAGGCGAAGCGTCGCTGCGGTGCTCGCCGACGGCCGACGTCGCCTACATCCAACACCAGGTCGCGGCGAGCGACACGTCGCCGTGGTATGTGCGGGCGTACCTACTCGTGTCGACCCTGCCGAGTGTCGACGTCGATGTGATTCAGGTGGTCGACCAGGCTAACGCGGTCACGGCCGGGATCAGGCTGACGACGGCGGGGACGCTGCAGCTGCTCGACGGCGAGACCCAAGAGGGCTCGGACTCGAGCGCGTTGACCGTCGGCGCCTGGCACCGGGTCGAGCTCGAGGTCCGGAGCCTGGGGAACGGAAGCTCCGCGCGCCTCGACGGCGTCGAGTTCGCGACGGACGGCGTGATCAGCCTCGGAGAGAACAGCACCTCATTCCGCTTCGGCGCGATCACCCCGTGCACGGTCGACCTGTACCTCGACGACATCGCCGTCAACGATGACTCAGGCAGTGACCAGACGTCATGGCCCGGCGAGGGGCGGATCGTGCACCTTCGGCCGGATGCGGCCGGGGACGCCCACCAGTGGCACAACGCGATCAACGGGACGTACCACTTCGGGTCAGAGGACTCGTGGCAGGTGGTCGACGACGTCCCGCCGGACGATATCCAGACCTACGCCTACTGGAATGCGACAGGTCAGCGGCACGACGAACATGCGGTGGACTATGACTCCGCGATCCTGTCCACCGACACAATCACGCTCATCCAAGTCGGGGCGCGCATCGGCGCTCACTCATTCGAGGGCACCCGCGACCTCGCACTGAGGCTCAAGTCGCCGGCGGGCGCGGTCACTGTCGGGACAACCGTTCAAGCTCGCCTTGACGGGTGGGTGACCCACGACGACAGCTTTCCCAGCGTCTACTCGCTGACCAGCTACACCAGTCCGGACACGGCCGTCGCCTGGACTCCGACGGATCTGCAGAGCATCCAAATCGGCTACGGCACGGTGACCGAAGAGGCGCTGACCCGGCGGGTCAGCGCCGTCTGGGCACTGGTCGAGTACCAGGCGGGGACGGAGGCGCCGCCGCCCGCGCCGAACGCGGAGGCCATTGGGGTTCAGGGTGGGCTCGCGAATCTGCCGGCGCTCATCGCGGAGGCCAGCTTCACCAGCGCAGCTCAGGACCCGCTTGCCCTTCACCTCGACGACCCGGACCGGGGCATCCTCGGCCAGAACACGTTGGCTGGTGAGACCGCTTTCAGCGACGTCTCCCAGTGGGTGAGGTCAGCGAACACGAACCGCGGCGCGGACCGCGTCAGCAGCCCGATCGTGACCTATGACGCGGGCACGGCGAGCCTGGTCCTGGACAACCGCGACAGACGATTCGACCCGACCCACCTCGCAGGGCCGTACGTCGTCGGTGGCCGGAGCCAGGTGACGCCCATGCGGGAGATGCGGCTCCGCGCACGGTGGGGCTCGACGTCGAACATGGTGGTGAACCCCAGCTTTGAGGGCGCCAGCACTGACGGATGGACGTCGAACAACGAGACCTCATTGGCCGCGTCGACGGACGTCGTACCGAAGTTCGGGACGTACGCACTCGCGATCACCCGCACGGGCAGCAACGCATTCGAGGCGCACAACTGTGCCACCCAGTACCCGGATGGATTCGAAGGCGGGCAGGTGGGCGATGGCGACACGGTCACCATCAGCGCCTACGTCTATATCCCGGGTGAGACATACGACCAAGTCAGCGATATTGCCATCGTGGGCGGGTCCGGCGACCTCAGCGGGAACGCGATCGACTCGACTTTCGTCGGCAAACCGTCGCAGGCGGACGCGTGGGAGCGCGTGTCCCTGACCGGCGCCATCAACGACGGCCGGGTGCTGTACGACGCGCAGGTCAGCATCTGGACTGACGGCACCATTCCGGCCGGGACCATCGTGGCCTACGTCGACGCCGTGCAGTGCGTCGCCGGGTCGATCCCGGAGGACTTCAAGCCGAACGAGAAGGTCTATGACCTCGCCCGCGGATTCGCTGATCAGTGGGACGTGGCGTGGTCAGACCCGAACGAGTCCACCGCGAGCGTCCAGTTCAGCGATGCGTTCAAGGTCTTCGGCAACCGGCAGCTCGCGGAAGCTACCTCACCCGTTGGCGGGAGCGAGGATTCCGGGGCGCGCATCGTCCGCATCCTCGACGCGATCGAGTGGCCGGACGGGGATCGGGACATCGCGACCGGCGACACGACGCTGCAAGAAACGTCGTTCGGCTCGGACGCCCTGTCGCTGCTCCGGTCGGTGGCTGAGACCGAGATCGGCGAGCTGTACGTCAACGCGGCCGGAAAGGTCGTGTTCCGCAACCGCGGGGCGCTCTACACGGAGACGCGGAGCGTGCACCCCAAGGCGATCTTCGGGGATCGCGACCCGGAGCTGCGGTACCGCGAGGTCATCATCAGCAGCGACGACGCGACCCTCGCGAACGAGGTGCGAATCACCAGGGAGGGCGGTGCCGAGCAGGTCGCGACAGACACCGAGTCTCAGTCCGCGTACCTCACGCGGACCTACTCGACGTCAGGGCTCCTCGTGGAGGACGACACGACCGCTGGGCACTACGCGGAGTTCGTCCTCTACCAGAGCAGCGAGCCGGAGCTGAGGTTCGAGCAGCTCGCGATCGACCCGCTCCGCGATCCCGGACGACTGATGCCGCTCGCGCTTGGGCTCGAAATCGGGGACCGGATTCGTATCCGTCGACGTCCGCCGGGCGGCGGCAGCTTAATCGAGCGGGACGTGTTCGTGCGCGGGGTTCAGCACGAGATAGTTCCGGGCTCGTGGCGGACTGTGTTCTCACTGCAGTCGGCGACGAAGGGGGCGTTCCTCGTGCTTGACGATCCAATTTTGGGCGTGCTTGACGAAAACGCGCTGGGGTACTGAGAAGGGGCGGACGTGGGTTTTAAAACGTGGGCCGTCGGCGAGTTGTGGAGAGCCGCTGACGTCAATGCGTACCTTGCGAAACAGGTGATCGCGGTTGTCACCTCCTCGACGAGGCCATCCTCACCTGTCGAAGGTCAAATGATCTACGAGACGGATACCCAAACGCTTCTGATCTATACGGGAACCATCTGGGAAACCCTCGTCTACCACGGGGATTTCAAGACCTACACGCCAACGTGGACGGCAGACACCACGAACCCATCCATTGGGAACGGGACACTGATCGGCCGCTACCGGCGGCTCCCGGGGCGCATGGTGTGGGTGCGCATCTCGTGGGCGCGCGGAAGCACTACAAATATGGGCAGCGGCACCTATTCATTCGACCTTCCGGCGAATCTTCCCGCGGAAACCGGGACGCGCTGGATTGGCACTGTAGTGGGGGCTGAGGACTCGGGTGACGTGCGGTCTCGGCATGGTGTGGCGCTCATCCTGGCCGGAGGGTCGGGAGACAAAATTGACCGAATCCGGTGGGACATCTCGGACACGGATGGCGACCTCGACAACTGGACGGATAGCGTCGCTGAGCCCGTTTTCGAAGACGGCGGATTTCTCACTATCAACATGCTGTACGAGACGACCTACGTAGAAAGTGATGCCTGATGTCCGTCTACGCCTGTTCCCTCGCGGTCGATGACGACCAGCCCATTGGCCCCTCCGGCGGCTACCAGCTCATCCGACTCCCGTACGGCGACGTCGAGTCCTATGACGGGCACGACATGCACCCGGCAGAGCAGCCGGACGGCGTCGTCAGCGAGTTCCCCGATGACCGGTCAGCCCTGATCTGGCCGGCGGTGGACGGCTGGTCGATCGTCGAGGGCGTCGTTCACCTCGAGCCCGGGGACTACACAGAGTTCCGGTTCCGGATCATCCGCGACCCGCTGAACCTATCGACCGGCCACGACTCCACCCGCTCGGAGCACCGGGCCCCGAGCCCTGGTGGACAGTACTGGGCCTTCAGCCACCTCATGTACGCGCGGGTGGGGACGCCGCTGGCGATCGCTGTCGCGCACAACGCCTCTCACGACGTCGCCGTGACTTACGCGCAGTTCAAGCTCGCCATCTTCGCATAGGGGGCCGCTATGACCGAGTCCGAGCGCGACGAGATGCGGGACCTGCTCGTAGCCATCTCCACGAAGCTGGACGTCGTCATCAACCGCCAGGCCGACCACGAATCCCGGATCCGCGACCTCTACGAGCGTCTCGCCGCCTGCGTCACCACGGAGGACCTCAAGACCTTGCGGACCTACGCGATCGGGGTCGTCTCGCTGATCGTCGTGGTGGTCGGCGGCATCGTCGGCCTGGTCACCGCACTCACCTGACCGGGAGGCACCATGGTCAGCATCATCAGCCGCTCGGCGTGGGGAGCCCGCGCTCCCAGATCGCGCTCGTATGTTGCGTGGTCGTCGCGGGAGGAGTTCACCCTCCACTACTCAACCGGGCCGACTTCGCAGACGCCCCGGCAGATCCAGGACTTCCACATGGATTCCAACGGCTGGGCCGACATCGGATACAACTTCCTGGTCGACCACACGGGACGGATCTATGAGGGCCGCGGCTGGACGGTTCTCGGCGCGCATGCCGCACCGCGCAACGTCCAGGGCATCGGGGTGTGCTTCATCGGCGGTGACAACATGACGCCTGCGGCCAAGGCCGCCGTCGTAGAGCTCTACGACGAAGCGAGCCGGCGGGCCGGACGCACTCTGGTGCGCAAGGGCCACCGAGACATCAACTCGACGAGCTGCCCCGGAAGCAGCAACTACGCCTGGTGGAAGTCGAAGAACTACCGGGATGTGTCCGACGTCGGCGGCGCGCCGGCACCCGAGCCGGAGTACCGCCGTGAGGATCGCGACGCGCTTCTGGAGAGGTACGAGCACGGCCCGGAGATCGAGGCACTGCAGCGCGAGCTGAGGTTGCGCGGCTATGCCATCGAGGTCGACGGCTACTTCGGACCGCAGACCGAGCGGACTGTGCGGGAGTACCAGGCCGACCACGCCCTGGCGGTCGACGGCATAGCGGGTCCGGAGACCCTCGGGCATATGGGCCTCGCCGACGATCCGGACGACTCGCCGGCGCCTATGCCGTCGGCGCCGGCGTTCCCGCTCCCGGCGGGTCACTGGTTCGGGCCGGAGTCCCGGGATGCGCGGAACCACTCCGGCTTCTGGACATCGGACCGGCCGCACGTTCGCCGGATCCGGGACCGGCTCCGCGAACGCGGGTGGCGGGTGGCCCATGAGGACCGGTACGACGCCACGCTCGCTGCGGTGGTTCGCCAGTTCCAGGCCGAAGCCGTCCGCGAGGGCCACGACCCGGGCGGCGTCGACGGCTTGGTCGGCGCCCGCACCTGGCCGCTGCTATGGACCAAGCCCATCACGTGAGGAGATCCCATGTACGAGTCCATTGTTCGCACCGTGGTTCCCGTCATCGTCGGTGTCCTGCTTGCCCAGGCGGCCCGGATCGGCCTTGACCTGCCCGAGGGAGCGATGACCGAGATCGTCACCGTGGTGGTGACCGCGACCTACTACGCGGTGGCCCGCCTGGTCGAGGAACACGTGTCGCCGCTGGTGGGGCGGCTGATGCTGTCGGCTGGGCTGACCCGAGGCAGGCCGGTTTACGGCCCCTGACCTGTTAGTATCGAACGCGCGTTCGAGGGAGGGGAAGCCCTCGACGCGACGCGCCCCGCGCTCCCAGTGCTGGGAGCGCGGGGCGTTCTTTGTGTGCGGGTGGCCATCCCCCTCCATGGCCGCCCACGCCTACGGAATCCCGTGGCGGATCTTGTCCTCGCACGCCTGCGGCAGCCCGGTCTGCCGGGTGCACTCGGCGATCTGCTCGTCGATCGACGGCATCGACTCCGGGTCGTAGCCACCGGGGTTCGGGGGAGGCTCCGGCGGAACATACTGCGGCTCGGTGACCGTCGCCGTCGCGGTGAGCTCGGCCTCAGGCATATCCCGCGTCTGCGGTTCGGATAACGGTGCCGGCGGGGCAGCCCGCGGGGGTTTGGGCTCTAGGTCGGGGGTGGTGATCTCGGCTGACGCCGGGACGGCCAGGAGGGCTGCTCCGGCGAGCGCGACCAGCAGGCGCATGGGGGCTCCTCGGCTGGGGCTTTCCAGCGTAGATGCGGTGGTTTCGTCTGTCAGGAGACTGCGAAAAACAACGCGCTACAGTGCCATTTGTGGATACCGATGAGCGTCGGCTGACGACGAAGGAGGCCGCCGCGGCGGCGGGCATGACGCCGGGTGGCTGGCGGTCAATGGTCTCGCGCGGTTCGGGGCCGTTGCCCGACGGGCGGTATGACGAGCGGACGCCGTGGTGGTACGAGTCCACCGTGCAGCGGTTCAAGGCGTCACGGCGGTCAAGGGGGCGCCCGCGCAAGGCGGAGTAGTCGAAGTCTTGCCTGATCAGCGCCTATTTTCCTTTAAAAATGACTCGCTAGCGCGTATAATAGAGTCATCAACCCAAGGAGGGAGGCCCCCGATGACCGCCACCCCCACCGCCCGCCCCTACACCGTGAATCAGCTGGCCAAGGCTCTGGAGGTCATCGCGACCGGCCGTATCCACCCGATCCTGGCCGACGTGTACTCGGTGCGTTCCGCCGACGGGGAGCGCTCCTACATCACGAGCCCTGAGTCGTGCGGATGCGCAGCGTTCGTCCTCGGTGAGGGCCTGCGGTGCTACCACCGGCTCGCCGTCGCCCTGGTCGTCTCCGGCCTCGCCTCGATCTGACCCACCAAGGGGCGGCCCATTACCCGCCCCAGAAAGGCCTCACCATGGCCCACCAGATAGAAACCTTCAGCGACGGTTCCGCCGCGTTCGCATCCGCCCGCACCGACGCCTGGCACCAGCTGGGCACCATCCTCCCCGACGTGTTCACCGCAGAGCAGGCGATGACCGTCGCCCGGCTCGGCAACTGGGACGTCCGCAAGGCCCCCCTGGCCACCAGCGTCCCGACCGGTCCCCTCAGCTACGCGACGCTGGACGTCCCCGACACCTACGCCACCGTCCGCACCCACCCGGAAACCGGCCGCCCGGACGTGCTGGGCGTCGTCGGCACCGCCTACACCCCCGTGCAGAACGAGGAACTGGCGGGATTCCTCAACGCTTTGGTCGATGCGTCCGGCGCGCACTTCGAGACCGCCGGGAGCCTGAGGGACGGGCGCGAGGTGTTCGTGACGCTGAAGCTCCCCCAGACCATGACCATCGCCGGAACCGACGAAATCGACCTCTACATCGCCGGAATGAACAGCCACGACGGCACCACACCCATGCGGCTGGTCGTCACCCCGATCCGAGTGGTGTGCAGCAACACGCAGGCGGCGGCGCTCCGCAACAACAGGTCCTCGTTCACGATCCGGCACACCTCCGGTGCGACCGGCCGGATCGAGGAGGCCCGCCAGTCCCTCGGACTCACCTGGAAGTACCTGGAGTCCTTCCAGGCCGAGGCCGAGAAGATGATCGACCAGGACCTGGCTGACGGCCAGTTCATGGACATCGTCCGCGACCTCTGGCCCCGGGAGACCGACGAGACCTCCCGCACCTGCGCCCACCGCGACCGGCGTGAGGCCGAGCTGCGCGCGCTGTTCTCCCACGCCGACACCAACGCGGCGATCCGGGGCACCCGGTGGGCGGGCTACCAGGCCATCACCGAGTACCTGGACCACCGCGCCCCGGTGCGCAGCGGGGCGCTCGGATCCGACGCGGCCGCCCGCGCTGAGCGCACGCTGACCTCCCACAACGTGCGCGCCGTGAAGAACAAGGCGTTCGACGCCTTCGCCCTCAACTGACCCACCCCGGCCCCCGGCACCCAGCCGGGGGCCACCCCGAGGAGTTGACCACCATGTCCCGCTCCGACTGGCTCGACCCTTCCGACTACGCGGACATGCTCGCCCACTACCGCAGCCGTACGGCCGACGAGGAACGCCTCCTCGCGGCCGGTCGGCGGATGTCGATGTCCGCCTACCGGATGCGGCTGCGCTCCAACTACATCCCGCCGATCGACGCGCTGTTCGTCGACCCGTGGGAAGTGCCCGAGAGCTGGTGGCGATCATGAGCACCGCGACGATCCCGACCCCGCTCGCCGCCCGGTTCCTCGACGTATGGGGCGACGCCTACCTCGCCGACGACCTCGGGACCCGCCTCACCTGTCACGAGGTGGATGTCCTGGCCGACATGCTGGCCGCTCTCGGCGACCCTGGCGCCGCCGCGACGTGGATCGGCGCGCACGCCGTGGACGACGACGAAGGAGACGCCCACCACACGCTGAAGGGTTCCCCACAATGAGCACCAAGAAGGAACGCGACCAGATCACCGCAATGGGCGTCGACGCCTGGCACGACGTCGACAAAATCCTCTCCGAGCGAGGCGAGCGCTGGCCCCACACCGACACCATGACGTGGGGCCCCGGGCTCCACGGCGCCATGCACGAAGCCAACGTCTACGCGAAGGTCCTGGGGGTCCTCGGGTGCAGCCAGGCCTTGGACCTCATCATCCACCGACACGACCAGGACTGCGCCCGTTGCGAAACCGCCGCAACGGGGTAGCGTCTCCAGCAGGCCCACGGGCCGGGTGGTGCGACCTCCCCGTCCGTCGGGCCAGGCGCCCCGGGCTCGGGTGCGACTACACCCCGGGCGCCGTCGTGTCCGCCCTACGGGGCGTCGACGCGACGCGAAGTCAAGGGAACCCGCCCCTCCTTCGTCGGGGCGGGTTGCGCGCGCCCGCTCGCCGGGGTGACGCGGCCCTAGTCGCACCCTGAAGGAGGTCGCAATGGAAGCCAGCGAGGTCCTCTGCTGCATGATGAACACCTACGCGGCGCTGCGGGCCATGGGCCTGCCGCCCGCCGAGTCCATCGACGGCGCGATGATCGCCGTCTTCGAGGCCACGCAGGCCGTCCCTGACCTGTCCGTCGCCCTCGTCTCCGACTCCGTCGCCCTCGTCTCCGACTCCGTCGTCGACGAGGACGGCCAGGACCGGGACGCCGACGGGCAGAGCTAGGCCCACGAATCAGACCCCCGGCTGACGCCGGGGTCGTTTCGTGTTGGCCTAGCCTGCCCTGCGTGGCCTCTCCGACTCCGGGAGGCCCGCAGCCGCGTAGGTGCCCATCATGCGCGGACACTCGCTGTCTCCGCGACCTCCCCGGGTGCGACGTACGGGCACGCTACCCCGGCTCACGTGCGCGCGCCGCAGCGGTCGCGGTTCCATCCCCGATGATTGCGGGGGTGGACAATAGAAATGGCGCCCCCGCCCCCACCTTTCTGGTGCTTCCCTCGGGGCGAGGGCTGTTTATGTGTGGGGCCGCGGGCGCCCCTCAGTGCCTGCGGCCCCACATGCGCCGGCCAGCCACTACCGGCGCGTCCGGCCTCGGGGAAGTGTCATGGTCCGAGGCCGGGTATGGTCCCGCGCGCCCCCACGGGGTCGATAGGGATAGAGGGCGCGCGGGGGCTTCTAGGGCACGGGGCCGGGTGGGCTCCCGCCCCGCCGCCCAGTGACCGGCGGGGCGGGAGCTGCTCGCGCTGCACTGGGAGGAACCGCCCCGACGGCGGCGTGCAGCGCGTCACCGACCCCGGGATATCCCCATGCCCCGGGTCGGCGGATCTCGGTAGACAGTGGCATCCCGCCGGTTCCTGCCCTCGTTCGGCGCCCTGCGCTCCCCACCAATGAGCCCGGCACCGTCGAGGACGTCGGGCATCGGGCCGAGATGTGGTAGCGCCGTCGTTCGGGGGAACGCCGGGGAGGCGGAGGCGGCGTTGGCTCCACGTAGGGCCAGATCATCAGGACGAGCTCATCGAGATCGGCGGACTCGTGGTGACCGGCGGCGGTGAGGGCGTGATACCGCATGGTGTGCTCGCCCCACCAGATGACGGCGTCGGGGTGACGAGCCGCCAGAGCGTCGGCGCGGGCATGCTCGATGGCGTATTCAGCGCGCCGTCCTCCTATGAGCAGCTGGCCCGCAGCACGGATCTCACGGCACGAACGGTGCGCGCACACCAAGCACGTCGGCCCGAAGGAAGTGGTCGCCATTGGTCACCTCCCCCAGTAGGACGCGTGATCGGCAGCGTAGGTGCGCGTGGTGGTGAGGATCATCAGGTTCTCGGCGGTGGCGCCGCACCGCAGGCGGCGTTCCCGCTGGATGGTGGCGACGGCCACCAGTTCGGCCAGATAGGCGGGGTCGACGAGTTCGCCGTCGCTCAGCTGCGGCGTGACGACGCGGACGTGGAAGCAGAGTGCCCCGGCCGGTTCGTGGACGCATTCCACGGTGAAGGTGTTGCGCCTCCGCTTGAGAGCGACGGGCGGCGGGAACTCCTCGCGGTACAGGTACCGGTAGAGCACGCCGTCGTCACTGACCACGTCGGCCCGGAAGGTAACGGCGTCCCAGTAGTCGACGACGGTGATGGTGGCGTCGTGATAGGCCGCCCATGCCTTCAGCTCGGCGAGAGTGTCGGCTGTGTCGGTGCGTACGGTGGTCATCACGAGTCCACCCCCGCTGCCTGTGCCAGGATGTTGCTCGCCTGGGCGTAGGACATCTTGCACTCGCGCATGAGAGCGCGGTGGGCTTCCCAGTAGGGCGCGCGTAGGCGCACGATCCGGCCGCCGGTCCCGCGTATGGTGAACCGCTGGATGAGGGGGAGCCGCGGGTCATAGGTGACGCTGATGTCGTCTTCGGTGACGCGGATGACGGAGGCCATCGACCTACTCCTCGGAAGAAGTCGTCGTATCGATGTGAGTGCGATGCTCCTCGCCAGGGCGGCAGCTCTGCCGATGGGCACTACGAGCCGGGCCAGACCTGCTGAGGGCGTGCGGCGCTGAGGCGCGGGAAGGGCCGGGACGGTAGCCGCGTCGGTGGACTGTCGGCGCCGGCGTGCCCGCACCATGGCCAGCTCGATGCCGAGCCTGCTGAGCAGACTCGTTCGGTCGACGATCCAGCGGCCGAAGCGCTTGCGTGCAGAGATCACACCCTGCGCGCACCACCGCTGGATCGTGCGGATGGTGACGGCGGCGAGACGGGCAGCGGCGAGCGTGGTCATCGGTCCGCCACCTCCGCCTCGTCATCGCGGCGGCCGGTGCGCAGCTCGCTGGCGGCCTGCAAGGCCAGCTCCGCCAGGCGCTGCAGGGCGTGGATGCGGTCCTGCCTGTCGAGTGGAGAAGCGTCGTCGAGGACGATTTGGGTGCCCGCGATCCGCAGAGCGGTCAGGTCGCCGTGGCACAGGCGGAGGAGACGGACCTCGTCGGCGAGCAGCTCGTGGATGTAGGTGTAGCTCGCGCTCACCGTGCCACCGCCATCCAGCGCTCGGCGAGATCGTCCTGCTCGGCCTGCTGGTCGAGGGCGGCCAGCTCCGCCGCGTAGCGCGCCTCGGAAGGGGCCCGTTGGTCTTCGTGGGCGATGAGGAACGGACGGATGCGCGTCGAGGGCGGCGGAACTTCGCCGATCCTGGTGGCCGCGTCGAGCTTGCGGTGGAAGTCGAGCAGCGTCTTCGCGGTGATCCTGCGACCGGTCGCGGCGTGCTCGGCCGTGTAGATGGAACCGCCGCACGCAGCGGGCTTGTAGCGGATCGCCCAATCCTCGAAGGACAGGGCGATGTCGGTGAATGCGTCGATCTCAGCTTCGCTGAGACGGGTTGCGGAGCAGGTGCGCGCGGGGGCCTGTGCTGACGAAGGCGCGGCCAGCGGGAGGAGCTGCGGATTCAGGAAGGACATGAATCATCCCCCAAGGGATGGGCCGCTGGATGAAGGCGGCAGTGGATGAATGCACGTCCTATGATGAACTTAGGAATCTAAAGTTTGCAAGGGGATAGCCGGAATCCGATTCATGACATCCGAAAGATGCCCGATTGTGAAGTTCGCCGTACGATCAGCACGAAGCCCCCATGGGAGAGGCCGTATGACCAGGAGATACAGCCCTACTGTCCGCAGGCGGCGTCTGTCTGCCGTGCTCCGTCATCTGAGGCACCAAAACCGGCTGACGTTGGAGGGTGCCACTGATCAACTGGAGTGGTCACGGGGGCGCCTGGCCCATATGGAGGGCAACAAGTGGACCCGCCCCGACATCGGCAACATCCGCCAGTTGCTCGACCTGTACAAAGTCACTGACGAGGAGCGGCGCGAGGCGATCCTGGAGCTCGCCCGCCAGTCCCGGCAGCGCGGATGGTGGACGAAGTTCAAAGACGTATTCGGCACTGACTCGCTCGTCGGATTCGAGTCCGAGGCCTCGGTCATCTCGACCTACCAGCCGATCGTCATCCCGGGGCTTCTCCAGACCAGGGGTTATGCGGCAGCGTCAGCGAGCGCATCGCTCACGCGCCCCGAGGAAATAAACCGGACCGTCGACGCACGTATAGCTCGCCAGGAGGTTCTGGCAGGCGAGCAGCCGCCCACCGTTCGGGCGATCATCGACGAGTCGACGCTGCATCGCCTGCCTGTGGAGGATGGAGTCGCAGCCGGGCAGATTCGTCACCTGATAGACCAGGCTCAGAACCCTGACATCACCATCCAGGTGCTGCCGTTCTCGGCTGGACTCCATCCCGGGATCAGCGGTCCGTTCGTCCTGCTCGACTTTCCCGATGAGATGGACGCACCCATCGCCTTCCTGGAGGCGCGCACTGATGCCCTCTTCCTAGAGGAGGACGATGAGGTGAAGGAGTACCGACAGGTGTTCGATCGCCTTCAGGCCATCGCCAAGTCGCAGTCGGAGTCGATCGAGCTGATGGAATCACTGATCAATAAGCTCTAGGAATTCAACCATGCATTCATCCACCGCCCTGAACTTCCGCAAGTCGAGCTACAGCAGCACCGCTCGGGACTGCGTCGAGGTCGCCGATCTGCCTTCTGGTGCCGCTGTCCGGGACTCGAAGAACCCCGACAAGGGGATCCTGTCCTTCACCGCCGCCGAGTGGTCAGCTTTCGTCCAGTCCACAGTGCGAGGTGAACTGTAGAACCTGGCATGCATCAGACGAGCCCCCGGCGGGTCACCCGCCGGGGGCTCGCTGCATTCATCCTCGATCATGTTATCCGGTTTGGACCGTGCATGTCAGCCATTGAATCTGGTGATCATTACCCAGCGAGCACCAGACTTCCGCAGGTGGAGATACTCGGTAGGGCTACCGATCGGTTCCTCATGACACGATCCACAGCACGCCAGCAACGACAGTGACCACCCCTGCGCCAAGGCCCAGGAGCACTGCGAGCGCGCCGATGGCTGGCACGTCCACGAGGATGGCGAGAATCAGCAGCACCACGGCGATCACCACGCCGACGAGGCCGAGCGCGGCGATGATCCCGGCTCGGCCGCTGGCACGCGACGGCTTCTGCGGAGGGGGTGGGGGATACATGCGGACGCTCCTCCGATCAGGGGACACTGAGCGGGATGCTATGCGCCGCTTCGCTCCTATGTCCCAGGAACGTCGCGATTGCCGCCTGTCAGCCGTCGAGGAGCCGCCCCGGCTCATCTATCCACAGCATGTGCGTCCCGTCGACCATCACCGTGAGGCCGAATCGATCGGCGCCGGGGCTGCCGAGCTCCAGCCAACGCAGGAACCCCTCCTCGACCTCGTCCCACAACCGGCGTTCGCCGTACTGCGTGACCTCGAACTCGTCGGCTCCGGGTTCGTAATCGCAGGCCGCCCATGCCCCCTCGGGTTTGCCGATCTCGTACAGCGACACTGAGACCGTGCCGTCGCTGGCGCGGATGGGGATGAGCTTGACGTCGGGCGCGAGCGCCGTGATCACCAGTTCGGCTCCCTCGCCGGCGTCGATGATGCTGCGCGGGTCCAGCCGGGTTGTGGCGGTGGCCGCCTCCTCCTCGTGGTGGACAGCGAAGCGCATCGCCGCGCGCTGATCGCGCAGCATCATGTACCCGGCGCGTCCGTGGAAGCGTCCGTGGGCCGCTCCGTCGGTCGCCGTGAGCCGGACGATCCACCCGAAGTCGTATCCGGGCTGCCACGGGACAACGATGACACCGCCGGGACGGGTCTGGGTGACCCAAGCGCCCGGGATGCGCCGTACCGCGCAGGTGGCATGGACGCGGTCGTAGGGAGCATCGTCTCTATGCCCGTCCGCGCCGTCTGCCACGAGCACCCGCGGGGCGAATCCGGCCATCTTCAGATTCGCCTCGGCCTGCTCGGCGACTGCCGAGTCGACCTCGATAGTTACCACGTTGTGCTCACCCACACGCGCCGACAGGACCGCGGCGGTGTACCCGGTGCCGGTGCCGATCTCCAGGACGCGGTCGTGGTCGCGCGGATTGAGCAGGGAGAGGAACGCGAAGGCGACGCTGGGAGCGGAGATTGAGCTGGAAGGCTGGGCGCGGCGGAGATCCACCTGTCCGGGGTCGGTCTGCTCGTCGTCCCACTGGGTGATGACCGCGGAGTCGGAGAACACCGCGTGGCGCCACTCATCAGGGCGGGCGCGCCGGTCGATCGGGTAGCGGCTCCCGTCCGCCGGGCCGGCCGTCCCGACATCGGGCACGAACATATCCCGGGGAACGGCCAGCATCGCCTCCCGCAGGGCGCCGGTCAGGCCCAGCAGGTCGGCCAGGTCTTTGGCTCGGCTCATGCGCTCTCCAGCAGGTCGGCGATCGCGGCGGGAATCGGCAGGCCGGTGTGGTGTGTGATCCACCCGAACTCACCGTTCTGGTTGGTTTCGAGGAAGACGAACCGCCCCGAGGTATCGCAGATGAGGTCGGCGGCGCCGTAGACCAGACCGAGCCGCCGGTGCAGTTCTACCAGGGCGGCGGTCACGGCGGCGGGCAGTTCGATGACGGAATGACGCAACGCCTCGTAATCGGCGCGCCAGTCCTCCATAGCCTCGGGGCTGTCGGTGTCGATCCGCGCGGCGAACACCCGGTCGCCGACGACCGTCGCTCGGACAGCGAACTCCACGGGTATCCGCTCCTGGAACATCTGGGCCGTCAGCGCCAGGCGGGGGTCGAGGAGGTCGCCGGGGTCCTCAATGGGAGTGGTGTACATCAGCCGGAGCTGTCCCTCATCGGCGTGCCACACGCCCGACATGGGCTTGTAGACAATGGGTCGGCCGAGCCCCTTGGCCCAGTCGTGCGCTGCTTGGGGATCCGAAGTGATCAGCGTCTCCGGCACGGAGAGGCCGACCTTCGTAGCCGCAGCGAGCTGGACGGGCTTGTATTCACAGCGGGCGGCAGCCACAGGGTCGTTCACCCACAGGCAGCCACCCAGGGCGGCCAGTACGCCGCCGAGGCCTCGGCGGGCCTCGCCGTAGGCGAATGCCCGCTCTGGTCCGGTCATGCGCTCGTCGAGCACGAACTGCGCGGCGCTCCGACGCCACACGGCACGGACGTCGCCGAGTGCGATCTCCTCGCCGCGGTCGGGGACCAGGGTGCCGGACCAACGGCCGGCGCCCGGCAGCTCGGCCGCCATACGCAGGCGTCGGGGAAACTCCGAAGGGCTCAGTCGGGCGATGGCGACGTCGCGCTCGTCCAGCTCATCGGCCACTAGGTCGGCGACTGTGTCGGACGGGTGGGCGAGGATCAGGACGGACATCAGTCCTTAGTCCTTGTCCCAGTCTTCGGGATTCTGGTTGTCCTGCCCGCCGCCGGTAGTGAAGTCACTCGTGTCCGAGCTGCGTTTGCCCGCGCGGGGCTGCGGTGCGCGAAGGAACCTCAGCCCCCACGGCCGTGCCTCCGAGGCGGGCTCGTCGATCTTCAGCCGCTGGTGTGGCCGCGGGTCCATCGGGAAGATGTCTCCGGCCCGGAAATCCAGGCCCCTGGATTCGCCGTCGGGAGAGTGGGTGATCAGGTCGAGTTCATCGGTCGGTCGGGTCGGCGTCTGCTCGCTCACCGCGCCTCCAGCGATCTGGGAATGAGGGGGGACAACCGTAACTCTTCGATCGCTGTGAGTCATTGGTGTGGCCGTCTCCGGCCAATCCGCCGTGCACGAGGAAGCCCTCCCCGAGGCGCGATCCGCCCCGGGGAGGGCTTCGGTTTTTGGGAGAATTTTGGGAGACGGCATCCGCCGTCAGGCCCCGCCATCCACCGAGAGACGACGGAGAACGCTGTCTTCTACCTGCGAAAACAGGATTCTCCCAGGTCGAGGAAACTGGATGACTTCTTCGAGACCCGGGTTATCGAATACCAGACCGGCGGCGGCCTCGACTGGGACTAGTCAGGCAGTAGCCATGTCCCCTCCCTGGTGAGGGGCGTGACGCTCGGAGGGGTCCGGTGCGGCGGTTCGGCCGTCTCACTGGACCCCTCTCATTTTCTGATGCGCAGCTGCGGGGTGAACTCATTACGCCGTAATCTATGGACCTGAATGATTACTTTATCTAGTATAGAGATCACCCAAGTCCAGGAGGAGTGGTTCCCATGCCCAAGGCCCGGCTGCACGACGGAAGCTGGATCGACATCGAGGTGCACGGCAGCGGCCCCGCCGTCCTGCTCCCGGTCGATCCCCAACCGGCCGAAGGAGCGCAGGCCGACGAGATGCGGAAGTGGGGCGTCGACCCGGCTCTCGGCCGGTCCCTCATCGACGGCCTGAGCGACAGGTTCCAGGTGGTCGCCTTTGATTACCAGGGCCACGTGTTGGCCGTCCCCAAGCCCGACACCCTCACGCCCGAAGCGATTGCCGCTGACGTCCTCGCCGTCGCCGACGCGGCGGGCGTCGACCGGTTCGCCTACTACGGCTACTCCTGGCTCGCCCTCAGCGGGCTCCAGCTCGCCCTGCGCACCGACCGACTCACCGCCCTCGCCATGGGCGGGTTCCCTCCCGTAAACGGCCCGTACGCCGAGATGCTCCGCGTGACCACCGCGACGCACGCCATGGCCACCGGGGAGGACACACCGACGTCCGGCGATGCCCCCGAGGCGGATGCGGACTCCGCGTGGTCTGAGTCGGCCGACTTCGACTGGAACTCCGTCGAGATCACCATGACCGAGACTCAGACGCGCCAGTTCGTCACGCTCTATGAGGCACTCCAGCCGTTCGACGACAGGGCGGCCCAGCAGAGGATTACGTGTCCCCGCCTTTCCTTCGTTGGCTCGGCCGACACCATGACTTACGGGCCGCGCTGGGGCGACGTCATCGTCGACATCGCGGGCATCCTGACCGCTACCCGCCCCGAGCTGCAGTCCCTCGGCTGGGACGTCCACGTTCTCGACGGACTCGACCACACCGGAGCCATGCAGCCGAACAACGTCCTACGGATCCTCCGTCCGTGGCTGGAGGCTCAGATCGCCAGTTGACTCTTGTGGCGCTTTCCCACCGGGGCAAGGAATCGCTGACGCCTACCCGTGAAAAGATCTCTTGGCGTTATGCGTCGGTTTCGACCATGAGGGGGCACGATGTTCGCGATATCCCTGGGTGACGACAGCGCGGAGCTGCGTCCGCTTGAGCCGTGGCACGCCGAGGAGTTCCTGACCCACATGGACCGGGGACGGGAGTTCATCGGGCAGCACATAGGGCTTCCCGACGTCGTCACCGACCTGGCGTCGAGCCGCGCGTACCTCCGGATGTACGCGGAGAAGGCCGCCGCCGACGAAGGGCGGATCTACGGCATCTGGACGGAAGGCAAGCTGGTCGGCGGGGTCCTCTTCCGGACGATGGACGTCGAACAAGGCACCGCCGAGGCGGGCTGCTGGCTGGAGCCGTCGGCGGTGGGCCGGGGCCTGGTGACGCGAGCCGCGCGCGTGATCATCGAGTGGGCCATCGAAGAGCGCGGTACCCACCGTGTGGAATGGCGGGTCTCGGCGGCGAACGCGCCCAGCATCGCCGTGGCCCAGCGACTGGGCATGACGAAGGACGGTGTTCTGCGCGCGAGCTACCTGTATCAGGGGAAGCGGCACGACATAGAGGTGTGGTCGGTGCTCGCGCCTGAGTGGCGAGCGAGTAGACACGCGTCGTAAGCGACATCATCCCGGAACGTGGCGGTCGTCCTTCGCGTCCTATTCGCGCCCACGACGGATTGCGGAGGAAAGACACCATGAAGGGCAGATCCCCCCTGCTCGCGCTTCCCCTGGCGCTGTTGCTGGTCGCCGCTGGCTGCTCGACCGGTGATGATTCCGGCGGCGGAGGCACGAAGAAGAGCGCGAAGGAAGAGAAGGGCTCCCCGGAGGCCGCCAGCCCGCTCGACGCGGAGGACGCCGACCCGGCTGACTGCACCGGGGACAGCGTTTTCATCGAGGCCGTGGAGATCCCCGGGGTGAAGACCGACCCCGTCATCATCCCGGAGGTGAAGAACAAGGCGGGCGAAGTCGTGCAGGAGGAGCAGGAGATTCCGGGAGTGAACATCCCGGACCAGCGCGTCCCCGCACAGTGCGCGACCGTCGACGAGGCTCCCGCCGGGTGCCTGGGAGCCGCCTCCATCCCACCGACCGAGATTCCTCCGGTCACCATCCCCGAAGTAACGATCCCCGCCTTCGAGTACGGAGACGTCGAAGTAGAGGAAGTCACTGCCGATGCGGTTACCTCCGAAGGCGTCCAAGAGGACGGGGTGACCGCTGAGGAAGTGTGCCAGATCAGCGAGGAGGAGGCTGGCGAGGGCGGCTACATCAGCTCTGTGTACCGATCCTCCATCTATCGCCCTTCGCTTTACCGTGCCTCCGCCTACCGTGGGTCGGCCTACCGTGGGAGCGCTCGCCTGGACGATGGAACCAAGATCCCTTCCGTTCGAGTTGACGGTGTCCGTGTCGACGGCGTGCGCGTGGATGGTGTCCGGGTGGAGGGTGAGCGGCTGAAAGGCCGTCGCGTTGAGGACGTTGACGTCCTCGAAGGCGAGGACAGCATCACCTTCGGGCTCGACGCCGACGTCCTGTTCGCGACCGACTCCGATGAGATCCGCCCGGACGGGGCGAAGACCCTGGCCGAGGTGGCCGACCAGATCAAGGAACTGCCGGACGACGCGCCGATCAAGGCCGACGGGCACACCGACTCCGACGGGGACGAGGACCACAACAAGGACCTCTCCGAACGCCGAGCGCAGGCGGTGGTCGACTGGCTCGTTGAGAAGGAGAGCCTTGACGCCGATCGCTTTACCGTGACCGGTTATGGCGAGACGAAGCCCGTTGCCTCCAACGATGACGACAAGGGCAAGCAGAAGAACCGACGTGTGATGATCTCCGCCGATATCTGAGCCGCGTGCGGGTCCGATGGTTGAGAGACGGCCGCTGGCATAGAAAAGGCGCCAAGGTCCGGTGACTAGCGACCGGCCTTGACGCCCTTTCTTCTTACCCGGGAGTGTCCAGTGCCGGGGGCGAAACGGACACGCCCCGGCGTCGAGGTCACGCCGAGGGCTAGCCGACCGGGAGCTCTTCTTCGCGCTTGTCGAGCACGTCCTGAACCTGCTCGGCCAGGGGCTTGTCGGCGTCGGGCTGGTCCGCATCGAGGTCGGCCCGGGGGACGCCCGGGCAGGTGGTGGCGCTGCCGGGCAGGATGCCGTCGATGAGGTAGTCGTCGACCTGCTCGGTGACGCAGTCGTAGTCCGGGCCGCCGTAGTAGCCGTGGTTGCCGTCGTCCTTGACGATGATGAGGTTGTCGCGCAGCCGCTTGGCCATGGCCGGACCTCCCTCATACGGCGTCTGTGCGTCGTACTCACCCTGAATGACGACACCGGTCGGATAGCCCGTCCGCTCCAGCGTCACCGGCTTCTCCGGCGGGGTGTAGGAGCGGAAGGTGCACGGCCTGGGCGCGGTCACGGCGACACCCCACCCGTAGGGGTGGTTCTCCCGGTAGTACCGCATGTCGTCGTAGTAGACGTCGAGGTCGGTGGGCCAGTCGGCCTCGCACAGGATGGTGTTGTGGGTGCCGTTCACCAGCTGTTCCCGGGACTCGGTCGCGACCAGGTCGATCGCTTCGGCGGCGTCCTTGGTCTCGGCGTCGAACTGATCGTCGCCGTCTTCTTGCGGGATGCCGTCGCGCAGCCGGGCCAGCGCTTCGGCTACCAGGTCCCACTCGCCCTGCCAGCGGGAGAGCTGCCCGATGGCGTAGTCGAAGTCGGTTCGGGTGACGCCGTCGACCGGTTCCTCGTGCAGTCGCTGTGCCAGGTCCTCGATGAGACCGCGCACGGCCTTGGCGTCCTTGCCCAGCCCGAGCTTGTCGTCGTGGTCCGCGGCCCACTCGGCGAACCGCTCCACGTTCTCCGTAAAGGCCGGTGGGGCCTCCTTGAAGGCACCGCGCCAGACGCGGTCGGGGTGCACGGAGGAGTCCAGAACGCTGCGGTCCATGCGGTCGGGGAAGAGGCTGCCGTAGACGGCGCCGAGGTAGGTGCCGTAGGAGTAGCCGAGGTAGTTGGTCTTGTCCTCGCCGAGCGCGCCGCGGATGACGTCCATGTCGCGTGCGGTGTTGGCGGTGGTGATGTGCGGCCGCAGCGATCCCGCCGTCCGGTCGCAGCCCTCCTCCTGCGTGCGTGCCGCCTCGGTGAAGTTGTGCAGCTGGGCGTCGGTCGGCCGGGAGGGCAGCTCGTATGCCGCGGGGTCCGGCGCCGAGCAGTTGAGATTCGTGGACCGGCCGACTCCGCGCGGGTCGAAGCCGATGAGGTCGTAGACCTCGGCGCTCCTCTGGTCGCTGAGCCTGGAGGCCCAGCCCAGGCCGCTGCCGCCCGGACCGCCGGGGTTGAGGAGCAGGATGCCGCGGCGGTGGTCGCGGTCGGTGGCTTGGCGCCGCGAGATGGCGATCCTGATCTTCTCGCCTTCAGGCCTGGTGTAGTCCATGGGGACGGTGATTTTCGCGCATTCGAGGCCGTCGAGCCCGTCGCCGTCGCAGGGTTTCCAGGAGGGTTCCTGCTCATAGAAGCGCCTGAGTTCCGGGGCGACCGTATCGGCCGCGGCGGTCGGCGGTGTGACGAGAACGCCGGTCAGGGCGGCGACGCCGAGCATGCTCACTGCGGCGCGGATCCGTCCGCTCCGTCTTTTGCCTGGGTTCATGGTCCGCCTTTCGAGGGGGAAGGCCCGCCGCCACCATGTGGTGGCGGCGGGCCGAACTCGGCATGACGGCGACGACCCTAGATATCCCGGCAAAGGTCGCGGAACTGACAAAAGTAATAGACCAAGCGACTGTCCGAATGCGGACAACCGGTCTAGGTGCCCCGGAGTCACATGGCGGCAGGGGGCCGACGGGGATCAGCTGTTTCCTCCGGCCTCATGATCTACGGGCATCCCGCCGCATCAGCCACAGGAAGAACGGCGCCCCGCACAGGGCCGTGAGGATGCCCACCGGGATCTCCTCAGGGGACGCCAGCGTGCGGGCGGCGAGGTCGGCGAGGATGAGGAAGACCGCGCCGAGGAGGGTGGCGACCGGGAGGAAACGGCGGTGGTCGGAGCCCACGAGGAAGCGGGCGATGTGCGGCATCATCAGGCCGACGAAGCCGATCGGGCCGCTCACCGCCACCATGACGCCGATGGCCAGTGAGATCAGTACGAACATCAGAACGCGGAACCGGTCGGCGTGCAGGCCGATGCCCGTCGCCATGTCGTCGCCGAGCTGGAAGACGTTGAGCGCGGTGGTCTGGGCGGCGATGAGGAGCAGGACGATGAGCACCGTGGCCGCTGGCAGCGGAAGCATGTCCCACGTGCTGCCGCCCAGTCCGCCGAGGGTCCAGCGCATGACCTGCTTGGCGGCGTGGGGCTGGCCCGACAGCATGATGATCAGGTTCGCGGCGGCCTGCAGCACCTGGCCGACCACGACACCGGACAGGATGAGTCGGGTGCTGGTCATCCTGCCGCTCGTCCGCGCCACGGAGTAGACGGCCACCAGTGCGGTCAGAGCCCCGAGGAAGGCCGCCAGCGGGACCGAGTACGTACCGGCCACGGTGATGCCCGCGATCGTCACGAGCACCGCGCCGAAGGTGGCGCCCGAGGACACCCCCAGCAGGAGCGGGTCGGCCAAGGGGTTGCGCACCAGCGTCTGCAACACCGCGCCGACCATCGCGAGTCCGGCCCCTACCAGGGCGGCCAGCAGGACCCGGGGCAGCCGGGCCGTCAGCACGATCCGCTCGTGGGCCACCGACCAGGTCGGGTCGATGGCTCCGGGGACGATCTGGTGCGCCAGGATGCGCCAGGTCTCGGCGACGGAGATCCCCACCGACCCGGCGACGACGCCGAACGTCACAGCAAGCGGCAGCGCTGCGACAAGGGCCGGAACCACGATGGACACGGGGAGGCGGCGCGGGACGCGCCGCCCCAGGAGTGTCCGCCGCTGTCCGTCCCGCTGCGGATCGCCGTACTGGTCCTCAGCGGGCGGATCAACGGCGGAGTCCACTGCGGTGTCGGCGGCGGACCGCGTGTGCTGTCGCATGCCCCGGCTCAGAACGCGTCCGGATGCAGCTGCTCGGCGACGTCGTAGACGGCGTCGCCGGCCCGGACGCCCACCACCGCCGAAGACAGCGGGAGCACCGCGAACCGCTCCTCCTTGATCGCCGGGACGTCGGCGAGCGTGGGGTTCTCCAGCAGTGCCCGCTTCTTCTCCTCCACCGGCGTCTCGCCGTAGTCGTAGATGAGGATCGCGTCGGGGGAGCGCTCGGCGACCTGTTCGACGGAGACGTCGGCGAAGACCTTGTCGACGTCGTCGAAGACGTTGCGGCCTCCGGCGCGCTCGATGATCTCGGTGCCGATGCCGTTGCCGCCCGCGGTGGAGACGGTCGAGTCGATGGAGTCGACGACGACCACGTCCACCGGGTCAACGTCCGCCAGCCGCTTCCGGGCTTCGTCCACCCGTGCCGTGATGTCGTCGTTGACCTCGTCCGCGCGATCCTCGACCCCGAAGATCAACGCGATGTTGTCGATCTCGGTGGAGACGGTCTCCATGGTGACGTTGTCGGTGCACTGCTCGATGTTCTCGTAGGTCGCGATCCCGGCATCGGCCATCGCCTCCCGGCCCCGCCCCTCGGCGTCATCCAAGGCGCTGCTCCCGAAACCCGCGTAGACGAAGTCCGGGTCGGCCTCCAGCACCTGTTCGAACGAGGGGTACTCGTCGGCGAGGACCGGGACCGCGTCGTAGGCCTCCTGGAACTCCGGCAGTACCGCGTCGTCCAGATACGCCGTGCCCACCAGCCGGTCCTCCAAGCCGAGCGCCAGCATCACCTCGGTGGCGTGCTGGTTCATGGTCACCACGCGCTCCGGCGGCGCGTCGATGACGACATCGGTGCCGCAGTTGGCGATGGTGACGGGGAAACCTTCCGGGGAGGCTGCGGTGGGGTCGTCCGTGGCGTCCGACGCCCCGCTACCGCAGCCGGTGAGCGCGACGACCAGGGCCGATGCGGCCGCTGCCGTGGCTGTCGCCGACGACGTCGATGCGGTACCCCGGGCCGACAGGGGGCGGGCGAAGGGTGGGAAGGTGGTGAAGGGGCGGGGGATCTTGGGCACGTCCGGTCCTCTCGCGGGTCCGGGCGCGGTGGGATGCGCGGGCGCCCCTGCGAACAGGGCTGTGTGCCCGCTCGTCCCGGGGTCCGCGCCCCTGGTCGACGGTGTCGCGACGGCCCAGTCTCCTGACTCCCGGATCATCGCCTCACCCGGCCTTCCAGCGCCTGCGCGCCGTGGCCATCCGTGGGCTCGACTCCCCGGTCACAGTGGCGGGACCGTGCCGGACTCGCACCGGCTTCCTGGTTTCCGTCGCCACAGGCGATCGTAGGGCCCAGGAGCTGCACGTACCCGTACTGGGCGACGTGGTGTCCCGATCGTGATCTTGGACACTTGCGGGCGAAAGGTCATCGAGAGGTAAAGTGCCCGACCTGCCTATATGTACCCTTCGTTACGGTAAATGTCCGATCAGACAAGGTGTAGGGGAGACGCATGGCCGGTTCGACAAGCATGGACGACGAACGCATCGGCCAGGTCTCGAAGTAGTGACTAAGTCCATATCGGTCATTGCCACACCTTTCACTCGCGCGTCAGGATTCGGTCAATTCCCGTGATCCCGACGAGCAGAGAAAAGAGGGGAGCCGAGTGAGCAGTTCGATGGTGGCCTCGACCGCCACCTTCGCCATGTACTTCGTGGCGATGGTCGCGATCGGTCTCTGGGTCTACAAGCGGACAACGTCCCTGTCCGACTTCGTCCTCGGCGGCCGCCAGCTGAACAGCTGGGTGGCGGGCCTGAGCGCGAACGCCAGCGACTTCAGCGCGTGGCTGCTGCTGGGGCTTCCCGGCGCGATCTACCTCTCCGGCCTCGGCGAGGCGTGGATCGCCGTGGGCCTCGCCATCGGCTTCGCGGCCAGCTGGTACCTGATCGCCGGTCGGCTGCGCGTCTACACCGAGCGCGCCACCGACGCGCGCAACGGCGGCGAGTCCAACTCGCTGACCCTCTCCTCCTACCTGGAGAACCGCTTCGGTGACCACAGCGGTGTCCTGCGCGGCGCCTCGGCCATCCTGATCCTGCTCTTCTACCTCTTCTACGTCGCCTCCGGCCTGGTCGCCATGGGCGGTCTGTTCGAGAAGGTCTTCGACATGCCGTCGGCCGTCGCGATCATCGTCGGCGTCTCGATCGTCGTCCTCTACACCTTCCTCGGCGGTTTCCTCGCGGTCAGCTACACCGACGTCATCCAGGCCGTGATGATGTGGCTCGCGCTGCTCGTCGTGCCGATCGTGGCGATCATCGTCGTCATGACCGACCCGTCCGCCGGCCACGAGGTCGACTTCGGCAGCATGCTCGGCGGCGTCGAGGGCACGAACCTCGGGGACGCGCTCGCGCCCATCGCCATCATCTCCGGTCTCGCCTGGGGCATCGGCTACCTCGGCCAGCCGCACATCCTCGCCCGCTTCATGGGCATCCGCTCGGCCAAGGCCGTCCCGCAGGCCGCCGTCATCAGCGTCGGCTGGGCGGTCACCGCCATGGCCCTGGCGCTGCTCGTCGGCTTCACCGGCGTCGTCTTCTTCGACACCCCGCTGGAGGACGCCGAGCAGGTCTTCCCCTCGCTCATCAGCGCGCTGATGAACCCGTGGGTGGCCGGGCTGCTGCTCGCCGCCATCCTGGCCGCGGTCATGAGCACCGCCGACTCCCAGCTCCTGGTCGCCTCCTCCGCGATCACCGAGGACGGCTACCGGGCGTTCGTCAACCGCGAGG
Source organism: Nocardiopsis gilva YIM 90087 (assembly GCF_002263495.1). Classification (NCBI taxonomy): domain Bacteria; kingdom Bacillati; phylum Actinomycetota; class Actinomycetes; order Streptosporangiales; family Nocardiopsidaceae; genus Nocardiopsis; species Nocardiopsis gilva. The sequence goes on along the minus strand of NZ_CP022753.1, from coordinate 96,859 downwards.
CCTCGCCCATGAAGCTGGTGTGGATCAGCCGCGCCGCGGTCGTGGGCGTGGCCGTGGCCGCCGCGGCCATCGCGCTGTCGGGCAACCAGACGATCATGGAGCTGGTCGGCTACGCCTGGGCCGGGTTCGGCGCCGGGTTCGGCCCCGTCATCCTGCTCTCCCTGTACTGGCGCAAGATGAACCGCGGGGGCGCGCTCGCCGGCATGGTCGGCGGCGGTGCCACGGCGGTCATCTGGACCGAGCTCGACGCCCGGGTCATGCACACCGACTTGTACGCGATGGTTCCGGCCGTGGTCGTCAGCCTCATCGCGATCGCCGTCTTCAACAACCTGGGCCGGGCCAGCCAGCAGATGGAGGACGACTTCGACCGCGTGGACGGCGAAGCCAAGGCCACCGTCTGAGCCCAGAAGCCCAGCCCAGCCGCCCGCGAATGACAGGACCCACCGGTACCCCCGCCGGTGGGTCCTTCTTTGCTGTTGTGACGCATCGGTGATGGGGGCACGCTGTTGTGTAATCGGTCGTACAGGTAGAACGGTGTCATGTCCGCCAGAAACGATCACCCCGCTGTGTGGTCTCGGCTCGATGTCGTCGAAGGACTGGGCCTGGGCACACTCATCGCGGAAACGGACGGCTTCCGGTTGGAGGCGACGGAGGTCGTCGTCGACCGGGGTACCCGCTATTCCTGCCGCTTCACCGTGTGGGCCGATCTGGCGTGGGTGACCCGCGGCGCCCGGGTCGAGATCCTCTCCCCGAACGGCGTGCGCACCCTCGAGCTGGCGTCAAAGGGCGCCCACTGGACGCGTGACGGCAAACCCGCCCCCGACCTCGACGGATGTGTGGACGTGGATGTCGCGTCCACTCCGCTGACCAACACGCTGCCCATCCGCCGCCTGGGTCTGAGCCCGGGGGAGTCACGCGAGATCCCGGTCGCGTGGATCGACATCCCCGACCTGAGCGTGCACCGGATGACCCAGCGCTACACCCGGCACCAGTCGTCCGAAGGCCGCGGGCGCTACGTCTACGGCGATCCCGACCACGGCAGCTTCGAGCTCACGGTCGATCGCCACGGCCTCATCGTCGACTACGAGGGCTTCGCCGCCCGGGTGAGCTGAGCCCCTCCCCCTCCCCTGTCCACCATCCCCGGTCCTCGACCTTCGTTCCCCTCCGGTTTCTGATCCCCGACCCCCATGCGCCGTCCGTGGGTGGGTGTTCGGAATAATCCGACGACGCTCGCCTACGGAATGGGACGGCCCCTTATGACGAACACGTACCTGCCCGACCTGCAGGAAGCCCGCCGCGCCATCATCCAGGAACTGGAGGTGGCGGAGGCGTTCGATGCCCGACAGGAGATCGAGCGCCGGGTCGGCTTCCTCGCCGAACGGCTCACCGGCACCGGCTGCACCGCGCTCGTCCTGGGCATCAGCGGCGGGGTGGACTCGCTGACCACCGGGCGGCTGTGCCGACTCGCCGCGGACCGGGTGCGCGCGGACGGCGGCAGAGTCGAGTACATCGCGATGCGCCTGCCCTACGGCGTCCAGGCCGACGAGAAGGACGCCGCCCGCGCCGTCGAGTTCGGTGCCCCCGACCGGTGCCTGACCGTCAACGTCAAGCCCGCCACCGACGCCCTGGCCGCCTCCCTCACCGAGGCCGGACTGGACTTCACCGACGATGGCACGCGCGACTTCGTGATCGGCAACGCCAAGGCGCGCGAGCGCATGGTGGCGCAGTACGCCGTGGCCGGAGGCGCGGGCGGCCTGGTGGTGGGCACCGACCACGCGGCCGAGGCGGTGACCGGATTCTTCACCAAGTTCGGCGACGGAGCGGCGGACGTCGTGCCGCTGACCGGCCTGACCAAGCGGCGCGTGCGCGCCGTCGCCGCCGAGCTGGGGGCGCCGCGGGACCTGGTGGACAAGACGCCCACCGCCGACCTGGAATCGCTGTCCCCGCAGAAGCCCGACGAGGACGCGCTCGGCCTGACCTACGACGAGATCGACGACTTCCTCGAGGGCCGCCCGGTCTCCGACCGCGTCAGCCGCGCGCTGATCGACCGCTACCGCGCCACCGCGCACAAGCGCGCCCTGCCGACCACTCTCTGAGGCATCGCCGCACGCGACCACCCGCCCGCGGTCGCCGTCTTTCTCCCACCGCCGCCGCTGAAGTGTCACACCCGCCCATCATGCTGGGCGGGTGTTCGGCGTTTCCGCCCCTTTTCCCGCCCCCTTCCCCCGTCCCGAGCCGCACGCGTGGAATCAGTCCGCCCCGCGGAGGGTTGACCTCAACAATGGTTGAGGATTTAGCGTCGTGATCCATAGCGGGCGGTGCGCCAACCGCCCCGACCTGAACTCCCCAACATTCGGTGGTGTGGCATGAGCAGCATGGAAGTCACCGCGTGGCATCAGCTCTACACGTCGATGCACGCCCAACGGGACCGACGCCCCTTCTCCAAGGCCACGTTCCGGCGCATCATCACCTTCGCCCGCCCGCATCGGCGCCGACTCGGGCTGTTCATCGTGCTCAGCGTCGTGTCGGCGGCGCTGGCCGTCGCGACCCCGGTCCTGGCCGGCCAGGTGGTCGACGCGATCATCGACAGCTCGGCGGTCGACCTCATCGTCCGGCTCGCACTCCTCATCGCGCTCATCGCCCTCGCCGAGGCCGGGGTCGGCCTGGTCACCCGGTACCTGTCGGCGAGCATCGGCGAGAGCGTCATCGTCGACCTGCGCACGGCCGTCTACGACCACGTCCAACGCATGCCGATCGCCTTCTTCACCCGAACGCGTACCGGTGCGCTGGTCAGCAGGCTCAACAACGACGTCATCGGCGCGCAGCGGGCGTTCAGCGACATCCTGTCCAACGTCGTCGGCAATATCGTGACGCTCACGCTCGCCCTGGCCGTGATGCTCTCGCTCTCCTGGCAGATCACCCTGATCTCGCTGGTCCTGCTGCCGGTGTTCGTCCTCCCCGCGCGGCGGATGGGAGGCAAGCTGGCCCGGCTGGAGCGCGAGGCCGCCAACCACGACGCCGCCATGGGCACGCAGATGACCGAGCGGTTCTCCGCGGCCGGGGCGACGCTGGTCAAGCTGTTCGGCCGCCCCGCCGACGAATCGGCCGAGTTCTCGCGCCGGGCGTGGCGGGTGCGCGACATCGGGGTGCGGACGGCGATGACACAGGAGGTGTTCATCACGGCGCTGACCCTCGTCTCCGCCCTCGCGCTCGCCCTCGTCTACGGGCTCGGCGGATTCTTCGCCGTGGGCGGGATGCTGGACGCCGGGTCCGTCGTCGCCCTCGCGATGCTGCTCACCCGCCTGTACGCGCCGCTGACGGCGCTGGCCGGTGCCCGCGTGGAGGTCATGAGCGCGCTGGTCAGCTTCGACCGGGTCTTCGAGGTCCTGGACCTCCCGCCGCTGATCGAGGAGAAGCCCGACGCCCGCGGCGTCCCCGAGGGGCCGGTGTCGGTGGAGTTCGACGGCGTGGGCTTCGCCTACCCGTCGGCCGACAAGGTCTCCCTGGCCTCGCTGGAGGAGGTCGCCAACCTCGACACGCGCGGCGGCGAGCGCGTCCTGCACGACGTGTCCTTCCGTGCCGAGCCCGGGCAGATGGTGGCGCTGGTCGGGTCGTCCGGAGCCGGGAAGTCGACGATCGCGCAGCTGCTGCCGCGCCTCTACGACGCCGACGAGGGCGCCGTGCGGCTGTCCGGCGTCGACGTTCGGGACCTGACGGCCGACTCGATCCGCGGCACCATCGGGATGGTCACCCAGGACGGACACCTGTTCCACGAGTCGGTGCGGGAGAACCTGCGGCTGGCCCGGCCGGAGGCCTCCGACGACGAGCTGTGGTCCGCACTGCGCCGCGCACGGCTCGACGACCTCATCGCGTCGCTGCCCGACGGCCTGGACACCATCGTCGGCGAGCGCGGCTACCGGCTCTCCGGCGGCGAGCGCCAGCGGTTGACGATCGCGCGGCTGCTGCTGGCCCGCCCGCAGGTGGTGATCCTCGACGAGGCCACCGCGCACCTGGACTCCACCTCCGAGGCCGCGGTGCAGGAGGCACTGGGCGCGGCGCTCGCCGGGCGGACCGCCGTGGTCATCGCGCACCGCCTGTCCACCATCCAGGCCGCCGACCTCATCCTGGTGGTCGAGGCCGGGCGGATCGTGGAGCGCGGGACGCACGCCGAGCTGCTCGCGGCGGGCGGCCGCTACGAGGAGCTGTACCGTACCCAGTTCGACTCCTCGCCCGCTCCGGTGCCGGAGGCGCTGGAGTCGACGACGGCCGCCGCCTGAGGCCGGGCGAACGCTCGGCGGACAGCGGGAACAGCGCCGGTGACCTGGGTGCCCTCGCGGGGTGCCCGAGGCGCCGGCGCTTCGCGTGTCGGCGGCGGTGCTCACCACACCAGCGGCAGCTCCTCCGGGGAGCGGTGGATGAGCGTCGGCCGCATGGTGATGTCCCGCTCCGGGGCCAGGCGCAGTCCCGGCAGCCGCCGGGTCAGCTTCTCCAGGGTGATGCGGACCTGCGCCCGGGCGAGGCGGGACCCCGGGCAGCTGTGCACGCCGTGCCCGAACGCCAGATGCCGGACGCTCGGCCGGGTGATGTCGAAGGTGTCGGGACGGTCGCACAGCGCCTTGTCGCGGTTGGCGGAGCCGAACGCGACGAAGACGTCGGTCCCGGCCGGAAGCCGGGTCCCGGCGAGGATGGCGTCGCGGGTGGTGACCCGGCGGAAGCCCTGGATCGGGGCGTCGAAGCGGGCGGCCTCCTCCACCGCCCCGGGGATGAGTTCGGGGCGCTCGCACAGCAGCTCCCACTGGTCGCGGTGGCGCAGCAGGTGCAGCAGCGCGGTGCCGATCAGGGCCGTGGTCGTCAGGTGCCCGGCGAGGAGCACGTTGACCAGGGTCGACACCAGCTCGCCGCGCTGCTCGGCCGTGGGCTCGTCCGGCCAGGGACACAGCGCCCGGATCATGTCGGTGCACAGGTCGGAGCGCGGATCCTCGCGGTGGCGGCGCGCGTAGTCGTCCATAAGGTGCTGAAGGGCGACGGAGTCGCGGGCGGCGGCCACCTGGTCGTCCGGGTCGAGCGGGCGGAACAGCAGCTGCTCGGCGCGGCGGCTCGCGTGGACGGCGGCGGGGACGTCATCGGGGTCGAGGCCGAGCAGCCGACCGATCACTTCCCCCGGCAGCCGTTCGGCATAGGAGCTCATCAGCTCGACCTCGCCGTCCGGCGCGAAGCCGTCGATCAGTGCGGTGACGCGCTCGGTGATGAACGGGATCATCGTGATGACGCGCGCCGGGGAGAGTCCGCGTGTGTGCGGGTCGCGGTAGCGGCGGTGCCGCTCGCCATCGGTGGTGAGCACGACGGACCCGCCGCTGATGCCCTTCCCCATCTCCGCGAGCGCGGCCGGACACGGGGTGATGTCGGGGCGCAGGGCGTTCGCCGAGGAGAAGTCCGACGGCCGGTTCAGCACCTCCTGCACGTCGGCGTAGCGGGCGACCAGCCACGCGTCCAACTCCGGAACGTTGGTGAGCCCGTCGGAGCGACGGGCCTGGGCGTAGCGGGGGTAGGGGTCGCGCTGCAGCGCGTCGAGTGCGTCCAGTGCGTCGACATCCACGGTCTGCCTCCGGGGCGGCAATGTGGTGCGGGCACGGTGCCCAACGCCGATGATGGACGACGGTGGGACATCGGACAAGGGTGCTCCTGCCGCGGTTGCCCGCTGGCCCGATGTCCCCGCCGCTCAGAGTTCGGGTCAGCCCCCGGAGGTCTGGAAGGGCCGCTGCGGCCGCGTCGGTGTGGACAGCAGGCCCTTGATGTAGGCGTAGAAGCCCGCGGCGTCGATGTCGTCCACGACGGTGGCGTTGTCCGGGAGCCCGTGGACACCCCACGACATCGCCGCGTACCCGCGGGTGAGCTCCCCGCCGGTCTCCACGTCCACGTTGTAGCGGGCGCTGCGCCGCACCAGCTCGGGGTGGAGCAGCAGGGCGGCGGTGAGCGAGTCGGGGTGGGTCGTGCCGTCGATGCCCACGCTCTGGTCGAACTCCAGGGTGGCCGCGCATACGCGGGTGAAGAAGTCGGCGAGCGGCGTGCCCAGGGCGGCGATCTCGTCCAGCGCGGGTTGGGCGAAGACGGCCTGGTCGAGGGTGACGGGCGCCCAGGGCACCACGGTGATGGGGAGTCCGGGCGCTAACGCGAACACTGCCTTGGCGGCCTCGGGGTCGACGTAGAAGTTGAACTCCGCGGCGGCGGTGATGTTCCCGCGCCCGTTGTTGGAGCCGCCCATGATGTACAGCGCCTTGACGTTGCGCGCGAAGTCGGGGTCGCGGATGGCCGCCATGGCGATGTTGGTGAGCGGGCCGATGGCGACGATCGACAGCTCTCCCGGGCGCTCCGCGGCCATGCGCACGAGTGTGTCGACGGCGTGCTCCCGCTCGGTCGCGCACCCCTCGAAGTCCATGTCGAGCCCGCCCGAGCCGTCGCCGTGCACGTCCTCGGCGCTGACCCAGGGGCGGACCATCGGGCGGCGGCAGCCCAGGTGGATGGGGACCTCGCCGAGGCGTCCGGCGACGTTGAGGGTCATGAAGGCGTTGCGGACCTGCGACTCGAAGCCGACGTTGCCCGCCACCATCGTGATGGCGCGCAGGTCGGCGGCGGGGTCCAGGAGCCCGGCGAGCAGGGCGATGCAGTCGTCCTGGGCGGTGTCGGTGTCGATGATGAGAGGAACGGGCATCGGGGCCTCCTGCGGGATGTTCCGGTCGCCTCCGAGCCGGCGCCGACGCGCGTATCCCGCCCGGAGTACCACTGGGATACCAGGTGTCGGGTGATCGGCCCCCTGCGGGGCGCCTGTCGGGCGCGTCGCGGTTGCCCCATCGCGGGACAACCCGCCGAACTATGGCGCTTGTGCCATCAATTCCGCGAGATACGGAAAAGCCGCACGGTGCACCTTTCGCGACATTATTCCGCGCGCTGGATTCGGGGCCGGGGGAGTGGAGTCACGGAAATCCACCTCACCAGCGTGTAAGTGCGAATCATGCGCGCAGGAATACTTTTCCGGGGTCCGGGGTATCAGTCCGGAAAAGGTCGGCCTTGCAAATCATGAGTTACCGTCGAAGGGGCGAGGTATTTCTTGACACCTATCCTGGTAGGTGGAAGCGAACCGAGCGGCGAAATCCGATCCCTACCCGTGCGGTCGGCGCCGGGCGATAGTCTGCGAGGATGGCGATGACGTACCCCGGCAACGGAGTCGGCGAATCCGAGCGCGGGGCGAAGCTCCCGGAGAACAGCGCGGCCGAGCTGGTCGTCCTCCTGGACGACGACCTCGAACGCTGCGGCGTCGCGGACAAGTGGGCGGTCCACACCAGCGAGACCCCGCTGCACTTGGCGTTTTCCTGTTATATCCGCGATAATTCCGGGCGCTTCCTCATGACCCGCCGCGCACTGTCGAAGAAGACGTGGCCCGGCGTGTGGACGAACAGCTGCTGCGGCCATCCCGACCCCGAAGAAACCATGGAAGATGCGGTGCGCCGCAGGGTGGGGGAGGAACTCGGGCTCAAGATCGAACGCGTGGAAACGGCGCTTCCGGACTTCCGCTACCGCGCGGTCTCCCCCGAAGGAATCGTGGAGAACGAATTCTGTCCGGTGTTCTGGGCCGTCGCCGTGGACGACCCCGATCCCGACCCCGCCGAAGTCGCGGAATTCGCCTGGGTCGAGTGGGACGACCTGGCCCGCCTCGCCACGCGCACACCGCGCCTGATCAGCCCGTGGGCGGCGATGCAGATCCCGCTCCTGGACCCGCAGCGGGAAACGGACACCGGAGGCGCACGCGGCTAGCCCTGGATGCCGGCGGGGTCCCGGCCTTCCAGCGTCCGGAAGGCGGGGATCCCGCCGCTGTTCGTAACCAGCCCGAGGCAGCAAGCCAACCCGCGCGGCGTCGGTGGGCCGATGAGGGGCAGCTACGATCGCGCCATGGAATTGCGCCAGCTCAGGTACTTCTGCACGGTCGCCGAGGAAGGCCACCTGGGCCGCGCGGCCGAGCGGTTGTCGGTGCGTTCGCCGTCGCTGAGCCAGCAGATCCGCGTGCTGGAGGACCGGCTCGGTGCCCGGTTGTTCGAACGGACCCCCGCCGGCATGGCGCTGACCCGTGCCGGGCGGGCCCTCCTGCCGGAGGCCCGCACCACCCTCGCCGCGGCCGACCGCGCGGCCCGAGCGGTCGAGGATGCCGGGCAGCGGCTGGAGGTGGGGATTCCACCGGGACTTCCGCCGGACGTTCCACCGCGGATTCAGGACGCGGCGCGGGCCGCGGGGGCTCGGGTGTCCTTCCTCGACGCAGGGACCGCCCACCAGCTCACCCTGCTCGCGCGGCGTGAACTGGACGCTGGCGTGGTGAACCTGCCCGCCGACACCACCGGGATGGCGGTATCGGTCGTGCACGATGTGCCGGTGGGTGTGGTGGTGTCCGCTGCCGCTCCACTCGCCGACCTTGCCGCCGTCTCCTGGGATGACCTCGCCGGACACGAGCTTCTGTGGTTCCGTCGCGAACGCGCGCCCGGCTACCACGACGCCGTCCTGGACGCCTGCCACGCCGGCGGCTGGCGGCCGCGGTTGCGGGTGTCGGCCGCGCGCCGCGCGGTGACCCGCGCGGAGCTGGCCGACGGCTCGGTGGTGGCCCTTCAGCCGGAGTCGGTCCACATCGGCGACCCGTCGCTGGCCTGGCGTCCGTTGGCCGATGGGGCGCCGCGCATGCGCGTGGCACTGGCGTGGCGCGGTGACGAGCGGCACACCGTGTTCCCGGCGATCGCCCATGACCTGGCCTCTTAGCCGCGGCCTTGGCCGCCTGAGGAATGGCCTCGTGGACGCTGGGCCGCCCGGGGCGTTGACTGCGCGGGTGTTGCCCGCACGACCGCCCACCCGAGGAGGCCGACGTTGTTCCTTCTGCTGCTGACCTATCAGGGCGACCTCGCCGAGATCGACCGGCTGCTGCCCGCGCACAACGAGTACCTGCGCCGCAACTACGAGGACGGGACGTTCCTGATGTCGGGTCCCCGCGTGCCCCGTTGCGGAGGGGTGATCCTGGCCGGGGGAGACGACCGCGCCCGGATCGACCGGGTCATCGGCCAGGACCCCTTCGTGTGCGAAGGAGCGGCGAGCTATGAGGTCCTCCAGTGGAACGCGACCCGATCCGCGATCACGCCCCGGGAGCACGCGGCTCCAGGGGCCTCAACCCGGCCGTTCTAGGCGGCGGAGCCGATACGGGAGGCCTCTTCCTCCTCGATCCGGCGGTTCCACTCGGCCTTGGTCGACTGCCACGCGTCCTCAGTGCGGCCCAGACGCCAGTAGCCGGAGATCGACAGGTTCTCCCGTGGGATTTCGCGTTCGACGCGGAGGAACGAGCGCAGCTCCTTGACCGTGTTGGCCTCGCCGTGGACGAAGGCCTGGACGTCGCCGTGTGGGAATTCGAGCGTCCGCACGGCCTCGACGAGCGCGGCACCCACGGGACGGGACCCGCGGTACAGCCAGTGCACCTGGACGTCGGGGTGAGCGGAGACGTGCTGCTCCTCGCCCGGGTCGGCCACTTCGATGAAGGCGTGCGCGGTGTGTCCCTCCGGCAGGCGCTCGATCGAGGCCGCGATGGCCGGGAGCGCGCTCTCGTCGCCCGCGAGCAGGTGCCAGTCGGCCTCGGTGCCGGGGGCGTAGCCGCCGCCGGGGCCGAGGAAGCGCAGCAGTTCGCCGGGACGGGCGTTGGCGGCCCAGGGGCCGGCCACGCCGGAGTCGCCGTGCACGACGAAGTCGAGGGTGAGCAGCCGTTCCCGCGGATCCCAGGCCCGCACCGTGTAGGTGCGCACGATGGGCCACTCCTCCCGGGGACGCTCGGCGCGGATCTCCTCGATGTCGAAGGGCTCGGGGTAGTGGTCCACGCCGGGCGGGGTGAAGAGCAGCTTGACGTAGCTGTCGGTCGCCTCGCTCGTACTGAACTTCGCGAGGCCCTCGCCGCCGAGCACCACGCGGACCATATGCGGTGTCAGGCGCTCCACGCTCTCGACTCGGCCGCAGTGGACGGCTCTCTTCGCACGCTGCCGTGGTTCGGCCATCGTGTCCCCCTTTGTCCCCGAATGCAGTGAGGTTAGGCGATCCTAACCTCGTTCACATTAGGTGGGTCCGCTCCTCACGGCAAACGTTCCTGGACAGGGCGTTGTGCCGACCGCGGACGGCCCGCGCGGGAGGCTCCTGCGCGGGGGGGCGGGCACGACGCGCGCGACCTCGCAGACACAGGGGGCCGCTACCGCGCGGGCGGGCGGCTCGGGGTTATCGTCGGCGCACAGCGGACGACTGTCTTTCGGCTCCAATCGCTGCGTGATGTGGAGGAACCAGAAGGTGACGAAGCGATCCGGTATCCACGCACTCTGCGCCGCGGGAGCGGCCGTGTTGCTCGTGGGCTGTTCAGCGCCCGCGGAAGCAGCGGACCGTGGTGGGGTCGGCCCTTCGACGCGCGACTCTGTCGCGGTGGGCTACGGCGGTGCGGTGAGTTCCGTGGACCCCGACGCCACGGAGGCGGGGATGGAGATTCTGCGCTCCGGAGGCAACGCGGTGGACGCGGCGGTCGCCACGGCCGCCGCGCTCGGTGTCACCGATCCGTACTCCGGCGGGTTCGGGGGCGGCGGCTACCTCGTCTACTACAACGCGGCCGACGGCCGGATTCGCACCATCGACGGGCGCGAGACCGCCCCGGCGGCCATGGACGAGGACGCCTTCCTGGACGAGAACGGCGAGCCCATCCCCTTCGCCGAGGCCGTGACCTCCGGTCTGGGCGTGGGGGTGCCGGGAACCCCGGCCACGTGGGAGTACGCGGTCGACAGCTGGGGGCGTAAGCCGCTCAAACAGGTCATGCGCCCGGCGATCCGCCTCGCCGACGAGGGCTTCGTCGTCGACACGACCTTCGCCGAACAGACCGCCGCCAACCAGGATCGGTTCGCCGACTTCCCCGAGACCGCGCGGCTCTTCATGCCCGACGGGCGGCCCCCGGAACCCGGGTCGGTGCTCCGCAACCCCGACCTCGCCGACACCTACCGCGCCTTCGTGCGGGAGGGCGCGGACGTTCTCGACGGTGAGATCGGCGCCGACATCGCCGCGACCGCCGCCGACCCGCCGGTGGACCCCGACGCCGCGCGCGACGTCCGCCCCGGACTGCTCACCGCCGAGGACGTGGCGGACTACGAGGTCATCGAGCGCGCGCCCTCGCACGTGGAATACCGGGGTCTGGACGTCTACAGCATGGCGCCGTCCTCCTCCGGCGGCTCGACCGTGGGCGAGGCCCTGAACATCATGGAAGCCGCCCGTGCCCGGGCGCCCTACAGCACTGGCGACACCACCGACACCTGGCACCTGATGCTGGAGGCGAGCAAGCTCGCCTACGCCGACCGCAACAGCTACATCGGCGACCCCGACCACGTCGACGTGCCCCTGCGGACGCTGCTCTCCCAGGACTACGCCGACGAGCGCGCCTGCTTCGTCGACATGCAGACCGCGCAGCAGGCGCCGGTCGCACCCGGCGACGCCCGCGACGGCAACGGCTGCGCGGCGGCGGGGCCGCCCGCCGACAACGGGACGGAAGGTCCGTCGACCACCCACCTCGTCACCGCCGACCACCAGGGCAACGTGGTCTCCTACACCTTCACCATCGAGCAGACCGGCGGCAGCGGCATCACCGTCCCCAACCGCGGTTTCCTGCTCAACAACGAGCTCACCGACTTCGAGTTCGAGGTCGCCGACAACGGGGCGGGAGCAGCCAACCTCCCGGGCCCGGGCAAGCGCCCGAGGTCGAGCATCGCTCCCACCATCGTGCTGAACGACGGCGAGCCCTACCTGGCACTGGGCAGTCCGGGGGGCTCCACCATCATCACCACGGTGCTGCAACTCCTCGTCGACCGGATCGACCGGGGCCTCACCCTGCCCGAGGCCATGGCCGAACCGCGGCTGTCGCAGCGCAACACCCCCGCGACCCTGGCGGAGCCGGGCTTCTTCGGCACCGCCCAGGACAAGGAACTGTCCGCCCTCGGGCACACCTTCACCGAGACCAGCGAGATCGGCGCGGCCACCGCCCTGGAGTTCCTCGGCGGCCGCCGCATCCAAGCCGTCGCCGAACCCGAGCGCCGCGGCGGCGGCCACGCCGCTGTCCTGCGTTCGCGCCGGTGAGGCCGGTGGGGCGGTGCGGGGCGAGGGCGACTTTCCCTCCGCCTCTAACACATTCATCCTGAGACCGGCTGGTCTTACGTCGAATGTATTTGACCGGATGCGGCCATGTTGGTCCCGGGGGGGTGGGGGTTGACGCAGCTCAATGCCGCTGGCGGTGGAATTGTTCCAGGTATCTGGCGGCTTTTCGCAATTCATAGCAACTGTGTAGACTTGATGCGTATGTAGGAATTGACGGGGTTTCTTTGTGTTTGCTCTGTTTGCGGATTTCCGTGAACAGTTAACAATGTTGTGCGTATGCGGTTGGTCGACTCGGTACTCGTTGATAACCGATGGGAAGTGCCTCGTGGGAGCAGGCGGGCGTGAGGTTTCTGTTCTGATCGTTGAGAGTCGGCATTTTTCATTCATCGGCCTGCGGAGCATGATCGACGGCTCACGCGGTATGTCGGTCGTCGGCCGGGCGGTGTCGCTCGACGAATTGCGGGCGAGTGTCGGCTCGAACAACGTCGATGTCGTGGTCGTGGGCCATCTGTACGGGTGCGTGGACTCCGCTCGCGCTGTCGACGCGGTAGCGGCGGAGTCCGAGGTTGAGGTACGGCTGGCCCTGCTCGTCGACCCGTCAGTGGCCGATCTGCGCAAAGACGGTATGAGCTGCGAGTACGCGTGCCTGCCCACCGACATCGATATGGAAGAGTTCCGTGCCGCGCTCCGCATGCTCTCGGCCGGTTATCGAATCCACCGCCCGGAGCAGCGCGGCTTTCCCCGCCATCGGGGTGCCCAGGCGCCGACACTCCACCAGGAGAACAGCGAGATCGGCGAGATCACCCGACGGGAGTCCGACGTGTTCTCCCTGCTGGCGCGCGGCTACAGCAACGCGAGGATATCGAGCCAGCTCTCCATCAGTGAGAACACCGTCAAGTCGCACGTCCGCAGCATCCTGACGAAGCTGGGGCTCCGCAGCCGGGCCAGCGCGGTCGCCTACGCCTACGAGCACAGGATGTTGTGACGACCCCCGGCGGTGCACCGAACTAGCCGGGCCGGCGCTCCTTGGCGGAATCCTCAGCCAGGGAGTGTCGGTCCACCTTCCCGTTTGCGTTGCGCGGCAGCTCGCCCATACAGCGGATCGCATCCACGATCATGTACCGGGGCAGGGCGTCGGCGCAGTGCTGCTTGATCTCCAGGAGTCCGGGCGCGGTCCCCTCCGTGACCAGGTAGGCGACGATGCGGGCCTCGACCCCCTCCCCGGCCACGACCACCGCGGCGTCGGCGACGGCGGGGTGGTTCTGCAGGACGGCCTCGATCTCGCCGAGCTCCACCCGGTAGCCGCGGACCTTCACCATGCCGTCGCGGCGGCCCAGATAGACGTAGTCGCCGTCCTCGCGGCGGACCACGCGGTCACCCGTCGCGTACAGACGCCCCCGCTGGGGCTCGGCACCCCAGTAGCCGAGCATCACCGTGGGACCGGCCACGATGAGTTCCCCCTCCTCGCCGGGGCCGACGGGCCTCCCATGGTCGTCAACCGCCCAGATCTCGTCGCCTGAGCACGCGCGCCCGATCGGGACGGGGTGGACCTGGTCGGGCGGGATCTCCCCCACCTCGAAGTAGGCGCACACGTTGGTCTCGGTGGGGCCGTAGAAGTTGAGTAAGCGCGCGTTCCCCAGGTGGGCGCGCAGGCGGCGCAGGTGGGGCAGCGGATAGGGCTCTCCCGCGAAGACGACGGCGCGCAGAGCCGGGAGCGGGGTCTCCAGGAGCCCGCCGTGGCGGGCCATGAGGATGAGGACCGACGGTACCGAGTACCACACGGTGATCTCGCGTTCGATGAGGAACCGCACCAGCTGCTGCGGCGCGTAGGCGGCGTCCTCGGCGACCAGGTGCACGCAGGCCCCGGCCCGGAAGCTGCCGTAGAGGTCCAGCACGGACAGATCGAAGTGGAAGGGCGCGTGGCAGGAGAGGCGGTCGGCCGGGCGTAGTTCGAGTTCGGCGGCGGCCCACTCCACGAACGCGAGCGCGTTGGCGTGCGAGACGCACACACCCTTGGGAGCTCCGGTGGAGCCGGAGGTGTAGAGGATGTAGGCGAGATCGTCGCCGCCCCCGTGCGCCCTCGTGTAGCCGTGAGGGTGAGCGGATTCCACGGCGTCCCAGCCCGGCCCGTCGCCGTGTTCGGTGCACAGCAGCGCGGCGGGGATCGTGGCCGGGGAGTCGCGCAACGCACGGGATCGGCGCGCGCAGGCCACCACGGCGCTGGGCGCGCAGTCGGCGATGATCCGCAGCGCCCGATCCAGTGGGGCGCCCGGATCGACCGGGACATAGGCGGCCCCCAGCCGCAGGACGGCCTGCATCACCCCCACCGCCCGCGCGGACTTGGGCATCCAGATCGCGACGCGGTCGCCGACGCCCGTGCCCAGCCCGGCCAGGACCGAGGCCACCCGGTCGGCCTCGGTGTCGAGTTCCCGGTAGCTCATGTGGCCGTCGGGGCCCACGACCGCCGGCGCGTCCGGTGTCCGCCGCACCACCGCGGTCACCAGCTCGTCGAGCCTCACAGTCCCAGCTCCTTGGCGATCATCTCCAGCTGCATCTCGGACGTGCCGGAGAAGAACAGGGCGGGCAGGGCGTCGTCGAGGCCGCGGCCCACATCCGATTCCGCGCGCACGCCCTCTCCGGCGAAGATCCGCATGGCGTCCAGCGCGCCGCGGACCGCCCCCTCCGCGATCTCGTGCTTGGCGACAGCTACCTCCAGGCGGGCCGGCCGCCCCTGGTCCAGAAGCCAGCATGCGCGCCACAGCAGCAGCTTGCACGCCTCCAGCCGGACCCGCATCTCGGCGATGCGGTGCGACATCGCCTGGTTGGAGCCGATCGCGCGGCCGAACTGCCGACGCTCGCGGGCACGGGCGACGCAGCGCTCCAGCAGCCGCTCGGTCTGGCCCAGGTAGGCGGCGAAGAGGCAGGTGCGCTCCCAGCTCATGCTCCGCTGGAAAATGGCTCCGCCCTGGCCCTCCTCGCCCAGCCGGTGGCTCGCCGGTACCCGGCAGTTCTCCAGGCGGACCGCTCCGGCGGGGCAGCGGCGCAGGCCGGTCTTGGCGAACGGCCCCTCCGCGACGAGGCCGGGCGTATCGCGTTCCACGGCGAAGGCGCTGACGCCCATGTGGCCCATGGCGGGGTCGGTCACCGCGTAGACGAGGAAAAGATCGGCGACGGGACCGTTGCTGACAAACGACTTCACACCGTCGAGGACGTAGTGCTCGCCCAGCCTGCGCGCGCGGGCGGCCATCGCCATGACGTCGGATCCGGCCGCCTCCTCGGTGATCGCGTTGGCGCCGATCCACTCCCCGGAGGCCAGACGCGGAAGCGCGCGCTCGCGCAGCTCCGGCCCACTGAACTCCACGATGGGCATGGAGCAGGCGAAGAGGTGCGCCAGCACCCCGAAGACCAGCCCCATGTCGGAGCAGCCCCTCCCCAGGGCCTCCGTCGCGCGCGCCGTGCTCAGGAACCCCAGTCCACCGCCTCCGGACGCGACCGGAACGCACAGTCCCGTGATGCCGAGCTCGGCGCAGCGCTTCCACTCGTCCCTGGTGAAGTACTCGTCCGGGCCCGTCGTGAGAGCCTCTGCCCCGACCCGAATCCGCTCGTAGGCCTCGTTATCCTCTTCGCTCCACTCGAAATCCACAGGGGGAACGGTAACGCGCGCCACCCTTGGGAAACATCGACCTTTCCGGTAAAACCGCCGCCGACGTCCTCATCACTACGGGTGAGATCAACGAACTCGGACAAGCGAATGTATTCCCGCTTCCTGGTGGTCGGGCTAGCCCACAATGATGAGCTAGCGCGACGATGCCACCCACATTGATGAAAAAAATCAGCGGTGCAGAATCACCATGGCGGGTGAGGTATTCGGGGAGCACCTGTGATTAGGCTCAGCCGAAGCCTGTGCGACGCCGGGTCCCACGCCAGGTGCACTGCAGATATGGAGTCGCCAATTGAGTGAGTCGGATGTTCTCAAAGTTCTCCGTGATTTCCTGGAGCAGGAGGTCATCGAGTCCCCTGGCTCCGACATCCAGCCCGACACACCACTGCTCGAACTCGGGATTCTGAACTCGTTCTCCACGATGCGGCTGACCTCGTTCATCCACCGCCGATTCGAGGTGGAGATCCCACCCGAGGACATGACCGGAAGAAACTTCTCCGACCTGCGCTCGATCAGCGCACTGGTGACCAGGTTGACGGCCGCGTCCGATTCCGAGCGGCAGCCGTAGCCGACGCCCGCCCGGGGGGACTGTTCCGGCTGGCGGGCCAACGGCATTTCCACCCCCCTCGCCACCAGCACGACGCGCGGACAACCAGTGAGGTGGATTCATGGCAGACTTCGACATCGGCGTCATCGGGGGAGGACCGGCCGGTTCGACGATGGCCTCCTACCTGCAGAAGGCCGGTCTTTCCTGTGTGCTCTTCGAGGGTGAGCTGTTTCCCCGCCCGCACGTCGGGGAGTCGCTCATCCCGGCCACCACGCCCGTACTCCACGACATCGGCGCCCTCGACAAGGTCGATTCCTTCGGGTTCCCCCGCAAGTACGGCGCGGCGTGGACCTCGGCCGCCCCCTCCGACATCCCGACTCTCGGCTACCAGCTCGCGCACGGTTTCCGCGCCGCCGACGTCCTGTTCAACGAGCGCGACCAGCCCGGCGTGCGGCAGGACTACACGTATCACGTCGACCGCGGCGCCTTCGACCTGCTGCTCCTGCAGCACGCGGAGTCGCTCGGGGCGAAGGTGGTGTCGGGGGTCCGGGTCGGCCACGTCGACTTCGACGAACCCGAACCGGAGATCGTCTACCGCATGGGGCGCCGCGACGCCCGAACGCGGGTGCGGATGGTGGTCGACGCGAGCGGCCGGCACACGCTCCTCGGGCGCCAGCTCCGCGTCAAGGTCCCCGACACCGTCTTCAACCAGTACGCGATCCACACCTGGTTCGAGGGGCTGGACCGATCGGCGCTGACCGCGGACGACAAGAAGGCCGACTACATCTTCATCCACTTCCTGCCGATCACCGACACCTGGGTCTGGCAGATCCCGATCACCGAGACCGTCACCAGCGTCGGGGTGGTCACGCAGAAGAAGCACTTCACTGCCGCGAAGCAGCAGTGGGAGCCGTTCTTCTGGGAGTGCATGAGCAGCCGTCCCGAGCTCGCCGAGGCGCTGCGGAAGAGTCGGCGCGTGCGCCCGTTCAAGCCCGAAGGCGACTACAGCTACGCGATGAAGCAGATCTGCGGCGACCGGTGGCTCATGGTCGGCGACGCGGCCCGCTTCGTCGACCCGATCTTCTCCAGCGGGGTGAGCGTGGCGATGAACAGCGCCCGGATCGCCTCCCACGACATTATCGCGGCGGCGGAGCAGGGCGGCTTCGGCAAGTCCGCGTTCGACACCTACGAGACGAAACTGCGGCGGGCGACGAACAACTGGTACGAGTTCATCTCCATCTACTACCGGCTGAACATCCTCTTCACGGCCTTCGTCGCCGACCCGCGCTACCGGGGCGACGTCCTGAAGATGCTCCAGGGCGACGTCTGGGACGGGGGCGAGCCGGTCGCGCTGACCAAGATGCGCGAGATCACCCGGCAGGTGGAGCAGGACCCCGACCACCTCTGGCACTCCCATCTGGGGACGCTCCGCGCACCCAGCCAGGCCGCAGCCTTCTAGGGACCGTGGCACCGATCGGACCGGCACCGAGGCACCGAAAGGACCAGCGCCGTTGAAGAAGTTCCTGCTCTCCGAAGACGAGATTCCGCACCACTGGTACAACGTGCTCCCGGACCTGCCCGCCGCGCTCCCGCCCTACCTGCACCCGGCCACACAGCACACGCTGAAGCCCGCGGACCTCGAGGCGCTGCTGCCGCGCCACGTCATCGAGCAGGAGTTCACGACCGAGCGGTGGGTGGAGATCCCCGAGGAGGTCCGCGACACCTACAAGATGTGGCGGCCGACCCCGCTGTACCGCGCCGAGCGGCTCGAACGCGCCCTGGACACCCCGGCGCGGATCTACTACAAGTTCGAGGGCACCTCGCCCCCGGGCTCGCACAAGGCCAACACCGCCATCCCGCAGGTGTACTACAACGCGCGGGAGGGCGTGCGGCGCGTCACGACCGAGACGGGCGCGGGCCAGTGGGGGTCGGCGCTGTCGTTCGCCGGCAGCCTGTTCGACGTCGAGGTCGCGGTGTACATGGTCCGCGCCTCCTTCGACCAGAAGCCCTACCGGCGCAACCTCATGGAGACGTGGGGTGCCTCGGTGGCGGCCTCGCCCTCCGAGCTGACCAAGGCGGGGCGGGAGGTGCTGGCCAGGGAGCCCGACTCCCCGGGAAGCCTCGGCCTGGCCATCTCCGAGGCGGTCGAGGACGCGCTCAGCCGGGAGGACACCAGGTTCGCCCTGGGGTCGGCGATGAACCACGTGGTCCTGCACCAGACCGTCATCGGGCTCGAGGCCAAACGCCAGATGGAGATGTCCGGCGACGCCCCCGACGTGGTGGTCGGGTGTGTCGGCGGCGGTTCCAACTTCTCCGGGCTGGCGTTCCCGTTCATGGCCGAGGGCCTGGCCAACGGGGGTGCCCTGCCGCGGATCCTCGCGGCCGAGCCCGCCGCCTGTCCCACGCTTTCGCGCGGCAGGTACGGCTACGACCACCCCGACACCGCCGGGCTCGGGCCGCTGCTGCCGATGCGGTCTCTGGGCAGCGGGTTCATCCCCGCGCCCATCCACGCGGGCGGGCTGCGCTTCCACGGCGACGCGCCCACGCTGTGCCTGCTCCACGAGAGTGGCCACGTCGAGGCGCGGGCACTGCAGCAGAACGAGGTGTTCCGGGAGGCGGTGCGCTTCGCGCGCAGCGAGGGGTTCGTGATCGCGCCGGAGTCGGCCCACGCGCTCAGGGGCGCGGTGCAGGAGGCGCTGGCGGCGCGGGCGGCGAACGAGGACCGGACGATCCTCTTCGGGCTGTCCGGCCACGGGCACTTCGACCTCGCGGCCTTCGACGCGTTCCTGGCCGGGAGGCTGGAGGACTACGACCTGACCGATGAGCAGATCCGCGCGTCGCTGGAGACCATGCCCAGAACCGCGCCGGTCGGGGAGTGACCGTGCGGGACGGCTGGATCGACGTCCACCACCACGCCTACCACCCGGCGCTCGTCGCGGAGCTGCGCGAGAGCGGGGTGACGCACATGGCCCCGGGGGTTCCGGTACCGCGGTGGACGCCGGAGGGATCGATCGGTGTCATGGACCGCTGCGGTATAGCGGGCGCGGTCCTGTCCGTCCTGCTACCGGATGCCGCTCTGCGGGACGGGGAGGGACAGGGACTGGTCCGCCGCACGAACACGCGAACCGCCGAACTGGCCCGGGACCACCCGGGCCGGTTCGCCGCGCTGGCCTCCCTTCCCCTCCCCGACGTGCGCGCCACCCTGGCGGAGATCGACCACGCCTTCGACCGGCTCGGAATGGGAGGCGCCGTCATCCCGGCGAGCCTGCCCGACGGACGCCTCCCCGGCGATCCGCTGCTGGCGCCGGTCTTCGAGGAGCTGAACCGGCGCCAGGCCGTGGTGTTCCTCCACCCCAACCCCGCCGTCCGATGCGAATGCGCCGGGTACGCGGGGCCCGGGCCACGCGTACCGCCTCCGGTCGTCGACTTCGTCATGGACACCACGCGCTGCGTGGTGGACCTGCTGTACCGGGGCGTGCTGGAGCGCAACCCGGACATCCGGTTCGTCCTCGCGCACGCGGGCGGGACCGTGCCCTACCTGCTGGAGCGCATCGAGCTGGGCGCGGTGTGGGTGGCCAAGGGCAACGACTACGCCCGGCCGGAGTCGGTGCGCCACCACCTGTCCCGCCTCTACTACGAGGTCGCGCAGTCGGCGTGGCCGGGGGTCTTCGACTGCCTGCGTGCCATGACACATCCACACCACATCCTCTTCGGCACGGACTTCCCGTTCATGCCCGAGAGCGTCATCGAACGGACGCGGGACCGGATCCGCGGCGAGAAGGAACCAGGAGCGGAGGAGATCGGCCGGGCCAACCCGCTGGCTCTCTTCCCCGGCCTGGTGTAACGACTCCGGTTTGGGGGAGAGCGGAAGGTGCGCTGCTTCGAGGATTTCCGTGTCGGTGACGTCTACAGACTCGGCATGTGGAAAGTAGGGGAGCAGGACATCGTCGAATTCGCGTCGATGTACGACCCGCAGCCCCGGCACACCGACGTCGAACTGGGGGTGACCGCCAGCGGGTGGCATGTGGCCGGGATATTCATGCGGCTGTACGTCGACGCGGTTCTGCGCGACAGCGCGGCGGAGGTTTCCCCGGGCCTGGAACATTTGCGCTGGCTGGCCCCAGTGCTCCCAGGAGCGGTGCTGACCGGAAGCGTCACCGTAATGGAAACCCAACCGGCGATGTCGCGGCCGGACTGCGGCATCGTTCAGCAGCGCGGCGAGCTCATCAATGAGGACGGCAATCCCGTGCTGCGCGTCGACTTCTACGGAATGATAAAGCGTTCGTCGGCTATAGGATCGGCGCCATGAAAAATACGTCGCCGTCCACCCCGAGCGAAATCCTGAATGCGGGATCGGTCCCCTTCACGTCTTTCGGTCACGCTCCGATCAGGACATTGGAGGACATCGAGCGCGAACTGGCTCTCCCTCCGGAGAAGCTGCTCAAGACGATGGCGTTCCGTGTGGCCGACGCTCAGTTCGTGCTTGCGGCGGTGCCGATCCTGGCGCGCGTCCACTACGGCCGGTTGGCGCGGGCCGTGGGGGTAGCGCGCTCCCAGCTGCGCCAGGCGGGGGACGAGGACCTGCGCGAACTCGGGATGGAACCGGGAGGCATCAGCCCGCTCACTCGTCTGGCCGACGCGACCGTGGTGTTTGACGAGGCCGTGGCCGACATGGGCGTCGTCTACTGCGGCAGTGGGCGCGCTGACGGGACCATCAAGATCGAAGCCCGCGACCTGGTCGCGGCAGCGGGCGCCGAGTACGCGCCCATCGCCCACTAAGAAGGATCGGCCAGCCGGGGCAGTCGGTCGGTCGATCCGTCGGCCCGCAAGGACAACCGGCAGCTCTCACCGCGCGGTGAGCAGCAACCGCCCGGCCAGGGCGATCAACACCGTCCCGGTCACCGCTTCGAGACGTCGCCGAATCGTGGGGCGGCGAAACCAGACACCGGCGCGGGACACGCCCGCGGCCAGCGCCAGATACAGCGTGGTCTCCAAGCTGACCTGGATGAGCGCCAGGAGAGCGGTCGTCGGCAGCAGGGGCTGGTCAGAGGAGATGAACTGCGGATAGAAGGCGAACATGAAGACCGCGGCCTTGGGGTTGGCGAGCTGAACGACAAGCCCCTCGACAAAGGCGATCCGCGACGATGCCCGCGGCGCGGGCGGATCCGCCTCGTCACTCCCCGCGCTGTCGGGCATCCGCCGCTCACGCAGCACCGACGCCCACGAGCGGATTCCGAGATAGGCCAGAAAACAGGCCCCCACGATCTGAATCGCCAGATACAGGGAGTGGGACGCCGCCACCAAAGCCGCCAACCCGGCCCCGGCCGCCAGCGCCCAGAGGTAGATGCCCATCTCCAACCCGAGCACCGTCGCCACACTCGGCCAGAACCCCTGCAGGGCGGCCCTGCGAAAGATCAGCGCCATCGCCGGCCCCGGCGACGCCGAGATCAGAACGACGGCGACGAGAAACGCCGGTAAGACCTCAATGATTTCCATGGAAGCAGATCTCTACATCCCTGTGGTAAAGAGAAGACGGACAGGTTGCCGACGGTGTCCGGGCGAAATAGACGAGCGTACGGCTTGTGGCATCCATATTGCCGACCACAGGCAGGTGTTCGCGAATCGACACCAGTGTCGCCACAGTCATCGGCTTGTAGTGGTCCTCCGCCCGACCAGGCTTCTTTGGGGGTGAGGAGAAGGGCAATGTATTGTCCGGATGTGGCCATTTTTTCGGGCTATCGGTAGATTTCCGCAGGATAAAGGCCAGGTGTGGGGTGGCGTGTGCTGCCTCCCATATCACCCACCCCCGTCGCTACTTCACGTGCGGTGTGTCCTGCTCCGTGCCCTCGGGACACAGCCACGCCACGACGAGGATCGCCGCTAGCAGCAGAAGTAGCGCGACAACGCGCAGTGAGTCGGCCATGGCCACGGTGAACGCCTCGCGCGCCTGCCCGGCCAGCTGCACCGCCGCAGCCGTTCCTGTGTTCTCGACGTGGTTGAGGAGGGAGCCCAGCGTCTGTCCTGCTGAGGAGTCTCCTTGGAGGTGACGAAGACCTTCGGGGAGAGCGTGCCGGAACCGTGCGGTGAGCAGGGTGCCGAAGATGGCGAAGCCGAGCGCGCCACCGACCTCCCGACTGAAGCTGTTGATGCCTGATCCGACACCACCCTGACTCACGGGAAGGGACGTGACGATGGCGTTGGACAGCGGCGGGTTGGACAGTCCCGACCCGATGCCGACCACGACGAGGCATCCCGCGTACAGGACATAGGGAGTCCCGGGGCCGCACAGGGAGAAGAGCCCCAGACCCATGACCACCACAAGCAGTCCGCAGGCGACGACCGGACGGGGGCCGTACCGGTCGGCCAGACGCGCGGCGCGGGGAGAGACGAGGAAGATCACGACGGCCAGCGGGGCGGTGCCCAGCCCTGCCAGGACCGCCGGATAGTCCTTGACGTTCATCAGGTACTGGCCGTTGAGGTAGAAGACCGAGTACATGGCGATGAACGAGGCGATGATGCCGAGGGTCCCGGCGCGGAGACCGGAGCGACGGAATGCTCGTGGGTCCAGGAGGGGCCGTTCCTGGCGGACCTCGTACAGACAGAAAAGCGGGAGAAGCAGCACCCCCGCAGCGAAGGCCGACAGGACGGGGAAGGACGCCCATCCGAGTTCGGGGCCCTCGATGATGCCGAACATCACGGAGAAGACCGCGAGGACGAGGAGGAGAACCCCGACGGTGTCGAGCCTGTGCTGGTGACGCTCGAGGCGCGGAAGGAACATCGCGGCGGCCAGGAGGCCGAGTACAGCGATGGGGGCGGCCACGGCGAACAGGGCCTGCCAGTCGAAGAACTGGAGAACGGCGCCTCCGACGATGTTCCCCACGACCCCGCCGCCACCACTGAATGCGGTCCAGACGGCGACCGCGTGGCCGCGTTTCTCGGGCGGATGGCAATTGATGAACAGAGGGAGGCTGTTGGGAAGGACGAGTGCGGCGCCCGCGCCGGTCAGAGCACGTGCGACGAGCAGCGGGGCAACATCGGGAGAGACGGCGGAGGCGACGGAGCCCGTGACCATGACGATCAGGCCGACGAGCAGGACGCCCTTGCGGCCGAAGCGGTCGCCGACGGCTCCGCTGGGGATCAGCAGGCAGCCGAAGACGATGAGGTAGCTGTCGACGACCCACAGGACCTGTGTCGCGGTGGGGTGCAGGGAACTGGTGGCCAACCGTCCGACCGCGAGGTTCACGCTCGCGCCGAGACCGAACACCAGCATGACGCATATTCCGACGGCGATCGCGGCGGCTCGCGGCCTGAGCTGGGTGCCGCCCGGCGCGGCCGCGGAGCGCTGCGCCGGGCGCACGGTCCGAGGGGCGGTCATGAAAGCTCCCGCTCTGACGGACGGGTGAACGTGGAGAGTTCGAGCCCCTGTCCATCAGCGATGGCGGTGGACACGTAGCCGTTGGACGGGTCGCGCACGTAGTCGAGGTAGGGACGGGCTCCGGCCGCGAACTTTTCGGTGTCGTCCGCGTGGATCAGGGCGCCGGCGCGGAGCCGTGGTTCGGCGGCGCGGAGAACCTCCAGGTAGAACTCGGCCCATCCGTCCAGGTAGAGGAAGTCGATGCGATGGGAGAACGACGAAAGGATCTCCACGGCTTCTCCCTGGATGACTTCGGCGTATTCCCCCACTCCTGCCGATGCCAGGTTTTTTCTCGCCGCCGCACATTTCCCTTCGTGTAATTCGGCGGTGTGCAGCATCCCGAATCCGTTGTCGCGGAGTGCCGCGGCGATGTGGATCGCCGTGAATCCGTAGGATGTGCCGAATTCAAAAACGGTTTCAGGTCGTGTGGCGCGAACGAAGGTGTAGATCATTCTGCCGATCTCGGGCGGGGCAGCGTAGTAGCCGCTTGCGCACGCCTCGACCAGCTCTTCCGGCGTCCACGGTGTGCTGCGTTCCCTGACCTTCCGCAGCAGCTTGGGCTGCTCCACCTCGTCGACTCGATGCTGTTCTGCGGAGATTCCGTCCAGCACGTTGCGCACCATGGTTGAGAGCAGGGCTGACGTCATTGTTTTCCTTTCGCACTCTGGGCGGTGGATTATTCCGCGCAGACCACATTCCTCTGCTGTTCAGATAAAGGAGGTGTGAACGCGAGGTGGTGGAGCGCGTGGAGTTGACCTTCTCCGTTCAACGCGCAGCACAGGAACGGCTGCATAAGCCTTATGGGATCGCTGGATACGCGGTATGCGCAGGCGAGTGCGCCGGGTAATACCGCCTATCCAGCGATCACTGAGTTCGAGATAGGGGGAACTTCAGGCAGCAGACTCCCGGGCCAGCATGAGTACAGCGCGTGCGGTGGCGTCCACGACCTCCTCGTCGATCGGCTCCCCGAACACAAGCGCCCTGTAGTACAGCGGGCCGAACGACAGATCAACAAGACGCCCGGCGGTCTGGTCGCCGACAGTGACATGGAGGGAGCGGGTAAGGAGTGCTCGCAGCCCAGCGATGTCGCGCTCCCGCTGTTCCCGCAAGAACCCGCTCCGCAGCGCCGCGGCTGTTTTCTCGTCCAACTGGGCATGGCCCACAAGCGCTTGGAGCACCTGACCGGCGGGGTCCTGGAAGAAGTCCGCAACGCGCCGCAGGTGAGCCTTGAGATCCTCTTCGGCTGCGGTGTCGCCTTCGGGGATGCGCCACTGCAGAGCGTCGCGTGCGTCATCGGCGAGGGTGTCGAGGAGGATGTCGACCTTCGACTTCCACCAGCGGTAGATCGTCTGCTTGGCCACACCCGCACGCTGGGCGATGCCCTCGATGGTCAGCCCGGCGAATCCGCGCTCTACCAGCAGGTCGTCCGCGGCATGGAGTACCGCGAGCCGGGCGCTCTCACTGCGGCGCGGGCCCGTTCGGCTGATGACATCGGGCCGATCGGTGGCGTCGGCGGTCGGCTTACTCACGGGATTCCTCTCATGAATGTGTGGCGGAGAAGCTGGCGCGAGACGAGACGCAGCGTTGAATCTGGACGGAAGACTAGACTGGACGTCACGTCTAGTCAATCCAGTGTCGTGTGCGAGGGTGGAACAGCAGGCGGGCTTCGGTCGTACTAGTCGAGCAACGGCCCACTCTTCTTCGGTGACTGTGCAACGCCGTCCCTGGGGTCGGGGCGATCGCTGGGTTGGATCCCTGACCGGCGGTTCCGCGTGCCAGAGAGCCGTGTCCCCGAAATAGTGGGGGAGGATGTGGGCGTCGGCTTGACCTTGCCCTAGGGGCAACGTCCTATGACTGGATGTGGGCCAGTCAGGTCCAATCACGAGGACGAGACAAGAGGGGGTCATGATGGCGGCGACGATGGTGAAGGCGAGCTACCAGGCAGCGGCGGACGCGACCGCGCGGTGTCGGCAGTCCTGCGAGACGTGCCACTACAACTGCTGTCTGCCTAACGGCAGCGCGGAGTGCGGACGACTGTGCCTGGACTGCGCGGAGATCTGCCGCGTAACGGAGACGCTGCTGGCCCGCGGTTCACAGTGGGCACCGAAGATGGCCGCGCTGTGTGCCGAGGTGTGCGACGCGTGCGCCGCGCAGTGCGAGCAGAGCAGCTCCGAGTACTGCGCGGCATGTGCGCAGGCGTGCCGGGAATGCGCTCGCCTGTGCAGGGAAATCGCCGAATCCGCATGACACGAGCCGGGGCCTGCCGGGGTGCCCCGCAACCCGGCAGGCCCCGAACTCACAGGACGGGGACCCAATGGCTGAGTGGATGACCATCGGCGAGGCGGCTGCCATGTCCGGCGTAAGCCCCAAGGCGGTCCGCCTCTACGAACAGCGCGGCCTCCTACCCGAGGTGCGACGCTCGTCGTCCGGTTATCGGCTGTTCAGCGAGAACCACGTAGAGACTCTCCGGTTCATCACCCGCGCCCGGACGGCGGGGCTCAGCCTGGGGGACATCGGGACGGTCCTGTCTCTCCAACGGGAGGGGCACGCGCCGTGCGCGCATGTGCGTTCGGCGCTGGACCGGAGACTCGGCGAACTCGACGGCATCATCGCCGAGCTCACGCTGTTGCGCGACCGTATCCGTCGCCTCCAGGACCAGGCCCCCGACGGCCAGGAGCCGGAAGCAGGCTTCTGCTCGATCATCCAGTCCCAGCTCAGCTGACGCACACGGTGACCGCTCTCTCAGAGTGCCTTGAGTAGTCGCGTGATCTCGTCGGTGATGACAGTGGGCTCGGTCGTCGGCACCATGTGGTCGGCCTCTTGGGCGTAGACATGGCGTCCACGCGGAAACTGCCGCGCCCGATGCGCGTGGGACGCGTTCACGGACGCGCGGGCGCGTGCGTTCATGCCCGGAGTGGGCTGGGTGGCGGAGATGATGGTGACCGGGACGTCACCAATGGCCGGAGGGTACTCGCGCAGGGCCGTGAGGTCGGCTTCGATGGCGACCTGTTCGGCGCCCATGGTGCGCGCCGCCCGGACAGTGAAGGCTTCCACGCGCATATCCGCGGCCGCGTCGGTGGGCAGAGCGGCGGTCACCTTCCGGAACAGAAGGCCGAACAGTCCGACCCTGGCCAGTGCCATCGCCATCCAGCACCGGAATTTTTCCACCCTGCGAATGGACTGGTCGAAGAGCAGATCGCAGGCTTCGTCCGTGGGATCGACCAACACCAGCCCCGCGATCCGCTCCGGTCGCGCGGCGGCGGTGCGGCGCACGATCGGGCCACCCCAGCTGTGCCCAACCAAGACAAAAGGTCCCGCGCCGAGATGGTCGAGCAGGTTGCCCAAGTCGTCTGCGAGCCGGGCGAGATCACGCGGTTGCGGGTCGGGCGCGCTGCGCCCGAGGCCACTGCAGTCATACACCACCGCCCGCGCCGACGCCGCCACGTCGGGCTGGACGAGCGCCCAGTAGGAGCGGGTCGCGGCGAGTCCTCCTTCGAACACCACCGTCGCGGGCGGCCCGCCACCCGCCGGACCTTCAAGCTCCATGTAGAAGAGTTCGCGGCCGTCACGGGTCTTCGCCCGTCCCGCTGTGCCCTGGCAGTCGACCTGTCTCATGTTGACCACCCTCGCCGGTGAAATAGTGAGCGTCGGCGAACCTAACCCATCAGTGCCTTCTTCTCTGGCCCCGGTGGTCGCGGCTCTCTCCGGCTGGGAGCAGGCCAGGAACGGTCATCAATCCCAGGGGATGGCGGCGAGGATCGCCGCGAGAGGCATCCCAGTAGGAGTAGACGCCGTGCCACTCGCCCGTCACTGGGTCGCCGTCGGCGTAGTAGCCCTCCGCTTCTCCCTGGGTGACTGCTCGGAGGGGAGCATGTCACTCCACCCCCACACAAGCGCTCCGCAGATCGCGGCGTAAGGGTCGCTGCCTGGGCGTGCCTTAGCGGGACCGCGCGTCCGTCCGTTCTCCCGCTAACCTGTCGGCCGCACACCAACCCGTAGGACGGGTGGCCCCGGCTCGGCGACCCCACGATCGGAGGCTCATGCACCACCGCCGCCTTACCGCGCTCACCTGCGCGGGAGTCCTCCTCCTGGCCGCGTGCGCAAACACCTCGGACGACGGGAACGTCAGCCCGGAAGAAGAGGTCACCAAGGCCGCGCCCATCCCCGAGGGCGGGGGCAGCGACGTGCGCGACGACGTCAACGGTGACGGCTTCCCCGATCTCCTCTTCACGAGCACCTACAACGGCACCGGCCCGGAGGACTTCCTGTCGGGGGTCGGACGCCTTGTGGTGGTCTACGGTTCGGAGGACGGCCCGGAGCCGACCACCCGCACCGTCATCGACGCCGAGGACATGTTCGCCGTCGCGGAGGCCGGCGACGGCCAGCGGCTCCGGCCGGGCACAGCTGACCTCGACAGGGACGGGTTCGACGACATCCCGGTGCTCGCCGCCTCCGCCTCCGCGTCCAGGGCCGGGGAAGCAGCAGTCCTCTGGGGAGGGCCGACCGGCCCTGACGCAGACGCGGCCCCCACCACCGTGGCGATGCCCGAAGAGGACGACCCCGGGCGGTCGTGGGGCGGCTCGTACACGGCCCCGGCCCCCGGGGACTTCGACGGCGACGGCAACGCCGACCTCGTGGCCGCCGAGGAGCCCGACACCGGAGAAGATCTCACCCGCCTGACCGTGCTGTACGGCCCCTTCGACAGGGACGGCGTGCCGGAACGCAGCGCTCGTCTGACGGTCGACACCCGGCTCGGCGGGCTCGTCAGTGCCGAGGCCGACGGCACCGGGCCGACCCCGCTCCTGGTGCGGCACGGCGCGGACGGGGAGCAGCCCGCGAACACGCTGTTCACGACCGGGGCGGGGGACCCCGGCGAGTGGGAGTCCGTCGACCTGCTCGCCGGGGGCCTCTCGGCGTTCGGCGACTTCGACGGTGACGGCGCGACCGACGTCGCCATCGGTGACGACGGGACGCGGAACGACGAGCCCGGCTACGAGACGGAGAGCGACGAGGTCCACCGTCAGCTGCACGTCTACCACGGTGCCATCGAAGAGCGCGCACCCGAGCACTCCTCCACGACGCTCCCGGGGGAGGACGGCAGCGTCCCCAGCTACCCGCTCCGCACGATGGTCGCCGGAGACCTCGACGGCGACGGCACTGACGAGGTGGCGGTCGGCCTCGACGGCCGCGGCGTCGACGTGGTGCGCGACACCGGCGCCGGGCTCGAAACGCATGACGCGTCACCGCTGGTGCGCGCCGACCCGGAGAAAGGGGCCGATGACCGGGTGGCCCGCGCCTTCGCCTTCGGCGACTACGACGGCGACGGCCCCGACGAGCTCGTGCTCGCCGTCGACCGCGGCACGTTCCCCTCGGCACCCGTCCTGTGGTGGGTCACCGACGGGAGCGCCGACGAGGGTTCTTTCAGCAGCGAGGGCTTCACCGGGTAGCCGCCAACCGGAGAGGTGAACCGGCCTCATCGGTCGGCCTTGTCAGGTGCCGCGAGGCTGGGGCAGTCCGCAGCGATCGCTCACCACAACCCCGGACCTCGCGCTGTCCGCGGCTGTCAGCGGGAGTCGGCGATGGCCGCGTCAACCGCCGCACACTCCTCGGCTGTGAGATCCATAGGGCGGTGCAGGAACGCATTGTCGTCGTTGACCTGGGCTTCGAGGCCGTTATTCGCGGCGGCACCGCGAAGGGCACTGGTAACGGTGAGCAGCGTCGTGATGCCGGACGCCGCCGCCCCTCCGCCCTTCTGGTGCTCTTCGAACCGTGTGCCGAGCCGGTCCAGCGCCGCCGACACATCAGGCTCCGGCACGTCCACGACTCCCTCGGTGCGGCGCAGCTGCTCGGCGAAGTCGTCGCCCCACACCTCCCACTTCCAGCCGGGCCACGCGTCGGCGGACCGCAGCGGCTCCTGGTAGAGGACCCGGCCGGTCCAGACACCGGCCGTCCGAGCGTCGGCGTCCAGGTGAACACCGCTGATCGGCATCCGCGCCAACCGCGCCACCGGGGTCCACGTGGCTAGGGTGTCGAGCGCGCGCAGGCCGTTCTCGATGATGGTCGCCGCACCCGAACTGCTCGCGTACGCCCGTACCTCGCCGCCCGAGCGGACGGTGACCAGTCGCGGGCTCCCCGACGCGTCCGCTTCGGTGAACTCTTCGATTCGAAACGGCCCCAGGGGGAGCGTGGCAGGCAGCTGTGAGCCGGGCGGGTAGATCTCCGGGTTAAAGGTGAAACCCGGCATCGCGGCCATGAACTCCTCTGGGGTCCGCAGGTCCTCGGGGACCGGGATCCCCCGTGGTGCCCGGACCTGCTCCGTGTCCTCCCCGAGAGCGGCGAGCAGGTCGGCCAATCCGTTGTACGCCCATTCGATGCGCCACCCCGCCCAGGTGCGCTCCAGGACGCGCAGTACCGCCGCGCGGTAGGCGGAGTCGTCTCGGCAGAACACGAACCACAGCAGGCGCCGCTCATCCCGGTCGAGCAGGGCGGCACCATCGCACATGACCTCGTCGACCCAGTCCTGGGGCGCGTGCTGCCGCTCCATGAAGCGCAGCGCAGCGTCCGGCCCCGGTATCAGATCGAGTTCGATGTCGTCGCCGCCCCACTGGGAGTAGAAGACCCGGTGGCCGCGCCCCTCTTTGATGACGTAATGTGCTCGACTGCCCACGTTTGGCATGCTAGCGGGATTGCGCGTCGGCCCACCGGAAAATCCACAAGAGTGATTCCCTGCCAACGATCGGCAGGGGCGCTCACCGGTTCACCGGGCTGTCGGAGAGCGGCGGCATGGTGGACACGAAAAACCCGTGCTCATCGGCTGGGCGGCGCAGCATTCGGTAGAGGGCGACTTGGCCCACCAGCATCAGCGGCAAGATCGGAAGAATCGCCACGCCGGTCAGCAGCAGCGTGCTGGCGGGGGCGCTGTGTAGCGGCAGACCGAGGGCGGCGCCCACCACGACAGGGATAGCGGCGAGAGCCAGAGCCGACGTGTGCCGGGACAAGTGCGGCCCGGACAGCCCGGTGGTCGCCGCCAGCGCGGCCACCGGAACGGAGGCGGACACGGCTAGGGCGAAGGGCCGGTCGACCGCCAGGCCACTGCCGGGCACCAGCGCCACCACCGCCGCCACGACGATCACACCGAGGCCGATCCGTGCCAGCAGGCGGGTGAGGAAGGCCGCCTCGTCGGCACTGGGAGCTCCATGGTCGCCATTGGCCTGCCGGGGGACCAGCCGCTCCGCACCGAACGCAGCCCCTCGCAGCAGAAACAGCATCATGACAGTGAGGGCACCAATCAGCCCGAACGGCGACAGCGGATTGCCACCGGCGAGCAACCCCCCAACCACCAACCCCCACGTCGTGCCCATGACCCAGCTCCCTGCAGTGATCATCGTGTCGCAGGCCGAATGCCAGCCGGTCCTGTCCACGCGAGCCCGCAGCCACACCCCGGCGTCGCGGGAGAGCCACCCCGCCAACAGAACACTGAAGACCACCCAGAGGCCACCTTCGAAGAGCACGCCTTTCAAAGCGGGGAACAACCCGGCGACGACGCCGAAAGCGCCCACCAGCCACACCTCGGTGCCGAGGAAATAGGGGGCGATCGCCGCCACCAGGCGACGACGCTCTGTCGGTGTCCGGGCGAGGTGGGGCATCAGCATGCCCAGGCCGATGTCACACCCGGCGAGTACGAAATAGCCCACGACCAGGCCGGAGAGCAGGAGGACAGGAAAGGTTTCCATGCGAGTTCCCTAGGGTCGCCGGGTCACAGTGTCGGGGCGGGGCCACGGTCAAGGTCGTCGGGGGCGGACAGATCCGGTGCGGCCAGCGGGCTCGCGTCGGGGCCGCGCCGGGCGAGGCGGATCAGTAGCCAGGCGGTGACCGTTCCGAGCAGAGCGAAAGCCACCGTGAAGAAGGTGAAGGACACCCCGGCCATGAGCGGGGACATGTCGGTCATGGCGTCCGCCGTCGTCAGGTGGTGGCGCACGACCCAGGGCTGACGCTCGGTCTCGCGGAAGACCCACCCGCCGACGCTCGCCGCATACGGCAGCACCGGCACGAAGGCGAGCAGCCGCAGGTGCCAGCGCCATCGGTCGAGTCGGCCGACCAGCCACACCAGCGCCGTGAGTATGCAGACGCAGGCCAGCAGCGACCAGGCGAGCATCATCAGGGCGAGGCCCAGCCCTCCGAAGACCTGGGCGCTGCTCCCGTCTCCGTGCCCCTGCTCGATCGCCGCGATCTCGGCCGCGGAGTAGGTGGCCCCGCTGGTCGGCGGCTCCTTGCCCAACAGGGTGAACTGCACTCCACCGCTGATCACCGTTGGGATCAGCCCGATCATCAACAGCACAACGCCGTGCCGGATGCTCCGGTGGTACATCCGGTCGGGATCATTGCGGCGCCGCAGGTGGTAGGCGCTGGTTGCGATGATGACGGCGCCGCCGACCAACATCGTCGACATCACCACGTGCGCGAACCCCATCAACGCGGACGGATTGGCCACCAGAACCCACGCGTCGTCGATGACCGCCACACCATCCTCGATCGCGAAGCCGGCGGGCCACTTCAGGAACCCGTTAGCGACCAGGACCCAATACGCCGAGGCGTAGGCCGTGGCGGTGACGACGAGGAAGCAACCCCAGTGGGCCCACCGGCCCATGCGGTCCCATCCGAAAATCCACAGGCCCAGGAAGGTCGACTCGACGAAGAACGCGGCCATGGTCTCCACGGCCAGCGGTGCGCCGAACGCGTACCCGAACACTTCGCCGAGCCCCTGCCAGTTCAGCGCCAGCTGCAACTCCATGACCAGCCCGGACAGGATGCCCATCGCGTAGTTCACGACGTACAACCCACCCCAGAACCGCACCGCCCGCATCCGCGCCTCATCCCGACGCAGGGTGGCGCTGAGCTGGCTGAACAGGACATAGGGCGCCAGGCCGAGCGTGAACGCGACGAACATGTAGTGCGTCGCAGCAGTAAGAGCGAACTGCAGCCGCGCGAGCTGAAGCGGATCATCGAGCATGGCGTTGCGGGCCTTTGCCGGTTGGGAAGCGTGTGTGGCCATGCTCAGGCGCCCGCTATCACTCGCGAATCACTCCCGCGCCTGCACTTGGCCTACAGCCCCAGGAGGGGAAGGTTGCTGGCACGTACGCTCTGGGATGTAGCGGACCAGTGGAGATCCCCAGGCGCGGAGTAGGGAGGCGAGCTCAAGCCGGAGCGAGGCGCGGCTCGCCGCTGTTTATGGGTCGCCACCAAGATTCACGAAATGGGACGATACGGGCATGTCCGCCCTCTCCCCCACCTGGATCCTGCGGAGCACCGTCGCGACCGTCCTTGCCCTGCTGGTCGGCATCGCTGTGGTGGTCGGCGTCGCCTTCCTCGTCGCGAAGGAGGCACCGGACGGCGTCCGCGATCTGCGCGCCTACAAGGCGGCGGAGCGTTGCCCGACCGCTCCGTCCGCGCCCGCCGAATGCCGGTGGACGCAGGAGTTCACCGTGTCCGGTACCCACTTGACCCACAAGCGGAGCGAGTCGAACCGAGCCCTCCTGACGGACGCGGCCGGGGGCAGGTGGGAGACGCGTTACCCCTCCCACGGCCCCGTGCTGTTCCGCCTTGACGATGGCGACAAGGTCACCGGCACCATCTGGCGCGGACGACTGACCGAGATCGCTTCCGAGGGTGATTCGCAGGAGACGTACGCCGCCCCGGACAACATGCGCGCAGGGGTCCTCATCCTCGCGCTGATCACCGTTCCACCCGGCCTGCTCATGACGGCCGCGTGCGCATGGCGCCTGCGCCGCCACGGCGCCCCTGCCCCCACGCCGGGCATGGTCGCTACCCTGGGCCTCGCCTTCGGGCTGTTCGTTGCCGGTCCTTTCTCTCCGCTCGTGCTCGGCGACAGGGACAAGAACTTCTGGATAGTGGCCGCCGCCTGGCTCCCCATGGCCGCCACTCTGACCTTCGTGGCGCGCATCTACGTCACCCGGAAGCGCTCCCCGGACACCGCGGCGGGCTAGGAATCTCCGGTAGCCGCCGGGTCCCCGGTGGCGTCGGAGCGGCCGCATTGACAAAGGGCCGCTGGTCAGGCCCGGCGGCAGATGTCGCTGCGGACGCGGTAGAAGCCGCTGCGGCTGGACTCGACGTCCTCGGCGATCTCGTAGGCCACGTGCGGGATCTTGGCGGCGAGGTCGCAGACCTTGGCGTCGTCGCAGCCCGCGTAGATCCAAAAGGCGTCGGAGACGGTGCACTTCAGTCCGTCGAGCAGCCCGTAGCGCGCGACCACCGAACCCTCGTGAGGCAGCGCGTAGACGTCCCCCGCCTAGTTACCCGCCGAGCATCGCTCGTCGTCGATGAAGATCCCGAGCGCCGCCCTCCCCGACTGGAATCACCACAGAACCGACGCCCGTCGGGCCGTCGACCGGCGACGCACGATCTGCCGCCGTGTGACAGGCCGCCGCTTGCGCACCCCCTGCACCGCGGGCGCGTACCCCTTGCGCAGCTTCTCCGCGATCTTCTTCGAAGCCGCGGCCGCAGCCTTCGCCGGTGTCGCACAATTCGCCACCCGCATCGGTTCGGCCTTCCCGTCGCGCCCAAATCGGACCGCGGCCTCGGTCCCGGGGGTCACCACCTCATAGAACTTGTGCCCACCGTCGCCCTCGTCGGAGGGCTTCAGTCGAGTTCGGAAGAAGGAGGAGAAACGGTGGCTTCGACACTGCTGCATGGATCCCTGCGGAGGAGATCCGAGGGCGATCTCAGCACGCAACGGCTGTGTGCCTCCGATACGCAAACGGACCCTGCCTGTCCGAACTGAGTTCGCAGGTCAGGGCCCGTCTGTTGAGTGGAGCGGATGACGGGAATCGAACCCGCGTTATCAGCTTGGGAAGCTGAAGTTCTACCATTGAACTACATCCGCGTTGTGAGGCCGGTTCCCGGCCTGCCAACGAAGGCTATCGTACCTGACGCGGCGGCGTGGTGGGTAACGCTCCAGGTGGTACGAATCCCCTGCATGGGGTCACACCAGGTAAGTTCGTCAGCGTGCTGCTCTCCGATCGTGATATCAGGTCCGAAATCGAGTCTGGGCGGGTCAAGATCGATCCGTATGACCCCGGGCTGATCCAGCCGTCGAGTATCGATGTCCGGCTCGACCGGTACTTTCGTGTGTTCGAGAACCACAAGTACCCGCACATCGACCCCGCGGTCGAGCAGCCGGATCTGACTCGGTTGGTCGCTTCCGAGGGGGATGAGGCGTTCATCCTGCACCCCGGGGAGTTCGTGTTGGCCTCCACCTATGAGGTCATCACGCTGCCGGACGACATCGCCAGTCGCCTCGAGGGGAAGAGCTCGCTGGGGCGGCTCGGGCTGCTGACGCACTCCACCGCTGGGTTCATCGATCCCGGGTTCTCCGGGCATGTCACGTTGGAGCTGTCCAACGTGGCGACGCTGCCCATCAAGCTCTACCCGGGGATGAAGATCGGTCAGCTGTGCATGTTCCGGCTGACCTCGCCCGCGGAGCGGCCCTATGGGTCGCCCGCCTACGGTTCCCGATACCAGGGGCAGCGTGGGCCGACGCCCTCACGGTCCTTCATGAACTTCTTCCGGACGCCGGTCGACTCGGACGATCGCTGATCCTGGCCCCCAGGGGCACTCGCGAGAGCGGCGAGCAAGGGGGGGTGGCGGGTGCGAGATCCCCGCCACCTGCCCTTCACGCTGGCTCAGCTGTAGTAGCCGGGAGAGCCGTACTCGGGGCCGCGGGTGATCGGGCGCGGTGTCTCGGTCCGGGGGAGGACGTAGGCGGACAGCAGGCCGCCGATGAAGCCGAAGAGGTGGGCCTGCCAGGAGATGCCCGTCTGCTGGGGCAGCACACCCCAGATCAGCGTGCCGTAGAAGATGATGACGCTGATCATGATGACGATGTCGACGGTCCGGCGCTCGACGATCCCGCGTAGCACGGTGTAGCCGAAATACCCGAAGACCAGGCCACTGGCGCCCACCGTGAGCGTCCCCGGCGAGGAGAACAGCCACACGCCGACCGCGCTCACCACCATCACGATCAGCGTCGTCCACATGAAGCGGCCGAGCCCGCCCAACGCCACGAGTGAGCCGAGCACCAGGAAGGGCACGGTGTTGCTCATCAGGTGCTCGAAGCCCGCGTGCATGAACGGCGCCGTCAGCACCGTCCACGGGGCGTCCGTCTGCCAGGCGCGCAGGCCGAAGGTCTGGTCGAACGCTCCGTTGGCGAGGAAGTCAAGGACCTCGATGATCCACATCGCGGCGGCGAAGGCCGCGACGGTCAGGATGGCGGTAATCCGAGACTGCGTCACGCTTCCGACTGTATGTGACCGCCTGTCGGCCGAATATAAGTCCGTGAGGACGGTCAACAACGCCCCCGCCGACCGGCTCGTCGACCCGCACGCAGCTGACCAGGGCCTTTTCTTGGGGCGTGGGGTAGTCCACGCCCGTGTACGTGTGACGCGGATCACATGACGGTGGCCTGCTGTTAGCTGCTGCTGCCCGCCGTCAGCGACCTGTCGCGCGGCGGGATCCCGACGGCCAGCATGAACGCCTCGATCTTGGACGGCGACGTCATGCCCGTGAGGGGCAGGTACGGGCGGCTCGCGCGGCGGCCCTCAACCGACGGGAAGACGCGCGGGCGGCCGGTCAGGTCGCACAGCCCCAGCGAGCGCGTGCGTCCGCGCAGCACGTAGTACGAGCCGATCTCGTCGAACGGGATCCGCACGATGTAGCGCCCCCGCGCGTAGCGGAACTCGCCGTCCTCGACCTCCAGCACCGGTACTTCCATCCGGAATCCGTGCCAGAGGAGGGCGCACCCGACCGCGACCAGCAGGATGCCCAGGATCAGGTTGGCCCAGTAGGTCGGTGAGAGAGCAATGGTGACGACGCCGAGCAGGGTGAGCGCGGCTCCGCCCCACGTTTCCCCATGCTTGCGCCCCACGGGACAGATCAAGCGAACCGTATCGGACACGGACAGGCCTCTTTCACTGTGCGTCACGGGGGTGTGGCTACCACCGATCGCACTGTACCGGTCTGACGGCCCAGCGGAAGGCCGAACGAGAAAGGAACGCGGTAAGGATTCGGAAACCGCCGGGAAAGCCGCACCCCCTGCCATGGCGGCGATCCGGGTTTCGGGCGTGGACGTGATCATATCGAGCGCCCCCGTAACCCGTGCCCGGGCGCGGCGCGCGCCTTGCGGCACGTGGCCGAGGCAGGGCCCGGGGCGCGTGGTGGCGCGGTGGACGTGTGGGATCTACGTGCCGCCGCGCCACCCTGGCCGGTCGGACGTGCCCCGGCCGCGCCCCACGGCTCACGCGACGTAGCGACCGCGACTCGGCTCGCTCTCGTGGTGCAGGCGGTCCAGCGCCGTTACGTAATAGGTGTGCGGCCCCTCTGCCACCTCCGTGTCGACGAACGTGGTCATCTCACCATCGCACCGCACCGTCCCGGCCATGTTCCGTGGATCCTCCATGTCGCATACCGGCGGCTCGGCATATTCGGGCTCCCCGGCAAACCGGTACACCGCGTAGTACGCCGGCTCGCTGCGGTGCCGCCGCCGAATGGTCAGCTCCGCCCCGCCCGCCGTGCGCCGGGCGCGGATGATCAACGGCGCAGGCGGTGCCTCGCCGTCGAGCCCTTCGGTGACCGGTATCAGCGCCGGATACGCGTAGTGCTCCTCGGCGATGATCCGCATGGCCTCCGCCGCCGTCGTCCGCATCCGAATCGCGCTGAAGTACACGTCCCCGTTCACCTGCGGGTAGTCCCGGTTGAACGCGAGATGCCGGCTCAGCTCGCGCATGTCCTCCCACGCCCCCGGGTTGCCCACCTTGTATGCGGCCTGCCCGATGTACAGGTGCGTGTCGGTCCCCTCGACCACGCCCGCCCACCACGGCACGAGCTTCGCGTAGTCGGCGACCTTCAGCCCGATCTCCCAGTACACCTGCGGGTTGATGTAGTCGAGCCACCCCTCGCGCACCCACTTCCGCGAGTCGGCGTAGATGCCGTCGTAGGACTCGAAGCCGCTGGTATCGGATCCGTCCGGATCGCTGGACGCGTTGCGCCAGATCCCGAACGGGCTGATTCCGAACCGCACGTGCGGCTTGGCCGCCTTGATCCGCTCGCTCATCTCCCGCACCAGCAGGTCGACGTTGTACCGTCGCCAGTCGCCGATGTAGTCGAAGCGGTTCCCGTAGCGGGCGTAGGTCTCCCGGTCCGGTATTTCCCTATTGCCCGAGGGATAGGGGTAGAAGTAGTCGTCGAAGTGCACGCCGTCCATGTCGTAGTGCTCGACCGCGTGCATCATCGCGTCCTGCACGAAGGCACGGACCTCCGGGATGCCCGGGTTGTAGTAGAAGCGCTCGCCGTACTCGAATATCCACTCCGGGTGCAGCCGGGCCGGGTGGCTCTCCACCAGGCGCTCGATCTCGTTGTGCATCGAGACCCGGTACGGGTTGAACCAGCCGTGGAACTCCAGGTTCCGCCGGTGCGCCTCGGCGATGGCGAACTCCAGCGGGTCGTAGCCGGGGTTACCGCCCTGCTGTCCGGTCAGCCACTCCGACCACGGCTCGAACGGGGACGGCCAGAAGGCGTCGGCCGTCGGTCGGATCTGCACGAAGACCGCGTTGAGGCCGTGGCTGACCGCCTCGTCGTACAGCCGGGCCAGCTCGGTCTGCTGGGTCGCGACGTCGAGGCCCTGGGCGCTGGGCCAGTCGATGTTCACGACGGAGGCGATCCACGCCGCACGCATCTGCCGCTTGGGCGGCGCGTCGGGGTCGGGTTCGGGGCAGGGGTCGTCGTAGTCGTCGGGGTCGTCGCTCGGCGCTCCGCCCCGTGCCGCCAACGCGTCGCGCGCGGGCAGGGCAGAGGCGAGCAGTGGTGCGGAGACGAGTGCGGTCAGCGCGCCGCCCGCCGCGCGCAGTGTGGAGCGGCGGGAGAGCAGCGCGGAGTCCTGCGGTGAGTGGGGGATCGGGCGGGAGGCGTGGTCCTGGTCCATGTATCGGCTTTGGTTCGGCGCTGCTCCCGGTTCCCGGTAATCGTCCATCGACGTTGGTCCCTTCCGAACTCGTGCGTTCTTGGAAGTCGGACAGAGCGATGTGATGCGCACCTCATTCTAAAAGGGTGCAATTGAGATTCCGTGGTGGAATCGCGGGTGTTTTTCGTCGACTGGACGCCTGGGGTCCACCGGGTCGGAGGGGACACATGGGTGAAGCGGGGAGGCGGCCGTGGTCCCCAGGCGACCGCCTCCCCGCTGGTCAGCGGCTCATGCGGGGAACACGGACAGTGCTCCCCGGTTCGGGATGCGCTGCTGGGCGGCGTGCAGCGCCGCCTCATAGCGCGGATCCGGCCGGAGTGCGTACTCGCGCGCGCACGCCTCGGTGAACTTGATGACGTGCTCGTCCACATGCTCCGCGCCGCGGGCGATCAGTTCGCTGAGTGCCGGGACGTCGTCGTCCTGGGACGCCGCGAGCGCCTCCGCCTCGCCCCGCCGGTCATCGGTGAAGGCCAGCAGCAGTGCCATGTGCACCTGCCACAGCGCCGCCACCGTCGGTTCGTGCAGTTCGACCGGCAGGTGCGGGAGCACGAGCCGGACCGCCGCAGGTGCCGTGACGCCGTGGATCAGTGGCACGGGGAAGACCTCCGGGTGGGCGAGGTAGACGCCCGCGAACTCCGCCGTCATCTCGCTGATGAGCCACTGCGGGTCGGTGGGGCGCACGGAGTCCAGAGCGTCGTTGTACCCCGCGTTCTCGCCCAGCCCGCGGAGACGCTGCGGAGGTAGCGGGGGCGGCTGAGCAGCCCCTCCGTCGGCCGACTGGCGCGGCAGGGCGGCGATCGCCGAACCGAGATCGGACGTGCCGCGCAGGTGCGCCTGGCCGGGTAGCCGGTGGTAGCGCGCCGCCCAGTAGGCGAGCGCCCGAGCGAGCTCGGTCAGCTGTGCCTGGCTGGGGGTGCGGGCGGCGGCGATGCCGCGCACGGCGTGCGCGGTGCGGATCGTGCCGTGCGTCAGGCCGCTGAGCATGCCCGGGATGAGGCGGGGCCACCAGCGGGCGAGCACGTCGCGCCACGGTGCCTCGGCCAGCTCACGAGCGAACAGGTGCTCCCACTCCCCGGCCTTGCTGAACTCGCCCAGCGCGGAGCGCCACGACGACTCGTCCTCGGGATCGATGCCGGAACGCCGCTCGGGCGGGTCGTGGTGCTCCGTGGTGTTCCGATAGTTGTTCACCCACGCCGCGACCTGGTCTCCGTGGCCGAGGGCCGCCAGGGCCTCGGCCGCCATCGGCCCGTGGGTGGCGAAGTCGTTGGATCCGTGCTCGTAGCCCAGGCCGTCCAGGCGGAGGAGTGCGTCGTTGACGGCGTCTTCGTAGCCGATCACGAGATAACCCTTCGGATTTACAAATAGTTCGGATATCCGAAGATATAGACTCCGGGTGTGAGTGACAAGACCTCGAACGCGGACTCGCGAGCGCCGAGCCCTGAGGAGATCAAGGAGATCCTCGGCTTCATTCCGCTGCTCGCCGGGTACTTCCGCCCGGCCCGGGCGATGGCCGACATGCCCGATGAGCTGCGGGCACTGTTCGAGGACCACCGGCTGACACCGCGGCACGGGGCCGTCCTCACCCAGATGCTGGCCGAGGAGCCGCTCACCGTCACCGCCCTGGCCCGGCGGTTGGATGTGTCACTCGGCACGGCCAGCGAGCTTGTCGGAGACCTGAGCCGAACCGGCTGGGTGGACCGCCGCGAGGACCCGGACAACCGCCGCCGCGCGTTCGTCAGCATCCCCGAGGGGCGCCGCCCCCTGGTCGAGTCGATGATCGCCGCGCGCGCCGCCCCGCTCCTGCGCGTCCTCGAAGGTCTCTCGCCCCGCGACCGCGAAGGGTTCCGGGCCGGGCTTCGGGCCTGGGCCCGGGAGGTGCGCGAGCTGTGAACCGCCCGCGGAGATTTGACCTTGACACCGGTGTCAGCACCTAGCGTCCCCGATATGTACGGTGAACCGGTGCGGATCGGAGAGCTTTCGGCGCTGACAGGCGTCAGCCGGAGGTCGCTGCGGTACTACGAGCAGCACGGGCTCCTGGAGTCCCGCCGTTCGGAGAACGGTTGGCGCGAATACGACCAGGACGCCGTGGTGCGGGTTCGCAACATCCGCGAACTGCTGGGGTCCGGGTTGAGCGTCGCCGACCTGCAACGCGTCGCGCCCTGCCTGGACCAGGACCTGGACCCCGAACAGTGCTACCGCGTCCTGGAGATCTACAACCATCGCCTGGCCGAACTCGACAGGAAGATCTCCGTCCTCGCCGGCCACCGCGACCGGCTGGAAAAGCGAATCAGCGGAGTTGGATAATCCGCCGCGTGCCGGTCGCCCATTCTGGCTGAGCTGAAAGAATCCTCATAATGAATCGCACCATTCCATGGTGGCTCTTTGTGCTGTTTTTGGTCCTGTTCGCCACCGCGACGGACGAATTCATCATCGCTGGCCTCCTGCCGCTCATCGCTGACGACCTGGACGTATCGATCGCGGCCGCGGGCCAGCTCATCACGGTCTTCGCGGTCGTCTATGCCATCAGTGCTCCCACGCTGGCGGTCGTCTTCGACCGATTCCCGAAGCGCGGTGTCATGATTTCCGGACTGGCGGTTTTCGCTGTCGCGAATATCGCGGCGGCATTCGCGCCGGGTTATTGGATACTGATGCTCGCGCGCGCTGTCGCCGCGCTGTGCGCGGCCGTCGTCACGTCCGCGGCGTTCACGTCCGCGGCCGTGGGCGCTCCGGCCGGACGCCAGGGCCGCTACCTCTCCGTGCTCACAGCGGGCATGACGGTCGCCCTGATCACCGGGGTCCCGTTGGGCTCCTGGCTCGGC
The DNA here is from genome assembly GCF_002263495.1 of Nocardiopsis gilva YIM 90087. Taxonomy (NCBI): domain Bacteria; kingdom Bacillati; phylum Actinomycetota; class Actinomycetes; order Streptosporangiales; family Nocardiopsidaceae; genus Nocardiopsis; species Nocardiopsis gilva. The sequence goes on along the minus strand of NZ_CP022753.1, from coordinate 55,201 downwards.
GGTGCCGTCGGCTGGCGGGCGACCTTCCTGCTGATCGCGGCGGTGGGCGTCATCGCCGCGGCGGGGTTGGGGATCACCGGCCCGAAGATCAGCGGCAGCGCGCCCGCCCCACTGCGCGAGCGGCTCCGCCCGCTCCACGACCCGGCGGTGCTGCGTCTGGTCATGGTGAGCTTCCTGGTGGCGTCCGGTGGACTGATGTTCTACAGCTACCTGGCGCCCTACACCGCTTATGTGGCCTGGGATTCGCCATCACTGCTCACCACGCTGCTGTTCGTCGTCGGTGTCGCTGGCTTCGGTGGAGCACTGTTCAGTGGCCGCCTGACCGACCGCCTCGGACCGCGGCTCGCCCTGCCGGTGGTGGTCGGCGGTCACACGCTGGCGCTCGCCCTGCTCGCTGTCCTCGCCCTCACCGGCTTCGGCTACCCGATCCTGCTCGGCATGCTGGTCGCACTGTGGGCGGTGTTCGCCTGGGGCACCAACCCACCGATCCAGGGCAGCATCATGGCGGCGGTAGGGTCGCAGGTCGGGATGACCGCGCTGGCGATGAACATCGCCGGTCTCTACCTGGGCACGGGCGTGGCGGGCGCCCTGGGCGGTGCCCTCATCAGTCTCGTCGGTGTCCGCTACCTGCCGATCGCCGCCGCCCTGATGACACTGCTGTCCCTGTCGCTGACCTTGCGCCCCGCCCGAGAACGCTCTGCGGCGACCCCGGACGCGACGCCTGCGAATGCTGCCGGGCCCCCGGCCGAGCGGCCCGAGTCGCCAACCCCTGCCGCCTGCGGGTGAGCGGAGTTCCTGACTCGAACCGCCGGGATGGGTCACCGGCTCTTGAGCTCGACGACGTAGCGCTGGACCTCCCCCGCGGTCCCGTCGCATCCCACCAGCACGGGTTCTGGTCCCACCTGCTCGACCACGGCGTCGAAGTGCCGAGCCGCTGCGGACCGGGGATCTCGCGCTGTTGCCCGCACGACGCGCGTGCCGTCTGGGTCAGGGTCGGTCGGCGCCAGCTCCAGCCGCTGGCCGATCCACTCCCAGCCAAGCGTCCGCAGGAGTTCGCGCTCGACCGCCTGTTCCCAGGGGTACTTCAGGTAGCCCCAGCCTCGGTAGAGGTCGAGCAGGTCGGCGGGGTCGCCGGTGCGGTGCACCAGCTGTCCCATGCGCTCCGGAGTGAGGTTGCCCCAGTAGCGGCCTTCGGGGAAGTCGACGAGGGTGGGGGCGAACCGGTGCCCGCCGAAGCTGCTGACCCGCCACACACGCACGTCGCCGGAGCCGCCGTGCGCGTCCCGTAGCGCGCGGTAAAGGGGGTAGCCGTAGGTGCCGCAGCAGCCGTCGACCGAGGCGTGGGTGCACACGACCAGGTCGCGGTGGTGACCCGTCGCTCGGTAGCGGGCGAAGGGGTCGAGGGCGGCCGGGTCGTCGGAGAAGAGCGCGTCGATGAACTCGGCCGCGTGCTCCTCGGGCACGCTGTGCTCGATCCGGGACAGCGCGGCGGCCGCTCCGGGTTCCCGGTCGAAGCGGAGCACCCGCATCATTCCCGGGGTCGAAAACTCCGGGTCGGGCGCCGCCGCGAAGGTCTTCATGGTCAGCCCCCGCTCCTCGGTCCTGCGCGTGGCCGCGCGCAGTGCGGCCCGCAGCGGCGCGGGCACGCGGGGCGTCTCCCACACGGGGGTGCCCATCCCCTGCGGCCAGGGCAGCGGCAGTTCGAGCATGAGAAAGCGGTCGAAGTAACGCGCCGTGCCGATCGGATCCTCCGCGGCCGCGCGCGCCACCAGCGAGCAGGATCGGCGCACTGGCGCGGGGGCCGCGCGCTCCCGGTCGGCGCGGGTCGGCTCCCGTCCGGCGAGGGCGTCGTGCAGGTTGTCGCGGGCTCGCTCCGCCTCGGACTCGAGCTGCTCGACGGTGCCGAGCTTGGTCACGCTCTCCACCGCGCTCGGCCCGGTGAAACGGCCGTGCTCGCGCAGGGTTCGGTAGAGCCCGACGAAGTCGACCATGCCGTCGCCCGGTGTGATCGCCGGCGGCATCCCACCGCTGGCGGCTCCGTTCCGCTCCGTGCGCCGCACCGGATGGTCGCGGGCGCCGACAGCGACGACATGCGGGGCGAGCTCGGCCAGGCCTTCAGTGGGGGATCCGCCCCCGTAGTGCACGACGTTGCCCGGGTCCCAGCACGCCTGGAAGGCCGTGTGCCCGACGCGTTCGATCAGGGCGAGGGTGTCGGCGGCGGTGCTGGTCAGCCCGCCGTGCGGCTTGACCGCGATCGTGACGCCGTGGGCGGCGGCGTACGGGGCGGCGCCGACCATCAGCCGCACGTAGCGCTCGTCGTTCGCTGGCTCGGCGCACCCCATGTCGACCAGGAGCCGCACACCGAGCCGGGCACAGTGGTCGATCTGACGGCACAGCGAGCTGAGTGCCACCGCGTCGCCGCGGTCCAGGTCGGCGGCGTGGCTGAGCAGGACGAGGTCGAGCCCGTGCTCCGCGATGATGGATCCCACGCGCGCGGCGCGCTCGGGTGGGGTGTCGGGGGTGACCACGGCGGGCACCCCGTGCACCGGCAGCGCGACCGTGTCGAACCCGGCGGTCCGGATGCCGCGCAGCGCGCGGTCGAGGGGGAACTGCGCCCACGGCCGGATCGTGCAGGCGAGCCGTGGAGCGGGGGCGGGAGCGGTCACGGGTGGACCTCCTGGTCGAACCGGGTGACGAGGACGCGACGGGATGCGTCGCCGGCGTCAAGGACGAGGCTGTGCGCGCGGACGCCGTAGAGGTCGCCGACGGTGTCCTCGGTCAGCAGCCGGGATGCGGGGCCGACCCGCACGTCGCTGCCGCCGAACATGAGCATCGCGGTATCGGCGATCTCTAGAGCGTGGTCGGGATGGTGGGTCGTCATGACGACCGCGTGGCCGTCGTCGGCGAGGTCGCGCAGCAGGTGCAGTACGCGGCCCTGGTTGCGCAGGTCGAGAGCGGAGGCGGGTTCGTCGAGGACCAGAACCCGCCCTTCGCCCGCGATCGCACGGGCGAGCAGCACGAGCTGGCGCTCGCCACCGCTGAGCGTCGGATAGTCGCGGTCGGCCAGATGCCCGATGCCGACCCGTTCCATCGCGGCCAGCGCCAGGCGGCGGTCGCGTCGGCCGGGGGACGCGAGCGGCGCGAGGTGCCGGGTGCGGCCCATGAGCACCATGTCCAGCGCCCGGTAGGCGAACGTGGAGTGGTGCTGTTGGGGGACGAAGCCGATGGCGCCATCGGCCCGCACCGTGCCCGCGGTGGGGTGTGCGAGCCCGACGAGGCAGCGGAGCAGGGTGGTCTTGCCGCGGCCATTGGGGCCGAGCACGGTCAGCACCTCGCCCTCGGTGACGCGGTGCGAGATGTCGCGGAACAGCCAGTGGGGCGGGTCGTAGGAGAACCCCAGCCCGTCGAGGTCAAGCATGGGACCACATCCTTCGGCGGCTGTTGTGCAGGAGGACGAGGAAGACGGGGGCGCCGACGAGGGCGGTCAGCACGCCGAGCGGAATCTCGGCGACCCCGAGGTTGCGCGTCACGGTGTCGATGACGGTGAGGTAGGCCGCGCCGATCAGGACGGATACGGGGATGACCGCTCGGTGGTCGGAGCCCACCAGCAGCCGCGCGAGGTGGGGCACGACCAGTCCGACCCAGCCGATGACTCCGCTGACGGCGACCGCCCCGGCGACGACGGCCGCCACCGCCGCGAGCAGCAGCCAGCGCAGCCGCCCGGGGCGCAGGCCGAGGGTGGTGGCGTCCTCGTCGCCGAGGGACAGCACGTTGATCCGCCAGCGCAGCGCCAGGAACAGCGCTCCGCCCGCCACGGTCGGGATACCGACGACGGCGACCTTGGCGTAGCTGGCGGCGGCAAGGCTGCCGAGCAGCCAGAACACAATGGACGGCAGGTCGGTGTAGGGATCGGCGAGGTAGGTGAGGAGCGAGACCAGGGCGGAGAAGAACGCTCCGACAACGATGCCGGACAACACGATCGTCAGGGGCGGGGCGGGTCCGCGGGCCCTGCTGATCACGAAGACCGCCACGAGTGCGGCCAGCCCGAACGTGAACGCGCCCAGGACCAGCGCGGCCGAGCCCAGCCCGAGCACGATCGCCAGGGCGCCGCCGAACGACGCGCCCGAGGAGACGCCGAGGATCTGCGGGCTCACGATCGGATTGCCGAAGACGGCCTGGAGGACCGCGCCGCAGACGGCGAGGCCCGCACCGACGAGCATGCTCAGCAGGATCCGGGGCAGGCGCACGTTGAGCACGGCGGCGGCCTCCGTGGCCGACCAGGTGCGGTCGATCGGGAGGAGCTGGCCGAGGAGGATACGGACGACGTGGTCGACGCTGACGGAGTAGCGGCCGAAGCCGAGGGCCAGGACACCGACGACCAGGACGACGGCCACCAGCCCCGCCACCGTGCCGCGATGGCGGGGAGCGGCCGCCGCTTCGGCGTCGTGGACCGCGTCGGCCGGTTCCGCGGCGTCGACCACCGGCTCAGTTGCCGAACGCGTCATAACCGCGGGATACGGAGTTGAGCTTCACGTTGAGGATGGTGTCCAACTGAGCGTCGGAGGGCTCGCCGCCGTAGAGGAACCCGTAGGTGTCGACGACGTCCTCGCGCAGGCCCGGCGCCCCGGTCTCGTGCACCAGACCGGCGACCCACGCCCACATGAGCGGGGACTCCTGGCTGGGCGGGTCCCAGCGGTAGCCGCCCAGGGGCACCTTGTAGACGCGGCGGTCGCGCACGGCGCGCAGGCCCGCCAGTTTGGGGTCGTCGTACATGGACTTCGGCGTGGCCGGGCCGAAGTTGCCGATCAGGATGATCTCGGGGTCCCATTCCAGGAGCTGCTCGACGTCGATCGTGGCCCGCTCGTTGTCGAGGTCGGCGGCGGGATTGCGGCCCCCGACGAGGTCGATGACGAAGTGGTTGTAGGAGGCTCCGGCGCCGACCTCCAGACTGTCCTCGGCACCCCGCAGATACAGGACGGACGGCCGGTCGTCGTCGGATTCGGGCAGCTCGGCCCGCAACCGCTTCAACCGCTCGTGCATCCGACCGATCAGCTTGTCGGCCCGGTCCTGCTTTTCGAGCAGCTCGCCGTAGAGGGTGATGGCGCCTTCGAGGTCTTCCTGGGTCCCGTAGGTGAGCTGGGCGACCGGGAGGCCGGTGTCGCGCAGCGGATCGACGAGGCCGGCGCCGCGGTCGCCCCACTGGATGACCACGTCCGGCTCCAGCGCCAGAACACTCTCGATATTGGGCGCGAACTCGGCTCCCGCGACGTCGGTGGCGACCTTGAGCAGCTCGGGGTAGACCTCGCCGAGGTAGCTGTCCTCGATGGCGGTGCGCGAGGCGGCGTTCATGCCGACCAGCACGTCCGGCCCGCCGTTCACCGCCACCACCATGGAAGCGGCGGGCAGCGGGATCGTCACCACTCGCTTCACCGGGCCGGAGAGCGCCACCTTCTCTCCCGCGAGGTCGGTGACCGTACGGCCCCCCGCGTCCTCTGAGGTGCCGGTTCGACCGCACCCGGCAGTGACGAGCGGAAGTACGGCGGCGGCGAGCGCTCCTCCCAGCAGTCTGCGACGCGGGACAGCCGGAAGGGAGGGTTCATCTACACGGTTTCGCCCGTGGGGGACGATGCTCGGCGGAGCGGCGCGATGGAGCATCCGGGTTCCTCTCGTGTCCTGGACGCAGGCCGCAGAAGAACCTGCACCCGGGACAGCGGAGCACCCTCACCACGACCGATCAACCGGACCGCGGTCGATCACGCCATGAGCAGCACACGCCACACCCGAACGGGACTGCCGCAACCACGGCAGCCCCCATGCACGCTCCCTGGGGTCCGCGCCCCGTGGATCGTGTCCGCGACAGGTCAGTCTCCTGACTCCCGGATCAACGCTCACCCCGACCTTCCGGCCCATCAGCCGTGGTCGCACGTGGGGTTCCCTCCCCGGTCACAGTGGCGGGACCGTGCCGGATTCACACCGGCTTCCTGGATCCCGTCGCGGTCGGCCGACAGATCAAGGCTAACCAACCCCCTCCCGAACTGGAAGGTCAGACCTGTCTTCCGTAGAAGAACCCGGGGTCGACTCCGAACGCACCGCACCGCCCTGCCCGCCCCGGCGGCCCCCGACCTCGACCCACGAGATCAGGGGCGAGAAGAGATCACCTCACGCCTGAGCGTCGTAGGCGTCGACCATCCACGTCACCCCGAAGCGGTCCGTGCACATCCCGAAGAGGTCGCCCCACATCTGCTTCTCGAAGGGCACCTGCACGCTGCCGCCCTCGGACAGCTTCTCCCAGTAGCCGCGCAGATCGTCGGTGTCGTCCCCGCTCAGGCTGATCGACATGTCGTTTCCGGCCTTGTGCTCCATGTCCGGCGGAGCATCCGCCGCCATGAGCGTGAACCCGCTGGGCGTCTCGAGCATCGCGTGCATGATCTTGTCGGCCCCGGGCGTCCCCGGCGGTGCGTACTCCCCATAGGTGTTCAGCGACAGCGTGCCGCCGAAGACCCTGCTGTAGAACTCCATTGCCTCCCGTGCCGTGCCCGGGAAGCTGATGTAAGGGTTGAGTCGAGACGTCATCGCAGGCCCTCCCAAACCGTGGCGAACCACCATCGTCGCAGTTCATCCCGCATATGCGGTGGCTATCGCCCCGGCATGTCGGACATCGGCCGATCCGGTCGTGCCCGCGCTCGGTCGAGCGCGGTCGGTCGGCCGGGCGACGATCAACGCATCGCGTTTCCCGTCGAAAGCACACCCTCGCGCGGAGGGGGTCGCCATCCGCCCTCGTGGTCCAGGAGCGGCCCGCGTCGGCTGGTCGGGGCGGTGGCGTGGAGGCGAGATCTCTCGACTCCCAGGCGGCCGCTGTCCGCGACTCGAACTGCGACCAAACGAGAACCGGCGTCCCCCTCGGGTAAGGGAAACGCCAGTACAACGGGGTGGGCCACCAGGGGATCGAACCCTGAACCCGCGGATTAAAAGTCCGCTGCTCTGCCAATTGAGCTAATGGCCCGTGAGAACCCCCGACTGTGCAGGGGTTTCTCCGACGGAGGTCACTTTACCCGAGTCGCACGACGGTCGCACAGCTGAGGATTCCGACATCAGCTGAACGTGAGAGGCGACCGATGACCGTCAAGAACCTGTTCCTTGAGCACATGGCCAGCTGGGAGCTCGACCTACAAGCCCGCGGCCGATCGGAGCGCACCATCAAGCGCTACCGCGACACCATCACGCTCTTCGCCGCCTACCAGGCCGACCACGACCGCGAGCTCAAGGCAGGCAAGGCCAAGCCCGCTCACATCCGTGACTTCCTCCGCAAGCGCCAGACCGACACCTCGCCAGGCAACGCGGCCATCGACTTCCGCAACCTCCGCGCCTTCTACAACTGGCTCGTGCGCGAAGAAGAGATCAAGGTCGGCAAGAACCCCATGCTCAAGGTCGGCGCGCCCAAGGTCCCACGAAGGACATCCCGTGCTCGCTCCGGAGCACATCACCGCACTGCTCAAGACCTGCAAGGGGAACTCATTCGAAGCGCGCCGCGACCGCGCGATCATTCTCACCCTCCTCGACAACGGAGTGCGCGTCTCCGGCCTGGTCGGACTCCGTTACACCCCTGACGACAGCGACACGAACGACGTCCTCCTGCAGCAGTCCGCCCTACGCGTCACCCTCAAGGGCGGCGACATGCGCCTCGTCCCCATCGGACGCGCCGCCGCCTACGCCATCGACCGCTACCTCCGAGCGCGCCGCAACCACAACAAGAGCCACCGCAAGGAGCTCTGGCTCAGCCCGAAGGGAGCACTGACCGATTCCGGCGTCCGCCAGATGCTCAAGCGCCGCGCCAAGCTGGCCGGAATCCACCACATCTACCCGCACCTGTTCCGCCACACAGCCGCACACCTCCTGAAGCTCTCAGGTCTCAGCGAGGAAGAGCTCATGGCGATCTGCGGATGGAAGTCCGCCGCGATGGCCAAACGCTACGGGGCGTCCGCCGCGGCGGCCCGTGCCCGCACCGCCCACCGCCGCGTCTCCCGGCAGACCAGGCCACAGCAGCCTGACCCGCGATACACCAGCGCCCCCGGATCCCTCCCAGGTCCGGGGGCGCGCCTGCTCGGTGACCTAGTTGAGGTTCAGGCCAGGAAACTCGCTGAGGTCGTAGAGGCGGAATTCACGCGTCAGTTCGCGCATGAGCTCCGGCGTGACAGGTGCGGCAGGGTCCCACCGCGACTCGACCTCTCGCCAGAACGCAGCCCGATCCTTCCTCGGGTCGGTCAGACCCGCGGCCTCGCAGAACATTTCACGGACCTCACCGCGCAGGTGGTGGTCGTAATCACGCAACAGGTGCCGGATGGAAATGCCCTCACGCGCGTCGATGACCGTGATGAGCTCCCCGCGCATCTTGATCACGGTCGTGATGAACGAGTCGGGCGCTGCCAGCTCCCTCGTCGTCCTGAGAGCAAGGGGAAATAGAGGGGTTAATTGGGGGGCGATGGGGGATCGGTACGGCACAGTCCCTCCCCTGACGTGCGTGGATAGGTGTTCGAGGTGATCATGGTAGGCCGACCTAAAGTCAGAATCCACCACATACCGTGACAAAGCCAGCATCCGAGCGCCGTAAGCCGCGCCGCTGAGGGGAAACCGGCAGCTGTGGCCGGATCCGGCCACGCGCATGACTGCGAAATGTGCTAAGGGCTATCGTCCTGCTGCTCCCGTCGCTGCTTGCGGCGTCGTTGCTCCCTGCGCATATGCAGCATCATCAACGCGTCATCGCGTGCCCGCTCCAGCGCGTGCTCGAGCAGGGCTCGGCGTTGTTCCCTCGGCAAGTCGTCGTCCTCTTCTAAGTCGTCGGCGATCGAGCGGTACACCCGCTGCACGATCTCGAAGTCCTCATCGGCGACCAGATAGCGGTGCGTTTCGACACCGTGCTCTTGGTCGCTCTGGACGTTCACCAGTTCCTCACCGTCGCGGCTCCGGGCGTCCTGTAGCGAGGCAGCAGCTTCTCGCTCAGACGAGGGTGGCGAGGCTTCTGGTTCCACGTTCTTTCGGTAACCGGCCGCAGCGGCGAAGGCGAGCACCGCGTCACGAACCTCGGTTCGGCTGTCCTCAGAGAGAAGCTGCTCGACGAGGTGGTCGACAGCGTCGTGGTTGGGGCGGTGAAGTCCGTGCGCCCAGCGGCTGACCTGGGAGCGGTGGACCCGTGCGACCTTGGCCAGGCGGTCGCGCGTGTAGCCGAGCTCCTTCAGGTCGTCGAGCGCTTGGTTCAGGGCGATCGGCTCCCAGAGCGGGGAAGATTTTCGGCTGTGCATGCAGCGCACACTACAGCTTCTCTCGTCTGTCTACGAGGGTTACCTAACCTGCCCGGACGCGACAAGTTTCTTACCTTCAGGGTGTGCATGCAACGCACATACACGACGTCATCCCTGATGAATCAGCGCAATTCGCTCTTGCGTGCGGATAAACGCCAGGGCTAACGTGCGGTCCATGCACACGATCTTGCGACCGCAGTCGCTCGCCCGAGTTGCGGTTCGCCGCACACATTGGGAGCGGTGCATGACCGCCGCGGGCCTGACGACCCACACCGCGCGGGCAGAGCCCTGGGCGTTTCCCACACCACCGCCATGCGTGTCGGCACCGGCGAGATGCCCCGTCGGCCTCGATGATCGCCCGAGCCCTCCTTGCCCTCAACTGCCGATTCGACGACCTCTTCGAAGTTGTGGAGGTCGACTGATGGCCCACCCTGATCCCAAGCGGCGCAAGGAAATCGCACGTCGCGCAGCACACATCTCCTGGGCACGCACCCCGATCCGAGCCGAGCGGCTGGCCGCTGCCAACACGGCTCGTGAGGCCAGCTACGAACGTGACGTCGACCCCGACGGCGTGATGTCCGAGGAAGACCGCCGCAAGGCAGCACGTAACGACCGAACCGCCTTCTACCTCGAATTGTCGAGGCTCGGAGTCGAGGCGCGTCGGCGCAAGCGCGCAGAGGAGGACGCCGCGTGAGCAGATCCAAGGCGATCGGCACCGCCGCCGAGAGCGCCGTCGTTCGCTTCCTACGCCCACACGGGTGGCCATATGCCGAGCGGCTCGCACTGTCCGGCGCGGCCGACCGCGGCGACATCACCGGCACCCCAGGCGTCGTGTGGGAGGTCAAGTCCGGGAGGAGCGCGGAGACCGCTGGAGACTCCCTCATACGGGATTGGCTGGAGGAGACCGAGACCGAGCGGCGCAACGCTGGCGCCGACGTCGCCGTGCTGGTGACCAAGCGGGCAGGGTTCAGTGCGGATAGAGCCGCGTCGTGGTGGGCGCACATGGACGCAGCGACATTGGCCGCACTGCTCGGCGCCCGCCGCCCTCTCCCCGACATCACCGTGACTGCACCGGTCCGGATGCACCTTTCCGCCGCAGCTGCGCTGCTGCGCGCGGCCGGGTACGGCGAGCCGCTGCACGCCCGGGAGGAAGCTGCATGAACGTGCACATCGATCTCGACGACGATGCGACCTGGGTCGCCGCGCTGCGCCAGGTGCGCGCGCAGATCGCCGAGCTTAAGCAGACTGAGGCCGTCATCGAGGGCAGTTGAAGGGGCGTTTGGGGAGGCGACCGAGGCTCGAGTGGGTGGGCGACCGGTGATCACCTACCGCTGGACGAAACCCGTCGAGCGCCTCGACACGAGGCGGCTACGCCGGGAGCACCCGGACCTGATCGCCGAATACACCCGTACCGGAGAGCCGGGCCGGCGGTTCGTCCTCCTCGACGTCGAGGACGGTGGGGCTTGATGTTTACCCAGCCCGGTGCCGTCGAGCCCGACTCCAATGAGGGCATCAAGCGCACGCTGACCGACGTCATCATGGCCGCGTCCGCTAACGCGCCGCGTTCCCGTCAGCGCCGGATCGGCCCCTCGGAGGTCGGCGACCCGTGCCCCCGCCGCCTGGCCTACAAGCTCCTCGACTGGCCGACCGTCAACGACGGCGGCGACCCCTGGCCGAGCATCGTCGGTACCGCCACTCACGCCTGGCTGGCTGACGCCCTGCTGCTTCACAACGACAAGGAGCCAGGACGGTTCCTCATTGAGAGCCCCGTGGAAGTCGACGACGGATCCGTATCGGGTTACCGGCTTTCTGGGTCGTGCGATGCCTACGACACCGCCACGAATACCGTGATCGACCACAAGGTCGTCGGTGACTCCGCGCTGCGCAAGTACAAGGCCGAAGGAGTCCGGGAACAGTACCGGGTCCAGGCCAACCTCTACGGCCTCGGCTTCGAGCGTTTGGGCTTCTTCCCCCAGACAGTCGCTCTGGCGTTCTATCCGCGCGGCGGGATGCTCGGCGGGATGTGGGTGTGGTCCGAGCCCTACGACCGCCAGGTCGCCCTCAACGCCCTCAAGCGCCTCGGTTCCGTCCGCGACGCCCTCGTCGCCTTGGACCCCGAATCACGCCCGCAGATGTGGGCCCACATTCCCGCCGCGGCAACCAGCGCATGCCGGTTCTGCCCGTGGTGGCGTCCTGCCAGCACCGACCTGTCCGTCGGCTGCCCCGGCGACCTCACCAACACCACCCAGGCCACGAAGGCCGCATAGGAAACGGAGACACCCATGTCCTTCACCTTCTCCCAGCCTTCCGGTGGCGGAGGCTTCTTCAAGCCTGCCGAGCATGACGGCCACCTGGTGCTGATCACCAACTGCCACAAGATCGAAGACCGCTTCGACCAGTTCAAGGGCAAAGAAGTCCCGGCCGCCACGGTGGACGTCGTCGACCTTGATGCCGACGCCGAGCTGCGCGAGGGCGTCCTGATGACCCACGGCGGCCTGGTCAACCGCCTTACGCCGGCGCCCACATGGTGCTGGGCCGGATCGGCAAGGCCACAACCGCGAGCGGCTTTGAGGCGTGGGTGCTACAGCCCTTCGACGAGCAGGGCACCGACGCCCAGCGCGCCCAGGCGTGGCTGGACGCCCATGCGAAGCCCGCCGTGTCCCAGCCCGCCCCGGCGCCCCAGCCGCAACAGCAGGCGCCCGCCGCCCAGGCCCCGGCGGCGGCTTCGGGGATGGCCGACCCCAACGACCCCGCCGTTCAGGCGCTGCTGAAGTCCCTGCAGCAGAAGTAGCAGGTCACCAGGGGAGGCGCCCAGGGAGGCGTAGGGGAGGCGCACGAGGCGAAAAATCGCCTCCCCTGCGCCTCTTCCCGCCTCCCTCCCTGCCTCGCCCAAGCTGGACCTCAGCCCGACCGGATCCAGTCGGACACGCCGCGTGCAACCCGCGGCGGGCACCACGCACCGGCCACGCACGACGACGAGGACGAGGGGAGCAGTGCACACCACAGCCGAGGGGAGCGACTGAGGGATGCCGGGATGGCTGCCGCCGAGCAGGCCGCCGGGATGACGTGGCCGCGATCGACCTTCTCATCGCCCGCGCCGCTGCTACCGGAAAGCCGTTCAGCGCCAACGACATCCGCGCGCAAATCCCGGACGACGCGCGCACCGCCGCCATCGGCGCCCGGTTCGCCCACGCCCGCCGCCGAGGTGTCATCGAGCCCATCGGCTACGTCACCTCTACCGACCCCGGCACCCACGCCCACCAGGTCCGCCAGTGGCAGGGCGCGCGCCGATGAGCGGCCCCACCGACCCGCAACCCCACCAGCACGACCCGGACAGGACCCACGTGCCCCACACGCTCAATGCTGCCCTGGCCCTCCACGCCGCCGGGCTGTGCGTCATCCCCGCCGCTTCAGATGGCACCAAGGCCCCGGGCACTGGCCGGTGGCGCGACTACATGACCGCCCGCCCCGGCGAGGATCGGGTTCGCGCGTGGTTCGCCCACGGCCACCCCGGTGTCGGCATCGTCGCCGGGGCCGTGTCCGGCGGCCTCGTCGCCCTGGACGTGGAAGGCCGCGCGGTCGACGAGGGGATCTTCGCCCAGTACGTGGAGCTGGCCGACAACAGCGGCCTGGGAGACGCCCTTCGCCAGGTAATGGGCGGCTACACCGAGTCGACCGCGTCCGGTGGCCTGCATCTGCTCTGGCGCGTCGACGACGGCCAGGGCGTTGCCAACACGAAACTCGCCAGCCGCCCAAGCACGGCCGAGGAGCTGGCCGAGAACCCGAACCAGAGGACCCAGGTCCTCATCGAGACCAAGTCAGAGGGCGGGTTCCTCGTCGTCGCGCCGTCGCACGGCCCGGTACACCCCAATGGCGGCCGGTGGACCCTGCAGTCCGGTGGCCCGACACCATCGCCGTCCTCAACCGGGAGCACTCCGACGCCCTCCTAGAGCTCGCTCGGATGCTCGACGAGACCCCGCCGCCCGCCGCAATGCCTCAGACCGCCACCCCGTCCTCGACCGGCGGTGGCACCTCACCCGGCGACGACTACGAGGCCCGCACCGACTGGTCCGACATCCTCACCCCGCACGGGTGGACCGAACTGTGGACGTCCGGGCGCACCCGGTACTGGCGGCGCCCCGGCAAGCGCATGGGAGTCTCAGCGACCACTGGCCGCGCCGAGGACAGGGACAGGCTGTACGTGTTCACCACGAGCGCGGAATTCGCCAGCGAGACGCCGTACACAAAGTTCGGTGCCTATGCCCTCCTCGAACACGGCGGCGACTACCGCGCCGCGGCCCGCGCGCTCAAGCAGGCCGGGTACGGCAAGCCTGCCCCGACCCCTCCCGGCCGCGGCTCACCCTCGTCGGCGGCACCCGCTTTTCCCAGCCGGGAACCGCGCCCATCGAGGGCACCGCCGCGCTGTCAGTCGACGAGCCCGCCCCTCCGCTGGCCCCGACACCTACACCCGCACCGACGACGGCAACGCCCTGCGCTTGGTCGACGAGCACGCTCACCAGGTGCGTCACTGTCCTCAGAGGGGCTGGTTGGTGTGGGACGGCCACCGCTGGACGTGGGACGACCGAGGCCGGGTGCGCGAACTCGCCCGCGCCATCGCACGAAGCCTGCCCGACGAGGCCAAGGAGGACGCCGGGCACAAGGCGCGATCGCTGTCCGCCCGCGGGCTGGAGGCCATGGTCAAGGTAGCTCAGACCGACCCCCGCATCGTCACTCCACTCGCCGAACTCGACGGCGACCCCTGGCAGCTCAACACACCGTCGGGCGTCGTCGACCTCCGTACCGGCACCCTCGGCGCCCCCGACCCTGCCGCCCTTCACACCCGCTCCACGCTCGTCGCCCCGGACTTCGACGCTCCGGCTGAGAGATGGGGCCAATTCCTCACTGACACTTTCGGAGGGGACCCCACACTGATCGCCTACGTGCAACGCCTCCTCGGGCTCTCCCTCATCGGCACCGTGGTCGAACAGCTCCTCCCCTTCGCATTCGGCGACGGCGCCAACGGCAAGAGCACGCTTGCCGACACCGTCATGCGCCTCGTCGGCATCGGCGAGACCGGCTACGCCATCTCCGCGCCTTCGGAGATGCTGCTGGCGTCGTCGGCCAACAGCCACCCCACTGAGATAGCCCGGCTGGCCGGGGCACGCCTGGTCGTGGCATCCGAACTCGACGACGGTCAGCGCTTCGCCGAGGCCCGCATCAAGATGCTCACGGGCCGGGACGTCATCACCGGCCGGTTCATGAGACAGGACTTCTTCAGCTTCACCCCGACGCACACACTGTGGCTGCTGGGCAACCACCAGCCGCAGGTGCGCACCGGCGGACCGGCGTTCTGGCGAAGGCTCCGCCTCGTCCCGTTCCTGCACACCGTCCCGAAGACCGCCGCGACCCCCACCTGGAGGAAAAGCTCGTCGACGGCGAAGGCCCGGCGATCCTCGCTTGGCTCATCCGCGGCGCCGCCGACTACCTCGCCCAAGGACTTCCCACACCTGAGAGCGTCCGCCTCGCCACCCGCTCCTACGAACAAGACCAGGACACCGTCGCCCGCTTCCTCACCGACATGTGCACGCTCGGCGACCCCTCGCAACAGCACATGAGCATCGTCGGCGGCAAACTCCGCGCCGCCTATGAGGCCTGGTGCCGCAGCGAGGGAGAAGAGCCTGTCTCGGCGAAGAAGTTCACCACCGAGCTCAAACGCCACGGCGTCACCACGAAGCGGTCCGCCTCCACCCGCTACTACGCCGGGGTCCACCTCAACCACACGGCGGATGAGAGCGGCTGGTGAACCCGTCACCCCGTCCGCCCCCCCCGACATGACCTGTCAGCACCCTGCCGGCCACAGAAGAACGTGCAGTACCCCACCCATGACACATCCACGTCCGGCAATGACACATCCGATGACACGTCGGAGCCAAAAAGAAGGCAGGTGGTGACACATATGACAGATATGACGGATTCTCGCCGCATCGCCTCCCACGCGCGCATGCGCACGCACACGAGCCGCTCAACCCGAACCACGTGTCACACCCGTCATCCGTCACCCGACCCGTCACAGGGGTGCTGGTGACCACTGCTCGACTCCGTGCCCAGCTCGACGTCTGCGCCCGCTGCCGTGCCGTGGTCGTCCTGGCCCTCGACGCACCCCTCGCCGCGCTGACTGTCCGACTCGACCCCGTCTCGCTCGACCCCGCCCAGGAGCTCCACGCTCGCTTGGCAGGCCGGTTGACCTACGACCTGTTCCCCGCCGGACAACACCAGGAGGTCGCCGAGCGCGACCAATTCCGAATACGCCAGCGCCACCACCACGTGCTCGCCGCGCACGAATGTCCCGGGCCTATTCCGGAGTTGGCAGTGGAATTCACTTCAACGGAGAAGGAGGCTGACGATGGCGAACCCATCCCTTTCTGAGAACGCCATATATTCCCCGATGACCCTTCGGCGGTTGCGCGACCTCCTCGACGCCCGCATCACCGCTGATCCGGGCAGCGCCGACGTGCGGCTCCTGATGCGCGAGGTCGGCTACGACCTTTACCAGGAGCCCACCGGCCATATCTACCGCGAGAACCACGATGGCCAAGACGACCCGGACGGCGCATATGTCGTCATTGAGACCCGCGAACCCTGAACCCGTCCTTCCCGTCCAAGAGGAGCGCTGTTGAACACGGAGACCCTGACCGTCACCTGGGCGCGCAGGCTGGGCCAAGTCCGCGCCGACCTGCTGTGGATCTCCGACCGCTGGCCCGACCTGTACCAGTCCCGGATCCCCGGGACGGCACGCCCCCGGCCGGTAGGCCACGCCGCCACTGACGCTCGGCGCCGTCGCGACGAGCTTGTCCGTACCGAGCGTGCCGAGCGAGGTGACAGCGTCCTCGGAGGGTCGAAGGCGCCGATGGACCTCGATGTCCTGGACGTCCTTACCGAGCTGCTCACCACCGCTGACGAGCTTGCCGAGCGCATCGCCGAGACGGCTGGCGTCGATGTTCTCGCTCCGCCGACCACGGCCTACGACTACCCGGCGCTCGGCTTGTACCTCGCCCACGTCGGCGAGCACTTGGCGGCTGCGGCCGAGATCGATCACGAGGCGCTCGACGATGCCCAGCACACCGTGCGCCGAATGCGGGCGCGACTAGAGGGCGCGCTCGGGGAAATCGTCGACGGACACCGGCTCTCTGTGATGTGCGCATGGTGCCGGGGAGTCACGTCCGAGGCGCCCGCAGGAGGGGAGAGAACCCTAGTCGTGCGGCTCGTCGCCAACGCACTGGTGATCGTGTGCACCTCGGATGTGTGCTCGCCGCCGCCCGCAGACTGCGGGACCTGGGTGTACGGCCGTCCGGCATGGCCGGAACACGAATGGGGCTGGCTGAACGGGCGGCTCGAAGCGGTTAGTAAAGACGGCAGGATGGCGTCATGACTATCGAAGAATTCCTAAGAGCGCGCCTGGAGGAAGACGCCCAACGGGTGGACAGGGCGAAGGCGCATGGATACCCCGCCGAGCCTTACCCCTACGAGCAGTTGGTTGCTGACATCCGAGCCAAAGCCCGCATTCTTGGAAACTACCGCTGGGTGAAGGGGCAGAAGGATAAGGTCCCGAGCCTACCGATAGATCAGTCCCTCGGCGCACTGAAGGAAGTTCTCCATCACATGGCCCAGGTCTACAGCAGCCATCCCGACTATGACCCGATGTGGAAGCTGTGATCAACAGTTGCGCGAGTTATCCACAGGCGCTACCTTAATTGCGGGATAACTGTGTCCACAGATCGACCAATGTAGGCCCGGCGCCGTCCATGGGACGAACCGGGCCGTTCGTATTTCCGGAGCGGACCCCTCCCGTCAACCGGAGCACGCGTGACCGCCATCGTTCACCAGGGCGACGCCCTGCAGGTCCTGCCTACTCTGCCCACCGGCAGCGTCGACGCCCTCATCACCGACCCGCCATACAACAGCGGGGGTCGCACACCCGCAGAGCGGCGCAGCGACACCGCACGCGGCAAGTACGTCAGCGGCGACGCCCAACACGACCTCGCCGACTTCGCCGGGGACAACCGCGACCAGCGCGGCTACCTCGCCTGGCTAGCGCTACTGCTGTCGGAGGGCCTGCGCCTCACCCGCCCCGGCGGCTCGGCCCTGGTCTTCACCGACTGGCGACAGCTACCGGTCACGTCCGACGCACTACAGGCCGCCGGGTGGACCTGGCGCGGCGTCATCCCGTGGCACAAGCCGATCAGCCGCCCAGTTCGGGACGGATTCAAGGCCGAATGTGAGTACGTACTGTGGGCGTCGCACGGCCAGCCCTACCGCCACGCACCGACCATCTACCTGCCCGGCCTACTCGAAGGCTCGCAGCCGCGAGGCAAGCAGCGACAGCACATCACGCAAAAACCAGTCGCGGTCATGCGCGAGCTCGTAAAGATTGCACCCGTCGGCGGGACCATCCTGGACCCGTGCGCCGGGGCCGGATCGACCGGCGTCGCGGCGCTGCTTGAACGGCGGCAGTTCGTCGGCGTCGAAGTAGCCGCGCACTCCGCCGACGTTGCCCGGCAACGCCTCACTGAAACCGGCCACCACCCGTAGCCCCGCGCTCCCGGCCCTCGTCTACCAGGGGTCCGCGCGAGGGCCGGGTCTGCAGAGGCCTAGCTGGATGCTGGTAATCAGCGGTAGTACTCCCGGGTCACCCGCTTCCGGGGAATCACCATCCGCACGATCCACCACGGAATCCAAACCAGCAGCCAAAACCCGCATGTGAGCACCGTCAGCAGCAGGTGAGTCGAGTTCGCCAGCCCCCAAGACCACGCCGTTTCTCCACACGCTTGACCATGCGTGGCTGCGGCTGCTGGTAGGGCGGCGGGTACTGGGGGTGCTGAGGCGGCTGCCACTGGCCTTGGTGGTAGCGCGGGTCCTGGTACATGGGAGCTCCCGTCTGTTCAGGGGAATCCTAGTCACGCTAGGTGATAGCAGCCGCACGCGTCCTGATCTCCGATCCTGGCCACAAATGGACACATCGTGAACCTGGGGATCCTTGTCGCGTCTGGGGGTGGCGGTGTCTGGTTGGCGAAACTCCACCCGGCGATCAAGACTCCCGCGGTCGTGGCCGTCGGTTCGTGCCGGGGTCCTTGAACGGGATGGCTATAGATGCACATGGATTGAGCACGGTGAACGCTGTGAACGTGTTGCCACCGACGTCGATCACATCGTCAACGGCGACGACCACAGCGACCAGAACCTGAGGTCGTTGTGCCGTCCACACCACCGGGCGAAGTCGTCGAGCGAAGGCGGAAGAGCAGCCGCAGCAAAGCAGCCGAAACGCCGACGCGATCCTGAACCGCACCCAGGGCTGATCGGCCAGCGCGTCAGTGGACGTCCAGGCCGTAGCGCCCGGTGAATACCCAGGGAGGGACCCCCTCCCTCAGGGCAGAGCCGACCGGTACGTCATAGCGGCTCCGGGTGTGCGTGCGCTTCGCCGGGTTTTTCGCGGACGGGGGGTGTCCCGCCGTGGGTGACACCCCCCGCATGCCTACCCGGCTCGGCACCGCCGGTCGTGCCCTGTGGAAGTCGATCGTCCCCGCCTACACGCTGCGCCCCGACGAGGTGCGGCTGCTTACCGATGCCTGCCGTGAGTCTGACATCGTCCAGCGCCTGGAGGACGAGCTGGCCGATGCTCCCCTGATGGTGACCGGTTCCCAGGGGCAGCTCGTCGCATCCCCGCTCGTTTCAGAGCTGCGCCAGCACCGGGCGGTTCTGGCCGGCCTGCTGAAGGCGCTCAAGCTCCCCGACACCCCCGCCGATGCACACCAGAAGAGCGCGCACATCTCCGACCAGGCGCGGGCTGCGGCACGCGCCCGCTGGTCCAAGCGGGGCACCGCATGACGGTTCACCTGCTTGTCGACGGCGAGTACATCCCGCTGTCCGATGATGGCTTGCCGATGGGGATGCCTTCGGACTACGGGGTGCCGACACTCGGGTGGGGCGTACTCGCCTGGGCCGAAGCATTCCTTGCGCAGCCTGACGGCCACGCTGCGGGCGAGCCATGGCAGTGGACGGACACGCAGGCCCGCCTCGTCGCGTGGTGGTACGCGGTAGATCGGCGCGGCCGATGGCTGTTCCGCCGCGGGCAGGTGGTCTTGCCGAAAGGGTCGGGGAAGTCGCCGTTGGCGGCGGCCCTGTCCTGCTGCGCGCTCAGCGCCGACGTGGTGTTCGACGGATTCGACGCCCAGGGGGAGGCCGTCGGTCGACCACACCCGTCGCCGCATATCCAGCTCGCCGCCGTCTCCCAGGACCAGACCGACAACACCATGAGCCTGGTGTTGGCGATGCTGCGCGAGGGGCCGGCGGCGGACGCGATCCCCGGCCTCGATGTGGGGCTGACGCGGGTACGGACCCGCACCGGTCGTCTTGAGCCGGTGACCGCATCGGCTCCGTCAAGGGAGGGGCAGCGGCTGACTGACGCGATCCTCGACGAGCCGCACCTGTGGGTCACCTCCAACGGAGGGATTCGGTTGGCGGCAACGCTGCGCCGCAACTTGGGCAAGATGGGCGGCCGGTCGCTGGAGACCACGAACGCGTGGACCCCCGGCGAGGAGTCCGTGGCCGAGCAGACCGCCGCCTACGCCGACAAGATCGCCGAAGGGTCGGCGGTTGACGTCGGCCTGATGCGCTACCACCCCCAAGCCCATGTGAAGAACCTCGGCGATCCCACCGAGCTACGCGCCGGGCTCGCCGACCTGTATGCCGACGCGCCGTGGGTGGACGTCGACCGGGTGATGGCCGAGGTCTACGACCTGGGCACCCACCCGGCCGACGCTCGCCGGTTCTACCTCAACCAGGTGGTGACCGCCGAAGACGGCCTAGTCGCGCCGGTGGACTGGGACGCCTGCCGGATCGATGAGCGCTTGGCCGAGGGCGACCGGATCGTGCTCGGTTTTGACGGGTCCATCCGCGAGGACGCCACGGTGCTCATCGCCTGCCGCATCTCCGACCGCCTGTTCGTGCCGCTGGGTATCTGGGAGCGGCCGGACGGCCCCGCTGGCGATGGGTGGGAAGTCGATCGGGAAGCGGTCGACGAGGCGGTGCACACGGCGTTCACGCGCTATGAGGTTCTCGCGTTCTTCGCCGACGTCGAGCATTGGGAGTCCTACATTGACGGCTGGACTCGCACCTACCGCGAGCGGCTGCTGGTGAAGGCGTCGGTGCGGGAGCCAATCGCCTGGGACATGCGGGGGAGGTTGCAGCAGTCCACACTCGCCAACGAGCGCCTCGTCGCGGCTGTCGCCGATGGCAAGGTGCGTCACACCGGGGATCCCCGCCTGCGCCGCCAGGTGCTCAACGCCCGCCGCCGACCGAACCGGTACGGCGTCTCGTTCGGCAAAGACCGCCGCGGATCGAAGAACAAGGTCGACGCGTGGGCCGGTTGTCTGCTTGCCGACATGGCCCGCCACGAACTCGAAGCGTCCGGGCGCGCCCGGCCCGTGGACCGGAAGGTGGTGGTCTTCCGGTGAGCGACGCCGACCTCGTCCAGCATCTGGGCGAAAAGATGACCGAGGACACGAGCCAGCAGGCGCGCCTCGATGCCTACTACGACGGGGCATTGCGCTTGGAGGCAATGGGGCTCGCCCTACCACCGGAAATGCGCAAACTCACCACCGTGGTCAACTGGCCTCGCCTCGTCGTCGACTCGCTCGAAGAGAGGCTCGACGTCGAGGGGTTCCGCTTAGGCGGCGCCGTCACTGCCGACGAAGAACTGTGGGGCTGGTGGCAGGCCAACAACCTCGATGAGGAGTCCGGGCTGGCGCACCTGGAGGCCCTGGTCCAGGGTCGCGCCTACATCGCCGTCGGCGCGCCCGAGAACGCCGGTGCGGCTCCGGTGATCACGGTCGAGTCGGCCCGGTCCATGTACGCCCAGATCGACCCGCGCACCCGCCGAGTCACCCGGGCATTGCGGCTCTACGACACCCGCGATGGGCAGGCCCACGCCGCGACCCTGTACCTACCGCAGCGCACGGGGCACTTCCGCCTTGATTGCGGCCGGTGGCGCTCCAATCCCGACCTTCCAACCGACGAACACAACCTCGGTGTGGTGCCGGTAGTACCCATTACCAACCGGTCCCGCCTCTCCGATCGCAGGGGCCGGTCGGAGATGGCCGATGTCATCCCGATCACCGACGCTGCGTGCCGTTCCCTGACGAACCTTCAGGGCGCCCAGGAGTTGCTGGCCGTACCGCAGAACATCTTCTTCGGCGTGGAGAAGGACGACTTCGTCGATCAGAATGGCAAGGCTCTGACGACTTGGGAGGCCTACCTCGGCCGCATGAAGGCGTTGGCCAACCAAGACGCTAAGGCCGTTCAGTTGCCGGGCGCCGATCTGAGGAACTTCACCGAGGTCATCAACCACTACGCCAGGATCGTCGGCGCGCTGTCGGGTCTCCCTCCGCACTTCCTCGGTTTCACCAGCGACAACCCAGCCAGTGCGGATGCGATCCGCAGTAGCGAGGCGCGGCTGGTCAAGCGTGCCGAGCGCCGTGCCCGCATGTTCGGGGAGGCATGGGAGCAGGCGATGCGGCTGGCGATGCGGATCGTCGGCCGCGACGAGCAGGGCGCCAACCGGCTGGAGACTGTGTGGCGCGATCCGTCCACGCCGACCTATGCGGCGCGCGCCGATGCCGTGACCAAGCTGTTCCAGGCGGGCCTGTTGCCGCAGGAAGCCGCCTGGGAACAACTGGGGTTCTCTCCGGAGTACCGGCGGCACCTGAGGTCCCTCGGTGCCGTGGACCCGGCAGTGCGCTACCTGGAGCTCATCCAAGAGGCCGGGCAACGTCCAACTGAGGTTGCGCCGTGACCCCGCAGGAACGGCAGCGTCAGCGGTCGATGATCGCTCTCGGCTTGCGCGCCGCGCTCCTGCCGCTGTTCCGGACGGCGCTGCGCCCCCGGCCATCGCAAGCCGAGTGGAACGCCGCGGTGCAGGCTGCCTACCCGGCGGTGTACCGGGCGCGGATGGACTACTGGCGTTTGGCCGAGCGAGCGTATCGCGACGAGCGAGACCGCGTGCTGGGATTCGAATCGCCCGTGGAGTTCCCCCGCCGCGACTATCCACCCCAGGCCCTCGACAAGGGCCTGGGCGAGATGGTCCGGCCACGGCTTGACTCCCTCGACGAGGGCGACACCGTGCCCTCCGCGGTGGTCGAGGAGGCCGTCACCGTGGCCGACCGGCACGCCAAGGACGCCGGGAGACAGGCATCGATCGACGCGGCCCGACACGACAGGCGCGCCCTGGGGTACGCGCGGCGGCTCACCGGCGCCTACAACTGCGCGTTCTGCACCATGCTCGCAAGCCGCGGCCCGGTGTACCGATCCGCCGAGGCAGCACTCATCCGCCACGAGGGCCGCGGACGCAACGCGGCGTCTACTGGCGAACCCTTTCACAACAACTGCGACTGCGAGGTCGTGCCCGTCTTCGACCGGAACGACTGGGAGGGCCACGACCACTACCTCGAGCTCTCGCACCTGTGGGACGAGCATGCCAACGGCAGCCTCGCCGGCTGGCGCCGCTACCTCGACCTACACCAACGCGAAACCGGCCGGGAGGCCGCCTAGACCGCCCGCGCCCTGCGGGTAAGCGCCACGTCCGCGCCCAAGGACGGTCATGCCGACGGGCTCACGGAGAAACCCATGTCTGACACCAACAACGTCCCCGCCCACGACCTGGGCGAGGGCGCACCCTCGACCAGCACCCCCACGTTCACGCAGGACGACGTCGACCGCATCGTGTCGGAGCGCCTGGCCCGTGAGCGTGCCAAGTACGCCGACTATGACGACCTGAAGAGCGCGGCCACTGAAGCGGCCAACGTCCAACGCGAATACGAAGAGCTGAGCGGCAAGACCGCACAGGTCGAGCAGCAGCTGCGCGTCGAGCGGGCAGCCCGCCGCTACGGCCTCGACGACGACCTGCTGCCATTCCTCTCCGGCCAGAGCGACGAGGAGGTGGAGGAACGCGCCAAGACCCTGGCCACCAAGCTCACCGCCGCGCCGCCACCGACCCCCATCAGCCCGCGCCCGGATCCCTCCCAGGGGCAGGGCGCCGACCACGCGCTGAACGGTGACCCGCTGCTCGACAGCCTCAAGTCCAAGCTCGGCATCCCCTAACCGGGGTGCCGCCCACACCCTGTAGGAGACGCCCATGGCCATCACGGCCGCCACCACCACCGGCGAGCTCGCCGGATTCCTCACCCGCGAACAGGCTCAGCCCATCTTCGAGCGGGCCGCCCGCATGTCTGTTGCCCAGCGCCTGGCCCGAGAGGTTCCTCTCGGCGGCAACGGCGTATCCATCCCCGTCGTCACCGGCCGTATGGAAGCTGGGTGGGTTGCCGAGGCTGGGCAGAAGCCCGCCAGCTCCGGCGCCCTGGCACTGAAGAACATGGACCCGCAGAAGATCGCCACCATCGCCGTGGTCTCCGCTGAGGTCGTTCGCGCCAACCCCGGTAACTACATGAACCTGATTCGCGAGCAGGTCGCCGAGGCGTTCGCCGTCGCGTTCGACGCTGCCGCGCTGCGCGGGCAGTCGACACCGTTCGGCCCCGGCAACAACCTGGAGGCCACCGCCAAGGCCGTGGAGCTCGGCTCGACCACGCAGGCCGATGGCGGTATCCACGGCGACTTCGTCGCCGGTCTGTCCCTGCTGGTCAACGACGGTAAGCGCCTGACCGGGTTCGCCCTAGACGACCGCGTCGAGCCACTCGTGCTCGGCGCCGTCGACACCACAGGTCGTCCGCTGTACGTGGACCTTCCCACCGAAGACACGTCTCCGGCAGTGGCTCGCCCCGGCCGCCTGCTCGGCCGTACCTCATACATGGGCGAAGGAGTCGGCGCCGCTGCCCCGCCCAGCCCCGACACCGCGTACACCCTGGCCTACGGCGGCGACTGGACGCAGGCCGCCTGGGGCGTGGTCGGAGGCATCAGCTACGACGTGTCCACCGAAGCCACCGTCACCATCAACGGACAGCTCGTGAGCCTGTTCGAGCACAACCTCGTCGCGGTGCGCGCCGAGGCCGAATACGGGTGGCTCGTCAACGACATCGAGGCGTTCGTCAAGTACACCGAGACCACTTCGGCCTAATGCGGTACCGCAACACGCGCACGGGCACCGTCATACACGTCTCTCACACTCAAGCGCGGACGCTCGGTTCCGACTGGGCGACGACCCTTGTCAGCAACCCGCCGGAACCGGCGGAGCCCCAACGCCCGGCCAATGCCGATGCGAAAGCCGCGTGGGTCGCCTACATCGCCGCGACCACCGATCTCACGGAAACCGAGGCGGCCGAACTCACCAAGGCCGGGCTGATCGACCTGGCTCAGTAACGAAGGGGGTGGGTCATGGCGCTCGCGACGGCGGCTGATGTGCAGGCGCGGCTGAACCGGCCGCTCACCGCTGAGGAGGAGCAACTCGCCCAGACACTCCTTGACGACATCGAGAGCCGCATCCGGGCTCGGATCCCCGACCTTGACGAGCGCGTGGCCAAGGATACGAACTTCCGGGCACTGGTCGTGCAGGTCGAGGCGAACGCGGTCCTCCGGGTCCTCCGTAACCCGGAGGGCTACCGGCAGGAGACCGAAGGCAACTACTCCTATTCACTATCGGCAGCGGTGGCCTCAGGCCACCTGTTCGTCATGGATTCGGAGTGGGACCTCCTGGGTGCTTCCCGGGGAGCGTTCACCATCACTCCCCACCTGCAGGCCACCCGGCGCCCGCCCCTGAACGCCTGGGAGTTGGGATGAGCCTGCTCGACCGGGGCGAGGAATTCCTCGACATCTTCCCGGAGGTCACCACCACCGACGATCTGGGCAACGTCATCGTGCGGCCAGCCGACGAGCCCGTGCGCATCCGCGCCTCGGTGCAGCCGGTCACCTCCGACGAGCTATCGGCCGTCGGCCAGGACCTCGCCACCACCTACCGCGTCATCTGCCGGTCCGCACCGCTGGGCGCATGGTCCCGAGTCCGCTGGGTCACCAACGGGGGCACCTGGTGGGACGTGATCGGGCGACCGCGCCGGTACGGCATGTCACGACGCACTGCCCACATCGACGCGCTGATCCGCGAGCGCAAGGACCCGCCCGAGTCGGCCAGAGGGGAGGCGTGATGGCGCAGGTGTTTCGTGGCGTGGAGCGGATCGCCGCTCACCTCGCCGCCGACGCCGCAGAGCACAAGGCCGAGCAGCTCGCTACCCGTGCCCGCATGGTGCTCAGCGCGCACCGGCACACCGGCCGCGCGCAGATCACCGTGACCACCGGCGCGCGGAGCGACGCATTCGTCAATCTCAACGATCCCGGCGGCAACGCGCTCGCGATCGAGTTCGGACGCACCGCCACCAGCAGCCGTGGCCCCTCACAGGGCGTATACGCGCTCCATCGTGCGATCGGGCAACGGGGTGGGTAGGCGCCTGCCGCGGGTCAACGCACTGCTGCTCGCCGTCCTGCGCTCGGCGCTCGCCCCCAGGGTTGCTGTTGGCACCCGCATCCCCGGCAGGATGCGCTACCCGTTCGTGCTGGCCCGGCGCGTCGGCGGTGCGGCCCCAGACCCGCGACTGTTCTACGACGTCGCCCTGGTCGACGTGCAGGTGTGGGCGACGTCCGACGCCGAGGCCGAAGACATCGCCCAGCAGTCCCGTGGCGCACTCGCCGACGCGGCACGGCCGCCGCAGTGGGCCTTTCCTGGCCTCGGCCATATCCAGCACTTCAGCGAGGAAGCCGCACCCGTCGACATCCCATCCGACGCCGAAGACCACGGCATTTACCGCTACCAGGCCACCTACACACTGACGGTCCGTCCGCCCCGAGCGGCATGACCGCCCCTACGTCTTGCCGAAGGAGGCTTACCCATGGCGCTTGACGACGGCGCAGTGGTGATCCCTGGCGAGGGCCACCTATACCTCGACCTGGCAGGCACCGCGACCCGCCCCACCGACCCCTACAACCCCGGCCCGGACCTGGTCGAAATCGGCCACACCTCCCGTGAGTCGCCGCTGACGATCGCCCAGGACGGCGGGGAGAGGACGACTCACGGGAGCTGGCAGAACAGCGCTCTCCGCGAATCCATCTCGCCTGTGACGCACATGTTCCAGTTCGCCCTCCTGCAGTGGGATGCGCTCGCCTATCAGCTCTATTACGGCGCCGGTGGTACGACCGACGGCGATTATTACGGCGTGGCCAAGGGCACCCCGCAGCCAACCGAGGGCGCCATGTACATCCGAGTCGATGACGGTCCGCAGTTCGCGGACTTCTGGATCCCGCGCGTGTCGATCCTGCGCGCCGACAATGTCGAGCTTGACCCAGAAGCCCTCACGGGTTTCCCGGTGCAGGCCACCGTTCTGGGTGTCTCTGAACTCGCCGACTTGTTCCAGGTCGGTGCCAAACGGACCTACACGCCCCCCGCCCCCTGACCCGCCCGGCACCGGTCACCGCTGACCATGCCCGTCTGCCGGATGCGCCTTGGGCGATCCGCGCCACCCATTGGAGCCCCACATGCCCGGAATCGACCTCTCCCATCTTGAGACCCCGGTCCTCGAACCGTTTGTCGTCACCCTGCCGCAGCCTGCGGGCGAGATCCGGCTGCGCCCCATCACGGCACTGCCAGCCGAGGGCCACGCCGCGCTTCTGCGCATCACCGCCGCCCTGGCCGACCTCGACCAAGACGACCAGCGTTCGGTCATGGCGGCGATGGCTGACGCTCTGCCCGACCTGGACGCGCTGCTACGGGCCGCGTGCCCCTCGAAGACAGTGGCGAACCAGCTGATGACGGTCCTCAACGCGCACCTCGAAGAGAAGATCCGCGTTGCGCTGGGCTACATCGGCCAGGACCAGGCGGGGGAAGCCTCGCCCTCCGCGAGCTGATCACCCGGCACGGGGCGGCCATGTATGCGGACCTGCTCCGCTACTACCGGGTCGACCTGGCCGAGGTGGTGGGCGGGCGTGGGCCATCACCCGTGCTCACCCTCGCTCTCGTGGAGGGCCTACCTAACGACAGCGCGTTCCACGCCTCATGTGCGGCCGAGGAGACGCGCAGCGAGCTCGCCGAGTGGAGGGCCTGGCAATCGCGGCTGCAGGCCAACCTGCTCGCCGCCGAGCTGATCGACTTCCAACGCGAGAACACCCGGGCACAGGTCGGCAAGCGGTACCGGTTCACGCCCCATCGGCGACCTGGCGCAAAGAAACGGCCACGCGTGCTCACCGTCGCGGAGATCAACGGGATGAGTGGCCCAACGACCTGACGGCGTGAGGGGGTGACCCCTCATGGCCGGTCCTGGCGGACGCACGGTCGGGCGCGTCAACATCCGCGTCGCGCCCGACACCAGCCGATTCAAGGCCGACCTGAGCAAGGCGCTCACCCGGCTCGAGCGCACGCTCACCGTCAACATCCCGACGAAGCTGGACGCAGGCCGCATCACCGCAGACGCCATCCGGATCAAGCGCGATCTGCAGCGGCAGCTCGACGGTGTCGCCATCGGCCTCGACGTCAACGCGACTCGGGCCGCCGCCGACCTCGCACGCGTGGCGCGCGACCGCACCGCCGAGATCACGGTCGATGTCGACAGGTCGGCACTGTCGCGTGCACGTTCAGCACTGGGAGCGGTCGGGCGCGGCGTCGCAGGGGCCGGTGGGCGTGCGGTCGGGCTGTCGGCGTTGGTGGGCGTCATCTCCAGCCTCGGCGCGTCTGCGGCGGTCGCGGCCGGACAAGTCGTCCAGCTCGGTGCCGCGCTCGCCCCAATCACCGGGATCACGGCCGCGCTCCCTGCTGCTGTCGCTGCGGCAGGCGCGGCCCTGGGCACGCTGCAGGTGGCCACACTCGGTGTAGGCGATGCCTTCGCCGCTCTCGCGTCCGGTGACACCGAGAAGTTCACCGAAGCGCTCGAAGACCTGAGCCCCGCCGCCAGGTCGGTGCTGCGTGAGGTCGAGGCGCTGTCCCCGGCCTTGGGTGACCTGCAGCAGCAGGCACAGGAAGCGCTCTTCGCCCCGCTGGCCGGAGACCTCACAAAGCTGGGGGAGCGGCTGCTGCCGACCCTGTCGGCAGGCATGGCGGATGTCGCCGACGCCATGGGAACGGCGGCGTCCAGCGTGCTGGAGTTCGCCGGATCCGCCCAATCCCTGGACTTCCTCGACGAGCTGTTCGACTCCACCGCCACGGCGATCCGCAACGCTGACTCGGCTCTGCCGGACTTCTTGTCCGGACTGACCGCGCTCGGCAGCGCCGGACTGCCCTATATCGAGGGCCTGGGCACCGCGATCGACAACGCCGCCGCCCGGTTCCGTGCCTGGGCAAACGACGCCGCGGAGTCCGGGCGCGCCGTCGAGTGGATCGACGGCGCCATCGAAGTATTCGGCCAGCTCGGCGACATCGCCGGGAACGTCGGCAGCATCCTCGGGTCCGTGTTCGGCGCGGCCGGGGACGGTGGGCTGCTCACCATCATCGAGCAGGCCACCAGCGCGATGGCGCGCTTCCTCGAATCAGCTGAGGGAACACAGGCTCTCTCCGGGATCTTCCAAGGCCTGTCCGACCTCGGCGCCGCCCTCTCGCCGGTCCTGCAGGCGCTGCTGTCGGGGATCGGTGCCCTGGCTCCGGCCGTCGGCAATATAGCGACCGCGTTCGGCCCGGTCCTCACCTCGGCGATCAACGGCCTCGTGCCCGCCCTGTCGGCCCTCGAGCCGGGGATCACCGCCGTGATCGGCGCCCTAGGCGAGGGCATCGACGCGCTGGTCTCCTCCGGTGCCCTCGAGCAGCTCGGAACGGCGCTGGCCGACATCCTCATCGCCGTCGCCCCGCTGCTGCCTGTGGTCGGCGAGCTCGCCGCGCTGCTGGTCGGAGTGCTCGCCGAAGCGTTAACGGCGATCGCGCCGGGGTTGGCCCTGATCACGGCCGAGCTCGCTGAATCCCTGGCGCCGGTGCTGCCAGAGCTCGCAGCCGCATTCAACGAGCTCATCCAGGCAGCGGCACCGCTGGTCCCCGACATCATCGAGGCGCTACTGCCCCTGCTACCGCTCCTACCTGACCTGCTGGTCATGATCGCCGCACAAACGGCGGCCTGGGCACAGGTCATCCGGGACCTGCAGCCCGCCCTGTCGGAGCTCATCAAGGGCGCCGGAACGCTGGTCGGAGCCGTCGCCACCGTCATTTCCTGGGTGCTCGACGCGGCCACGTCCTTCTACCAGTGGATGGCCTCGGCCAAGGAGACCGGACAGCGCGTCGGCCAGGCCGCGCGCTCCCTGCGTGACCGGACGGTCGGCGCGCTCGCGAACTTGAGAGACCGGGCCACCGCAATCGTTACCCGTTTCCGCGACCGGCTGGTGGGCGCGTTCCGCTCGGCGCGCGACCGCGCCGTGGGAGCGGCGAACGGGTTGCGCCGAGGGGTCACCAGCGCGATCTCCTCGGCGGTCGATACCGTGCGGTCACTGCCAAGTCGGGTCCGCGCCTACTTCGGTGGCGCCCGGTCGTGGCTGAAGAACGCCGGGCTCAAGATCGTCCACGGGCTGATGGACGGCATCAATGACGCCGTCTCAGCGCTGTGGGATCAGATGAGCGACATCGCCCAAGGGGTGCGGGAGTACTGGCCGTTCAGCCCCGCCAAGCGCGGCCCACTGCGCACGCATCCGATGGACCGGGCGGGCCGCACCATCGCGTCGATGCTGGCCGACGGCATGCGCCAGGGGGAGGCGCTCGTGACCCGCGCTTCCTCCCAGCTCGCCGCCGTGGCCATACCGGACCTCGCCCCTGAGGCCGCGGCGGGCACACGCGGTACCCCTGCGGCCGAGGCCGCGTCCCTGCGCCCCCTCGTCGCGGCGGTGGAAGCACTCGCCGGACGCGACGTCGTCCTGACCGTCGACGGCCAAGAGATCGCACGCGCCACCCAGCGCGGTGCCCGGCAGCTCGCCAGGAGGTGACCGGTGTACATCCAGCTCACCAACCCGGACCTGAGCCAGGGATGGGACGGGGAGTCCACACCACTGCAATCCCTCGGGGGCTACATCTCCAGTACACAGGTGCCCTCGTCACTGCTGGAGGCCACCTTCGTCCCGGCGGCCGACTACCGGTGCATCGCCATCAGCACCGACGGCCCGTCGGGGCGCGCCAGCAACATCACCCTGACCCTGACCGGGACGGGATTGGCGTGGGCGCTGGACCCCACCCCATCTAGCGTGTGGAACTCCGCCGAACCGCAGGCACTGACGGTTCCGTCGCCTATGACCGACCCTGGCGACCTGCCTTGGTCCGCCGACCCGATCCACATCGACGCCACCGACGCCGACGCCCAGGCGCTATGGATCCGCCGGTCCCCAACCGGCAGCGCAGGCGACAAGACCGGCGAACTTCTCGCCACCTGGACCGACGACGACGGCGACCAGTCGACCCGCATCACCCTCGCCTGGACGGAACCCGAGCCTCCACCTCCACCGTTGCCGCCCGCTTCCGGTGCGCCTGTGGATGACCTGTGGATAGGGCCTCTGGGCGCCCTCCTCCGCATCCACGACGCCCCCGTGACGTGGCAACGCACTCGTGACCTCGGTGCCGCTGAGTTCGAGTCGCTGGAGGGGCGCCTCACCACATCGCGCTCCCGCTGGGCGCCGCGCCGCACCTCCTGGTCGTGGGATCGCCTGGAACCAGACGCCGCCGACGTCGTGGCGGAGGTCGCGCTGAACGCCCACTACACCGACACCACGGTAGAAGTGATCGACCCGGCGGCCCGTAATCTTCTGACGACCGAGCAGTCACGCGGACGCCTTATGGCCGCGGCAAACAGCACCGAGGCCGCCGGTGACCTGTACACCGTCGAAGGTGCGGGCACCGTGGCCATCGGCCTGATCGACTCCTCCCGCTACGCCTGCGTCCGCGACGGCGCAACCGGCGACGAGGTGATCTGGCTCCACTCCTACCACGGCTCGGCAGGCTGGCCCTTGGTCCCAGGGATGCCCGTGTACCTGGCGCTCGGCGACCTCGGTACCGCCTCCATCCACGCGATCGCGCGGCCCCGGCTGGCCTTCCTGGACCGCTCCGGCACCCTCGTCGGCCACGCCGAAGCCGCTGCGGGCGCCGAGTCGGTCTCAGCGGACGCCCCGGCCGGAGCGGTCACCGTCTCGCCCCGCGCCGTTCTGGACGACGCGTTCACCGGGCTGCGCCTGATCGGTCCCGCCGCGCTCACCTACGCCCCGCCGCCTCCTGACATCGCGCTCGGGGACGGCTGCCCCACCTATGCCATCACGGCCTACACCGACGCGCCCGCGCTGCCCTACCGCAGCGTCTCCCTGGAACTGGTGGAGGTGAGATCACATGCGCCCCGGTAGCGCTGCACTCGTCGAGGCCCTGCAGGCGGGAGAGCGCCACTACGCTATCGCCGCCCACCTCGGCGGACGGGACATCTCCGAGGAGGTCGCCGAGTGGGAGGTGGACCGCTCCTATGACACCGGGCTTCCCGCACAGGTCGCCTTTACGACAGGCGCCGTCGCCGCCCAGGCCAAGCTCACGCTCGTCGGCGATGGCACCCAGACGGCGGCCCAGAGGTACTCGCCCTGGTCGCCGCGCGCGACCGCTGACATCACCCGCCCCGGCCAGTCCGCCGTCATCTCCTGGGGGCTCACCGAGGGGCAGGACCAGGTCTTCCGTGGTCGGGTTCGCCGGATCACTGCGGACGCGCGCGGCGGCTCGGCCTCCCTCACCGCGTTGGACGGCGCCGAGCTGCTGCGCGGGCCGGCGTGGCTCCCGCCCGTCATGGACACCACCCTGATCGGTGTTTCCACCGCCTGGTGCATCGACCACGCGCTGCGGATGAACGGCATCCACAACAGCCCCCCGCAACGACCGGGGTCGATCTTCTTCGCCTCGATGAACACCGGCGTTGACGCCAACATCGGCATGAGGATCTCCCGCTCTGGCATCTCCGGGTTCAACCGGCGGCTTTCCCCATGGACCGCCGGTCCCCACTCGACCAGCGCGAACGGGTACACCATCACCTGGGCGCCGCAGCGCCGCGTCATCACCCAGCAGGGCACACTCCTGGTGGACTGGTGGGTCCTCGTCGGCACCGACACCGAAGCCAGCAGCGTCATACTTGACTTCCGCGCAGGCGA
Organism: Nocardiopsis gilva YIM 90087; assembly: GCF_002263495.1. Lineage (NCBI taxonomy): Bacteria > Bacillati > Actinomycetota > Actinomycetes > Streptosporangiales > Nocardiopsidaceae > Nocardiopsis > Nocardiopsis gilva. The sequence goes on along the minus strand of NZ_CP022753.1, from coordinate 22,790 downwards.
ATCCGGCACTCCCACCACCATCGAATGCGTCTTCGACCCCACCGTGTGGACCCTGCGTGGACAGGTCAACGGCGGCTCGTCGGCCTGGAGCATCCCCGCTGAATACCATGCGCATGGTCGTCACAAAGTGACCTTCGAAATCTCCTTCGCCACACTTAGCGACGGCGTGAAGGTACGGGCGTGGCTCACGGGGCCGACCCGCCAATTCGCCACCCCCACGACCTACACCGGGGATACCCCCGTATTCGGGTGGCTGCACACCATCACCGCCAGCAGCCGAACTCCGATGGAGTGCGTTGACGTCGCCCGCCTCGTCGGCACCGAGGACATCACCACCACCTGGGCCAAGACCGCTGACATCCTGCCCGACGCGTCGGTTCACGACTACCGCCTGCGCGCCGCGCCCAACGTCTCTGGCACCTGGTGGGACATGCTGAAGGACATCGCCGACGCCCAGCTGCTGTACATGGGCTTCGACGAGGACGGCGTCTTCCGCATCCATGCCCGCGACTACATGAGCCCTGACACCCAGGCGCGTCCCGATCTCACTATCACCGCGGCCCGGGACCTCGCCCAGATCATCACGTCCGAAGAGATAGACGGCATCGCCAACATTGTGGAGGTCGCTCCAACCGCCTACGAGTTCCAGAGCCTCAGCGCCGAGGACTTCTACACCGACGACACCGTCCGTGAAATCCCCCCACGCGGCACACTCCGCGTCAGCCTCGACACGACCGGCCGGGGGTGGATGACGCCGTGCCCCATGCCCTTCAGCACCTCTGGCAGCGGCACCCCTGACGCATCGCGGGTCAAGTTCCTGACGAAGGAGGGGAAGTTGGCGCCGGTGGAAGTCGAACTCGTCCACTCCGACGAGACACTCACGGCGGTCTTCCATAACCGGGGCGTTAACCCGGCCTACACCCAGACCGCCAGTAACGGAGGAGACCCTTCACTCGTCCTGGCCCGCCATCCCATCACCACGCGCACCGGTGCCCCTGCCGTACTGACCGATTCGGGCAGCATCGACCGCTACGGGCAGCAAGCTCTACAGCTCGCTTCTCCCTGGGTCCAGTTCTTCGCCCACGCGTCCACTATCGGCCAACAAGTCCTCAGGTGGACGGCGCAGCCGATTCCGTTGACCGGCTCCGTCGAGGTGCTTCCCGACCCGCGGATCCAGCTCGGCGACGTCGTTCGCCTCACGGATTCGACGGGCAGCAGTGTCGATGGCCTGTTCCGTGTGCTTGGCATCCGCGTCACCGGCCGCGGCCCCGAGGTGCGCATGACGCTCGACGTTCGGCCGATGTATCGGCCATCACCCCCGGCCGATGCGGGGCTGACTTTGGAGCCCATCGCCGACCCCGCCGCCACACCCATCTACCCCGGATAGGAGAAGGGTCCCGATGACCAAGCTCCACCTCCAGCTACCGCGGCCGGTGCCCCTCACCCAGAACCTTGAGATCCAGCCTCCCGGCGAGCCGGACATCAAGACTGACAGCGTCACAGCGCCCGTGGCCCCTAGTCCGGTGCCCGATGGTCCGCCGGACGGATACGTGGAGCCGCCGCGTGACCGATGAAAAGCCTTACGCCGTGATCACCGTGGCCGATGTCTATGGCGAAGTGCGATCTATGGCTGGGCAACTCACCACGATCTCCACGCAGCTCGCCGCGATGGAGAAGCGAGTGGCCGACCTAGAACGCCGCGCGGATGCCGTCGATAAGTGGCGCCACGCCCTGCCCGTCTCCACAGTGTCCGCGCTGATTGCCGCCGTCGCCGCAGTGCTCGCCGCCGTTCTCGGCTGACCGCCCACAAACCCGAACCATTCCCGCCCGGCTCGTGTGCCGGGGTTTTCGCGTATCAGGAGGAATCTCAATTGGTCGACATCATCAGCCGCGCTTCGTGGGAGCCCGCTCCCCCGCAACCGGGTGACGACCACGTGGAACCGACGGACTGAGTTCTTTGTGCACTATGCCGACGGCCCCACGACTCAGACCCCCGCGACATCCAGCGCTACCACATGGGCAAACAGGGGTGGGCCGACATCGGCTACAACTTCCTCGTCGACGCCCAGGGCCACGCCTACGAGGGGCGAGGATGGCTGACGGTGGGCGCCCACGCTGTGGGACACAACACGAGCGGGATCGGCGTGTGTTTCATCGGCTACGACGGCGACGCTACCGCCGCCGCGAGGCGCACCATCCGGGCGCTGTACGACGAGGCCAACCGGCGCGCGGGCGCACGCTGGCCATGCGCGGTCACCGAGACGTCAACAGCACCGATTGCCCCGGCGATCAGCTCTACCGGTGGGTGCGCGCCGGGATGCCGGTCAACGGATCCGGCGGTTCAACCCCGCCACCGACCAGCGAAACCACGGCACCGCGGTTCCCATTGCGGTCCGGCTGGTATTTCGGCCCCGCTCCGGCCCGAACGCCTCGGTCTCCGGCTACTACAGCCACCGGAGCGACCTACGCACCTGGCAGCGACGCATGCGCGACCGGGGATGGAGCCTCGCGGCCGACGGCCTGTACGGGCCGCGTACCCGATCCGTCGCGCTCGCGTTCCAGCGCGAGAAGCACCTTGCCATCGACGGCTTGATTGGCCCCGAGACATGGCGCGCCGCATGGACCTCGCCCATCACATGACGGGCCACCACCGCCCACGGCGCCCGCTGCTGGTCGTGTTCGCCGCGGGACTCGCCGTCGGCGTCGCCGTTACCTGCCTGGTGTGGCAGACCTCCGACGCCCTCGTCTACTGCACCGGCGCGGCCGAGCCAGTGCTCCCCTGAATATCAAGTGAAAGGAATCCCTTCATGTCCCGTGTCGATGCCAAGGTCGCCCGTCCGACGCTCGCTGGAGCGCTCGCAACCGTGCTCGTATTCGCCGCCGGTCTGGCCGGTGTCGAGGTGCCCGCCGAGGTCGCCGCTTCCGCTGTCGTCGTCCTAGGCGCGGTCGTGGGCTACTTCTCTCCGCACACCCCACGTCCCGAACTCAACGAGTCCTGACCTGATATTATTCGTACACGCGTTCGATCCAGGTAGGGGAAGACCAGGACCGGACGCACCACGCCCCTGCCGCCGATGGCGGCAGGGGCGTTTTTCGTGTTTGGAGCCTGCGGGATCATCGACAGCATCCCCCAACGGCGTGGGGCGCCGTCCGGCTTCGTGTCAAGACACTAGGTGCGGTGCTTCTCCCACTGCGCCGCCGCCTCAGCAACACCTTCGGCCCATCGGCCAGGAGTGTCGTCGGCGATCTCAGCCCAAAGGCGCGCTTGGACCCGGGCGAACATGTCGAGGGCCACGGCGTCGGCCTGGCTCCATGACGGGATTGCCGCAGCCTGCCGCTCGGCTTCGGCCGGAGTGTGGCCAGCGGCGACAAGCCAGACCACCCAGCACGCCGGGTCGATCCACGCCGCCGCACGGGTCGGCCATGCCCAGTCCACGAGGAGTGCCCGTCCGTCGCCTGGGACCAGGATGTTGGTGGGGTTGAGATCGGTGTGCAATAGCGCGACGCCGTCGAGCCGGTTGAGGTCCTCCGGTCGGTCCACATAGTCCTGCCACCGGTGCACAGTCTTCACCGGAACGTCGGGGCAGGGGTCTTGCCGAGCAGCGCCAGGGCTTCGGCCACCCGCGACATGTCCGGCGAACCGGGCGTGTAGTCGGCGTGGCGACCGTCGATGTGCTCATAACCGATCAGGTCCCAGTCTCCGGCCCGGACGTGCCACAGCATGCGGGGCGCGACGTCGGCGACGTGTGGAGCGATGGCGGCCTCCCGGCCCTGCGTCCACGCCTGCGCATGGTCGGCGGGAAGCCCTTTGACGAACACCGCCCCGTCGGCGTCGTGTAGCACCGAGGCGAGCCCAGAGTTGAGCCCACCGCCCGTCGGCACGGCTTTCAGCACGGGCCGGTGTAGGCCTCGACAGCGGCACGCGCTTCGTCGGGCAGGTCGGACCACTGCCGCCGCTGCACTCCAAAGAGGCGCCCCTTTCAGACGGTGATCACGGTGACGAAGCCGAGCGTGCTCAGCCCTTCGGAGCGGCACAGCCGGTCGGAGGCGCCGCCGAGCTCGGTCTGCAACAGCTGGTAGTCGGCCCTGCGCGGCGGCCCCAGTGCATCGCAGCGCGCCACAGCGCACGCCCGTTACCCGTGCCGCGGTGATCGGCAGGACCCCGAAGTACTGGGCAGCAGCCGGAGTCTGCCGAGGGGGTCGGGCAGGGTGGCCATGGGGCCGATCGCGCCGACGATCCGCCCTTCGGCGACGGTGACGAGGACCGGCTCGTCCGTTCCTCCGGCGCGCATCCGGTCGCCGAGCGCGGCGAAGCCCGTGTGCGCCATGGCCGCGGCGAATCCGGGCCACGTGCCCCGCACACCTGCGGACGCGGTGTGCAACGTGAGGACCCGGCCGGGTTCCGGCGGCGGTTCGACGTCGCGGAAGGTCTTCAAGAGGATTCGGCGGCAGCGGCCTGCCTCGGGGTGTGGCTCACGGGCGAGCCAGAAGATGCGGGCCTCGGCGGCGCCCTGGTCGGCGGCGAGCTTTCCGGCGTCTTCGAGCGCCTGGTCGACGTCGAGCGGCCCGTAGTGGTGGGCGGTGAGCAGGCCGTGCCCACGGCCGAGGAGGGTGGGCACCATCACCCGGCCGGAAGCGGCCTCGATGTGCCCGGTGAGGATCTGCCCGTCCTTGGCGCCACCCAGCGGGCGGCCGGGTCGTGCGGGAGGAACCGGCCGGTGCCGCTGTTGGCGACGACTTCCTCCACAGGCCGGGGTGATGGCGTCGGGGTGGACGGGGCCGAGGGTCGGCACGTAGGGGACACCGAACACGGGCCCCTCGGGGCGCTCTGGTCGCGCATGGCGACATGCTACCCATGCAAAACGGGCCCGGCGGCAGAACCACCAGGGCCCGGATCAGGGGTATCGTCCCTGATCAGTAGGGGTTATCGTCCCCTGCGTTGCAGCTGCACTTCTCGGATTCGAGTACGTCGTCTAGGTCGTCGACGAACTCGATCTCCGCCGTCCGCTGCGCGGGCGGCTGGAGTTCGACGAACACCGCGGTCATGGGGTCACCTCCTCCCGTCGTCCGTGCTGGCAGTACATCTTGAGAGGGGCTTTGGCCTGCTGGTACTGCGAGGCCAGCGGTCGGCACACGGTGCAGGAGCCCGACAGGGCACAGCCGGAGCAGCCGCCGGTACGCAGCATCAGGCGGTCGGCAACCTCGCCGAGACGGGCGAGCCCCTCAATGCCTTCGGACATGAGGTCGATGGCGTCGTCACGGCCGATCTTGCAGATCGAGGCGCGGCCGTGCGGGTCGGCGTGGAAGAAGGTGTGGCCCGCGTTGCATCCGGTGAAGGGCTTGCGTTCACGCAGGTGCTCGGCCGACTGCGTCGTCAGCACCGATCCGTCGCCGTAGATCGTCGGCGACATGTTCACGTACACGTGGTGGCTGATACCGCGTGAGGTCGCCATGTCGACCATGGCGTCGACCTCGTCGGCGTTGCGTTCGCTGACTACGACGCTGAGCTGGACGGGCAGATCGGCCTCGACGGCGGCGTCCAGGCCCTTGATGAACTTGCGGTAGGAGCCGCGGCGGCGCGTCATGCCGTCATAGGAGTCCTCAGTGGCCCCGTACACCGACAGGGTGAGCCTGTAGGGGCGTCGGCTGGTCAGCAGGTCGAGGATGTGCGGGTTGGAAAGGCGGGACCCGTTCGAGCTGATGCTGATCATCATCCCGAGCTCGTAGGCGAGCTGGTAGACGTCGGGGAACAGCTTGTCGATGAGGGGTTCGCCGCCGGTGAGCTGAACCCACACCACGCCGGCGTCCCGCATGATGTGCAGCAGCCTTTCTCGCTGGGGCCAGGGCAGGCCCTCGAAGCGTTTGAGGCCGAGGTAGCAGTGCTCGCAGTCGTAGTTGCAGCCGAGGTTGAGTTCGTAGCTGGCGCGGACGTAGCCGTAGGGCGAGGGCTTGCGGATGAGGACGGTAGGGGTGAGCGGCTGGTCGGCCAAGTCGAGGCCGAATGCGCGGTCAGCTGCTGCGGCGAGCCAGCCCGGAACTGTGCTCCCTGCGGGGGCGTCGGCAAGTTCGAGGTACCGGTGCGCCGGAAGCTTCATCCCGTTGGCGCGGCCGGGACGGAGTACGAGGTAGGAGTCGAGGAACGGGGCGACGATCAGTTCGTGCATCGGGTCCTCATCTCGGGTCAGGCGGTGGGCGCCCAATTAGAAGGGGCTGCTGCTCTGTGGCAGTTGGCGACTGCCGGTGATCTCCATCCACACAAACCGCGGCTGTGGGGCGGGGATCTCAACGGGATCGTCATGCGTATTCCTTCCGATGGGTCGTAATGCTGGTTGTGGTGCCCCGTGCGCCCAGGACGCGAACGCCAGGTACACGGGGGCGATCGGCCTCCATATCCCCTCGACGAAGAGGAAGTGCGGTCGGGCATCTGCCCGGGGCTATCCGGGTGGGTGCACACCCTCACGCCATGCACGACGCTCACTGCCGTAGACACGAGTGGACGAAGAACCGTGCGAAGATCCGCCGTGGCCACCTCACACTGCTGACGAGGATCGTCGCCGCCTGCACACTCGGCGGCGCCATCTCGAGCGCCATCGCCTGCTCCTGGTGGCGCCGCCCGATAGCGCGGCAGTCGCCACAGATTCCATCTCGTTCGAGGTCAGCCGCCAGGATTTTCCGATGCAGCAGGTACATATCCACCATGCCCACCCCGACATAGACGGCGATCAGCATCGGGGAGAGCGTGAAGACGTCCGTCATGGTTTGGCCTCTCTGAGCTGTGCGGGAAGGGTCGCGCCCCGTCCCCGCGGCCGGGGCGCGACCACGATGGAGCCGCCCCGAGGGCCCCGGTCAACGCCTCGGGGCGGCAGGGTGGGGCGGGCCGCTGATCACCCCTCTGACGTGGCGGCCCGCCCCGGTGCCGGGGCGGGGAGTGTCAGGCACCCCGGCGTCTGGTGGCCGCCCGGCCCCGGGAGGGGAACACCGGGTACCGGGCGGCAGCATCTAGCCAGAGGGCCGCCGTCGGGTGGCGCGGTCCGCTACCCGCCACGCGGCCCGGTGCGCCGCCTCATGCGACAGGTCGGACAGCCGCCACATGGCCTCGGCCGCACGGTCGGCGCCGGGTCCGGTGGTCGGCACGGTGATCCGAGCGTCGCCCAACATGATGTGCACGTGGCGCCCGTCGGCTGAGTCGACGATGTTCATCTCGTCGGGGTCGAGTTCAACGACGTCGATGGTCGTCGCCCACGACGCGCCGGTGACGTCCATGTGAGGCCCGGCGTGGGCGGCGGGTCGGGCACACGGGAGCCATGCGACGCCGGGCGCGGCCGACTGGTAGCCGGGGCGACGCTGAGCGCAGTGTGGAGGGCCGTCGAGCCCGCTCCAGGCGAGGTGGGAGGGGTTCACCGGGTCGCCTCCTCGTCGTCTATGGCGCCTTCGAGGCGGCGGGCCAGCTCCTTGACCTCACCCCACACCGCCATCAGCCGACGGCCCGACGGGGTGAGGGGGTGGTCACCGGTGTCGGGGTTGATCAGGTCGGGGTCGCGCAGGTGGTCGACGATGTCGACGAGGATGCTGTCGGCCTGCCGCACCATGCCGTAGGCGGCGCGGAGCCGCCGCTCGTCGGCAGGGGTGGGCTCCGCCCGGTAGTAGGAGCGCGGGACGGTGGTCACTGGGCCACCCCCGCCCGGACGAGCTGGTCGAGGTCGGCACGCTCGGCTGCGGCGGCGCTCTGCTGCTCGGAGGTGGGCGTGTAAGGGCGCGGCCATGCCGGGGCGGTGATGCTGTCGAGCACCGCGCCGAGATCGCCGACTGTGGCCGCAGCGATCACGACGCCGGGCTCGACGCGGTTCCGCGCGACATAGGGCGCCAGCACCCCGCGGTGATCGTAGGTGAAGCTCCACCGCCCGGCGTGTGGGGACAGCTCGGCCAGCTCATAGAACGCGTCGCGGTCCGGGATCCGGCCCGGCCGTGGAACTAGTGCGGCAGTGGCAGGTACGTCCGCCGTGTATGGGCGCGAACGGGTCGACGGGCGCCGCGGAGCCCGTTCATCGTCCACCCGGCGACGCCGTGCGGACGCGGACGATTCGGCCGTCTCGGGAGTGCGGCCAGTGGCCGCGTGCCGACCAGCCGGAGACGGCGGCTGACCAGTGAGCCGCAGCAGCAAAGCCGCTAGAGGGATGAGCAGAGGGAAGAAGACGTAACCCGCACGCCTGATCTTGCTTGTAGATTTCATGGGATAGCCCATCAGTGTGTTGCTGTCAGGTATCGCCATGCTGATATGCAATCAACAGAATCGCAAGGGGTTCTGTGAAAGATTCATAGACCGAGATCGCCCTAGACTGTGGGCATGCCGACTCGCCCTCGTACCGTCCACAGCCCGACTGTGCGGCTAAGACGACTCGCTGCCGAGATGCGGCGCGCACGCCTGAACGCCAACTACAACCAGATTGGCGACGCCGCGAGGGCTCTCGGCTGGTCAGGGCCGAAGCTGAGTCGCATCGAGGACGGCAAGACCCGATTCATCAAGCCTGAAGACATCGATCATCTGTGCGATCTCTACGGGATCAAGGACCGTGAGGCTCGCGAGGCACTTCACGCGCTTGCCCGCCAGGCACGCGAACGCGGCTGGTGGTCGGAGTACAAGGACGTCTTCGGTGACAACGTCTTGCCCGACTTCGAGGTAGAGGCGTCGATGATCCGCGCCTATGAAGCCCTCGTGATCCCTGGGCTATTGCAGACTGCTGAGTACACCGAAGCGGTCTTTCGTGGCGGGCAGGCACATCCGGACGACGTCGTCGAGCGCCACGTCTCAGCGCGACTCGAACGACAGCAGATCCTCAACCGGCACAGACCGCCGCACTTCTCGGCAGTGATCGACGAGGCAGCCCTTCGAAGGCGTGTGCGGGAACCCGGCGTCATGCGCGACCAGCTTCAGCACCTGCTGAACATGGCCACCAGGCACAACATAGACCTACAGGTGCTACCGTTCAGCGCTGGTCCTCATGCTGCGACGACCGGCCCGTTTGTCATCATGGACTTTCCGGCAGAAATTGACCCTCGATCGTGTACACCGAGACCGCGACCGGGCATGTGATCAGCGAGGGCGAAGGCGTCGCCCAGTACGTGACGATCTTCGGGCACGTGCAGGCCGCGGCCCTCCGCGCGTCAGAGTCGGTCGGCTTCATTAGACAGCTACTGACCCAAGAGAGTGATGATCCCCAATGAGCGAGACCAACCCGCGTCTGCTGTTCCACAAGAGCAGCTACAGCGCCAACAGCGCTAACTGCGTGGAGGTCGCCGCCACTCAGAACGGCGCCGCTGTGCGCGACTCGAAGCAACCACACCATGGTCACCTCTTGTTCGCCACGGCCGAGTGGCGCGCCTTTATTGATGACGTCAAGGCGGGCAGCATGTAGCGCCCTGGTTCACATACACGCGGCCCCGGCCGAAGACCGGGGCCGACGCATACCTGAAACAACCCAATGGGCTGAGGCGAGCATATCGCCGCAACTCCCATTCGACTACGGAAGTCCTTCACCGATGACTCGCGACGGGGCATCGACCCATAGCCGGTGCTCGTCGGCAGTCACGGTGAGGCCGATCCGGTCACCCTCCGGCCGGCCCGCCGACTCCCACACCGCGTATGCGGCTTCGATCTCTGCCCAGATGTCCCGCGGCCCGTACCGGCTCTGCACCCATTCAGACGCCCCCGGCACGTAGTCGGCAGCCGCCCAGGACCCGGCCGCGTCGTAGACCCATACCGTGAACTCGTCACCCTCACGGATGACACGCTGATAGAGGTCCGGCACCAGCGTGCCGATGACGATCGCCCGGCCAGACCCGTCGGCTCCCAGTGCCGCGCGCGGGTCCAGCTTCGTTCGCCCCGCCTGCATCGGAGCGTCGACGTCAACGTGATCGCGCCAGGTGCCGAAGTGGGACCTCTGAGAGCGCAGCCACATGAACGGCGCCTCGTCGAGGATGCGGCCGTGTGCGGCCCCAGTTCCGTCCGCCGTCAGTCGGACGAGCCAGTGCCCGGCGTGATCGCTACCCCAAGGGTCACGAGCATGCCGTCCGGCGCGAGCTGGGTGATCCATGCGGCGGGGATCGACTTCGCGGCTACCGTGGCCAGGATGCGGTCGAAGGGGCCGCCCTCGACTGGGACGGCGCCGTCGCTGACGACGAGCCGCGGCTCATACCCGGCGGCCGACAGCTTCTCTCGCGCCTGCTGGGCTAGGGCAGCGTCGACCTCGACCGAAGTCACAGCCTTATCGCCCAGACGTCGACACAAGAGTGCACAGTTATATCCGGTCGCCGTTCCGATCTCGAGCGCGGTCTCCCCGCCAGTCACGTTCAGGGCCTGGAGCATGCGAACGACGAGACTCGGCTGGCTGGCCGAGCTGGTCGGGTACATCCCCCGCCCATCGGAACCGAGCGACTCACCGTCGTCGACCTGGGTGACGAGCGCATAGTCCGCGTAGGCGGCATCTCTCCACTCCGGTGTGTCCGGCCCGTAGGGGCTGCGCCAGGGCGGATCGTCGTCGCGCACCCAGACCGTTTCGGGAAGGAAGGCGTGTCGTGGCACCGCCCGTACCGCCGCTTCCCACGCGGGATCCGTCAGAGCACCGGCCTCGACGAGGAGGTCGGCGAGCCGGTCAGGACCATCGTCGAAGTCAGTCATTTCTGTTCCTGGCCATCGCCGGACTGGTCAGGATAGTCCTGATTGCCGTGTCCCGAGCCCTCCTTGCCGTCTTTCTCCCAGGCTGGGCCGTCGCCCCGATCTTCCGAGCCGCCTTTGCGATGCCCCATCGCTACCTCCCATGCTCGCGGACGCGTCCACTGGGAACGTAACCCGGCGATCGCCGTGCGTCACTGGGAAGGGCCGGAGGCGGCCAAGCAGAGGCGGAGGACGCAGGGGGAGGGTTCTGGGATAAAAGTCCGGAACGTGAAGGGTGGCCGGATCGGGCCAGTTTTGACAGCAGAGGATCGGTTGCACGACGGTTCCGGCTATTCTGGCGTTTCAGCTGTTCGGCCGTGTGTTGCACGACGGTGAAGAGACGCCCGATTAAAAGTCCGCTGCTCTGCCAATTGAGCTAATGGCCCGTGAGAACCCCCGACTGTGCAGGGGTTTCTCCGACGGAGGTCACTTTACCCGAGTCGCACGACGGTCGCACAGCTGAGGATTCCGACATCAGCTGAACGTGAGAGGCGACCGATGACCGTCAAGAACCTGTTCCTTGAGCACATGGCCAGCTGGGAGCTCGACCTACAAGCCCGCGGCCGATCGGAGCGCACCATCAAGCGCTACCGCGACACCATCACGCTCTTCGCCGCCTACCAGGCCGACCACGACCGCGAGCTCAAGGCAGGCAAGGCCAAGCCCGCTCACATCCGTGACTTCCTCCGCAAGCGCCAGACCGACACCTCGCCAGGCAACGCGGCCATCGACTTCCGCAACCTCCGCGCCTTCTACAACTGGCTCGTGCGCGAAGAAGAGATCAAGGTCGGCAAGAACCCCATGCTCAAGGTCGGCGCGCCCAAGGTCCCCACGAAGGACATCCCCGTGCTCGCTCCGGAGCACATCACCGCACTGCTCAAGACCTGCAAGGGGAACTCATTCGAAGCGCGCCGCGACCGCGCGATCATTCTCACCCTCCTCGACAACGGAGTGCGCGTCTCCGGCCTGGTCGGACTCCGTTACACCCCTGACGACAGCGACACGAACGACGTCCTCCTGCAGCAGTCCGCCCTACGCGTCACCCTCAAGGGCGGCGACATGCGCCTCGTCCCCATCGGACGCGCCGCCGCCTACGCCATCGACCGCTACCTCCGAGCGCGCCGCAACCACAACAAGAGCCACCGCAAGGAGCTCTGGCTCAGCCCGAAGGGAGCACTGACCGATTCCGGCGTCCGCCAGATGCTCAAGCGCCGCGCCAAGCTGGCCGGAATCCACCACATCTACCCGCACCTGTTCCGCCACACAGCCGCACACCTCCTGAAGCTCTCAGGTCTCAGCGAGGAAGAGCTCATGGCGATCTGCGGATGGAAGTCCGCCGCGATGGCCAAACGCTACGGGGCGTCCGCCGCGGCGGCCCGTGCCCGCACCGCCCACCGCCGCGTCTCCCCGGCAGACCAGGCCACAGCAGCCTGACCCGCGATACACCAGCGCCCCCGGATCCCTCCCAGGTCCGGGGCGCGCCTGCTCGGTGACCTAGTTGAGGTTCAGGCCAGGAAACTCGCTGAGGTCGTAGAGGCGGAATTCACGCGTCAGTTCGCGCATGAGCTCCGGCGTGACAGGTGCGGCAGGGTCCCACCGCGACTCGACCTCTCGCCAGAACGCAGCCCGATCCTTCCTCGGGTCGGTCAGACCCGCGGCCTCGCAGAACATTTCACGGACCTCACCGCGCAGGTGGTGGTCGTAATCACGCAACAGGTGCCGGATGGAAATGCCCTCACGCGCGTCGATGACCGTGATGAGCTCCCGCGCATCTTGATCACGGTCGTGATGAACGAGTCGGGCGCTGCCAGCTCCCTCGTCGTCCTGAGAGCAAGGGGAAATAGAGGGGTTAATTGGGGGCGATGGGGGATCGGTACGGCACAGTCCCTCCCCTGACGTGCGTGGATAGGTGTTCGAGGTGATCATGGTAGGCCGACCTAAAGTCAGAATCCACCACATACCGTGACAAAGCCAGCATCCGAGCGCCGTAAGCCGCGCCGCTGAGGGAAACCGGCAGCTGTGGCCGGATCCGGCCACGCGCATGACTGCGAAATGTGCTAAGGGCTATCGTCCTGCTGCTCCCGTCGCTGCTTGCGGCGTCGTTGCTCCCTGCGCATATGCAGCATCATCAACGCGTCATCGCGTGCCCGCTCCAGCGCGTGCTCGAGCAGGGCTCGGCGTTGTTCCCTCGGCAAGTCGTCGTCCTCTTCTAAGTCGTCGGCGATCGAGCGGTACACCCGCTGCACGATCTCGAAGTCCTCATCGGCGACCAGATAGCGGTGCGTTTCGACACCGTGCTCTTGGTCGCTCTGGACGTTCACCAGTTCCTCACCGTCGCGGCTCCGGGCGTCCTGTAGCGAGGCAGCAGCTTCTCGCTCAGACGAGGGTGGCGAGGCTTCTGGTTCCACGTTCTTTCGGTAACCGGCCGCAGCGGCGAAGGCGAGCACCGCGTCACGAACCTCGGTTCGGCTGTCCTCAGAGAGAAGCTGCTCGACGAGGTGGTCGACAGCGTCGTGGTTGGGGCGGTGAAGTCCGTGCGCCCAGCGGCTGACCTGGGAGCGGTGGACCCGTGCGACCTTGGCCAGGCGGTCGCGCGTGTAGCCGAGCTCCTTCAGGTCGTCGAGCGCTTGGTTCAGGGCGATCGGCTCCCAGAGCGGGGAAGATTTTCGGCTGTGCATGCAGCGCACACTACAGCTTCTCTCGTCTGTCTACGAGGGTTACCTAACCTGCCCGGACGCGACAAGTTTCTTACCTTCAGGGTGTGCATGCAACGCACATACACGACGTCATCCCTGATGAATCAGCGCAATTCGCTCTTGCGTGCGGATAAACGCCAGGGCTAACGTGCGGTCCATGCACACGATCTTGCGACCGCAGTCGCTCGCCCGAGTTGCGGTTCGCCGCACACATTGGGAGCGGTGCATGACCGCCGCGGGCCTGACGACCCACACCGCGCGGGGCAGAGCCCTGGGCGTTTCCCACACCACCGCCATGCGTGTCGGCACCGGCGAGATGCCCCCGTCGGCCTCGATGATCGCCCGAGCCCTCCTTGCCCTCAACTGCCGATTCGACGACCTCTTCGAAGTTGTGGAGGTCGACTGATGGCCCACCCTGATCCCAAGCGGCGCAAGGAAATCGCACGTCGCGCAGCACACATCTCCTGGGCACGCACCCCGATCCGAGCCGAGCGGCTGGCCGCTGCCAACACGGCTCGTGAGGCCAGCTACGAACGTGACGTCGACCCCGACGGCGTGATGTCCGAGGAAGACCGCCGCAAGGCAGCACGTAACGACCGAACCGCCTTCTACCTCGAATTGTCGAGGCTCGGAGTCGAGGCGCGTCGGCGCAAGCGCGCAGAGGAGGACGCCGCGTGAGCAGATCCAAGGCGATCGGCACCGCCGCCGAGAGCGCCGTCGTTCGCTTCCTACGCCCACACGGGTGGCCATATGCCGAGCGGCTCGCACTGTCCGGCGCGGCCGACCGCGGCGACATCACCGGCACCCCAGGCGTCGTGTGGGAGGTCAAGTCCGGGAGGAGCGCGGAGACCGCTGGAGACTCCCTCATACGGGATTGGCTGGAGGAGACCGAGACCGAGCGGCGCAACGCTGGCGCCGACGTCGCCGTGCTGGTGACCAAGCGGGCAGGGTTCAGTGCGGATAGAGCCGCGTCGTGGTGGGCGCACATGGACGCAGCGACATTGGCCGCACTGCTCGGCGCCCGCCGCCCTCTCCCCGACATCACCGTGACTGCACCGGTCCGGATGCACCTTTCCGCCGCAGCTGCGCTGCTGCGCGCGGCCGGGTACGGCGAGCCGCTGCACGCCCGGAGGAAGCTGCATGAACGTGCACATCGATCTCGACGACGATGCGACCTGGGTCGCCGCGCTGCGCCAGGTGCGCGCGCAGATCGCCGAGCTTAAGCAGACTGAGGCCGTCATCGAGGGGCAGTTGAAGGGGCGTTTGGGGGAGGCGACCGAGGCTCGAGTGGGTGGGCGACCGGTGATCACCTACCGCTGGACGAAACCCGTCGAGCGCCTCGACACGAGGCGGCTACGCCGGGAGCACCCGGACCTGATCGCCGAATACACCCGTACCGGAGAGCCGGGCCGGCGGTTCGTCCTCCTCGACGTCGAGGACGGTGGGGCTTGATGTTTACCCAGCCCGGTGCCGTCGAGCCCGACTCCAATGAGGGCATCAAGCGCACGCTGACCGACGTCATCATGGCCGCGTCCGCTAACGCGCCGCGTTCCCGTCAGCGCCGGATCGGCCCCTCGGAGGTCGGCGACCCGTGCCCCCGCCGCCTGGCCTACAAGCTCCTCGACTGGCCGACCGTCAACGACGGCGGCGACCCCTGGCCGAGCATCGTCGGTACCGCCACTCACGCCTGGCTGGCTGACGCCCTGCTGCTTCACAACGACAAGGAGCCAGGACGGTTCCTCATTGAGAGCCCGTGGAAGTCGACGACGGATCCGTATCGGGTTACCGGCTTTCTGGGTCGTGCGATGCCTACGACACCGCCACGAATACCGTGATCGACCACAAGGTCGTCGGTGACTCCGCGCTGCGCAAGTACAAGGCCGAAGGAGTCCGGGAACAGTACCGGGTCCAGGCCAACCTCTACGGCCTCGGCTTCGAGCGTTTGGGCTTCTTCCCCCAGACAGTCGCTCTGGCGTTCTATCCGCGCGGCGGGATGCTCGGCGGGATGTGGGTGTGGTCCGAGCCCTACGACCGCCAGGTCGCCCTCAACGCCCTCAAGCGCCTCGGTTCCGTCCGCGACGCCCTCGTCGCCTTGGACCCCGAATCACGCCCGCAGATGTGGGCCCACATTCCCGCCGCGGCAACCAGCGCATGCCGGTTCTGCCCGTGGTGGCGTCCTGCCAGCACCGACCTGTCCGTCGGCTGCCCCGGCGACCTCACCAACACCACCCAGGCCACGAAGGCCGCATAGGAAACGGAGACACCCATGTCCTTCACCTTCTCCCAGCCTTCCGGTGGCGGAGGCTTCTTCAAGCCTGCCGAGCATGACGGCCACCTGGTGCTGATCACCAACTGCCACAAGATCGAAGACCGCTTCGACCAGTTCAAGGGCAAAGAAGTCCCGGCCGCCACGGTGGACGTCGTCGACCTTGATGCCGACGCCGAGCTGCGCGAGGGCGTCCTGATGACCCACGGCGGCCTGGTCAACCGCCTTACGCCCGGCGCCCACATGGTGCTGGGCCGGATCGGCAAGGCCACAACCGCGAGCGGCTTTGAGGCGTGGGTGCTACAGCCCTTCGACGAGCAGGGCACCGACGCCCAGCGCGCCCAGGCGTGGCTGGACGCCCATGCGAAGCCCGCCGTGTCCCAGCCCGCCCCGGCGCCCCAGCCGCAACAGCAGGCGCCCGCCGCCCAGGCCCCGGCGGCGGCTTCGGGGATGGCCGACCCCAACGACCCCGCCGTTCAGGCGCTGCTGAAGTCCCTGCAGCAGAAGTAGCAGGTCACCAGGGGAGGCGCCCAGGGAGGCGTAGGGGGAGGCGCACGAGGCGAAAAATCGCCTCCCCTGCGCCTCTTCCCGCCTCCCTCCCTGCCTCGCCCAAGCTGGACCTCAGCCCGACCGGATCCAGTCGGACACGCCGCGTGCAACCCGCGGGCGGGCACCACGCACCGGCCACGCACGACGACGAGGACGAGGGGGAGCAGTGCACACCACAGCCGAGGGGGAGCGACTGAGGGATGCCGGGATGGCTGCCGCCGAGCAGGCCGCCGGGGATGACGTGGCCGCGATCGACCTTCTCATCGCCCGCGCCGCTGCTACCGGAAAGCCGTTCAGCGCCAACGACATCCGCGCGCAAATCCCGGACGACGCGCGCACCGCCGCCATCGGCGCCCGGTTCGCCCACGCCCGCCGCCGAGGTGTCATCGAGCCCATCGGCTACGTCACCTCTACCGACCCCGGCACCCACGCCCACCAGGTCCGCCAGTGGCAGGGCGCGCGCCGATGAGCGGCCCCACCGACCCGCAACCCCACCAGCACGACCCGGACAGGACCCACGTGCCCCACACGCTCAATGCTGCCCTGGCCCTCCACGCCGCCGGGCTGTGCGTCATCCCCGCCGCTTCAGATGGCACCAAGGCCCCGGGCACTGGCCGGTGGCGCGACTACATGACCGCCCGCCCCGGCGAGGATCGGGTTCGCGCGTGGTTCGCCCACGGCCACCCCGGTGTCGGCATCGTCGCCGGGGCCGTGTCCGGCGGCCTCGTCGCCCTGGACGTGGAAGGCCGCGCGGTCGACGAGGGGATCTTCGCCCAGTACGTGGAGCTGGCCGACAACAGCGGCCTGGGAGACGCCCTTCGCCAGGTAATGGGCGGCTACACCGAGTCGACCGCGTCCGGTGGCCTGCATCTGCTCTGGCGCGTCGACGACGGCCAGGGCGTTGCCAACACGAAACTCGCCAGCCGCCCAAGCACGGCCGAGGAGCTGGCCGAGAACCCGAACCAGAGGACCCAGGTCCTCATCGAGACCAAGTCAGAGGGCGGGTTCCTCGTCGTCGCGCCGTCGCACGGCCCGGTACACCCCAATGGCGGCCGGTGGACCCTGCAGTCCGGTGGCCCCGACACCATCGCCGTCCTCAACCGGGAGCACTCCGACGCCCTCCTAGAGCTCGCTCGGATGCTCGACGAGACCCCGCCGCCCGCCGCAATGCCTCAGACCGCCACCCCGTCCTCGACCGGCGGTGGCACCTCACCCGGCGACGACTACGAGGCCCGCACCGACTGGTCCGACATCCTCACCCCGCACGGGTGGACCGAACTGTGGACGTCCGGGCGCACCCGGTACTGGCGGCGCCCCGGCAAGCGCATGGGAGTCTCAGCGACCACTGGCCGCGCCGAGGACAGGGACAGGCTGTACGTGTTCACCACGAGCGCGGAATTCGCCAGCGAGACGCCGTACACAAAGTTCGGTGCCTATGCCCTCCTCGAACACGGCGGCGACTACCGCGCCGCGGCCCGCGCGCTCAAGCAGGCCGGGTACGGCAAGCCTGCCCCCGACCCCTCCCGGCCGCGGCTCACCCTCGTCGGCGGCACCCGCTTTTCCCAGCCGGGAACCGCGCCCATCGAGGGCACCGCCGCGCTGTCAGTCGACGAGCCCGCCCCCTCCGCTGGCCCCGACACCTACACCCGCACCGACGACGGCAACGCCCTGCGCTTGGTCGACGAGCACGCTCACCAGGTGCGTCACTGTCCTCAGAGGGGCTGGTTGGTGTGGGACGGCCACCGCTGGACGTGGGACGACCGAGGCCGGGTGCGCGAACTCGCCCGCGCCATCGCACGAAGCCTGCCCGACGAGGCCAAGGAGGACGCCGGGCACAAGGCGCGATCGCTGTCCGCCCGCGGGCTGGAGGCCATGGTCAAGGTAGCTCAGACCGACCCCCGCATCGTCACTCCACTCGCCGAACTCGACGGCGACCCCTGGCAGCTCAACACACCGTCGGGCGTCGTCGACCTCCGTACCGGCACCCTCGGCGCCCCCGACCCTGCCGCCCTTCACACCCGCTCCACGCTCGTCGCCCCGGACTTCGACGCTCCGGCTGAGAGATGGGGCCAATTCCTCACTGACACTTTCGGAGGGGACCCCACACTGATCGCCTACGTGCAACGCCTCCTCGGGCTCTCCCTCATCGGCACCGTGGTCGAACAGCTCCTCCCCTTCGCATTCGGCGACGGCGCCAACGGCAAGAGCACGCTTGCCGACACCGTCATGCGCCTCGTCGGCATCGGCGAGACCGGCTACGCCATCTCCGCGCCTTCGGAGATGCTGCTGGCGTCGTCGGCCAACAGCCACCCCACTGAGATAGCCCGGCTGGCCGGGGCACGCCTGGTCGTGGCATCCGAACTCGACGACGGTCAGCGCTTCGCCGAGGCCCGCATCAAGATGCTCACGGGCCGGGACGTCATCACCGGCCGGTTCATGAGACAGGACTTCTTCAGCTTCACCCCGACGCACACACTGTGGCTGCTGGGCAACCACCAGCCGCAGGTGCGCACCGGCGGACCGGCGTTCTGGCGAAGGCTCCGCCTCGTCCCGTTCCTGCACACCGTCCCCGAAGACCGCCGCGACCCCCACCTGGAGGAAAAGCTCGTCGACGGCGAAGGCCCGGCGATCCTCGCTTGGCTCATCCGCGGCGCCGCCGACTACCTCGCCCAAGGACTTCCCACACCTGAGAGCGTCCGCCTCGCCACCCGCTCCTACGAACAAGACCAGGACACCGTCGCCCGCTTCCTCACCGACATGTGCACGCTCGGCGACCCCTCGCAACAGCACATGAGCATCGTCGGCGGCAAACTCCGCGCCGCCTATGAGGCCTGGTGCCGCAGCGAGGGAGAAGAGCCTGTCTCGGCGAAGAAGTTCACCACCGAGCTCAAACGCCACGGCGTCACCACGAAGCGGTCCGCCTCCACCCGCTACTACGCCGGGGTCCACCTCAACCACACGGCGGATGAGAGCGGCTGGTGAACCCGTCACCCCGTCCGCCCCCCCCGACATGACCTGTCAGCACCCTGCCGGCCACAGAAGAACGTGCAGTACCCCACCCATGACACATCCACGTCCGGCAATGACACATCCGATGACACGTCGGAGCCAAAAAGAAGGCAGGTGGTGACACATATGACAGATATGACGGATTCTCGCCGCATCGCCTCCCACGCGCGCATGCGCACGCACACGAGCCGCTCAACCCGAACCACGTGTCACACCCGTCATCCGTCACCCGACCCGTCACAGGGGTGCTGGTGACCACTGCTCGACTCCGTGCCCAGCTCGACGTCTGCGCCCGCTGCCGTGCCGTGGTCGTCCTGGCCCTCGACGCACCCCTCGCCGCGCTGACTGTCCGACTCGACCCCGTCTCGCTCGACCCGCCCAGGAGCTCCACGCTCGCTTGGCAGGCCGGTTGACCTACGACCTGTTCCCCGCCGGACAACACCAGGAGGTCGCCGAGCGCGACCAATTCCGAATACGCCAGCGCCACCACCACGTGCTCGCCGCGCACGAATGTCCCGGGCCTATTCCGGAGTTGGCAGTGGAATTCACTTCAACGGAGAAGGAGGCTGACGATGGCGAACCCATCCCTTTCTGAGAACGCCATATATTCCCCGATGACCCTTCGGCGGTTGCGCGACCTCCTCGACGCCCGCATCACCGCTGATCCGGGCAGCGCCGACGTGCGGCTCCTGATGCGCGAGGTCGGCTACGACCTTTACCAGGAGCCCACCGGCCATATCTACCGCGAGAACCACGATGGCCAAGACGACCCGGACGGCGCATATGTCGTCATTGAGACCCGCGAACCCTGAACCCGTCCTTCCCGTCCAAGAGGAGCGCTGTTGAACACGGAGACCCTGACCGTCACCTGGGCGCGCAGGCTGGGCCAAGTCCGCGCCGACCTGCTGTGGATCTCCGACCGCTGGCCCGACCTGTACCAGTCCCGGATCCCCGGGACGGCACGCCCCGGCCGGTAGGCCACGCCGCCACTGACGCTCGGCGCCGTCGCGACGAGCTTGTCCGTACCGAGCGTGCCGAGCGAGGTGACAGCGTCCTCGGAGGGTCGAAGGCGCCGATGGACCTCGATGTCCTGGACGTCCTTACCGAGCTGCTCACCACCGCTGACGAGCTTGCCGAGCGCATCGCCGAGACGGCTGGCGTCGATGTTCTCGCTCCGCCGACCACGGCCTACGACTACCCGGCGCTCGGCTTGTACCTCGCCCACGTCGGCGAGCACTTGGCGGCTGCGGCCGAGATCGATCACGAGGCGCTCGACGATGCCCAGCACACCGTGCGCCGAATGCGGGCGCGACTAGAGGGCGCGCTCGGGAAATCGTCGACGGACACCGGCTCTCTGTGATGTGCGCATGGTGCCGGGAGTCACGTCCGAGGCGCCCGCAGGAGGGGAGAGAACCCTAGTCGTGCGGCTCGTCGCCAACGCACTGGTGATCGTGTGCACCTCGGATGTGTGCTCGCCGCCGCCCGCAGACTGCGGGACCTGGGTGTACGGCCGTCCGGCATGGCCGGAACACGAATGGGGCTGGCTGAACGGGCGGCTCGAAGCGGTTAGTAAAGACGGCAGGATGGCGTCATGACTATCGAAGAATTCCTAAGAGCGCGCCTGGAGGAAGACGCCCAACGGGTGGACAGGGCGAAGGCGCATGGATACCCCGCCGAGCCTTACCCCTACGAGCAGTTGGTTGCTGACATCCGAGCCAAAGCCCGCATTCTTGGAAACTACCGCTGGGTGAAGGGCAGAAGGATAAGGTCCCGAGCCTACCGATAGATCAGTCCCTCGGCGCACTGAAGGAAGTTCTCCATCACATGGCCCAGGTCTACAGCAGCCATCCCGACTATGACCCGATGTGGAAGCTGTGATCAACAGTTGCGCGAGTTATCCACAGGCGCTACCTTAATTGCGGGATAACTGTGTCCACAGATCGACCAATGTAGGCCCGGCGCCGTCCATGGGACGAACCGGGCCGTTCGTATTTCCGGAGCGGACCCCTCCGTCAACCGGAGCACGCGTGACCGCCATCGTTCACCAGGGCGACGCCCTGCAGGTCCTGCCTACTCTGCCCACCGGCAGCGTCGACGCCCTCATCACCGACCCGCCATACAACAGCGGGGTCGCACACCCGCAGAGCGGCGCAGCGACACCGCACGCGGCAAGTACGTCAGCGGCGACGCCCAACACGACCTCGCCGACTTCGCCGGGGACAACCGCGACCAGCGCGGCTACCTCGCCTGGCTAGCGCTACTGCTGTCGGAGGGCCTGCGCCTCACCCGCCCGGCGGCTCGGCCCTGGTCTTCACCGACTGGCGACAGCTACCGGTCACGTCCGACGCACTACAGGCCGCCGGGTGGACCTGGCGCGGCGTCATCCCGTGGCACAAGCCGATCAGCCGCCCAGTTCGGGACGGATTCAAGGCCGAATGTGAGTACGTACTGTGGGCGTCGCACGGCCAGCCCTACCGCCACGCACCGACCATCTACCTGCCCGGCCTACTCGAAGGCTCGCAGCCGCGAGGCAAGCAGCGACAGCACATCACGCAAAAACCAGTCGCGGTCATGCGCGAGCTCGTAAAGATTGCACCCGTCGGCGGGACCATCCTGGACCCGTGCGCCGGGGCCGGATCGACCGGCGTCGCGGCGCTGCTTGAACGGCGGCAGTTCGTCGGCGTCGAAGTAGCCGCGCACTCCGCCGACGTTGCCCGGCAACGCCTCACTGAAACCGGCCACCACCCGTAGCCCCCGCGCTCCCGGCCCTCGTCTACCAGGGGTCCGCGCGAGGGCCGGGTCTGCAGAGGCCTAGCTGGATGCTGGTAATCAGCGGTAGTACTCCCGGGTCACCCGCTTCCGGGGAATCACCATCCGCACGATCCACCACGGAATCCAAACCAGCAGCCAAAACCCGCATGTGAGCACCGTCAGCAGCAGGTGAGTCGAGTTCGCCAGCCCCCCAAGACCACGCCGTTTCTCCACACGCTTGACCATGCGTGGCTGCGGCTGCTGGTAGGGCGGCGGGTACTGGGGGTGCTGAGGCGGCTGCCACTGGCCTTGGTGGTAGCGCGGGTCCTGGTACATGGGAGCTCCCGTCTGTTCAGGGGAATCCTAGTCACGCTAGGTGATAGCAGCCGCACGCGTCCTGATCTCCGATCCTGGCCACAAATGGACACATCGTGAACCTGGGGATCCTTGTCGCGTCTGGGGTGGCGGTGTCTGGTTGGCGAAACTCCACCCGGCGATCAAGACTCCCGCGGTCGTGGCCGTCGGTTCGTGCCGGGGTCCTTGAACGGGATGGCTATAGATGCACATGGATTGAGCACGGTGAACGCTGTGAACGTGTTGCCACCGACGTCGATCACATCGTCAACGGCGACGACCACAGCGACCAGAACCTGAGGTCGTTGTGCCGTCCACACCACCGGGCGAAGTCGTCGAGCGAAGGCGGAAGAGCAGCCGCAGCAAAGCAGCCGAAACGCCGACGCGATCCTGAACCGCACCCAGGGCTGATCGGCCAGCGCGTCAGTGGACGTCCAGGCCGTAGCGCCCGGTG